>NZ_JBNPUY010000004.1:0-576095 GCF_051168395.1 Bradyrhizobium sp. HKCCYLRH1030 | reverse complement strand
ACCCCTCACCACTACAGGGACGCTGGTGAACAACGACACGACGGTCCTCTACCGTGCGAGCAAGCGCGATTGTCAAGCATGCTCTCTAAGAAGCAGGTGTTGCCCCAACACCCCGGCTCGAAAAGTGCCGCGCTCGATCTACGAGGGCGCTCGCGACATGGCACGCGAGATCGCAAGCTCATGGGAAGGCCGCACTTCACGCCGGCTCCGCAAGAAGATTGAGATGCTGTTCGCGCATCTCAAGCGCATCCTCAAGCTAGATCGGCTGCGACTAAGAGGGCCGAACGGCGCACGTGACGAGTTCACCCTCGCTGCAGCCGCTCAGAACCTTCGTAAGATGGCCAAGCTGATCCCGATGCCCGCGCTGACGCCGCGTGAACCACACCGCGCCAATTCGTCCTCGAAACAGATGGCGTTCACGACGAAACTACTGCCGACTTTTTCAACGGAATCGGCCAGCAGGAGACATCGAAAGTGCGGAGTGTTATGTGAACGGGTCTTAACTGATGGACCGCGCTATGCACGATGAAACGTGGCCTAGTCTCCTTGAACAGTTTCTGGCCTATGAATGCACGCCTAGCGTGAAGGCGCTTTTGACGAGCGCAATGGCCGAACCCTCGGCATCTCAATTGCGCTTCGAGTTCAACCGCTTCGAGGTTTTCGTCGAGCCAGATGGAGATTCGGTTCTGATCGTGGACGTCTTGGACCCATCTGAGGCGGGCGAGCAGCGAGTCACAAGGTTGCAATTTTTGCAGGATTTGCCGCGCTGTTGCGCGACCTGAAGCCGGCTGGCGACGACTGCAGGAAATGGCTCAACATGAGGCTGACTTCCGCTAGGGATCAAAAGCAGCCCTCCGCTCCCGCGAGTGCTTACTTCCGGTTGAGCCCCAGCAGCCGACGTCGGCCAGGGCCGATCGGAAGGTCCGAGATGGGCCAGGAGCGGAAATGAAGAGGCGAGTCGAAGCTCGGACCTCCTTCTTGCTATATCGGCTCAATCTCGCCGGGACGCCAAGTTTTGTCGAACCACGGCTGAAGCGGGCCGTAGAGGCGCAGGAGCGTGTTCCATCCTTTGCCGGGGATGGTCTGCACCCAGTTGTTCTCCTTCCCAGCCGGAGCCTTGGGCCCGAAATAGACGTCCACTGACCCGTCCGCGTTGACCATGAGTTTCGGGTTCTGGCTGGTTGCGGCTGGCCAACGCTGGTCGGTCTGCAGCATGGAGCGGGTCTGATTGTCGTAGAGGATGACCGACCAGAACTGCTTGACTGGAATATTGGGCGGCAAGTGCAGCTTGTAGTTCTTTCCGCCGTCGAATGGCTTGTTTTGGCTGTCGACGAACGCGGCCATGTACTGCGATCCCTCGCCAACCGACTTGGAATCCATCGCTGGTGTCACGCCGGTCGCGTAGAAGAAGAATGCCGAGTAGGCATCGAGAATACGCGCGCCGTTTTCCTCGAACTTGTAGCCGCCGAAGAAGCCCGTTCGCCACGCGCTGTTGGGGTAATAGTAGCTTTCCTTGATCCGCAACCGGCCATTGATCGCACGGGCGGTCGCATCGCCTACCAGGGCGGCTTCGGTCAGAATTTTTTTCATCCGTGTATCGGGCGCGAAGGGCTTACCCTTGCGGATGCCGACCGATGCGTAGAGGCCGAGTGTGACCGGGTCGACTGTATCGGTCGGCTCCTCCTGCACAACCTGATTCAGATACTCCCAGAAGGGATAATCTCCTGGAGCCAGCGTGCTAAATGCTTTGCCGGAAACATGCACGAAATTGAGTTTCGGCGGATTCGCAGCATCTTTCAGGTGATAAATTTTCGTGTGCTCTTCGACCGCGTCGACGCCGGGCTTCGGATCGCCGTTGACCAAGAACGAGCGCCACGGAACCCAGACGCTGAACGTCGCCGGCTTCACGACAAAGTAGCCGGTCGGCACCTCGCCGTTGTAGCCGGGCGGCAAGATCAGGTACTTGCCGCCCTGCCCCTTGTCCGGACCGACGAGTCCAACATCAGTGACAAAATTATACCACATGTCGTTGATGAGGCCGAGCACATTGGGTGGCACTTCGAGCACCAGAGGCCCGTCACGCAGGTCGAGCCAAAACCAAGTGTACGGCGTGTTGTTGTTCGGGGTGAGAAAAAGCGACTTCGAGTCCATCCTATCCTCGAAGATCGGCACCGTTAGATTGAACGGACCCAGTTCCGCGATGCCCTTCCGATTTGCCAACTGGTTCACTGGAGCCAGCGCCAACATGTAGGCCTGGACCGCGTGTTGGAAATCCAGATTGTCGTAGAGCTTTTCCACGGTCGCATCGTCGGGAAAACCGTCGAAGAAGTTCAGCGTCCCAAGGCGGGTCTCCACCTTGTCCGGGATTGCGACGCCCGGCGGTATCGGCGTTTGCATCTTGTATTGCTGAGCGTTGAGCGGAATTGCCGAGAGCGCCACGAAAGACAGCGCAGAAATCACTGACGTCACTAATTTCATGATACGGCCCGCCTTGAAAGGTGTTGAGTTTACAAACAGCTCTGCGGAAATCCGATCTTGGGAAATCCGATCTTGGGCTTTCGGGCGAGGCTACAAATCTCGCAAATTGACGGGTCAACGTCTCCCAGCGCGATTGACCGGACCTCCGCGATTTACAGTGCCCGCCCCCACCACCGCTTGTCGTGCAACGGGTCGCGGCCTCAGAACTACGCCCGGCCGTACGACGCAATTGGCTGGATAGCCAACGTATGTGCAGTACACCACAGCGCTGGCTTTCTCGGTGCTCGCGGCTACGAACCCAGTTATCAGTAGCGTAGCCGCTATTGCGAATGAGAGCTTCATTTTCGCCTCCTTCGTTTAAAACAATTAATTCCAATAAAACCGATCTTCGTGTTGACCCAGATCAACAGGTCAAAGCTCAATGTCCGAGGTCAAAAGCTGCCCTAAGCTGCTGCGGGCGCTTACTTCCGGTTGAGCCCCAGCAGCCAACGTCAGCCGGGGCCGATCGGAAGGTCCGAGATGGGCCAACAGGACATTCGAGGAGGGGACTGCTGGCCTATTGTATCGAAATTAGTACCAAAACTGCCGCAGCAAATATTGCGAAACAACTCAGGAAGAGCACAATGTTTGCTCCCTTCCAGGCATTGAAACGGGCTCTCGTACTGAAGGTCCAAACGCTATAGCCCGCTGCGCGTAGTTGCTGGCCGGCGCGAAAATTGCTCCACATTGCTCCGCACCAAGCGGACAAGGCCACGATCCAGCAAAACGTCTTCACCAAAATGCTCATGGCGATCACCTCGAAACCAGCCTTAGTGATGTCATAGCAGCGGTCGTTAACAAATCAGGACGCCCACCAATTCAAATTTTTGCGGCGGCCTTCGCTAAGGCAGTGTCGCCCCGGCGCACGGAAACAGACTGGCGATGCCAGAACGCTTCCTGAACTCGGCGGGTGTGAAGGAATGTCTGTCCGGTCGAGGCCGGGAAGCCGACATCGCGGATGCGGACCGGAAGGTCCGGACCGGGCCAGGACCTGACGTGCGGTCGCCTGGAAGGGCAAATCGTTCATGAACCTGTGGGAAGCATGTGCCGGTACGTTGGAAATACCGATACTGTACATACTCGTGCGCCTTTAATTTCTGGCGTCCGTGCGCATTGCTCCTCATCGCAGGTTATGATTAGGCGCAGGATGATGATCGCGCATAAGTTGCGCCATATCAAAGAGGCAATTTGACAATCTCTTTATAGTAACCAGACACGTGTAGGAGGGTAGTATGCGATTGATCCTGCGAATTGTGTTTTCGGTCGCCGCTCTTTCGATCGCCGCGGGTCTCGGCTCCTCGCCTGTCATGGCGGCCAAAAAGAAGGCCTGCCATATTGAATGTGTTGAGCGTGACAACAATGGACGGTGCATTCTCACCGAGTCAGTTTGTCCGCCGACTGGATCGTGCAACACCAACAACGGGGGCGTAGTTGGTTGCCCAGGGTCGACGAAAAAATGTTACCAGTGCATTAGGTGGTATCCGAACGGCGACTGTATGGCATCGAAAATAGTAGCATGCGATTGAAAGGCGACATCGACCGAGAGTTTTCACATCGGTCGAAGGGAAAGCCATTTCTCGCGCCAACATAGCGCCTGGTCTGCCTGCCCGGAATCAGCGCCTGTAAGACAGAATTGCGGGCAGAAATCCGAGAACCAAGATCCGCCGTCCAAGCGGATCGTGAAGAGCGTTCGGCGAGCCACGCGCAAGTCCGCCAGGGGTCACAGGCAGACATAGGCGGAGGGCGACGGCACCACGTTCGTCCGTCAGCCTCCGGGGCCGTCCTTCATGATGTAGCCCATCAGGTCGTCCACGTCGTGCTCCAGATCCCGGATGATGTTCTTGACGACGTCGCCGATCGAGATCACGCCTACGACCTTGCCCGCGTCCAGCACCGGCAGATGGCGAAAGCCGCGCTGCGACATCATCGCCATGCAGCTGTCCAGCTTGTGGTCCGGCTTGACCGTCACCGGGTTGGCCGTCATCACCTGGCTCACCGGCGTCTGCTTCGCATCGAGCCCGGGCAGCAGCACCTTGATGGCGCAGTCGCCCTGGGTGATGATGCCGACCAGCACGCCGCCGTCGATGACCAGCACCGAGCGCACCCGATTGTCGCGCATCTGCCGCAAGGCTTCGACGACCATGTCGCCGGAATGAACATGGATCACGGCGGCACTCTTCTGGGCCAGCGCGCTTCTGACTGTGCTCATCGACGTCCCCTCCTGGACCCTGTTCTGCCCCGCCTTGATGGTCCGCTGGGCAGGATAGTCGAAATATCCGACTTCGTCAGCGGCGCGCCGGGGCCGTGCGCCTGACTGTGGACCGCCATTGCGGTCGGGTAGAGAGCCCGGGGGGGGGTCAAGCAGCGGCGGACCGGGAACTGCCATACGGCAGCCGCGGCAGCGAGGTCCCGTCAGAAACCCTTCACCATTTGAGGGCCTTTGACGGGAATGAACATGCGCCCTTAACGAAAGCGGGCAAAAATGGGCAGCTATTCTTCATCTGGCTGACTACGGTACCTCTTCGAGCCGCGTTGCGAGCCGGCAACGGCCGAACCGAATCCGAAATGCCTTCACAGAAGAGCAGGCCGGGGGGTGCAACTGCCGCGTGAAGAGTTGGTAAGGAAACGCTAAAGAGAAGTCGGGGATTTCTGATGATCGCGCCGGAAGAAGAGAGATTGCTGAAGACGTACCTGGTCGAGATGTTCGGCCAGATCAGCAGCATGCGGCGCGAACTCGCCGCTCTTCAAGGCGACGGCAAGGGCAGTTTTGCGTCGATGACCGACACCCTCGACGCGATCGTGGAAAATACGGAAGTAGCCGGGAACGCGATCCTCGAAAGCATGGAGGCGATCAGCGCCAGCGTCGGGAAGCTGCAGGGCGTCAAGGACCCGAAGACCATAGCGGTCTGCGACGAGATCGTCGACAGCACGAACAAGGTGTTCGAGGCGTGCGCGTTCCAGGACCTCACCGGGCAGCGGATCACGCGGGTGGTCAAGTCGCTGAAGTTCATGGAGGACCACATCAACAAGCTCGTCCGCATCTGGGGAAAAGAGGAGCTGGCGCGGGTGGCCGCCGAGCTTGCTGCGCCCTCGAGCGTCCCGGACTTGCTGGAGGGTCCGAAACGGCCGGGCGTGGCGATTTCCCAGGACGACATCGACAAGCTGTTCACGTGAACGACGGCCAGGCCGTGATGTCCGCTCCGCGTCATTGCGAGGAGCAGAGCGACGAAGCAATCCAGGGCCGCGCTAAGGACTCTGGATTGCGTCGCTGCGCTCGCAATGACGGAGCAAACTAACGCGCAGCGCCGTTACGGACGCAGCGTCTCCATGAACCGCACCGGCTCGCCGGTCGCCGGCGTCAGCAGCTCGCCCTGCCACATCACGCGCCGGCCGCGGACGAAGGTGCCGACCGGCCAGCCGGTGACGCGCAGACCATCATAGGGCGTCCAGCCGGCTTTCGAGGCGACCCAATCGTGGGTGATGGTCTCGCTGCGCTTGAGATCGACCACCGTGAGATCGGCGTCGTAGCCGGCGGCGATGCGGCCCTTGCGGGCGATGTTGTAGATACGGGCGGGGCCGGCGCTGGTGAGGTCGACGAAACGTTGCAGCGACAGCCGGCCGGCATTGACGTGGTCGAGCATGATCGGCACCAAGGTCTGCACGCCAGTCATGCCGGAGGGCGAGGCCGGATAGGTCTTGGCCTTCTCCTCGGCGGTGTGCGGCGCGTGGTCGGAGCCTAAGATGTCGACGATGCCCTGGTGGACGCCCCACCAGATCACGTCGCGATGATCGGCTGATCGCACCGGCGGATTCATCTGCGCGTAGGTGCCGAGCCGCTCGTAGCACTCCGGCGCCGCCAAGGTGAGATGATGCGGCGTGGCCTCGACGGTGGCGACGTCCTTGTGGTCGCGCAGATACACGATCTCCTCCTTGGTGGAGATGTGCAGCACGTGGATGCGCTTGCCGGTCTCGTGCGCGAGGGTCACGAGACGTTGCGTGGCGCGCAGCGCCGCCTCCTCGTCGCGCCACACCGGGTGTGAGCGCGGATCGTTCTCGACGCGCAGGTCCTTGCGCTCGTTGAGGCGGTACTCGTCCTCGGCGTGGAACGCGGCACGGCGGCGGATCACCTGGAAGATGCGGCGCAGGCTGTCGTCGTCCTCGACCAGCAGCGAGCCGGTGGACGAGCCGACGAACACCTTGACGCCGGCGCAGCCCTCGGCGCGCTCCAACACCGGGAGCTGCTCGACATTCTCGCGGGTGCCGCCGATGAAGAAGGCGAAATCGCAATGCATGCGATGGCGGCCGGCAGCGACCTTGGCGGTGAACGCCTCCTCGGTCACCGTCAGCGGATTGGTGTTGGGCATCTCGAACACGGCGGTGACGCCGCCCATCACGGCGCTGCGCGAGCCGGTTTCGAGGTCCTCCTTGTGAGTGAGACCAGGCTCGCGGAAATGCACCTGGGTGTCGATCACGCCGGGCAGCACGTGCAGTCCCTTGCAGTCGATGATCTCGGCGGCCGAGGCTGTGCCGAGATCGCCGATCTCGACAATGCGTCCGCCTGACATGCCGATGTCGCGGACGCCCTCGCCGTCCTGATTGACCACGGTGCCGGATTTCAGAATGACGTCGAAGCGCGCGCTCATGAAGCCCTCATAGGATTTCATTCTCCTGACCGCCCCAAGACAGATCGATCATGCTGCGCGCCTGCCCATTTGCTGGCCTCCGGTGGCACGCGAGTCTCGATCTTTAGAATGAAGCCACCGCGCGGCGGCGTTTCAGCCTTGTGGTTTATGCCAGGGCGGCTTACGTTTCAGTGCGGCCTGTCGCAAGAGGTTTTTCGGATGAAGGCGACGTTTCTCGACGACCGGGGCGTGGTCCAGGTCAGCGGCGACGATGCACGCAAGTTCCTCAACGGTCTCTTCACCACCGACGTCACCAAGCTCACGCCTGGCGAGGCCCGGTTCGGTGCGCTGCTGACGCCGCAAGGCAAGATCATCGTTGATTTCCTGGTGGCGCAGGTGCCGGCGACGGACGCCGGCGAGCGCTTGCTGCTCGACTGTCCGCGCGCGCTGGCGCAGGCGCTCACCGACAAGCTCAACCTCTACAAGCTCAGGGCCAAGGTCGCGGTCAGCAATCGCTCCGGAGAGCTCGGCGTGATCGCGGTCTGGGATGGTGCCATCGGCGCCACGCCGGAGCCGAGCTTCGTCGATCCGCGTCATGAGCGCCTCGGCGCGCGCGTCATTGCGCCGCAGGAGGCGCTCGCGGAGATCGCCGCACGGCTCGGCGCCGAGATCGTCGATTCCGACGCCTATGAGGCGCATCGTATCGACTGCAGCGTGCCGCGCGGCGGGCTCGACTTCATGTATGGCGACGCCTTCCCGCACGAGACCAACATGGACCGGCTGCACGGCGTCGACGTCGGCAAGGGCTGCTATGTCGGCCAGGAGGTCGTGAGCCGCATGCATCATCGCGGCACCACGCGCACGCGCGCGGCGAAGGTGCTGCTCGACGGGCCGAGTCCCGAGCCGGGCACGCCGATTCTGGCCGGCGACAAGTCGGTCGGCACCATGGGCTCGGCCGCCGCGCAGAAGGGCATGGCGCTGCTGCGCATCGACCGCGCCGCGGAGGCGTTGGAGGCGGGAACGCCGCTCACCGCCGGCGGCCTCGTTCTGCGCATCGCTGATCCCGACGCGCTGCAGGGCGCGCCGAAGCAGACGGTCGCCTGAGCCGGTCTCATGGGTCGCGCTGCTGTCGTCCATCCCGATGGCCTGACGCGCTGCCCCTGGCCGGGCAGCGATCCGCTCTATGTCGCCTATCACGACACCGAGTGGGGCGTGCCGGAATATGACGACCGCGCGCTGTTCGAGAAGCTGATCCTCGACGGCTTCCAGGCCGGGCTGTCGTGGATCACGATCCTGCGCAAGCGTGACAATTTCCGCCGCGCCTTCGATGATTTCCAGCCGGAGAAGATCGCGCGCTATTCCGACAAGAAGATCCACGCGCTGATGAACGATGCCGGCATCGTGCGCAACCGCGCCAAGATCGAAGGGACGATTCTCAGCGCGAAATCCTGGCTCGACATCCAGGACAAGGGTCCCGGCTTCTCCAAGCTGCTGTGGGACTTCATGGACGGCGCGCCCAAGGTCAACCAGTTCAAGACCACCGCGAGCGTGCCGGCCTCGACGCCGCTGTCGATCAAGATCTCGAAAGAGCTGGCCTCGCGCGGCTTCAAGTTCGTCGGTCCCACGATCGTCTATGCCTTCATGCAGGCGACCGGCATGGTCAACGACCATCTCGTCACCTGCTTCTGCCACGAGACCTGCAGCGGCAAGCGCCGCGCCCCGCGCCTCAAGCCTCCCAAATGACGACTGACAAGGCCCCGAGCGGGCACGACCGCGTCTGGCAGCGCATGCTGTCCGGCCGGCGGCTCAACCTCATCGATCCCTCGCCGCTCGATGTCGAGATCGCCGACATCGCCCATGGGCTCGCGCGTGTCGCGCGCTGGAATGGCCAGACCACCGGCGCGCACATCTTCTCGGTCGCGCAGCACACGCTGCTGGTCGAGACGGTGATGCGCGCGCGCAAGCCGAACATCGATGCGAAGCTGCGGCTCGCCGCGCTGCTGCACGATGCACCGGAATACGTCATCGGCGACATGATCTCGCCGTTCAAGGCGGTGCTCGGCGACGGCTACAAATCAGTCGAGAAGCGGCTGCTCGGGGCGATCCACATCCGCTTCGGGCTGCCGGCGGAGATTGCTCCGGAGATCGAGCGCCAGATCAAGGCGGCCGACCGCGGCGCCGCCTTTCTGGAGGCGACCCGGCTGGCCGGCTTCTCGGAAAGCGAGGCGAAGAAGCTGTTCGGTCGCGACCCCGGCCTGCCGGACGCCACCGTGACGGATTATCTGACGCCCTGGAGCGCGGCCAAGGCCGAGAAGCAGTTCCTGACCCGCTTCAACGCGGTGCTGGGGGCGTGCTGAGATGCCGCTGACGCCGGACGAGCGCCGCAACGAACGGCTGAAGCTGGCCGCCAACTGGGTCAACACGCTGGCGACGGCCATCGTCACTGCCGGGACGTTCGTGCCGCTTGCCCAGTTCGTCTATGGGGTGCTGCCGCCCAGCACCCCCGCGGGCCTGATCTACGGGTCGGGGGTCGTTTGCATTATCACCGGAGTGCTCATACATTTGCTCGGTCAGTGGATCCTGGGAGGTCTTCGATGACCACGCACCAGTTCGTTGCCCTGAGCTTTCCGCTCCTGACCGCCTTGGCCGTCGCCATCGTGGCCCTGTTCGTGCGCCGTCCCTGGTCCGAGAAACCGGTCGAGATCGCCCCCCAGAACCGTGAGCGGGTGCTCGATCATCTCGAGCGGCTCAACGCCGAGATCGAGGGCAAGGCCCATCTGGTCCGCCAGGAGCTGCGGCAGCTCAAGAACACGCGCTGAGGGCCGTCGGCGCACACATGCGCCAGCCCGACGGCTGACATCCAAAACGCGCTTTTGCCCTTGTGCCCCCATTCGTATAATCGGGCGTTCAAAGGCTCGCCATGATCCACGTCTGCTCACTCGCCGCCCTGCCCGAGACCGTGCGCCTGACCGGCGCCAGCCACGTGCTGACCATCATGGCCAATGTCGAGCAGGTGCGGCGACCGGAGACGATCCGCCCCGAGAACCATCTGCGGGTCTCGGTCGACGACATCACCGAGCAGCTTCCTGGCTTCATGGCGCCGAGCGAGGATCACGTCGCCCAGGTGCTGCAGTTCGTGCGCGGCTGGGATCGTGCGGCGCCACTGGTGATCCACTGCTATGCCGGCATCAGCCGCTCCACCGCGAGCGCCTTCGCCGCGGCCTGCGCGCTCAACCCCAATCGCGACGAGCTCGATATCGCCTGGGCGATCCGCCAGGCCTCGCCGATCGCCTCGCCGAACCGGCTGATCGTCAGCCTGGCCGACAGGGCACTGGGCCGCCAGGGGCGCATGGTGCGCGCGCTGGACGCGATCGGGCCCGGCGCCATGATGGTCGACAGCGCGCCGTTCCGGATCGATCTGGACTGAGTTGCAACGCTGCGTAGCCGCGTACCGGTGCGCTTTGAACTTATGTTCCACGGTTTGACACAGAGGGAACGACGGCCATCGTGCGGCCCGCCGGAGCGGTTGGCCGATTCGCCGGGGTCCGCAAGGGCTCGCAGCTTCCCTCCACCCGTGACGCCCCCCGGCGGCATCGATTTCAGGATTCCCGCGTGATGTTCGATTGGCCCCTGGATTGGATCGCCCTGCTGGTGGCGTTCGCGGCGCTCGCCTTCGCGCGCCGGACCTCCGACCGATTGGCCGAGGTGCAGGCACGGCTGGCCAAGCTCGAGGCGGCACGCCCGATCGCGGCCGCGCCGGTGGTCGCGCCGCCGCTCAGCCCGCTTCAGGAGCCCGCTGAAGCCCCGCCAATGCCGCCCCCATTGCCGGAGCTGACCGAGGCTGCCCTGCAGCCGGCGGCGATGGCGAGCGATGCAGCGGCCGAACAGCCGCCGCTCGCGTCGCCGCCACCCGTGCCGCAGCCCGCGGCCGGCTTCGAGGAGCGCATCGGCACCCGCTGGGTGGTGTGGATCGGCGGGCTGACCCTGGCGCTCGGCGGCTTCTTCATGGTGCGCTACTCGATCGAGGCCGGCCTCGTCGGCCCCGAGGTGCGCGTCGCGCTCGGCGCGCTGTTCGCCGCCGCGCTGCTCGCGGCCGGCGAATGGACACGGCGCAAGGAGAGCATCTCGCAGATCGCGGCGCTGCCGATCGCCAACATTCCGGCGATGCTCACGGCGGCCGGCACGGCGGTCGCCTTCGCCACCATCTATGCGGCCTACGCGCTGTACGACTTCCTGCCGCCCGCGATCGCCTTCGTGCTGCTCGGCGTGGTCGCGCTGGGCACGCTGGCGGCGGCGCTGCTGCATGGCCCGGCGCTCGCCGGGCTCGGCATCGTCGCGGCGTTCACGACGCCGGTGCTGGTGTCGACCGGCGAGCCGAACTACTGGGCGCTGTACATCTACCTCGCCATCGTCACCGCCGCCGCGTTCGCGCTGGCACGCGTGCGGCTGTGGCGCTGGCTCGCGATGACCACGATCGGGCTGTCGTTCCTGTGGACCTTGCCCGGACTCGACGCGGGCGTCGAGACGGTGGCGCCGCATGTTTTCCACGTCGCGGTTGGTTTCGCGCTGGCCGCACTGATCGTGGTCTGCGGCTTCATGTTCGGACCCGCCGCCGAGAACGACGAGGTCGAGCCGATCTCATCCGTCGGCCTGGCGGTTTATCTGCTCGGCGCCATGCTGGTCGTGCTGGCGAGCTTCCATGACGGCCTGGCGCTGATCGGCTTCACGGTGCTGGTCGCGGCGACGCTGGCGGTCGCCTGGCGCGCGCCGAGCGCCGTCGGCGCGGTGGCCGCCGCCGCTGCGACCGTGTTCCTCGTGTTCGCCGAATGGGCGCTGCGCGACAATCCGGACCTGCTGGTGCTGCCCGGCGGCGCGCTGCCCGGGATGGGGCCGAACCCGCTCGGCGCGTCGGTCACGTCGCATCTGGTGACGGCAGCGATCTTCGCGCTGGGCTTCGGCGGCGCCGGCTTCCTGGCGCAGGGGCGCGCGCACAACGCCGTCGTGCCGGTGGTGTGGTCGGCGGCCGGCGTGTTCACGCCGCTGGCGCTGCTGGTCGCGCTCTATGCGCGCATCGCCCATCTCGACCGCTCGATCCCGTTCGCGATCCTCGCCGTCGTGCTCGCCGCCGGCTTTGCCGTCGCCACCGAGGCGCTGACGCGGCGCGAGGAACGTCCCGGCCTCAGTGCCTCGATCGCGCTGTTCGCGACCGGCACGCTGGCCGCGCTGGCGCTGGCCCTGACCTTCGCGCTTGAGAAGGGCTGGCTGACGATCGCGCTGGCGCTGATGTCGCTCGGCACCGCCTGGATCTTCGAGAGCCGGCCGATCCCGTTCCTGCGCACGCTCGCGGCCGTCTTTGCCGGGCTCGTGGTGCTGCGCATCGGCCATGATCCGCGCATCGTCGGCGCCGATGTCGGCACCACGCCGATCTTCAACTGGCTGCTGTGGGGCTATGGCGTGCCGGCGGCGTCGTTCTGGGGCGCGAGCTATCTGATGCGCCGCCATGGCGACGACGCGCCGCTGCGCGCGGTGGAGGCCGCCGCGATCCTGTTCACGACCCTGCTCGCCTTCCTGGAGATCCGCCACGCCGTCAACGACGGCGACATGCTGGCGGTGCCGTCGCTCGCCGAAGTGGGACTCGACGTCTGCGTGGCCCTGGCGCTGGCGATCGGGCTGGAGCGGCTGCGGGAGCGCAGCGGCAGCATCGTGCACAACATCAGCGCCGTGATCCTCACCGGATTCGCCGGCGGCGCCACCGTGCTCGGCCTGCTGCTGTTCGAAAACCCGATGATCTCGGACGTCGCGATCAAGGGCGGCCTGCTCAACATCCTGATCCTGGCCTATGCGTTCCCGGCGGTACTGATGCTGCTGTTGTCCTACGCGGTCGCAGGCCGCCGTCCGCCAGCCTATGGCAATACGCTGGCCGCGGGCGCACTGATCCTGGCGCTGTCCTATGTCAGCCTCGAGATCCGCCGCATCTATCACGGCCCCGATCTGACGGCAGGACCGACCAGCGCCGCCGAGCAGTACACCTATTCGATCGCCTGGCTCGCCTTCGGCGTGATGCTGCTCGGGATCGGAATCATCGTGCAGTCGCAGCGCGCGCGTCTGGCATCCGCGATCGTGATCGCGCTGACGATCCTGAAGGCCTTCCTGATCGACATGTCGGCGCTGACCGGCGTGTGGCGCGCCCTGTCGTTCATCGGGCTCGGCCTGGTGCTGGTCGCGATCGGCTGGCTGTACCAGAAGGTGCTGTTCCGACGGCAGCAGCAGGCGCCGCCGGCTCAGCCGGCGGCATAGCGCCATGTCGGATTAGGCTGCGCGCACCGACTCCAGGAACGACGCCACCTCACGCTTCAGCCGGTCGCTGTCCGAGGCCAGCGACTGCGCCGCGGCCAGCACGTGCGTGGAAGCCGTACCAGTCTCGGTCGCGCCGCGCTGCACGTCGACGACGTTCACGGAAACCTGCTGCGTGCCCTCCGATGCCTGCTGGACGTTGCGCGAGATCTCCTGCGTGGCGGCGCCCTGCTCCTCCACGGCCGCCGCGATCGCCGACGAGATTTCCGACAGCCGCTCGATGGTCGTGGAGATCGCCCGGATGGCGCCGACCGATTCCTGCGTCGCGGCCTGGATGCCGGACACCTGCTGGCCGATCTCGTCGGTCGCCTTGGCGGTCTGCTCGGCCAGCGCCTTCACCTCGGAGGCGACGACCGCGAAGCCGCGACCGGCTTCGCCGGCGCGCGCCGCCTCGATGGTCGCATTCAGCGCCAGCAGGTTGGTCTGGCCGGCGATCGTGTTGATCAGCTCGACCACGTCGCCGATGCGCGCCGCCGCCTTGCTCAGCTCGCTCACCCGATCATTGGTCATGCGCGCCTGGTCGACGGCCTCGGTGGCCATGCGGGCGGATTCCTGCACCTGGCGGCTGATCTCGGTGATCGACGACGATAGCTCCTCCGTCGCGGAAGCGACCGACTGTACGTTGGTCGAAGCCTCCTCCGAAGCAGCCGCAACCGCGGTCGAGATCTCCTGCGAGCGCGTCGCGGTGGATGACAGCGCGCCGGCGGAATGCTCGAGCTCGGTCGAGGCCGACGACACCGTCTGCACGATCTCGCCGATCGTCGCCTCGAACTGGCGGGTGATGTTGTCGACGCGCCGGCCGCGTTCGATCTTGGCCTCGGCATCGTGGGCCGCGAGCTCGTCGGCCTCCTTCTTGGCGATCAGCGCCTCCTTGAACACCTGCAGCGTATCGGCCATGGCGCCGATCTCGGTCGGCTCGCCGCGATGCGTCACCTCCGCGCCGAGATCGCCCTTGGCGAGCTCCTGCATCGGCTTGATGATCGACGCAATGCCGGACGAGACGTTCTGCACGAGATAGAAACCGACGGCGACGCCGGCAATGACGGCCGCGGCAATGATCGACATCACCAGCCAGATCGCACGCGTGAAGCTCTCCGCGGCCTGCCGCGTCGCGTTGTCGGCACCCTTGTTGTTGAACTCGATGTCCTGGATGAAATACTTGTCGGCGTCGCGCGCGATCGCCGCGGCCGATTTTTCCAGCATTTCGGTGGCTTCGCGCGGGATCTTTCCGACGCTCTTGTTGGATTCGTCCATCACCTGCTTGACCGCGACGACGTACTTCTCCCAGGACTGCACCCAGTTGTTGTAGATCGCCCGTTCCTCGGCCGAGGTGATCATCGGCTCGTAGGTCTTGCGGTCCTTGTTGATCGTCTCGAGGATTCCGTTGACGCGCTTCTCCGCGCCCTGCTTGGCCTCGGCCGTCTCCGACATCACATGCGCGCGCAAGGCGATGCGCAGCAGATTGATGTCGGCGCGCAGCTCGCCGATCGCGCGCACGCTCGGCAGCCAATTGGTGGCGATGTCGACCGTGTTGGCATTGATCGACTGCATGCTGGTGACGGCGAGCACGCCGAGCCCGCACATGGTGACGAGCATGAAGGCGATGACCGATATGATCTTCGTACGGATGGACATCTTTGACACGGAGGACCCCAGCTGACTGCGTGGTTCGGCCGCGTTCTGCCAGCGCCAAAGACGGCCCGAAGATCCAGGTCTACGCTGCGCTGCGCGGTCGAGGTCAGAGGATCAGAGGGCTCCGAAAATTCCGAACCCGCATGTCGTCTCTGCCGACCTCATTGGGCGCGAAACAGGCTTATCAGAGGTTAATGCTGGAACCGTAAGATTACTGACAATGCCCATAAAATGATGGCGCTCAGGGATGACGCGGTACCCTGAAACCGTCCGCCGCTACACCTGGTCTCCCGATACCGCTAAAGGATCGCGTCGAAGCAAGACCTTTGGAGCGCGCACGGGGCAAAGGACGATTGCCGCCACGACCTGCGCCGCAGCAACCGGAAGACGCTGATCACCGCGCGGATGAATCCGGAGATGAGGTGGCCGGGCCAGGACCGACGTCCGACAGCATCACAAGCGACTGAGCACGAGAGCGTGACGGAGATCGGCGGCGCCGGGGCACGACGCGGAGCCTAGGCCGAACTCCATCAATCCCGACTGACGCGCCCGAGGTGGACGCGGACTTCATCAAATGGCGCCTGCGCGCAGAAGATTGCCGCCACGGCAAACCGGACTCGAATCCGACGGCCAGCGGCGCAATCACCCCGGACAGCTAGACCTCAGCCGACCGCTTCGGACACCAGGCGAATCCGGAACACCGGCTGCTTGGCTTCGTCGAGCAGCTCCATCTGCCACTCGGCCCCCTGCTGCAACGACCTCGAGATCCCGCCGATCAGGTCGGAGCAGACAGCCGTCAGCTCGTTCCAGGCGGTTTCCCGGTTGGCGAATTCATAAGGCTGATCAGCCGCGCCAGAATAGCGGCCCTGGCTGATCCGGAAGAAATAAAGCGACATAACGACCCTTTCTCGTGGGCCACCCCCCTGGTTGCAAACTGCACACGAGTCGCTACCGAGGCATGAATTTGAGATTCCGTACGACTACGGCGCAATGACCACTAACGTGCGGTCAGCTTAAAAAATTACTCTATGATAATAGGGAACCGGTTTTTCAATGATCGGTGAACTAACAACTAATCGGTCGAGCGACGCAGCTCCGGCGCCGCATCCGACTTCGCGTTATCGGATTTGGTAATTTCAGTCTTCGCGTTTTCGGCCTTCATGTTCTCCGTCTTGGAACTTTCCGCCTTGGCGGCCTTCGCAGCATCTGCCTTCAAGGGTTCCACCTTGCTGCGTTCCACCCGCGGGGTCTCGACCCGTGCCGCTACTTCGGTGTGGGAGCCGTCAGCCGCGGGTCCAGCAGCGCGTGCGGCGCGCGGCCGCGCCACGGCGCGCGCCATCAGCATGGTGGCTCCGCCCTGGTGCTGGAAGTCGCAATAGGCGAAGGCGCCGAGCCCGGAGACCGAACCGCGGAAGCTGCGATCGTCCTTCTTGTCGAGGTTGAAGCACGGTTCGAACGGCATGCCCTTGATGGCAGCGCAGACATTCTGGCCGCGAATCTGCAGGGTATTGCCCGGCAGGCGGATGTGACGCACCGGCCCCGAGCCGGAGAACTGCACCGCACCGGCCGCGCCCATGTCGTCGAGGATGCGGCCCGCGCCACGGGTGCCGTCGACGCAGGTGAAGGCGAACACCTTTCCGGCGACGAATTTGCGGGCCTCGTCGGCTGTCATCGAACCCGCCATCGCAGGAGCAATCACGGCACCGGCAGTCACGGTCCCCAGCAATATACGCGCGAGCATGCATCAAACTCCCACTTAACCCCACGCAGCGGGTAAGGCGGTATCTTTACCCCATGCTTACCATACCAACCATGGCAACAATGGAGCAGCATGGTTTGAAAAGTCTGAACGTCCTCAGGATATTCTTACCACCGTACGGCCGCGGACCTGGCCCGCGAGGATCTGCGGCCCCAGCGACGCCACCTGGTCCAAGGCGATTTCGTGAGTGATTTCAGCTAGTTTTGCACGATCCAGATCGGTCGCGAGGCGCTGCCAGGCCGCCTTGCGCGCCGGCAGCGGGCACATCACCGAATCGACGCCGAGGAGGCACACGCCGCGCAAAATGAACGGCGCCACCGACGTTGGCAAATCCATGCCGGCAGCGAGGCCGCAGGCGGCGATGGCGCCGCCATATTTGGTCATCGCCAGCAGGTTGGCGAGCGTATTGGAGCCGACGCTGTCGATGCCGCCCGCCCAGCGCTCCTTCGCCAGCGGCTTGGCCGGTCCGGACAGCTCGTTGCGGTCGATGATCTCGGCGGCACCGAGCGACTTGAGATAGTCAGCCTCGGCCAAGCGGCCGGTCGAGGCGATCACATGGTAGCCGAGCTTGGCGAGCACAGCCGTCGCCACCGAGCCGACGCCGCCGGCCGCGCCCGTCACCACCACCGGCCCGCTCGCCGGCGTCAGCCCGTGCTTCTCCAGGGCGAGCACCGCAAGCATCGCGGTGAAGCCGGCGGTGCCGATCGCCATCGCGTCCCGAGCCGACAGCCCCTGCGGCAGGCCGACCAGCCAGTCGCCCTTGACCCGCGCCCTCTCGGCATAGGCGCCGAGATGGGTCTCGCCCATGCCCCAGCCGGTGCAGATCACGGCATCTCCCGGCTTCCAGTCGGGATGGCTGGACTGCTCGACCATGCCGGCGAAATCGATCCCCGCGATCATCGGGAAGCGGCGCACCACCGGCGCCTTGCCGGTCAGCGCCAGCCCATCCTTGTAATTCAGCGCCGACCACTCGACCTTCACGGTGACGTCGCCGTCCATCAGTTCGGCTTCATCGAACTGCGTCAGCGTCGCGGTCGTTCCCTTGTCCGCCTTGTCGATCCGGATCGCCTTGAACGTTCCCACAGCCGCACTCCCTGCACTTTCTTCGTCTCACGCCATGTTTAGCCGATCGGATCGGCCGCGCAACTCACGTCGCGGGAACGGCGCGCGCCACCGGCTTCTCGACGATCGGCAGGTTGATCAGCGCCGACAGCACGCCGAACAGGATGGAGAGCCACCAGATCGGCGTGTACGAGCCATAGCGCTCGAACACGAGGCCGCCGAGCCAGACGCCGAGGAAGCCACCCACCTGGTGGCTGACGAAGGCGAAGCCATAGAGCGTGGCGAGCCAGCGGGTGCCGAACATGATCGCGACCAGCGACGAGGTCGGCGGCACCGTGGAGAGCCAGGCGAGCCCGGAAACCGCGCCGAAGGCGATCGCGGAAGCCGCCGTGACCGGGAACGAGATGAAGGCGAGCGTCGCCAGCGCACGGGTGAAATAGATGAAGGACAGGATGTAGCGCTTCGGCAGCCGGCTCTGCAGCCAGCCGACACTGAGCGAGCCGATGATGTTGAACAGGCCGATCGCCGCGATCACCCAGCCGCCAACCTGCGCCGAAAGGCCGCGATCGACCAGGAACGCCGGCAGGTGCACGGTGATGAAGGCGAGCTGGAAGCCGCAGGTGAAGAATCCGAGCACCAGCAGCACGTAGGAGCGGTGGCCGAACGCCTCCATCAGCGCGGTCGTGAACGACTGCTGCTCGGCCTCCGACGGCTTGGCCTCGGCTGCCGGCGGCGTCGCCACGGCGAGCGACAACGGCACGATGAACAGCATCAGCGTTGCGAACACCATCAGCGCGCTCTGCCAGCCGAACTGGTCGATCAGCGCGACGCCGAACGGAGCGAACAGGAACTGGCCGAGCGAGCCGGCCGCGGTGCCGGCGCCGAGCGCGACGCCCCGGCGCTCCGGCGGCAGCAGCTTGCTGAAAGCCGACAGGATGAGATTGAACGAGCAGCCCGACAGGCCGAAGCCGACCAGCACGCCGGCGCCGATGTTCAGCGACAGCGGCGAGCTGGAATAGCGCATCATCAGCAGGCCGCCGGCATAGAGCAGCGCGCCGACACAGATGACGCGCATCACGCCGAAACGATCGGCGATCGCGCCGGCGAGCGGCTGACCGAGTCCCCACAACAGGTTCTGCACCGCCACCGCGAGGGCGAACACGTCGCGTCCCCAGGCGAATTCACGGCTCATCGGCTGCACGAAGAAGCCGAGGCTGGAGCGCGGACCGAAGCTCAGCAGCGCAATGGCGCAGCCGCACACGATGATGACCACCGGCGTGCGCCAGCCCTGGTTGCGGGACACCGTACCGAGATCGCCTGCCTGTACCGACATCAGTGTCCTCCCTGCCGCGGTCGCTGTCCGCCGCGCCTCTCCGGTTAATGCATTTGCATTGAACTCCCAAGCTCAAAAGCGGAACCCAGTCATGAAAAATTTCGATGCGGCGGCCAGCCATGAGCAGGTGTCATCCGAAGCGAGTTCCGGCACCGGAACTCGCTCATGCGTCTTTGTCCCCGCGCGAAAACGTCCTGATGCGCGAGTCGCAAACGACGATTCATCCTGTGCGGGAGCGACCTTCAGAACGGCCGCTATTTGTCGCCAAACACCGATAAACAGCGAAGGAAGTCTCTGAAGAAGAACTAACAGGTACCGCGGTACACATGCGCACGGAATGTGGAATTTGGACAGCACATGGACCACGATCAGATCGAGACATCCGGCCACGTCGTGATCGTCGGTGCCGGAGTTGCCGGACTGTTCTGCGCGCTGAAGCTCGCCCCGCAGCCGGTCACGTTGATCTCCGCGACCTCATTGGGTGAGGCCTCGTTCGGCACGACGATGCAGGCCGACATCGCGGCAGCGGTGTCATCCGGCGACAGCCCCGATACCCATGCCGCCGACATGATCGCCGCGGGTGGCGGCCTCGTCGACGCGACGGCGGCGCTGGCGCTCGCGCGCGATGCCTCGGCTGCAATCGAGGACCTGGTCCGTCTCGGCGTGGCATTCGATCGTGATCACGGCGGCAGGCTCGCGACGTCTCGTGCGGCTGCGCACGCCGCGCGACGGATTCTCAGCGTTCGCGGGGACTTCACCGGACAGGCGATCATCACCGCGCTGTCGCAAGCCGTGCGCGCGACGCCCTCGATCCGCATCATCGAGGGCCATGTCGCCGACGCGCTGCTGACGGAAGACGGCGCGGTGCGTGGCCTGCAACTGCGGCCGACCGATGACGACGCGGCCGCGCCGATGCTGATCGCCGCGCCGGCAATCGTGCTGGCCACCGGCGGCATCGGCCGGCTGTTCGCGGCGACCACGAATCCGCCGCACGCCACCGGCATCGGCCTCGCCATCGCCGCCCGCGCTGGCGCGGTGATTGCCGATCCGGAGTTCGTGCAGTTTCATCCGACCGCGATGATGGCCGGTCACGATCCGGCGCCGGTTGTGAGCGAGAGTCTGCGAGGCGCCGGCGCGATCCTGATCAACCGGCGCGGCCAGCGTTTCATGCTGCCGCGCCATCCGCTGGTCGATCTTGCCCCGCGCGACACGGTGGCCCGCGGCGTCATGGCCGAGATCATCGCTGGACGCGGCGCCTTTCTCGATGCGCGCGACGTGCTCGATGACGACGTCGCCGAGCGCTATCCGATGCTGCACCGGGCCTGCGTCGCCGCGGGGCTCGATCCGACCCGCCAGCCGATTCCAGTGGCACCGGCGGCGCATTTCCACATGGGCGGGATCGCGGTCGACGCGCAGGGCCGCAGCTCGATCGAGGGGCTCTGGGCGGCAGGTGAAGTCGCCGCGACGGCAACGGATGGCGCCAACCACATCGCCGGCAACGCGCTGCTCGCGGCGCTGGTGTTCGCCCGGCGGATTGCCGACGACATCTCCGGCCGGACGTTGACCGCGTCCTCGACCCTGCAGCACGTTGCATTCGCCGATCCGGCCGGATCCTGCGCGGGCGCAGCGCAGGTGTCGCTGCGCGAGATGATGACGAGCCAGCTCGGTGTCATCCGCGACGAGGAGCGGCTCGCCGAGGCCATCGCCGCGATTGCCAGGATGGAGCGCGACGCCGGCAGCCCGAGGCTGCGCAACATGGCGAGCGCCGCGCTGCTGATCGCCACCGCGGCCTGGAGCCGGCGCGAGAGCCGCGGTGCGCATTGCCGCGCCGACTGCCCCGCGGAGAATCCGAGTTTCGCGCAGCGGACGATGACCACATTGGCCGCTGCCCGCGAGATCGCCGACGAGCTCGCGGCACGGCCGACGGCGCGGCAGTCGCGGCCATTGAGCGCGTAGCAAGAGCTGATCCGACTGCGTCACGACGGAGCTCGGCAGTCGCGTTTTCACCGTCATTCGTGATCACCGTCATTCCGGGTTCAGGGCCTGCGGCCTTGTCCCGGAATGACGGTGCTCATGACGAAGCAGCCATCGTCGCCCAATACAGATATTACGACTCGTTGTTATTTGCTGCCTCGCCGGTATTTGGGGGCAGGCACGATGTAATTAGTGCGTGCCGTGTCGGCCGCGTGCATCCATTGATCCGCGGGCGCTGGACGAACAAGTCGGCCGTACCGTTGCGCTGGTGCTCGTAGTCATCACGCGCACGATCTGAGCGGCCCTCGCCAATGAGTTGGACGAGGCCTTTCGTCGAAGCAGCTGCAAATCGCCGCACGGATCGAGCACATCCTCTACGCGCGCGACTAATTCGCATCGATCTGTGGGGATACGCCACATGCCCCTTCGCCATGGCTTCAGATCGTTCTCGGCCAGACGCCGCCGCACTATCTCGTGCGCCCCGGCGCCGCCGGCATTTACCAGCACCAACTAAATGGCTGGACAGGTTCGCCATGATTTCGGCAAAAGAACCGCGGAACCTGTACAAATAAGAAAAAGAGATGGTCGAAATTTAGCGGTGCTCAAGTAGTAGCGCGCGTTTTGTCCGTCCTGCTGACGAGGAAATGGGAATTCACGGCTGCCAGATCGCCGATTCACCGCTTGGCATGGCCATAGATTCGGTCATCGGTCTCGCCGCCGGTTTGGAAGCTGAGTCGCCGAGCAGAAAGGCGCCAAACGGTCCAGGGAGTGTTGCGGGGCGACGCGATGGCGCGTGTCCGCAGGAGTAGTTGAGGATGAGTTCCTTATTGCGGAGTAGCGGATCGCGGATCACCGTGGGTGATGCGCAGAGCGAACGTTGGCGCCCGGCAAAGCCTGCCGCTTTGTCCAACAGCCTCGCGCATGCGACGTCTGAGCCTGATGAGGATGCGGCCACCGATCTCTCCCGGCCGTGGTGGCAAACCGCTTCAGCGGTTGACGATGCGCCGATGCCAATGGCGCCAGCAGAAGCGGACCGATCCTGGCAGATCCCTTCACTCGATCCCGTCGTGATGCCTCCACCTCCGCCCGAACGGCTCGAATTCGATTCTGTTTTCCGGTTCGGTGCCGCAGCGGCCGCGCTTGCGTGCCTCGCGTTCTTTGCGGTGCGCATCATGCAGGCTCCGGACATTGAAACAGTTACGAAGTCTGAAGCGACCGCTTCATCGTCTCCCCGAAACTTCGGGACAGCGGGGAAATCGAAATCCGATGACGGCCAAGCATCGCTGGACGCCGCGGCGCACACGATCGGACGGGCCGATTCGATCGTGGCGTCGGTCCCGATCGTCAAGCCGGCTCCGGGCGGAGGCGAGACCCCGCAGTCAATTCCGCCGAAAGCATCTCGGACCACCGCGACCAGGAGCCCTGCACCGGCGGCCGCGTCTGCGCTGACCAAGAACGAGATCAGCGAAATGCTGAAGCGCGGACGCGATCTCATCGGCGCGGGCGACGTTGCGAGTGCCCGCCTGATCCTGGCGCATGTCGCGGAAGCGGACGCCGAAGCATCACTGACGCTGGCCGGCACCTATGACCCCGCGATCTTGTCCAACCTGAAAGCCGTTGGCGTCGCGCCCGATCCGGCCAAGGCCCGCGCCTGGTACGCGAGAGCCGCCGAACTCGGGTCACTCGAGGCTCGACGGCGGCTCGAGTGACCCGAGCTTCGAAACCGGGTGATCCAGCGCGGTCTCACGCCGGTCGCTGCGCAGGAATTGCGGCGGGGCGCGGACCGCCGGATCCTGGTCGATGGTGTCGTGCGGGCGACGCGCGTCCCCGCAAAGTGTTGTGTTGCGTGATGAGGTCCATGATGGGAATGTTTGATCGTCTGTTGCAGCCGGCCTTGTCGTCGGCGCCCCGTGGTCCTCGGCTGCTTGGCGCGCCGGGTTCTCCGACCGTGGCGTTGCTCCTCGTGCTTGCCGCCGTGCCAGGCCTGGCGCGTGCTGCCGAGGGCGAGATCCGGATCGGCAATACGACGCCCTACAGCGGGCCGGCGGCCGCTTACGGCAGCGTGAGCAAGGTCATCTCCGCCTATTTCCAGAAGGTGAATGACGAGGGCGGGATCAGGGGCCGCAAGATCACCTACATCTCCTATGACGACGGCTATAATCCGCAGAAGACGATGGAGCTGACACGACGGCTGGTGGAGGAAGACAAGGTCGACGTCATCTTTGCGAGCGTTGGGACAGCGACCAGCGCGGCGGTGCGGCCTTATCTCAACGCGAACAGGATACCGCAATTGTTCGTCGGCTCCGGCGCCTCGATCTGGGATCAGCCTCGCGACTATCCTTGGACCATGGGAGCGCAACCCAGCTACCAGATTGAAGCTCATATTCACGCGCAATATCTGCTCGAGCAACATGCCGGTGGCGCGCGCATCGGTGTGCTTTATCAAGACGACGAGTTCGGCAAGGACTATCTGAAGGGTTTGAAGGACGGGCTCGGCGGCAAGCTGCCGATCGTCGCGGAAGCGGCTTACGCGGTCACCGATGCCGACATCAATCAGCAGATCGCGAAGCTGAAGACCGCCGGAGCCAACATCCTGGTCGACGTCAGCACCCCGAAATTCACGGTGCTCGCGATCCGCCGCCTCGCCGAGCTCGGCTGGAGACCCGAGCACATCATCCCCACGGTTTCGGATTCGGTTGCCACCGTGCTGCAGCCTGCAGGCCTGCAGAACGCGGAAGGACTGCTTTCCGCCACCATCCTGTACGAGGGCGGTGTGCAGGGCGGCGATCCCGGCTTCGCCGAGTGGTCCGCGTTCATGGATCGCTACGCGCCTGCAATCAGCAAGAACAACAGCTTGGGAATCGTGGGCTACGCGCTTGCCAACCTGATGGTTGCGGTCCTGCGCAATTGCGGCGACGACCTCTCCCGCGACAACATCATGAGGCAGGCGCGTTCCTTGAAGGGGACGCCAATTCCCATGTTGATTCCCGGGATCGTCGCCAATACCAGCGCCAGCGACCACGCGCCGATCGAGCAGATGCAGATGAAGCGTTTCGTCAATGGCCATTGGGAACGGTTCGGGCCGGTGCGCAGCGGAATCGACCCGGGTGCGGTCAGCGATTCCTTCAAGGCGATCTTCCGCTATGCCTCGGCCAAGCGCGATCTCGCGAGCCAGCTCAACGCCAATACGGTGAGCCTGATGACGGGCTCGTATGGCAGCACCTATTCGCAGATGGGCGCCGACGTCGCCTCGGTCCTCAATGACGGCATCAACCTGCGGGTCATGCCGGTCCTCGGCAGCGGCTCGGTTCAGGCGGTGGCCGACATCCTCATGCTCAAGGGCGTCGACGTGGGAATCGTGCGCAAGGACACGCTGTCCTATCTCGAACGCAAGGACTTCGCGAGCAACATCCGCAATCAGCTCGTCTACGTCACCAAGATGTTCAACGAGGAAATGCATGTTCTGGCACCGCGATCGATCCGCACCATGCGGGAGCTCGACGGCAAGACCGTTGCGGTCGACCTGCCGGACGGCAGCACCTTCGTGACCGCGATCAACGTGTTCGAGCGGCTCGCGATCAAGCCGCATCTGCTCTATATCGAGCCGCGCATCGCGCTCGAAATGTTGCGCAAGGGGGAGATCGACGCGATGATTGCGGTCGACGGCAAGCCGGTGCCCTGGCTCAGCCAGATCACGGATGCCAATCTGCATCTCGTCCCGGTCGGCTACGACAAGACCTTGCGCGAGGATTACCTTCCATCCAAGCTCACCGCGGACGACTACCCCAACCTGATCTCCAATTCCGAGTCGGTGGAAACGATCGCAGCAGAGGCAATCCTGGCGTCGTATAATTGGCAGCCGGGAAGCGACCGCGATCGCCGGCTGTCGCTGCTGGTCGAGTCGCTGTTCTCGCGCATGTCGCAGCTGCAGCGGCCTCCCTTCCATCCGAAATGGCAGGAGATGGCGCCGCGCGCGCCGGTCGCCGGCTGGACCAGGTTCCGGGCCGCGCAGGAATGGCTCGATGGGACGACACGGATTCCGGCCGCCACTACGGCCACCGTTAAACCGTCGAAGCCGGTCGCGGCCGCCGCACCGTCCCCGCGCATTCCTGTCACGGCAAAGCCGGCGGCCGCAACGCCGCCGGACCAGGCGCGCCAGACCGAGTTGTATCGCCGCTTTCTCGAGTGGAATGCGACGCGTCGCTAGATGATTAGCGCCGCGTCCAGTTCGGATTGCTCTCGGCCTCGCTCTTGGCGGCCTCGGTGAGCTCGGCCGAAATGGCCGCGGTCTGCTGCGGCGTGCCCCAGCTCGGCGCGTCGCTGCCGTCGCCCCATTTCTTCGGCCGGTAGAAGGTGTGAACGCCGAACTTGTACATGCGCTTCATCTCGGCGACCCAGGACGGCCGCACCCAATAGGCATGATAGTGGGTCGACTTGCCGACTTCCGGCAGCCAGATCAGCCCGTCCAGCATGGCCTTCGCGATCTTCCTGGCGCGATCCCACATCTCGGGCTCGCGGATCACATCCGGATTGTTGTCGCAGGCGAAGGTGAACTGGCAGGCGAAGTGGCGGTATTTGTTCTGGTAGACGACGCCGCACACCGTCGTCGGATAATAGCCGGAGAACGCTCGGTTCAGCACGACCTGCGCCACGGCCATCTGGCCGCGCACCGCCTCGCCGCGGGATTCGAAATAGACTGCTTCGGCAAGACACTTCTCGGACTTGAAGCGCGCCTTCTCGTCCGTGAGCCCCAACCGTTCGGCCGGAGTCCTTTCGCGCTGATTGTCGGCATTGACCTCGCCCTTTGGCGCGATGCTCTCGCCGCCATCACCGGCCTTGGCAGCATCGTCGGCCGGCTGTGACAGCACCGCCATCGGCTTGAGGTCCGGATCCGGCATCACGATCAGCGGCGCCTCGCCCGGCAGCCATGTCTCCATGGTGCCGGCGGCACCGCCCAGCGACGACGTGCCGAAATAGAGGTTGGACGTCTTGATGTTGAGGCCGTCATAGCTGACGGCGCCGTCCACCAGGATTTGATCGGCTGCAGGCTTCAGCTCGCCCGATGTCTGGATCTCGGACTTCGCCGCGTCGTACTGCACGAGCGGCGGCGCGCTCAGCGCCTCCTGCAATTCGGGATCGAGTGCAGAACGCTGCGGGAGCGGCGCCTGCGCCGGCGCTTCCGTCGTCTTGGCGCCGAACACCGAGGAATTCGAATCCGGTTGTGTCGATGGCGTGGGTGCGGGCTCGGAGGGCGCGGGCTCGACGGGCGCGGCCGATTCGGTCGGCTGCGCCGACGGCGTCGGGGGACGCACGACGAGACGATCGCCCTTCAGCGTGCGGTCGACCTTGGGAAAATCGGAGGCCTGATAGCGCGGCGGAACCTGCAGCGCCGGATTGCGCGGCGTCGATCCGGTGATGTCGAGATCGCGCCCATCGAGGCTTGCGAGGCGGATGCTCACCGCCTGCGGCGCCGAGGTTCCGATCGGACGACCGAAACTATAGGTGGCGAGCTGAATGGAGGCCGCAGCCGAGAACACACGCTTCTGCCAGCGTTCGGCGACGCCCGGCTGGCGGGCGAGCAGAGAAGCGATGTCTTGATACCCGGTCTCTGTCGGCATCAGAGCGAAGACGCAGAGACCGAGTCCGAAGGACGCAAATCGCGCGCCCTTCGGATCGGGACGCAGAACTAACATCGATACGCTCAACGCAACGCTTACTGGATCGACCGAACAACAGTGCTTCCGTGCAATTCGATCTTCTCTCTTCGTATCGGGTTTAGGTTGCCGAGGAGTTAATCCGCGTTGCAATTGTGAAACAGGCAAGCGGGGAAGTTGCAGAGCGCCGAGCGATCGAGATGCTTGGTAAACAGCGCACCGACGAGAACGGGTGAACATTCAGTCAACAGATGCGGTGAATGAAAATCATCTGCACATCATGAGGCGGAGTGTTCCATCGGCCTGCGACGTTCGCTCTCTCCACTCGTCATTCCGGAGCGCCCCCGGCATGGCGGCAGTGGTGGAGAAGAAGTGCACCTTGCGTCACGTGCGCGCAGCATCGCGACGAACCCTCACCAATGAAAAAGGCCGGCAACATGTGCCGGCCTTCGTCAGATCAGATCGATCGCAGCAGGATCAGGCCTGGCTCGCGATCTCCTTGCCGAGCGCGGACTGCGCAGCGGCCAGGCGGGCGATCGGCACGCGGTAGGGCGAGCACGACACGTAGTTCATGCCGACCTTGTGGCAGAACGCGACCGAGGCGGGATCGCCGCCATGCTCGCCGCAGATGCCGACCTTGAGGTTGGGTCGCGTGGCGCGGCCGCGCTCGACGCCGATCTTGACCAGCTCGCCGACGCCCTCGCGGTCGATCGAGATGAACGGATCGATCTCGAGGATGCCCTTGGCGACGTAGGCGCCGAGGAAGCTGCCGGCGTCGTCGCGGCTGATGCCGTAGGTCGTCTGCGTCAGGTCGTTGGTGCCGAACGAGAAGAACTCGGCGGCCTCGGCGATCTGGCCGGCCATCAGAGCTGCGCGCGGCAGCTCGATCATGGTGCCGACCTGATACTCCAGCTTGGCGCCGGTCTCGCGGATCACGGCCTGCGCCATCGCGTCGATGCGCGCCTTGACCAGGTCGAACTCGGCCTTGGTCGCGATCAGCGGCACCATCACCTCGAGGCCGACGGCCTCGCCGGTGCGCTTCTCGGCCTCGACCGCGGCCTCGAAGATCGCGCGCGCCTGCATCTCGGCGATCTCCGGATAGGCGATCGCCAGACGGCAGCCGCGGAAGCCGAGCATCGGGTTGAACTCCGACAGCTCGCGGGCGCGATCGGCCAGGCGGCGCGGATCGGTGTTCATCGCGCGGGCGACTTCCTCGACCTCGGCCTGGGTGTGCGGCAGGAACTCGTGCAGCGGCGGATCGAGCAGACGGATCGTGACGGGAAGCCCCTTCATGATCTCGAACAGCTCGACGAAGTCGGCGCGCTGCATAGGCAAGAGCTTGGCGAGCGCGGCGCGACGCTCCTGCTCATCCTCGGAGAGAATCATCTCGCGCACAGTGCGGATGCGGGTCTCCTCGAAGAACATGTGCTCGGTGCGGCACAGGCCGATGCCCTCGGCGCCGAACTTGATGGCGGTGCGCGCATCCTCCGGCGTGTCGGCGTTGACGCGCACGCCGGTCTCGCGCACGGCGTCCGCCCAGCCCATCAGGGTGCCGAACTCGCCGGACAGCTCCGGCTCGATCATCGGCATGCGGCCCGCGAGCACCTGGCCGACCGAGCCGTCGATGGTGATCACGTCGCCGGTCTTGAAGGTGCGCCCGCCGATGCTCATCGTGCCGCGGCCGTAGTCGACGCGGATGGTGCCGCAGCCGGAGACGCAGGGCTTGCCCATGCCGCGCGCGACGACGGCGGCGTGCGAGGTCATGCCGCCGCGCGTGGTCAGGATGCCCTCGGCAGCATGCATGCCGTGGATGTCCTCCGGCGAAGTCTCGATGCGGACCAGGATGACCTTGCGACCGTCGGCCTGCAGCTTGGTGGCCTCGTCCGAGGAGAACACGATCTCGCCCGATGCCGCACCGGGCGAGGCCGGCAGGCCGGTCGCGACCACGTCGCGCTTGGCGGCGGGATCGATGGTCGGGTGCAGGAGCTGATCGAGCGAGGCCGGGTCGACGCGGAGCACGGCGTCGTTCTCCGAAATCAGGCCCTCATTGGCGAGTTCGACCGCGATGCGCAGCGCCGCCTTGGCGGTGCGCTTGCCGCTACGGGTCTGCAGCATCCACAGCTTGCCGCGCTCGACCGTGAACTCCATGTCCTGCATGTCACGGTAGTGCTTCTCGAGCAGCGTGTAGATCCGCGTCAGCTCCTTGAACGCGTCGGGCATCGCGACTTCCATCGACGGCTTGTCGGAGCCGGACTCGACGCGGGCGTCCTCGGTGATGTCCTGCGGGGTGCGGATGCCGGCGACGACGTCCTCGCCCTGCGCGTTGATCAGGAACTCGCCGTAGAGCTTGCTCTCGCCGGTCGAGGGATTGCGGGTGAAGGCGACGCCGGTGGCCGAGGTGTCGCCCATGTTGCCGAACACCATGGCCTGGACGTTGACGGCGGTGCCCCAGGATTCCGGGATGTCGTGCAGCTTGCGATAGGTCACCGCGCGCGCGTTCATCCAGGATGAGAACACCGCGCCGATGGCGCCCCACAGCTGGTCGTGCGGGTCCTGCGGGAAGTCCTTGCCGGTCTCGTGCGCGACCGCGTCCTTGTACTTGCCGACCAGCATCTCCCAATCCTCGGAGGAGAGGTCGGTGTCGAGCTGATAGCCCTGGGTGTCCTTGAAGCTGTCGAGGATGTCCTCGAAATGATGGTGCTCGAAGCCGAGCACGACATCCGAATACATCGTGATGAAACGGCGATAGCTGTCGAAGGCGAAGCGGCGGTCGCCGGACAGCTGTGCCAGCGCTTCCACCGTCTGGTCGTTGAGGCCGAGATTGAGCACGGTGTCCATCATGCCCGGCATCGAGGCGCGGGCGCCGGAGCGCACCGAGACCAGCAGCGGGTTCTCCGGATCGCCGAATTTCTTGCCGGTCAATTTGCCGATGTAGTCGAGCGCCTTGTCGACCTGCGACTGCAGCTCCTTCGGGTAGGTCTTGTCGTTGGCGTAGAAGTAGGTGCAGACCGAGGTCGGGATGGTGAAGCCCGGAGGCACCGGCAGGCCGAGATTGGCCATCTCGGCCAGATTGGCGCCCTTGCCGCCGAGCAGGTCGCGCAGGCCGGCCTTACCTTCGGCCTTGCCGTCACCGAAGGTGTAGACCCACTTGTTCGGCTTGATCGCGGTGACCGCGCTCTTGGCCGGGGCCTTCGCGGCCGACGCCTTCGCGGCCTTGGCGACCGGCTTGGCAGCCGTTTTGGCCGGCTTCTTCGGAGCGGTTTTCACTGGCGCTTTCGGTGCAGACCTGGGCGCGACCTTGGCCGGGGCCTTGGCCACGGGCTTCGACGCCGTCTTGAGCGCCTTGCGCGGTGGAGCGAGTGCTGCGGTCTTGGCCTTGCCGGGCTTGGAAGGCTTTGATTTCGCTGTAACTTTCTTAGACTTCGCTACCGCTTTGGCCATGAGGTGCTTCGATCCGCAAATGGGAGGAGAAATCGCGCGCCTTACACCACTTTGGGCGCTGCGGCGCAAGCTCGGGGGTTCCCGACCTTGGGACTAGAACCTGGGACTAGAAGTGGAGCCACTTCAGCAGGCCCATGCCGATCAGGCCGTTCAGGATGAGGAAGATCGCGACGATCAGGTTCAAGAGGCGCGGCATGATCAGGATGAGGACGCCGGCGATCACGGACATGATCGGCGAGATATGGGCAACGGTCAGGGTCATCGACGAGCTCTGAATGATTGAAGGACGAGGCTGGGGCGATTCGATTTGGCCGGACTTTATCCTGGCCCATCGTGGCGGAATAGGAGACGCACGGCACGAGTTCCGGTTCCCCCACCGCCGGATCTGCCGCAAAAATGCCGCCGGTTCCACGTGGCGTTGCGCGGAACGATGACCTGTTGCCGGCATTGGGAGCAGATGCCGGCGCGCGCCGGTCTCTCTCAGCGATCAACAGCTCAGGAGTCCCGTCCATGCGAACCCATCTCACCCTTGCCGCCCTCGTGGCCGCACTCGTGATTCCGGCGGCCGCACAGGCGCAATCCTACACCACGGGCGTCGGCCGCAGCGTCGTGGTCGACGAGGACGCTCCAGTGATCACGGTCGAGCGACGGCCGGAGTTTCGCGAATATGTCGTCCGCGAGCGTGTTCCCAACTATGTGATCCCCGATCGCGTCGTTGTTGGCACCGTGCTGCCAGAGTCCGGTGTTACATATTACGACGTCCCGCAGCGCTTCGGTGCGACACCTTACCGTTACACCGTGGTCAACGGCGAAACTGTTCTGGTCGAACCGCGATCCCGGCGGATCATTCAGGTTGTTGAGTAGTTATAGAGCTGCATTTGGTCGCCAACGCCCCCGCAAGCGGCCAGATGTGAAAGGCCCTGCCCGGTTCCCCCCGCCGGGTGGGGCTTACTTTTTTCGCCGTCATCGCAAGCGTCGCGACGCGATCCAGGGCGACCGACGCCGCGTGCTGTGAGCCAGGGCGCAGTTTGCGCTCAGGCAGCCGTCTTCACCACCAGGCGATGGATGACCTTGCCCGAGGAGGCACTGACCACCTCCTCATCGAGCAGACTCGTGTCAGCTGCGAAGAGTGCGCGGATGGTTGCGAGGTCGACCACCGCATAGAGCCGGCCGTGGGCATCGCGCTGATCGGCCTGCTCCGTCACCCGCCAGCTCAGATACAGGACGCCACCGGGCTTCGTGATCGCGCGCATCCGCCGCACCGACGGCACCACGTCGCTGCGATCGAGATGCATCAGCACGGTCTCGCACAGCACATTGTCGAAGCTTGCATCCGCGATGTTGGCGAGAGCGGGCAGTTCGGCACGCGTGAACGACGCGTTCGAATAGCGCGTGCGCGCTTCAGCCAGCAGTCCCTCCGACGCGTCGAAACCTTCCGCAGGATACCCGTTGGCATTGAGCCAGCCGACCTCGCGGCCGCTGCCGCAGCCGATGTCCGCGGTGCGGCCACCGGACACGAAGAAGCGCCTGACGATGTCGTGGAGATCGGCCGACGCCGGCTGCGCATGCCAGTCGGCCGCGAACGCCGCCGCCTCACGGTCATAGGCGGCGAGCGTCGGCCGGTCCACTCTCAGCCCTCGATCTTGGAGAAGTCCGCGACCGCGCGCGTGGCGCTGCGGATTTCGTTCAGCAGCCTGAGCCGGTTTTCGCGGATCTTTGGATCGTCGTCGTTGACCTTCACCTTGTCGAAGAAGGCATCCACCGCCGGGCGCAGCTTCGCCATCGCGCGCATCGCGGCGGCGAAGTCCTCCTTGGCGACGGCAGCGCCCGCTTCCGCCGCGACCTCGCCGATCGCCTTCGCCAGCGCCTTCTCCTCATCGAGCTTGTACAGCGCAGCATCCGGCGCGCCGTCGAACTTGCGCTTGTCCTTCTTCTCCTCGATCGCGAGGATATTGGACGCGCGCTTGGTGCCGGCAAGCAGGTTCTTGCCGTCGTCGCTGTCGAGGAATTTTCCGAGCGCCTCGACGCGGCGCACGACCATCAGCAGGTCATCCTTCATCTCCTCTTCCGGCGGAGGCTCACGATCCAGGGCCTCCTGGCTGCCGGCTGCTTCGATGAGATCAAGTTTGGCTGCACCACTTCTCACGGCATCCGACCGCCACCAAGGGGAAGGTGATGTCGCGAAAACGGCATCGACAAGATCGTGCCGGGCGCCTTGCTCACGAAGTTGCACTTTCAGACGGTCGGCGAAGAATGAGATGAGATCGACAACTGCCACTGGGACGCTGCGTCTACCAAACGTTTCCGCATCCACCCTCACAACAAACGTAGTGAACCCAGGCTTCTCACTACTCTCCACCTGCTTCACTTCGTTCCCCACTTCGCGCGCGCGAATTGCCGTAGCCAGTTGGAAAAACCAAGGCCCGCAGATACTAGCGAGGTGAAGTCGGAGATTATTTTCCAAGATGATCCGGATCACACCTAAAGCCGCGCGACGCAGCGCATACGGGTCCTTCGATCCCGTCGGCTTTTCTTTGATCGCCCAGAATCCGACCAGCGTGTCGAGCTTGTCGGCGAGCGCCACGGCCACCGATACCGGATCGGTCGGCACGCGATCACCAGGTCCCTGCGGCTTGTAGTGCTCCTCGCAGGCTGCGGCGACGGAGGCGTCCTCGCCCTGGGCCAGCGCGTAGTACTTGCCCATCAGCCCCTGCACTTCCGGGAACTCACCGACGACCTCGGTGAGCAGGTCGGCCTTGGCGAGCTTGGCGGCGCGCGCGGTCTTCGCAGCATCGGCGCCGACCAGCGGCGCGATCTCAGCGGCGAGCTTCTCGATGCGGGCGATGCGTTCGGCCTGTGTGCCGAGCTTCTCGTGGAACACGATCTGCTCGAACTTCGGCAGGCGGTCCTCGAGCCTCGTCTTCAGATCCGTCTCATAGAAGAACTTCGCGTCCGACAGCCGGGCGCGGATGACGCGCTCGTTGCCGGCGATGATGGTCTTGCCGCCGTCGGTCGCCTCGATGTTCGCGGTCAGGATGAACTTTGGCGCCAGCCCGCCGGTCTTGGGGTCGCGCACCACGAAGCATTTCTGGTTGTTGCGGATGGTGGCGCGGATCACCTCGCCGGGGACCTTCAGATACTCCGGATCGAACGAGCCCATCAGCACCACCGGCCATTCGACCAGGCCCGCGACTTCGTCGAGCAGCACGGGGTCCTCGACCAGCTCATAGCCTTGCGCAAAAGCGAGCTGCTTGGCGTCGGTAACGATGGTGTCCTTGCGCCGGTCAGGATCGAGCACGACCTTGGCGTCGAGCAGCTTGGCCTCATAGTCCTCGAGGCGGCGCACCGAAATCGGCGACGGCGACATGAAGCGGTGGCCGAATGTTGTCTGGCCCGCCTCGATACCGTCGACGGCGAAGCTGACGACATCGGGCTCCTCGGTTTCCAGGCCGAAGGTCGCCGTGATCGCGTGCAGCGGGCGCACCCAGTTCAGCGCGCCCGGCTTTTCCGAGCGCTTGCCCCAGCGCATCGATTTCGGCCAGGGGAAGGTCCTGACGATCACCGGCAGCATCTCGGCGAGCACGTCGAGCGTGGCGCGGCCGGGCTTCTCGATCAGCGCGACGTAGAAGTCGCCCTTCTTCGGATCGCGCTGGATCGTGGCCTCCTCGATCGAGGACAGGCCGGTGGCCTTGAGGAAGCCTTGGATCGCGGCATCGGCGCCGCCGACGCGCGGGCCCTTGCGCTCCTCCTTGAGATCAGCCTGCCGCGCCGGGATGCCGTGCACGGTCAGCGCCAGCCGCCGCGGCGTCGCGAACGCCTTGGCCCCCTCATAGACGAGGCCCTCGGCGACGAGCTTGTCGGTCACCATGCGGCGCAGATCGTCGGCCGCCTTGGCCTGCATGCGCGCGGGGATTTCTTCGGAGAACAGTTCGAGGAGAAGATCAGGCATATCTCAAGTCTCTCTGCACGAAGAACCACCCTCCCCTGGAGGGGGAGGGTCGCCTGCCAAGGGCAGGCGGGGTGGGGTGACCGCGATCTCCGTGTGAATGGCTTCGAGCACCGCCTCAGTCCTGGTCATAACGTCGTTGTTCCAAAATCGCAAAACGCGATAGCCTTCCGAGTTGAGCCAGCGCGTCCGGGCCTGGTCGCGCTGGATGTTCGCATCCTCTCCGTGCTGCGAGCCGTCCACCTCGATGATGAGGCGACGGGCCAGGCAGGCAAAATCTGCAACGTAGGGACCGATGACGACCTGTCATCTGAAATGGGTCCCTTCGATCTCGAGGCGCCGCAGGTGACGCCACAGAATGTCTTCGGCCGCCGTCGTGTTTTCGCGCAGCCGTTTCGCGGTTCGGCGTTTGAAGTCGCTGATCGGCCGTTTGCCCATCTGGCACCTTCACCCCACTCCGCTCGCCTGCGATCAATCCTCCACCAAGTGAGGGTGATCACATCTTCCACCCACCAGCGCAGTGCCACCCTCCCCTGGAGGGGGAGGGTCGATTGCTCATGCGCAAGCATGAGCAATCGGGGTGGGGTGACAGTCTATCCATCATCAACAGTGCCCGAGCCGAGAGATCACCCCACCCCGGCACGCATCTCGCTTCGCTCGATCGCGTGCCGACCCTCCTCCTCCAGGGGAGGGTGAAGAGTCACTTCCCGCGTCGATATTGACTCAAACTCCCGCCCCGCCCGCTTCCGTATGCAGCCAGGCCTCGCCGCAGGCCTTGGCGAGCTCGCGGACGCGCAGGATGTAGCTCTGGCGCTCGGTGACCGAGATGACGCCGCGGGCGTCGAGCAGGTTGAAGACGTGGCTGGCCTTGATGCACTGGTCGTAGGCCGGCAACGCCATCTGATGCTCCCGGCGGTTACCCAGCTTTGCATTTTCTTGCCAGCCTGCGGCGAGATATTTGCGGCACGCGCCCTCGGCCATCTTGAACTGCTCGAACAGCATGTCGGTGTCGGCATGCTCGAAATTGTGCCGCGAATATTCCTGCTCGGCCTGCAGGAAGACGTCGCCATAGGTGACCTTGGTGTCGCCGTCGCGGCCGTTGAAGTTGAGGTCATAGACGCGGTCGACGCCCTGCACGTACATCGCCAGGCGCTCGAGGCCGTAGGTGAGCTCGCCCGCGACCGGCGCGCATTCGAAGCCCGCGACCTGCTGGAAATAGGTGAACTGCGACACCTCCATGCCGTCGCACCAGCACTCCCAGCCGAGCCCCCACGCGCCCAGCGTCGGGCTCTCCCAATCGTCCTCGACGAAACGGATGTCGTGCACGGCGGCGTCGATGCCGATCGCGCCGAGCGACTTCAGGTACAGCTCCTGAAGGTTCGGCGGCGATGGCTTCATGATCACCTGGAACTGGTAGTAGTGCTGCATCCGGTTGGGGTTCTCGCCGTAGCGGCCGTCCTTCGGCCGCCGCGACGGCTGCACGTAGGCGGCATTCCACGGTTTCGGCCCGAGCGCGCGCAAGGTCGTCGCCGGGTGGAAGGTGCCTGCCCCCATCTCCATGTCGTAGGGCTGCAGGATCACGCAGCCCTGCTCGGCCCAGAACCGTTGCAGGGCCAGGATGAAGCCCTGGAACGAACGTTCGGGGCGCATGTGCGGAGGCAGCGAGTCCATCGTCGATATCGGTCTTTCGCAGGCGTCGGAAAAGCGCGCGGACCGTATCGGCGGGACCATCAGGAATCAAGGCAATAGGGTCTCCGAACGGCGGCGACGTGCCGTCGTTCGAAGATCAGCGGCTCGCGTCAGCCCGGCCGGTAGGCGCCCGTGACGGGATCGCGGCGCAGAGTCTTGATCTCGGCGGCCTGTGCGGCCTCGGCGACGCGCGACAGCCGCGCCTCTTCGAGCTCGCGGTTGATCTTCTGCGCGGCCTTGTAGGCCCAGCGAACCACGGCAAGCCCGCCCAGCATACCCGCGAAAGCAACGAACGGCGGCATTGGTCGATCCTCGTTCATGAACAGAGCCACCCCGAATCCCATTGTCGCCGATCCCGGTTCCCCCCGCAATCCGGATTGCGAGGGGCGAAATGGCGCGCCCCCAGTCTAGAACCCAAAGCGGGCCCAGATCGCCCGGGTTTCGGCCGCGGAGATCACCTCCTCGGCCAACCCCGTCCAGCCGAATCCCAGGCTGCCGGCGCCCGCGGCGCGGCGGCCGAGCAGACCCGACAACAGGCCGGACGCCGGCGCCACGACAGGCGTTGCAACCTTGTCGCCGAAGCGGGTGCGCAGGACGGCGCGGAGGTCGCCGATGGCGTCCGCCAGCCCCAGCGTGACGGCGCTGTCGCCGGCCCAGTACTCGCCGGTGAACAGCACATCGTCGGCGCCCTTCAGCCGGGTCGCGCGGCTCTCCTTGACCAGCGAGATGAACAGCGCGTGGATCTCGCGCTGGATCTTCTTCAGCCGCGCCACGTCGTCGGGATTCTCCGGCAGGAACGGATCGAGCATCGCCTTGTGCTCGCCGGCCGTATACAGCCGGCGCTCGATGCCGATCTTCTTGATCAGGTCCTGCAGCCCGAACGAGCCGCCGACCACGCCGATCGAACCGAGGATCGAGGACGGATCGCAGAAGATCTCGTCGCCGGCGCAGGCGATCATGTAGCCGCCGGAGGCCGCGACATCCTCGACGAACACGAGCACCGGCAGCTTCTTCTCCGCCGCGAGCTGACGGATGCGCAAGTAGATCTGGCGCGACTGCACCGGCGAGCCGCCGGGCGAATTGATCACCAGCGCCACCGCCTTGGCGTTGCGCATGGAGAAGGCGCGCTCCAGCACCTTGGCGACGCCCGCAAGCGTCAGGCCCGGCCGCAGCGGCGTCACCGCGCCGATCACGCCGGACAGGCGGACGACCGGTACCACCGGTACGCCGCGCAGCCGCGCCGGAAGCAGCGCCTTCAGCCGATCGAAGAGCCCGGCTGCATCGCTGGGTTGTGTCAAATTGTCCACCATCCTGTTACCTCGGATTAACCACTTTTTATCGCGCCGCTGCCATTCAAAGGGCTGGAACGAGCCTTGCAATCTCCTGGGCAATCGCACGGCGAGCCAAGGTGCAGAGTGCGGCGGAGGAATCCATGAAGGTCTACCTGTTGATGCTGCTGATCGGTACTCTATTGACTGCGATCCGGTTCACGACGGTAACCGAACGCCAGTCCGAAGCTCAGACGCAATAACGCCCGACCACGACCAACCGTTCAGGGGGTGCTCAAGGCCAGCGCCCCCTGCCCCGACAGCACCCGCACGGCCTCGTCATTCGGCACGCCTGCCGCCTCATTCAGCACCACTCCGGCGAGAAGCTGGGTCGGCGCCCGCCCTCCCTTAACGGCCCTGACCAGGATACGGATCGCCGGCTTGCCCGCTTGGCCGTGAACCGGTTGAACGGCAAGACTGCCGAAGCCGCGCGCCAGCGCCGCGACAACCCCGCTCAAACCATCGGCCCGCCAGATCAAGGTCAGCACGCCACCGGATTTCAGCATCCGCCGCGCGGCATGCGTCCAGATCTCCAACGTCGTCGCCGTTGCCATGTGCGCGGTCGCGCGCGCGGCGTCGGGCGAGGCACGGTGACGCGCGGCATCGTGGAACGGCGGATTCATCAGCACGACGTCGACACTGTCGGGCCCGAGCCCTGCGGCCGCGAAAGCAGCCGCGTCCGCGGCGACGTCCAGCACCACGACCTCCGCGGGCAAGGCATTGGCGCGTGCGTTGTCGCGCGCGAGGCGCGCCAGATCCGGCTCGCGCTCGACCAGCGTCAAGCCGAGACCGCCCACGCGCCGGGCCAAGGCCAGCCCGGCCGTCCCCACGCCGGCACCGAGATCGACCACCCGCTCGCCCGAACGCGCGGCCGTCGCCGCCGCCAGCAGGATTGCGTCGTGGCCGGCGCGATGGCCCGTCGTGGGCTGCCGCAGCCGCAATTGGCCGCCGAGCACGGCGTCCTCGGAGATGTCGACAGCGTCACTCATCAGGGCGCAGCTCATGCGCCAGCCCGGCGTCGGTGAGAAGCCGCCGGGCCTGGAGATTGTCGTCCTCATGCACGAGGATCCGGCGCGGCAGGATGCCGAGCGAGCCCTCGATGATGCTCATGTTCTGATCGAGGACGAGGTGATGGATGTCGGCGCCATCGAGCAGCGCCCCGATCGCCGAAACCAGCACGATATCATTGGTCCGAACCAATTCCTTCAATCGTTATGTCTCCATGCGGGCTTGGGTCAAGAAGGGCTTGGGTCAAGAAGGGCTTCGGTCAACCAGGCTTGGGTCAAGGTTCCGTGTCTGCCCTTGCCGCCTGCGGCCGCAGTTTCTATTGTCGTTTCGAGCATAGCAAAATCGGAGACCAGAGTGGCGGTTATCGTACCTTTCGAGAGTCCATCGGGAGCCTCCATCGATGGGCTGGTCGCGCTGGTCGCAGCCGACATGGAACGGGTCAACGCTACGATTTTGTCGCGCACCGGCTCGGACGTCACGATGATCCCGGAGGTCGCAAACCACCTGATCTCCTCCGGCGGCAAGCGGTTGCGGCCGATGCTGACGCTGGCGATGGCGCATCTCACCGACTACACCGGCGACGGTCACGTCAAGCTGGCCGCGGCCGTCGAGTTCATGCACACGGCGACGCTGCTCCATGACGACGTGGTTGACGAGAGCGAAATGCGCCGCGGCAAATTGTCGGCGCGCATGCTGTGGGGCAACGAGGCCAGCGTGCTGGTCGGTGACTTCCTGCTCGGCCAGGCGTTCCGCATGATGGTCGAGGTCGGCTCGCTGCGTGCGCTCGACATTCTCTCGGCCGCCGCCGCCACGATTGCCGAGGGCGAGGTGATGCAGCTTGCCGCCGCCAAGAACACTGCAACCACCGAGGACGAATATCTCGCCGTGATCCGCGGCAAGACCGCCGAGCTGTTCGCCGCGGCCTGCGAGGTCGGGCCGGTGCTCGCCGATCGGCCCAAGGCCGAGCAGACCGCCTCGCGGTCCTTCGGCATGAATCTCGGCATCGCCTTCCAGCTCGTCGACGACGTGCTCGACTATGGCGGCAAGGCCGCCAAGCTCGGAAAGAATGTCGGCGACGATTTCCGCGAGGGCAAGATCACGCTGCCGGTGGTGCTGGCGTTCCGCCGCGGCAGCGACAGCGAGCGTGCCTTCTGGATCAAGGCGCTGGAGCGCGGCGAGATCAGCGATCACGATCTCGACCATGCGATCGGGCTGATGAACAAGCATCGCGCCTTGGAGGACACGATCAGCCGCGCGCATCACTACGGCGCCATGGCCGTCGACGCGCTGGCGCTGTTTCCGGCGTCACCGATGAAGACCGCGCTCGAGCAGGTGGTGGCGTTCTGTTTGGCCAGGTCGCATTAGTTGGCGAACCTGGGCCTGCCCTTCGTGATGTCATGCCCCGGCGCAGGCGGTGTGCGTTAATGCGCCCTCGCCCCTTGTGGGAGAGGGCATGCAGGACAGAGCAACAAGCTCGCTTGGGTGAGGGGTATGCCTCAGCAAGCGCGGCGTCCGCGGACAGATGCCCCTCACCCAACCCAGTACGTGGATGAGCCGGCGATGCCCTCTCCCACAAGGGAAGAGGGCGCTGTATCGGGAAGCCGCTCGCCGCTAGTAAGTAATTACGACTAACTCAACGTCCCCGCATGCACCCACCATTCGGGGTGCGCGACGGCGATCTCTGCGCCGGCGGCCTTCGCCTCGACCTCGCTGCCGTAGATCGCAAAGCATGTGGCGCCAGAGCCGGACATGCGTGCCAGCAGCACGCCTGAGCTCGCACGGAGAGCGTCGAGCACGGTGCCGATGATCGGCTGCACCTTCAAGGCTGGCGGCTCGAGATCGTTCTTCACCTGGTCGAGCGCGGCGCCCCAATGGGCGATGGTGGCACCGGCCTTCGGCCAGGACGGCGCCGTGAGAACATCCGTCACGCCGACCAGCAGATCGCCCGGCTTGAGGCCGAGCGCCTGGAACACGTCCTTGGTCGCCACCGGCACGCGCGGATTGATCATCACGCAGGGCAGGACGGGAAGCGCGAGCGGCTGCAGGTTCTCGCCGACGCCGGTCATGGTGCAGGCGCGCGAGGGCACGCAAACCGGCACGTCGGCGCCGGTCTTCAAGGCTACCGCAGTGAGGCGCGGGTCGTCCAGCGACAGGCCATTCAGCTTCGCCAGCAGCCGCAGCGCCGCTGCGGCATCGGCCGAGCCGCCGCCGATGCCGGCGGCGACCGGCAGCACCTTCTCCAGCGTGAAGGCGCCAAGCTTCAGGCCCGGAACGGCCTCCGCAAGCAGCCGCGCCGCCTTCAGCACCAGATTGTCCGTGGTCTCGCCGCAGGCCTCCGCGAGCGGCCCGGTTGTCGTCAGCCTCAGCTCCGGGCCCGGCACCAGCGTAAGCTGGTCCGCGCAGTCGGCGAAAGCAACGACGCTTTCGAGATCATGGTAGCCGTCGACCCTGCGGCCGACGACCCGCAGGGTCAGATTGACCTTGGCGCGCCCCTGCTCCTGCAGCGCACCGGTGACCGTGGACGCCAACATCGGCGCAATGCCCCCAGCATGTTCGGTGGCGGATCCGGTATCGCGCTCGGCCAGCGGCCGAAACGAACGTGGCCGGCACCGCCACACGCTTCATCAAAATCATCCGGGCTCCCCGGCAAGCCGAGGAGCCCGTGATGGCTCTCACCTCGTGATCAGGGCGACCTAGCCGCCCTTGCCGTCGTCCTTCTTGGCGTCGGACGGCGTGTCCTTGCTGTCGTTGCTCGCCGCGGCCGGCGCTGGATCGTCGGTCAGGCCGTTCTGGATCTTGGCCTCGATCTTCGGCAACTCCTCGGCCTCGGGCTTCAGGTCGCGGGCATGAGCCCACTGGAACTTGGCTTCCAGCTTGCGGCCGATCTTCCAATAGGCGTCGCCGAGATGGTCGTTGATGGTCGGATCCTCGGGCTTGAGGTCGATCGCGCGCTCGAGGTTCTTCACCGCCTCTTCGTAGTTGCCGATGCGGAAATAGGCCCAGCCGAGCGAATCGACGATGTAGCCGTCGTCCGGGCGCTGCTCGACCGCGCGCTTGATCATCTTCATGCCTTCGTCGAGATTGACGCCCTGGTCGATCCACGAATAGCCGAGATAGTTCAGCACGTGCGGCTGGTCGGGCTGCAGCTCGAGCGCCTTGCGCATGTCGGCCTCGGCCTTCGGCCACTGCTTGGAGCGCTCCAGACAGATACCGCGATAATAGTAATAGACGCTGTTGGCCTTGTCGTTGTTGGCGGGCAGCGAATCGACGCCGAGCGAATAGGTCTTGGCGCAATCGGCGAACTTCTTGCGGCCGCGCTCGATGTTGCCGAGCGCCATGATCGCCTCCAGGTCCTTCGGATCCTGGGCAATCACGTCCTTGAGGATCTTGATCGCCTCGTCGCTGCGGTCGGCGCTGTCGAGATCGGTCGCCAGCTGGATCTGCGCATTGCGCTTCAGCGGCGAGCTCGCCGGCACCCGCTCATAGACCTTGATCGCCATCTGCGGCTTCTTCACCGTCTCGTAGAGATCGGCGAGTGACAGCAGCGCCAGCGGATGATTCGGCTGCAGGTGCAGCGCGAGCTGCAGATAGACCAGCGCCAGATCCTCGCCGCCGCGGCGACTCAACGTGGCGCCGATGCCGTACAGCGCCTCGGCGGCGCCGGCCTGGGCCGAATCGACCAGCGGCGGCAGCTTCCTGCCGGCCTTGGTCTCGCGCAGTCCCTCCTGCACCAGCGGATGGCGCGCGAGCTTCTTGTCGAAGGCTTCATAGATCGCGGTCGCCGCCGCCGCATCCTTGTTGCGCGACAGCCAATGCGCATAGGCCTCGGTGATGCGCAGCATCGAATCGTCGAGCTTGTAGGCGCGCTCGAACCGCGTGCCGGCGTCCTTCTCCTTGCCGGCCAGCTCCAGGATCATGCCGGCATGAAGATCCTTGAACAGCGGATACCATTCGGGACCGGTCAGCTTGTCGATATTGGCGACGGCGGCCTTCGAATCGCCCGCGCCCGCCGCGGCCCACGCCGACAGCAAGGTGGCGACGAGATCGGTGATCGGCCCGCGCACCGACTGGTTGATGTTGGTCTGGGCGGCAGCGTATTTCTTCTGCTTGATGTCCTGCACGCCGACCACGAGACGCGCGATGCGGTTGGACTTGTCGATCGTGAGCACGCGCTCGGCCAGCTTCACGGCCTCGTCGATATCGCCATCGGCGACCGAGGAGATGAAGGCGCGGTCGAGCAGCTCGTTGTTCTTCGGGTCGCTGCGTAGCGCCGAGCGGTAGAACGCCGCCGCCGAGGCCGCGTCGCGCTCGACGCTGGCGTGGCGGGCCGCCAGATAGCTGCCCGACGTGGTGAGCGACTTCAGATCGACGCCGGTCGGAAATTTTGCGGCGTTGTCCGCAGGATGATCCGGCGTCTGGGCCAGGACGGCACCGGGGATCAGCAAGGCAGAAACGGCAATTGCGGTCCAGCGATTGCGAATTGACAACATCACGGTGCGCTCTGGTTGTTGGAAATGACGGATCGGTACGGACACGAACCCGATCGGCAGCTCTTCAAGGCGCCGACAATGCCGCGTTTGGCGGCCAACCGCAAGGATCTGCAGGATATTCGGGTCAGCCGGGAGCCCCTTTGGCGAAGGTGACCTGCGTCAAACCGCGCCAGTATGGCCGTATCGTGGCCGGCTGCCCTCCCCGGAGCAGCCGACTCACGCAATCGTGCGTTATACGAGGCTACATCGCCTCGTAGTTCGGCCCACCGCCGCCTTCCGGAGGAACCCAGGTGATGTTGCCGTTGGGATCCTTGACGTCGCAGGTCTTGCAGTGGACGCAGTTCTGCGCGTTGATCACGAAGCGCGGGCTGGTGCCCTCCTCGACCCATTCGTAGACGCCCGCCGGGCAATAGCGGTTGGACGGCCCGGCATAGACGTCGTGCTCGGAGCTCTTCTGCAGCGCCATGTCGGCGACCTTCAGATGCACCGGCTGGTCTTCCTCGTGATTGGTGTTCGACAGGAATACCGAGGACAGCCGGTCGAAGGTCAACTTACCGTCCGGCTTCATCGCCGGCTTCGGCTTGTGCGCCTTGGCGGGATCGAGCGTGGCGCGATCGGGCTTGACGTGCGACTGGGTGCCAAACAACGAGAAACCGAGCGTGTTGCACCACATGTCGAAGCCGCCGAGCGCGACGCCGAGCACCGTGCCGAACTTCGACCATAGCGGCTTGACGTTGCGAACCTTGAACAGATCCTCGCCGACTGGCGAGCCGCGCCAGGCGTTCTCGTAACTGACCAGCTCGTCATTGGCACGGCCGGATGCGAGCGCGGCATTGACGTGCTCGGCCGCGAGCATCGCGCTGCCCATCGCGTTGTGCACGCCCTTGATGCGCGGCACGTTGACGAAGCCCGCGGCGCAGCCGATCAGCGCGCCGCCGGCGAACGACAGCCGCGGCACCGACTGGTAGCCGCCCTCGGTGATCGCGCGCGCGCCGTAGGCTAGCCGCTTGCCACCCTCTAACACGCCGCGGATCGAGGGATGGGTCTTGAAGCGCTGGAATTCCTCGAACGGCGACAGATAAGGATCATCGTAGTTCAGGTGGACGACGAAGCCGACCGCAACGAGGTTGTCGTCGTAGTGATACAGGAACGAGCCGCCGCCGGTCTTCATGTCGAGCGGCCAGCCGAACGAGTGCTGGATCAGGCCCTTCTGGTGCTTGGCCGGATCGATCTGCCAGACTTCCTTGAGGCCGATGCCGAACTTCGCCGGCTCGCTCTTGGCGTCCAATGCGAACTTCGAAATCAGCTGCTTGGACAGGCTGCCGCGCGCGCCCTCGGCGAACAGCGTGTACTTGCCGAGCAGCTCCATGCCGCGCGTGAACGAGGCTTTCGGCTTGCCGTCCTTGCCGATGCCCATGTCGCCGGTGGCGATGCCGCGCACCGCGCCCTGCTCGTCATACAGCACCTCGGTGGCCGCGAAGCCCGGATAGATCTCGACGCCGAGCGCCTCGGCCTTGCGCGACAGCCAGCGGCAGACATTTCCGAGCGAGCCGATGTAGCAATGATGGTTGTCCATCAAGGGCGGCATCGCGAAGCCCGGCAGCGAGATCGCGCTGCTCTCGGTCATCCAGAAGAACTTGTCGACCTTGACCTGGGTCTTCAGCGGGCAATCCTCGTCCGACCGCCAGTCGGGGATGAGCTTGTCCAGCGCCGCCGGATCGATCACCGCACCAGACAAAATGTGCGCGCCGACCTCGGAGCCCTTCTCGACCACGACGATGTTGAGGTCGGCATTGAGCTGCTTCAGCCGGATCGCGGCAGTCAGGCCCGAGGGGCCGGCGCCCACGATGACGACGTCGAACTCCATGGATTCGCGCGGAGGTAACTCTTCGGTGCTCATGTCTCTCAATCTCAGGCCCGGCCGGTGCAGTGGATTTGACCTTTGCATCCCCCTGGCGCGTGCAAAGGTCAAACCCGGAGCTGCAACAGCAACAATGACTTAACTAGAGTTCCTGGAGGCGCCGGCGGTTCGCTGATGGGCTGGTCCTGAGGGGGAGCGAACGCTGGCGCCGGAACACTAGGGCGTTCCGTCCCTTTTTTGGGTTATTCCAAGCTCTTGTTTCCGATTTTTCGGGGCAGGACAACCACCGAAATGCATTCCGCCATGCGCCGAGGCGGCGTACATTGTTGCCACGATCGATCATGATGACCCCCGAGCCCCTCCCCGACGTCCGCCAACTGCTCGCCTTCTATCTGGAGGCCGGGGTCGATTGCGCCTTGGCCGACGAGCCGATCAACCGGCTGGTGGAGCCTGAGGCCGCATCCCCTGCCGCTCCTGCCGCCCGTCCGGCGGCGGCGCCGCAAGCCGGCCGGCTATCCGCGCCGGCGATCATTGCGCCGCGCGGCGAACCGCCGCCTCCGCCGGAAGCGGCCGTCGCCTCGGCCCGCGAGGCGGCGCTGACAGCGCCGACCCTGGAGGCGCTGCGCGAGCTCCTGGAGACTTTCGACGGTTGCGCACTGAAGCAGACGGCGTCGCGACTGGTGTTCGCCGACGGCAATCCGCAGGCGCGCATCATGCTGGTCGGCGAGGCGCCCGGCCGCGACGAGGACATCGAGGGCCTGCCATTCGTCGGCCGCTCCGGCAAGCTGCTGGACCGCATGATCGGCGCGATCGGGCTCGACCGCAGCAAGGTCTACATCGCCAACGTCATTCCCTGGCGCCCGCCCGGCAACCGGACGCCGACGCCGCAGGAGACGCAGATCTGCCTGCCGTTCATCCGCCGCCAGATCGAGCTGGTCGATCCCGACGTGCTGGTGACGCTCGGCAACCCGTCGACGCAGGCGCTGCTCGGCACCACCGAGGGCATCATGCGCACGCGCGGCAAATGGCGCGACTACGACACCGGCAAGCGCACCATCCGCGCGATCGCCACCTTCCATCCGGCCTATCTGTTGCGCTCGCCGTCCTACAAGCGGCTGTCATGGCAGGATTTGCGCGCGATCGCGAAGGTGATGGCGGTCTGAGCCGAACTCCCTCCGCGTCATTGCGAGCGAAGCGAAGCAATCCAGAATCCCGCCCAAGCCTCTGGATTGCTTCGTCGCTTCGCTCCTCGCAATGACGGCTTATGGAAAGCGCTACGGTCCCTTCGGCCGCACGATGGCCCAGCCGATGCGCAGCACCGGCTGGCGGCCATTGATCAGCCAGTCGAAGCTGCGCGGCACCTCCGGCACCAGCCCAGGAAAGCGCTGGGCGATCTCCGGCGGTGGGGTGCCGACCGTGTCGGAGGCGCGCCATACCACGACGCCGCCACTCTCGGCGAATTTGGCCAGCGTGACCCAGGGCGTCCGCTGCGGGGTGGCATCGAGGAACAGATGCGCGCGGCGGCGGCCGAGCGCGACCAGGCTGGCGAGCTGCGGATCGCCGGCGACCGCCTGGAGCGGCTGGTTGGTACGGCGCTCAAAACTCTCGACGAAGAAACGGGAGATGTCGCGGGCCGGCATCGCCGTCGCGACCTCGCGGTCGCCGAGCAACGGCAGCACCACAGCGCTGCCCGCCGCGAGGATGGCGGGCGCGGCGATCGCAACCGCCCAGACCAGGCGCAGCAGCCGCTGCCGCCGCAGATAGATCAGATCACCCGACGCGACCACCAGGGCAAGGCCGACCATGGTCAGGGTCACGGCAGTGCCGCCGAACACGGTCGAGAGGCCGAACAGGCCGGCGATCAGACTGCCGGCCAGCGCCGGTGCAATCGCGAAGCAATAGACGAAGTCGCGCGCGAGCGGCGGCACCGAGCGGCGATAGATGATCGGCGCATCGGTCTCGCCGCGATTGATCCAGCCGGCGTCGAGCAGCACCAGCAGCAGCACGGCCGAGATCGCCAGCAGCAGCCCCCCCGCCAGCGCGAGCCAATGCCAGGCGCGCACCGAGAGCTCGGCGAGAATGGGCAGCGCTGGTAAGCCGACACTGTCGGAGCGCAGCACGAAAATGAGATAAGGCAGCGCCAGCGCCACCACCACGAGCAGCGCGAACAGCGGATCGAACGAGCGCAGCACGCGGCGGCCCTGCGCGGTCGAGACCACGAAGCCCGCGATCAGCAGCAGCAGGCCGGTGGCGGCCGGCGTGGTCAGCAGCAGCAGGCCGGCCTCGATCGACCAGGCAAACCAGGCGTTGCGCCGGCCCTCGCCGAGAATCCGCCAGCTATGCAGCAGCAGCAGCGCCCAGAGCGGACGCGCCAGCACCTCCGGACCGAATTCCAGCGTGGGCGCACCGAACGCGGTGATGGTCATGGTCAGCAGCACGGCAAGCACCGCCTGCTGGCCGCCGACGATCGCCGCCGCCAGGAGATACATCACCCACAGACTGAGCGCCGAGCACAGCACGGCCAGCACGTAGACGCCGAGCAGATGATTGCCGGCAAGGCGATAGGCGACGTCCGACAGCCAGAACGACAGCGGCGGCCCGAGATCGGTGCCGACCTGGTACTCGCGTCCGAACGCGATGGTGGTGGCAAGCTGGCCGGGCGGGCTGCGATAGAACAGCATTGCCACGCCGAGCCACATCAGGGCCTGGCACAGCACCACGATGACGACGACCAGCCGCGGCCTTGCGCGGATCAGTTCGACAACCAGGGACGTGAAACGCATGAACGGCTGGATCGCTTGGCTGAATCGCTGAGGACGTCGAGGAGGCCGGCAGGACCGTCGCTCATCCGCAGCAGCCTCGCTGTCCGACGCCCGCAATCGATACCGCACGATCGGGGCGCACAACACCGCCCCTGCTGCGAGGAGTGACACTTCGTGCTGGCTGGCTGACCAAAACTATTAAGACCGCGGCGACCGCGAGGCAACCTGCATCAGACCCCGACCGAGATTTCGGTGGATGTCACCACGGTCACCTCGGCAAACAAATCCGGCTCCGGGACGTCGGTCCACGGCTGGTGCTTGCGCCGTGCGGCCACGACGGGTGCGAACAGGCTGCGATGATGCACCGACGGTCCGAGCCGGTCCAGCGCAGCGAGGTGCTCCGGCACGGCATACCCCTTGTGCTGCTCGAAGCCGTAGCCGGGGCAATCCTGCGCCAGCGCGCACATCAGCCGGTCGCGCGTGACCTTGGCGACGATCGAGGCGGCCGCAATCGACATCACCAGGCCATCGCCGCCGATCACCGCCTCGCAGCCGCAATCGACGTCGATGCGGTCGCGGCCGTCGACGAAGACGTGCTTCGGCGCCTCGGGCAACGCCCTCACGGCGCGCGACAGCGCCCACAGCGAGGCCCGCAGGATGTTGTCGCGATCGATTCGCGCCGGCGAGGCGACAGCCACCGCGAACGCCGACGTCTTGCAGATCTTGTCGAACAGCGCCTCGCGCTGCTCCGCGCTCAGCCGCTTGGAGTCATCGAGGCCTTTCGGGATGCGCGCGGGATCGAGAATCACGGCCGCGGCGACCACCGGACCGGCCAGCGGCCCCCGTCCCGCCTCGTCGCAACCGGCGACCGGCCAGATGCCCTGCTTGAGCAGCGCTCGCTCCCGCCGGAAGCTCGGCGGCGCCACCGCGATGACGCCCTTGCCGAGCTTGGCGGCCGACCTGCCGGCAGCATTCGTGGCAACAGGCTTGGTTGCGGCCTTTGCAGGTGCGCTCTTCGCCACGGCGCCGCTCGTCGCCTTCGCCCTGCCCGGCTTTTTCGACTGATCGCGAATCATGGCCGGCATGGTGCGGAACGGCCTGCGGCGGCGCAACCCCGAACGGACCTCATTCCCCGCTATTCGCCCCTTGCCGGCGACCGACTACGACGGCAGATGCACTCGATCATCCTCGCCGACATCAATCCCCGGCGCGATCACCACTTCCCAGACATGACCGTCCGGATCGGAGAAATAGCCGCTGTAACCGCCATAGTCGGTTCGTTGCGCCGGCTTCAGCAGCATCGCGCCTTTCTCCACCGCCGACGCGAGCGCCGCATCGACCTCGGCCTCCGAGCGGCAGTTCCATGCCAGCGTCACGCCGCGGAACGCCTGGGGGCGCGGTGCGTCCGGCACGCCCGCATCATCGGCGAGCGCGCCCCACGGGTACAGCGCCAGCACCGTCCCGCCGGTCTCGAAGAATGCCACGGCCTCTCCGGTCGCGCGGAATTTTCGGGCGAAGCCGAGCGACGTATAGAAGGCGATGCTCCGCCGCATCTCGGATACACCGAGTGTGATGACGGTGAACCGCGGAACGCTCGCTTGTGCGCTCATCAACTGCTCTCCGCACGCTTCAGAACAGGCTGAGTTGCTGCCCGCCGCCCTTCGGCCGGACGAAATGATCGGTCGTCAACTTGGTCCGGCGCTTGTTCAGGCCGAGCTTTTCGCAGGCGATCTCGAAGCGGCGGCCGATCATCCAGGCCATCGGGCCTGTCCCCTTCATTCGCGTGCCCCATTGCGAGTCGTAATCGCGGCCGCCGCGCATGTCGCGGATCAGGGTGAAGACGTGGCGGTAGCGGTCGGGATAATGCTCGAGCAGCCATTCGCGGAACAGGTCGCGCACCTCCAGCGGAAGGCGCAGCAGCACATAGGCCGCCTCCTTGACGCCGGCATGGGCGGCGGCATCGAGGATGCGCTCGATCTCGCTGTCGTTCAGCGCCGGGATCACCGGCGCCACCATCACCGTGGTCGGAATGCCGGCCCTGGACAGCGCCTGCAGCGCCTCCAGCCGTTTCGACGGCGTCGAGGCCCGCGGCTCCATGGTGCGCGCCAGCTTCGGATCCAGCGTGGTCACGGAGATCGCGACCTTCGCCAGGTTCCTCTTGGCCATCCGCGCCAGGATGTCGGCATCACGCATCACCAGCGCCGACTTGGTCACGATCCCGACGGGATGGCCAACCTTTTCCAGCACCTCGAGGATGCCGCGCATGATCTTCCGCTCGCGCTCGATCGGCTGATAGGGATCGGTGTTGGTTCCGATCGCGATCATCCGCGGCTCGTAGCCGCTGGCCGCGAGCTCCTTTTCCAGGAGCGCGGGCGCATCCGGCTTCACGAACAGCTTGGATTCAAAATCAAGACCAGGCGACAGCCCGAGAAACGCATGGGTCGGCCGCGCGAAGCAGTAGACACAGCCGTGCTCGCAGCCGCGATACGGGTTGATCGAGCGATCGAAACCGATGTCCGGCGAGTCGTTGCGGGTGATGACCTTGCGCGAGGTATCGGTCGCGACCGTGGTCTTGAATGGCGGCAAATCCTCGAGACTCTGCCAGCCATCGTCGAAGACGACGCGAGCCTCCGCTTCGTAGCGGCCGCTCGCATTGGATTGTGCACCCCGGCCGCGGCGCCGGCCCCGTTCGATGGCGACCGCGAGTTCGGGGAAGTCGTTTTCCGGGCCAGATGAAGGCGCGCCCACCGGCTCGGAGGGCACCGGGACCGGCGGGCGCTTGAGGGCATGTGAAGATGCTCGGCTCATGGCCAAGACATAGCACACAAAAAGAACAATACAAGAACAAAAAAGAACAATGTCTCGGAACGGTTCTGGAGCCACGCAAGGCCAACCATCACATTCCCGTTCTATCCTTCGCAGCGCACTGGAACGGAATGGTGCGGCGTTACTCTAATGCACTTCCCGCAAGCGCGAAGCGGACGGCAAGCGAGGTTCCATGAACATCACGTCTTCCCATCAGACCAAAACGGCCGACGATCTCGACCTGCTCGATCGCTATTGGCGCGCGGCGAACTATCTCTCGGTCGGGCAGATCTATCTGCTGGACAACCCGCTGCTGCGCGAGCCGTTGAAAGCGGAGCACGTCAAGCCGCGCCTGCTCGGCCACTGGGGGACGACGCCCGGACTGAATTTCATCTACGCCCATCTCAATCGCGCCATCCAGGCGCAGGATCTCGACGTCATCTACGTGTGCGGTCCCGGCCATGGCGGCCCCGGCATGGTCGCCAACACCTATCTCGAAGGCAGCTACAGCGAGATCTATCCGGACATCACGCGCGATGCCGATGGCCTGCGCAAGCTGTTCCGGCAGTTCTCCTTCCCCGGCGGCATTCCGAGCCATGCCGCGCCCGAGACGCCGGGCTCGATCCATGAAGGCGGCGAGCTCGGCTACGCCCTGGTCCACGCCTATGGTGCGGCGTTCGACAACCCCGATCTGATCGTGGCCTGCGTGGTCGGCGACGGCGAAGCCGAGACCGGGCCCCTCGCCGCATCCTGGCATTCGAACAAGTTCCTGAACCCGGCCCATGACGGCGCGGTGCTGCCGATTTTGCATCTCAACGGCTACAAGATCGCCAATCCGACCGTGCTCGGCCGCATGGGCGATGCCGAGATCAAATGCCTGTTCGAAGGTTACGGCTACGAGCCGCTGTTCGTCGAAGGCGCGGAGCCGAAGGCGATGCATCGCCAGATGGCGGACGCGCTCGATGTCGCGCTCGCGAGCATCCGCTCGATCCAGCAGAATGCGCGTCAGCCGGATGCAACGATCCAACGGCCGCGCTGGCCGATGATCGTGCTGCGCAGCCCGAAGGGCTGGACCGGGCCGAAGGAGGTCGACGGCCTCAAGGTCGAAGGCTTCTGGCGCGCCCATCAGGTGCCGATCACCAATCCGCGCGGCAAGCCCGAGCATCTCGCGCTGCTCGAAGCGTGGATGAAAAGCTACGAGCCGGAAACGCTGTTCGACGCCCACGGCCGGCTCGTGCCGGAGCTGCAGGCACTGGCGCCGAAGGGCACGCGTTGCATGGGCGCCAACCTGCATGCCAATGGCGGTCTGCTCAAGCGCGAGCTCAGGCTCCCAGACTACCAGCATTTTGCGGTCGAGGTGTCCTCTCCGGGCCAGACCATGGCTGAAGCCACGCGCGAGCTCGGCAAGTTCCTGCGCGACGTGATCACGCTGAATGCAGAGACACGCAACTTCCGCATCATGGGCCCGGACGAGACCGCCTCGAACCGGCTCGATGCCGTATTCGAGGTCACCGAGCGGGTGTGGATGGAAGGCATCGAGCCCTACGATGTCCACCTCGCCCATGACGGCCGCGTGATGGAGGTACTGAGCGAGCATCTCTGCCAGGGCTGGCTGGAGGGCTATCTGCTCACCGGCCGCCACGGCCTGTTCTCCTGCTACGAGGCTTTCATCCACATCGTCGATTCGATGTTCAACCAGCACGCCAAATGGCTGAAGGTGTCACGCGAGCTGCCGTGGCGGCGCCCGATCGCGTCGCTGAACTATCTCCTGACCTCGCATGTCTGGCGGCAGGACCATAACGGCTTCAGCCATCAGGACCCCGGCTTCGTCGACCTCGTCGCCAACAAGAAGGCGGACATCGTCCGCATCTACTTCCCGCCGGATGCCAACACGCTGTTGTGGATCGCGGACCACTGCCTGCGCACCTACGACCGCATCAACGTCATCGTTGCCGGCAAGCAGCCGGCGCCGCAATGGCTGTCGATGCAGGAGGCGGCGACGCATTGCGACGCCGGCATCGGCATCTGGTCTTGGGCCGGCACCGAGCCCGCCGACGAGGAGCCCGACGTGGTGATGGCCTGCGCCGGAGATGTCCCGACCCTGGAGACGCTCGCAGCCGTCGACCTGCTGCGCAAGGAATTGCCCGACCTGAAGATCCGCGTGGTCAACGTCGTCGATCTCATGACCCTGCAGCCGAAGCAGGACCATCCGCACGGCCTCAGCGACCGCGACTTCGACAGCCTGTTCACCACCAACAAGCCGGTGATCTTCGCCTATCACGGCTATCCGTATCTGATCCATCGCCTCACCTACAGCCGCACCAACCATGCCGGCATGCATGTGCGCGGCTTCATCGAGGAAGGCACCACGACGACTCCGTTCGACATGGTCGTGCTCAACGAGCTCGACCGTTTCCACCTCGCCATCGAGGCGATCGAACGCGTGCCCGGCCTCAGCGTGTCGGCGGCCCATGTGAAGCAGAAATTCCGCGATGCGCTGATCGAGCATGCCCGCTACATCCGCGCGCATGGCGAGGACATGCCGGCGATCCGCGACTGGGTGTGGCCGAACAGCGCCGGCGGCACCACGCCGACGCAGGCAGGCGACTGAGCCAGTCAAGCGCGAGCTTCAGCAACACGGCACCTTGAAATAGCACCGTTCGGGCGCAGCCCCGAACGGCGCGGCCAGGTGCGTGCTGCAAAATTCCGCAGCGCAGCGGGCTGATTTGGCTATGACAAGATGATAACAGTCATGCCGGAGGCGCGACAGATAGCGATGCCAGTTTCATGCTGAGCGTGATCATTCCGACCGAAGGTGTCGAGCAGACCGCCGTGGCCACCCTGTCCGCGCTGGTGCCGGGCGCCGCGGCCGGTGTCGTCACCGAGGTGCTGCTGGTCGATCGCTCGCCCGATTCCAGCGTGATCGAGCGGGTCGCGGACGTCGCCGGCTGCCACTTCATGAAGTTCGAGGGCTCCCAGGCCGCGGCCCTGGCTGCAGGGGCCGCCAGCGCGCGTGCGCCCTGGCTGATGTTTCTGCCCGCCGGCGCGATGCTCGATCCCGGCTGGATCGATGAAACCATGCAGTTCGTCCAGAGCGTCGCCACCACCGGCCGGCCGCGCGCTGGCGTCTTCCGCTATGCCCGATCTCCCTATGCCGCAATCAGCCTGCGCGACCGGCTGCGCGCGGTTGCGCGGGTCCTGGTCGGGCCGCTCGGCGACCAGGGTCTCCTGATCGCCAGGGATCACTACCGGCAGCTCGGCGGATACAAGCCCGACCACAAGCGCGCCGAAACGCGGCTGCTGCGTCAGCTCGGCCGTTCCTCGCGGACGATGCTGCGCAGCCGGATCGTGATGGTGTAGCGGCACGACAATACTTGCCAAAGTCAATCAATTGGTTGACAATGGCAAATATTGGAGGTGCCCCATGAATTCCGCCCCAGCCGACGGCCAGGTCGCCGCCATCCGCGCGTTCAACCGTTTCTACACGAGGAAGCTCGGCGCGCTGGACCAGCATCTGCTCGACAGTCCGTTTTCTCTGGCCGAGGCGCGTGTGCTCTATGAACTCGCACAGTACGACGCCATCTCGGCCAAGGAGATCGGTCTCTCGCTCGGCCTCGATGCCGGCTATCTCAGCCGCATCGTCCAGAGCTTCGACGAGCAGGGGCTGATCACCCGCACGCCTTTGCCAACCGATCGCAGGCAGCAGCAGCTCGGCCTGACCGCAAGAGGCCGGCAGGCCTATGCCAAGCTCGACCGCAGCTCGCAGAAGGAGATCGCGGCCATGCTGGCGCCGCTGGCGCCATCCGTGCGCGACCGGCTGGTCGGTGCAATGACGACGATCGAGACCGCCCTGGAGCCGCAGCAGCCGGGCCGCTCCCCAGTGCTGCTGCGCAGCCATCGCCCGGGCGACATCGGCTGGGTGGTTTCACGGCACGGCGCCGTCTACGCCGAGGAATATGGTTGGGACGTCTCGTTCGAGGCGTTGGTCGCCGAGATCGGCGCACAGTTCATCAGGAGCTACGACCCGGCGCGCGAGCACTGCTGGATCGCCGAGCTTGCGGGCGAGCCGGTCGGCTCGATCTTCCTGGTCAAGGGCAGCGACGAGGTCGCCAAGCTGCGGCTGCTGCTGGTCGAGAAGAAGGCCCGCGGTCTCGGCGTCGGCCGGGCCCTGACCGAACAATGCATCCGCTTCGCGCGCGAGAAGAACTACAGGACGATCGAGCTGTGGACGCAAAGCATTCTCACCGCCGCGCGCGACATCTATGCCCGCGCCGGGTTTCGCAAGATCGCCGAGGAGCCGCACGCCATGTTCGGCGTCCCGCTGACCGGCGAGACATGGCGGCTCGAGTTGTAGCCGGGCGGCTCGTGCAGCAACCGCCGGTAGGCCGAGATCACCTCCACAACAGGCTGCGCATGCCGATTGCGAAGTTCCCGCGCGCCGGTACTATCCCGCCAAACAGGGCGGGAGCAGTGATGGAATCGATGGTGCGATCGAAGCTTGCGGCGCTTGTCGCGCTCGCGGGCCTGTTTGGGGTCGAGGCCGGGACGGCGGCTCGCGCCGCGCCCAAAGGGCGCGCAACGGTCGCGATTACGCGCACGACGGACTTCCTCTATCTGGCGGCTCCAGCGGCGATCGAGATCAACGGCGCCAAGGTGGCGAGCCTTGGCCGCGGCGAGAGCTACAGCGGCTCGATTGCGCCCGGCGCCACCACGATCACAGTGTCGACATGGTCCTCGCCGGGCTCGTCGAACATTCGTTTCACCGCCGTGCCTGGCAAGACCTACCGGATGGTCGTGGGACCGCGCGGCCAGAATTTCGCGGCCAGCATGATGGGCGGCCTCATTGGCGCGGCCATCGAAGGCGGCGGCGCTTTCGAGATCGTACCCACGAAGTGAGACGCGCAATGGACGCGCGCCGCGTCGTCGTCCCGTGGCCCTATGCCGTCGCGCCCTGCGCCTTGGGCCGGCGCAGATGCTCGTCGAGCCGCGGCATGATCTCGACGAAGTTGCAGGGTCGCGTGCGGTAGTCGAGCTGGGCGGCGAGGATGCCGTCCCAGCCGTCACGGCAGGCCCCCGGTGATCCCGGCAGGCAGAAGATGTATGTCGCGCCGGCGACGCCGGCCGTGGCCCGGCTCTGGATCGTCGACGTCCCGATCTTGGCGTGGCTCAGCATGTGGAAGGCGATCGAGAAGCCGTCCATGCGCTTCTCGAACAGCGGCTCGATCGCTTCCGGCGTGACGTCACGGCCGGTGAAGCCGGTGCCGCCGGTGGTGATGACGACGTCGACGCCGGGATCGGCGATCCACGACTTCACCACCGCGCGAATCTTCTCGACGTCGTCGGTGACGATCTCGCGCGCCGCGAGCCTATGGCCGGCAGCGGTCAGGCGGTCACTCAGGGTGGTACCGGACTTGTCGTCGGCAAGCGAACGCGTGTCGGACACCGTCAGCACGGCGATGTTGAGGGGAATGAAGCTCTTGCTCTCGTCGATCGCCATCATCGCGTCTCCCTACAGCGAACTGGCGCTGAACGTATTGCAGGCCTGCACCGTGCCCTGCTGGTAGCCGATCATGAACCAGCGTTTGCGCTGCGCGGCGGAGCCATGGGTGAACGAATCCGGCACCACGCGTCCGGTCGCCTTCCGCTGCAAGGTGTCGTCGCCGATCGCCGAGGCCGTCGTCAGCGCGGCGTCGATGTCGCCCTCCTCGAGGAAGCCCGGACGCTTCTTGGCCTCGCGATTGACCCAGACCCCGGACAGGCAGTCGGCCTGCAGTTCGACCTTGACCTGCAGCGCGTTGGCTTCGGCCTTGTTGTCCGACTGCTGCTGCATCCGCGTCACGCGCGGCAGGATGCCGAGCAGGTTCTGGATGTGGTGCCCGGCCTCGTGCGCAATGATGTAGGCCGCGGTGAACTTGCAGGCGCTGCCCGAGCAGCCCCGGAAGCGCGTCTCGACCTCGCGGAAGAAGTTGGTGTCGAGGAAGATCTGCCGGTCCGGCGGACAGTAGAACGGCCCCATCGCCGACTGCGCCATGCCGCAGCGGCCGCCATTGGTGCTGTTGCGAAACAGCACGATCTTGGGCCCGGTGTAATTCTGGCCGCTGGCCTGGAAGATCTCGCTCCAGCGGTCGTCGATCTCGCCGAGCACGCCGGCGATCATGTCGCCCATCTCGTCCTTCGGCGCGCCGGTCTTGCCGGGCGAGCGCCGATCGGCCTGCTGGGTCGGTGCGCCGCCGTGGCTGAGCATCTCAGCGCCGCCGATCAGGATGCGCGGATCAATGCCGAAGGCGTAGCCGATCAGGCCGAGAACGATGATGGTGCCGATGCCCAGCCCGCCGCCGCCGATCGGCAGACCCATACCACCGCCCATCCCGCCGCCTTCGTCGCGACGGTCATCGATGTCGTCGCTGCGACGGAAATCATCGTAACGCATGGGCGGCCTTTCCTCACGATTCTTGCGCGGCTCTGCGCGAAATGCCTAACGCGGCAAACAGGTAAAATTTCCACTGTGTTAATCAATAACCCGGCCGGCAAATTTTGCCTAGCGCCGCCGAAAAAACCGGCCCGCGCCGAACCTCGATCGGCTGCGCTCGCGCGCGACCGGCGCGAAAAACCCATCGCAATCGGCGTCTTGCGCAGAGACCATCGTGTATCGACGAACGGAATTCGTCGCCGGTGCGCGTGATGAATGCGTGCGCATCGATGCGAATAATTTTCCGGGTTAAGTCCATTTTTACTTTGCCGGGTCAATGTGTGGGCAGTCGGTTGTTAGGTCCCGCGTCGCCGACAGCGTCGCCTGAGTCAGAGTTCTTGAGTCATGGTAGAGTCGCGTCGCGGGGCGTCTGCAAGGGCGCCCCGCACTAAATTTCAGACCCTCGAAGAGCAACGAATCATCGTCGGCGACTGCGTCGCCGAGATGTCGAAACTGCCAGGCGCATCGGTCGACCTGGTGTTTGCAGATCCTCCCTACAATCTGCAGCTCAAGGGTGAGCTCAAGCGTCCCGACGAATCGCAGGTCGATGCGGTCGACGACGATTGGGACAAGTTCTCCTCGTTCTCCGCCTATGACGACTTCACGCGCGCCTGGCTGCTCGCCGCGCGCCGCCTGATGAAGCCGAGCGCGACGATCTGGGTGATCGGCTCCTATCACAACATCTTCCGCGTCGGCGCGATCATGCAGGATCTCGGCTTCTGGATCCTCAACGATATCGTCTGGCGCAAGTCCAACCCGATGCCGAACTTCCGCGGCCGCCGCTTCACCAACGCGCACGAGACCATGATCTGGGCCGCGCGGGACGAGAAGGCGAAGGGCTACACGTTCAACTACGAAGTGCTGAAGGCCGCCAACGAGGACGTCCAGGCGCGCTCGGACTGGCTGATTCCGCTGTGCACGGGCGAGGAACGGCTGAAGGACGGCGACGGCAAGAAGATCCATCCGACGCAGAAGCCGGAAGGCCTGCTGGCGCGGGTGCTGCTGTCATCCTCGAAACCCGGCGATCTGGTGATCGATCCGTTCAACGGCACCGGCACGACCGGAGCCGTGGCAAAACGCCTCGGCCGCCGCTACATCGGCTTCGAGCGCGACAAGGTCTATGCGAAGGCGGCAGAGCGGCGCATCGCCGCGGTCGAGCCGCTGCCGGAGGCAACGCTCGCACCGTTCATGACGGCGCGCGAAGCGCCGCGCGTCGCCTTCTCGGAGCTGATCGAACGCGGCATGATCGCGCCCGGCACCAAGCTCGTCGACTCCAAGCGCCGCCACGGCGCGCTGGTGCGCGCCGATGGGGCCATCATGCTGGGTGACAAGGTCGGCTCGATCCACCGCATCGGCGCGGTGGCGCAAGGCCTGCCGGCCTGTAACGGCTGGACCTTCTGGCATGTCGAGACCAAGGGCGGCCTCAGGCTGATCGACGAATTGCGCGCCGAGATCCGCTCCGAGATGTCCGCCGCCTGACGCTCAGGAATTCCGGCGTTCCTGTCCGGAATAGCGCGCCAGCAGGTCTTCGACCTCGTACTGCTCATCGTAGCGAGCGTCGTCGCGCGGCACGACCGAGACCTGCGCTGTCGACTGCGACGATTTACCCCGGCGTCCCGCCAGCGCCGGATAGTAGCTGTCCACCGGCGGCAGGTGCATGCGATCGAGCTCGGGCTCCGCCGGCCAACGCGTGACGCGCCGGGCGGCCACCGGCTCGATGCGAAGCTGCCGCCTGCTCCGGGCGCGCGCAAACAGCACGCTGATCGAGAAGCCCGCGATCGCGACTGCGCCCAGGAAAGCAAACATCCGCGTCTTGGACGCATCATCCCCGGACATGCCGATCGTCACGGCCGGCGACGCATCCGCAGCGGCCAGCGCCGGCGTCGCGGGAGCAGCCGCTTCCGCGGCGTTGGTGTCGCTGGCGGCCGCGAGCGTGTAGGATGACGCGCGGGGCGCGGCGGGCTGCGCCGCGGCCTGCAGCGTGCCGGACTGGTCGGGCCAACGCGTCGCAACAGCAGATTCGTTCACAGCCGCGCCGACCGGGTCGGGCGCAGCCGCCGCCGGCGCTGACACCACGGGCGCCGGCGCGACGACCGGCGCAGGCGCGGCCGGAAATGCAGCAGCCGACGGAAAGACAGACGCCGCCACGGTCGGTGTCGAGGACACGACCTTCACCTCATCGGCGGCGTCCTTGGACGACGATTGGATCTCGGCACGTGCATTTGCCGCGGTCGACGAGAGCTGAGCCCGTTCCTTCTGCGAGGCGAGCTTGCGCGTGACCAGCGACGCGCCCTTCGCTTCGCGATCGTCGTCGCGCAGATACCAGCACTGCTTCTTGGTCGCGCGATCGATGCGATAGAACCAGTGCTTCCCCGCCGGCGTCCCCGCAGGCTTTGCAAGGCATTCGTCTGCAGCCGATGCCGGTGTAAACTCGATTGTCGTCGCAGCCGCTCCCGCCAGCACGGCGACAGCAACGCACGGCAACAAACTCGTCGTTCGATTCGTCATCAGACCTCCGACGATTCAACGCGCCCCCGCTGCGCCGTTTCGGCGATGACTTCGTTCGGAATAAGGCTGCGGAGGTTCCATTTGTCGAAACAATGTTAGAACAGCGGTGTCCTTTGGATGCGTTCTAATATTTTCGGGCTGTTTTGTCGCAGCAACAGTGGGAATAGTCGATGATCTGTCTCCCGTCGTGCGTTGTCGCGCTCATGTGCAACACGCGGATGTGAGAAAACCCAAGACTGCAATCATGAATGCCAATCACCGCGACGCGCAAAGCCGACCTTGATGCGCGTGCGACTCATTTGATCTTCGTCAATGCCTTCTCGACGACTTCGCGCGTGTACGGCTTCTGAATCACCGGCATGTCGGACAGCTCCGCCGGAATCGGCGCACGCTCGCCATAGCCGGTCGCGAACATGAAGGGCACACCGAGTTCCTTCAGCCGGTGCCCGACAGGCAGGCTGCTTTCCGCGCCGAGGTTGATGTCGAGCAGTGCGAAGCTCGGCACCGCGCGCTCGATCGACTTCAGCGCCTGACTGACAGACGCCGCGGTGTCGATGTGCCGCGCTCCCAGCTCGAGCAGAATCACTTCGGCGCCCATCGCGATGATCAGATTGTCCTCGACGATCAGCACCGTACCGGACAGGCGCGGCGTGTCCTCTTCCTTGCGCTGGTGCCTGGAGGGTGCCCCCGTCATCGCCGGCACCATCTGGACGAAATTGGCAGGGATCACGAAGCGCGCCTGCACGCCGAGCAGGTCGAAGCGGATCTCGGCGTCGCCCTTGAGGTCGAACGGCACCGAACGCTCGATGATGGTGGTGCCGAAGCCGCGCCGCGACGGCGGCTGCACCGGCGGCCCGCCGCTCTCCTTCCAGTCGATGACCAGGCTCGCCCCGGGATCGAGCCGCCAGATCACCTGCACCTGTCCTGTGGAGTCGGCGAGCGCGCCGTATTTCGCTGAGTTGGTCATCATCTCGTGCACGACGAGCGCGAGCGTTGCGAACGCCTTGGGGTCGAGCGCGACCTCAGGACCTTCCATGCGCACCCGTCCGGCCCTTGAGCCGAGATAGGCGCCAGCCTCCGATTCGAGCAGGTGGCGGAGCGCGACCGGGGCCCAATTCAGGTTGGTGATCTGGTCGTGCGCCCGCGCCAACGCCTGGATGCGGCCGCCGAGCACGGACGCGAACTCCTCCACCGAGGTCGCCGTGTCCTTGCTCTGCGCGACGAGGCCGCGCACGAGACTGAGGATGTTGCGGACGCGATGATTGAGCTCGGCGATCATCAGCTCCTGCCGCTCCTGCGCGCCGCGGCGCTCGCGCGCGGCGAGCTCGGAGAGTTGCAGGATCACTTCGAGCAGCGTGACGCGCAGGCTCTCGGCGATGCGCAAATCCGCCGCCGTCCACGGCTTCGACTGGCCGGCCACCGTCTGCTGCCACAGCTCGAAGCTCTTGCGCGGCGTCAGGCGGGAACCGTTCGGGCCCTCGGCATAGCTCTTGTTCGGATCGCCCGCCCAGTTGACCGCGCGCAGCACCTCGCGGCGGAAGAAGATCAGGCAGTCGCGCGGCGTGCGCGAGATCGGAATGGCGAGGAAGCCGGCGGCGCGATCGCGAAATGCCTCGCCCGCCGCGTACACCTTGGCAATCTCGGCGCTGGCGCAGATGCGGCCGGGGGAGGTCCGGTTGATGAAGCCGATGAGGTCCTGCACCTCCTCTTCGGTCGGCGTCTCGCCGTCGAGCGTGATCTCGTCATCGGACCACACGGCGATGCCGTCGCACTCGATCATCTGGCGATAGTCGGCGACGAACTCCAGGATCGCGCGCTTGCTGTGGGCCTGCGCGGCCGCGCGCTCGATCAGCCGCTCCTGGATCTGATGCGCGCGCGTCTCGTAGGCGATCTCGGTCTCGCGCTCGCGCGCCTCGAGCAGCCAGGAGTACATCTGACCGAACAGCTCGGCCGCAGTGCGCTTCTCGAACGACAGGTGATGCGGCGCATAATGATGGCAGGCGAACAGGCCCCACAGCTTGCCTTCGCGCAGAATCGAGACCGACATCGACGCGGCGACGCCCATGTTGCGGAGATACTCGATGTGAATGGGGGAGACCGCGCGCAGCACGCTCATCGACAGGTCGAGCAGTCCGGCATTGTGCGTCGGCGTCGACAGCAGCGGCGCCGGCGCGGCGTTGATGTCGGCGATGATCCGCAGCCAGTTACGCTGATAGAGCTGCCGCGCCTGCTTGGGAATGTCCGAGGCCGGATAATGCAGCCCGAGGAACGGCTCCAGGCCGGAGCCCGCGACCTCGGCGATCACCTCACCCGCGCCGTCGGGATGAAACCGATACACCATCACCCGGTCGAAGCCGGTCAGCAGCTTGAGCTGGCGCGCCGCCTCCTGCGCCAGGTCCATCATCCCCGCCGTCTTGCGGATGCGGCCGAGCATCAACCGCACCAGCTCGCCGGAATTGATGCCGGGCTCGATCAGACTGGGCTCGGCCTCGACGACGAGATACGCACCGGAAAAGTGGATGGCGAGATCGAAAAGCTTGCCACGGCCCTGCAGATCGACGCCGAACACGCGCTCGACCGCATCGGGGCCGCTGAGATAGTCGACCCTGGCGCGGATCGCGGCCGCGGCCGCCTCCGAGAGCACGGCGTCGAGCGGCCGCTGCAGCAGCCAGCCGATATCGCCGCCGAGAAAATCCGGCGCGTTCTCCGAGGCCATGCATATGGTGAAGTCCGACACCAGCGCCAGCAGGAAGCCAAACGGCTGAACCGTCCCGGGAACATGGATCGGCTCGCGATCGCAATTGGTGAGGTTGACCGGCTCGTTCATGCTGCTGCCATCGCCTTCGCAAACATCGCGAACGCTTCGCGTGCACTCACGATCATCCTGACTTCCTCGTCGGCCGTCGTCCGCGCTTGCGCGAGTTGCGACAGGAAGCTGCTCCACAAGCCCTGCCGCGCGCCATGGCCGAGATAGCGCGTCGCGCGTCTCACCCGCGGATCGGCGGAGGCCGCGACCATGCGCAGCAGATAGGCTGCGCCGAGCCGAGATCCCTCGAGTACGTAGAGCGTGCCGAATACGCCCGCACGGTCGAGCGAGAGTGCGGGAAGGTCCATCGGAATCGGCACGGCACCGAAATCCGCGAGATCGCTGGCGATCGCCTGCGATCGTCGGCGCTGCGGCCAGTCCTCGATCAGATCATCCACCCCGGCCTGATCGAGCGCCGCCTCCAACGGCAGCAGCGCGGCTGCGCTGGCCTGCAGGAACCGGCAATAATGAGCCGTCGTGGTGAGATCGAAATGAACGAGCCCCTCATCCAGCGCGCGGTGCGCCGAGGCCGTTGCCGCCTTCAGTCTCTCACGGATGCCCTCGGTGCCGGTCGCGCGCAAACGGTCATCTGAAACGGCAGCCGGCAACATCAAGGGGTCCCAGAAAAGGAGATCGGTCGCAGGCGCGCCACGGCCTCCTGCAACGTCGATGGCCGGAGCTGGGTTCCGGCTTCGCGCGGCTATTTTTTCCGCTCTCCCGATGCGCCATGCTGGCGGGCGCTGTTCCGACGCCATGGCTCTCGAGGATGGCCGTCAGCCCGCCAGCTCGGCCAGCGCCTTCTTGACGGCCGGCCGCCCGGACATGCGGCCAAAATGGTCGGCGACCTTCGGGAAGGCGTTGATGTCGACGCCGTCGCCTTCGAGCCATTGCGCGATCGTGAACAGATAGGGATCGCAGATCGTGTACTGCTCGCCCATCACCCACGGGCCGCGCAGCATCTTCTGCTCGACCAGCGCGAAGCAGGCGCCCATCGTCTCCGGCACCTTCTTCTTCATGTCGGCGAAGGAGGACTCTTCGGTGGCCCAGCGATAGCCCCGCATCTTGTGCGCGTGGGCGATGTGGACCGTCGAGCAGAGATAGCTGTTGAAGGACTGCACCTCGGCAAAGGCGAAGACGTCGTCGAGCGGCGCAAGCCGCGCTTCCGGAAAGCGCTGCGCGATATAGGCGAGCATCGCCGGCGTCTCGGTCAGAACGCCCTGCTCCGTCACCAGCGCCGGAACGCGCCCCTTGGGATTGATCGCGAGATAGTCCGGGCTGTTCTGCTGGTTGGTCTTGAAGCTGAGCTTCTCGGCGACGTAGTCGGCGCCGGTCTCGGCCAGCGCGATGTGTGAAGCGAGCGCGCAGGTGCCCGGCGCGACATAGAGCTTGAGCATGGTGATCCCTGACAGATGATATCCGACCCTATCTGCACCGGTCCGGACCGTCCACCCCTGGCCGCCCGCGTGCGCCGTCATGGGCGATCTGCATTCTGCGGGCCGCGTGCTCGACCCGCACGGATCCGGACACGACCCATGCCGATCGATGGCGATGCGACGACAGACATCCCGATGAAGGACATGAGCTCACCCTCTCGCGGCGCGCCGCGCCCGAGGTGTTGCCGAGAAGGACCCTCGCAACTGAGGAGGGCGCAGGGAATGCCGGGCGCTGGCCGCAACCCATGGCCCGCCTGCAGAAAGATAAGCAGGCGGCAGTCACCACAGGTCCAGCCGGTCATCCGGCATTCCCTGCGCGATGGGCTTCCGTTTTATACGTGATCTCCCCGGGGACCGGCTGTCTTGCCCCCGTCACCGGCGGATCATCATCACCGCCCGCTTGGCATCAGCATCGGGATGCCAGGACCACACGATTTCAACGTCCGCGAAAGACCTCGCACCCGCGCCACGCCGGCAAGCCGCCGCAGCTCTGCACGAGGCCGGTCGACGTCGCTCGTCCTGACGACGCCGTCGCAGCCACCGCATCCCGCCCCGCGTGTCGTGACGACGCGTACGCCCCTCCTGCCGGGACGGAACGGCGTGGATAAGACACCTGATTTGGGGGTGGAGTCAAGCAATATTCTGAAAAACGGAAGCTGCGATTCGGAACGAAACCGGACGACAGATCGGGATGACGACCACGGTCGGCGCATTCTGCACGCCGAATGCGATCAGCACCGACCTGCAGGACGCATCCGTCTCGTCGGTACTGCTCGCTACGGCAAGTTTTATGCACTGAAGATCATCTAGCCAGCCTTCGCAAGCGAGAAGGCCGTGGAGCTAAAGTGAATTCGTAATCATCGAATCACTTTCGACCACGAGGAGGCGAGGATGATGTATAGCGGGATTGATCTGCATTCCAACAACAGCGTTGTCGCGATCATCGACGATGCCGATAGTCGCGTAATCGTCTCATGCCGTCGGCGCCGGCGGACCGAGCGCGGTCTCGATCAGCAGCGTGTCGCAATATTCGATCCATTCTACGATGCGGCCGTTCTCCAGGCGAAGGACGTTGCAATAGCTGTTGTTGTAAACCTTGCCGTCGCTCGTCGTATTGCGGCCACGCGCCTCGACCACGACGCGGTCAGCCTCGGCCGTCAGCCGGATCGGGATGGTGGTGATGCGGCCGAGCCGCGCCCGCAGCGGCGCGAACAACTCGGCGAGAACGACCGCCTTGCCGTCATAGCTGCGCGACCAGGATCCGCTGCCCATGATGACGAAGCGGAAATCATCCGCAAGATGCGCGAGCAGCGGCTGCGCATTGCTCTTCGCCAGCTCGTCGAACACATGCTGCACGATCCGCTTGTTGTCATGACCCGTGGCTTCTACGGCGCTCATCGGCAAACTCTCCTTGAATTCGGTCATTGTCGCATCAACCGGTCTGCTTGAGCGCAGCCGGAAACGGTCCCAGCACCGCTTCCGTCAGCGCCGAGTCGCAATATTCGCGGATCTCGACGATGCGCCCCTCGTGCAGCCGAAAGATCAGGCAATAGTCGTTGTTGTAAGGGCGCCCGGATCTAGTGCGCATCTCGCCCTTGCCCTCGATCACGACGAGGTCGTCCTCCGCCATGAAACGCAGCGGAACGGTGCGGCGTCCCTCCGCCAGCAGGCTGTTGAGATGGCCATGGAGATTGCGCAGCAGCGCGTCCTTGCCCCTGATCGTCTGCGACCACGAATATTGTCCCGTGATCACCATCGTAACGTCGTCGGCAATGGCCGCGACATAGGCCGCGCGGTCGCCGGCGGCGGCCTTGGTGAGCAGCTCTTGCATCAATCGCTTGTTGGCGCTGGCGGTCATGACATCTGTCTCCCGATCTCCTCTGCGACAGGGCGAAGCATGACGGGTGGCGGCGCATTCTTCCAATCGATATCGGATATGATATTAATTCGTCCTATGAATTTGGCCGCACTCGATCTCAATCTGCTGGTGGCGCTCGACGCGCTGCTCCGCGAGAGCAGCGTCAGCCGGGCTGCGCTGCGGATCGGACTGTCCCAGCCGGCCACCAGCCACGCGCTGCAGCGGCTGCGCGACTTGCTCGGCGATCCCCTCCTGGTCCGCACCGGCGCGCGGATGGAGCTGACCCCGCGCGCCCTTGCGCTGCAGGCCCCGCTCGCCCAGGCGCTGGATCAGGTGCGCGGCCTGTTCACGCCCGACGCGTTCGACGCTGCACGGAGCGAACGCCAATTTCGCCTGATGATGCCTGATCTCGCGGTCGAGCTGCTGATGCCGTCGTTGATGGCCAAGGTGACGCGCGCCGCGCCCAACCTCCGCATCGACGTCGTGCCTTGGCGAGGCCCTGCGATCTTCCACGCCGAGTTCGCCCGCACCATCGACATGGTGATCTCGATCGGCAACGCCTTCAAGGGCTTCCATCGCCAGTTGCTCTACACCGACAGCGATGCGCTGGCGGTGCGGCGCGGTCACCCGGCCGGCAGGCGACTGAACCGGCGAGACGCCTTCCTGGCCGCCCGGCATGTCGCGGTGGTGCTGCGCGGCCAGAGCGAGGACCTGATCGACGGCTGGCTGCGCAGCAAGGGCTGGGAGCGGCGGATCGCGCTGGTCGTGCCGAGCTACATCGAGGCGCTGCATGTCGCCGCGCGCACAGATCTCGTCGCCTTCGTGCCGCGCCGCCTGATCGCGGCGCTGGCGCAGGCCTTGTCGCTGTCGACCGTCGCGCCGCCGCTCGATCCTGGCATCGACGAACAATACATGTTCTATCCGACCAGGGCGCAGGTCGAGCCGGGGTCGATCTGGCTGCGCACGCTGATGCTGGAAACGGGCCGCGAACTCGGCGGCGCGCCAGGACGTCCGACGAAACCGACTTGAGCATCCGGCGCCCGCGCGTCGTGCTCTGTCAGGCCGCCAACAGCAAAATGCGTTGATACAGTTGAGGTCGCTCAGGGTGGGCAAAGCAGCCGCCCGGCAGGGCGGCGGCGTGCCCACCGCGGTGCTGCGTACTCCGAGTCAGATGGTGGGCACGGCGCGGGATCGAGCGCAGTCCATGGTGAGTACGGTGATGCGCGCCTTTGCCCACCCTCCCCTCCAAACCGGCTAGCGCAGCAGCGGCATGAATTCCGGCTCGTTCAGTTTTTTGGCTGGCGTCCGCCTTGTTGTCAGGCTATCAGACGCCTGCTGCGCTGATGCGCACCGTAAGCGTCTCACGTCAGGCAACGCATTCAACGGATCGGCTCGATCCGGAGGAATGCAGGACGCGTTGCCCGTGATCGACCGATCGAATTCCGGAACTGCCATCATGAAACCATCTGGTGAACGGCGCGCGCGCAGAAAACTGCCGGCGCGCTATTCGGCCGTCGTCATGCCATTGACACTCTCAGTGCTGATGACGTTCGTCGTGTCGGCGATCGCCACGCTGAGGAGCCTTGGACCGACACAGGCGTTCATCGAGACCTGGCCCGCAGCGTGGGCCATCTCCTGGCTCGTCGCGTTCCCCACGTTGCTCGCTGTCCTGCCGCTGGTGCGGCGGATCGTGGCGCTGGTGGTGGAGACGCCCAAGCCGAATTAACGAGCCGAATTGATCGGAGCAAGCGGGGCCGCCGAACTGCGGCCCCGTTTTACGCCCCGCCCCCGCGCAAGGGATGAACTGATCGCAAGCCTCGGGCATGATGTGCCGCGCGAACGCAGACGCGTCCCGGTCTCTGTTGCTCGTTCAAGCCGCTGGTTGAGCCGTGAATCCGCCTCGTCCACCGCTGTCGTCCAGGACAAGCCCCGCCGCCGTCGTGATGGGAAAAATGCCAATGACCCCTGTGCATCAAACCACTGCCTGTGGGTATGGGCCCCCGGCTCAAGGCCGGGACGACGGCGGAGCGCGTGGATACAGTTCTCGTAGAAGCAACACATAGCGGAACGTCCGGCCCGCCCCGTGGTCTGAGCTTGAGGGTCGCATTATTTGGCGAGCGCCTTAGCCGCCTCCACCAGCCGCGCACTTGCGCTCGCGGTTGCGATCAGGGCGCCGTCGCCGTTGGTAAGACGTCCCTCGATGAAGGCGATGGTCTTGCCGAGTTGAAGCACGCGCGCCTCGCCCACGATCGGCCCGGGCTGCGCCGGCACAAGATAGTTGACGGTCATGCTCACCGTCGTCGTGTAGAGTCGACCTTCGGTCCTGATAAAGACGGCGGGCCCCATCGTGTCGTCCAACATCGATGCAAGCAGGCCGCCCTGGATGAAGCCGGCGGGATTGCAGAACTCCTGCTTGCCGTCGAAGCCGATCTTAATCCACCCGTCGGCCGGGTTGGCGTCCAGCAACCGCCATCCGAGCAGTTTTGCGCAGGGTGGCGGGGTCAGCGTATCGAGTGCGGTTGCGACCATGGGCGTCTCCTCTATGCGCCCGTTCTAGCTCCGCACTGCTGCCAGCCTCGTGTCAGCAGCGGCGAGATCAATCCCCCAGCCCATGCGCCACGACCTTGCGCATCACGTTGGGCAGCGCCTCGCCGTCCAGCGTCGCGATCGGGACCCAGCGCATGCCCTCCGGGGCGCGTGTCCGCGCCGGGACCCGCGCGGTATAGACCACGAGCTCCAGCGGGAAATGCGTGAAGACGTGGGTGACGATTCCGAGCCTGCGGTGCCAACGTTTCACGCCGGCCAGCTCCGGCGCTTGCGCGAGCGCGTCGGCATCGTCCTGGCCGGCGAGCCATTCCGAGCCGGGAACCTCGGTCATGCCGCCGAGCAGGCCCTTTGCGGGGCGCGAGCGCACCAGCAGCTCGTCGCCTCGGACGACGACGAAGGCAGCGCCGCGACGGAGCGTGCCGGTCTTCTTGGCGGCCTTGCGCGGGAACGTCTCCTGGTCGCCGCGCTCGCGTGCGGTGCAGTCCTCGCTCAAGGGACACAGCGCGCAGGCCGGCTTCTTCGGCGTGCAGATGGTGGCGCCGAGATCCATCAGCGCCTGCGCGCTGTCGCCGGCGCGCGACGGCCCGAGCAGGGTCGCTGCCAGCGCCTGGATCTGCGGCTTGGCCTGCGGCATCGCCTCCTCCACCGCGAACAGCCGCGACACCACGCGCTCGATGTTGCCGTCGACCGGCATGGTCAGCCGATCGAACGCGATCGCGGCAATGGCCGCCGCGGTGTACGGACCGATGCCGGGCAGCGCGCGCAGCCCCTGCTCGGTGTCCGGGAACACGCCGCCATGCTCGCGCAGCACCGTGACGGCACAGGCATGCAGGTTGCGCGCCCGCGAATAATAGCCGAGGCCGGCCCACATCCGGAGCACGTCGTCGAGCTCGGCGCTGCCGAGCGCCGAGACATCCGGCCAGCGCGCCAAAAACTTCTCGAAATACGGCCCGACCGCCTTCACCGTGGTCTGCTGCAGCATGATCTCCGACAGCCAGACGCGATAGGGATCGGAGCGCTGCCCGGCCGGCGCGCGCCACGGCAGCCGCCGGCGGTGGCGGTCGTACCAGGCGAGCAGTTGTGCGGGGCGCTCGGCGGAGCCGCGATTCTCTGGCCGGCTCTTGCGCTTGGAAGGAAGGGCTGATGACACCATTGGCTTAATCTAGTACGTCAGGAGCCATCGTCGCCCGCTGGACCGCCGTCTCGTCTGCGGCATCCACGGCTTTCTTCGAGCCCAGGCGGCTCGGACGGGCGGCAGACCACGAGAAGCCTGCATCGATGGCAAAGCCCGGCCGCCTCACCGCAAAACCGCTGTCGCTCATGATGGGCGACGTGCTGACGGCCGCCTATGCCAAGCAGGGCTTTGCCGCGCGCGAGCTGGTGACGCGCTGGCCGGAGATCGCGGGGCGCGAGATCGCCGAGCACGCCCAGCCGCTGAAGATGCAATGGCCGCGGCCGGTCGAGGGCCAGCCGCAGGAGCCGGCGACGCTGATTTTGCGCGTCGAGGGGCCGATGGCGCTGGAGATCCAGCATTCGTCGGACGTGATCCTGGAGCGGGTCAACCGCTTCTTCGGCTGGCACGCGGTCGGCAAGCTGGCGCTGCGCCAGGGGCCGCTGTTGCGCCCCCCGGTGAAGCGCCGCCCGGTGCCGCCCGATCCGAAGACGGTCGCGAAGGTCGCGCAGACCCTGACCGCGATCGAGGACGACGCCCTGCGCGACGCGCTGGCCCGCCTGGGCGCCGCCATCAAGCGAAATTGACGCTGACGCTTTGATCCCCATTTGCGGCCCGGCATTGCCTCCGGGTGGGTTTCAAGCTAGCGAAAAGCCGAGTTACGAGCGTTTCAGGCGCGAGATGCGCCCATTTCGGAGCAGAGCCTTGATCATCACCCGCCGCGCCTTCACCGCTGCCCTGTCGCTGACCGGCCTCGCCGCTCTGGCCGGCTTCTCCCCGCTGCGGCTGATCTCGGACGCGATGGCGCAGAGCGCCGCCGATGTCGCCAAGCCTCAGTCGTTGCCCGACATGGCGATCGGACCGGCGGACGCTGCGGTGACCATCACCGAATACGCCTCCATGACCTGCCCGCACTGCGCGGCGTTCAACGCCACCGTGTTCCCGAAGCTTAAGGCCGAATACATCGATACCGGCAAGATTCGCTACATCTTCCGCGAGTTCCCGCTCGACATCAAAGCCGCCGCGGGCTCGATGCTGACGCGCTGCATCGCCAAGGACGACGCGCAGAAGTATTTCGCGGTCACCGACATGCTGTTCCGCTCGCAGAACGACTGGGTGGTGAAGAACACGACGGAGACGCTGACGCGGATCGGCAAGCAGGCTGGTCTCAGCCAGCAGCAGGTCGAGGCCTGCCTCAAGGACCAGGCGTTGCTCGACAAGATCGCCGCCGACCAGAAATATGCGAGCGACATTCTTAAAGTCGATTCGACGCCGACCTTTTTCATCAACGGCGAGAAGATCAAGGGCGAGGCTTCGATCGAGGAGTTTCAGAAGAAGATCAACCCGCTTCTGAAGAGCTGATTCGAATCACTGAGTCATCAAAGACACAGCGCGGCCCCTCAATGGGGCCGCTTCTGTTTCGTGGGCCGTTCGCCACGAGAAAGCCTTGGAAAAGCAGGCCCGGCGGGTTGCCCTGGGGACCAGCCCTCGCCATTGTCCCGCCCTCAGAATGAGGCGCCAGGGCGACTCAGTCCACATTGACATTGCCTTCCATGGTATTGTCGGGGCTGGGAGATTCGTCTCCCGCCAACAGAGAATCTGTGCATGAAACTCACGCGTCTTCGTCTTCACGGTTTCAAGACGTTCGTCGAACCGACTGACTTCGTGATCGAACCCGGCCTCACCGGCGTCGTCGGTCCGAACGGTTGCGGCAAGTCGAATCTGGTCGAGGCGCTGCGCTGGGCGATGGGCGAGACCTCGCACAAATCGCTGCGCGCCGCCGACATGGACGCTGTCATTTTCTCCGGCTCGAACACGCGGCCGTCGCGCAACCACGCCGAAGTGGTGATGACGATCGACAACAGCGATCGCACCGCGCCAGCGGCCGTGAACGACCGTGACATTCTCGAGATCTCGCGCCGCATCGAGCGCGAGGCCGGCTCGGTGTATCGCATCAACGGCCGCGACGTGCGCGCCCGCGACGTGCAGATCCTGTTCGCCGACGCCGCCACCGGCGCACGCTCGCCGGCGCTGGTCCACCAGGGCAAGATCGGCGAGATCATTCAAGCGAAACCTGAGCAGCGCCGCCGCGTGCTGGAAGACGCCGCCGGCGTCGCCGGCCTGCATGCCCGCCGCCACGAGGCCGAGTTGCGGCTGAAGGCGGCGGAGACGAATCTGCTGCGCGTCGAGGACGTCATCGGCCAGCTCTCCGGCCAGATGGAAGGCCTGCGCAAGCAGGCGCGGCAGGCGATCCGCTACCGCGAGGTCGCCGCCAAGGTGCGCAAGGCCGAAGCGACGCTCTATCACCTGCGCTGGATGGGCGCGCATGCCGACCTCAACGACGCCGCGCATGTGCACGATGTCGCCGTGCGCGAGATGGCGGAGCGGACCCGCGAGCAGGCCGAATCGGCCCGCATCCAGGCGATCCGTTCGTCGCATCTGCCGGCGCTGCGCGAGGCCGAAGCCCGCGCCGCCGCGACGATGCAGCGGCTGAAGAATGCCCGCGATCTGCTCGACCGCGAGGAGGTGCGCGCCAAGGAGCGCGTTAGCGAGCTCGATCGCCGCCTGATGCAGCTCACCGCCGACGTCGCGCGCGAGCAGCAGCAGAACCAGGACGCGCAGGTCGCGCTGCAGCGCCTGGAGACCGAAGACGCGGAGCTGAAGGAAGAGATCAAGGCCCGCGTCGAGATGCGCAGCGGCGTCGACGAGCGCGTCGCCGAGGCAGAGGCTGATCTGGCCGAGACCGAGCGCCAGTTCACCGAGCTGACGACGCAGCTCGCCGACCTCACCGCGCGCCGCAACCAGCTCGAAGCCAACGTCCGCAGCCATCGCGAGCGTCTCGCCCGCCTCGACCAGGACATCGCCAATGTCCGCGCCGACGAGGAGCGGCTGGCGCAGGAGACCGCGCATCTCGGTGATCTCGACACGCTCGCCGCCTCGCTCGAAGCGGCCGAGGAATCCGAGGCGCAGGCCGAGGCCGCGGTGCAGACCAACGAGTCGGCGCAGGCCAATGCGCGGCAGAAGCTCGAAGCCTCGCGCGCCCCGCTCGCCGAGGCCGAGAAGCGGGTGCAGCGGCTGGAGACCGAGGCGCGCACCATCTCCAAGATGGTGAACAGCGAGACCAAGAATCTGTGGCCGCCGATCATCGACGGCGTCACCGTGGCCAAGGGTTATGAGAAGGCGCTCGGCGCCGTGCTCGGCGACGACCTCGATGCGCCGGTCGATGCGTCTGCGCCGATGCACTGGACGGTCGCCGGCGCCGAGGTCACCGACCCCGCGCTGCCCGATGGCGTCGAGCCGCTCGCGGCCTATGTGCAGGCGCCGCCGGAGCTGTCGCGCCGCCTGGCCCAGATCGGCGTGGTGTCGCGCGACCGCGGTGCTCAACTCGTTTCTCAACTCAGGACCGGCCAGCGGCTGGTGTCGCCGGAAGGCGACGTCTGGCGCTGGGATGGCTTCATCGCCGCGGCGCATGCGCCGACCGGCGCGGCCCGGCGCTTGGCCGAGCGTGCCCGCCTGATCGATATCGAGGCCGAGCTCGAGCAGGCGCGCATCGATGCCGCCAACAAGCGCCAGGCGCTGGAGAGCGCCGAGGCCGAGGTGAGGGCCGCGACCGCCGCCGAGAGCGCCGCGCGCGAAGCCTGGCGCGCCGCGCAGCGCGAGGTGAACTCGGCGCGCGAGCGCCACGCCAATGCCGAGCGCGAGATCAATCGCCATTCGGCGCGCAAATCGGCGCTGGTCGAGGCCTCGACCCGCCTCGCCCATGACCGCGCCGAGATCGCCGAGCTGCACCAGAATGCGCTGGAGGCGATCGAGGAGCTGCCGGCGACCACCGAAGCCGATGGCCGGCTGGCGGCCGTGCGCGCCGAGATCGAGGCCAAGCGCCGCGCCGCGGCCCAGGTGCGCGCCGAGGCCCAGGCGCTGGCCCGCGAGGCCGAGCTCGCCGACCGCCGCGTGCAGGCGATCATCAACGAGCGCAACGACTGGTTCAACCGCATCCGCGGCGCCGGCTCGCAGATCGCCACCATCGAGGCGCGCATCGCCGAGGTGAGGGACGAGCGCGCCGAGCTCGACAACGCGCCGGAGATCTTCGCCGAGAAGCGCAGCGCGCTGATCGACGAGCTCGCCATCGCCGAGGAGGAGCGCCAGGTCGCGGCCGACGCGCTCGCCGAGGCCGAGACTGCGATGGGCGACACCGACCGCGCTGCGAAAGCGTCGCTGGAAGCGCTGTCCAAGTCGCGCGAAGCAGCCGCCCGCGCCGAGGAGCGGCTGGAGAGCGCCAAGCGCCGCGTCGGCGACGTCGAGCGCGAGATCCACGACATGCTCGAATGCGAGCCGCAGGCGGTCGCGGCGATGGCCGAGATCGGTCCGGACACGCAACTGCCGCCGCTGCACGAGATCGAAGAAACCTTGGAGAAGCTGCGCCGCGACCGCGAGCGGCTCGGCGCCGTCAACCTGCGCGCCGAGGAAGAACTCACCGAGGTCGAGGGCTCGCATACCGCGCTGACCACCGAGCGCGACGACCTCGTCGAGGCCATCAAGCGGCTGCGCCAGGGCATCCAGAGCCTCAACAAGGAGGCGCGCGAGCGCCTGCAATCCTCGTTCGAGACCGTCAACGACCACTTCAAGCGGCTGTTCACCGAGCTGTTCGGCGGCGGCGAAGCGGCGCTGCACCTGATCGAGAGCGACGATCCGCTCGAGGCGGGCCTCGAGATCATCGCCAAGCCGCCGGGCAAGAAGCCGCAGACGCTGTCGCTGCTGTCGGGCGGCGAGCAGGCGCTGACGGCGATGGCGCTGATCTTCGCGGTGTTCCTCACCAACCCCTCGCCGATCTGCGTGCTGGACGAGGTCGACGCGCCGCTCGACGACCACAACGTCGAACGCTTCTGCAACCTGCTGCACGAGATGAAGGGCTCGACCGAGACCCGTTTCATCATCATCACCCACAACCCGATCACCATGGCGCGCATGAACCGGCTGTTCGGCGTCACCATGGCCGAGCGCGGCGTGTCGCAGCTCGTCTCGGTCGCGCTCGACGAGGCCGTGAAGATTCTCGACCAGCAGGTGGCGTGATCTTGCTGCGTCATTCCGGATCGCCGCCCGCGCGGCGGCCGGACTGACGCGTGGAGAGGACCGATGATCTCTCCTGATCTGCCCGCCGCGCTGAAGGCGTCCCTCGAAGCCATGCTGCACGGGCAGTCGCGGCAGGATGCAGCCGCCCGGGCGGCCCGCATCTCGGCCGCCTACCGCAGCGGCGGCAATTCCGGAACGATCACGAGCGACGCCGACGCCATTGCCTATGCCACGGTGCGAATGCCGGCGACCTACGCGGCGGTCGTTGCCAGCCTCAATGCCGTGATGCAGGCGAGCCCGGACTTCGCTCCGGCCTCGCTGCTGGATGTCGGTGCCGGACCAGCGACCGCGAGCTTCGCTGCGGCGGAAGCGTTTCCGCTGCTGACCTCGTTCAACGCCGTCGATTCCAATCCAGCGTTGCGCGGGCTGGCGCTGACGCTCGCTGACGACACGATGCGCCTCCGCGACCTCTCTTATGCGCTGGGACCGGCGCGAGCGCTGCTCGATCGTGCCGGAAGGGCCGATCTCGTCATCGCCAGCTACATGATCGGCGAGCTGACGGAGGCCGAACGCTCTGCGACCGTCGATGCGCTGTGGGCCCGGACCGGCGATACGCTGCTGATCGTCGAACCCGGCACGCCCGCCGGCTATCAACGCATCATGGCGGCCCGTGACCGCCTGATCGCAGCCGGGGCTCATGTCGCGGCGCCCTGCCCGCACGCAGCGCCGTGTCCCCTCGTGGCACCGGACTGGTGCCACTTCGCGCAGCGGCTGGCGCGGTCGCGGGCACATCGCGAACTGAAAGGGGCTGACGTCCCGTTCGAGGACGAGAAGTTCAGCTTCGTTGCCCTCACCCGCAAGCCAGCAACGCATCGGCCCGCCGCACGCGTGCTCGCGCCGCCGTCGGTCACCAAGGTCGCGACAACCGCGAAGCTGTGTCAGGCGGACGGCGCCGCCGGCGTCATCAGCGTTCCCCGCCGCGACAAGCCCGCCTTTGCCGCCGCCCGCCGGTGGGACTGGGGCGACGGCGTGGAGCCGCCGTCACGGCCGTAGATACCGTCGCGGCCGCAGATGGTTAACGACAGGTCGTGTTTGTCTCTCATTTTCGCGATTTCGCGAAACCCGAGAGAAATCGCTGCTTGCTACGGTGAGCTGCAACAGGCGCTGGATGCGCTGCTCACACGGGAACGCGTTTCGATGTTCAGGACGATGATGATCACCGCCGCGCTGCTGGCTTCGGCAGGAACGGCCCTGGCAAACGGCCACGGTGGTGGATCCTCGGCACCGCCCCCACCGAAACAGGAGGGCCCGCCGGCCAAGGCCATCGTCGGCAAGAACGGTCCCGTCCTGGTCGACCCAAAAGGAATGACACTCTACTATACCGAACGCGACAACACCGGGAACAAGTCGACCTGCGACGGTGCCTGTGCCGAGAAGCGGCCGCCGCTGATCGCCCCCGACAACGCAACCGCCAGCGGCGACTTCACCGTCATCACCCGCAGCGACGGCAAGAAGATGTGGGCCTACCGCTACCGGCCGCTCTACACCTCGCAGCTCGACAGCGTCCCCGGCGATATCAAGGGCAACGACCCCACGCAGCAATGGCGGGTCGCCCGTCCCTATTGAGCCCTGCGCATCGTTGCCTCCGACGCCAATTCGGTCGCCTGGGCGCCCATCGAACGGACCGGCCAGGCTCAAGCGACTTGAACGGGCATCCCCCCTGATGCGACCAATGCACGCCGGTCCACCTGCGGACCGGCGGCGCCGTCGCGTGTCGGCCGCCTCGTTCTCCCGCCCTCTCCCTCGGAGCCCGTCATGTCCGGCTGGATCGTCCTCGGCATCATCGTCATTCTCGTGCTGTTCGCCCTTGGCGCCTACAACCGGCTGGTCGCCCTCAGCCAGCGGGTCGGCCAGGCCTTTGCCGACATCGACGTCCAGCTCAAGTTGCGCCACGACCTGATTCCGAATCTGGTCGAGACCGTGAAGGGCTACGCTGCGCATGAGCGCGGCACCCTCGACGAGGTCATCAAGGCTCGCAATGCGGCGATGTCGGCGCAGGGCCCGGCCCAGGTCTCGGCCGCCGAAGGCCAACTTTCCGGCGCACTCGGTCGCCTGATCGCGCTGTCCGAGGCCTATCCGGACCTCAAGGCCAACGCCAACTTCCAGCAGCTCGCCGGCGAGCTCTCCGACATCGAGAACAAGATCGCCGCCAGCCGCCGCTTCTTCAACAACGCGGTCCAAGAGTATAATACCGGCATCCAGCAGATGCCCGCCGCACTGTTCGCCGGGACCTTCGGCTTCACACGCAAGGAGTTCTTCGATCTCGGCGCCAGCCGGACCGAAGTCGAGGCCGCGCCGAGCGTCAAGTTCTGATCCCGCGCCCTCCGCGCTGAAGGGTCCGACGCCATGGCCGCCTACGGTCTCTACACCCACATCGCATCGAACAAGACTCGTTCGGTGCTGCTGCTCGGCGGCCTGTTCCTGCTGATCTACGTGCTGGTGTTCGCCGGCGCGCTGGTCGCGGAGGTCATGATCAACGGCAATGGCAGTGTCGCCTATTACATGAACGCGGCCACCCGCGACCTGATCAGGGCGCTGCCCTGGGCCACGCTGGGCGCGGCGGCCTGGATCGTGATCGCCTATTTCTTCCATCAGAAGATGATCGACGCGGTCACCGGCGGGACCGCGGTGACGCGTCAGGAGCAGCCGCGGCTTTACAATCTGCTCGAAAATCTCTGCATCTCGCGCGGCATCACCATGCCGCAGCTGAAGATCATGGACAGCCCGGCGCTGAACGCCTTCGCGACCGGCCTGAACCCGCGGCAATACGCGGTCACCGTCACGACCGGCCTGCTCGACGCGCTCGATGACCAGGAGATCGAGGCGGTGCTCGGCCACGAGCTGACCCATATCCGCAACGGCGACGTCCAGCTGATGGTCGTGGCCGTCATCATCGCCGGCGTGGTCGGCTTCTTCGGTGAACTGTTCTTCCGCCTGTTCACCAACATGAGCTGGGGCGGCGGCTGGGGTCGCTCGTCGTCGTCGTCCTCCTCGTCCGACTCCGACCGCAAGGGCTCCGGCGGCGGGGCCATCATCGTCGTGATCATCGCGGTGGTGCTGATCGTGGTGGCCTGGCTGCTGTCCCAGGTGGTCAAGCTGGCCCTGTCGCGCACCCGTGAATACCTTGCCGATGCCGGGTCGGTCGAGCTGACCAAGAATCCGGACGCCATGATCACCGCCCTGCGCAAGATCGAAGGGCGCGGCGAACTGCCCGGCGCCACCTCCGCCGTCATGGAATTGTGCGTCGACAATCCGCGCGAGGGCTTTGCCGACCTGTTCGCCACCCATCCCTCGATCGATGCCCGGGTCCAGGCGCTGATCAGGTTCGCCGGCGGCCATGATCCGGGCCCGCTGGCGCTGCCCACGGACGAGGCACAGCCCGACGATACCGGAGCCGATGCTCCAGACGGCGACGCTCCGCCACCGTTGCCGTCCGGTGGTCCCTGGGGCCAGGCCGATGGCCCGGCCCCGCCATCTGGCCAGGGTCAAGCCGCTCCCCAGGGACCGTGGACCACCCCCGCGACCGGTCCCTGGGGCCGGCACTAGTCGCCGCCTTCGCCGCGGAATTCAGCCGCCAATCCCGTGCGACGGGCAATTGTCCTGCCATTCGCTTGCAAGTGCTTCCTCGCCGGCTCGAACGCCCGGGCCGGAATGCCTCCGATTGCTCCAGCCTGTTGCGGCGAAGGCGCAAATTTCCCCGGTCCCGTGCTGCAATGAATTTGAATTCTCCAGCGTTTCTGCCATGTTCGCGCCCAAAGCAGAATGCAATGCGCCGGCCCCCTGGCCGGCCTCAGGGCTGAAGGACTTTCCATGGCGAAACCGGCAGTGGTTGTGGTGGGTGCGGACAAGGGCGGGGTCGGCAAGACCACGGTGTCGCGGACGTTGCTCGATTATTTCAGCGCCAACAACGTCCCCACCCGGGCGTTCGACACCGAGCATCCGCGCGGCACCTTGAAGCGCTTCCACCCGGAGATCACCGAGATCGTCGACATGAATTCGACGCCGGACCAGATGAAGATCTTCGACACCCTGAGCGCGGTGGCGCCGTCGGTGACCGTGATCGACGTCCGCGCCGGCCTGATGTCGCCGACGCTCGCCGCGCTGCGCGACATCGGATTCCTCGACGCCGCCCGCTCCGGCCAGATCACCTTCGCGGTGTTCCACATCCTGGGCTCGTCGATCGCCTCGCTCGACGAGATCGCCGAGACGGCGAGCTACATGATCGGCGCGAAATATTTCCTGGTGAAGAACTTCATCAACAACACCAGCTTCTTCGAGTGGGACCAGTCGACCTACAATTCCTACTTCCACCGCATCAAGGACGCGACCGAGCTGACCATCCCGAAGCTCAACGAAATGGCGTTCGAGCAGGTCGAGGTCGCCTCGGTGCCGTTCCTCAAATTCGTCGCCAACAAGGGTCCCCGCGACGAGGCCGCCAACTACTCCTTCGTGCTGCGCGGCTATGTCCGGCATTGGCTCGCCAACGTCTGGAGCGAGTACGACCGCATCAAGCTGACCGACATCGTCGGCTCGACCAAGGCGGCGGCGCCGCGGCCGGCCGGGGAAAAATAGCAGCTCCGTGAAGGATGGGACTTTATCGCAACCGCATTTGACCTGATATAGGTCGGATGCCCGCGACGCCTGTCTACATCGTCTGCTCGCCCCGGCCGCAATCCGGGAAGACGCTGCTTGCGCGGGTGCTGAGCGAGTTCCTACTGCTGAAGAACGGCCAAGTGCTCGCCTTCGACGTCACCTTGCGCGAGCCGTCGCTGCTCGACTTCCTGCCGCAGATCACGGAGACCGCGACGATCGAGGACACCTACGGCAAGATCCAGCTGATGGACCGGGTGATCCTCAACGACGGCATCCCCAAGGTGATCGACCTCGGCTACTACTCGTTCGACGAGTTCTTCAAGATGTCCGAACAGATCGGCTTTTTGAAGGAGGCCGCGCGGCGGAACGTGGTCCCGATCATTCTGTTCTGCGCCGAAGGCGACCGGGTCTCGATGCGCGCCTACGATGCCCTGCGGCGCCAGATCCCGAAGCCCCAGCTGATCGTGGTCGAAAACGACCACGTCCTTCGCGAGGAGCTCCCCGACCTCTACAGCCGCAGCAAGCATCTGCACATTGCCGCCCTGCCCGCGTTCCTCAGAACCTATATCGAACGTTTTTCGTTCTCCTTCACCGGCTACCTGCGCCAGGAGAAGGACCCCTCCACCGAGCTCTATCAATGGATCCGGCGCAACTACTATGCGCTGCGCGAGATCGAGAACGAGCTTCTGATGCAGCGGTCCTGACGCCGCCGCGCGCTTCTCAGTGCCCTTCGAAGGAGATCAGCGTGCGCACGGGCACGTCGAGCGCGCGCAGCTTGGCGGCGCCGCCGAGATCCGGCAGGTCGATGATGAAGCAGGCCGCCACCACGGTCGCGCCGATCTGGCGCAACAGCTTCACCGCGCCCTCGGCCGTGCCGCCGGTGGCGATGAGGTCGTCGACCAGGATCACGCGCTCGCCGGGCTGCACCGCGTCGACATGCATCTCCATCTCGTCGGTGCCGTACTCCAGCGCATAGGACATGCTGACCGTCTTGTGCGGCAGCTTGCCTTTCTTGCGGATCGGCACGAACCCGGCCGACACCTGATGCGCCACTGCGCCTCCGAGGATGAAGCCGCGGGCCTCGATGCCCGCGACCTTGTCGATCTTGGAGCCGGCCCAGGGATGCACCAATTCGTCGACCGCGCGGCGGAACGCGCGCGCGTCCGCCAGCAGGGTCGTAATGTCCCGGAACAGGATGCCCGGCTTCGGATAGTCCGGAATGGTGCGGACGGTGTTCTTGATGTCCAGATCGAACGTCATCGTGCTCTCATTGCCTCGTTTGGCCGTGACTGCGAGGAATTCATCATTGCGAGCGAAGCGAAGCAATCCAGGGCCGCGAAAACAACTCTGGATCGCTTCGTCGCTCACGCTCCTCGCGATGACGGCAACCACCTCTCACCCCGGCTGATTGAGCCGGAACGCATTCTCCACGATCCTCAAACCCACGGCATCGCCGAGTGACATCAGCGATTCCGGATGGAACTGCACGCCGCCGACCGGCAGCGTCTTGTGCTCGATCGCCATCGCCACGCCGTCCTCGGTTGCCGCCGTGACGGTCAGCACCTCCGGCATGCTGTCGCGCTCGACGAACAGCGAATGATAGCGGCCGATGACGATCTCGTTCGGCAGGCCCTGCATCAGGCGGCCGCCGCGCACCTGGACCCGCGAGGGCCTTCCATGCGCCGGCTGGGCAAGCTGGCCGAGCTGGCCGCCGAAATACTCGCCCATCGCCTGCACGCCGAGGCACACGCCGAAGATCGGCAGCTTCTTCGCGAGCGCAGCGTCGATCGTCGTCGAGATCTTGAAGTCCTCGGGGCGGCCTGGCCCCGGCGACAGCACGATCAGATCCCAGCTTCGTTCGGCGAGCATCTTCAGCGCGTGGACATAACGCACCACGGTGACGTTGGCGCCGACCTGGCGGAAATAGTCGGCCAGCATGTGAACGAAGCTGTCGTCGTGATCGATCAGCAGCACGTTCTTGCCGGAGCCGGTGGCATCCGGCGCGGTCGACGACAGCGGCTTCGGCGGATCGCCGCGCAGCGCCTGGAACAGCGCCGCCGCCTTGACCTGGCACTCACGATCCTCGGCTGCGGGATCGGAATCGAACAAACAGGTGGCGCCGACACGGACCTCGGCGAGCCCGTCCTTCATGCGGATGGTGCGGATCGTCAGGCCGGTGTTGATCGAGCCGTCGAAATTCACCGCGCCGATGGCGCCGGCATACCAGCGCCGCGGCGAGCGCTCATTGTCCTCGACGAACTGCATCGCCCACAGTTTTGGCGCGCCGGTCACGGTCACGGCCCAGGCGTGGGTCAGGAAGGCATCGAGCGCGTCGAAGCCCGGCCGCAGCATGCCCTCGACGTGATCCACCGTGTGGAACAGTTTCGAGTAGGTCTCGATCTGCCGGCGCGCCAGCACCTTGATGGTGCCGGGCACGCAGATGCGCGCCTTGTCGTTGCGGTCGACGTCGGTGCACATGTTGAGCTCGAACTCGTCCTTCTCCGAGTTCAGGAGCTGGCGGATCTGCTCGGCATCGCCGATGGCGTCGCGGCCGCGGGCGATGGTGCCGGAGATCGGACAGGTCTCGACGCGACGGCCGTCGGAGCGGACGAACATCTCGGGTGAGGCCGAGACCAGGAACTCGCCGTCGCCGAGATTCATCAGCGCGCCATAGGGCGACGGATTGATCCGGCAGAGCCGCTGGAACACTTCCGCCGGCGAGCGCTCGCACGGCTCGGCAAAGAGTTGGCCGGGCACCGCCTCGAACAGGTCGCCGCGGGCAAACGCGGCGCGGGCCTTCTCGACCGTCGCCTGGTACTCGCCGGGCGCGTGATCGGCAAACCCCTGGCGCGGCTCCTTGAGATAGATGCTGGCGTCGGTGTCGCGCGACAGGCCTTCCGTCGACTGTCCGTTCCAGGAAAAATCATAAGACAGCACGACGCCGCGGCCGGTGGCGCGGTCGTAGGCCAAGAGGCGATCCGGCACGTAGAGCACGATGTCGCGCTGGTCCTTCTCGCGCGGCCGCTTCTGCTGGAGGTCCTCGATCTGGAACACGAGGTCGTAGGCGAAGGCGCCGAACAGGCCGAGCAGCGGGTCGTCATTGGCCGAGAGCGCCGCGATCATCGCCCGCACCAGCGACATCACGCTGGCGCGCCGCGTGCGCTGGTCCTCCTCGACCGGGGCCGGGCCGCGGACGATGTGTCCAGCGAGCCGCGCCGGCGAAGCTTCGGTGATGACCACACAGGGCTCGCGCAGCGTGTCCTTCAGGAACGCGATCAGCACCTCGCCGCGGCGGTTCAGCGCCTGCAGGGTGAAGTCAGTGCCCTTGGTCTCCAGCACCAGCGGCGGATCGGCGAAGCCGAGGTCGAAACTCTCGTAGCGGCCGGGCACGGTCGTGCCCGAGGACAGCACCACGCCACGGCGGCGGTCGAGCAGGTTGATCAGGTCATCGAGCCGGCTGGCGCCACCGGAAAACTGCTCGACGGCGCGCGTGATCGCGAGCCCGCTGGAGGTGCGGTAGTCGCTGCGGGCCGGAAGGGCGAAAACGGTCCTGTTCATGGGGTCCTCTTGGGCGTCCTCTTACGGAATTTGCCGAGGAAACGCCACACAGGACCAACCGGAAGCCGCCGCTGCGTGGCGGCCCCTCTGCGATCTCATGTCAAACAAATCGCACCGGCCACCTTTTACAAGGTGCGCCACCAGAGACGGGCTGGGCGGACAAGGGTGCTCATGGGGCGGAACTGACCACGGCGGGCAGCCGGGGTCAAGGGCGGCGGGGCCACAAATGGGGGTGTGATGCCTCAGCCGATCAACAGAGGCGCCGCGGGCCGGCTGCCCGATACAGCGCCCTCGCCCCTTGTGGGTCCCCTTGTGGGAGAGGGCATGTGCGGCCCATCCGCTAACGCGGTTGGGTGAGGGGTCTCTCTCCGCAGCGGCGCTTGCAGAGGCATACCCCTCACCCAACCGAGCATGCCGCTCTGTCCTACATGCCCTCTCCCGTAAGGGGCGAGGGCGCAATAATACGCACCGGCGAGCCGAAGGCACTGGCGCCGACGAGAATGACAAAGGAATATGCAGCAGCATTCTCGCGACACATGATGCCCGAGTGATGATCATCAATTCCGCCCTCCAAGTCGAGGGCGCAGGAAAGGCCGGGCATCGGCTGATGCCCGTGGCCCGCCTGCAGCAAAAAAAGCAGGCGGCAGTCACCACAGGTCAGCCGGACGACCGGCCTTCCCTGCGCGATGGTCTGACGGCTTATACGCACTCTCCCCGGGGACCGGGCTGCCTTGCCCCCGTGACCGGCGGATCATCATCACCACCGGCGCGGCCTCAGCGTCGGGAGGCCAGGACCATGCGACTTCACCGTGCGCGCCCGCCGTTCGTCCGCACGACGTCTGCCATGCTGCGACGTGACACGCCCACCGCATCTCCACCCCGCGTGTCGTGACGATCGCGATACGCCCCTCGTGCCGGGGTGGGACGGAGATATCAGAGCACGAATTCCGAAAAATAGAAACAAGAATGTTTTTTGGCGAAGGACTGGACAGGGCAAATCAGCTTGAGGCGGCTGATGAATTTCGCGGGGCGGCGCATGATCGACCAGCCCGGCACGGAGATCATCGGCAGAGCGAATATCCGAATTGCCGGGCATGCAGTGCCCGGTCTATGCTGCATCGTCTCCCTTGCTGAAGGCATTCGTCCTTTGCGACGCCATCCCCTGGCCTTGCCCGCCATGCTCCTCTTTGCCGCGGCGACGGCGCCCGACGTTGTTGCGCAGGGCGAGCCGCCACTGGCCTGGTGCCTGGACCGCCGTTTCCCGGCCGACCAGCGGATCGAGAGCTGCACCTTCGCATTGCAGTCCGATCGATGGTCCGGACAAGATCAGATCCACGGCTATTTCAATCGTGGCAATGCGTACTATGAGAAACAGGAGTACGACCGCGCCATAGCCGATTTCACCGAAGCGATCAGGCTCGATCCCTCCTACCCGGCGGCCCGCAACAATCGTGGGTTCGCCTACGCAGGCAAAGGCGACTACGATCGGGCGATTGCAGATTATGACGAGGCGATCAAGCTCGATTCGAAGAAGCCGCTCTACTACTACAATCGCGGCTTGGCCTACTTCTCGAAAGAAAATTATGATCGGGCGCTCACGGACTTCAATCGAACGTTGGCGCTGGACCCCGAGCAAGCCAAGCCCTACGTTGATCGCGGCGCAGTCCATGTTCTGAGGAACGACTTCGATCGCGGTCTCGCAGATATAGACGAGGCGATCCGACGCGACCCGACTGACGCCACCGCATACACCCTTCGCGCCGCCGTGCATAAACACAAGAAGCAGTTCGACCGCGCCATCGCCGACTACAGCGCTGCAATCAAATTCGGCCTGACGCCCGCGAAAGCCCTTAACGCCCATTTCAACCGAGGGATCGCGTATTTCGAAACAGGTGACATCGATCACGCCATCGCCGATTTCGACGAAACGATCAGGCGCGATCCGGGTCACGTTCTTGCCCATGTCAATCGCGGCATAGCATATGACGATAAGGGCGATCACGACCGTGCCATCATAGATTTCGGCGTGGCGATCAAGCTCGAGCCGCAACACGCGAAAGCATACATGAACCGCGGCGCGGCCTACGACAAGAAAGGCGATCATGACCGCGCCATCGCCGATTTTGACGAGGCTCTGAGGCTTAATGGCAAGCTTGCAGAGGCCTTCAACCGTCGCGGTATCGCCTACGACGACAAAGGGAATCACGACCGGGCCATCGTCGACTTCGATCAGGCCATCAGGCTCGATCCGAGCTATGCCGATGCCTACAACAATCGCGGCCTCGCCTACAAGGAGAAGGCAGACTACGATCGCGCGATCGCCGACTTCGACGCGGCCATCGCCCTGGCGCCGGATTTCTCCGAGGCCCAAGGCAACCGGGATGAGGTTCGCGAACTGAAGAAGAGCCGCGGGGCTGCAATGCCGGCCCCGGAACGTTAGACGGGTCCGCGGCTGATGCGGACGCGGCGCTGGGTCCGGCCAACCCGGCTATTCCTGACGCGTCATGCGCAGCCGCCCGCTAACCGCAACTCACTGCGATGCATATCGAACAGGTCGCCACGAGACTCGAGGCGACCTGCTGCTACGAGCGCACGGGCGCGCGCGAACAACTCGATATCGCCCGTCTGCAGCACAATCGTCCCGGTTTCGCAAAGCGCCTCCCCGATAATGCTCGCCGTCTTCTGCCAGTCGGCCGTGGCAAATGACAGCAGCACCGAATCGAAGAACGAGATCGGCGCTGACAGCAATTCGCCGTCGCGAATGACGCGCAACGGCGCGTTCTCCGCTTTGAGGCGCGCCCAACGTTCTCGGCAGGCATCACGCCGACTCGGCGACAGAACGGTCCGCAGATCCCACAGTGCATTGTCGCGAATTGTCTCCGGCGACACTAAACCCAGGCTGACGGCCAGCCGTGGCGCCTTCGGCCCAGTCTCCCCTGCCCGCACGACTGTGTCGGTGAGATCGACGATCTCGATCGGCTCATCGCCGAGCCGCCACAGGAGTTCGAGGAAGCCGGCATATTCCTGGGTCGATCGCCGCGTGAACCAGGCGATCCGTCGGTTGTTGCTCGAGAGTGCCTCGTCCCAGAACGATGTTGCCTGGCCGCCCACCTCTTCCCAGCCTGACACTTGCAATTCCTGGTCCATCCAGGCGGTTCGCAGCTCCGGGTCGGGTGGATTGATCGGACCAAAGCTCAGGCTGTCGGCAAAGCCAATCACGCGGTCGCTGCGCCCAGCCTGCTGGAGCGCAGCGCGCAACGTGCCTGCAGCGGACATGTTGAAGACGACATGAAGGATCGCGTGGGGAATTGTTATCTCCCTTGCCAGACGTGCGTTCACGTGGGGCGAGTCACGATGACGCTTCCCTCGCGCCCCATCGCCGCGCGAGCTTGCTGAAGCGCACCGATGACTCGATCGAGCTCTTCGGCCGCCATGAAGACCTCGATGTCGCCGTCCGTCCTCAACGACAGCGCCAACCCGATGCTATCGCCGACGACGCGAACCAGCACGCATGCGTCGTCGCCGGACGACTTGTCGACGAACGTGATCGGCTCGGTGCTCATGCGGGATCCAAGATCATCTGATAGGCCATGCTAGCAGATATCGAAACGTCGTTGGATTCGACATGCCGCCAAACTGGCGGTGCGCTCCCCTCCCCCTTGCGGACAGGGGAGCTCACTGGCGTTGGGGCGAGCGGCACCTCACAACTTGCGAAGCCGAGCGCTCGCGCGGCAGCGGCTCTACAGCAGCGCCAGCGCGGCTTGTTTGAGGTGGGCGGCGATGGCATCGCGGGCTTCGCGTGAGCCGACGCTGCGCGCCATCGTCACCCCTCCCGAGAGGATCGCCATCAGCGACCAGGCCTTTTGCAGCCGAGCTTCATCGGTGCTCCCCTGCAACCCCTTTGCGATCTGCTGCGCGACCCTTTCGAGCGCGGTGCCATAGGCGGCCTTCGTTTCCTCGCTGGCGCGCGTCACGTCCGGCGTCAGGCTCTGCAGTCCGCAGCTCGAGTCCAGGATGCAATGGAGACGTTCTCCGAGATAGAATGCGATGAACGCCTCCGCCCAGCGCGCTCCCATCTGCTGCTGAAGACTCGCAGTGCCCGTCCTGAGATCGTCCAGCCCGGCCAACGCGGCGGCTTCGAACGCGGCGTCCTTCGACTTGAAGTGACCGTAGAACGCGCCGGACGTGACCCCGGCTTCCTTGGCGAGGCCGTCGACGCCGATGCCGCCATAGCCAAGCCGGCGAAAGCCGCGCCCCGCGGCCTCCAACAACTTCGTCTTTGCTTCCTGCTTATGCTCGGCGTGGTACCGCATCTGGCGCCTTCCATAGCGATCGTTATTTCATGCTTGACTGATAACGATCGTTATTTTATTGGTGGATCACGGTCGTTATATAATGACCGCCGTTCCCCGGGACAACCGCCCTAGGGCGAGCACAGGAGGAGTCATGCCGATCAGTCTCACACTCACCGAAGGCGTCATCGCTGCCGACCAGGCGCCGATCGCCGTTGCGCGGATCACGGAATCGTTCCTGAGACACCATGGTCTGGCGGGCAACAGGATCATGGGGGCGAACGTCACGGCCCATCTGAACATCCTGCCGAAGGGCCATACCTTCGCCGGCGGCACGCCGGTCGATGGCGCCTGGATCGAGACCAAGACGCCGTCATTCGCGCTCGCCAGTCACGAGGTCCAGACGGCGTTCTTCGGCGAAGCCACCGACATCCTGCATGACCTCTCCGGCGGGGCGCTTGCCAGGGACCGGATCTGGTCCAACGGCGTCCACGCCGTGGACGGCACCTGGAATCTCGACGGCAGGCCGATGACCAACGACGCGCTCGTGGGGGCCATCACCGCAGGCTGACCACGGTCATCACGGCCGCTACCGCATTGCGCGGCGGCGGCCGTGATTGAATGCCGACCGCTCACGTCCCCGGCTTCACCAGCCCCAGCTCGGCGAACTTCATCTCCGTCGCCACCACCGCGTTCTCATACACCTCGCCGCGCTCGACGAAGTAGTTGAAGTAGCCGGCCGGCGTCTCCGGCTGGATCTCGACCAGCTCCACGGTCTTGTATTTCGGATCGGTGATCACGCCGCTCGCGATCAGGTCGTTGATGCGCTTGAGCGCGTCGACCTCGGCCTTGTAGCCGACCGAGAACCACATCTCCGTGGTCCAGTCCTGCACCTCGAACCAGTTGGCCGGCGCCTGGCCCTGCCACCCCTGGGCGAGCGGGCGGACGGCGAAGACGCGGTCGAAACCGTGCAGCTCGGAAATGATGCTGGCACGGTGATAGGCACCGTCCATCTGTCCCTGCGGCAGCTTGGTGAAGCCATAGAGCGACAGCCAAAGCGCGGCCTTGACCGCCTCCGGCGTGATCGGGCGGATGGCGCGCTCGGCCAGCACCTCGGAGGCGTAGCGCAGGTCGCGCTTGGCCGCCGATTGCCGCGCCTTGACAGCATGGGCGTTGGGAACCGACTTCTCCGCCGGCAGCAGCGCCCGCGCCGCCTCGTTGCCGTAGAGATAGCCGGTGCCGGTCTCGGGATCATAGGTGTTGAACACGACGCCGACCAACGTGGCGTTGAGCGTCTCCGCCGCGTGCGCGAAGTCGGCCTCGCTCCGCACCGGGACATATTGCTGCGCTGGCCACAGCCGGTCGGCGAGGGCGTTGAACGGGCCGTCACGCCAATCCGGCCAGGAGACGAAGCGCGCCAGCGCCTCGGCATAGGCGGGACGAAACACCCCGGGATAGCCGAACATCACCGTGCGCAACTGCGACGCCGGATCCCGGTGGCGGTCGGAGGACATCAGCTCGTTGCGCAGATCGAGACCCTGAAGCCACGCCGACAGCACCAGGATCTGGCCGGACGTCGCGGTGACGAGATCCGGCGTCACGCCCCAGGCGCGGGCAGTGTCGAGGAAGCCGGCGCCATGGGCGTTCAAGCCGCCCAGCCCGGCCAGCGCAAAGGCCACTCGCACGGCTTTCTCCATCAGCAGAGGGACCGGAGAACGCTACCTCAGATTGTTTCGGCGATGCAACCGGCGGCGAATTCGAACATCGAACGAAACGACGCGCTTCGAACATGATCAATGCTCAGATCTCCGCAGGATCCCGGTGATTCGCGGCAACGTGACGGCGCCGAGCGACGAAAAGCTGCAGCCGGCGGCTGTGTGGTCCGTCACAACCTCATGTTGCGCGCGTGCACGCCGCCTCGGGTATCGACCAACGATTGTCGCAACCCAAAAAAGTTACATAACTTGCCTGTGCGCGAGGGCAACACTGTTGTCAATCTGCAATAGTGTGGCAATGATTGGTTAACCATATTGAATTACCTTGGTTAACATGGCCCGCGGCAAACAGCCCTCAGTGTCGCATGCGCTCCCGAAGCAGCCGACGCTGCTCGATTGCTTCCTCGAAGCGCAGGCAAAGCGGACGAAGCGTCGACGGCGCTCCGCCGACGCAGTGACCAGCGCCGACCCCTTGGCTCCTTCAGACGACGCTCCGACTCTTGGTGAGGCCGAAGCGCCCTCGGCCGAAACCAAGGCCGCCCGCGCGGTTTGAGTCCGCACGGCGCGGTTTGGAACCGGCGCGCCGGCCCTCAGCTCAGCCGAGGTGCTTGTGGAAAAACGCCGTGGCGCGGCCCCAGGCGAGTTCGGCGGCCCTGCGATCGTGCACGGTCATGCGCTGCTCGTTCACGAAGGCATGCTCGGCATCGTAGCGATAGAGCTCGAGCGACTTGCCGGCGGCCTTCATCGCCTTCTCGAAGCCGTCCACCAGCGCCGGCGTGCACCAATCATCCTTGTTGGCAAAGTGGGCCTGCAGCGGGATCTTGACGTCGGCCGGCTTGGCCGCCTGCTCAGGCGGAATGCCGTAGAACACGACGCCGGCGGCGAGCTCGTCGATCTTGGTCGCGCCGATGATCGTCACCGCGCCGCCGAGGCAGAAGCCGGTGAGGCCGACCTTGGCGCCGTTGCGCGCCAGAAATTGCGCGGCCCCGCGCACGGTCTGCGTGGTCGCGTCCATGAAGTCGAGCGAGTTCATCTCCCGGCCCGCCGCATCCGTATCGTGATAGGGCACCACCGTGCCCTTGTAGAGATCGGGCGCCAGCGCGTTGAAGCCGGCGAGCGCGAAACGATCGCACATCCCCTTGATCTGGTCCTGCAGGCCCCACCATTCCTGGATGACGACGACGCCCGGCGCATCGGCCTGCGCGGCCTTGGCGAGATAGCCCTTGGCCTCCTGGCCATCGGGGCGCTTGAAGCTGATCAGTGTGCCCATGTGTTCCTCCGCAGGTTTTGTTGGAAGCTGAGGAGCGGGGTTTACCGCAAATGCGCGTCCGGCGCGACGGGAGGCGATCGGGTTCGCTGCAACGTGAGAGGATTCGTAGCCCGGATGAGCGCAGCGACATCCGGGGTCCTCGCCGGCACTGTTGCGATCCAGGATGTCGCTGCGCTCATCCGGGCTACGGGCGCTAGACCGGCATCGCGCGCGGCGCGAACAGGATCACGGCCATGCCGGCGAGGCAGATCAGGGCGCCGGCGGCGTCCCACGGATCGGGGCGATGGCCCTCGACCAGCCAGCCCCATAGCAGCGCCGCGGTGATATAGATGCCGCCATAGGCGGCGTAGGCGCGGCCGGCGAGCGGGCTGTCGGCCACGGTGAGAAGCGTCGCGAAGCCGGCGAGCGCGACCATGCCGGGCAACAGCCATAGCGGCGACTGCCCGAGCCGCAGCCAAGCCCAGAACGCGAAGCAGCCGCCGATCTCCAGCACGGCGGCGCCGGCGAAGGCGAGAAGTGACGGCATGGGCGAACTCCGTTTTCCCGGCTGCGCCGCGGACAAGGCCTCCCCTGGCCCGAGCCCAACTAACACAGGGACAACAAAAAAGCCCCCGGAGGGGCTTTTCGTTTTCATCAGACGTTTCCGATCACCGCTCAATGCGCGGCGGCCCAGACCCGCTTCTTGGTGAAGTACATCAGGCCGGCGAAGATGATCAGGAAGATGAACACCTGATAGCCGAGGCGCTTGCGCGCTTCCATGTGCGGCTCGGCGGTCCACATCAGGAAGGTCGCGACGTCGTGGGCATACTGCTTCACGGTGGCCGGCGAGCCGTCGTCGAACGTCACCTGGCCGTCGGACAGCGGCGGCGGCATCTTGATCGCATGCCCGGGGAAGTACTTGTTGTAGTACGAGCCGTCCGGAATCGTGACGCCGTGCGGCGGGGTTTCTTCATAGCCCTGCAGCAGCGCGTTGATGTAGTTCGGGCCCTGCTCCTGGAACTGGGTGAAGAAGTCGATCAGGAACCAGGGGAAGCCGCGCTTGTAGGAGCGCGCCTTGGCCATCAGCGACAGGTCCGGCGGGGCCGCACCGCCATTGGCGGCCCGTGCGGCCTGCTCGTTCGGGAACGGCGACGGGAAGTAGTCGGCCGGCCGGCCCGGACGCTCGAACATCTCGCCGGCGTCGTTGGGACCGTCCTTGATCTTGTACTCGGCCGCGAAGGCGGCCGCCTGCGCCGGCGAGTAGCCCGGGCCGCCGGGCTCGGCGAGATTGCGGAACGCCACATATTGCAGCGAATGGCAGTTCGAGCAGACTTCCTTGTAGACCTTGAGGCCGCGCTGCACGGCGCCGCGATCGAAGGTGCCGAACGGACCGGCAAACGACCACTTCGCCGACGGCGGGTTCTCCTGGCCTTCGCTGGCACGGGCGTCGCCCATGCTGCCGGCGAGCAGCGACACCGCGGCGACCAGCGCGATCACGGTCGAGACCATCGGCGCCGCCTTGCGGCCGGACCTGGCCAGCACGTCGTCAGCGATCGAGTTCGGCAGCGGGCGCGGCCGCTCGATGCGCGCGAGCAGCGGCAGCACGATCAGGAAGTAGGCGAAGTACAGCACCGTCAGGATGCGGCCGAGCACGACATAGACACCCTCCGGCGGCTGCGCGCCGAGATAGCCGAGGCCGATGCAGACGACGACGAAGATCCAGAAGAACTGCTTGCCGAGCGGACGGTACTTGTTGGAGCGGGTCTTGGCCGAGTCGAGCCAGGGCAGGAACACCAGCACGATGATGGCCGCGAACATCGCGATCACGCCGGCGAGCTTGTTCGGGATCGAGCGCAGGATCGCGTAGAATGGCAGGTAGTACCATTCGGGCACGATGTGCGCCGGCGTCACCGCCGGGTTGGCCGGGATGTAGTTGTCGGCCTCGCCGAGATAGTTCGGCATGTAGAAGATGAACCAGGAATAGAAGATCAGGAAGCAGGCGACGCCGAAGAAGTCCTTGATCGTCGCGTAGGGCGTGAACGGCACCATGTCCTTCTCGGTCTTCGGCTCGACGCCGGCCGGGTTGTTCTGGCCAGTGACGTGCAGCGCCCAGACGTGCAGCACGACCACGCCGGCGATCAGGAACGGCAGCAAATAATGGAGCGCGAAGAAGCGGTTCAGCGTGGGATTACCGACGGAGTAGCCGCCCCACAGCAGGGTCACGATGCTCTCGCCGAAATACGGCACGGCCGAGAACAAATTGGTGATGACGGTCGCGCCCCAGAAGCTCATCTGGCCCCACGGCAGCACGTAGCCCATGAAGCCCGTCGCCATCATCAGGAGGTAGATGATGACGCCGAGGATCCAGAGCACCTCGCGCGGCGCCTTGTATGACCCGTAATACAGGCCGCGGAACATGTGGATGTAGACGGCGAGGAAGAACATCGACGCGCCGCAGGCATGCATGTTGCGCAGCAGCCAGCCGTAGTTCACGTCGCGGACGATCAGTTCGACCGACTTGAAGGCGAGGTCGGCATGCGGCGTGTAGTGCATCGCCAGGACGACGCCGGTCACGATCTGGATGCCGAGCATCATCGAGAGGATGGCGCCGAACGTCCACCAATAGTTCAGGTTCCGCGGCGTCGGGTAGGCAATGAAGGACGAGTGGACCAGGCCGATGATCGGAAGTCGTTGCTCGAGCCACTTCAAGGCGGGGTGGCTCGGCTGGTAGTCAGAAGGTCCACTCATGATGCGTTCCTGAAGAAATTATCTTGCACGATCGAGCGTGAGCTCAAGACGAACGTCTGCTCAGCCGATCTGGATCTTGGTGTCGGAAACGAACTGATAGGGCGGGACGGGAAGATTGAGCGGCGCCGGCCCCTGGCGGACGCGACCGGAGGCGTCGTACTGCGAACCGTGGCACGGGCAGAAGAAGCCGTCGTAATTGCCTTCGTGGGCGATCGGGATGCAACCCAGATGGGTGCAGATGCCGATCACGACCAGCCACTGCTCGTGGCCGTCCTTGGTGCGGGACTGGTCGGTCGCCGGATCCGGCAGGCTCGACACCGGCACCGCGCGGACCTCCTCGACCTGCTTCTTGGTGCGGTGGGAGATGTAGATCGGCTTGCCGCGCCAGAACACCTTGATGTCCTGTCCTTCGGCGACGGGCGCGAGATCGACCTCGATCGGCGCACCGGCCGCGATGGTCGAGGCATCGGGATTCATCTGGGAGATGAAGGGCCACAGGGCGGCCACAGCACCGACCGCTGCGGTCGCGCCCGTGGCGACGAAAAGAAAATCCCGGCGTGTCGGATGATCCGCAGTAGACGCTGTCACGATTCCAACCCTTTCTTCGTTGCAGCCGGTGGAACCGCCCCGCTCGACGTCTTACGATCTCGACCTTGGAGATCACGTGACCGGGAGATCCTGCCGGCGCCCGCGTCCCCCGCGGCGGCAGAAAACGGCTCGCTCCACCGCCCCTGGGGAACAAGCCGTCCAGAATCGTTCTATTGGCACCCTTGCGATACGAGCGCAAGCCCGCTATCGGCCCTGCAGCACGCCATGCACCAATTCCCGCTTCGGAAGCGGACTTTCCGCCTCAGTCCTAAGACCAATTCGCATGCAGATCGCGCTCTATCAGCCCGACATTCCGCAGAACACCGGAACGATTCTGCGCCTGTGCGCCTGCCTCGGGCTCGCGGCCCACATCATCGAACCGGCGGGCTTTCCTGTGTCCGACCGGCAGTTCCGCCGCGCCGGCATGGACTATCTGGACCAACTGAATTGGCGGCGGCACGATTCCTGGAGCGCGTTCGAGGCCTGGCGGTCCGCAGAGGGCCATCGCCTGCTGCTGCTGACGACCAGGGCCGCGACCTGCTATCTCGACTTCAGCTACGGCGCGGACGACATCCTGCTGCTCGGGCGCGAGAGCGCCGGCGTGCCGGACGGCGTGGCGGCGGTCGCCGATGCGCGGCTGCGGATTCCGCTGCAGCCGGGGCTGCGCTCGCTGAACGTGGCGATGGCCGCGGCGATGGCCGCCGGCGAGGCGCTGCGCCAGACCGGACAATTCGTCCAATTGCAATCCGCACAAGGAGCCGGAGGGTGAGCTACGCGGTGAAGGAAATCTTCATGACCCTGCAGGGCGAAGGCGCCCAGGCGGGCCGCGCTGCCGTGTTCTGCCGCTTCGCCGGCTGCAACCTGTGGAGCGGCCGCGAGGCCGATCGCGCAACCGCGACGTGCCGGTTCTGTGACACCGACTTCGTCGGCACCGACGGCACGCTGGGCGGCCGTTATGAGACCGCCGCAGCGCTGGCCGAGGCCATCGGCGGGCAATGGACAGGCGGGGCCGCCGACCGCTATACGATCCTCACCGGCGGGGAGCCGCTGCTGCAGGTCGATGCCGACCTGATCGAGGCGCTCCACGCCCGCGGCTTCGCGGTCGGGGTCGAAACCAACGGCACGCTCATTCCGCCCGACGGGATCGACTGGATCTGCGTCAGCCCGAAGGCCGGCGCCGAGCTGAAGCTGCGGCAGGGCCACGAGCTGAAGCTGGTCTACCCGCAACACGGGGCCGAGCCGGAGACGTTCGCGGGGCTTGCCTTCGAGCGCTTCTCGCTGCAGCCGATGGACGGGCCCGAAGCGGCCGCGAACACGGCGCGCGCCATTGATTACTGCCAGCATCATCCGGAATGGCGGCTCAGTCTGCAGACGCACAAGATGATCGGCATCAGGTAGGGATTGTGACTGACACGATGTGGGAATTGACCAAGTCGTTCACCTTCGAGGCCGCGCATACGCTGCCGATCACGACGCTCGGCGAAGCCAGCCAGGAGATCCATGGCCACTCCTTCCGCGCCGAGGTGACGGTGCGCGGCGATGCGACCCATCCCGAGACCGGCATGGTGGTCGATTTCGGCGTGCTGACGCAGCGGCTGAGCGAGATCCAGGCCATGCTCGACCACAAGTTCCTGAACAAGATCGAGGCGATCGGGCTGCCGACGCTCGAGAACCTGTCGCGCTTCATCTATGAGCGCGTCCGCTCGATCGGCCATGTCACCAAGGTCAGCGTCCACCGCGACAGCTGCCGCGAGACCTGCACCTATTTCGGTCCGCAGGGCTGATCGATTGTGGTAGGACCGAACCGTAGCGACAACAGCGCTGTCACCTCCGGCTGTCATGGACGCTTGACGGCGGGGTGAGCGCCAATGTGCCAGGGGAATGTCCATGACCACCGCCGCCATCGAGGATCGCAAGGCCCGCGCCCGCGCCTGGTTCGAGAGCCTGCGCGACCAGATCTGCGCGGCGTTCGAGCGGCTCGAGGACGAGGCGCCGGCTGACCTTTATCCGCGCACACCGAGCCGGTTCGTCCGAACGCCGTGGGAGCGCACCGACCATGCCGGCGGCCCGGGCGGCGGCGGCGTCATGAGCATGATGCACGGCCGGCTGTTCGAGAAGGTCGGCGTGCACTGCTCGACCGTGCATGGCGAGTTCGCCCCGGAATTCCGCAGCCAGATTCCCGGCGCCTCCGAAGACCCGCGGTTCTGGGCCTCGGGCATCTCGCTGATCGCGCATCTGTGGTCGCCGCACGTGCCGGCGGTGCACATGAACACGCGCTTCGTCGTCACGACGAAAGCCTGGTTCGGCGGCGGCGCCGACCTGACGCCGGTGCTGGACCGCCGCCGCACCCAGGAGGACGCGGATACGCTGGCCTTCCACGCCGCGATGAAGGGCGCCTGCGACGCCCATGCCGCGGTGGCCTCGTACGACAAGTACAAGCGCTGGTGCGACGAGTACTTCTATCTGCCGCACCGCAAGGAGCCGCGCGGCATCGGCGGCATCTTCTACGACCATCACGATTCCGGCGACTGGGAGGCCGACCTCGCCTTCACCCAGGATGTTGGCCGCGCCTTCCTGAAGGTCTATCCCGAGCTTGTCCGGAGCAATTTCAGCAGCCCCTGGACCGCCGCCGACCGCGAGGAGCAGCTCATCCGCCGCGGCCGCTACGTCGAATTCAACCTGCTTTACGACCGCGGCACCACATTTGGGCTTAAAACCGGCGGCAATGTCGACAGCATTCTGTCCTCGATGCCGCCCGAGGTGAAATGGCCCTGAAACTCGATTTGTTGAACCGCGTAGATTGATCATGACCGCCGCCCTGCCCCGCGCCATGCTGATCGACATGGACGACACCATCCTGTCGGCCTATGGCCGTCCCGAGATCGCCTGGAATATCGTCGCCACCGAGTTTGCCGACGAACTCGCGCCGCATACGCCGCAGGCGGTGGCCGCCGCGATCCTGGCCTCGGCACGCAGCTTCTGGTCGGTCGCCGGCGCCGAATGGCGGATGAAGCTGATCCAGGCGCGGCAGGAGGTGGTGAAGGACGGCTTCGCGGCGCTCGCCGGCCACGGTCCTGCTCTACCGACCGAGCTCGCGATCCGGATCGCCGATCGCTTCACCGGCTATCGCGACGAGCAGATGTTCGTCTTCCCCGGGGCGCATGAGGCGATCGACGCATTCAAGGCGCGCGGCGTCAGGCTGGCGCTCGTCACCAACGGCGAGGCCGGCCAGCAGCGCGCCAAGATCGAGCGCTTCGCGCTGGCGCACCGCTTCGACCACATCCAGATCGAGGGCGAGCACGGCTTCGGCAAGCCCGAGGAGCGCGCCTATTGGCACGCGATGGAGCGGCTCGGCGTCGGCCCGGAAGACACCTGGATGATCGGCGACAATCTCGAATGGGAGATCGTCGCGCCGCAGCGGCTCGGCATCTATTCGATCTGGATCGACGTCCATGGCGACGGCCTGCCGGAAGGCACCGACGTCAAGCCCGACCGCATCATCCGCTCGCTGACCGAGCTGGTGCCGGCGGGCTAGGCCCGCGCGGCGCCGGCGTCACTTCGCGCGCCGCGGACCTCCGGCGACTGCGCGCTTGTGCGCCTCCATCAGCATCGCCACGAAGGCCGTCACCTTCGGCGGACGAAAGCGCGCCGCTGGGAACACGGCGTGGATGCCTCCGGACGGCAGTGTCCAGGACGGCAGGATGGCCACGAGGCGGCCGGCCGCGAGATCGTCCCTGATCAGGAAATCGGGCAGCACCGCCAGGCCGCCGCCGGCCAGCGTCGCGGCGAGCACCGCCGGCGTGGCGTTGATGGTAAGCGTCTGGCTCATCTCGACGCTCTCGCGCTCGACGTCGCCTTTCATGAACTGCCAGGTGAGCGGCTCCCTCAGCGCGGCATTCGCAATGAACGGCAACGCGGCGAGGTCGCGCGGATGCGCGACGCGCCTGACCACGTTCGGCGCGGCCACCAGCTGCTGCCGGAAGCTGCCGACCCGGCGGGTCTGCAGGGTGGAATCGTCGAGCCATCCCACGCGGATCGAGAGATCGATCTGGCTGGCGACGAGGTCGATCTTGCTGTCGGCGAGGATCAGCTCGACCCGGCAGGCCGGATAGGTCCGCGAGAACTCGGTTGCGATCGCGGCGAGCGTGCAGGTGCCGTAGTCGTTCGGCGCGGCGATGCGCAACAGTCCCATCGGCTCGGCGTTGCTCTGCGCCAGCTCGGCCAATGCGCTCTCGGCCTCGCGCAGGATGGCAGCACAGCGGGCATGCAGCAGGCGACCGGCTTCCGTCGGCTCGACCCTGCGCGTGGTCCGCACCAGCAGGTCGGTCCTGAGCTCGCGCTCGAGCTGGGCGACCTGCTGGCTGACCACGGCTTTGGTGATCCCGAGCCGATCGGCCGCGCGGGTAAAGGACGCTGCGTCCACCACGGCCGCGAAATAGACGAGGCGGTTGAGATTGATCGCCTCCATGCCGGCGGCTCCTTCTATTGTCCATTAACAGCATACAGTCTGTCTCATTATGCTGTATTTATGAACAAACGAGAACCCGCTATCTCGGCGCCATGCCGCTCCAAGACAGGGTTCCGGAAATGCGACTGACCTATCTGTTCGACCCGCTCTGCGGATGGTGCTACGGCGCCGGCCCGGCGGTCGAGACGCTCGCCGCCCACGACGCCATCACGCTCGAGCTGCTGCCCACTGGCCTGTTCGCCGGCCGTGGCGCCGGCAGGATGGATGCGCAATTCTCCGAATATGCCTGGAGCAACGACCAGCGCATCGCCAAGCAGACCGGCCAGCGTTTCACCGACGCGTACCGCACCCGCATTCTCGGCGCGGGCGGCGCCTTCGATTCGACAGCCGCATCGCTCGGCCTGACGGCGGTCCACGTCACCGACCCCGGCCGTGAGCTCACGGTCCTCAAGGAGCTGCAGCTTGCGCGCTACGTACACGGGCAGGACATCGTGAGCGTCGCGGGCGTCGGCGAAGTCCTTCGAGCGCTGGGCCTTGCGAGCGCCGCCGAGCGGATGCTGGCCCGGGATCACGCGCTGGTCGAGGCCTATGGCCGCCGGCTCCAGACCGCGCATAGCTTGATGCGACGCTACGGCTTGTCCGGTGTCCCGGCCCTGCTAGCGGGTGACGGCGAGCGGCAGAGGCCGCTGCCGGGCAACGCTTTGTACGAACCGCTCGACGGCCTGCTCGCACAACTCGGAGCAGCCTGAGCCGCTCCGTACTCGATGCCTGGCACAATCCACCCAGCCGTCGCACACGGCCGGAGCGCCGCCTGCTGCCCGGCCTCATCGTTTTATCACTCCAAGAAAGAGACTGACATGCCGACACGGAGACAGATCATGACGACAGCGATTGCAGGGACCGCCGCAGCCATTCTCGGTGCATCGGACAGCGGCCGTGCCGCTGGCAGCAAACTGGTCTGGACACACTTTCCCGCCGGTCCGAACGGCTTCTTCCGCGCGCCCGTGCTGCTGAGGGGCCCCACCGAAGCACTGCTGATCGACGGCGGCTTCAACTATCCGGACGGCCGCGCGGTGGCGGCCGCAATCAAGGCGAGCGGCAAGACGCTGACGGCCATCTACATCAGCCAGTCGGACCCGGACTACTACTTCAGCCTCAAGCCGATCCGCGAGGCCTTTCCCGGCGTGAAGGTGATCGCCGCCACGGCGACCATCGAGGCGATCAAGGGCAATGTCGAGAAGAAGCTCGCCGTCTGGGGCCCGCAGCTGAAGGAGAACGGCCCGCAGACGATGGCCGACATCGTTCTGCCCGAACCGTTCGATGGCCCGTCGCTGTCGGTCGATGGCGAGACGATCGAGATCGTCGCCGCCGAGGGGCTGGCCAATCGGCGCTATCTCTGGGTGCCCTCGCTCGCAGCCGTATTCGGCGGCGTCATGATCTTCTCGGGTGTCCATGTCTGGACGGCCGACACCCAGAGCAAGGAGCAGCGCGCAGCCTGGATCGCGACCCTCGACAAGATCGCTGCACGCGCTCCGACGGTGGTGGTCGCCGGCCATGCCGTGGCGGACGCCGCCACCGACCTGTCGGGTGTTCGGCACACCAAGTCCTATCTCATCGCGTTCGAGGAGGAGCTCGCCAAGGCCAAGGACGCCGCAGCCCTGAAGGCCGCAATGGAGGCGAAGTTCCCCGGCCTCGGCATGGGCGTGGCCCTCGACATCGGCGCCAAGGTGGCGAAGGGCGAGATGAAGTGGGGCTGATGCAGGCCGCGGCCACATCAGGCTGACATGACAGAAGCGCCGGCCCGTCAGGACCGGCGCTTCGGCCTTTCGTGGATGGCCGCGTCGTGCCTCAGGCCGGGCGCTCGGCAACGTTGGGACGCCATTTGATCAGGCGGCTCTCGACGAGGTCGAGCAGCGCGTCGATGCGCGCGGAGGAGCTGCGCGCCCGCGTCGAGGCGCTCAACATCAGCTATGGCGTGGGCATGCTGCCGCGGGTGACGATCTCGGTCGGCGTCGCCGCCTATCCCGAGGCCGGCCTCGATCTGACGGAGATCCTGCGCGTCGCCGACGGCGCGCTGTACCGCGCCAAGCACAAGGGCCGCAACCGGGTCGAGCTCGCCTCCGGCGGCATGGTGCCGCCGCTCGACGAGGTGACCACCCGCGCCGTCGCCGCGCTCGATGCCATCGTGGCACGCGCCGAGACCGGCACCATCACGCCATCCGATCGGGACACGGACCAGCAGGTGGCTTGACGCCGGAAGGCTACGCCGCCGGCAGCAGATGCCGCAGCGCTGATGCGATCATCACGCCGCCGCCGGTGATGACGGCGGCGTCGAGGATGGCGGCGTGGATGTGCACCGGCATGCGCGCGACGAAGGCCTTGGCGAGGAACGCGCCGGGCACCGCGACCGCGCCGATCAGCAGTGCGAACGCCAGGACCTGCACGGTGACCACGCCGGCCAAACCAAACACCGAGATCTTGATGACGCCCGTCGCCACCGAGATCATCGCGTCGGTGGCGACGACCGCGGCGCCTTCGAGGCCGGCGGCCATCAGCAGCGACAGCAGGATCACGCCGGAGCCGGAGGTGCCGCCGACCAGCACGCCATAGCCGACCGCTCCGGCAGCAAGCCCGCCATTGCCGATCCTGACCTCGCGCTTGCGCAGGATCCGCCGCAGCGGAACGCTCATGATGAGCATCGTGCCGATCACGAACGCCGCGCCGGCATTGGTCAGTCGCGTGTAGCCGTAGGCGCCGAGCGCGGTCGTGAGCGCGGCTGCCGCGATGACGATTCCGGCGCGCGTACGGTCGGCATGGCTGATATAGGCGACGACACGGCTGAGATTGGTGAGGATCGCCGAGATCGCGATGATCGGCACGACCGGCTCGGCCCCGACCATCGGCACCAGCACGAGCGGCATGAGAGCGCCGGTGCCGTAGCCGGCAAGACCACCGATGATGGAAGCGAATAGAGCGACGGAAGCGACGAGCAGGAGTTGCAGCAGCGAGATGTCGGCAAAACCTGCCAGAAAATTCATGAACGTCCGTCGCGGTTGACACGCGCCGCCGCCTGATCGGCGATCGCATTCAGCGATGCCTCGTCGAGCGGGAAGTCCGCGGCTAACCAGGCATCCTCTGCGAGGGTAAGCACATGACCGAGAAGCGGCCCCTCCGCAACCCCGCGCGCGATGAAATCGGCCGCCTTCAACGGCAATTTCGGCGGCGTGAAGCGCTGCGGCAACAGCGCACGCTCGCGCCAGCGCCGGTCGTCGCGATCGCGCGCCCGCGCCCAGCCGAGCATCAGGCGGTCGCGATAGACGGTCTCGCCGAGACGATACAGCAGACGCCGGACTCGCGCCTCGTCGGCGGAAGCGAACCGCCACCAGCGATGGCCCATGCCGTCGAGCGCCTTGGTCTCGGCGTTGGAGAGCTTCAGCCTGAAGCCGAGACGGCGCGCATCCTCGGTCACGGCGACCGCGAGCGCCGCGAGACGGCGGACCGGGCTCGGCGAAAGCTCCAGCTCGCGCTCGATGCCGATCATCGCGGCGAACGGACCGAGATAGGCGACGCCGCCGAGGATCGCCGTCAGCAACCCGCCATCCGCCATCGCCGTGACCGCGCCGACAGCGCCGTCGGTGACGAGCAGCTTCAGCATCTCCATGCGCACGCGCTCGGCTGACAGCGTGGCGAGCCCGGCACGGCCGGCGATGCAGGCCAGATAGCCCTCGCAATCGGGGGCGCCGTGACCGAACGCCGAATGGATGCGGAAGAAGCGCAGGATGCGCAGATAGTCCTCGGCGATGCGCTGGGCGGGGTCGCCGATGAAGCGCACGCGGCGCTGGGCGATGTCGGCGAGGCCGCCGACGTGATCATGCACCACGCCATCGGGCCCGACGGAGAGCGCGTTGATGGTGAAGTCGCGCCGGTGCGCGTCGCCGACCCAGTCGCGGCCGAACTCGACCTTGGCCTTGCGGCCGAAGGTCTCGGTGTCCTCGCGCAGGGTCGTGATCTCGAACGGATGGCCGTCCAGCACCAGCGTCACGGTGCCGTGGTCGATGCCGGTCGGCACGCTCTTGATCGACGCCGCCTTGGCACGCCGGAGCACCTCCGCCGGCAGCGCCGTGGTCGCGATGTCGATGTCGCCGATGGCGATGCCGAGCAGCGCATTGCGCACGGCGCCGCCGACCACCCGTGCTTCCTCGCCATCGCAATTGAGCAGCGCGAGCACGCGCGCGGCGGGACCGGACGAGAGCCAGGGCGCGTGCAGCACCCGCGCGTCGATCATTTCTCGACCCCTGGAACGAGCCTGCCGTTCTCGACATGAGCGGGGACGTAGGTCGAACGCGGCGGCGCGCCGGAGAACTCGGCGATCAGGACCAGACTTGCAATCACCAGCACCAGGGCCGCCACCGTCAATTTTGTGGTCAGATGAAAGGGCCAGTTGGCCGGCACCAACAGCCCCGATTTGGTCGCGAGCAAGAACAACACATAAACCGCAAAAGGAATGAGGAAAATTCCGATTTCCGTCAATACGCCACGGATCATGGCCGACCGATCCGCTCGTACAACACCCGAAGGATGCCCGCTGTCGCGCCCCATATGTAGCGCTCGGCGAACGGCATCGCGTAATACGAACGCTCCATGCCGCGAAACTCCTTGGAATGCAGCTGGTGATTGGCGGGGTCCATCAGGAAGGCCAGCGGCACCTCGAAGGCGTCGTCGACCTCGCCCTCGTTGATCTTGAGCGTGAATCCCGGCCGCACCCGCGCCACCGTGGGCAGGATGCGGAAGCCGAAGGCGGTGCCGTAGACGTCGAGATAGCCGATCGGGTCGACGAAGCTGCGGTCGAGCCCGATCTCCTCTTCGGCTTCGCGCAGAGCGGCATCGAGCGGAGAGGCATCGGTGACGTCGATCTTGCCGCCGGGAAAGGCGATCTGTCCGGCATGGCTCGAGAGGTTCGGCGAGCGCTGGGTCAGGAGGACGGTCGGCTCGGGGTGGTCGACCACCGGGATCAGCACCGCCGCGGGGCGGATCGGCTGCTCGCGGGAGATGATCTCGAGCATGCGGTCGGTGCCGGAATCTCCACTGGCCGGAATGACGTCCGGATCGAGCAGGGCCTGCGGAACGTCGAAGTGCAGCCGCGCGCGGCCCCGCGCGAAGAAATCGGCCGAACTGAGTTCAGCGGTCCTGTTCCTCACCATGGGCTGGTTCAAAGCGCCGCCCTCACCTCTGCTGCATCGGCCATGGGGAAGAACGCGCCGCCCGACCCCACGCCGAACATCACACGACCATCGATCATCCGCTCCTCACCCATGTCAACAAGCTCGTAGTACAGCGCCCGCGTCACCTTGGCCCAGAGATCGGCTCGCACATGCAGATAGGGCGTCAGCCCGCCGCTCTCGCCGGGCTCGAAGCGCAGCCGATGCTCGGCATCGCACGCGACCCAGTCGTCGACATTGGTGCGGAAATGCAGCAGCGGCCCGCGCGCATCGCTCTCCGTCCGCATTTCTACGGCCGTGAAGGGGGCATCATCGACGCGGATGCCGACCTTCTCCACCGGCGTGACCAGAAAATAGCGGTCACCCTCGCGCTTGAGGATCGTCGAGAACAGCCGCACCAGCGCCGGCCGCCCGATTGGCGTGCCCATGTAGTACCAGCTACCATCACCGGCGATTCGCATGTCGAGATCGCCGCAGAATGGCGGATTCCACAAATGCACCGGCGGCAGTTCCTTTGCCGATGTGCCAGCCTGCGTTGCCGCCGACGTCAGCCGATCGAGTCCGTTGTCGGTGGTCTGCCCTTGCTTCGCCATGGTTTGCCTTGAGTTTGCGTCCACCTTGGCACGATTGGTGCAAGATTCCATCGCCGTCGTCTGTGCAAAAGTTCCTGGCGGCCCTGCAGGTCATGTAAGGTCGCCATAACGTGATGCCGTCAATACCCCGTAATGCCGATAATATGGGGATAGTTTAACTCAACGAATACAGCGCCTTCGCATAGGTTGGCATCCGCTTCCCGGCAAACTGGAGCGGAACGTCCGTCCGAAAGTTCAAGATGCGGGGCAGAAGGAGCGACGGAAATGGCTGAGAGTGCCGAGAAGCTCGAGGATGCGATCGTCCGGTCGGCCGAACAGGTCTCCGGCCAGATCCGAGCGGCAAAGGATGCGATCTCCGGCGTCATCTTCGGCCAGGACCGCGTGGTGGAAAACACGCTGGTGACCATCCTGTCCGGCGGCCACGCGCTGCTGATCGGCGTCCCCGGCCTCGCCAAGACCAAGCTGGTCGAGACCTTGGGCGTGACGCTCGGCCTCGATGCGAAGCGCATCCAGTTCACGCCGGACCTGATGCCGTCGGACATTCTGGGCGCTGAGGTGCTGGACGAAAGCGCCGGCGGCAAGCGCTCGTTCCGCTTCATCGCCGGCCCGGTGTTTGCGCAACTCCTGATGGCCGACGAGATCAACCGCGCCAGCCCGCGCACGCAGTCGGCGCTGCTGCAAGCCATGCAGGAGCAGCACATCACGGTTGCAGGCGCCCGCCATGACCTGCCGAAGCCCTTCCATGTGCTCGCGACCCAGAATCCGCTGGAGCAGGAAGGAACCTATCCGCTTCCCGAGGCTCAGCTCGACCGCTTCCTGATGGAGATCGACGTCGACTATCCGGATCGCGATGCCGAGCGCCGCATCCTGTTCGAGACCACCGGCGCCGAGGAGAGTGCCGCCAAGGGCGCGATGACGGCCGATGCGTTGATCGCGGCCCAGCGCCTGGTGCGGCGGCTGCCGGTCGGCGATTCCGTGGTCGAGGCGATCCTGTCGCTGGTGCGCTCGGCGCGTCCCGGTCCCGAGGCCGGAGAGGCCGGCAAGCTGATCGCCTGGGGCCCCGGTCCCCGCGCCAGCCAGTCGCTGATGCTCGCGGTGCGCGCCCGCGCGCTGCTCGACGGCCGGCTCGCGCCCTCGATCGACGACGTGCTCGATCTCGCCGAGCCCGTGCTCAAGCACCGCATGGCGCTGACCTTCCCGGCGCGCGCCGAGGGACGCACCATTCCGGACGTGATCCGGCAATTGAAGAGCCGGATTGGCTGATGGCCGCAGCGACAGGGCACGCCGACAAGGAGATTCTCGCGATACGGCGTGCCGATGGCGAAAGCCGGACGCTGGCATCGTCGCTGCCGCGGCTGGTGTTGGAAGCCCGGCAGATTGCCGCCAACGTCATTCATGGCTTGCATGGAAGGCGCCGCGCCGGCTCCGGCGAAAGCTTCTGGCAGTACCGACGCTTCGTCTCCGGTGAGCCGTCGCAGCGCGTCGACTGGCGCCGCTCCGCGCGCGATGACCATCTCTATGTCCGCGAGCAGGAATGGGAGGCCGCGCACACGGTGTGGATCTGGCCGGACCGCTCGCCGTCGATGGCCTTCGCGTCGAAGGGCGCGCGCGACAGCAAGCTCGAGCGCGCGCTGATCGTGACCTTCGCCCTGGCCGAGCTGCTGGTGGCCGGCGGCGAACGCGTCGGCATTCCCGGCCTGATCAATCCGACCGGGAGCCGCAACGTGATCGACCGCATTGCGCAGGCGATGCTGCATGATGAGACGATCAGGCCGAGCCTACCGCCGTCCTTCGTCCCCTCGGCGCTCGCCGAGATCGTCGTGCTGTCGGATTTCTGGTCGCCGATCTCCGAGATCAGCACCATGCTGGCGGGCCTGTCCGCGTCCGGTGCACACGGCACGATGGTGCAGGTGGTGGATCCGGCCGAGGAGACCTTCCCCTATTCGGGCCGCGTCGAGTTCGTCGAGCCGGAAGGCGGCGAGGTGATCACGGCCGGCCGCGCCGAGAGCTGGGCGCAGGACTACGTCGCTCGCGTGGCGCTGCATCGCGACCAGATCCGCGCCGAGACCGGCAGGCTCGATTGGCTGTTCACAACCCACACCACCAGCCGCTCGGCCGCCGAGCTGCTGCTGTTCCTGCATGCCGGCATGACCACGGCCAAAGGTAGCGCGCGCGGCGGCGTCAAAGTGGGCGCTGGCCCCGGAGGGCTCGGCGCATGATGGGCCTGCCGCTGTCGTTCGCCGAACCGCTGCTGCTGACCGGTCTCGTCAGCCTGCCGGTGCTGTGGTGGCTGCTGCGGGTGATGCCGCCGCGGCCGCGCCGCATCGAGTTTCCGCCGACCCGGCTGTTGTTCGACATCACGCCCAAGGAAGAGACGCCGTCGCGCTCGCCGTGGTGGCTCACCCTGCTGCGGCTGGTGGCGGCGGCGCTGGTGATCTTCGCCGCAGCCGGCCCGATCTGGAATCCGCGCACCGAAGCCGTCGGCAGCAAGGCGCCGCTGGTGCTGCTGCTCGACGACAGCTGGAGCGCGGCCGCAAGCTGGGACACGCGCATCAGGGCCGCCGACGAGATCATCGCCAACGCCGATGCCGACCGCCGCGGCGTCGCGCTGCTGCCGCTGTCGGAGCCCGCGCGTGACCTCACCTTGATGCCGGCCGGTGCTGCGCGCGTCGCGCTGCGCCAGATCGCGCCCAAGGCCTACACGACCGAGCGCGCCGACGCGCTGCCGCAGCTCGATCGCTTCCTGAAAGCGACCGGCGATGCCGAGATCATGTGGTTCTCCGACGGCGTCGATCCCGGCCGCGGCAGCGAGTTCGTGGGGGGTCTCGCCAAGACGATCGGCGACCGCAGCCTGACCGTGTTCGAAGGCGGCACGCCCTCGCCGCTGGCGCTCGCCGGCGCCGAGAACGCGGCCGCCAAGATGACGGTGAAGGTGCTGCGGGCGGATCTCTCCGTTCCGGGCGGCATCGTGCGCGCGCTCGATGCCAAGGGCTCGCCGCTCGGCGAGGCACAGTTCAGCTTTGCCGCCGGCGCGCACGACGCCGAGGCGAGCTTCGACCTGCCGGTCGAGCTGCGCAACGACATCACCCGGCTCGAGATTGCGGGCGAGCGCTCGGCCGGCGCCGTGCAGTTGCTCGACAAGCGCTGGCGCCGCCGCGCCGTCGGCATCGTCTCCGGCGCCACCAGCGACACCGCGCAGCCGCTGCTCGCACCGACCTTCTATCTCACCCGCGCGCTGTCGCCGTTCGCCGATCTCAGGCTCGGCGATCGCGGCGCCCCGCAGCAGGTCATCACGCAGTTCCTCGACCAGAAGGTGCCGATGATCGTGATGGCCGACGTCGGCACGCTGTCGCCGGAGCTGCGCGACCGTCTCAACGGCTGGATCGAGAATGGCGGCGTGCTGGTGCGCTTCGCCGGCCCGCGCCTGGCGCAGGGCGACGACGACCTCGTGCCGGTGAAGCTGCGCCGCGGCGGCCGCACCCTGGGCGGCAGCCTGACATGGGAGAAGCCGCAGCACCTGGCCGCTTTCGCCGCCGACGGCCCGTTCGCCGGCATCACTGTCCCGAAGGACGTCACCGTCAACCGCCAGGTTCTCGCCGAGCCCGACGCCGTGCTGGCGACCAAGAGCTGGGCGTCTCTTGAGGACGGCACGCCGCTCGTCACCGGTGAGCATCGCGGCAAAGGCCTGATCGCGCTGTTCCACGTCAGCGCCGACATGCGCTGGTCCGATCTGCCGATGTCCGGCGCCATAGTCGAGATGCTCCGCCGCATCGTCGACATGTCCGGCTACACCTCGACGCCGGGCCCAGGTCCCGCGGGTGAGACCGCCAAGGCCACGCTGGCGCCGCTGCACATCCTCGACGGCTTCGGCGCCTTCGGACCGCCGCCTTCGACCGCCAAGCCGCTACCGGCTGATTTCAACGACCGGGCTTCGCTGGATCATCCGCCCGGATTCTATGGCCCAGCCGAGGGACCTACCGCAGTGAACACGCTCAGCCCCGCCGATCGCATTCTGCAGCTCGACACGGCAGCGCTGCGCGCCAACCGCGCCAGCTACACCACCGCCGAGCCGCGCGATCTCCGGGGCATCCTGCTGTCGACCGCACTGCTGCTGTTCCTGATCGACGCCGTCATTGTCGCCCTGCTCGGCGGCGTGCTGGCCGCGTTGGCAAGACGACGGCGTGCGGCCCCCGCGGCCATCGCGCTTGCGGTGCTGGCAACCGGCGCCCTGCTCGCGGTCGCGATGCCGGCGCCCGCACGCGCCGACGCCGCCAGCGATGATTTCGCGATGCGCGCAGTGTCACAGACGCGGCTTGCCTATGTCGTGACCGGCAATGCCGACGTCGATTCCATCGTCAAGGCCGGGCTGACCGGGCTGACCTTGTTCCTGGCGCAGCGGACCGCGCTTGAAGCCGGCGATCCCGTCGGCGTCGATCCCGCGCATGACGAGCTTGCCTTCTTCCCGCTGATCTACTGGCCGATCGTGCCGGGCGTGCCGAAGCCGCCGCAGGACGCGATCAACAAGATCGACGCCTACATGAAGCAGGGCGGCACGGTGATCTTCGATACCCGCGACGCCGTCGAGGCTCCTCCGGGCGAGAACGGCGCGCAGCAGACCCCGGGCATGCAGTCGCTGCGCGAGATCCTGTCGTCGCTCGATGTGCCCGAGCTCGAGCCGGTGCCGCGCGAGCACGTGCTGACCAAGACGTTCTACCTGCTGCGCGACTTCCCCGGCCGCTTCACCGCGGGCCAGACCTGGGTCGAGGCGCTGCCGAAAGATGAGGACGAGGACAGCGCCTCCCGTCCGGCGCGTGGCGGCGACGGTGTCTCACCGATCATCATCACCTCCAACGATCTCGCCGGCGCCTGGGCCATCCGCCCCGACGGCCAGGCCATGCTGCCGATGGTTCCGGGCGAGCCACGGCAGCGCGAATTCGCCTTCCGCGCCGGCGTCAACATCGTGATGTACACGCTGACCGGCAACTACAAGGCCGACCAGGTGCACGCGCCGGCGCTGATCGAACGGCTCGGGCAGTGACAATGCGCGTCGTCGCTCTCGATATCACAACAACAATGGTTGTCATGGCCGGGCTTGACCCGGCGATCCACGAGCAGCGACGCAGGCTGCGCGACGTGGATGCCCGGCACGAGGCCGGGCATGACGACAACTGCGAGTTTGCCTCATGAACTACGGCATCGCGTTCACACCTCTGGTTCCGCCGATCGTGCTGTGGCTTGCGATCGGCGCGATCGTCGTCATCGCCGCGCTCCTGTTGCTCGGCCGCTCGCGTTCGGCCTGGATCCGCGTCACCGCGCTGGCCTTGATCGCGCTCGCGCTGGCCAATCCGCAGTTCACGCGCGAGGACCGCGAGCCGCTGAGCTCGGTCGCCGCCGTCGTGGTCGACAAGAGCCCGAGCCAGAATTTCGGTGACCGCAACAAGCAGACCCAGGCGGCCCAGGAGTCGCTGGTCGACAGCTTGAAGAAGATCAAGGGCCTCGAGGTCCGCGTCGTCGATGCCGGCCAGGCCGACGGCGAGACCGACGGCACGCATCTTTTCAGCGCGCTGACCTCGGCGCTGTCGGACGTCCCCGTCGATCGGGTCGCGGGCGCCTTCATGATCACCGACGGCCGCGTTCACGACATTCCCGGCAACGTTGCCGCACTCGGCTTCCAGGCTCCGCTGCAGGCCCTGATCACGGGCCAGAAGTCCGAGCGCGACCGCCGCATCGCGATCACCGCCGCGCCGCGCTTCGGCATCGTCGGCCAGCCGCAGACCATCAGCTTCCGGCTCGACGACCAGGGCGTCAGCGGCGCCAGCGCGAAGGTCGTGATCCGCCGCGACGGCGAGGTCATCAGCGAGCGCACCTTGACCAGCGGCCAGGCCGCCAATGTCGACGTCGACGTCAAGCACGAAGGCCAGAACATCGTCGAGATCGAAGCCTCGCCGCTCGACAACGAGCTGACCCTCGTCAACAACCGCGCGGTGGTCTCGATCGATGGCGTCCGCGACAAGCTGCGCGTGCTCTTGGTGTCGGGCGAGCCGCATTCGGGCGAGCGGACCTGGCGCAACCTGTTGAAGTCGGACGCCAGCATCGATCTCGTCCACTTCACGATCCTGCGGCCGCCGGAGAAGCAGGACGGCACCCCGATCAACGAGCTGTCGCTGATCGCGTTTCCGACCCGTGAGCTGTTCCAGCAGAAGATCAACGAATTCCAGCTGATCATCTTCGACCGCTATGCCCGCCAGGGCGTGTTGCCGATCGCCTATTTCGACAACATCGCGCGCTATGTCAGGAATGGCGGCGCGGTGCTGGTCTCGGCCGGCCCGGACTACGCCTCCAACACCAGCATCTGGCGCACACCGCTCGACTCGGTGCTGCCCGCCGAACCGGTCGGCGTCACCGAGAAGCCGTTCTATGCGCATCTGTCTGACGCCGGCAAACGCCATCCGGTGACGCGCGGCCTCGAAGGCTCGGGCTCTGAGCCGCCGCACTGGAGCCGCTTCTTCCGCACCGTGGAGACGCGCAATGCGGTCAGTCCGCCGGTCATGACCGGCGCCGACGGCAAGCCGCTGCTGCTGCTGTCGCGCTTCGGCGCCGGCCGCGTCGCGCTGCTGCTGTCCGACCACATCTGGCTGTGGGCACGCGGCTACGAGGGCGGCGGACCGCATCTCGACCTGCTCCGGCGCATGTCGCACTGGCTGATGCAGCAGCCGGATCTCGACGAGGAAGCGCTGCGGCTGCAGATTCAAGGCAAGGATCTCGCCGTCATCCGGCAGACGATGGGCGACAGCGTCCCGCCGGTGACCGTGACCTCGCCGTCCGGCCAGACGCGTGAGCTCACTCTGAGCCAGGGCGATCCCGGCGAATGGCGCGCGACCCTTCCCGCCAACGAGCTCGGCCTGTGGCAGGCGACCGACGGCACCTTGAAGGCGCTGATCAATGTCGGCCCGACCAATCCCAAGGAATTCTCCGAGGTCACCTCGACCACCGAAACCCTGAAGCCGCTGGCACAGGCGACGGGCGGCGATGCCCGCCGCATCGGCGACGGCTCGGGCATCGACATGCCGCGCATCGTCCCGGTGAGGTCATCGACCTTGTTCAGCGGCGACGGCTGGATGGGCGTGCGCATGCGCGATGCCAGCGTGGTCAAGGGCGTCGGCGTGCTGCCGATGTTCGCCGGCGTGATCGGCCTCTTGCTGCTGCTCGGCGCGCTCGCCGCGACCTGGGTGCGCGAGGGACGCTGACACGAAGACACAAGCACGCACCACCGCGGCGCGCCACGTGGCGCGAAGGGCACAGCGACGGGGATTCCGACCACCGTTGCAGTGCACTGATTGACAGCTGTGAAGCTCCCTTGCGATGTTATATTGTAACAAAGGCTGAGCCTCTCAGCCGAACGGGGTGGCCTATTCATATGAGCCAGAGCTGGCGATGAGCTGGTTTCGCGCGAACATCAAGGATGTCTCGCGGCTCGCGCTGCTGGCGCTGGTGCTGCAATTCGCGCTCGCCTTCGGCCATGTGCATTGGCTCGCCGGACAAGCCCGGGACGGCGGTGGCATCTCCATCGCCGAGCGGCACACTGGTCCCTCTCCCGCTGACCAAGATCCCGATCAACAGCCGTCGCCGGATGGCTGTGCCATCTGCGCCGTCATGGCGATGGCGCAGTCGATCCTGCTGTCACCGGCGCCAGTTCTGACGCCTCCTGAAGCGGTCGCATTCCGTCTGCCCGATGCGATCACCGCCACTGTCGCGGCTGTCGTCGTCGACACCGCCTTCCAGCCGCGCGCTCCTCCCACCGCCTGATCTGAGCCGCTCGAAACGCTGCCCTGCGCGCGAGCGCACGGCGGCCGCGTGAAGGAATGGTCCGTCGCACGACGACGGCAGGCGCATCCCGCCGGCAACGAAAGACGTGGGACGCCTGATCAGGATCAGGAAGTGAAAGATGTTGTCGAGAGCCTTGATGTCGGGCTGCAGCGCCGCAGCCATGTTGTGCGTTTTGGGTGCGCCCGCGCGCGCTGACGATCCTGCGAAGCCGGCGGCCGAACTGCCCGAGGTCACAGTGACCGCACCGAGCCCGATCCGTGCCCGCAAGCCGGTGGTGCCGCGGCCCAATCCCACAGCGCGCGTGGCCCGGAGCGGCCCACGCACGCCGGCGCCCGCGCGCGAGGCACAGACCGCGCCGCCCCCGCCGCAGCAGGGCGTAACGCCCATCATCACCGACCAGTTCGCGACGGTCACCGTGGTGCCGAACGAGGAGCTCCGCCGCTCCGGCGCCGCCACGCTCGGCGACCTCCTCAATTCGAAACCCGGTATCACCGGATCGAGCTTCGCGCCGGGCGCATCGAGCCGGCCGATCATTCGCGGCCTCGACGTCAACCGTGTCGGCATCGTCGAGAACGGGCTCGGCGGCGGCGGCGCCTCGGATCTCGGCGAGGACCATTTCGTGCCGATCGATCCGCTCACCAGCGACCAGATCGAGGTGGTCCGCGGCCCCGCGGCGCTACGCTACGGCTCGACCTCGATCGGCGGCGTCGTCAGCGCCACCAACAACCGCATTCCGCAGGCTTTGCCGACCTGTTCGACCGCGCCGTTCCAGACCTATGGCCTGCCGGCGAGCGCTCCGGCCGCGGGCAGCGCGCCCTGCGTTACCGCGGAAACGCGCACCTCGTTCAGCTCGGTCGACCGCGGCGTCGAGGGCGGCGTGCTGCTCGATGCCGGCGGCGGCAATTTCGCGCTTCATGCCGATGCCTACGGCCGCAAGACCGGCGACTACTCCATTCCCGGCTATCCCTATCTGTTCGACCAGACCCGCCCGGTGAACGGCCGGCAACCGAACTCCGCCGCGCAGAACGATGGCGCCTCGATCGGCGGCAGCTACTTCTTCTCAGGCGGCTTCGTCGGCGCCGCGATCACGCAGACCGATGCGCTCTACCACATCCCCGGCATTGGCGGCGCCGACAGCCGGACCCGGATCGATGCGCACCAGACCAAGATCACCGCGAAGGGCGAGTATCGCCCGGACTCCGCGGCAATCGACGCGATCCGGTTCTGGGCCGGCGCGACAGACTATCGGCACAATGAGCTCGGCCTTGCAGCCGTCACCGACCCGACCACCGATGGCGTGCGCCAGACCTTCACCAATCGCGAGCAGGAAGCGCGCGTCGAAATGCAGATGATGCCCGTCAATCTGCGCTTCGCCACCCTGACGACCGCCTATGGCGTGCAGGCCGGGCACCAGGAGCTGAATGCGCCGAGCCCCGACAATCCCGGCTCGGTGTTCAACGGCCTGTTCGGCCCCAACACCAACAACCGCGTCGCCGGCTATGTCTTCAACGAGTTCGCCTTCTCGCCCTCGACCAAGGCGCAGGTCGCCGGCCGGATCGAGCACATCGCGCTGAACGGCTCCACGCCGAACTTCCCGGTCGACTATCTGCCGGACGGCACGCCGCAGGCCAACATCGCCCGAAATCCGTCATACACGCCGAAGAGCGCGAGCGTCGGCCTGTTGCAGAACCTGCCGGGCGATCTGGTGGCGAGCGTGACCGCGCAATATGTCGAGCGCGCGCCGAAGCCAGCCGAGCTGTTCTCGCGCGGCGGCCATGATGCGACCGCAACCTTCGACATCGGCAATCCGAACCTGACCATCGAAACCGCCAAGACCGTCGAGGCCGGGCTGCGCAAGGCCACCGGCCCGTTCCGCTTCGAAGCCACGGCCTACTACACGCAGTTCAGCAACTTCATCTATCGCCGGCTGACCGGCGTGATGTGCGGCGACGATTTTGCCTCCTGCGGCACCACCGGCACCGAGCTGAATCAGGCGGTCTACTCGCAGCGCAACGCGCTGTTCCGCGGCTTCGAGTTCCAGAGCCAGTTCAATGTTGCTCCGCTCGGCAGCGGCATCTGGGGCATCGAGAACCAGTTCGACGTCGTCCGCGCCACCTTCGCGGACGGCACCAACGTGCCGCGGATTCCGCCGATGCGCGTCGGCGGCGGCCTGTTCTGGCGCGATGCCAACTGGCTGACCCGCATCAACCTGCTGCACGCCTTCGCGCAGAACGACATCGCGCCGATCGCGGAGACTCCGACGCCGGGCTACAACCTGCTCAAGGCGGAGGTCAGCTACCGGACCAAACTCGATGCGAACATGTTCGGCGCGCGCGAGATGCTGGTCGGCCTCGTCGGCAACAATCTGCTCAACGAGAAGATCCGTAATTCCGTGTCCTACACCAAGGACGAGGTGCTGCTGCCCGGCATCGGCGTGCGGATCTTTGCCAACCTCAAATTCTGATTCGAGGAGGGCGCAGAACGCGACCAATCTGCGCCCCCTCCTTCGTCATTGCGAGGAGCGAAGCGACGAAGCAATCCAGAGTCGTGGGCGGAACTCTGGATTGCTTCGCTTCGCTCGCAATGACGGAGAGACCGAGATTACTTCGCGTAATCCCAATCGGGCCGGATCGCACCCTCGACGCCCTCGAACGCGCCCTCGATCAGTTCGTTCACCAGCAGCCGGTTGTAATCCACCGGTCCCGGCATGATCGCCCTGCCCTTCGGCACCGGCTTGAAGCCGACGCGCGCGTAGTAGGCCGCGTCACCCACCAGCAGTATCAAGCGGTGGCCCTGCGCCCGCGCGTCCACGACCGAGCGCTCCATCAGCATGCGGCCGATGCCGTGCTTGCGGAACGGCGGCTCGACCGTCAGCGGCCCGAGCATCAGCGCCTTGGTGTCGCCGACGCAGATCGGCAGTTGCCGCACCGAGCCGACCAGCAAAGTGCCGATATGGGCGGTGAACGACAGCGCGAGCAGATGATCGACATGCTCGCGCAAGCGGTAGGCGCTCAGCACGAAGCGGCCGGGGCCGAAGGTGCGCTCATGCAGCCGCTCGATCGCCTGCGCGTCGCCCGGCTTTTCGGCGGAGATCGTAATGGACAGGTCACTCATGTGGGGTGGCGAGATAGCATTCTGGAGCGGCGCGGTCCATGGCGGGCCGTCCACGTGTTGACAGCATTCGCCCGCCCCCGGGGGTCACTGATGCCAGTTTTCTGAGCATTCGCGCGGCGTGACCGAAGATTGTGCTAAGATGTCAAGTTTCCGGAGCCGCCCTCGCTTAACCTGCCCCAGCTCATGAGCGTTGTGGTCGCCATCGCGGCCGCTTGGACCGCTCTGACGCAGCACGAGCGGCAGGTCGAAGATGACGGGTGCGTTCCGGTCGCGCCATCGCGGCGAAACTCATGTGTTCGACGATCTCAAGACGCTGCTGGCCTGCGCCTCGCCGCGCCGCTCTGGCGATGAGCTGGCTGGCATAGCAGCCGACAGCGCCGCGCGGCGGGTGGCGGCGCGGATGGCGCTCGCCGACGTGCCGCTGCGGCGTTTCCTCGACGAGCCGCTGATTCCCTACGAGAGCGACGAGGTCACGCGCCTCATCCTCGACAGCCACGATGCCGCCGCATTCGCGCCCGTCGCGTCGCTGACCGTCGGAGAATTGCGCGAATGGCTGATGTCCTGGGAGGCGGATGCCAACCGGCTGGCCGCCCTCGCGCCGGGCCTGACGCCGGAGATGGTGGCCGCGGTCTCCAAGCTCTGCGGCAATGGCGATCTCGTCGCCGTCGCGGCCAAATGCCGGGTCGTGACCCGCTTCCGCTCCACCATCGGCCTGGAGGGGCGGCTGTCGTCGCGGCTGCAGCCGAATGATCCGACCGACGATCCCCAGGCGATCGCCGCAGGCACGCTCGATGGCTTGCTGTTCGGCATGGGCGATGCGGTGATCGGCATCAATCCCGCGACCGACAATGTCGAGGCCTGCATCCGCCTGCTCACGATGCTCGATGATCTCAGGCTCAAATTCGAGGTGCCGACGCAGTCCTGCGTGCTGAGCCACGTCACGACCTCGATCCGGGCGATCGAGAAAGGCGCGCCGCTCGACCTCGTCTTCCAGTCGATCGCCGGCACCGAGGCTGCCAATGCCGGCTTCGGCGTGACCCTGAAGCTGCTCGCCGAGGCGCAGGACGCAGCCTTGTCGCTGAAGCGCGGCACGGTCGGCAACAACGTCATGTATTTCGAGACCGGCCAGGGCGCGGCGCTGTCGGCCGACGCCCATCACGGCCTCGATCAGCAGACCGTCGAGGCCCGCGCCTATGCCGTCGCGCGCGTGTTTTCACCGCTGCTGGTCAACACCGTGGTCGGCTTCATCGGTCCCGAATATCTCTACGACGCGAAGGAGATCATCCGCGCCGGGCTGGAGGATCATTTCTGCGCCAAGCTGCTCGGCGTGCCCATGGGCTGCGATGTCTGCTACACCAACCACGCCGAGGCCGATCAGGACGACATGGACGATCTGGCGCTGCTGCTCGCGGCGGCCAACGTCAACTTCCTGATCGCCGTGCCGGGCGCCGACGACATCATGCTCAACTATCAGAGCCTGTCGCATCACGACGTGATGCGGCTGCGGCATCTGCTCGGCCGCCGCCCGGCGCCGGAGTTCGAGGCCTGGCTGGCGCGGATGGGCCTGCTCGACCAAAGCGGCCGCGTGCCGCCATTGCCGGGCAGCGCGCCTTCCGTAGTCCGGCTGATCGGCCAGGGAGCGCGGGCATGAGGGGCGATCCGTTCGACCTGCTGCGCCGGATGACGCGTGCCCGCGTCGCACTCGGGCGCGCCGGCGACGGGCTTCCGACGGCCGCGAAGCTGGAATTCCAGATGGCGCATGCGCTCGCGCGCGATGCCGTATGGAGCAAGGTCAATTTCGACGGCATCGCCGACGCGCTCGGGCCGCGGGAGGTGATCAAGGTCGCGAGTGCAGCACCGGACCGCGCCAGCTATCTGCGCCGGCCCGACCTCGGGCGCCGCCTCGCCGCGGAGGAAGCCGCCAGGCTGACATCCGGTCCGTACGATCTCGTCTTCATCATTGCCGACGGGCTGTCGGCGGCTGCCGTCGAAAGCCATGCCGCCACTGTCGTGATCGCCACCGAGGCGCGTCTGACGGGCCTGTCCATCGGCCCGATCGTGCTGGCTTCGCAGGCGCGCGTGGCGCTGGGTGACGATGTCGGCGCCGCGATGCGCGCACGGCTGGTGGCGGTCCTGATCGGCGAGCGTCCGGGTCTGTCCGCCGCGGACTCCCTTGGCGTGTATCTGACGCTGCACCCGGCGCCGGGCCTGCGCGACAGCGCCCGCAACTGCATTTCCAACATTCACGACCACGGGCTCTCGGCCGAGCGCGCCGCCGACAAGCTGGCCTGGCTGGTGCGCGAGGCGCTGCGGATCGGCGTCACCGGCATCGGCCTCAAGGAGGCGGCGCCGGATGCCGCGATCGAGACGACCACATCGTCATCCCAAATCACCCATCACAAGCAGACAGGAGCGACTGGACATGAGTGACGAGGCCAAACCGACCCTTTCGAAGAGCCTGACCGGACTCCATCTGTGGGGCATCGCGGTCGGGCTGGTGATCTCCGGCGAATATTTCGGCTGGAGCTACGGCTGGGACAAGGCCGGCACGCTCGGCTTCCTCGTCACCACGATCTTCATCGCGGTGATGTATACGACCTTCATCTTCTCCTTCACCGAGCTGACCACCGCGATCCCGCATGCCGGCGGACCGTTCGCCTATTCCTACCGTGCCTTCGGCCCGCTCGGCGGCTTCGTCGCCGGCTTCGCGACGCTGATCGAGTTCGTGTTCGCTCCGCCTGCCATCGCGCTCGCCATCGGCGCCTATCTCAACGTCCAGTTTCCGGCGCTGTCGCCCAAGACCGCCGCGCTCGGCGCCTATCTGGTGTTCATGGCCCTCAACATCGCCGGCGTATCGATCGCCGCGACGTTCGAGCTGTTCGTCACGGTCCTGGCGATTGCCGAACTCCTGGTGTTCATGGGCGTCGTGTCGCCCGGTTTCTCCTTCGCCAACTTCGCCGCCAACGGCTGGGCCGGTGAGAATTCGTTCTCGCTGACGAGCATCGGCGGCATCGTCGCGGCGATCCCGTTCGCAATCTGGTTCTTCCTGGCGATCGAAGGTGCGGCCATGGCCGCGGAGGAGACCAAGAATCCGACCAAGACGATTCCGCTCGCCTACATCGCCGGGATTCTGACGCTCGTCGTGCTCGCCTTCGGCACCATGATCATGGCCGGCGGCGTCGGCGACTGGTCGAAGCTCGCCAACATCAACGATCCGCTGCCGCAGGCGATGAAGATCGTGGTCGGCGAAAACTCCGGCTGGCTGCACATGCTGGTGTGGATCGGTCTGTTCGGACTGATCGCCTCGTTCCACGGCATCATCATGGGCTACTCGCGGCAGATCTTCGCGCTGTCGCGCGCCGGCTTCCTGCCGGCCAAGCTCGCCGCGCTGCACCCGACCTGCCGCACGCCGCATTGGGCGATCTTGGCCGGCGGCGTGATCGGCATCGCCGCGATCTACTCCGACGAGCTCATCCAGTTCGCCGGGCAGACGCTGACGGCGAACATCGTCACCATGAGCGTGTTCGGCGCGCTCGTGATGTACATCATGAGCATGGCCGCGCTGTTCCGCCTGCGCGCCACCGAGCCCAATCTCATCAGGCCGTTCAAGGCGCCGCTCTATCCCGTGCTTCCGGCCGTGGCGCTGGTGTGTGCGACGCTCTCGCTGCTCACGATGATTTGGTTCAACCTGCAGGTGTTCGCGGCCTTCGTGGTGCTGTTCGCCGCCGGTCTGCTGCTCTATCGTCTGACGGCCGGCAAGCGCGGCAACGCGGCGAGTGACAACCTGCTCGACATCGCCTTGACCGAGGCCCGCGCCATGGCCGACTGATCCGCCAGGACTCGCGAGATCCAGGATCAAGACAAGCCCTCCGCGTCCCTGCGCGGGGGCTTTATCGATAGCCCGCTTCGGCAGGCACGTGACTTGCATAACTACGAGGTGTCAACCGACGGCGTACGTCCTCAAAGGCGAGGATTTCATGGCACAGCCTCCCGCAGCCGAACACCAGCATCCGCGCGACCGCAGCCGGAACATTCTGGCCGCTGCTGCGACCGGTGTCGCCGATTTCATCGCCCTGACGGGAGGCCGCCCCGAGGCGGTGTTTGAACGGGTGGGCATCGATGCCGAATGCCTCGGCCAGACCCGCCGCGCGCTCGACCTCGCCGACTACGTCGCGATGATGGAAGATGCCGCGCAGGAGACCGGCAACGACAATTTCGGACTGTGGTTCGGCCAGCGCTACCAGCCGCAGATGCTCGGCCTGATCGGCGAGATCGCACTCGCGGCGCCGACGCTGGGCTCTGCGATCGAGCATCTTGCGCTGTGGTTTCCCTGGCATCAGCAGGCGACCGAAACCCGTCTCACGCGCCATGACGGTTTGCTCCGGCTGGAATACCGCATTCTCGACGGCTCGATCGTCGATCGCCGGCAGGACGCCGAATTGACCATGGGCATGTTCGCGAACGTCTTCCGCGCCTGCCTGCCATCGGGCTGGGCGCCCGACATGGTGCTGTTCGAACATGCCCGGCCGGCTGCCTGGCGCGATCATGAGGCAGCCTTCGATGCCGACGTCGGATGGTCGCAAGGCACCAATGCGCTGGTGTTTCGCGACCGCGGCCTGGACCGCGCCATGCCCCAGGCCAATCTGTCGCGCCTGCAGCGGCTGACGACCGATCTCGCCGGTGTCGCCGGCTCCTGCGGCACGCCCGCGTTCCTCGATCTGGTCCGTGGCGAAATCCGGCGGCGGTTGTCGGCCGGCGCGCTTCATCTCGAGGAGGTCGCCGAGGCGCTGTCGACCACGTCGTGGACGTTGCAGCGCCGGCTTGCCGAGTTCGGCGCCACCTTCTCCGACCTCGTCGAGGTGACGCGGCTCGACCTCGCCCGCCACTATCTGCGCCAAGCGCATCTGCCGCTCGGGGACGTGGCCTTCCTGCTCGGCTACTCCGAAGCCTCAGCCTTCTCCCGCGCGTTCTCGCGCTGGATCGGCTGCAGTCCCCGGCAGTGGCGCCAACGGTCATTGCAGGCGACCGTTCGCAGCTAGCGACTCGCCGCCGGCATCAATCGGCCGGCATCGTCTTCTCGACCAGCCGCACCCAATAGGACGCGCCGTGGCCGAGGATGTTGTCATTGAATCGATAGGCCGGATGGTGGCAGTCCTTGCCGTCGCCCATGCCGAGGAAGACGAAGGCGCCGGGGCGGGCCTGCAGCATGAAGGCGAAATCCTCGGCCCCCATCAGCGGCGGCGCATTGTCGACCACCCGCTCCGCGCCGACAACGTCGCGAGCGACGTCAGCGGCGACGCCGGTCTCGCGCGCATGGTTCATCGTGATCGGGTAGAGCCGCGTGTATTTCGTCGCCGCCTCACCGCCATAGGTGCGGGCGATGCCGTCGGCGACCTCGGCAATGCGGCGCTCCACCAGGTCCTGCACCTCGGGATCGAGCGTGCGCACGGTGCCCTTCAATTCGACGGTCTCCGGAATGACGTTCATCGCCTTGCCGGCCTCGACGACGCAGATCGAGATGACCGCCGACTTGATCGGATCGACGTTGCGCGACACGATCGACTGCAGCGCCGTGATGATGTGCGCGGCGATCAGCACGCTGTCGACCGCCTTGTGGACGCCGGCGCCGGCATGACCGCCCTTGCCGCGGACGGTGATCTCGAGCTGGTCCGATGATGCCAGCATCGGACCCGGCCGCAGCGCGAACACGCCTTCGGGCACGCCCGGCGCATTGTGCAGACCGTAGACCTCCTGGATGCCCCAGCGGGTCATCAATCCATCGTCCACCATCGCCTTGCCGCCGGCGCCGCCCTCCTCGGCGGGTTGGAAGATCACGATCGCGGTGCCGTCGAAATTGCGCGTGTCGGCGAGATGCTTGGCGGCACCCAACAGCATCGCGGTATGGCCGTCATGGCCGCAGGCATGCATCAGGCCCGGCGTCTTCGACGCATAGGGCACGCCCGAGGCTTCCTCGATCGGCAGCGCGTCCATGTCGGCGCGCAGGCCGATGGTGCGACCTGAACTGGTCCGACGGCCGCGGATGACACCGACCACGCCGGTGCGCCCAATGCCCGTCACCACCTCGTCACAACCGAATTCGCGCAAGCGCTCGGCGACGATGCCGGCGGTGCGGTGCACCTCGTACATCAACTCCGGATGTTCATGGAAATCATGGCGCCAGGCGGCCATGTCGTCGGCGAGCGCGGCGATGCTGTTGAGGATGGGCATGGAGGCGGTGTTCTCGTTCAGGACATTGACGCCCGAACCATGACCGGAACGGCGGACGGACACAAGCTTTCGCCTGCATCAGCCCTCGATCGGGGCGTGTGACAGGTAGGCCAGCAGCTTCATCTCGCGGCGGCCGCGGGTGACGGTGTCGAGCACCAGGCCCGACGAGGCCGACAGCAGCGCCATGATCATCAGGCCCATCGACAACACGGCGGTCGGCAGCCGCGGCACCAGTCCGGTCTCGATATAGGTGACGAAGATCGGAATCGCGAAGCCGATCGAGACCAGCGCGAGGAAGATGCCGATCGCGCTGAAGAAGCGCAGCGGCTTTTCCGAACGATAGAGCTTCAGGATCGTGCCGAGGATGCGGAAGCCGTCGCGCCAGGTGTTGAGCTTGGAGACGGACCCTTCGGGCCGCGCGTAGTATGGCGTTGCGAGCTCGGCGACCGGCAGCGCCAGCTCCAGCGCATGCACGGTCAGCTCGGTCTCGATCTCGAAGCCGTCGGAGAGCACCGGGAAGGATTTGACGAAACGGCGCGAGAATACGCGGTAGCCGGACAGGATGTCCTTGAAGGCCTGGCCGAACACCTCGGCGAGGAAGCTCGTCAGCATCCAGTTGCCGGTGCGATGGCCCATGCGGTAGGCGGCCTGCTCCTGGTCGACGCGCAGACCCACCACCATGTCGAGCCGCTCGCTCACGAGACGCGCAACCATGCCGGGCGCGCTCGGCGCGTCATAGGTCGCGTCACCATCGACCAGCACGTAGATGTCAGCATCGACATCGGCGAACATGCGCCGGACGACGTGACCCTTGCCCTGGCGCCGCTCAGAGCGCACCTCGGCGCCGGCCGCGCGCGCGACCTCGATGGTGCGGTCCTTGGAATTGTTGTCGTAGACGTAGACGGTGGCCGTCGGCAGCGCCTGCTTGAAATCGCGGACCACGGTGGCGACCGCGGCCTCCTCATTGTAGCAGGGCACCAGCACGGCGATCCGCATCGAAGGTGATATCATCGACCCCTCTCCCACGGGACGGGAGACTGCCCTCATTCGGTGCAGAAATTCATAATGATCCGGCGGCAACGTGCTGTTCCGGCCGCCAAGTGGGAATGATCTTAACGCCGTCTAGCACCTCGCGCAGGCGGGACAGCGTGCCGAGCGTGGTTCCCTCCGGCAGCGCGTCGCGGGCGAAGAAGCCGGTCTCCACGATCTCGAGGTTCGGCTCCGGCGGCCGGTCCTGCGTGAACCTTTTGATAACGAAGACGGCGACGTGGTCGCGCGGCGAGACGTGGCCGTTGAGGAAGATGCCGTGCAGCTCCGGCTCGCCTTCCAGCGCGATCCGGCCCTCCTCGAACAGCTCCCGCGTCAGCGCCTCGATGAACGTCTCGCCGACCTCGACGCCGCCGCCCGGCAGGTGCCAACCCGAGACATAGCCGTGCCGGACCAGGAACACGCGGTTCTCGGCATCCAGCACCACGCCGCGGACGCCGAGCGTCATGCCGCGGGCGAAGCGCCAATAGAGGTGGAAGCCGCGCCGGAGCGCGGGCTCGAGCCGGATCCGCAGCCGGCTCAGATATGTCGTCATCGCTGTCGTCGTCCTGGTTGTTCTTGCGCTCGCTGGCAGGGCTTGTCATGAGAGCCGGGCACCACGAGGGATAGCACGAGATGACATCTGGGCGCGCTTGCATCCGCCATCGGCACCGAGGGGCATAATGGCTGCCTTCACGCTCGCCCATCTGTCCGACCCGCATCTCGCGCCACAGCACAAGCCGCGCCTGTCGGAGCTCGCCGGCAAGCGCGCGCTCGGCTATCTCAACTGGACGCGCAATCGCTACAAATACCATCGCCGCGACATCCTCGATCTGCTGATCTCCGACCTGCACACGCAGATGCCGGACCAGATCGCCGTCACCGGCGATCTGGTCAATTTCGCGCTGGAATCCGAATTTCCCATCGCCCAGGCCTGGCTCCGGACCGTGGGGCCGCCGGACAGGGTCACCGCGATTCCCGGCAATCACGACGCCTATGTGCGCTCGACGCGGCTGCGCTTCGCCGAGAGCTTTGCCGACTATTTCGGCGGCGATGCCGAGGGACCGGCCACGTTTCCGTCGCTGCGCCGGCGCGGGCCGCTCGCGCTGATCAGCCTGTCCTCTGCCGTGCCTTCGGCGCCGTTCATGGCGACGGGACGGCTCGGCCGCGCACAGCTCGCTGCGCTGGAGCAGATGCTCGAATCGCTGGCGCACGAGCAGCTGTTCCGCGTGCTGCTGGTGCATCATCCGCTGCGCTCGGCCCACCGGATGAAGCGGCTGACCGACGCGAAGAAGCTGATCGCGCTGCTCGCCCGCCACGGCGTCGAGTTGATCCTGCACGGCCACGACCACGTGCATTCGACGCTCTGGATCGACGGCCCGGAGCGCAAGATCCCGGTCGTCGGCGTGCCCTCGGCCTCCTCGATCGCGCATGGCCACTATCCGGCCGCGGCCTACAACATGTTTGCCATCAGCAGCGACGGCAATCACTGGCGCTGCGACATGACCGTGCGCGCGGTCAACGAGGCGCTGCGCGTGCGCGAGATCCGCGAGGTCCGCCTGCTTTGAGTCGCAGCCTGGCCGTCAGATCTGCTGCAGGCTCGCATAGAATGCGACCCCGAACAGCGACAGCGCGCCGAGCACGAAGCCGAGCACGAACGGCCAGATCCCACCGCGCCGGCGCGGCGCCTCGGCGATCGTCCTCGACTGAGCCCGCGCGACGCTGAAGGCGCGCTCGCGCTCGACCATGCGGCGGGCGACGTAGTCGGTGACGGCTTTCACGATCGCAGCGATGTCGTGCGACTCGGCGAGCACGATGCGGCCGTTGCGGGTGTCCTGCACAAAGCGGTACTGCCGCTTGTCGCGTCCCATCACGACATGGGCGACGACGTCGATCCACAGCCGCGGCGTCTCACCCTGGCTGATGCCGCGATCGAACAGATCGAGCTGACCCGGGATCTCCGCGAACAGCGGGTCGAGCGCATCGTTGAGGATCTCCAGCCGCGCCACCTCGGCGTCGCGCAGGTCGACCACCACGCCTGTTCGGTCTGCGGCCTCGATCCGGGCCTGGCGCAGCGCTTCGCGCAGGCGCACGGGGCGGGAGTCTGTGCTGCTATCGGCGGCCTCGGACATCGCTCACGCTTTCACGGTTCGGCCCTGGTTTCGCCAGGTTCCCACCGTGTTAACCTAGCAGTAACCCAGTATTCTGCAATCCCCTTTCATCTTCAATGGGTTATAAGCACGCCGTCGTAACCACAAACGGACGTGGGCGGCCCCCTCCGGAATGACCCGGCTGAGACCGCCCCGTCCTTGGGCTCTTCCTCGAGCTTATTCAAATACCCGGCAATGCATTCCTTATCGGCGGTCAGGCCGCCGGAGCGCGCTGCGGCTCCTCGACGATCGAGAAGCGGACGCCAGCCTTGTGGCGGTTCTCCTCAGACACCTCGCGCCAGCAATCCTCGGCTTCCTTGCGCGACTTGAACGGACCCTTCACCTGGGCCGAGCCTTCCACCAGCTTGTGGAAATTCATCGAGCCGAACTCGCCGCCGATCACCCAGAAATTGCTGCTCATGAGACTCTCCTTGAACCGTCACAACTTTGACAGTGCATTGCGAATTGCGTGACAGGAGATAAACGCGAATCCGGCTGTTTCGTATAGAGCCCTTGTTTTCGAATGGTGATGTCATGTAACATCATCACTTGTCATAAATGTCATTTTGTAAAATTTGTCACAATCCAGGGCTGGCTACCCCCAAGGAGATCAAGATGCCCGGCGAATCCGGAAAGAAGCTGTTCGTCGGCCCGCGCTTCCGGCGCATCCGCCAGCAATTGGGGCTGTCGCAGACCCAGCTCGCCGAGGGCCTCGGCATCTCGCCGAGCTATGTCAACCTGATCGAGCGCAACCAGCGCCCGGTCTCTGCCCAGATCCTGCTGCGGCTGGCCGAAACCTACGACCTCGACCTGCGCGACCTCGCCAGCGCCGACGAGGACCGCTTCTTCGCCGAGCTCAACGAGATCTTCTCCGATCCGCTTTTCCGCCAGATCGAGCTGCCCAAGCAGGAGCTGCGCGATCTCGCCGAGCTCTGCCCCGGCGTCACCCACGCGCTGCAGCGGCTGTACGCGGCCTACACCGAGGCGCGCCGCGGCGAGACGCTGGTGGCGGCGCAGATGGCCGACCGCAACGAGGGCGCCCGTTTCGAGGCCAACCCGATCGAGCGGGTGCGCGACCTGATCGAAGCCAACCGCAACTATTTCGCCGAGCTCGAGCAGCAGGCCGAAAGCCTGCGCGACGCGCTCGACGTGCCGGCCGAAGGGCTCTATGCGGCGCTCGCCGCCCGTCTGCGCGAAAAGCATTCGGTGCAGACGCGGGTCATGCCGGTCGACGTCATGCGCGAGACCTTGCGCCGTTACGACCGCCATCGCCGCCAGCTCCTGATCTCCGAACTGGTCGACGGGCCCGGACGCACCTTCCAGCTCGCGGTGCAGCTCGGCATGGCCGAATGCCTGCCGCAGTTCGAACTCATCATCGGCCGCGCCGGCGCCATCGACGACACCGCGCGCCGGCTCTACCGCATGACGCTCGCGAGCTACTTCGCCGCCGCCGTCATGATGCCCTATGCGCCGTTCCTCACTGCTGCGGAGGCGCTGAGCTACGACATCAACGTGCTGGCGCAGCGCTTCAACACCGGCTTCGAACAGGTCTGCCACCGCCTCACGACCCTGTCGCGCCCGAACGCCCGCGGCATCCCGTTCTTCATGCTGCGCGTCGACAATGCCGGCAACGTCTCCAAGCGCTTCTCGTCGGGTACCTTCCCGTTCTCCAAGTTCGGCGGCACCTGCCCGCTGTGGAACGTGCATTCGACCTTCGACACGCCCGACCGCCTCCTCAAGCAGATCATCGAGCTGCCCGATGGTTCGCGCTATTTCTCGATCGCCCAGATGGTCCGCCGCCCGGTCGCGCCGCATCCGCTGCCGCAGCCACGCTTCGCCATTGGCCTCGGCTGCGAGATCAGGCATGCGTCGCGCCTCGTCTACGCCGCCGGCATGGATCTGGAGAAAACCGAGGGCACTCCGATCGGCGTCAACTGCCGGCTCTGCGAACGCGAAAACTGCGCCCAGCGCGCCGAGCCGCCGATCACGCGCACGCTGATCCTGGATGAGACGACGCGGCGCGTCAGCTCGTTCGCGTTCAGCAATGCAAGGGAGCTGTAGAGCCAACGCTCTCCTCCGCGTCATTCCGGGGCTTGCGCGAGCCGCGCCCCGGAATGACACCGAGTTTGCAGCTCCTCTCTCTGCGTCATTGCGAGCGAAGCGAAGCAATCCAGAGTCGCGCGCTGAGCCCTGGATTGCTTCGGCGCAAGGGCGCCTCGCAATGACGTGGAGAGACATACGATCACCTTCTCGCGGCGCATCGGCGCCCGAGCTTTGCTGTTCGTTTGCCCCCTTGAATACAGAGGGCGCAGGGAAGACCGGGAGCTCGCCGCCCCCATGGCCCCCGTGCGAAAGAAATGCACGGGGCAGGAACCACAGGTTCGGCTGGGACATCCCGGCCTTCCCTGCGCGATGGCTTTACGGCTTACTCCGTGCTCTCCCCAGGGACCGGCTGTCTTGCCCCTGTCATCAGCGCCATCGTCGGCGCGAACTGGATCTCAGCACCGGGAGATCAGGACCACACGGCTTGATCGTGCGCATCAAACCGTTCGTCGGCACGATCGCTCGCGCTGCGGTTCGATACGCCCATCGCATCCCGCACCCCACGTTCGTGACGACCGCGATACGCCCCTCAGATCGAGGCGGGACGAGCGGAGTGAACATCAAATTCTGAAAAATGGAAACAAGAATATTTTTGCCGATGGGACTGGACACGAGTGATCCAGCTGAACTGGCTGACGAAATCAGTCCATCGGCGCACATAGAATTGACAGCTCGACAGGCCATGAGAGGAGAGCGCGCGCCGCGAATCCAACAAAACTGAGCGGCCGATTTGCCCGACGGGCGGGCGGGGATTTTCGCCGTCGCTGCGTCGCAACGACCGCAACAAACTCGGCCCCTGATCTCGCCATATCCTGCGATCGGGCAATGAAGACGTGATCCCGATAGGGGGAGACCAGATCGCGATCGAGCTGAACGTGATCAAGAACTCGGCATCGATAACGTCTCCAGCTCCTCGATGCCGATGGGAGGCTTGCTTCGCCACGCCATGATGAAAGCGCGCTTGGCCAAGCCGTCCTGAACACGAGCGATCTGCATCCGCTCTCTGGCAATCCGCGCCCGCAGCAGGGGATCGCGAGTTCCGGAGGCGGCGAGGCATTTGTTGATCACCCAACCGAACGGCTCGATGCCGGCGCGCCGCAGGTCCTCCTGGAGAGCGGCGGCCTCCGAAACGGGCGTCGTTTCCGGCAGGGTCACCAGGATGATCTGCGTGTAGGTGGAATCCTGCAACCGCATCAGCGGCGTGATCACCCGGCCGGCACCGCCCGGCTCCAATTGGCTCGTCAACTGGCGATGATAGGCCCCGGTCGCATCGAGTAGGAGCAGGGTATGACCGGTCGGCGCCGTATCGAGCACCACAAAGGCGCTCCGAGCCTCCGCAACCACGTGCGAGAAGGCATGGAAAACGGCGACTTCCTCCGTGCAGGGCGAAGCCAGGTCCTCAAGCAGGAGCGCCTTGCCCTGCTCATCCAGGTCGCGGCCGCGGCTCGCTAGTATTTTCGCGACATAGCGCTCCGTCTCGCGCCGAGGATCGATCCGGTCCACCGTCAGCCCTGGGCTCGCGGCGTCAACGACATCCGTGACGTGGGCCGCTGGATCGGTCGTGCTGAGGTGGACGGCATGCCCGCGCCTCGCGAGGCCGACAGCGATGGCAGCCGCAATCGTCGTCTTCCCGACGCCGCCCTTACCCATGACCATGATGAGGCCGCGATTGCGGTGAGCGATGTCATCGACCAGACGGTCGAGTCCCTGCACGTCAACCGGCACTCCAACTTGTTCGCCAGTCGACGTCTCAAGCCGTGGACCGGACGACGACAACACTGCCCTGAGCGCCGCGAGACCCACAATGTCGAACCCAACCAGTGGGATTTCGTCCCGCGGCAGCTTACGCAGCGAGTCCGGCATCGAGGCGAGAGCCTCATCCTGATCCCGCTCGAGTGAACTTGCGACCGCGTCAGTAGGGTCAGTGGCGTGAAAGCGTCCGTTCACGGCGAGCGTCTGATTGGTGAGATTGAGCCCATCAAGTTCGCTCGACGTTCGCGCCGCCTCCCGGATTGCGCTCCGGTCGGCGCGGGTCACCAGGACCACGGTCGTCCGCCTCGGATCGCTCAGCGCCTGAAGCGCTTGTCGAAAACGATCCTCCTGCATCTTCAAACCGGAATGCGGGCCGAGGCAGGAGGCGCCGCGGCTGTTGTCCTTCAGAAAACCGGTCCAAGCCTTCGGCAGGCTCAGGAGCCGCAGGGTGTGGCCGGTCGGGGCCGTATCGAAGATGATATGGTCGTAACCCGCTCTGTCTCCGTCGAGCAATCCGACGAACTCGTCGAATGCGGCAATCTCGGTGGTGCATGCGCCGGAAAGCTGCTCGCGTATGGTCGATCTCTCCTGATCCGTCACCGTGGGCTCGAGCTGTTCAAGCACGCGAGCTCGGTAGCTCTCGGCTGCGGTCTCAGGGTCGATATTCATCGCGAAGAGCCCTGCCGCGTTCGGCACCGGCACTGGACTGTCAGTTAGTTCAACTTCCAACATCTCGTTGAGGTTCGACGCAGGATCGGTGCTGACCAGAAGGACACGCAACCCACGGTCCGCGAGACTGATGGCGGTCGCACAAGCGAGCGACGTCTTGCCCACACCGCCCTTGCCAGTGAAAAAGAGAAATGGCGTCGGAGCGTTCAGCGCACGCAATCGAAGCATTCAAATCCCTTCCAAGTGATTGTGTGCGACATTGCCGACCCGGGAGCCAATACGATTTTTGTCGCCGACGTTCGTTCGATCCTGTGCATAACCCTGGAATGCCCGACTGACTTTGACGTCCTTTCGGGTGACCAGTCATCCTCCCCGCCTGGATCGGCTGCTGCAGACCAATCGACTGGTAGAGCCTCGGCCGGATTCCTTAATTGCGATAAGTCAACAATCGTGCCGCGGAGCGCAACAGTCGTCGGCATTGCGGCAGCTGCTGTCTGCGATTCCACGACGTGGAAGACCGGCGGCCCGGCCCCGGATGCAGCCCCAAGCCTTCCAGCGTGAGCCACGAGAAGCGAAATTGCCGTGGCTGGCGAGCAGGTCGAATGTTCACGTCTCGGCTCCAAGTTTGTCACGCAGGTCCGTCGCTCACGTTGCGTTCAGAACGGCGCGCCCATGATCTGCACGCGCCGGCGGGATCGCCGGTGGCGCGTTCAGCAGGAAGGGACTCCAAAGCAGCCCCCTCTCGTTGACTTCCGATGGAACCCGACGCCTTCAGAAATGTTGCTCCGCAGTTCCATGCAGCAAAGCGAGAATAAGTTGAATCGCCGTCAGTTCATTCAATCAGCGGCTGCGATCCCGGTCGCCGCATCCTTGACGCGGAGCGCATCAGCCGCGCCGCCTGCGGCGCAGCCGTTCAATGCGGCCTATGTGCGCGACCTCGCGCGCAATCTCGCCGCCAAGCCCTACGCTGCGCCGGATGACAAGCTGCCGGACGCGCTGGCGAAGCTGAACTACGACGCCTACCGCTCGATTCGGTTCTTGCCGGACCATGCGCTGTGGCGCAGTGAGAACCTGCCGTTCCAGGCGCAGTTCTTCCATCGCGGCTCGATCTACAAGGACCGGGTCGAGATCTATGAGGTTGCGGACGGCAAAGCCAGCCCCGTGGCCTATCGACCCGAGGACTTTGCATTCGGTCAGCAAGTCCCGGCCTTCCCGGCGGCCGATCTCGGCTTTGCCGGCTTCCGCGTCCACGCGCCGATGAACCGGCCGGACTACTACGACGAGGTCTGTGTGTTCCTCGGCGCGAGCTATTTTCGCGCCGTCGCCAAGGGCGAGATTTACGGACTGTCGGCGCGCGGGCTCTCGATCGACACCGGCGAGGCCAAGGGCGAGGAGTTTCCGGTGTTCAAGGCGTTCTGGCTGGAGAAGCCGACGCAAGGCGCCACCGCAATGGTGGTGCATGCGCTGCTCGACAGCAAGAGCGCGACGGGCTCCTACCGGTTCACGATCCGCCCTGGCGAGACCACCGTATTCGACGTCGAGGCATCGCTGTATCCGCGCGTCGAGATCGCTCACGCCGGACTGGCGCCGATGACCAGCATGTTCTTCTTCGGACCCAACGACCGCAACGACGTCGACGATTTCCGCCCCGCCGTGCACGATTCCGACGGGCTTGCGATGTTCAACGGCAAGGGCGAGCAGTTGTGGCGCCCCCTCAGCAATCCGCGCGACCTGCAGGTCAGCGTGTTCAACGACCTCAATCCGCGCGGCTTCGGCCTGATGCAGCGGGAACGGACATACACCGCCTATCAGGATCTCGAATCGCATTTCGAACGGCGGCCGAGCCTGTGGATCGAGCCGATCGGCGACTGGGGTGACGGCGCGGTGGTGCTGTTCGAGATCCCCACCAACCAGGAAATCCACGACAACATCGCCGCCTTCTGGCGGCCGAAGACGCCGCTCGCGGCCAAGGGCGAGCACAACATGACCTATCGCCTGCACTGGGGGCCCGATGTGCCGAAGCCGAATACGCTGGCGCGCTTCACGCGCACTGGCGTGGCCACCCGCGGCGAAGGCCGGCTGTTCGTTCTCGAGCTCCAAGGCGACGCCTTGAAGAGCCTCGATCCGAACATCGTCAAGGGCGTGGTCAGCGCGGCGAAATCCGAGGTGACGAACATCGTCGCGCAGCCGAACCCGGAGACGCAAGGTTGGCGGCTCAGCTTCCAATGCGCGGTCGGCGATGCGCCGGTCGAGCTCAGGGCCGAACTGGTTGCCAACGACAAGCCCGTATCCGAAACCTGGGTCTATCGATGGACGCCATGACCGCAGCGCAGCCGCGTCCGACCTATGAGGCTAGCGACGCGAGCTTTCTCCCGGCCGAGGCGCCGCTCGCGATGGTGCCGTCGCCACTCAATCATGCCGCGCCCGGCCGACGTGCCATCACGAGCGGCGGCCGCATCGCATTCCGGCGCGCTCTCATCTTCGCCGGCACTGCGGCGCTGACGCTGGTGGGCTGCTACAAGATGTACGAGGTCGTCGAGGTCGGTGGCGTGACCGTGCTGGAAGGCATGGTACTCGTGCTGTTCTCGATCCTGCTCGCGTGGATCGCCTTTGCCTTCGTTTGTGCGCTGGCCGGCTTCTGCGCCCTGCTGGGGCGGCGGCGCGATACGATCGCGATCGACATCGACGGTCCCCTGCCCTCTTTGTCCGGCCGCACAGCCATGCTGCTGCCGACCTACAATGAGGATCCGGACGCGGTGATGGTGCGGCTGCGCGCCATGATCGAATCGGTCGCCGGGACGGGACAGGCCGAGCGCTTCGACTGGTTTCTGCTCAGCGACACCACCGATCCCGACATCTGGATCGGCGAAGAGGCTGCGTTCGTCGATCTGCGCCAATCCTGCGGCACAGATCGGGTGTTCTACCGCCACCGGGCCGACAATGTCGCCCGCAAGTCCGGCAACATCGCCGACTGGGTGCAGCGCTTCGGCGCGGCCTACGACTATATGATCATTCTTGATGCCGACAGCCTGATGAGCGGCGCGACCGTGGTCCGGCTGGCCCATGCCATGGAGAACGCGCCGCAGGCGGCGCTGATCCAGACCCTGCCCGTGATCGTCAACGGCACCAGCCTGTTCGCGCGGCTGCAGCAGTTCGCGAGCCGGCTGTACGGCCCGATGATCGCGGCCGGCAATGCGTGGTGGTACGGCGCGGAAGGCAATTACTGGGGCCACAATGCGATCATCCGGGTCGCGGCCTTCGCGCAAGACGCGGCGCTGCCCGAGCTCCCCGGGCGCAAGCCGTTCGGCGGACATATCCTGAGCCACGATTTCATCGAGGCCGCCCTGATGCGCCGCGCCGGCTGGGGAATCTACATGACGGTCGATCTCGACGGCAGCTTCGAGGAGGTGCCGCCGTCCCTGATCGATCATGCCGCGCGCGACCGGCGCTGGTGCCAGGGCAATCTGCAGCATCTCGCCGTGCTGCCGGCGCGCGGCCTGCACTGGGTGTCGCGGCTGCATCTGCTGATCGGCATCGGCGCCTATGTCACCGCGCCGTTGTGGTTTGCCTTTCTCGTGCTCGGCATCCTCATCTCGCTGCAGGCCAACTTCGTCAGGCCCGAATATTTCCCCAAGGGCTTTGCGCTGTTTCCGACCTGGCCGGCCCAGGACCCGGTGCTCGCCGCCCAGGTCTTCGCGGCGACGCTCGGCCTGCTCATGGTGCCGAAGCTGCTCGCCTGCCTCGTCACGTTGTTCACGCCGACGCGACGCCGAGGCTTTGGCGGCGGGTTGCGCCTCTGCGTCGCCGTGCTGGCGGAAACGCTGCTCGCGGCCCTGATCGCGCCTTCGATGATGATCTTCCAGTCGATCGCCGTGATCGAAATCCTGATGGGGCGCGACGCCGGCTGGCAGGTGCAGCGCCGCAGCGACGGCGGCGTGAGCCGGCAGGAGATCCTTCGCAAATTCGCGCTGCCGACGGTATGCGGCCTGGTCATGGCGGCGAGCGCCTATGCTGTCTCCGTCCCCCTGCTGGCCTGGATGTCGCCGGTCATCGCCGGCCTCGTGCTGTCGATTCCGATCGGTCTGCTCACGGGCGGCCGCAGCACCGGCGCGCGCCTGTTCACGACGCCCGAGGATCGCGCTCCGCCGCCGGTGCTGGTCCGCGCCAAGCAGCTTGCGGAGAATCTGCGGCCGGATCGCCGGGCGGCGCTGGTCGAACTGCGCCAGAACGCCGGTCTCTGCCGCCAGCACGTTGCGTCCCTGCCGCCGCCTCGGCGTCGCGAGCCGGGCGACATCGACGTCGACCTCGCCACCGCCAAAGCGCGGATCGCGGGGGCCGGCTCGTTCACGCAGGCGATCCGCTTCCTGTCGCGCCGTGAGATCCTGGCCGTGCTCAGGGATGGCGCGACGCTGGAGCAGCTCGTCGCACTTCCCGCATGAGCGCCTGGACGACCTGCCCTATTTGGTCAGATGCGCCGATGCGATCGCCTGCTGGAACAGCGCGGTAAGCGCTGCGCCGATGCTGCCGCTCGAATCGACCTCGTAGTAGTAGCCCGGGCTGGCGCACGATTTCATGATGCCGCTGATCGAATCCCGCCATGGCGCGATATAGGTCGTGTACCAGCTGTTGTTGGTGATCGCGAGATAGGTGGTGTAGAGCACGGCGATCTTGATGCCACGAGCCTTCAACGCATCGCAGGTCGTCGTGTTCAGCGGTTCCTGGCAGCGGCCGCCCGAGAGAACTGTCTTGCTGCAGGTGGTCGGATAGGAATAGTCGGCGACGCCGTCGGAGACGAAGAACAGCCATTTCTGCGGGCTCGTCGACGAGCCGTCGCCTTGGGTCGGGATGACGCCGTTCATCGCGGACATCGCGCCGTCGAAATCGCTGCACATGTCGTTGTTGTAGCCGCTGTAGGGGATCGTCATCAGGTCGAGCGAACCGACCGACGATTTCACCGAGGACATGCTCGAGGACAGGCTGGCGATGGTCGTGAGGCCGAGCGAGCCGCAGTCGCTGCCCAGGCTGTAGACCGCCATGCGGTACTGGTTGCTGACGACCTGGCTGGCGGTCGCCGTGTCCGTGAGCGACTGCGTCGCGCTTCGGACGACGTCGATGCGCATCGTCACGCCCTTCTTCTTGGCGATGGAATAATAGCTGTTGGTCTGCAGCGTCTTCTTCGAGCTGGACGTATAGGTGTCGTGGCAGGCGAAGGCGCACTTGTCGGACGTCGCATTCTGCAGCGTCGTCATGTCGGCCGTGGTTGCGCCGAGACCCTGCGACGGCGAGTTGTCGAGCAGAACGTAAAAGTCCATGTAGGTCGGGAACGAGGCCGAAGCCGACGACGAGGCCGAGACCGTCATGGTCGGGTAGCCGAACATGTGCATGAAGGCCGTCTTGACCACGACGGTGGCGCTGCCGGTCACGGTCCGCGCGGTGACGCTATCGCTGATATCGATGTTCAGCGAGTCCGCCGCCAGATTGTGCGCCGACATCTGGCCGTTGAACATGTTGGTCGCCGCCGTCTTGGCGTCCGACGCGGCGCCGCGCATGGCGGTGTAGCCGGTCGCGGCCAGCATCGCGGCGTCCATCGAAGCCGACAGCTTCGCCTTGGCGCGCACGGCCATCGAATAGTCGATCGCCGAGCCGACGAAGGCGAGGATCGGGAGCAAAGCAAGCGCGAAGATGATCGCGATGTTGCCGCTCTGGTCGCGACGGAACCGCGACAGTAGCCTGAGGTATCTATTTCCGGCCAGCACGGCCACACTCCAACGAACACGGTGATGTTGCCGGGAATGTTGCGGATCAAGCGTTGCATTGGAATTGATGGAATTGCCGAGAATTGGTTACGTTGCGTTTCCGATTGTCGTAAGCGGCCTTTCTGCGGTGCCGTTGCACCACTCGGAGCGACATGACCGCCATGCGGACGCTTTTTTTGGCGGGCCCCGGCATCGAATGCCGGACGGATCTCATCGGCCCGCCGCCCCTGATCGGCGCGGCACCCCTCCTCTGGTACCCCGATTGCAAAGCGGCGGCACCGATTGCATAGTCCGCGCGGTTTGCAGCGCCGGGGCGCGCTGATTCTCTGGGGGAGTTGGGGACGACGATGGCGGATGCCGATCTTGATGCCGTGATCCGGCAACTGGCCAAGCAGCAGAACAAGGCCATTCTGGCAGCGGCGAAGAAGCGCAAGGACCGCTTCAACGGCATGGCCGTCAAGGCCAAGGACAAGGACGCCAAGGAGCGCTTCAAGCTGCTCGCCCGCGAGGCGGTCGAGCAGGCCAATGCCGCCGCCCGACGGCTCCTGATCTCCGCCGACAACGTCGCCGACAGCTACGCCCGCGCGATGCGCCAGGCCGCCGCCGCGGAGCTGCCCAGGAAGCCGGAGACCAAGCAGCCGGAGAAGAAGGCCGACGGTGCGGCGGCCAAGCCGCAAGGCGGCAAACAGGCTGGCAAGGCTGCCAGGAGGGATCCTGCGAGGCCCGCGCCGAAGAAGGCCGCCCGGAAGGCCTGAGCCGGCCATCGAGCGCGGGACGCCGCGCCACTCCGGAAAATTCCGCGCTCGATAGCAACCATCGCCGCGCCCTTCGACTTGCCTCCGCAACATTCTGTCCGGAGGACCGTATGAAGGCGCTGGTTTGGCATGGCAAAGAGGACATTCGCTGCGACACCGTCAGCGATCCCGAGATCGAGCATGACAGGGATGCCATCATCAAGGTGACGAGCTGCGCGATCTGCGGCTCCGACCTGCATCTGTTCCACAACTACATCCCGGCGATGATGCCCGGCGATATCATGGGCCACGAGACCATGGGCGAGGTCGTCGAGGTCGGTTCCGGCGTCAACGGCAAGCTCAAGAAGGGCGATCGCATCGTCGTGCCCTTCACCATCATCTGCGGCGAATGCGAGCAGTGCCGGCGCGGCAATTTCTCGGTCTGCGAGACCACCAACCGCAACAAGCATCTTGCCGAGAAAGTGTTCGGACACACCACCGCGGGCCTGTTCGGCTACACGCATCTCACCGGCGGCTATCCGGGAGGCCAGGCCGAATACCTGCGCGTGCCGTTCGCCGACGCCACGCACATCAAGGTTCCCGACGGCATGACGGACGAGCAGGCGCTGTTTCTCAGCGACATCTTCCCGACCGGATGGCAGGCGGCCGCGCAATGCGACATCGAGCCGGACGATACGGTCGCTGTGTGGGGCTGCGGCCCGGTGGGACAGATGGCGATCCGCAGCGCCATCCTGCTCGGCGCCTCCCAGGTGATTGCGATCGACCGCATTCCGGAGCGGCTGGCGATGGCCGAGGCCGGCGGCGCCATCCCCCTCAATTTCGACAAGGAGAGCGTGGTCGGGCGGCTGAACGAGCTGACCGACAACAAGGGCCCGGAGAAGTGCATCGATTGCGTCGGCTTCGAGAGCCACGTCACCCTTGCGCAGCCCGACAGCGTGATCGGTCGCGCCAAGCAGATGTTCATGCTCGAGAACGACCGGCCGCACGTGCTGCGCGAGATCATCTATGTCTGCCGTCCCGGCGGCATCGTCTCGATCCCCGGCGTCTACAGCGGGCTGTCCGACATGGTGCCAATGGGCGCGCTGATGAACAAGGGCCTGACGATCCGCACCGGCCAGACCCACGTCAACCGCTGGACGGACGACCTCGTGCAGCGCATCGAGGATGGCCAGATCGACCCGTCCTTCGTCATCACCCACACCGTGCCGCTCGCGCAGGGACCTGAGATGTACCGCGCCTTCCGCGACAAGCAGGACAGCTGCGTCAAGGTCGTGCTGAAGCCATAAGGGATCGCATCGCATGTTTCATTTCTCGAATCTCGTGAGATCCAAGGGCGACCCCAAGATCATCTCGACCGGCCCCAGCTCGCTGACGCCGGCCGATCGTCTGGCCCGCGGGCTCGGCTGGTTCAGCATCGTGCTCGGCACGCTGGAGCTGCTGGCGCCGCACCGCGTCACGCATGCGCTCGGCATGGAGGGCCGCGAGGGACTGGTGCGGGCCTATGGCGTGCGCGAGCTGTTCGCCGGCGTGCTCACGCTGTCGGTGGAGAAGCGGGCCGGCCTGCTGAGCCGCGTCGCCGGCGACGGGCTGGACATGCTGACGCTGGCCGGTGAGCTCAGGCCGAGCAATCCGCGCGCGGGCAGCGTGCTGGCGGCGCTGGTCATGGTCGGAGGCATCACGGCGCTGGACTACATGTGCGCCCAGGACGTCAAGAGGCAGCACGATCCGCGACGCGGCCGCAAGCGCCTCTATAGCGACCGCAGCGGCTTTCCCAGGGGAATCGCGGCCGTGAAGGGCGCGGCGCTGCCGCGGCCGTCGCGCAGCGCCGCCGCGACCTAGCCGGCCTGTGACAAGCGTCCTGAAGCTACGGCTTCAGGACGACAGAGAACAGGCGAAAGCCCGCGACCTTCGGAAACGCCTCCGCGGCCTCCGGCGAGACCAGGGCCACCACGGCCGCGCTCACCTCGCCATTGTTCAACCGGGTGATCGCGGTGGCCTGCCCTTCCAGCAGCAGCACCTCCGTCGCACCGGCCGCATTCATGGCCGCGGTGATCTTCGCGTTGGACTTGGCGTAGCGCTCGTCGATCGCGATCACCTTGCCGCTGAGATCGCCCAATCCGCGCACGGTGGGACGCGCCAGCAGCACCGCGACGAGATGACTGTCGGCGGGCCCCTCTGGGACACGCAGCGCGGTCATCCGCTCGGCCAGCTCGGCCGCCACCGTCACCGCAGCCACCATGACGTCGCTCTGGACCTTGGCCGGATTCGGCATATCGGTCGTGACGGAGGGGGTCTTGATCACCGGCGCGGGCGCGCCGTCAGCCGGCGCGACCGGATCGGGCCGCGGCGTGCGCGCCGGCGCCGCGAGCGGCTTTTCGATCGGCTTGTCAATCGCCTTTTCAATCGGCTTTTCAATCGTCTTGGCGGTGGCGATTGGCGACTTGACCCGGCGCTTTGCGGCGCGGGCGTGCTTGTGCTGCAGAGTCGCGCGGCGCGCGACCGCGGCTGCAGGCTTGTGGATCGTGTCGGCAGGCTCCAATGATTGCGGCGACTGGTCGGCGACGGGACCGTCCACGCAGGGCCTTCCGCTCAGATCGACGCAAGGCGAGGCCACCTGCGGCGTCACCTGGTGGCTGCAGCCGGCCAGGGCCAAGGTTGAAACGACGGCCAACGCGCCGAGACAAAGCGCTCTCACTTTTCCGCTCCTGACGACTCTCCCGCGCACGAGACGCGCCTCTGCTCCGGCCTGCTATTTCAACGGCCATCCGTTAAACTCAGGCTTAAGCGCCGGTCCCGGCACGCGGACTCAGTGAGGCGTGGTTAATGTCGCGCGCACAAGGCGGCGACATTGGCCGGCCTCGACCGCGAGAACCCGGCATTCCCTCAGCGGATATCAAATAGGCTTCACGCCGCCGCGGGGGGCGTGCACGAATTCCGTTGATCGGATCACCGCGCGCCGCCATGTTGCGGCAGGTTCGTCGCGACGCCCCGCGTTCCCTGCGCCCGCCGCGGCGGAACGAAGCGCCGCCGCAGATGTTTCTCGAACTTGCGAAGGATGCTCCATGGCCAAGACAGACCCCGCAGCCGGCAAGCCGATCGCCAATGCCGCGCTCGCCAACATTCCGCGGCTGATCACGGCCTATTATGCGCTGAAGCCCGACCCGCACGAGCCGACCCAGCGCGTCGCTTTCGGCACGTCGGGGCATCGCGGCTCGTCGTTGAAGACCGGCTTCAACGAGAACCACATTCTCGCCACCAGCCAGGCGCTCTGCGACTACCGCCGCCAGCAGGGCCTCGACGGCCCCCTCTTCGTCGGCATCGACACCCACGCTCTGGCCGAGCCGGCGCTTGCCAGCGCGCTCGAAGTGTTCGGCGCCAATGGCGTCGAGGTGATGGTCGACAAGGACGGCGGCTACACGCCGACGCCGGTGATCTCGCACGCCATCATCTCCTACAACAAGGGCCGCACGGCGCATCTCGCCGACGGCGTCGTCATCACGCCGTCGCACAATCCGCCGGAGGATGGCGGCTACAAATACAACCCGCCGCATGGCGGCCCCGCCGACACGGACGCGACGGCCGAGATCGAGCGGCAGGCCAATGTGTATCTGGCCAACGACCTCGATGGCGTATCGCGCATCAGCTACAGCCAGGCCAAGCAGCGCGGCTCGTTGCACGCTTACGACTACATCACGCCCTACGTCGCCGATCTCGCCAACACCGTCGATCTCGACGCCGTCAAGGCGGCCGGGATCAAGATCGGCATCGATCCGCTCGGTGGCGCGGCGATCGCCTACTGGGCGCCGATCATCGAGCGCTACGGTCTCAACGCTGAAATCGTCAACGACGTCGTCGATCCCACCTTCCGCTTCATGACCGCGGACTGGGACGGCAAGATCCGCATGGACTGCTCCTCGCCCTACGCGATGGCGAGCCTGATAGGCATGCGCGAGCGCTTCGACGTCGCGTTTGCCAACGACACCGACGCCGACCGCCATGGCATCGTCACCCGCTCGGGCGGGCTGATGAATCCCAACCACTATCTAGCGACGGCGATCTCCTACCTGTTCGCTCACCGGCCCGGTTGGCGAAGCGATGCCGCGATCGGCAAGACCATCGTGTCGAGCTCGATGATCGACCGCGTCGCACGCAAGCTCGGCCGCAAGCTCGTCGAAACCCCCGTCGGCTTCAAATGGTTCGTCGAGGGCCTCGGCTCCGGCAGTTTCGGCTTCGCCGGCGAGGAGAGCGCAGGCGCCTCGTTCCTGAAGCGCGACGGCACGGTGTGGACCACCGACAAGGACGGCCTGATCCTCGGGCTGCTCGCGGCCGAGATCATGGCCAGGCGCGGCCGTGACCCGAGCGAGCTCTACAAGGAGCTGACGGCCGAGCTCGGCGCGCCGGTCTATGAGCGCATCGACGTGCCGGCGAGCCCGCCGGCAAAGGCGGCGCTGAAGGCGCTGACGCCGGAAATGCTGAACCTGAAGGAGCTCGCCGGCGATCCCGTTCGCATGGTGCATACGAAGGCTCCGGGCAACGGCCAGTCGTTCGGCGGCATCAAGGTCGAGACCGACTACGGCTGGTTCGCGGCGCGACCCTCCGGCACCGAGGACGTCAACAAGCTCTATGCCGAGAGTTTTCGCGACGCCGAGCATCTCAAGCGGATCCAGAGCGAGGCCCAGGCGGCGCTGGCGAAGGTGGGATGAAAGGGCGAGTAGCGAATAGGGCGTAGCGAATAGGGTTCTTGCCGTTTCCCATTCGCCATTCGCTGTTCGCCCCTGCCCCCTTCCCTCCCGCCCCCCGCATCGGATATCGATGGCTGGACAACGACCTGACAGCCATCGGTGAGACCGGATGCGAAGCTCTTCGACTGCCTTGCGCGTCACCTTCAGCGCGCTCGCAACCTCGTTCATGCTGGTTGTCAGCGCCGCGGCGCAAATGGCGCCGGAGGCGGCCGCACCACGTCCGAAGCCGGCGCCATCGATGCGCGCCGCGGCCTGCCATAACGGCCAGAGCTTCGACCGGTTTCTCGCCGAGCTGAAGCAACGCGCCATTGCCGAAGGCGTGTCGCAGCGCGCGATCGCGGCCGCCTCGCCGTACCTCACCTACAACCAGGGCATCGTCAATCGCGACCGCGGCCAGCGCGTGTTCGGTCAACTGTTCACCGAGTTCGCCGGCCGGATGGCCGCGCCCTACCGGATGCAGAACGGCCAGCAGCACATCCGGATGCATGCGGCAGCGTTCGCGCGCGCTGAGAAGGAGTATGGCGTGCCCCCGGCGGTCATCGCCGCGTTCTGGGGCCTGGAGAGCGATTTCGGCGCCAACATGGGCAATTTGCCGGTGCTGCCGTCGCTGGTGTCGCTGGCCTATGATTGCCGCCGCAGCGAGCGCTTCCAGAATGAGACCATCGCCGCGCTGAAGGTCATCGACCGCGGCGATCTCGCGCCGGAGGAGATGATCGGTTCCTGGGCCGGCGAGCTCGGTCAGACGCAGTTCCTGCCGACCCACTACGTCACCTATGCCGTCGACTATGACGGCGATGGCCGCCGCGACCTCTTGCGCAGCGCGCCCGACGTGATCGGCTCGACCGCGAACTACATCGCGACCGGACTGAAATGGCGCCGCGGCGAGCCGTGGCTGGAGGAGATCCGCGTGCCCCAGGCGTTTCCGTGGGAGCAGGCCGATCTCACCGTCAAGGCGCCGCGCAGCAAATGGGCCGGCCTCGGCGTGACCTATGCCGACGGCCGGCCGCTGCCGAACGATGCGCTCGAAGCCTCGGTGCTGCTGCCGATGGGCCGCAACGGCCCGGCGTTCCTGGCCTATGCCAATTTCGCCGCCTACACCGAGTGGAACAATTCGCTGATCTATTCGACCACCGCGGCCTATCTCGCCACCCGCATCGCCGGCGCGGCGCCGATGCGCAAAGCCAGCGGCCCCGTGGCGCAACTGCCGTTCAAAGAGATCAAGGAACTGCAGCAGCTCCTGGTGAAGGCCGGTTTCGACGTCGGCAAGGTCGACGGCGTGCTGGGGCAGCAGAGCCGCATCGCGGTCAAAACGATGCAGGTGCGGCTCGGGCTGCCGGCCGATTCCTGGCCGACGGCGGAACTGCTCGTACGCATGCGCGGCACGCCGCGGGCGCAGGCGGCGCCGGCTTCAGCGACAGCGACACGGTAGGTGAGCCGACATCATCGCGCGGCGCTCCTCGTCTCTCAATTGCAGATGACTTATTGTCCGACTTCATGCGACCGTGTCGTCCGCTCTTCGCTATTCCAATTTATCACCTCGGAATTGGACGGCCAGATGATCGCTCAGGACAAAAGCGCGAGCAGACGGGCAATTGAAGCCCGATTTGGCTTGTAGCGCCGATCTTCATCCTGCCCCTGTTCGGCCACCCAGGCTCGTCGTTCTCCACGACCTCGATCCGGCATTTCGGCCACGGCTTGGGGAAATCCTCCAGGGGACGCGTCCACAATCGCCGTGACCTCAGCGTGAACGACTGGAATGCACGGCAACCGCAAAAACCAGAAAGATGCAGTTGCATTCTCTTGGACGCCGCCCCATCTGCGAGGGCGCGCGCCTTCGTCGCGACGTCTCCTGCCAAAAGAGAGCATCATGTCCTTTTACGATTCGACCGTGCCGGCCTACCTCCAGATCCTCGGCAGCCTGTCCGGCCTGCTCAGCAAGGCCGAGGCCCATTGCGAGCCCAAAAAGATCGCCCCCGAGGTGCTGCTCGGCGCACGGCTGTACCCGGACATGCTGCCGCTCTCCAAACAGATCCAGCTCGCCTGCGACTTCGCCGCCAAGGGCTGCGCACGGCTTTCCCATAGCGAGGTCCCGAGCACACCCGACACCGAGACGACGTTCGCCGAGCTTCGCCAGCGGCTTGCCAGAACCATCGATTACCTGAAGACGTTCCAGCCGGCGCAGTTCGAAGGGGCCGACAGCCGCGACGTCACCTTTCCAAGCGGGCCCAACACCACGCTGACCCTGAAGGGGCAGGATTTCGTCAACCGCGTCTCGTTTCCGAACTTCTATTTCCACGCCGCGATCGCCCACGGCATCCTCCGCCACAACGGCGTCGAAATCGGCAAGCGGGACTTCCTGGGCGTCGCCTGATCCCTTTCGTCTATTGCAACAGGCTATCCAACGGATGGCCCGTTGCGGCCGCTCCATCGCGCGGCACGTCTGCGCCGGACGGATACCTCGCGGCATTGCGCTGTTCGCGGCAATGCACAACTCACCACGACCCCCTCCCCTCTCCTGGAAAGATCCCGATGAGTGCATCCAAACTGTTCGCGCCATATCAGCTCGGTCCGGTCACCCTCGCCAATCGCGTCGTGATGGCGCCGTTGACCCGCAACCGCGCGGTCGACGGCCTCGCGCCGGGTCCGCTGACGGCCGAATATTACAGCCAGCGCGCCTCCGCCGGCCTCCTGATCTCCGAGGCCAGCCAGGTCTCGCAGCAGGGCCAGGGCTACCAGGACACGCCTGGCATCTATTCCAAGGAGCAGATCGCCGGCTGGCGCAAGGTGACCGACGCGGTGCATGCCAAGGGCGGGCGCATCTTCATCCAGCTCTGGCATGTCGGCCGTATCTCCCATGTCTCGCTGCAGCCGAATGGCGGTGCGCCGGTCGCGCCCTCGGCGATCGCGGCCAAGACCAAGACCTTCGTCGGCGGCGCGTTCACCGACGTCTCGACGCCACGTGCGCTCGAGCTCGCGGAAATTCCCGGCATCGTCGCGGCGTTCAAGCAGGCCGCGCTGAATGCGATCGAGGCCGGCTTCGACGGCGTCGAGATCCATGGCGCCAACGGCTATCTGCTCGACCAGTTCGCCAAGGACGGCGCCAACAAGCGCACCGACGCCTATGGCGGGTCGATCGAGAACCGCGCAAGGCTGATGCTCGAGGTTGCCAAGGCCGTGTCGGAGGCGATCGGTGCCGACAGGACCGGCATTCGGTTATCTCCGGTGACGCCGGCCAACGACATCTCGGATTCCAATCCGCAGGCGCTGTTCGACTACATCGTCGACCAGCTCGCGGCGCTGAATCTGGTCTACATCCACGTGATCGAGGGGGCGACCGGCGGCCCGCGCGACGTTGCCCCGTTCGACTACGCGTCGCTGCGCAAGCGCTTCAAGGGCACCTACATCGCCAACAACGGCTATGACCTCGCGCTCGCGAACAAACAGCTCGATGCCAACGCGGCCGACCTGATCGCCTTCGGCCGGCCGTTCATCGCCAACCCGGATCTGGTCGAGCGGCTCAAGGTCAGCGCGCCGCTCAACGAGCTCGACCGCGCCACCCTCTATGGCGGCGGCGAGAAGGGCTACACCGACTATCCGACGCTGAAAGCGTCGCAAGCGGCGGAGTAGTCGCCATCACGTAGGGTGGGCACAGCAGCCGCTCGCAGGGCGGCCGCGTGCCCACCATGCCTCCGCGAGAGCGGAGGGAGCGGTGGGCACCCCGCACGAGAGGCCGCGCCTGTCGCAACATCTCGCTTCGCGCCTTTGCCCACCCTGCGCTTCTGCGATCCGGCACATCCCCACCTACATCATGCTGCCGGGCAGGAAGCACCGCACATCGATGCGCAGGCCCGTATTCAGCTCGCGATAATACACGGGCCATACCATCGTCCGGCCGGCGCGATTGGGCTCGGTCACCACGGCCTCTTCCGGAACGACCCACCATTGGCCTTCAATGCGAACACGGTAGCGGCCATCCTTCGTGTCCCAATCCGTGTCCGAGAGCGCGGTGCCATCCGCATCCGAGCAGCACGGCCCCTTGCCCGAACGCAAACTCTCGAACCAGCCCTTGAGCGGAGAATTGGCGTAACGCCCATCGAGATCGCGCGCCGCCGCATCGCCAAGCAGCAGAGAATGCGCCCCCAGACTGCCAGCGAGAAGCACGACAGAGATTGTCGCTCGCACCCATGGAGGCACGTGGGGCCGGTGAACGGCCTCCATCGATGACGCGATGATCGATATAAGGCTTGAAGATCTACGGCTCATATGCGCCACCTCGCTGCTCGATACGATGCGCAATAGCTGGTCGGGTTCTGTGGCGGAAGTTCGTAGTTGGCGAAGGCCGGCAGCAACTAATCGCGATGCTTCGCAAATTCCACAGGCGCGCAGCGATCTCCTTCACGAGGTCAGCGGGATAATTGCCCAAAATCCATCGTGAGCAGACTCATCGACGATTCATACCGGCTGCGTAGGGTGGGCAAAGCAGCCGCCCGCAGGGCGGTCACGTGCCCGCCGTGCATCCGCGCAAGCGGAAGGAATGGTGGGCACGGCGCGCGGTGGAGTTGAGCTCGTGACATGCAGTATCGCACGCGCGCCTTTGCCCACCCTACGGTAGCGGAGACACGTCACGCTTTCAGTCAAGCAAGAAGAAGGCCGGGATTTCTCCCGGCCTTCCTGCCACGGTGGGGGCTGCCGTGGCGCGGCGCGGATGCGCCTATGGTCGTCAGGATGCGAAGCTCAGAACTTCGCCCGGATGCCGGCATAGGCCGCGAGCGGCATCCCCGGAACCATGCTACGCGGATCGTTCAGCGCGAACGCCGTTCCGCCACCGGCGGTGTTGAAGCCGGCGGGGTCGAACACGGTACCTGCCGAGTAATAGCGCTGATTGAACAGGTTCTGGATCAGGCCGAACACCTCGACGTTCTTGGTCACCTGATAAGATGTGTTGACGTTCACGACCCAGTAGGCCGGGACCTTCGGGTAGACGTTGGTGTCGTCGTGCAGCAGGTACTGGCTGCCGACATAGTTGACGCTCGCCCCGACCTTCCAGGCGTCGGTCACGGCATATTCTGCGCCGAGCTTCAGGCGGTGCGCCGGAATGCCGGGAATGTGGTTGCCGGAGACGACGCCGACCGGCACCCGCAGGAACGGATCGTTGACGTCGAAGGCGCTGCGGAAGGTGGCGTCGATGAAGGTGTAGTTGGCGTAGGCGGTCCACCGGTTCCAGGCCAGGTCGACCTTGGCCTCGACACCCTGGCGCAGCGTGGTGCCGGCGTTCTTGAAATAGCCGCGCACCGGGTTGGCCGGGTCGACGACTTGGATGATGTCGTCGGAATTCTCGGTACGAAACAGGCTGAGGCCCCAGCGCAGCCGCCAGCCATCATCGACCGCCACCGATTTGATCGGGGCCTTGCGGTAGGCCGGCAGGTCGGCGGCGTAGGCCGAGCGGCCGCCGGAAATCTCGCCGCGCAGGCCGCCTTCGACGGTGCGGGACACCACCTGCTTGAGCGGCGGATCGGCGATCAGGAAGTTGTCGATCAGGCAGGGATTGGCCGGATCGGAGCAGCCGAGCTCGAGCGGCGTCGGCGCACGGTTGGCTTCTGAATAGCCCGCGTAGGCGGTCACGTCAGGCGTGATCTTGTAGGTCAGGCCGACCACCGGGTTGAAGCGCTGGAAATTGTTGTTGCTGTTCAGGAGCGGCGCGAAACCGGTCTGGTCGCGCAGGTTGATCTGCGCCCAGTTGAAGCGGCCGCCGGCGGTCAAGGCGAGCTGCGAGGTGATGTCGAAGGTATTGGTCGCGTAGACGCCGAGATAGGTGTTCTTGGCATTCAGGTTGACCGGGGCGAGGCCGGCATTGGGCTGATCGACGTAGACGCCGAGGCCGGTGACGAACAGATTGTTGTCGATGGTGCCGAGCTCGGATGTGGCCTGGAAGTTGGTATTGCCGTGATCGACGCTGGCGCCGACGACGAAATGGTTGTCATGGCCGAAGAGCTGCGTCGTTGAGGTCGCCTGCAGCGAGCCGCCATAGCTGTCGGTCTTGACGGCATTGCGGTCGATCTGACCGAGCGCCGCATCGCCCGCCAGCGTGTTGGCGGTTGGGCCGTTGCGGTTGATGTCCCACGGGGTCCCCGCGGCGTCCTCAAGGACGAACACGCCGCCCCCGTCCCGCACCTCGGTGCTATTGCCATCGACGCGCGCGGATTTGTAGTTGCGGTAATAGCCGTTGGCCTGGATCGACAGCGTGTCGGTCGGCGTCCACTTTGCGCTCGCCTGCACCATCTGCATCTGCAGATGCAGCGACTGCGGCCAGGTATAGACGCTGGACCAGCGCTGGTTCAGCATCTCGATCGGTGTCGCGGCGACCGAGCCGAGCTTGTTGTCGGCACCGGTGAAGGAGAGATGGAATTCGGTATTGTCGCCGCGCGCGCCGAAATCGGCATACATGCGCCGGATCTGCGAGGCCGACGAGTAGTCGCGCCAGCCGCGGTCATAGGCGCCTTCCGCCGCGATATAGGCCGAGTAGGTGCCGTTGTTCCAGCCGTATTGAGCGCCCGACTGGATCCGGCCGAACGAGCCGCCGAACAACTGCGCTTCCCCGCCCTGGTAGTTGAAGCCGTTCTTCATCTCGATCGACAGCGCACCGCCGGTGGCGTTGAGGCCGAACAGCGGATTGTTCGGCATCAGGGTCATGCGTGCGATCGCCATTTCCGGGATCAGGTCCCAGTTCACGACGTCGCCGAAGGCCTCATTGATGCGGGTGCCGTTCTGGTAGACGGCGATGCCCTGCGGCGTCCCGAGCACCGGCGAGGCAGTCTGACCGCGATAATTCAAGTCGCGCTGGAACGCGTTCCCGGTCTGGTCGCTGAGGGAGACCCCGGGCACCGATTGCAGGATGCTGTCGAGCAGCGTCGGCGCGCGGCTGTGGTCGAGCTCCCGCGCCCCGATGGTTTCGACATTGGAAGGAATCTTGTCCTTCGCGATCTCGCTGCCCTGAACGGGCGAGACGCCGACCACCTCGATGGTCTGCAGGGTTTGCTGCGCGAACGCAGCCGCGGGCAGCAACGCACAGGTCGCGAGAAGCGCGCTCTTCAGCGCCGACAGTCTGGTCAAGACGTCCCCCAGTTTCTTGTCGACCGGATCCGGCAACAGCCCACGCCCCTGAGCCTTTACCCGCACCAGAACTGGCCGATTTACCCGTTTACGAACGTTAACATTCGTAAACAGCCCTCCAGTTCGTCGCAACGGGCAATATTCTTCGGCCCCTAGGGACAATCTTCCCGGATCCGGAAAGTGGCGATCGATTCGCCGAGCTATCTCCCAGCCTCGGCCGCACTGTTGCACCCGATCCTGGTTTGCAAGGGAACTCACATGGTAGAGGAAGCATCGGCGCCGTCGGCGCCATAAGGGCAAGACCTTCATCGGATGTATCGCGTTCTGCTCGTCGATGACCACCCGGTCGTGATCACGGCCTGCCGCTGGCTGCTGAACGAAGCCGGGATCCGCGCGCTGTCCGAGGCACACGATGCCGACAGCGGGTACCAAGCCTATGTCCGTGACCGGCCGGATGTCGCGATCGTCGATCTGCGCCTGCACGGGCAGGAGCTTGGCGGCATCAGTCTGATCGAACGCATGCGGTCGCACGATCCCCGCGCCCGGATCCTGGTCTTCAGCATGCATGCCGATCCGCGCATCGTCCGCTCGGCGATCGACGCCGGCGCCAGCGGCTATCTGCTGAAGGACGCGCCGCCGCACGAGCTGCCCAGGGCGTTGGAGCAGGTTCGAGCCGGCGGCACCTATCTCGATCCGCAGCTCGCCACCCGCATCGCCCTGCTCCGCGCCAACCCGGACGGCATGGCGACCCCTGCGCTGACCCCGCGCGAGCGCCAGGCCCTTGCGCTGCTGGCCCAGGCGAAATCCTATCAGGCGATCGCCGACCATCTCGGCATCAGCTACAAGACCGTCATCAACCTGACCTACCGGCTGCGTCAGAAGCTCGGGGCCCGCAGCCTGCCCGATCTGGTTCGTCTCGCAGTGGAAATGTCCCGCCCAAGCCTGTGAGGGCCAATCGCCTTCCTGCCGGCCCGCCACGAGCATCTGCCTGAAAGACGAGGGCCTGCGACGGTCTCCCGTCACAGGCCCTCGAGCTCATGTCTATGTCGCGTCGGTCCAGTGCGGACCGATGTCTCACTTCAGCAGCTTGGCCACCGACTTCAGCTCTTTGGAATCGAGCGTGCCGTCACCGTCCGGATCGGCCGCCTTGAAGCGGCCTTCCACCAGCGCGAGATACTCGTCCTTGGTCAGCGTGCCGTCATTGTCTGGATCAGCGGCCTTGAGATCCTTGGCCGAAACGCGGCCGCGCAGCTCCTTGGCGTCGAGCGTGCCGTCGTGGTCGCGATCGAGACGATCGAACAGCGCGCCGGCGGCCGTGCGGACCTCGTTCATGTCGGCGGTGCCGTCCTTGTCGGGGTCGATCGAGGTCAGCAGCTTGGAACGGGCCGGTGCACTGACAGCGATCGTCGACGTGCCGACGATCGCGGCCATGCCGACGGCAGCGGCCGTCATCATCAGTTTCCAATTCATCGAATTGATCCTTTATCTCCGCCGTCCGAGGGGCGGCGATGAAGCGCACGAAAACAACGTATGCGAGCGTCGGCGGTTTCACCGGCAACGCGCCACACATCGCTTTGACCTATGGGAGGCCTCGTTATTTCGCAAGTGCAAGAACACGACGCTCGGGAAATTCCCGCAAGAGCGGTCGGAACTAGAACCTCGGTCCGTGCAGGAAATATCTCCCCGGACGGTCGCGACGCGGACTGCTATCGTGGTCGAAGACACCTCCTCCTGCCTCGGCCCGAGCATTGGCGACGTGGCGTCCGCGCTTGGCGACATGCCTTGCGGTTCTGGCACCGCTCCCCGATGACGCCTGTCGGACTTGCCCAACCTGATCTCTCTTGCCGGCCTGGGTTTGATTCCACCAGGCTTCCAGCTGGTCCCGCAGCGGCTCCTCCGCGAAGGCGCGTCCATCCGGCAGCAGCGTGGACAGAAGCAGTGTGAGCACCAGTCCAAGCCGCATCGGCCGAGCGGACAAGCGGCGATGATGACCGGGTGTGTGAAGCACGGGCGTGTCCATTCTCTGGCTGATCCGGCGATCAGCAATGCATGCTGCAACACATGTTTTCCTCGCTCTATGACCTCAATGTGTTTGCAGCACGCCACATTCATCACCGCGTTGAGATTCACTCGCGAAATGGCCGCCATATTGTCCCGGTCAAAATGTCCCGTTCGACTTGCCAAAACATCCCTATTCCTCATCGAAACAGCAAGGGCCGGAGCAATTGCGGCATTCGACGACTGATCGTTTCCCGATCGCGTCATCTTTCAGCCGACAGGCCCGCATGTTTTCGCCCAGCCGACTCGTTAGCTCATTAGTTGAAGGGAGCGCGGGGACATGCAGCCGAACGGCATCGCCAGGAGTACAAAAAGACGATCGCGATTGTACATGGCTGCCGGTGCTCTCGTGCTCGCGCCGTTCGGTGCAGCGGCCGAGGAGATCCAGGGCAATGACCCCGCCTCGCCCGGACATTTCCAGGTCGAACAGCGCTTCGGCTATCTGACAACCTTCAATCCGCAACAGAACGGCGGACGCCGCGTGCCGCAGCGTGCGGTCACCGGCGAGACCGAGATCGGCTACTCGCCAACCGAATGGTACGAGATCGCGTTGACCTCGCCTTACGCCTTTGCCCGCACCAATGTGCCGATGGCGCTGGGCAACGTGATGGACAATGGCGTGCCCGGCTATTCATTCCAGTCCGGCGGCGTCACCATTCGCCAGACCTTCATCCAGGGCGACCGGCTCGAGCGCACCGTCTTCCTCGGCCTGGTGTCACGCACCATCCTGGCGCCGCAGGGCGGCCTGACGCCGGACCTGTGGGTCGCCAACAAGGCCGGCGCCGGCCAGCCCGGCGCGCCGCGCTTCGTGCAGGAGGCGACGCCGCGGGTGGCGCAGATGTTCACGCCGATCATCGGCGTCAACCTGCCCAACGACTATCAGCTCATCTTCAACGCGAACATGACCTTCGGCATCGACGGCGCCGGCTCGGCCTTCGAGCCCTCGGTGCGCTTCGTCAAGCGCCTCAGCGATCGCTGGACCGTCGGTATCGAGCACTTCTCCAATCTCGGACCGTTCGGCTACATCCTGCCCTGGAATCAACAGATGCAGACGCTCTACGCCGTCGCCGACACCCGCTTCAAGGGCTTCGAGTTCAGCTTCGGCGTCGGCTACGGCCTGACCAACGCCTCGCGCGGCCTTGCCGTCAAGACCAGCATCGGCAAGGATTTCTGACCCCCCGCGCCTTCATCCCATGACCAATCATAAGAAAAGGACACTCGTCATGCGTCGCCTCGTCACCGCCTGCGCGCTTCTCATGCTGGCCGGCTCCGCCGCGTCCGCCGAGGACGGCCCGCGCTTCCTCAACCGCACCGGCCAGACCATCGTGAAAATGTACCTGGCGGCCGCCGGCACCAAAACCTGGGGCGCCGACCAGTGCAAGAACGACGACGAGGGCGAGGTCGACCACAATGAGCGCATGACGCTGGTCGGCGTGAAGTCCGGCCGCTACGACATCAAGCTGTCCGAAAAGGGCGGCCGCACCTGCGTCGCCAAGAACATCGAACTCAAGGAAGGCGCGCAGTTCGTCGTGCGCGATACGGATCTGACCGAGTGCAGCAAATAAGCGGCACGCGGCGGCACCGATATCGCCCTGGATGGCGCCGCGCTCAGCGCGGCCTCAGATGGAGAGGGACCGTGCGCGAGACCTGCGCCTGAGCCATCGCCGGCGGAAAGCGCGGGAACGGCGCGGCGCGTTCGATGATGCCCATCGCCGCGCGGTCCAGCGCCGGCGAGCCCGAGCTTCCAGCGAGCCGCCGCGACAGCAGCCGGCCGTTACGATCGATCACGACGTTCAGCATGACGGTGCCGCTCGCGCCATTGCCGTCGGAGGGATAGGTCGCGGCGCGGCGGATCTGCGCCACCACCTCGGCGTTCCAACTGGCCTGGCCCTCGCGCGCCCCGACGCTGTCCTCGCCGGGATTGGGCGCCGACGCGACACGTGAAGGCCGGGCCGCCGGCGCCGCAGCCGGCTTCGGCGGTGCGGGCTTCCTCTCGGCCCTCTCCTTCGTTTCCTTCTTCTCCACCGGCTTGCGCTCGACACGCTCGGGCACGGGAACGGGCTTCGGCTCCGGCGGTTTCGCCTCGATCGGTTTCGGTGGTGGCGGCGGCGGCAAAACGACATCGTCTGCACGCGGCGGCTCGGGCGCGAGGGCGACCTGTGGCGCGGGCTCCGGCGAGGGAACGACATCCGGCACCGGCTCCGGCTCGGAGGGAGCCGGGACAGGCTCAGCGACGGCCTCGCGCGCGACCGGGTCGTCCTTCACCGGCTCATCCTTTGGCGGCTCCACCGGCGGCGGCTCGGACGCCGGCGCATCCTGCGCCGTCGGCGCCGGCTCGCTCACCACCGCCGGGGTGAACACGACGTCGAAGGCCGGCGCCTGGGCACGCCCCTGCGGCGCGGGACGCAGCAGCAGATAGCCGACGGCGAGCCCGACGTGCAGCCCGCCCACCACCAGCGCGGCGATGGTCCACAGCGTCCGCTCCCGGCGCTGCTCGTGTTCGAACGGATCGAGCGTCAGAACGCTCACTGCGCGCCCCGGTCTTCCAGGGCAACGAGCGCGACCTTGGTGTAGCCGGCGCGGCGCAACGTGTTCATCAGCGCCATCACCTCGCCATAGGGCAGCGTCTGATCGGCGCGCAGCAGCACGCGCTGCTCGTGATCGGACTTGGTGGCGGCATCGAGCGAGGCGGCAATGTCGGCCTGCGCCACGCTCTGGTCGCCAACGGCGAGCGAGCGGTCGGCCTTGAAGGTGACGAAGACCGGCGTCTCCGCGCGCGGCTGCGGCTCGGCCGAGATCGCCGGCAGGTTGACCGGGACGTCGACCGTGGCGAGCGGTGCCGCCACCATGAAGATGATCAGGAGCACCAGCATGACGTCGATGAACGGCGTCACGTTGATGTCGTGCGTCTCCTCGAACTCGTCGGGGCGCCGGGCAAGCTTGACGGCCATGGCTCACTCCGCCGGATTGGCGATCGATAGCAGCGGCGCGTCGACCGCGCGGATGGCGCTGCGCCGCACCTCTGTGGGCCCCGCGTGCTGCCGGTCGAGATCACGGCTGAGCAGGCGCATGACCGCCACCGATGCATCGGCGATGACGGCGCGATAGCCGCCGGTGGCGCGCGCGAACAGGTTGTAGATCACGACCGCGGGAATCGCCGCGGCGAGGCCGAAGGCGGTGGCGAGCAGCGCCTCCGCGATGCCCGGCGCCACCACCGCGAGGTTGGTGGTGTGGGCATGCGAGATGCCGATGAAGCTGTTCATGATGCCCCAGACCGTGCCGAACAGGCCGACGAACGGCCCGACGGCGCCGACGGTGGCGAGAATGCCGATGCCGCGGCCGATCCGCGCCACCGCCGCCGCCTCGATCCGCTCGAACTGCCAGGAGACACGCTCCTTGATGCCATCGGCGGGGAGGCCACGCGACTTGTCGATTTCGTCATCGGCGACGGCCAGCAGCCGTCCGACCACACCGTCGTCGGCGGAAATGCGTCCCGTCGCATCCGACAGCGCGCGCGCGGCCATCGCGATGCCGAGCGCGCTGCGCGAGGTGCGCAGTGCCGCGCGGAGCTGGATCGTCTTCACCACCAGAACGGTCCAGGTTGCGACCGAAGCCAGCGCCAGCCCGATCATCACCGACTTCACGACGATGTCGGCCTGCATGAACATGGTCCAGGGCGACAACGCCTCCGGCAGCGTGCTCGCGATATTGGCGATGTGCGCCTGATCCATGGCCGTACTCCCTCGGGGGCCCCGTGGTTGGTGATCACGATCCCGGCGTGGATCGCATGGGGCCATGCCGGATCGTGTCGAGGCCTTGTTGTTTCGCGTCGTTGGGGCAAAGTCACGGCGAAGATCGCGACAATCCCGATCGTCAAAGAGTGCCGCCTGTCCTCACCGGCTTCAAGGCACTTGCTGCGTGGAAGTTGTCCCAGGCGACCCGGGAATAATTCCCGAATGGAACGGGAAGCCCCTCGCCTCTGGGCCAAAAGAAAAGGCCGGGATTGCTCCCGGCCTTCGTGATGGGATCGCCCGGTCGAGCCGGGCGATGACTTCAGAGCGTTGGCTCACTTCGCCTCGGCGCGCTTCGGCGGGGTGGCCGGCCACGACTTGATCAGGGTGTCGTAGTCGATCGTCTCGCCCTTCGGCTTCTCGTTCGCGAGCTTGCGCTGCGGAGCGATGTTGCCGTCCTTGGCCGACTTGTTGAACCAGAACTCGGCCGATTCCTTCTTGTTCAGTTTCGGACCGCACTCGCCCTGGACCTTGGACTTCTCCAGACGCTCGAGGACGGAGTCCTGAGCGGCCGCGAGCGCGTCCATCGCCTGCTGCGGGGTCTTCGCACCGGACGACGCATCGCCGATGTTCTGCCACCACAGCTGCGCCAGCTTCGGATAGTCGGGCACGTTGTTGCCGGTCGGGGTCCACTGCACGCGCGCGGGCGAGCGGTAGAACTCGATCAGGCCGCCGAGCTTCGGCGCACGCTCGGTGAACGACTTGTCCCAGATGTCGGATTCACGGATGAAGGTGAGGCCGACATGGCTCTTCTTCAGCGACACCGTCTTGGAGACGATGAACTGCAGGTACAGCCAGGCGGCCTTGCGGCGATCCGGCGGGGTCGACTTCAAGAGCGTCGCAGAACCGGCATCCTGGTAGCCGAGCTTCATGCCCTCCTTCCAGTACGCGCCATGCGGCGACGGGGCCATGCGCCACTTCGGCGTGCCGTCCGCATTCACGACCGGCAGGCCGGGCTTCACCATGTCGGCGGTGAAGGCGGTGTACCAGAAGATCTGCTGAGCGACGTTGCCCTGCGCCGGGACCGGACCGGCCTCGGAGAAGGTCATGCCCTGCGCCTGCGGCGGCGCATACTTCTTCATCCAGTCGAGATACTTCGCGATCGAGTAGACGGCCGCCGGGCCGTTGGTGTCACCGCCGCGCTCGATCGACGAGCCGACCGGACGGCAGCCTTCCATGCGGATGCCCCATTCGTCGACCGGCAGGCCGTTCGGGATGCCCTTGTCGCCGTTGCCGGCCATCGACAGCCAGGCGTCGGTGAAGCGCCAGCCGAGCGAGGGATCCTTCTTGCCATAGTCCATGTGGCCATAGACCTTGACGCCGTTGATCTCCTTGATGTCGTTGGTGAAGAACTCGGCGATGTCCTCATAGGCCGACCAGTTCACGGGCACGCCGAGGTCGTAGCCATACTTGGCCTTGAACTTGGCCTTGTAGTCCGGATTGGTGAACCAGTCGTAGCGGAACCAATACAGGTTCGCGAACTGCTGGTCGGGCAGCTGATAGAGCTTGCCGTCCGGCGCGGTCGTGAACGACTTGCCGATGAAGTCGTTGACGTCGAGCATCGGATCGGTGACGTCCTTGCCTTCGCCCTTCATGTAGTCCGACAGCGCGATCGTCTGGCCGTAACGGAAGTGGGTGCCGATCAGGTCGGAGTCGTTGATCCAGCCGTCATAGACGTTCTTGCCGGACTGCATCTGGGTCTGCAGCTTCTCGACGACGTCACCTTCCTGGATAATGTCGTGCTTGAGCTTGATGCCGGTGATTTCGCTGAACGCCTTGGCGAGAGTCTTCGACTCGTATTCGTGAGTCGTGATGGTCTCGGAGACGACGTTGATCTCCATGCCCTTGAAGGGCTCGGCGGCCTTCGCGAACCACTCGAGCTCCTTCTTCTGCTCTTCCTTCGACAGCGTCGAAGGCTGGAATTCGCTGTCGATCCACTTCTGGATCGTGGCGTCGTCCGCACGTGCCGGCACGGACAGCGTCATAGTGGCGGCGAACAGCGCAGCAGCGCTGGTCATCGCGAGATAGCTCGCCTTGGTCAGGTGATGCTTCCTAGGTTTCAAGTGTCGCATGCTTTCCTCCTTGAGCGACAGACGTATCCAGGTCCGGGTTGCCCCCGGATCTGCCCCTTTTCACCTGCGTCAGACGGTGCGGAAGATCGCAACGGCTGATGCAAGCGAAATTGCGGTCGCGAGCCACAGGCTCGAAACCTCAAACCCTTCCTCGCCGATCGGCAAGGTCGCAATCGTGTCGGTGCCGACCAGACCGATCCATACGAGATGAATGACGGCGGCCGAGATCAGCGAGATGAACAGCCGGTCGCCGCGCGTGGTCGGGATGCGCAGCACGCCGACCCGCTCGGCCTCCGGGTAGCGCGCGGCGAGCACGATCATGACGCCGAGCGTGCATGCGAGCGCAGCAAAGAAGATCGCGGTCGGCAAGGTCCATGCCATCCATGCGATGCTGTTCATGGCTATCGGCTCCAGGCGGTAATGGGCCCCCTCCCCCGCTTGCGGGGGAGGGTTGGGGTGGGGGCGCCGCGCGTCGGAGCGCCCGAGAGGAGAGATGCCCCCACCCGTATCGCATCTGACGATGCGATACGGCCTCCCCCGCAAGCGGGGGAGGCGGAACGGAGGCCGTGGCAACAAGCGTGCGTCATCACACCCGTCCCAGCGCGAAGCCGCGCGCGATGTAGTTGCGGACGAACCAGATGACGAGCGCCCCGGGGATGATCGTGAGCACGCCGGCAGCCGCGAGCAGACCCCAATCCATGCCGGACGCCGAGACGGTGCGCGTCATCACCGCCGAGATCGGCTTGGCGTCGACGGAGGTCAGCGTGCGCGCGAGCAGCAGTTCGACCCAGGAGAACATGAAGCAGAAGAAGGCGGCGACGCCGATGCCGCTCGCGATCAGCGGCACCAGGATCTTCACGAAGAAGCGCGGAAACGAGTAGCCGTCGAGGAACGCCGTCTCGTCGATCTCGCGCGGCACCGACGACACGAAGCCTTCGAGGATCCAGACCGCGAGCGGGATATTGAAGATGCAATGCGCCAGCGCCACCGCCCAGGGCGTATCGAACAGGCCGATCGCCGAATACAGATTGAAGAACGGCAGCGCGTAGACCGCAGCCGGCGCCATGCGGTTCGACAGCAGCCAGAAGAACAGGTGCTTGTCGCCAAGGAAGCGGTACCGCGAGAATGCATAGGCCGCCGGCAGCGCCACGAGGATCGAGATCACCGTGTTGATGATCACGTATTTCAGCGAGTTGATGTAGCCGGAATACCAGCTCTCGTCGGTGAAGATGCGCATGTAGTTGGCCAGCGTCGGCTGATGCGGCCACAAGTTCATCGTGGTGACGATCTCGTTGTTGGTCTTGAAGCTCATGTTGACGAGCCAGTAGATCGGCAACAGCAGGAAGACCAGGAATAGCGAGATGATGATCCGACGGCCCGGAATGGTGTTCATCACGCGCCCCCTTTCACCGGCCGCCGCTCGGCGCCGGCATTGGTCATGATGGTGTAGAACACCCAGCAGACGATCAGGATGATCAGATTGTAGACCAGCGACAGGGCAGCCGCCTTGCCGAGATCGAACTGGCCGAGCGCGATCTTGACGAGCTCGATCGAGATGAAGGTCGTCGAATTGCCCGGCCCGCCGCCTGTGACGACGAACGGCTCGGTGTAGATCATGAAGCTGTCCATGAAGCGCAGCAGCACGGCGATCAGCAGCACGCGATGCATCTTGGGCAGCTGGATCGCGGTGAACACCGCCCAGCGCGAGGCGCCGTCGATCTGCGCAGCCTGGTAATAGGCGTCGGGGATCGACTTCAGGCCGGCATAGCACAGCAGCGCTACCAGGCTGGTCCAGTGCCAGACGTCCATCAAGATGACCGTAAACCAGGCGTCGGCGTCGTTCGAGACGTAATTGTAGTCCAGGCCGATGGCGTTGAGCGTGTAGCCGAGCAGGCCGATGTCGGAGCGGCCGAAGATCTGCCAGATCGTGCCGACCACGTTCCACGGAATCAGAAGTGGCAGCGCCAGCACGACGAGGCAGAACGCCACGGTCCATCCGCCCCGCGGCATCGACAGCGCCACGACGATTCCGAGCGGAACCTCGATGGCCAGGATCGCGAGCGAGAAGATCAGGTTACGCCCGAGCGAGGCGAGAAAGCGCCCGCCGAGATCGGTCGAGGGATCGAGCAGCTCCTTGAACCAGCCGACGCCATTCCAGAAGAACTGGTTGTTGCCGAACGTGTCCTGCATCGAATAGTTCACCACCGTCATCAGCGGCAGGACAGCGGAGAACGCCACCAGCAGGAACACCGGCAGCACCAGGAACCAGGCCTTGTTGTTGATGGTCTTGTCCATCACTCAGGCTCCCTCGACGAGACGGCTGTCGGCATAGACGTGGACATAGGCTGGATCGAACTTCAGCCCGATCGCCGAGCCCTGCGGCGAGAAGCCGGCCGGCAGGCGCGCGGCGAACTTGACGTCGCCGACGCGGACGCGGGCGAAGCGGATGCGGCCGAGATCGTCGACACGTTCGATATTGGCGTCGAGCAGGCCCGGTCCGGGCTGAGCGACATCGACGAATTCCGGGCGGACGCCGATCTCGATCTTGGCGCCGGCCGGCAGCGCGTCGTAGCTGCGCGACAGCGTCAGGGTGTGGCCATCGATGCGGGCCTCGCGGCCCTTTACCTCGGCGGAGAGGATGTTCATGCCGGGCGAGCCGATGAAGTAGCCGACGAAGGTGTGCGCGGGCTTGTCGAACAATTCCGCCGGCGTGCCGCTCTGCACCACGCGGCCGTCGTGCATCACGACGACGGTGTCGGCGAAGGTCAGCGCCTCGGTCTGGTCGTGGGTGACGTAGATCATCGTCAGGTCGAGCTCGCGATGCAGCGCCTTCAGCTTCGAGCGGAGCTGCCATTTCAGCTCGGGATCGATCACGGTCAGCGGCTCATCGAACAACACGGCGGCGACGTCGGAGCGCACCAGGCCGCGGCCGAGCGAGATCTTCTGCTTGGCGTCGGCGGTGAGCCGTGTCGCCTTGCGATGCAGGTCCGGCGTCAGGTCCAAGAGCCGCGCGATCTCGGCGACGCGCTTGTCGATCTCCGCTTTCGGCACGCCGCGGTTCTTGAGCGGAAAGGCGAGGTTCTCGCCGACCGTCATGGTGTCGTAGATCACCGGAAACTGGAACACCTGCGCGATGTTGCGCTCGCGGGTCGAGGCTTTGGTGATGTCGGTGCCGTCGAACAGGATCTTGCCGTGCGAAGGCGTCAGAATGCCGGAGATCAAGTTGAGCAGCGTGGTCTTGCCGCAGCCGGACGGGCCGAGCAGCGCATAGGCGCCGCCCTGGCGCCAGGTCATCGTCACCGGCTTCAGCGCGTAGCTCTCGATATCGCCGCTGTTGCCGTTGTAGGCGTGGGCGAGATCGACGAGGTCAATGCGGGCCATGCGGCATCTCCCTCAGATCGCCGGCGCGGCGACCAGGCGGTCGCCGGCGTCGAACACGAACACATTGGACGGATCGAGCACCGCGTCGAGGATCTCGCCGGGCTCGTATTCATGGACGCCGTGCAGCACGGAGACCCAGTTCATGCCGTCGCGCGTCAGATGCACGAAGCTCTCCGATCCCGTGATCTCGGTGACCGAGACGATCGCAGGAAAGGCATGGCGGCCGTGGCTGCCATCGCCTTTGCCAAGCCCGAGCTGATGCGGGCGGAAGCCCACGCGATAGGCGCCATCGGGCAGATCAGCATAGAGGCCTACCGCCGGCGCCTTGACCCCGCCGGCGTACTCCACGCTCTCGCCGCGCTTCTGGATCTCGACCGTATTCATCGGCGGATCCGAGAACACCTGGCCGACACGCAAGGTGTCGGGTCGGCGATACACGGCCGCAGTATCGCCGGCCTGCAGCGCCTGCCCTTCCCACATGCAGATGGTGCGGCCGCCGAGCAGCAGCGCCTCCGACGGCTCGGTGGTGGCGTAGACGAAGATTGCGCCGGATGCCTCGAAGATGCGCGGCAGCTCGGTGCGCAGCTCCTCGCGCAGCTTGTAGTCGAGATTGGCGAGCGGCTCGTCCAGCAGCACGAGGTCCGCACCCTTCACCAGGGCGCGCGCGATCGCGGTGCGCTGCTGCTGGCCGCCGGAGAGCTGCAGCGGCGTACGCTTCAGATAGGGCTCGAGCCGGAGCAGCCGGGCTGCTTCCGCCACGCGCTTCTCGATCTCCTGGCGCGACTTGCCTTGCACGCGCAACGGCGAAGCGATGTTCTCATAGACCGAGAGCGAGGGATAGTTGATGAACTGCTGATAGACCATCGCGACCGAGCGCTGCCGCACGTCGGCGCCGGTGACGTCCTTGCCGTCGACCAGCACCCGCCCCGTGGTCGGCCGGTCGAGGCCGGCGAGCAGCCGCATGATCGAGGTCTTGCCGGACAGCGTCGGCCCGAGCAGCACGCTCAGCGTACCGCGCTGCAACGTCAGCGAGACGTCGCGAATGGTGGTCACGCCGTCGACAATTCGGGAGACGTGATCGAGCGTCACGCTCATGCGCGCCCTCCCGCCTCACGCGCCGGCACGGCGGAGCGCTCGCGATTGGCTGTGATCCACGCATCGAGCGCGGCGATCTCAGCCGCCGACATCCGCAACCCCAGCTTCGATCGCCGCCACACGATGTCCTCGGCCGTCAACGCCCACTCGTTCGTCATCAGGTACCTGACTTCACGCTCCGTCAAGGTGCCACCGAAATCCTGGCCGAGATCGGCCAAAGATGTCGCACCGGCGAGCATGGCCGCAGCCCGCGTGCCATAGGCATGGGCGATCCGCTTCGCATGTGCATCCGACAGGAACGGATAGGTCTTGCGGAGATCCGCAATCAACGGCCCGACGGCCGAAACCTTCATGTCGCCGCCGGGCAGCGACGCCTTGCCGGTCCATCCCTCCTCCGCCTTGCCCCCTTTCACATAGGGCGCGAGACGCTCCAGCGCCTCTTCCGACAGGCGCCGGTAGGTGGTGATCTTGCCGCCATAGATCGACAGCAGCGGCAAGCCGCCGGGCGTATCGAGCTCGAACACGTAGTCGCGGGTCGCCGCCTTGGCCTCGCTGGCGCCGTCGTCATAGAGTGGCCGCACGCCGGAATAGCTCCACACAACGTCGGCCGGCGTCACCGGCTTGGCGAGATATTCCCCGAGCGCGGCGCAGAGATAGGCGATCTCCTCGTCGGTCGCCTTCACCTTGGCCGGATCACCCTGATAGTCGCGATCGGTGGTGCCGATCAGCGTGAAATCCTGCTGATAGGGAATGGCGAAGATGATACGGCCGTCGGCGTTCTGGAAGATGTAGGCGCGATCGTGATCGTAGAGCTTGCGCACCACGATGTGCGAGCCCTGCACCAGCCGCACCTTGGCCTTGGCATTGACGCCGGCGCCGGTCGCCAGCACCTGCTCGACCCAGGGACCGGCGGCATTGACCAGCGCGCGCGCCTTGATGGTCTCGCGCTCGCCGGTCTGCGTGTTATCGGTCGTGACCAGCCAATGGCCGCCATCCTGACGGATCTCGGTCGCACGCGTGCGGGTGCGGATGACGGCGCCGCGATCGGCAGCATCCCGCGCGGTCAGCACGACCAGACGCGCATCGTCGACGAAGCAGTCGGAATATTCGAAGCCCTTGCTGTAGCGCCCGGGGATCAAGGGGCGGCCGACCTCGTCGCTGCGCAGGTTCACCGACCGCGTCGGCGGCAGCAGCTTGCGGCCGCCGAGATGGTCATAGAGGAACAGGCCGAGGCGCAGCAGCCAGGCCGGGCGCAGCCCCGAATGATGCGGCAGCACGAAGCGCAGCGGACGGATGATGTGGGGCGCGATCTGCCACAGGACTTCGCGCTCGATCAGCGCCTCGCGGACCAGCCGGAACTCGTAATATTCGAGATAGCGCAGGCCGCCATGCACGAGCTTGGTCGACCAGGACGAGGTTCCGCTCGCCAGATCATTCATTTCACAAAGGAAAACGGAATTTCCGCGTCCGGCGGCATCGCGCGCGATGCCGCAACCGTTCACGCCGCCTCCGATAATGGCGAGGTCGTAGATCCGCTCCAACAGACGCATCCCCCGGCAATCGCCTTGACTGCGGCGATTTCACTTTCAGTTTCGAGTTAAACACAAACGAAAGTGAAAGCAAATCGAAATTCGCATGTTGGGCCGCGGTTGGGCAAAACCTGCCCAAACCGGGATCAAGGAGCCTGCAAGAGTGGCGGAAAGTCAGGCGCGGCGGAGCACGGCGGACCCCGCCGTTTCGGTTGCCTCTACGGCGTCGTCGGCCTCGTCGGCGGACATCGCCGAGACCACCTCGATGCCGCGGCTATGGCAGAGGCTGGCCAGTCCGTCCGGCAGCGGCCGGTCGGTGACGAAGGTCTGGATCTGGCTGAGATGGGCGATGCGCACCGGCGCGCTGCGGTGGAGCTTGGTGGAATCGGCCACCAGCATCACGCTGCGGGCATTGGCGATGATCGCCTGCGCCACCTGGACCTCGCGATAGTCGAAGTCGAGCAGCGCGCCTTCCTCGTCGATCGCGGATGCGCCGATGATCGCATAGTCGACCTTGAACTGGCCGATCAGCTGCGTCGCGGTCGATCCGATCACGCCGCCGTCTGAGCGCCGCACCGTGCCGCCGGCCACGATCACCTCGATGCGCGGATGCGGATAGAGCAGCATCGCGACGTTGAGATTGTTGGTGATGACGAGCAGGTCCTGGTGCGACGACAGCGCGCTCGCCACCTCCTCCGTCGTGGTGCCGATATTGATGAACAGCGAGGAGCCGTTCGGAATCCGCGCGGCTGCGACCGCACCGATCGCCTTCTTCTCCTCGGCAGCGACGAAGCGCCGCGCCTCGTAGGCGAGATTCTCGACCCCGGAGGCGATGATGGCCCCGCCATGGATGCGCGTCAGCGCGCGCTGCTCGCACAGATCGTTGAGGTCCTTGCGGATGGTCTGGGCCGAGACTTCGAAGCGGCGCGCGAGATCCTCCACCATGACGCGGCCGGAGGCGCGCGCGATGTTGAGGATGTCGGTCTGGCGTTGAGAGAGGACGGCCATGGCAAGCTTTCGGGGACAAGCTGCACCATGGTGATGCTGATCGAGTCAAGCGTCAATCGGCAAGCATTGGGCGCATCGCAGCAATCGCCTGAAACGTCGCGGCGGTCTGGTCCGGCTGACGTCCGCCGTGTGCGCCCGTCTGCTCAGGCGGCTGCGCTCAGCTCGCCGGTCACGAGCCGAATCGCGGCGCGTTCGGCTTCGCGGGCATTGCGAAACACCTGGCCCTCGAGGGCATTGAAGCGATGGGACGCCGCGAAGAAGCGGAAGCCGCCGCGGTCGCGGACGACGATCCCCGCCGCCTGGGAGCTGACCTCGATGATGTAGGTGTCGGACATTGCGCAATCCCGTCGTTCATTCCGGGGCGTATAACCGAGCTCCATGACGAATGTTCCGTGCAGGGAGCCACCGGCTATTCCGATGTGAATGCCAACAGGAAATTGTGTGGATGTTATGTTGGCTGCGCTGCACGCACTCACGCCGTGACCCCTTGCCGAATCAGTGCGGATCATCCGGCACGAGCGTCACCTTGCGCAGCGACGCATCGGCTCCGCCGAGACGGTGTTGATGCTGACCAAGCAACTGATAGATCGTGCGCAGATCCCTCAACACCTCGACGTGATGTTCACGAAACGCGCTGAGCTGATTCTCGTAGACGCAAATCCTGCGCTCGGCGTGGAGAAGCCGCTGCTGCAGCTTCTTCAGGACCTGCAAGGTCAGTTTCTCGTCAACGTCCGACATGGACTTCCTCCCACCCTGTTCGCGCAACACGCCCCCGCCGTTTCCTCTGTGCCGGCAATTTTTTCCGGCTGGCATTTTTTGCCTTGTGGATCGAAAACGAACTGCCGTCAGCGCTGCTCGTCCGAATGTGTCACTCGAAGCACGCAATACGGCAGAGACGCGGCAACGCGCAGCCAAGCAACCAGAACTTGCAATTATCGTAAAGACGCTCGCCCTGTGGACAAGGCGCATCTCGCGCGAGAGTGATCGCGGCAGACGCCGAGCGCGCATGCTCGGCCTTCGCGTCTCCGTCCCGCCCGACCCAAACAAACGCGTATCGCCGGATCGCGGTTCCTTATGCCGAGCGAGCGACATATGCGGCGGATTAACAGAGGTTACTTGCGCCGACAGACCGCGAATGTGATCAGGCTGTGACGGAGCCGTCGCGCCTGATCGGCTGCGGCCGGCCATCGTCGTCGATCGACACGTAGGTGAAGTTGCCGTCGGTGACGAGGATCGGCTGCTCCTCCTTCCGGCGCAGCACCCAGGCTTCGAGACGCACCGTCATCGAGGTGCGGCCGACGCGGACGAGATGCGCATAGACCGAAACGAGATCGCCGACATACACCGCCTTGCGGAAGTTCATCGCCTCGATCGCGACCGTCACCGTGCGCGACTTCGCGACCTTGGCGGCGTACACGCCGCCGCCGACGTCCATCTGGCTGAGCAGCCAGCCGCCGAAGATGTCGCCATTGGCATTGGTGTCGGCCGGCATCGCCAGGGTGCGGATGCAGAGATCGCCGCGGGGCTCGGTCGGCGCGGACAGCGCGGCATGGACGGTCGCTTCGGTCACGTCGGGTGGTCTCCAATTGCAGCAGCGTTCAAGAGGCGCAAGTCCGTCAGTCCGGCCTCGCCATTTCGAACATCGCCTCCTGCATGATCTCGAAATAGTCGCCGCGACGCCCGGCACGGACGATCGGATGCGCCAGCGCCGTCTGGTAGACGCCATCCTTGATCAGCGTCTTGTCGATATGCACGCCGACCACCTCGCCGAGCGTCAGCCAGGCCTGCGCCTTGGCACCGTCGGCGCCCTGCAGCTGGATGATCTGCGTCACCTTGCACTCGAACGCGACAGGGCTTTCGCCGACGCGCGGCACGTTGACGAACTTGCAAGCTACCGGCGTCACGCCCGCAAGCTTGAACTCGTCGACCTCGCGCGCGACATGCGCGGCGGTCGCATTCATCTGCGTCGCCAGGCCGCGCGTCACCAGGTTCCAGACGAACTCGCCGGTGTCCTGGATGTTGGCGACCGAGTCCTTCCACTGCGTCGAGGAGAAGCCGATGATCGGCGGCGTGTAGTTGAAGGCGTTGAAAAAGCTGTACGGCGCAAGGTTGACGTGACCGTCCGGATCACGCGACGAGATCCAGCCGATCGGACGCGGCGCGACGATGGCGTTGAAGGGATCGTGGCGCAGGCCGTGGCCGTTCTTCGGTTCGTAGAAATGCAGATCCCGTTCGGTCACGCCGTCGTCCCTTCCGTCATTGCGGGGAGCGCAAGCGACGAAGCTTCGCTCGAATGACGGCGAACTTAGCTTGCAGCGCGCCTGGAACCAAGGCCTGACAGCACGAAATCGATCATCTCGTCGATCGTCGGGCCCGGCTTGGTCGCGCATTGCGCGATCATCTGCGGATGGAAGAAGCGCATCATCGCGGTCGTCGCACATTTTGCCGCCAGCGGCAGATCGGTGACCGCGAATTCGCCGGACGCCGCGCCCTGCCCGATCACCCGGCCGATGATCTCGGTGATCAGCAGCATGTGCGCCTCGCAGACGTCCCAGCTCTCCTCCATCGCCACCGCGACCATCTCGTGCAGCTTGCTGTCGCCGACATAGCGCTCGGTGTTCATGCGATGGATCGTGCCGAGCAGCTCGCGCAGCCGCGGCGCCGCCGGGCCGGGCCGCTCCGCGATCATGATGGCGGCCGCCTCGACCTGGGCCATCAGCGTGTGGGCGACCCCCCGGTGGATCGCCTTCTTGGAGTCGAAGAACCGGTAGACATTCGCCGGGCTCATACGGAGCTCCTTGGCGATGTCGGCGACGGTCGTCTTCTGGTAGCCGATCTGTCGAAACAGGCGCTCAGCAACGACGAGAATGCGCTCGTGCGTATCGGATTCGATATGGTCGGAAACCAGGGTCATCATGCCTGCGATCTTGTTGGTCCTTCATTCGGCGGCCTCGGCCAGAGGAAGCGCGGGCCTCGGCACGTCAGTGTGCTGCGCTGCGGAATGATCCGCGTCTTTCGCTCCGCGCTCGTCCAGACTCTTGCGGAACCATAGGGCATACAATCCAGGCAAGTACAGCAGCGTCAGGAAGGTTGCAACGAACAACCCGCCCATGATGGTGATCGCCATCGGGCCCCAGAACGCCGAGCGCGACAGCGGGATCATGGCGAGGATCGCGGCGAGCGCGGTCAGCACCACGGGGCGGGCACGGCGCACCGTGGCCTCGATGATCGCCTCCTTGCGGGTCAGGCCATGGGCAACGTCGGTCTCGATCTGATCGACCAGGATCACCGCGTTGCGCATGATCATGCCGGCGAGCGCGATCAGGCCGAGCAGCGCCACGAAGCCGAACGGCGCGTTGGCGACATTGAGCCCGAGCGAGGCGCCGACGATGCCGAGCGGCGCGGTCAGGAACACCAGGATCAGCCGTGAGAAGCTCTGCAGCTGGATCATCAGCAGGGTCAGCATCACGATGACCATCAGCGGAAACAGCACGAAGATCGAGGCATTGCCCTTGGCGGATTCCTCGAACGCGCCGCCGGCCTCGATCCGGTAGGCGGGCGCGAGGTGGTTGCGGATATCCTGCAGCTTCGGCGAGATCTGGTTGGTGACATCCGGCGCCTGGACGCCATCCGCCACGTCGGCGCGCACCGTGATCGCCATGTCGCGGTTGCGACGCCACAGGATCGGCTCCTCGTGGGAATACTCGATCTTGGCGATCTGCTGCAGCGGCACGGCCACGCCGTTCTTCGAGGTGATGGTGAGGTCGCCGACATGGGCGAGATCCAGCCGTTCGGACGGCGCCGCACGGGCGACGACGCCGACCTTCTCGATGCCGTCACGGATGGTCGTGACCTGCACGCCGGAGATCAGCATCGCCAGCGACTGCGACACGTCCTGCGGGGTCAGGCCGAGCGCGCGGGCACGATCCTGGTCGACGACCAGCTTGAGGTAGGGCGACTGCTCGTTCCAGTCGAGCTGCGGATCCCTGACATTCGGATTCTGGCGCATGACGTCGCGCACCTGATGGGCGATCTCGCGCACCTTCGCCGCATCCGGGCCAATGACGCGGAACTGGACGGGGAAGCCGACCGGCGGACCGAAATTGAAGCGATCGACGCGGACGCGCGCTTCGTTCAGCTCGCCATTCGCAGCCGCGGTCTCGATCTTGGCCTTGATGCGCTCGCGCGCGGCGACGTCCTTGGCGACGATCACGATCTCGGCGAAGGCCTCGTTCGGAAGTTGCGGGTTGAGGCCGAGCCAGAACCGCGGCGAGCCCTGCCCGACATAGGCGGTGTAGGTCTCGATGTCCTTGTCGTCCTTGAGCAGCTTCTCTGCTGATTTGGCAGCCTTCTCGGTGACACCGAATGCGGTGCCCTCCGGCAGCCGCAACTGCAGGAACAGCTCGGGGCGTTCCGACAGCGGGAAGAACTGCTGCTGGACGTGGCCGAAGGCCACGATCGATGCCGCGAACACGCCGACCGTCGCAGCGACTGTGGTGATGCGGTGATCGACGCACCAGCGGATCACGCGGCGCAGGCCGCGATACATGCGCGTATCGTAGATCGCGTGCTCATCATGGTCGTGATGAACCTTGATGTCGGGCAGCAGCTTGACGCCGATATAGGGCGTGAAGATCACCGCGACGAACCACGACGCGACCAGCGCGATGGCGACGATCCAGAAGATGCTGCCGGCATATTCGCCGACCGCCGAATTGGCAAAGCCGATCGGCAGGAAGCCGGCGGCCGTGACCAGGGTGCCGGTCAGCATCGGGAATGCGGTGGATTCCCAGGCAAACGACGCGGCGCGCATCCGGTCCCAGCCCTGCTCCATCTTCACCACCATCATCTCGACCGCGATGATGGCATCGTCGACCAGCAGGCCGAGCGCGATGATCAGGGCGCCGAGCGAGATGCGGTGCAGGTTGAGCCCCATGATGTTCATGACGATGAAGACGAGTCCGAGCACCAGCGGCACCGACAGCGCCACCACGATGCCGGTGCGCCATCCCAGCGCCAGGAACGACACGAACAGCACGATCACCAGCGCCTCGACGAACGAGTGCACGAACTCGCTGACGGCGTGCTCGACCACCTTGGGCTGGTCTGCGATCTGCTCGATCTCGATGCCCTGCGGCACGGCCTTCATGAAATCGGCGGCGGCGGCGTGCACCTCCTTGCCGAGCTCCAGGATGTTGGCCTCCTTGGCCGTGACCACGCCGATGCCGAGCGCGGGCTTGCCCTCCTGCCGCACCTTGAAGCTCGGCGGATCGACGTAGCCGTGGGTGACGGTCGCGATGTCGCCGAGCCGGAACACGCGTCCGTTGCTTTCGACCGGCGTCTCCGCCACCGCCTTGGCGCCGTCGAGCGCGCCGGTGACGCGCAGCGGCACGCGCTGCGACGAGGTCTCGACCGTGCCGGCCGGGGTCACATTGTTCTGCTTGGCCAACGAATCGAACAGGGCCTGCGGTGTGATGCCGAGCGTGGCGAGCTTGGCATGGCTGAACTCGACATAGATGCGCTCGTCCTGGGTGCCGTAGAGATTGACCTTGGTGACGCCGGTGACCTTGAGCAGGCGCTGGCGCAGGCCTTCGGCGGTCTTCTTCAATTGCGCATAATCGGCGCCGTCGCCGGTCATCATGAACAAGATGGAATCGACGTCGGAGAACTCGTCATTGACGAACGGCCCGACGATGCCCGACGGCAGCGACGACTGCACGTCGTCGAGCTTCTTGCGGATCAGGTAGAACAGATGCGGCACCTCTGCCGGCGGCGTCGAATCGCGGAAGGTCACCTGCATCGCGGTGAAGGCCGGCTTCGAATAGGTCTGCACCTTCTCGAAGTAAGGCAGCTCCTGCAGCTTCTTCTCGATGGGGTCGGCGACCTGGCTCTGCATCTCGGCCGCCGTCGCGCCCGGCCACATCACCGAGACGTTGACGACCTTGACGGTGAAGAACGGATCTTCGGCACGGCCGAGCTTCTGATAGGAGAAGAAGCCGGCGACGCCGAGCGCGATGATCAGGAACAGCACCAGCGGCGGATGATTGACCGCCCAGGCCGACAGGTTGAACCGCTTCATGGGTGCTCTCCGATGATCCGATATCGCTATTCCAGGCCATTCTCAGTGATCGTCATTGCGAGCGAAGCGACTTGTCCGCCAGAGCCCGAAGGGCGACGGTGGAAGCAATCCAGGAATCCTTCCGTGGAAACAGTCTGGATTGCTTCGTCGCTTCGCTCCTCGCAATGACAACCATTACTTTCGTCATTCCGGGGCGATGCGAAGCATCGAACCCGGAATCTCGAGGTTCCGGGTTCGCACTGCGTGCGCCCGGAACGACAGGAGAACTAGAACGTCAGCGCTGACACGACCCGCACCTTCTGGGCGGGATCGATCTTCTGCACGCCGAGCGCCACGACCTTGTCGCCCTCGTCGACGCCTGACGTGACGAGCACATCCTTGCTGTCATAGGCCTTCACCTTCACCGGCTTCAGCGTCACCTCGCCCTTGTCGTTGACGACATAGAGCGACGGATCGCGGCCCTCGCTGAACAGCGCCGACAGCGGCAGCCGCGCGACGCGCGTGGTGGCGGGATCGGCGAGCGTCAAGGTCGCGGTCATACCGAGCGAGACGGCTTCGCCGGCGTCCGGCAGCGAGAACTTGGCGAGATAGGTGCGCGTCGCGGAATCGGCGGTGGGCGCGATCTCGCGCAGCTTCGCCGCATATTTCTTGTCGGCTTCCGACCACAGCGTGACGTAGGCGCTGCCGGTCTTGGCGCGTTCGAGCAGGGTCTCCGGGATCGCGACCACCGCCTCCTTCTCTGCGAAACGCGCGACACGGATCGCCGCCTGGCCGGCGGCAACGACCACGCCTGGCTCGATCATGCTCGCAGTGACGACACCGCGCGCGTCCGCAACCAGCGTCGCGTAGGACAGCGAGTTGCGGGTCAGCTCGACCGAGCGTTCGGCACGGTTGAGCCGTGCCCTCGCCTCGTCGGCGGACGCCCTGGCCTGGTCCATCTGAGCATCGGTGGTCCAGCCCTTGGCCCGCAGCTCCTTGGCTCGGGTCTCGGCGGCGGACGCCTGCGCAAGCACGCCGGTGGCGGCGCGGAATTCGGCTTCGGCCTGCTCGGCCTGGAGCTTCAGGTCGACCTCGTCGAGCGTGGCGAGCGGCTGGCCGACATCGACGGTCTGGCCGACCTCGACCAGGCGCTTGGCGACCTTGCCGGCGACGCGGAAGCCGATATCGGCCTCGATGCGCGGCCTGATGGTGCCGACGAAGCTGCGTTCAGGCGTCTCGGCCTCGTAATGCACGGGGGCGACCAGCACCGGCCGGATCGGCTCGGCTTTCTGGGCGACGGTTTCATTGCACCCGGCCAGGGCGACGGCCATGGTGGCCAGCGCAAGACCAGTCAACAGCTTGGTATAGCTCGCGAAAATCAGGCGGATCAACATGGGGCACCCTCGCTGCAGTTGCGAGGAAGTGTCGAATGTTGAGTGACGATTGTCAATATTCGTCAGTGATCATGACTTCGTGAACATCTGGACATGTTGCCGCAGGTGCTCATTGGCGCGGCAGGCAGGCTCTGAACTGCGTCAATGCCCATCCCCGCCGTCCTTTCGGGGCCGTGCCGGACAACGGTCGAAAGCCGAATGCCGATCACAGCATGCACGTGGGACTCACTCCGCCGGCGCCTGGTCCGCGAATTCGACCCTGCTCTCATGGCCGCCGAAGAACACGAGCAGCCCGGCGATCAGCGGCAACACCGACAGCGCGAGCAGGCCGTGGGTGGTGGAGCCGGTGGTGTCCTTGATCCAGCCGACCAGATAGGGACCGCCGAAGCCGGCGAGATTGCCGATCGAGTTGATCAGCGCGATGGCGCCGGCCGCTGCCGTGCCCGACAGCCACGCCGTGGGCAAGGTCCAGAACACGCCGAAGACGCAGAACACGCCGATCGCGGCGACCGTCAGCGCGACCATGGTGAGCGTGGGATCGCCGATCACGCTCGAGGCGGCCAGCGCGACAGCGATCAGGATCAGCGGCGCGCCGACATGGATCACGCGCTCGCGCGTCGCATCGGAATGCCGCGCCCACAGGATCATCGCGACGGTGCCGAACGCATAGGGGATCGCGGTGACGAAGCCGGTCTGCACATTGCTCAGTCCGAACGCCTTGACGATCTGCGGCAGCCAGAACTGCATGCCGTAGAGCGCGCCGACGAAGCCGAAATAGATCAGGCTGAGCACGATCACCTTGGGCGACGACAGCGCCTCACCGAGCGTCATGTGTCCGGCGGCCTGCTTCGCCGCCGTTTCGGCCTCGAGCCTTGCCGCGAGCCAGGCCTTCTGCTCCGCCGACAGCCAGGTCGCGTGCTCCGGCCGGTCGGTCAAATAGAACCAGGTGACGACGCCAAGGATGATGGACGGAATTCCCTCGATGATGAACAGCCACTGCCAGCCCTGCAGCCCCATCAGGCCGTGCATGCCGAGCAGCAGGCCGGAGACGGGCGCGCCGATCACGGTCGAAATCGGCACGGCAACCGCGAAGGCGGCGAGGAAGCGCGCACGATACTGCGCGGGATACCAGTAAGTGAGATAGAGGATGATGCCGGGAAAGAATCCGGCCTCGGCGACGCCGAGCAGGAAGCGCAGCGTGTAGAAGCTCCAGGGGCCCGAGACCACGGCCATCAGCGCCGAGATGATCCCCCAGGTCACCATGATGCGGGCGATCCAGCGGCTGGCGCCGAACTTCTCCAGCGCGAGATTGCTCGGCACCTCGAAGATGAAATAGCCGATGAAGAAGATGCCCGCGCCCCAGGCGAACACCAGCGGCGAGAATTTCAGCTCCGCGTTCATGGTCAGCGCGGCGAAGCCGAGATTGACGCGATCCAGATAGGAGAAGAAATAGGCCAGCACCAGAAAGGGAATCAGCCGCCAGGAGATCGCGCGGATGGTCGCGGCCTCGATGTCGGAGCGGCCAGGTGCGGCCGGAGTGGTGGCGGACGGACTCATCGATCTCCTCCCGGGAGCTTTCTGGACATTGATAGTTGAAGGCGGTGTTGAGCATCGGTCGTGGCAAGTCAATCGGAAAACCTGACATCCCACAGCCCGTCGGCGCATCGCGGGGGCGCGGCGCGCGCATGACGCCCTCGTCGCCCGAGATGCTCACCCGCGCTGACCGGCGCCGCCGCGCAGCACGTGCGCTCGCGACGGCGCTGATCGCGATCGCGCTCGGGGTCGGCCTGCGCTTCCATGGTCTCGGCCTCGGCCTTCCCGCCTTCATCGTCAAGTATGGCGGCTCGGTGCTCTGGGCGACGATGGTCTATCTGCTGCTCGTCGCACTGCTCCCGCTGATGTCGTGGCGGCTGATTGGCGGGCTCGCGATCGCAATCGCCGCCATCGTCGAAGCCTCCAGGCTGATCCACACGCCCTGGCTCGACAGCTTCCGCTTGACCTTGGCCGGCGCGCTGCTGCTCGGACGGATCTTCTCGCTGTGGAACATCGCGGCCTATGTCGTCGGCGTCGTCATCGGCATCTGGATCGACCGATGCGCGACGCGGCCTGCTGCGGCATAGGCCTGTCCACGGCAGGCCGCGATATCAACCGACAGCTCAGATCGGCCCCGCGCCGGCGCGGCCGAAGAAGGCCTTCAGCTCCTCCGCCAGGATGGCAGGCTGTTCTTCCGGAATGTAGTGACCGCACCCGGAGATGATGATGCCCTCGACGTGATCGGCGACCTCCCTGAGCGGCGCGGCCATGTCCACGATCGATCCCTGGTCGGCACCGACGGCCAGCACCGGCGGCTTCAGCTTGCCCCTTTGTTTCAGCTCGCGGTTCTGAAGCGCGGACAGTGCGGCGGCACGATAATAAGCGAGCCCGGCGCGCAAGCCGCCGGCCTTGGTCAGCACGCGGGCGTATTCGTCGAGATCGCTTTCGGAGAACGCCTGGGGATCGGCCCCTTTGCGGCGCAGGAACCACGCGAGATAGTCGCGTTCGCGGCCATGGATCAGCATCTCCGGGAGATCCGCGACGGCGTGGAACGCGAAGTGCCAGGTGCGCCACGCGCGGTCGGGCGCGAACGGCAGCGCCTCGGGCAAGGTGACGCCCGGAATTCCTGCATCGAGCAGGGCCAGACTGCGCACCTCGGCTTCGAACAGGGCCGCATAGGGATAGGCCACCCACGCGCCGATATCATGGGCCACCAGATGATAGCTGGTGACGCCGAGCTGCTGCAGCAGGCGATGCACCGCCGTGGCCAGGGCCTGCGTGTCGTAGCCTTCCGCTGGCCGGTCCGAGTCGCCCTGCCCCGGGAGATCCGGCGCGATGACCCGATAGCGCGACCCGAGCAGCGGCATGACCTTGCGCCAGGCAAACCAGCTTTCGGGGAAGCCTGCGAGCAGCACCACCACCTCGCCATCCGGCGGGCCACCGCTGACATAGTGCAGCCTGACACCCTCGACTGTCTCGAAGCGGTGGGTGAATCCCGGCAACGAGGGCTCGGCGCGACAGAACGGCTCAGCCGCGACCAGGCGCGACGGACTTTGGGCAGAGATGGCGTTCATCAACTCGGGCACGATCATTCTCCTTATTATAGAACAAATGTTTCCTAATTTGGCACGATGTCACGCGAACAAGGTCGCGGCTTGATTTGCGACGCTCATCATCTCGCTCTTGGCACGCCCCGTCTTGCCGACCACCCGCAGCCCCTGGATTACACAGAAAAGAGCGCCAGCCACGGCTTCCGCGTCGAGATTCGGCCGGATCGATCCGTCGGATTGTCCGAGCTTGATCAGATCGCACACCAGGCTCTCAACCTGGCGCATCGCCCCGCGGACCTTGGCGGCGGCCTCCGCATCCAAGGTGGCGAGCTCCGCCGCGCTGGTGACGACCATGCAACCGCGCCGGCCCTCGCTGTCACTGGCGGACTCGGCATAGAACTGCAGCAAGGCCCGCAGCTTGTCGCGGCCGCTGTACTGCGCATCGAGACGTTCGCGCACCTGGCGGTCACGCCGCGCGATGTAGTAATCGAGTGTCGCGAGGAAGATCGCGCGCTTGTCCTGGAACGCCTTGTAGAGACTTCCCGTCGCGAGCTTCATCGCGACGCGTAGCTCGGCCAGCGATGCCGCGTGGTAGCCGCGCTCGCTGAAGACCACCAGCGCCCTGCTCAAGGCGGTGTCCATGTCAAACTCGCGCGGCCGGCCAGGCCCACGGCGCTCGACGGAATCCTTCGGAGACTTCATCATGGCCGGATAATAGGAAACAATCATTCCCAATTCAAGCGAAAACGGACCCGTTGCTCCCGGCCTCAATCTCCAAGCTGAAACTTCTGGAACCGGTGCAGCTCATCCTCGATCTGCCGCTTCAGCGCCTTGCGCCGCTCGCCACGCGCGGCCTTGCCCTGGCCGACCCAGCTCCATTTCTGCATCAGGAGCTTGCCGTTCTGGCGGTCAGTCTTGAGGTCGAGCGCGGCGACGATCTCGTCGCCGACCAGGACGGGCAGCGCGAAATAGCCGAACAGGCGCCTGTCCTTCGGGACATAGGCCTCGAAGCGATGCTCATAGTCGAAGATCGCCTGCGTCCGCTTGCGCTGGATGATCAGCGGATCGAACGGCGACAGAATGTGCACGCGCGCCGGATCGATCTCGATCGGCGCTGCCAATGCAGCAGGCGTGATCCAGTGCTCCTGCTTGCCGGCGCCCTCCGCCGTCACCGGCAGCAGCTCGCCGCGCCGGACCCTGGCATCGATGACCCGCCGTACCGCGGCCTTGCTTGGCGCATTGAGATGGCAGAGCGAATCGAGGCTGACGACGCCTTGGGCGCGCAAGCCGCGGTCGAGCAGATAGGTTGCGATCTCGCGATCATTGGCGCCCTTCGGCAGCCGTTCCCAGCCGAAATGCCGGGTGGTGAGGTCGTAGGTCTTGAGCATGCCGTCGCGGCCCGACACCGTCAGCACGCCCTCGTAGAAGCCGAGCTGCAGCGCGCGCTTCGACGGCTTGCGGCTGGCCCAGGCGTGGTCCTTCTCGCGCAGAACGTCGTCGTCGATGTCGCGGATCGTCAGCGCGCCGCCTTGGCGGATCAGCCGCATGACCTTGCGCGTATCCTCAGGCTTCACGGTCGTGAGCCAGCGATGGCCCTCGCGGCGGTGGCGGCGCATCGCCGGAACGAAGTAGCGGAAGTCCTGCACCGGAATATAGGACAGCGCGTGGGTCCAATATTCGAAGACGGTCTTGTCGGTGCTCTGCGCCTGCCTGAGATCGGCGCGGCGATAGGCGGGAATGCGGCTGAACAGGATGTGGTGATGGCAGCGCTCGATGACGTTGATGGTGTCGATCTGCACATAGCCGAGATGGGCAATGGCGGCGGCGACCGCCTCGGGGCCCGCGCCGAACGGCGCCTCGGCATCGAGCCGCTGCGCGCGCAGCCAGATGCGGCGCGCCTGCGGCTTGGGGAGCGGGATGGGCGTGGAAACGGCGGGCATGCCGCGCAATGGTGCGAGATTCGCCCCCGCTCCCGCAACGGCAAATCAGGCCGGCGAGATCCCCTAGCGGAACCTCAAGGCTTGGACTTGTCCGGAATGCTGCCGGTGGCGATCTCGGCCTTGCAGCTGGCGCGGCCGGGATCCGGCGCACGGCACTTGTAGATGCGGCCGGTCAGGCGGTCGACCAGCCAGGCCGTATCCTCGGAGGGACTTTCCAGGCCGACATAGCGGTTGCCGACCGCAGTGATCAGCGTCGACAGCAGGATCGATGCCGCAATGATGCCAGCTCCGATCAGCGTCGACATGGAACCCACTGATCCCGTCTGATCCTGACTGCTTGCCCGATGGGACTGATAGTCGCGCCTGTGCGATGGGTTGAACACGGCTTTGCTTTTCTGTTCGCGTTTCTTTGACTACGAATCCACTCGCCGTTTGCGTCCCTCAGGTTTGCGATTTTTTCCCGGCGAGCGCTATCCGGTAGAACCGCATCTGGCCGATTTGTTGTTCGCGGACCGGCCACCTGCCGATCGCTTTGCGGCAGCGCGCGGCGCATCCCGCGGACCACTCGCTTCGCCCCTCAAGCGCCGCCCGGTCCGGCAACGTGACGTCGATCACATTTGATGCTTTGAACCCGTTCTATCGTTCACGCATCCAATGGCCATAGGGCATGACGACCCGAGGATAACGACGATGACCCCATATTTTGGACGCTTTGCAGTTCAGGCGGCGGCGTTCTCCGCCATGCTGGCGATCGGTGCAGGCACCGCGCTCGCCGGCGAGGCCGTATCGGCCGACAAGATCCTCAACGCGCTGAAGCCGAAGGCCGTGACGCGCGGCATTTCGGTCGGACCGCAGGCGACTCCGCAGGCCGACGCGGCAGCGCAGGCGAAGCAAGCGGCCTTCATCGACAGCATGCGCAACCGCAAGACCCGCTCGCTGTCGCTCGGCGAGCGCGAGCAGATTGCCGAGATCGCGGCCACCAAGCCCAAGATCGATCTCGAGATCCAGTTCGACTACAACTCGGCCGAGATCAGCAAGGCCTCGATGCCGGCCGTGCAGGAGCTCGGCAAGGCGCTGTCCGATCCGAACCTGAAGGGCTCGACCTTCGTGGTCGCCGGCCATACCGACGGCATCGGCAGCGACGGCTTCAACCAGGATCTCTCCGAGCGCCGTGCCGACACCATCAAACGCTATCTGGTCGAGAAGTTCGCCCTCCCCGGCCAGGACCTCGTCACGGTCGGCTATGGCAAGACCAAGCTCAAGGACGCGGCCAACCCGGCCGATCCGCTCAACCGGCGGGTCCAGGTCGTCAACATGGACACCAAAACCGCGGCGAAGTGAGCGCTCCGCCGCGCATCGCCCCGCCTGCCCACGGTCCCTGGCGGGCGGGGCGCTTTTTGTCCGGTTTCAGATCCAGCTCTGGAACAGCATCAACCGGGTGAAGGTCTGCATCGTCGTGCCGATGAAGGCGGCGCTGACCGGCAGCATCGCGACGAAGCCCAGGATCGCGACGGCGACATAGCTCAACAGCACCCAGCGCGGCCAGCGGGTCAGCACATGGACGAGCGCGAGGCTCGCCAGCGTCGCCGACGGCAGGTAGTAGTAGATGAAGCTCAGCGCGCGCGGCAGCAGCGCCCAGGGCAGATAGCAGCCGAGATAGAACGCCAGGATCAGGAACGCCGTCGCGCTGCGCGTCGCGATGAAATCCCGGACGCAGATCGCGATCGCCGCAAGCGCCGGCCACAGCACCAGCGGATTGCCGAGCAGCACCACCGCGGCGATGTCGGTGTCGCTCGTCTTGTCGAACAAGAACCAGACCGGACGGACCAGCAACGGCCAGGTCGGCCACGCGCTCATATAGGTGTGGCCGGCGATCGCCGTGGTGACGCTGTCGTCAAAGATGCGCCGCTGCGCCTCGAAGATGCCCACGACGGACAGGCCGTGCAGCGGGACGAAGGTCGCGAGATAGCAGACGGTGGGCATCGCGACGAGGCACAGCACGATCTGCGGCCAGCTCAGTTGCGGCCATTGCTCGGGCCGATACCAGTCGGTCGGCTCGCCATCACCGAACGAGGTCTGCCAATGCTGCAACAGCTTGATGAGACCGACGATGAGAAGCGCCGTCAGCAGCGGAAACAGCCCGCTCCATTTGCAGGCGATCGCAAGGCCGAACAGCGCGCCCGCCAGCGCGAACACGACCTGCGGCCGGCGCTGCCGGAACGAAAACAGAAAGGCCGCGATCCCGAGCAGGCTGAAGGCGAGCGCGCCGATGTCGAGCATCGCGATGCGCGCCTGCACGAACAGCATCTGGTTGAAGGCCGCGAGCAGCGCCGCCGCAATGGCAGGCCATTGCGCCGCGAACAGCGCCAGGCCGCATAGATAGATCGCGGCCACGGCGAGCCCGCCGAGCACGGTACCGGGATAGCGCCATGCGAAGGCGTTATCGCCGAACGTCCTGATCGACAGCGCAATCAGCTCCTTGGCGAGCGGCGGATGCATCGGGTTGAGCTGCGGCGTCGCCGGCGCCAGTCCCAGCATCTGCCGCGCCGCCGGCACGTAATGCACCTCGTCGAAGACGAATTTCGGCGGCGAGGCGAGCCCGATCATCAGCACGACGTGCGCGATCGCGAAGATCAGCAATGCCGTCATCACACAGCGGCGGACCGACAGAGCGCCATCCTGCGCAACCTCGCCGTCCTCTTCGTCGTCATCGCGGCGAGCAGCAGATACCTTCATGGGCCTCCGCGTTGAACTGATCTCACGGTGGCGGCAACTAACCACCGAACGGTCATAGAGGCAAACTTGTGCCTATTTTACAACAACCCCGCGCGCCGTCTTCGGCTAGATTGGGCAAGGAACAATCTTCGGTGTGGATATGAATCAGCGTCGCCGAGCCTGTGTCGCTGCAATCTCGGCCGCCGCCCTGCTGGGCTTGGCGGGCGGGGCAAGCGCCGACGGCCGCATCGGCGAGGCCGTGCTGGTGCAGAAGGACGTGCTGCGCGTGGCAGGCGCGTCGAGCAGTCCGATCAATGTCGGCGACGGCGTCGTGCGCAACGAGACGGTGCGCACCGGCAATGACAGCGCCGCGCGGCTCGTCATGATCGACAGCACCAATCTCTCGCTCGGCGCCAACGCCACCCTGACGCTCGACCGCACCGTCTTCAACGACGAGACCAGCTATCGCGATATCGCGATCCGGCTCGGCACCGGCGCGTTCCGCTTCGTCACCGGCCATTCCGAGAAAACCGCCTACAAGATCAACACGCCGCTCGCGACCATCGGCGTGCGCGGCACCATCCTCGACATCCGCTCGCAGCGCGGCCAGACCATGGTCGTGCTGCAGGAAGGCGCTTCGCGGGTCTGCACCCTCACCTTCCAATGCCTCGAGCTGACGCAGCCGGGCGACACCGCGATCATCACCGCGACCGGCAACGGCCGAAGCGCGATCAAGAAGACCAGCAATCCGTCCTGGAGTTTTGCCGCGACCTGCGCGTCGACATCCGGCCTTTGCACGGTCACCGATCTCGCCAGCAATACGCCGCCGCAGGACTTCACCGGCATCCTGTGCGGGCGATGACGATGAGAACGCACCGCGGTCAGCTTGCTCTCCTGATGACCGCCATCGCCGGCGGGCTGCTCGCGCTTGCGCTGCAAGCCGCGCCGGCCGCCGCGCAGAGCAGTTGCGGGGTGGACAATTTCGCGGCGGCGCCGTGCCCCAGCCCGTCGCCGTCGCCGACCTCCTCGCCCACCGCGACGCCGACGCCGTCGGCCACGCCGACATCGACCTCAAGTCCGACACCGACGCCCTCTCCCTCGATCTCGCCGACCCCGTCGCCGTCGCCCACCGGCGCGGGAAACAGCGCGAACGCGATCAACGGCCTCGCCGACCAGCGCTTCAACCAGATGATCACCAACCGCGTGCTCGGGCTGGTGCTGCTCGGCGTCAACGAGCAGGTCAACTGCAACGACTGCATTAGCGCATTCGGCTCGGCCGGCTCGTTCTCGGCCGGCATCCATGGCCGCAAGCAGCTCACAAACAATCTGGCGCTGCTCGCGGGCCTCGCCTACACGCACTACGACGAGAACGGCTACCACGTGACGTCGGCGCCGATCGGCGCCTTCGCACTGCGCTACGACTTCGTCGACTGGGGCTCGTCGCGGCCGTTCTTCGACGTCGGCACGATCCTGACGCCCTATGAGCGCGTGCGCTACGGCCGGAGCTATGCAACGAGCCTCGGTAACGTCACCGTGGACGGCACCACCACGGCATCGAACTACGCGGTCTACGGCCGCGCCGGCTGGATCAGCCGGCTCTCGCCGCGCGACGAGCTCGCGGCGTCGGTCGAGCTGTGGCAGTTGTGGCAGCACGTCGCCGGCTATCGCGATCCCGCGGTGGCCTTCAACCCGTTCGATGCGACGATCGCCGGCGGCACCGACCGCACCAGCCTGGTCAAGGTCGGCGGCCAGTGGACCCACCTGTTCGGCACGAGCATCGAGGCCAACATCAATGGCGGCTACGTCCAGTCGTTCGCGACCAGCTCCGGCATCGTCGCCACCGTCACCGGCAACGGCACGGTGACGCCGACCATGGGCAGCCAGGGCTGGTTCGAATATGGCGGCCGGCTCGGCTTCCGCCTGCCGCAGGGCTGGATCGCCGATCTGTTCGTCAACGGCACGCTCGGCCCGCAGCCGGTCGGCAACACCATCCACGGCGGCATCGGCCTGCGCGTCCATTATTAGCGGCTGGCGCTGGCCCCTGGCGGGTGCACCAGGGCCGGCTGTTCGCCGACATCCTGCGAGTCGGGCTGCCGAGCGCGCTCAACGCGGTCATGGTCAATCTCACCGTCATCCTGGTGACCGCGCTCTACGCATTGGTGTGCAGCCGCGTTCTCTCGCCCCGGATCTGGCGTTCGCCTCGTTAGCGCGACATCCACCGGCGGGCGCAATCCGACCGCTTGCAACTCACAAGCCGTCACCGCCAAATACAGGCAATTCGCGCGACTGCTACCAATGAGTGGTGCGAACGGGCACCTGTCGATGATCCGGCAAACGGCCTGATAACCTTCCGCTTCCGCTACTCCGCTGCCGGTTTCCTTTACGGAACCGGATTCAGCATGCGGTAACGTCTGACCGCCACTTCCTTTGCAGCAGGGGCTCGCATCCGCCGGCATCGAGCCTCGGACAGCCATCAGCAGGAAGCGTCGCACATGACCGCATCGATTTCGTCGAAGACTCTTCGCGATCTGGCATGGAGATTTGGCCGCGCGAAGGACGGCCAGATCAGCATGATCTTCGCCATCACCATCATCCCGATCCTGGTGTCGGTCGGCGCCGCGGTCGATTTCGCCAAGTCGAGCGACACCAGGGCGCAGTTGCAGAAGTCGGTCGACGCCGCGGTCCTCGCCGGCGTGACCCAGGCGAGCGCGCAGCAGGTGTCGACCGCGAGCGCGGTGTTCTCGGGCAGCTTCAGAGGCCGGTTCGGCACCGGCACAACGGCGACCTTCACGCCCAACAGCGACGGCTCGCTGTCGGGCACTGCGACGACCTCGGTGAAGACCTCGTTCCTCAACGTGATGGGCACGACGTCGCTCGGCGTGACGGCGTCCGCAACGGCCAAGGCCGGCGCGCAGACCACGTCGCCCGTCTGCATCCTGCTGGTCAGCACCATCAACGCGCAATCATTGCTGGTGAATTCCGGGGCCCAGCTCAATGCGCCGAGCTGCGAGATCCACGTGCTGTCGACGCAGAGCCCGGCCGCGATGTTCAACGCCACGCTCAACGTCAAGCGCATCTGCATCAAGGGCACCAACATCACCAAGAACGGCGGCGTCACTCCGCCGGCCGAGACTGGCTGCGCGGCGATCTCCGACCCATTTGCCGGCAAGCTGCCCGCCGTCACGGTGGGCGCGTGCACCACCAACAACAAAGTCTATGATCCCGGCTCGGTCACCCTCAATCCCGGCGTCTATTGCGGCGCGACCAATTTCAACGGCTCCGGCACGCTGACGCTCAATCCGGGCCTCTACATCATCAAGGGCGGCGCGATGACCTTCAACTCGGGGTGGACGGTCACCGGCAGCGGCGTCACCTTCTACCTCGTCGACCAGAACGCGACGCTCACCTTCAACGGCAACGTCAATGCGACGCTGTCGGCGCCGACCAGCGGCACCTACGCCAATATCCTGATGTACGAGCCGAGCGGCCTGTCGACGACGAACCTGCCGATCAACGGCACCAGCAGCTCGTCCTACACCGGCCTGATGTATCTGCCGAGCCGCAACGTCACCATCAACTCGGTCTCGACCATGAGCAGCAACAGCGTCACGATGGTGTTCAACACGCTGATCCTGAACCAGACCAACTGGGCGATCGCGCCCGGCGCACTGTCGATGTCGGCGGCCAGTGGTCCGGCCGGCACGGCGTTCCTGTCGAGGTAGGTGCCATAGCTGAGCCAATTCTCGTGAGTGCTGTTTCAGTAGCTTGTCGCAGGGACTGACGACCCGGCTACACGAAAAGATATCAGCTCCTCTTTTAGGAGATGAAACGGAGCTGCATCCCGCCACCGATACTGCTTCCCTCTCCGCGTTCTTCACGGCAGAGGGAACGCGGTGTCGCTGGCGGCTGCAGCGTCGTTTCAGCACTGCAAGGGCTTCACCAGCTCACCAGAGCCGCTCGAGCCCTGCGTCTCGGCCGCCGCCTCTGCCGACTCCCCAAGCGGCCGCGAGCCCGCCCACTCACGCCTTCGTCGCCACTCTCTCCCCTTGACACCCTCTCCCGTTTCAGATGATGTTACGTTATAACATTGCATAAAGAGGCCGCATGCCCGCCCGCCGGCACCGACCCTTTCCCCTGAAGAGGCTGTTCGATCTCGATGCGCAAACTCCCCGTCACGGTCTTGTCCGGCTTCCTCGGGGCTGGGAAGACCACTTTGGTCAGCCACATCCTGAACAACCGCCAGGCTCGGAAGCTGGCGCCGCGCCAACGAGGCGGCCTGATCAGCATTCATCCGAACAACGGCTCGGGTGCAACGACCAGCGAGACACACGCGCGACAGTCGCCCCTGCTTCGCGTGTGAGAGGGAAGGCGGTATAGCCGCTCCCTGCCCGGCGGAGCCGTCGCGAGACGGCTCCGCCATTTCCTTGATGGCTACGACTTCGATTCGGCAGGATCGCGGTGCACCGGGTCGATCCACAGCACCGTCTCGGGCTTCTCGACCGGCTCGATGTCGATGTTGATCGCGACCGCCTCGCCGTCGCTGCGCACCAGCACGCATTCGAGCACTTCGTCCGGGCTCGCATTGATCTCCTGGTGCGGCACATAGGGCGGCACGAAGATGAAATCGCCGGGACCGGCCTCCGCGGTGAACTGCAGCCGATCGCCCCAGCGCATCCGCGCCTTGCCTTTCACGACGTAGATCAAGCTCTCGAGATGACCGTGATGATGCGCCCCGGTCTTGGCGTCAGGCCTGATCGTGACCGTGCCCGCCCACAATTTCTGCGCTCCGACGCGCGCGAAGTTGATCGCCGCCTTGCGGTCCATGCCCGGCGTCGACGGCACGTTGGAATCGAGCTGATTGCCCGGAATGACGCGGACGCCGTCGTGCTTCCAGCGCTCGTCGCCGTGATCGTGGGCATGGCCGTGCGCGTGATCGTGAGAGCCTGACATGATTTCTTCTCGGGATTTCGTCGGTTCGAGGGAACCAACCGTTCTTAGCCGAAATGCCGCAGCGAAGCTATTCGCAGTTCCGCGCGAACCTTTCTGCATTGCATGCGTTGGGTCGGTGGAGTTCACACGAACAACGGAGGACGAAATCATGGGTGCCACCACCGACAAGATCAAGGGCGTCGCCAACGAGACCATCGGCAAGGCCAAGCAGGGCATCGGCGAAGCCACCGGCTCCGAGCGCCTGCAGGGCGAGGGTGCCGTGCAGGAGATCAAGGGCAAGGGCCAGCAGGCGCTGGGCGATGCCAAGCAGGCGACCAAGGACGCGGTGAACACTGCCGCCGGCGCCGCCAACAAGAACCTCTGAGCAGGATCGGCGCGACCGCTGAGGTAGCGCGATGAAGCTCAATAGAAACTAAAAGGATCGGCTCCTCGTGGGCCGATCCTTTCGTTTTATATCACGTCCGAGAAATAGCTCATGCTTACGTCCGTCATCGCAAGCGAAGCGACGCGATCCAGAGTCCCGACCGGACACTGGATTGCTTCGTCGCCTGCGGCTCCTCGCAATGACGGCGGTGAGAGCCTTTGCATCAACTCAGCTCGTGATGAGAGCGGGCGAAGGCAGCGTCTCTACTTCACACCGAGCAGTTCGACGTCGAACATCAGCGTCGCGTTCGGCGGGATCACGCCGCCGGCACCGCGGGCGCCGTAGCCGAGCTCGGGCGGAATGATCAGGGTACGCTTGCCGCCGACCTTCATGGTGGCGACGCCCTCGTCCCAGCCGGCGATCACGCGCTTCATGCCGATCGGGAATTCGAACGGCTCGTTGCGATCCACCGACGAGTCGAATTTCTTGCCCTTCTGGCCGTTCTCATAGAGCCAGCCCGTATAATGCATCACGCAGGTCTGACCGCGCGTCGGCGTGGCGCCGGTGCCTTCCTTGGTGTCGATGATCTGCAGTCCGGAGGGAGTGGTCATGGTCTTTCCTGTGGGTTTGGCGGAACTGGTCTGTGCCGAGACCGCGCGGGAGCCCAGCAAGACACCGGCCGCGGCCGATGCCGCCGCCATCATCGCAACTCTTCTGTTCATCGGACGCCGCATGCTCCAGACCGCCTCTGCTCGTTCACGGGAGCCGCGGTTTAGCTCATGCGGGAGCGGCTGACCAGCCCGGCATCGATTTCCGAAAAAAATAATCCTCTTGCCAATAATCGGAAATCATGATTATCTCCGCGCATCCCGCCTCATTGCGGAGGGGCGTTGCGCGCGATCGTCACGACACGCGAGGCGGGGAGCGATGGCCGCGATCAAGCCGCAGCGCATTTTCGGATGCGCGGACGAACGGCAGCTCGCGGACGTGAAGTCGCAGCGTCCTGATACCCCGATGCTGGTATCACGCGCAGTGCGCGCAAGCGCATTGTCGCAATGGTGGCCAACAAGCCCGGCGCACCAGGGAGACTGCGTATAAGCGTGAAGACCGTCGCGCAGGGAATGCCGGTTGAATCGGCTTTGCCTGTGGTACCTGCCGCCTGCATTTTTTTCGCAGGCGGGCCATGGGTGAGGCCTTCACCCGGCATTCCCTGCGCCCTCTGCCTTTCGAGAGGGACGAACTGATCGCAGACCTCGGGCGTCCGTGCCGCGAGAACGAGACCATGTGTCGATCGTTGTTTGAGCCGTGTATCCGCCCCCGTCCACCGCCGTCGTCCCGGACAAGCCGTGACGCGCGCCGCGTGTCGCGGCGCCGATCCGGACCCATACGCCGCGGCGGACGTGACGTGCGAAGAACTAACGGCTGGCCTGCCTCAAACCACTGCCTGGGGTCATGGGTCCCGGCGCAAGGCCGGGACGACAGTGGTGTGTGTGGATGCAGCTTGCGTAGCCACCATCGTCATTGCGAGGAGCGAAGCGACGAAGCAATCCAGAGTGACAACCACGGCTCTGGATCGCGTCGCTGCGCTCGCGATGACGAATGGCGCCGCCTCAATACCCCAGCGCGCAGCCGTCCTTGCGCGGGTCGGAGCCGCCGGTGAGCGTGCCCTTGTCCCAGTCGATCCAGATCGCCTGACCGCCGCCGAGCGGCGACACCACCTTGGTGGTCTTGTGGCCGATCTTCTGCAAGCCCTCGACCACCTCGGCCGGCACGCCGTCCTCGAGCTGATAGACGCCCTCGTAATGCAGACCCCTGGCCATATCGATCGCTTCCTGCACGTCGCAGCCGTAGTCGAGGATGTTGGTCAGAACGTGGGTCTGGCCGACCGGCTGATACTGGCCGCCCATGACGCCGAACGACATCTGGGCGCGGCCCGCCTTGGTGGCGAGCGCCGGAATGATCGTGTGCAGCGGACGCTTGCCCGGGCCGATGCAGTTCGGATGGCCCGGCTGGATGCGGAAGCCGCCGGCGCGGTTCTGCAGAAGCACGCCGGTCTCGTTGGAGACGATCGCCGAGCCGAACGAATGCGCGATCGAGTTGATGAAGGAGCAGACGTTGCGGTCGCGGTCGACGACCGTGATGTAGACGGTCTCCGGATTCATCGGCGGCGCGACGTTCGGCAGGTCGAGCAGCTTGTCGAGGCTGATCTGCGAGATGTACTCGTCGGCGAACTCCTTGGCGAGGATGCTCGCGACCTCGGTCGTCATGTGCGCGGGATCGCCGATGTGCTGCTCGCGCATCATGTAGGCGATACGGGCGGCCTCGGCCTCGAGGTGGAAGCGCTCGACGCTGAGCGGATCGATGCGCGTGAGGTCGAAGCGCGAGAGGATGTTGAGCATCACCAGCATGGTGATGCCCGGACCGTTGGGCGGGCACTGCCAGACGTCGTAATCCTTGTAGGTGGTGCCGATCGGCGAGGTCACCTCGGTCTGGTGGTTGGCGAAATCCTCCAAGGTGTGCAGGCCGCCGATGCCGCGCAGGGTCTGCACCATGTCCTCGGCGACGGCACCGGTGTAGAAGCCCTTCGCCCCCTCCTTGGCGATGACGCGCAGGGTCTGCGCCAGCTCCGGCTGGCGGATCACGTCACCGACCGCTGCCGCCTTGCCATGCGGCAGAAAGTAGCGCGCGGTGTTGGTGCCGTTCTTGAGCTTCTCGAACTGGTTGTTCCAGTCGAACGCGACACGCGGCGCCACCACATAGCCGTCCTCCGCGGCGCGGATCGCGGGCTGCAGCAGCCGGTCGAGCCCGAGCCGGCCGTGGTCGCGCAGGATGCGGTCCCAGGCATCGATCGCGCCGGGGACGGACACCGCATGGGCCGAGGTCAGGGGGACCGAATGGATCTTGCGCTCGAGGTACCAGTCCACGGTCGCGGCGGCGGGCGCCCGACCCGAGCCGTTATAGGCCATGATCCGGCTTTCGCCCCTGGGCTGTACCAAGGCGAAGCAGTCGCCGCCGATGCCGGTCGATTGCGGCTCGATCACGCCGAGCAGGGCGCAGGCTGCCACCGCGGCGTCGGCCGCGGTGCCCCCGGCCCGCAGCACCTCGATCCCGGCCAGCGCCGCCTGCGGGTGCGATGTCGCGATCATTCCGTTCTGGGCGTGGACCGTCGACCTGCCTGGGAAGTGGAAGCTTCTCATCGTTGCTCGCTGCGTGATCGTGTGGTGGTTGGAATACCAGTGCTGGCCGGCTACATCGCACATTCCTTCCAGGCTCGGCAATGCCCGGGGATACCAGCTTTTCTATGGTCAGCTCTGCTGGTAAACGGCCGCATGCCCCTCGCCGTCGCCGCCTTCTATCAGTTCGTCACCCTGCCGGATTTTCGCGACCTGCGCGCGCCGCTCCACGCCTTTTGCGCCGAGCGCGGCATCAGGGGCAGCGTCCTGCTGGCCGAGGAGGGCATCAACGGCACCGTGGCGGGGACCGAGCCGGCAATTGCCGCCCTGGTAGGCGCGTTTCGCGACGGAACGCTGTTCGCCGGCCGGCTGGACAATCTGGAGCTGAAATACTCGCGCGCCACGGCCATGCCGTTCCGGCGCCTCAAGGTGCGGCTGAAGCGGGAGATCGTGACGCTCGGCGATCCCGCCGCCGATCCGACCCGGCAGGTCGGGACCTATGTCAATCCCGCCGATTGGAACGCGCTGATCGCCGCGCCGGATACCGTCGTGCTCGACACCCGGAATGCGTTCGAGGTGGCGATGGGGACGTTCGAAGGCGCGGTCGATCCAGGCCTGCAGAGCTTCGGGCAGTTCAAGGATTTTGCAGAACGCGCACTCGATCCTGCCAAGCACAAGCGGATCGCGATGTTCTGCACCGGCGGCATCCGCTGCGAGAAGGCGAGCGCGCTGCTGCTGGCGCGCGGCTTTTCCGAGGTCTACCACCTCAAGGGGGGCATCCTGAAGTATCTCGAGGAGATCCCGGAATCCGAGAGCCGCTGGCGCGGCGGCTGTTTCGTGTTCGACGACCGGGTGGCGCTCGGTCACGGGCTGCGGGAGCACAGCAAGGCCACCATCAAGGCCGTTCCGGAGGGCGCACGCGATGAGCAGTTCTGAGCCATCCAACGCGGAGCTCGGCGAGCGGATCGACACGCTGGAGATGCGCCTCACCTTCCAGGACGACACGATCGAGACGCTGAACCAGACCATCACTGCGCAGTGGCGCGAGATCGACGCGCTGAAGCGGCGGATCGCCCTGCTGGTCGAGCGGCCTGAGGACGCGCAAGGCAACGCCGAGGGGCCGCGCAATGAGCCTCCGCCGCACTACTGAGCGGGCGGCGATCTCAGGCCGGGACGGTCGCCGGCGCCTTGCCGGCGGGCAGATCGATCACCTCGCCGGCCATGATCAGACGGTCGCGGCCGGCGTCCTTGGCGGCATAGAGCGCGCGGTCGGCCGCCTCGATCAGCGAGGCCGGGCCGGCGGAGCGCTCGAAGCCCGGCCGGCACACCGCGCCGCCGATGCTGGCGGTGACGATGCCCACCGGGTTGTGATCGTGGACGATGCGGGCCTCGTGCAGTGCCCGCCTGATCCGCTCGCCGAGCCTGGCGCAGCCCCCGGCATCGGTGTTCGGCAGCAGGACGGCGAACTCCTCGCCGCCGTAGCGGGCCGCCAGATCCGAGCTGCGCTGCGCCTCGTCGGCCAGAATGCCGGCCACGGTGTGCAGGCATTCGTCGCCGGCCGGGTGGCCATAGGCGTCGTTGAAGGCCTTGAAGTGGTCGATGTCGATCATCAGCAGCGCCAGCGAAGTCTTGTCGCGGTAGGCCCTGCCCCACTCCTCCAGCAGCCGCTCGTCGAACCGGCGGCGGTTGGCGAGCCCGGTGAGGCCGTCCTCGATGGCCAGCGTCTCGAGCCGGCCCTGCAGCGTCTTCTGCTGCGTCACGTCGCGGGTGACGGCGACGAAGCCGTCGAGCGCGCCATCCGGCTGACGGGTGGCGCGGATCGTGGTCTCGACCCAGATCTCAGATTTGTCGCGGCGACGCATGCGATAGGTGGCGCGCGCCTCGTCGACGGCGCCCCTCCTGAGCTGATCGAGGATCTCCTGCAGTTGCGGGCGATCGAGCGGATGCACACCGGACAGCGCGCGCTTGCCCAGGAGCTGCGACGGGTGCCAGCCCAGCACGCGCATGGTCGACGGCGAAACGTAGCCGATGCAGTCGTCCAGCTCGATCCGCGTCACGATGTCGCTGGAGCCTTCGGCGAGCAACCTGAAGTTCTCCTCCTTTGCCGCCAGCGCCGCGGCGAGCTGCTGCCGCTGCAGCAACTGCTTCGCGAGGAAGATGCCGATCGCGATGACCAGCGCAACCAGACAGACCAGCACCGTCAGCCGGACCAGCGCGTCACGCGTCCATTCCGCCAGGACCTCCGCCTCGGTGCGCGTCACGAGAATGAGGAACGGATAGCGCTGCGCGTGCTGATAGAACCCGATGCGTTCGGACGGTTCGCCGAGCCGCCGGAAATGCAACGGCCCCGACGCCGGATGATAGGGTATCGCTTCAGGTATGGGGCGCCCAAGCGTCTGCGGGTCCGGTTCCGCATTGTCGGCGAGGACGGCTCCGTCACGGCTCATCAGGCTGATCGTGCCCTGACGACCGACGGCAAACTGACGGTAGAACTGAGCAAAATAGGCAACGTCGATGGTTGCCAGCACGACGCCGCCGAACCGGCCATCCGCGTGATTCCAGCGCCGCGACAGGGTGATGACCCATTGACCGCCGGCCCTGCTCTGCACCGGACGACCGATCAGCAGCGAGCGATCGGCCGAAATCCTGTGGTGTGCGAAGTAGTCGCGATCGGCATTGTTGTAGTTGGTGAGCGTGACGTCCTCGGTGGTGGCAAGCCAGTCGCCGTTTTCGCCATAGGCGAAGATGCCCCGGATGCGGCCGAGATTGGCCTTCCTCGTCTTCAGAATCGTCTGCAGTCGGGCGATCGCACCGGGCTTGCCGTCATCGGTCTCGAGCGCGGCGACGACGCCGCGCAACAGCGAATCCGCAAGCTCGAAGGTATCCTCGACGTGCTGGGTGAGCGAGTGAGCGAGGTTGCCGAGATCGGTTTCGGCATTGCGCACCTCCGCCTGTCGGGAAGTCCATTCGCCCCAGACGCTGTAAGCGAGAATCGTGACCGACACGAGCGCGAGCACGCCAGCCGCCCACATCGGCAGGCGGCTTCGATCAACTCTGGTCGCACCAATGTCCATTCCGCGGGACTCTCCGGACGCCGCGAGAGTCCCATGGACATCTTATTTAACTCTGAAATGCGATTGGTCCGAAGGCGTCCGCACCGACCCGTAAGACTACGGCCGCTCCCGTACTACTACGGACAAACAACGGCGGCGCCACGCTCGAGGCGGGCATTCAGCCTGTTAGTTCAGCGAACGAACACCGATCGCACCTTTTCCCAAAGCGATGGCGAATGGTCCAGGTCAATGTCATCGCCCTTCACGCGGGTCGTCGAGGGCTGCTGTAGGCTCACCGGATCCGATGCCGGAAACGTGTCCATCAGTCCCTTGTCGAGCTGCGTTGCAGTCGCACGGTCGAGACGCGCAGCTTCGCGCGGATCGACCGCGTGCTTGTCGTGCGGCGCGGGATTGAATTTCTCAGCCATGATGAATCTCCCTGTGGAACGACAACGCAGGGGCGGCGGACGTGTTCCCCTCGATGTGACGTCCCGCAACTGTGGGGACGATCGCATCTCCGGCGATTCCCGAGCCGATATGACCTTGGCTGGAACCGCGTGGGCATGTATCACGGACGGTAAACTGTTCCCGAAGGTTGCGGAGCCCGAGCGTGAGTGAGACTGCCGTGAACAAGCCTTTCATCGACGTGCTGGCCGGTCGGCGCCAGAGCGTGCCTCCGGTCTGGATGATGCGGCAGGCCGGCCGCTATTTGCCGGAGTACCGCGAGGTCCGCGCCAAGGCCGGCGGCTTTCTCGACCTCTGCTTCAATCCTGAGCTCGCAGCCGAAGTCACGCTGCAGCCGATCCGGCGCTTCGGCTTCGATGCGGCAATCATCTTTTCCGACATTCTGGTGATCCCGCATGCGCTCGGCCGCAGCGTCCGCTTCGAGGTCGGCGAGGGCCCGCGGCTCGACCCGCTCGATACGCCGGAGAAGATCGCGACGCTGTCGGCGAAGGCAGATTTGTCGAAGCTGCAAGCGGTGTTCGAGGCGCTGCGCCGGGTGCGGGCCGAGCTGCCACCGAGCACTGCCCTGATCGGCTTTTGCGGCGCCCCGTGGACGGTCGCGACCTACATGGTCGCGGGCCAAGGCACGCCCGACCAGGCACCGGCGCGGCTGCTGGCCTATCGCCATCCCGAGGCGTTCGGCGCGATCATCGACGCGCTGGTCGACAGCTCGATCGGCTATCTCTTGAAGCAGCTGGAGGCCGGAGCCGACGCGCTGCAGATCTTCGACACCTGGGCCGGGGTGCTGTCGCCGCGCGAGTTCGCGCGCTGGTCCGTCGCGCCGACGCGACGCATCGTCGAGGGCGTGCGCAAGGCGCGGCCGGATGCGAAGATCATCGGCTTTCCGCGCGGCGCCGGTGCATTGCTGCCGGGCTACGTCGCCGAGACCGGAATCGATGCCGTCAGCATCGACTGGACGGCGGAGCCGGGCCTCGTGCGCGAGCGGGTGCAGAGCAAGGTCGCGGTGCAGGGCAATCTCGATCCGCTGGCGCTGCTCACTGGGGGCGCGGCGCTCGACCAGGCGGTCGATGACGTGCTGGCGAGCTATTCCGGTGGACGGCACATCTTCAACCTCGGCCACGGCATCCTGCCGGAGACGCCGATCGCCCATGTGGAGCAGATGCTGGCGCGGGTGCGCGCCTACAAGGGATGACTTGCTAGCGCGGCCGGCTGCGCTCGATCAGCTCGGCCGCGCCGTTGGCGAGCAGCTCGAGCCCGACCGCCCGGCCGAGCTCGCGCGGACGATCCGCCGGCGCCGAGCGCTGTGCTTCAATGAAGCGGCCGCCGTCCTCGTCGAGCACCGAGGCGGTCAGCGTCAGCTGTTCGCCGTCGATGGTCGAAAATCCTGCGATCGGCGAGTTGCAGTGGCCGTTGAGCACCCACAGCACCTCGCGCTCGGCGTCGGCGCAGGTCCGCGCCGCTGCATCGTCGATCGTCGCCAGGATGCGCCGCGTCTCCCAATCGGAGGCAGGGCACTCGACGGCGACGATGCCCTGCCCGACCGCCGGCAGCATGTCGGCGACCGGGAAGTCGTACGAGGCGCGATCAGAAAGACCGACCCGCTCCAGCCCGGAGCGCGCCATGATCAGCGCATCGGCCGGTCCCACGGCGCCGCCATCCGGCAGCCGCTGCAGCTCGCCATTGTCGAGCTTGCGGATGCGGGTGTCGGCCGCGCCGCGGAAATGGATCAGCTCGGCGTGCGGAAACAGCCGCCGCGCATAGGCGGCCCGGCGCACGGCATTGGTGCCGATCTTGAAGCCCCGGCCGCCATCGTTGCGGAATTGGTCCAGCGACAGCCCGCGCCGCAGCACCAGCACGTCGCCCGGCGGATCGCGCGACAGCAGCGCGGCAACCACCAGACCGGGCGTCTCCTCATTGCCCGGCATGTCCTTCAGCGAGTGCATCGCTGCATGCAGCCGGCCGTCCAGCATGGCACGGCGGATCTCGGCCACGAACGCGCCACCCTTGCCGCCGTGGGTGAGCAGCTTGCTGGTCTGGTCGGAATCGCCCGTCGTCTCGAACTTGACGATCTCGATGTCGAGCGACGGAATCGCCGCCTGCAGCCGACGGGCGATCTCCTCCGTCTGCGCCAAGGCCATCGTGCTCTTGCGGGTGCCGATCCGGAAACGTGTCACGAACTCATTCCTGCGTCAGCGCGCGTCCTGCAAGATCATGTCGGAGGCCTTCTCCGCGATCATGATGACCGGCGCGTTGGTGTTGCCCGAAACCAGATCCGGCATGATCGAGGCATCGACCACGCGCAGGCCGTCGACGCCGCGCACCCGCAGGCGTTGATCGACCACGGCGGCAGCATCGGTCCCCATCCGGCAGGTCGAGGTCGGATGGTAGATCGTGCTGCCGGTCTGCCGGCAGTAGGCCAGGATGTCGTCATCGCTCACGATCTTGGACCCGGGATAGGCTTCATCCGAGACATACGGCTTCAGCGCCGGTGCCGCCAGGATTTTCCGCAGGATCCGGAGGCCCTCGATGTTGGCCCGCCGGTCGGTTTCACTGGCGAGATAATTGATGCGGATTTCCGGCGGCACCGTCGGATCCGCGCTCCTGATCCGCAGCGAACCGCGGCTTTCGGGCCTGAGCTGGCAGACCGAGGCGGTGAAGCCGGAGAAGGTGTGCAGCTTTTCGCCCATCTTGTCGGTCGAGAACGGGATGAAGTGGATCTGGATGTCAGGGCTCGCAAGCCGCGGATCGGTCTTGAAGAACGCGCCGGCCGTACCCGCCGCGATCGTCAGCGGACCGTTGCGGAAGGCCGCATAGCGTGCGCCGGCCAGCACCTTGCGCACGGGGTTGTTGACGATGTCGTTGAGCGTGATGCGCTGGCTGCAGCGCATCACGATGCGGACCTGCAGATGGTCCTGCAGGTCACTCCCGACACCGGGCGCATCGAGAACCACGTCGAGGCCGTGCTGCTTCAGCAGCTCGGCCGGACCGACCCCGGACAACTGCAGCAGTTGCGGCGAGTTATAGGCACCGCTCGACACCAGGATCTCTTTGCGAGCGCGGGCCGTCCGCATTCGGCCGCGCTGGCTGAACGTGACGCCGCGGGCCCGGCGCCCCTCGAACAAAATCCGCTGGGCCAGCGCGTCGGTCTCGACGTGGAGGTTGCTGCGGCCGAGCGCCGGCCGCAGGTAGGAGGCCGCGCTGCTGGCGCGGCGGCCGCGACGGGTCGTCGTCTGGAAGAACCCCGCCCCCTCCTGGCTCGCACCATTGAAGTCGCCATTGAAGGGCAACCCGGCCTCGACCGCCGCTTTCACGAAGGCTTCAGACAAGGGGTCCTCGTGCCGCCAGTCGGACACCGGCAGCGGGCCGTCGACGCCGTGGTAGTCATTGGCGCCGCGGGACTGATTTTCCGCCCGCTTGAAATAGGGCAGCACGTCGTCATAGCCCCAGCCGACATTGCCGCGCTGGCGCCAGCGGTCGTAATCCTCGTGCTGGCCGCGCACGTAGAGCAGGCCGTTGATCGAGCTGGAGCCACCGAGCACCTTGCCGCGCGGCTGGAACACGGAGCGGCCGTCGAGTCCGGGCTCCGGCTCGGTCTGGTACATCCAGTTGACGGTCTTTTCCTTGAATAGCTTGCCGTAGCCGAGCGGGACGTGGATCCAGATGTTGGTGTCCTTTGGACCCGCCTCGAGCAGCAGCACCGTGTGCTTGCCGTCGCTGCTGAGCCTGTTGGCGAGAACGCAGCCGGCCGAGCCGGCACCGACCACGACGTAGTCGAACTCGATGTCCGCCTCACGCAACACCACGCTGCCTTCCATCGCTTCCCCACCGGCCTTGTTGTTCTTTCATCCTCGATGATACCAAAAAGCAAGGACATGCAAGCGGCAAATCAGCAGGTCTGGTCGGCCATCTCAGTCATTGCGGCCTCAGCAGGCGCGCGGCGTGCCGCGCGATCATCATTTCCTCATTGGTGTGGACCACGCGCACGCGCACCCGCGATCGATCCGAAGATATCAAGGAATGGTTCGCACGATTGCGGTCCTCGTCCAGCGCGATCCCGAGCCATTCGAAGCCTTGGCAGACGCGCTGGCGAATGTGCCATGCGTGCTCGCCGATACCGCCGCAGAACACGACCGCGTCGATGCCCGAGAGGACCGCGGTCATGGCGCCGAGTTCGCGCCTGATGCGGTCGACGAAGTAGTCGATCGCCTGCCGCGCCTCCGGCGTGCCGGCGGCCTCCAATTCGCGCATGTCCTGCGATAATCCCGACAATCCCTTCAGGCCCGAATGATTGTAGAGGAGATCGGTGACCGCCTCAGCCGTCATGCGCTTCTCCTGAAGCAGATAGAGAACGACGCCAGGGTCGAGCTGACCGCAGCGCGTGCCCATCGGCAGGCCGTCGAGTGCCGTGAAGCCCATCGACGAACCGATGCTCTGCCCATCCCGGATCGCACACATCGAGGCGCCGTTGCCGAGATGCATCACGACCACCCGGCCCTTCTCGTCGAGCGGAGCGATCTCCTTCAATCGCGAAACGACGTATTCATAGGATAGGCCGTGAAAGCCGTAGCGGCGGATGCCTTGGTCGTAGAACTCACGCGGCAAGGCATAGGTATCATTGACCCAGGGGTGCGAACGATGGAACGCCGTGTCGAAACATGCGACCTGCACGGCGCCAGGAAAGGCGCGATGGGCGGCGCGGATACCGGAGAGATTGTGAGGCTGGTGCAACGGCGCGAGCGGAATGAGCTTCTGCAGGTCATTCAGAACATCGTCATTGACGACGATCGGCTGCTTGAAAGCGAGCCCGCCATGGACGACGCGATGACCGACGGCGTCGACTTCGGTGCGCCCGATGGCGCGCTGCAGTACCTCGAGCACGACGCCGAGAGCCGCCTCGTGATCGGTGGCGCTCGCTGCATTGAGGCGTTCATCGGCCAGCGGAGCGCCCCTCAGCTTCGCTTCGAGATGCGGCGCGGCACTGCCAAGCCCTTCGATCTGGCCATACACGGTCTCCACAAGGTCGGCATCTTCCTCGAACAAGGCGAACTTGATCGAGGATGAGCCGGAGTTGAGGATCAGGATGTGTTGCATCGGTGATGCCGCCTCGTGACGAAGGATGAACTGATAAACTGCAGAAAATGCGAATTATTTCCATGACGATCCGAAGACGAACAAAACGCTAGGTTGTATTCTGGCGCCGAGATGACCGTCGGACCCGCGGGAGGGCCACTGCGTGAATATGCCTCGACATCTCCTGCCGACCACCGTGGTCGGAAGCTACCCGCAGCCGGATTGGCTGGTTGATCGCGCAATGCTCTCGAAGTCCGTTCCCCGCATTCGCATGCAGGGCATGTGGCGCATTCCCCGGCCGCTGCTCGACGACGCTCAGGACGATGCGACCATCGTCGCGATCCACGACATGGAACAGGCGGGGATCGACATCGTATCGGATGGCGAGATCCGGCGCGAAAGCTACTCCAACCGGTTCGCGACCGCGCTCGACGGCGTCGATGCCGACAATCCCGCCATCATCATCTCGCCGTCCGGGATCAAGACGCCAGTGCCGCGCGTCGCCGGTCCGATCACGCGGACGCACCCGGTCGAGCTGCGCGACATGGAGTTCCTCCGCCATAACACCAAGCGTGCCGCCAAGATCACGCTGCCCGGGCCGTTCACATTGAGCCAGCAGGCCCAGGACGATTTCTACGGCGACGACGAGGCACTCGCCATGGCTTTCGCCGAGGTCGTCAATGCCGAGGCCCGCGACCTGCAACGCGCCGGCGCCGACGTCATCCAGCTCGACGAGCCCTGGGTCCGCAACAATCCGCAGGCGGCGCGGCGCTATGCCGTCAAGGCGATCAACCGGGCTCTGGATCATATTACGGTGCCCACCATCGTTCACGTCTGCTTCGGTTATGCCGCCATCGTGCCGGGCTCCAGCAAGCCGAGCGGATATGCGTTCCTGGCCGAGCTTGCCGATTGCCACGCCGCGCAGATCGCTATCGAGGCGGCGCAGCCGCGGCTCGACCTCGGCGTTCTCAGGGATCTCTCGACCAAGACCATCGTGCTAGGCGTCCTCGATCTCGGCAATCCCGAAGTCGATCCGGTCGCGGTCGTCGCCGAGCGCATCCGCAACGGCCTCAAAGTGGTGGCACCGGAGCGGCTGGTCGTGGCGCCGGACTGTGGCATGAAATATCTGCCGCGTGCGACCGCTTTCGGGAAATTGAAGGCGATGTGCGCGGCGGCGGCGCGGGTGCGCGAGGAGCTCGCCTGAAAGCCCAATGTGGCAGATGCGGCGCATGTCAGGCGCGACCGCTCCACGATGGCGCCACCCTGCAAACCCATTTCCGGAATAAGGCAGGCGGTGAGCGCCGGGGGTCGGCTGGCCCGATTTCGTCGCGAGGGAGGCTCCGATGGCCGTCTGCATCACGTCGAGGAACGTCGCCGCCGCGATCGGCATGCTTGCTGGCGCAGCGGCGAGCGGGACCGCGATGGCCGACCCGCTCGACGACATCATGGGCGGCCTGATGCGCGACGCGCGCAGTTCGTTTGCGCGGATGGTGCCGATCGGGCTCGTACCGACCATGCCATCGCTCCAGCCGCCTCCCATCCAGCAGCCAACGGCACTGCCACCATCCTCTCGGCCCGCGCTCCCGCCCCAGGCTCAGGCCGTCAAGCCGCAGGCGGTAGCGAAACCATTGCGCCCCCGGCCGCCGCTCAGTCCCGCCGCGGCGACGTTGGCGGCTGCCGATGCTGCCGAGACGGTCGCCGACGCCAATCTCGATGCCGCGCTGGCGGCCAACGAGAAGGCCATTTCCGACCGCGACGCGGCGGAGGCGCTGGCGAAGGCCAATCCCACCGCAGCCAACATCGCGGCGGCCAAGGCCGCGGCCGAGGCGGCGTACACCGCCGAAGCGAACCTCACCGACGCGCTGTTGGCCGACAAGGAGACCGATGCACGTCTGAAGGCCGCACGCGCCGCCGTCGCAGCGCAGCAGAGCGGCCGGAAGTCCTCAGGCAAGCCGCCGTCGGCGATGTCGGTCAACCTGCTCGCCGACAAGTAGCCGGCGGCGCACTCACAGCGCGTCGGCCCGTTCCAGCGTGTCGATCGTGACCACGCCGTGGGCGCGGGAAACGCAGGCGCAGAGCTTGCGGCTGTCGTGCTTCTGCTCGGCGCTGAAGAACACGTCGCGATGATCGATCTCGCCCTCGACTTCGACCACGTCGACCGCGCAGACGCCGCACTCGCCGCGCCGGCAATCCGCCATGACCTCGTGGCCGGCGGCATTCAGCACGTCGAGCATCGAGCGGTCGCGCGGCACAACGATCTCCTCGCCGCTGTCGCGCAGCCGGACCTTGAACGGCTCGGTCGACAGCCGGCCGCTCGATCCGAACGTTTCATAGCTGAGATCGGCCGGCACGCGGCCGCACGCCGCCCACGCGCTGCGCGCGGCATCCAGCATCCGCATCGGTCCGCAGAACAGCACGGCTGCTCCGGACGGCAGACTCGAAAAAAGATCGGACAGGTCAAGCCGCTGCGACTGGTCCGCGGCATACACCGTGAGACGGTCGCCGAGCAGCGCCGCGAGCTCATCGACATAGGCCGCATCACCGCGCGATCGCACCGCATAGTGCAGCGAGACGTTCGGCGTCTTGCGCAGCAGCGCGTGCGCTGCTCCGACCAGCGGCGTGATGCCGATGCCGCCGGCGACCAGACAATAATGCGGACGCTGCCAATCGACCTGCAGCAGCGAGGTCGGGCTCGCCACATCCAGCCGGGCGCCGGGCTGCAGCGACCACAGATAGCGCGACCCGCCGCGGGAATCCTCGGCGAAGCGCACGGCGATCCGGTAGCCACGCGGGTCCGCCTCGCCGACCAGCGAATAGGAGCGGACATCGGGCTGGCCGGCGGCGAGGACGCCGACCTTGATGTGGCTGCCGACCGGATAGGGCGCGCAGACGTAGCCGTCGGGCCGCAGGATGAATTCGCGGATGCCCGGCGCAAGGTCGCGTGTCGAGACCAGGGTCGCAGGCGACCAATTGTCCTGGAAACGCATGATCGCCTCCTCAGCCGTTGATCTGCGTCTTGATCAGCACCGCCGCGGGCACCAGGTCCATCGGACCACGCGCCTTCACGGCGAGCCGCAGGTTGCGGGCCGCCAGCCGGGCATGCTCGCGCATGATGCTCTCGGCGCGGGCGCCCTCGCGGTTCTCGATCGCATCGATGACGATGCGGTGATGCTCCTGCGCGACCACCAGGATGTGACGCGCCTCCGGCAGCGCCGATTGCGCCATCACGAAGCCGCTCGGCGAGGCGAACGGCAGCGCGCTGGCGCGGTCGACCTGGCGGATCACCGGCGGGCTGCGCGACAGTTCGGCCAGCAGGGCATGAAAGCGCGCGTTCAGCGCCACATAAGCCGAGAACGCGTCGAACGAGAGCTCGGCCGGCGCGATCAGCTCGTCGATCTGGGCGAGGCACTCGCGCATCGGCTCGGTGTCGCGCACGGACACGCCGCGCTCGGCGGCGAGCCGCGCCGCCAGTCCTTCCATCGTGCCGCGCACCTCGATGGAGTCGAGCACGTCGCGCTCGGAGAACGATTTCACCATGAAGCCGCCGGACGGAATGGCCTCCAGCAGCCCCTCCTCCTCGAGCCGCACCAGCGCCATGCGCACCGGTGTGCGCGACACGCCGGCGGCCTCCACCGCCTGCAGCTCGGAGATGCGCTCGCCGGGGCGCAAGCCGCCGGTGAGGATCAGGTCGCGCAAGGTGAGCTGCGCACGTACGGTCTGCGAGATCGAACGCTCGCTGTCACGCTCGGCCATTCCATTCTACTCCGCGGCTTCACGCAGCGGCGTTTCGCGCGCGATCATCCGATCGATGATCCGCCGTGCCCACATTGCGCCTGCATCGATGTTGAGGTTGTAGAACACGCGTCCCGGATTCTCGTCCATCGCGCGCTGCTGCGCTTCCAGGATCAGCTCGTCTTCGCGGAAGATGCCCGACACGCCCTCGCGGATCTCCGTCGTCAGCCGCTGCTCGGAGAGCTGGTAGTTGCGGGCGAACGCCCAGAAATAATGGCAGGTCTTGTCGGTCTCTGGCGTGATGGTGTTGAGCACCATGCCGTTGACGCCCTGCGAGCGGTCGCCCTCCGGCGCGCCCGTGCCGGCCGGTGCGACGCCGACGTCGATCGTCACCGTGCACGGCGCTTCGAAGCGGATGATCTGCCAGCGGTCCACCAGACCGGGCTTGCCGAGCTGCTTCGCCCAGAACGGCGGCGGCTCGATACCGCGCATCCAGCGCGTCACGGTTGCGGTGCGCTCGCCATGGGTGACGTCGAACGGCGCTTCCGCCACCGCGTCGTTGCCGATCGACGAGCCGTGCACGAAGGTCTCGTGCGTGAGGTCCATCAGATTGTCGACCACCAGCCGGTAGTCGCATTTGACGTGGATGGTCTTGCCATCGCCGGCCCAGGCCGGATCGTGATTCCAGTGCATGTCGGGAATGGCAGCCGGATCGGCCAGCGCCGGATCGCCCATCCACAGCCAGATGAACCGATGCCGCTCGACCGCCGGATAGGCCCGTACGCAGGCCGAGGGGTTGATGGTCTCCTGCGACGGCATGAAGGTGCAGCGGCCCTGCGGGCTGAATTTCAAGCCGTGATAGCCGCAAACGACGGTGTCGCCTTCCAGCCGGCCCTTGGACAGCGGCACCAGCCGGTGCCAGCAGGCATCTTCGAGCGCGGCGATGGTGCCGTCGGCCTTGCGGAACATCACGACGTGCTTGCCGCAGATCGTCCGCGGCAGCAGGGCCTGCTTGACCTCGGCGTCCCAGGCCGCGGCGTACCAGGCATTCATCGGAAAAGAAGCGGCCATGGCGTGTCCTCGTGGCGGTATACTTCTAGCTGGTCATTGTATACAGCAAACGAGGGAGGAGGCGCAAGTTCCGCCTTCTCCCGGCGGAAAACTGCCAATCCTGTATACAATAGCCGCACGACGGTTCCGCTCCAAGGAACAAGGCTGACAGACAATCCCTTCTGATTCAAGCACTTGCGCTGATTCCGCTAGGCACTCCGAAAAGACTCACCCGCTCGGTAACGGCCCCAGAGATTCCCCGGATCAGCCCCCTCGGCGAGAGCTGTTCCGTTCGGAGCGCGGCACCGGCGAGGCAGGGGCCGATGATCACAGCCCCTCGCCCCGCAGCCACGCGGCGCCGCGCGCATAGAGCGCTTCGACCTCCGGCCCCTTCAGCCCGGGCATGTCGCGCTTCACCGTGTAGCCGATGCGCGTCTGCAGATAGGCGAGATGCCGATACCCCACGGGAAATTGCTCCAGCAGCGCGCGATCCAGCGCCGGCACCGCGCCCGGCGTCACCGGGTCCATGCGATCCTTCTCGTAGATCGGCTGGCGCAGCACGATGCCCCATTTGCCCGCGCGCTTCTCGAGGAAGTCGTAGAAGCGGCCGGTGCAGAGCACGTCGCACACGACGCCTTCGACCTCGGCCCGCTGTGAGATCGTCATCTTGGTCTGGGAGATCGCGCGATGGCCGGCGAGATCGACCGAGATGCCGCCGAGAAAGTGCAGGATGTTGACACCCTTGGCCCAGGCCGCCTTGCTGATCTCGATGAACTCGTCACCGGTGCCCTGCGTCCACGTCGCCATCATCCGCCCATCCGGATGCCACACCGTGCGGAAACGCTCCCAATCACCGGCATCGCGCCAGATCGCCCAGTTCTGCAACAGTTCGCGGATCTGACGGTCGTCCTCGATCTCGGTGGCGGTCTTGGTCATGTGCATTTCCTCCGTGTTGCGCGGCTGCTGAATACATGGATCGGAGCAGCGCTGCAAAACTCACATTGCTGGTGATGAAGTCCAAAACGCGCCAAGCATTCGATGTCGTCCCGGGCAAGTCCGACAACGCGGAGCGTTGGCGGACGCCGACCCGGGATCCATACGCCGCGGCGGATGTGGCTGGGCGAGAATGGTCGACCATCGTGCCTCGCACATCTCCCTGGGGTTATGGATCCCGGATCGGCGCGCGCGTTGCGCGCTTGTCCGGGACGACAGTTGAGTAGATGTCGACACCTTCGACCTCATCACGGAGGCGAACTGATAAGCATCTTTCATCCCGCAGCACGTCGTGCCCGGGTGATGCAGCATTCGTGTCCCTCTGAACAACGAGAGGGCGCGAGGAAGGCCGGACCTCGGCTGAGGCCCGTGGCCCGCCTGCTCAAAAGAATGCAGGCGGCAGGTACCACAGGTACAGCCGGACAGACCCGGCCTTCCCCGCGCGATCGGTTTTAACGGTGTCCTTCGTGCTCTCCCTGGGGATCGGCTCTCTTGCCCCCATCGCCCGCGCGTGCCGTCAAGCAACGACCGCGAGCTTGACCTCAGCGCCGAGAGGCCAGGACCACACGACTTCGCCGTACGTAACGCCTGCGCTCGTCGGCACAGCCGTCACGTCCATCGCAGCCCGCCTCCACGTTCGTGACGACGCGTACGTCCCTCTGCTCGAGGCGGGATACCGGATATAAGCATGATTTCTGAAAAACAGCAACCACTATTTTTGCCGCCGATCTCGTCCGGTGATGGCCTCGTGCCGTCGATGCGACAAAAAAGGTCCGGCCGGGCATGACGGAGCGTAAGCCACTGACCGCGAGCTGCGAGTCCTGGGTCGAGGTGCAGATCCGCATCTGCCCAGGACCATGGCGCATTCGACAATCTGCCGGCGCCGGCAAGCCGTTGGCGGATCTCGATCAGGCACATGACCCGCTTCTGGTGGGTGAAGCAGCTCGTCAGGCGCGAGCAGATCTCGATACTGCCGCCGTCGCTCGAACTGCTGCGCAACGTCGAGAAGGTATTGGCGACCATCGAGACGCTGCCGGACGAAGCGGCGGTCCGTCGCTGTGATAGACCAGCAGCACGGCGTTGTCATGGTCAGCGGCTGTGGCGCGACGATCGTCAGCTTCGCTTTGCCGTTCGCTCCGGCCACAAAATCATTCGTCGTTCCGGCTCGCCCTTCGCGTTGGCGACAACGGCGGTCTTCGCATCCTGTTCGATCAAGGCCGGCCGGACCCCCGCGACGTGGGAAATGTTCTGCGGACCGACAGCGGCCGGCGCCGCGGCGTCGGCGACGAAGGCATGGGGATCGAGCGGCTTCGGCTGCTTCGTCTCCGCCGAGAAGAACGCCGCGTGCGTGACGAACGAAAGATGGGTCGCATCGGCGGCCCGGCTGGCGCCGGACGGCGCGAGCGCCGCCAGCATCAGCGCCGCACTTGTCCACCCGGCTAGGGGGTTCGATCGTTGCATGGTCTCATTCTCCTCGCGTCCGTGAACATCGACGCGCGATGCGCGTCGCGACAGGGCTATCTGCGCCCGAGCCCGCGGACTGTTCGCTCCAGGCACGACGAAGGTTACCGGTCCGCGTCGGTCGACGAACGGCGAGCTCAGTCGTGCGCGAAGACGCGCGGCGCGACCCAGCCGAACATGCGACGGCCGAACAGGCCGCCCGCACCGATCAGCAGGACAGCCGTTCCGACGTTCCACATCAGGATCATCACCGAGGCGTCGATCGTATGAAACAGAGCGAGCGCCGTCGACGTGATCGCAGATACGGCGACGCCGCCGGTCAAGGCGACGATGGTCGGCCGCAGCCGCGCCGCGTAGCGCAGCATCACCAGCAGGGCCAGCGACAACGGCAGGCTCGTCACGGCGAGCGTCGTGAAGCAGCGGGCCGCCTCGCCGGGGCTCATGCCGTCTGGACCGACCGCAACCCAGTCGGTGAGGCACTGATAGCCGATGTTGGACAGCCATAGCGCCAGCGCCGGCAGCGGCAGCAGCATCCACCACCGCGAGCGGTCGGGAAGGCTGACCAGGAATGCCGCAATCGCGGCCAGCACGCCGGTCAGGATCGAGCCGACGAGGCTGGTCACGAATGGCGCATCGTGCAGACGCTGCACCAGATCTGGACGGATCCCCTGGTTGACGGCGAGCAGCGCCACCACGGCACCGGCCCCGATCAGCCAAGTGCAGGCGCGCAACAGCGGGGGCCGCAGCCGCTTCACGGGCCGCATGTCAGTCGCAAGAGAGTTGATCAGATCGTCGGTCTTGATCATGGCTCGTTCCGCGGAATGAGCAGCTTCTGAAGGCTCTTCAGAGCGCGGTGCATGTTCACCTTCAATGAGGTCGTGGACATTCCGGTTGCCGCCGAGGCCTCCTTGAGCGACAGCTCCCTGAGCTTCAACAGGCGCACGGCCTGCTGCTGCGCTGGCGGGAGATTGTCGATCGCCAGCTCCAATTCGCGGCGGTCGGGCGCCGCCTCCACGCCGGTCTCGGGCTCGGCTGCGATCTCGTGCTCGGGAGACAGCACAGTCTCGCGCCGCCATTGGCGCGACTGCCGCCGTACTCGGTCGATCAGGCGACGGTTCGTGATGGTCACCAGCCACGGCGCGAACGGGCGCGTCGGATCATAGGTGTGGCGGATCGAGTGGATGGTCAACAGCACGTCCTGCACCGCGTCCTCGATGTCGCTGCGCTGCCTGCAGTGCCGCGCCGCGAGAGAGCGAAGGTAGGGCGTGATCTCCTGCAGCAGCCGCTGATAGGCGACACGATCGCCCTCCTGGGCATGCGCCATCAGAATCGCCCAATCGAGCGCGCGGCGTCCCGGCTTGACGTCCGCCCCGCTCTGCGCGTCCACCGCGACGAGCCTCAGCCGCGGCGCAGGAGCGCTCTGGTCACTGCCCATCGGCGCTCTCCAGTTTTCGACCGAGCGGCACGACGAGTTGATCGACGCTGAAGGGCCCGTGCCCGAGCGCGATGATCGCAACCGCCATCGCAGCCCAGGGCAGATGAAAATTGGCCCAGCCATCCGGGACGACGAGCTGGATGAAGGCGGTCATGACCAACAGCCCGAGCGCGCTGACCCTGGTCGCCAGCCCGACCACCAGGAGCACCGGCAGCACGATCTCGGCCACGCCATCAAGATGAGCAAAGGCTGCGGGCCAGGGAAAGTCATAGGTCTGTCCGAACAGGTGCAGCTTGAATTCGTCCTCGAACAGATACACCGCGGACGGCGACAGCGACAGCAAGCCATCCCATTTGGTGAGTCCGGATTTGAAGAACGGCACCGCGAGCGCGATGCGCAGCATCGGCGGCGCCACGATGAGAGCCAGTCGCGCGAGCCGATCGATCGCATCCGACATGGCCAAGGTGAGCGCCCGGCGGCCCGCGATCGTGCTCATGACGCCTCCCCCATCGTCGCGCGGTCGAAGCCGATCACCGCTCCGCCATGGATCAGATCGTGGAGGGTGCCGGCGAGGTCGAAGCCAACGTCCTCGCGCAGCGCATCTTCGACTGCCCTCAGCATCGACCGCCCGGCCGACAAGGCCTGAACGAACGCGAAACTGCCCGACGGGATCGCGCGAACCACGACGTCGGCCTCGGGACGGACGATCAGAACCGCCTCGCCGCCCGCGTCGAGATCGACCGGGCCAGGAATTCCCTCCGCGACATTCATCTGCCAGACCGTGAGCACGGGAAACGCCGAGCAGACCAGCCGCAGGGATGGATGCAGGCGCAGGCGGAGAGCCGGCAGATCGGCCGGCGCTAGGGCGGCGAAAGCCGCAGGCGTGACCGGCTGGGCTTCCGCCGCATGATAGGCCTCGGCCCAGGCGCGCTCGATCGCCGCGACATCGGCCAGATAAGGCAGTGCCGATGCCGGTGCGAAGCCGCGAATGAACGCTGCGAAGCCGCTGCCATAGTCGAGCAGAATCGGCGAGCACGGCAGTTCGGACAGCAGATGGCGGCGCGCCATGGCCTGGAAGAACTCCTCCCCGACGATGCGATGAACCGCCGGATAGGCGTCCTTCAGCGTCGCCGTCAAGCCGGCCACGACATTGTTGCGATAGACGCCGAACCGGCGCCCGCTCGGCGTCCCATCCGGTCCAACCAGGCCGGGAGGCACCGGCTGCGCCGGATCGAGCAGTGCGCGGGCAAAGCCGCCAAGACGTTCAGCAAGCGGCGGCGTCACAGGCCACCTCCATCGTCGGCGAGAGCATGATGGCCTCGGCCCGGCGCGCCTCCGCCGCGAGCACCGGCCATGGCGGCACCTCGGCGTCCCACTCGATCAATGTCGGCACCGGGCCGGTGGCGCGGATCGCATGCGCACACAGCGACCAGACGACGTCGTCGACCGGCCGGTCGTGGGTGTCGATCAGCAGCGGCCTGCCGTGCTCATCGGCTTCGCGGGCGTGGCCGGCGAGATGGATCTCGACCACCTGCGCGAGCGGAAAGGCGGCAAGATAGCCATGCGGATCCCACTGCTGATTGGTCGCGGCGACATGGACGTTGCTGACGTCGAGCAGGAGACCGCAGCCGGTGCGACGCGCGATCTCGGCGATGAAGTCGGGCTCGGACCAGTTGCTCTCGGCGAACGCGACATAGGTCGATGGATTCTCCAGCAGCATCCGCCGGCCGAGCACGCTCTGCACCTCGTCGATGTGATCGCAGACGCGGATCAGGGTCTCGCCCGTATAGGGAACGGGAAGCAGATCGTTGAGGAAACCGGTATCGTGCGTCGACCACGCCAGGTGCTCCGAGAACAGCCCCGGCTCGTAGCGGTCGACCAGATGCTTGAGACGGCCGAGATGGGCCTGGTCGAGCGGGCGGTCGGCACCGATCGACAATCCGACTCCATGCAGCGACAGCGGATAGCGCTCGCGAATAGCCGTGAGATAGCGGTGCGGTGGCCCGCCCGCGCCCATGTAGTTCTCGGCGTGAACCTCGAAGAAGCCGATATCGGGCCACGTTTCGACGATGCCGCGATAGTGCTCGGCCTTGAGGCCGACGCCGCCCCGCGCGGGGATCCGTCCGGCCGTCGAGAATTGTGCGCGTGCCACCCGAAGACTCCGATCGAGAGAAATGGCGGGCTGCAAGCAGCCCGCCGGCAATGTCTCAGGCCTTCGGCGTCAGGCTACCCGGCCCCTTGGGGGTCTGCATCGTCGTGCAGGTGCCCTTCGGCTCGAGCTTGAACGCATTGCCCTGATAGTCGGTCATGCTGGTGCCCGCGCAGGTCGTGCCGGCGCCGGCGAAGCAGTCGTTCTGGCCCTTCAGCGCGACGCCGAAGCACTTCTCCATCTTGCCGTCCTTCATGGCCTTCATGGTCTCGGCCTGCTTGGCCTTCATCATCTTTTCCATGTCGCCCTTGGCCATCGTCTCCGCCGAGGCGGATGTGACGGCGAGCGCGCCGGCAGCGACCGCAAATGCACCGACGATCATTGCGGACAGCGTGCGATTGGACATGCGTGTTCCTCCATTCTCCGGGTTCAGCCTGCGGACATTGCAGGTGTCTGGCGGCCATCGGCGCGCCTGTACGATGGTTCGCTCCAGTGCGTTGGAAGGTTACGTCGTCTGCTTCGCGATTCATCATTCAGTTGCGCCCGAGATAGTCGAGCAGATCGGCCGCCGCCGACGACGACCAGTCGGCCGCACCCGGGAGGTATCCGACGATCAGTCCTGAAGCCGAGATCAGATAGGTGATCGGCATGCCATACAGCGTGAACGGCGCAGGCCTGCCGCGACCGTCACCGGATTGCGCCACGTACCCGTTCGGATCGAGGCAGATCGGCAGCGACGTCAGCCGCAGCGAGCGCACGAAACGACCGACACTGTCGCGATCGCTGCGGTCTTCGGACACCGCAACGACGTGCAGGCGCTCGCGCCCGACGCTGCGCGCGAGCCGATCGAGCTCCGGCAGCTCGATGCGGCAGGCCGTACACCACGAGGCCCAGAAGTTCAGCACGATTGGCGCGCCGCGCAGCGCGGCCAGATCGAGCGTACCGCCGTCGAGGCGAAACAGCCGCAGCGCCGGCAGGCTCTGCTGCGGCCGCAGCAGCGTGAGCTGATGACGGCCGGCTGCGAAGGCCGGGACCTCGTCGTCAGCAGACCCTGCCGAAGCGGGGCCGGCGCCTGCCATGAGCGCCGTCAACACACCGCCGATCACCTCGCGCCGTGTCGCAACAATCATCCCGCCCGTTCCTCGACGGCGAGGGCGGGCGAGGACTGCGGAACGGCCGGCCGGAACGCGATGAAGAAAAACAGCGGATTGGGCAGCCAGTACAGCCATCCGATCGACGGCTCGCGCCGGCCGTCCGGAAGCTTCAGGTCGAGCCACACGTACAGGAACTTGTAGATGCAGAGTCCGGGGATCCAGTTCGGACGCAGATGGCACGTTCTCAGGCAGCGCCGCCGGATGTAGAAGTTGCCCTCGAACGGCGTGATGTCCCAGAGACCGACCGGCCCCTCGGCGATCACCTCGCCGCTCGGACGATGGGTAATGCGCACGATGCGCGGGCGCCTCACATGCAATTGGATACCTCCCGCCGGCGTGTCCTGATACTGCCATTCGACGGTACGATGGCGGACCAAGAAAGGTTACCAGGCCACGCGCAGCCGCGGCGAAGTCATGAGCACCGGCGCGGATCGCGGTCAGCGCAGCGCGTGCGTTCGAGTTGCCCGCTCACATCCAATTGACCGGTCGTGATCGATCCAGAGCGGCGGCCCCCGCTTGATTCATTCGATCGCGTCCGATTAGTTAGCCGCAACCAACAGAACGGCGGAAACACAGTTTCACGACCTCCCAAGGTTTGCACAAGGCTTCGTCGTACGATGTGCTCTTCCGGATGACGACTCTCCCCATCGCACAGGCCGGGCCGCTCTGAACCGCCGCGCTCAGCGCACCCGACCACCTCAGCTTTCCCCGCTGACGACCGCCGGTTCGGTCGGCCAGATCCTTTCAGCTGCATCCGACGCTCGTGCCGCCGGTGATCGATCCTGCGTGTCGATCAGGACCTGGCGCTGCGACGGCCAACTCAGGAGCGACGCCCCGCATGATCTCCGCCGAACACCTGACCCGCCAATACGGGTCATTCACCGCCGTCGACGACGTCTCCTTTGAGGTCGGCGACGGCGAGATCGTCGGCCTGCTCGGGCACAACGGCGCCGGCAAGACCACCATCATGAAGATGCTGACGGGCTATCTCGAGCCGACCGCCGGCACGGCGACCATTCATGGCCATGACATCGGCACGCAGCGCCGTCAGGCGCAGGCGCTGATCGGCTACCTGCCGGAAAATTGCCCGCTGTATCCGGAGATGACGGTGGTCGAATTCCTCGACTACGCCGCGGAGCTGAGAGGAATCCCGCCGGGCGCCCGGGCGCAGGCGCTGCGCGACGCCATCGCCGCCACCGGCCTTGGGGAAAAAGCCACCGCGCCGATCGCGAGCCTGTCGCGCGGCTACCGGCAGCGGACCGGCGTCGCGCAGGCGATCCTGCACAAGCCGAAGATCGTGATCCTCGACGAGCCGACCAACGGCCTCGATCCGTCGCAGATCGCCCAGATGCGTGGACTGATCAGGGATCTCGCAAAGACCGCCACGGTGATCCTGTCGACCCACATCCTGCAGGAGGTGCGCGCCGTGTGCGAGCGCGTGCTGTTGATCAACCGCGGCCGGCTGGCGCTCGACACCCGGATGAGCGATCTCGGCGGCCCTGGCCGGTTGCGTCTCGTCACCAGCGGGCCGCCAGAACTGGTCGAGCGGCTGGTCACGGGGCTCGGCCTGGTGAAGAGCGTGGAGCGGCTGACGGCCGCCGAGCCCGGCCATGCCTATGCGCTCAATCTCAATGGCCACGCGGCCAGCACCGTGGCGCCGGCCGTCGCCCGCGTGATCACCGACAACAAGCTGGATCTGTTCGCCCTGCATCCCGAACAGCGCGATCTCGAAACCCTGTTCGCCGACATCACCGGCGCCGGCGCGCCGACCCGTGAGGCCCTGCATGCATAACGTTCTTCGTATCGCTCGCAAGGAGCTGGCCGTCTTCTTCGCCTCGCCCGCGGCCTTCATCTTCATGGCGGCGTTCCTCGCGGTCACCCTGTTCCTGTTCTTCTGGGTCGACCGCTTCTTCGCCCGCAACATCGCCGACGTCCGGCCGCTGTTCGAATGGATGCCGGTGCTGATGATCTTCATCGTGTCGGCCGTCACGATGCGGATGTGGAGCGAGGAGCGGCGCGCCGGCACGCTGGAGTTCCTGCTGACCTCGCCGGTCGCGCCGCTGCAGCTGGTGCTCGGCAAGTTCCTCGCCTGCCTCGCTTTGGTCGCGATCGCGCTGGCGCTGACACTGCCGCTCCCGATCACGGTGTCCATGATCGGCCGGCTCGACTGGGGACCGGTGGTCGGCGGCTATCTCGCCGCGCTGGCCCTCGCCTCCGCCTACATCTCGATCGGCCTGTTCGTCAGCGCCCGCTCCGACAACCAGGTGATCAGCCTGATCGTCTCCACCCTGATCTGCGGCGCGTTCTACCTGCTCGGCTCCAACACGCTGACCTCGCTCACCGGCAACGAAGGCGGCGAGCTGTTGCGCCAGCTCGGGGCCGGCTCGCGCTTCGAGTCGATCGCCCGCGGCGTCATCGACCTGCGCGATCTCTATTACTATCTCAGCATCTTCGGCGTGTTCCTGGTGCTCAACCTCTATGTGCTGGAGAGCCTGCGCTGGTCGTCGCAGGGCCGCGCGCCGCAGCACCGGCGCTGGCGCATGGTGGCCGCGCTGACGGTGGCCAATCTCGTCGCCGTCAATCTGTGGCTCGGCCAGCTCCCCGCCGCGCGGGCCGATCTCACCGCCGGACACATCTATTCGATCTCGGACGAAACCCGGAGCTATCTCGGCCAGCTGCAGGAGCCGCTGCTGATCCGCGGCTATTTCAGCGCCCAGACCCACCCGCTGCTGGCGCCGCTGGTGCCGCGGCTGCGCGATCTGCTGAAGGAGTACGAGATCGCAGGACAAGGCAAGGTCCGGGTCGAGTTCGTCGATCCGATGCAGAACGCCGCGCTCGAGGCGGAGGCCAACAAGCAGTACGGCATCCAGCCGGTGCCGTTCCAGACGTCGAGCAAGTATCAGGCGTCGGTGACCAACTCCTACTTCAACATTCTCGTCAAATATGGCGATGAATATACGACGCTCGGCTTCCGCGACCTCATCGAGGTCAAGGAGCGCGGTGACGGCGACAGCGAGCTCGACGTCAATCTGCGCAATCCGGAATACACGATCACCCGCGCGATCAAGAAGGTGCTGAACGGCTATCGCGGCTCTGGCGACGTGCTGGCCGGCCTGCCGCACCCGGTGACGCTGGAGGCCTATATCTCGGCCAAGAACCTGCCCGAGCCGCTCGCCAAGCTGAAGACCGCGCTGCAGGAGCTGATCAAGGACGACCAGAGCAAGACGCCGGGCAAGCTCGACGCGAAGATCGTCGATCCCGACGCGGATGGCGGCCAGATCGCCAAGACCCTGCAGGACGATTACGGCCTCGAGCCGCTCTCGGTCGGCCTGCTCAATCCGAAGCGCTTCTGGTTCCATTTGATCCTGAAGAGCGGCGACAAGACCGAGCAGATCCAGCTGCCGGAGCAGCTCGACAAGGACGGCCTGAAGCGCAACATCGACGCCGAGCTGAAGCGCTTCACGCCCGGCGCGCTGCGGACCATCGCGCTGTACACGCCCCCGGCGCAGCAGCCGATGCCGCAGCTCGGCATCCCCGGCGGCGGCGGGCCATCGTTCGATCTGCTGCAGCAGAAGCTGCAGGAGAACACGCTCGTCGACGCCACCCAGCTGAAGGACGGCCGCGTCCCCGAGCGCGCCGACATCCTGTTCGTGGCCTCGCCGCAGCAGCTCGATCAGAAGCAGCTGTTCGCCGTCGATCAGTTCCTGATGAAGGGGGGCACCGTGATCGTCGCCACCTCGCCCTACCAGCCGTCGCTGCGCGGCAATCTCGATGTGGCCAAGACGCCGTCCGGCCTCGACGACTGGCTGGCGTTCCAGGGGGTGAAGGTCGGCGACAGCATGGTGCTCGATCGCCAGAACGCCTCATTCCCGATCCCGACCGAGCGCGACGTCGGCGGTGGCATCAAGGTGCGGCAGATCCGGCTGATGGACTACCCGTTCTTCGCCGACATCCGCAGCGACGGGCTGGCGCAGGGCGCGGCGCCCTCGGCCGGCACCCAGCAGCTGACGCTGTCCTGGGCCTCGCCGCTGACGATCGACGCCGACAAGGTCGGCAAGAAGCGGAAGATCGTCGATCTGATCCAGAGTTCGCCGCATTCCTGGACCGCCAAGACGACCAACGTCGTGCCGGACTTCAAGGCGCATCCCGACACCGGATTCCCTCCTGCCGAGAAGCAGGGGCGCCAGCTGCTCGGGGCCATGATGGAGGGCGAGTTCACGTCGTTCTTCGCCGGCAAGCCATCGCCTCTCGCCAAGGACGCGGCTCCGCCCAAACCCGACGCGAAGCCCGATGATGCGGCGAAGACGGCGGCTGCCGACGCCAAGCCCAGCATCACCGGCGTGATCTCCCGCTCGCCCGAGAGCGCGCGGCTGATCGTGATCGGCTCGGGCACGTTCCTGTCGGACGACGTGCTGCAGCTCGCCTCCAGCGTCGACCGCACGCAATATCTGGCACCGCTCGACTTCGCCCAGAACCTGGTCGACTGGTCGCTCGAGGACCGCGGGTTGCTGGCGCTGCGCAGCCGCGGCGGCCAGTTCTCGCGCACGCTCGCGCCGATGCAGAGCGGCGGCCAGATGTTCTGGGAATACCTGAACTATGCGCTCGCGCTCGCAGGGCTCGCACTCGTCTACATCGTGCGCCGCGTGCTGCGGCTCGGCGCCCAACGGAGATATCTCAACATGCTCGGCATAGCGGAGGCGCGGACATGAAAGGGCTTCCCATCCTGCTCACCGCGCTGCTGGGTGGCCAGCTCGCGCTGGCTCTCACCTTCGCGGTCAACCGCTCCGATCATGCCGCGTTCGACGCCAAGGAGCCGCTGGTCGGGTTCGCGCCGGCCAAGGTCGATCAGGTCGCGATCGACGACGACGCCGGCCACACCGTCACGCTCGCGCGGAAGGACGGCAAATGGGTGATCCCTGCGTTGTCGGACTTTCCCGCCGACACGACCAAGGTCAATGGCCTGCTCGACCGCATCGCCGGCCTGAAGAAGGGCTGGCCGATCGCGAAGACCGATGCCGCGGCCGAGCGCTTCAAGGTCACCGAAAAGGTTCATGAGCGCCGCGTGGTGCTGACGAGCGGCGGCAGCCGGGTCGGCGAGTTGCTGGTCGGGACCTCGCCGGCCTATCGCCAGGTGCATGTCCGGGCCGGCGATGCCTCTCCGGTCTACGCCGTCGAGCTGGCGACCTACGACATCGGCGCGGAGCCCAGCGCCTGGATGCAGCACGACATGCTGGACACGCCGCGCGACAAGATCGCCAGCGTGAGCGTCGGTGACGTCACCATCGATGGCAAGGACGGCAAGTTCACGCTGGCGGGGCTCGGCAAGGACGAGAAGCCGCGGCCCGACAAGATCGATGCCCTGGTCAGCGCGATGGCGCATCCTCTCTTCGATGGCGTACGCGGCAAGGGCAAGGCGGCGCTGACCCAGACCGACGCGCCCGACATCACCGTCACGCTGAAGCGGACCGATGGAAGCCAGCTCATCTATCGCTACAAGAAGGACGCCGGTGGCGGCTATCTGTTCACGCGTTCGGCGGAGGACTATCTCTTCCACGTGAGCGCCGACACCGCTGCGCCGATCGTGCTGGCCACGCGCGCGGCATTGATCGAGCCGCCGAAACCGGACAAGGCGCCGAACGCCAACAGCTCGGGCAACAAGAACTCGAACGACAAGAGCTCGGAAGACAAGGTTTCGGGCGCGAAGAGCCCGGACGACAACGCCGCAAAGGCCGAGACGGCAGGCGCCAAGGCAGATCAGGCGCCGGCGGCTGCAGCACTGCAGGCTGCTCCGACGTCATCCCATGGCGCCGATCAGGCCTCTCACGGCGGCGCCGAGCCGCCAAAGTCGCCCGGAGGCTAGGTCCTCACGACGCGCGTATCCGGCTTCGCCGCGAGACTGGAGCCGGATCCCGCGCCGGGTAGCCTATTGTCGCTCGGCCCCGATCAGCCGCTGAGGAAAGGTATGATCAGCCAAGCGCCTCAATCCTTGGCTGTGCCACCGATGATCGTCAGTCGTGGGGGATGAGATTTTTTTCTCGCTCGGCGGCCGGTCGTGTCGGCACCGGCGATGCACGAACGTCCTTGGATCAGCCGGATCGCAACGACCCGGCTCGAGCGTAACCAATGGACCGCCCGGTGAACGAACGACGCGGCCTGCACTTGGAAGGAAGGGACGTCTGCCATGGCAAAGCACAAGAACACGATCTGTCTGTGGTTCGACAAGGACGCAGAGGCCGCCGCGCGCTTCTACGCCGAACTGTTTCCGGACAGCGAAGTGACGGCGGTCCATCGCGCGCCGGGTGACTACCCTTCCGGCAAGGCCGGCGACGTGCTGACGGTGCAATTCACGGTGTGTGGCATCCCCTGTCTCGGCCTCAATGGCGGACCTGCGTTCACCCACAACGAATCCTTCTCGTTCCAGATCGCCACCGACGATCAAGCGGAGACGGACCGCTATTGGAGTGCCATTGTCGGCAATGGCGGCCAGGAAAGCCAATGCGGCTGGTGCAAGGACAAATGGGGCATCTCCTGGCAGATCACGCCGCGCGCGCTCACCGACGCGATGGCAGCCGGCGGAGCCGAGGCCAAGCGCGTGTTTGCCGCGATGATGACGATGAAGAAGATCGACGTCGCCGCCATCGAGGCAGCGCGGCGGGGATGACCCTCGCCAGCCGGAGCGCAGCATCGCCGCGCTCCGGCGTCACGGGCGCAGGCACCGCAGATGCAGGAATAGCGGCACGCGCAGCCAGCGCCGGCTGCTGTCGCGGGTGATAATTGCTTCGGGAATGGACGGCTCGCGCAGCGCCTCGATCAGGAATCCCTCCGCTTCCAGCGCTTCGAAATAGCTCTGCAGCGGGCGATGCGCGCTGTGGAAGGTCATGCTGAGCCCGTCGCGCTCGATTGCGTCGCTGAAGGTGTAGGAGTCCAGATAGCTGCCCTGGATGACGAAGGGCGCATCCGATGCCAGGCTCGCGAACCGCCCGGCCGAGTTGAGCGGGTGGACGATCGCCATGCAGAAGCGGCCGCCGCGCCTGAGAACCCGCGCAAGCTCGCGCACCGCGGCCGGCATCGCGTCAACGTCCTGCAGCGACATGAAGGCGATCGCGAGATCCGCGCATGCATCGGCCAGCGGCAGCGCGGCCGCGTCGGCACGCACGACGCCGATCGTGGGATCGGCCGCCCGGGCCGCGGCGATCAACGACGGCGATGCATCGACGCCGACCACTCTGTGCCCTTCGGAGGCGAGATGTCGCGACAGCCTGCCCTCGCCGCAGCCGATGTCGAGCGTGAGCGCACCGGGCGGCGGCAGCAAGCGGCTGAATTGCTCGCGATGGTGGCGCCAGAAGCTGTCGTGACCCGGCGCTCTCGCCCAGGCGAGCCACCGGCCGGCCTCTGCTTCCCACTGCTCGCGCAAATTCATCGCGGCCTCCTCGCCCGACCCTGCGGATTCAAGAGCCGCGCTTCTTAAACTGCTTCCTCGCCCAAGTCATCAGCGGCGCGGGTCGTTACCTGACGGGCATGCCCGTCCGTGTGCCGCTCGAGACCAACAGCGTCCTGTCCGATGTCGCCACAGCGCCGCACAGGCAGCCGTTCGACGCCAAAACAAATGCCACCGCCGGGGAACCATGGGATTGCCAGCAGATTGGTTCCATGACGCAATCCCCGCACCCGGAGTTATGTCATGACCATGAAGATTCTTACGATCACGCTCGCAGCCGCCGCGAGCACATTGATGGCCGCAGCCGCCTCCGCTGCCCCGCTCACGGCCGGCATATCGGTCCTCCCGGAGAGCAGCATCCAGCAGGTTCGCATGGTCTGCAACGAGAACGGCCGCTGCTGGCGCCAAGGCCGCGAACGCCGTGTCATCATCCGCGAAGACCGCGGCGCCTACGGCTATGGCCGGCACGAGCGGCGTGGCTATGAAGGACGTGACTATGAAGATCGTGGCGGCATCGGCATCCACGCGCCCGGCGTGAGCGTCGGAATCGGCCGATAACACGTCCGACGTCTGACTCATGCCAAGGCATCGTGATCAGGACTGCACATGATCTACAAATGAGCCAAGCGTCCGACGTTCGCATGTCGATGCAACGATGCTACGAACGTCGGATGAGCCGCAGGGCCAGACTCGCTCTCGCTTCAGGCGATGGCGGCGACCGGATCCTCACGGCAAATAATTTCGGCTGGACCTCGCTATTGCGCGCGCACACACCATATGTTGATGATCACCGCGCGTCCCCCGGCTGCCATCGGTGACTGAGAGCCATGCGCTCCCGCCGCAACCAGAAGGCGGACAGCATGTCGAAAACTTCGAACACCTCTTCGAATACCACCACGTCCGGTGCGCGCGTGGTTGGTGCGACCGCTCCTGGCGCCGCCATTCTTTGGGCTGCCGATCGTCGCCGCGATTCTGATCCGGTGGCCGCCGTTCGCAGTGGGGCGCTTGCGCCAGGTCACCCCGACAAGCCGTCCGAGCCGGCCAAGCGAGAGCGGTCATCGCTGCACGCGACGCTCGCCACCAGGGCGGAGAATGCGCTGGAGACGGCGGGCCTGATGCAGCAAGGCGGCGAGCGCGCTGCCGCGATCAGGAAGGCGACCATCCTCGCAAACGCCGCCGAGATACTCGGGCATTTCAACGGAAATGTCCGCTCGCGAACGAAGTGACGCTGGGGCGGCCTGCTCCTGCGTACCATTGTGCCCTCCGAGGGCGGCATCCGGTGCAAGGACATGTCAGCCAATGCTCGAGATCAACCTCACCACAGAGCCTCCTCACGGCACGGTCGTGGACCCCGACTTTCTGCTGACGGAAATCATCGGGCTGAAGCGCCTGCTTTCCGAGGCCGAGAGCAATGCCAAGACCCGGTCTGAGCAGGCCGAAATCGAGGCGAGAGAACGCGAGACGGCGAGCAGGCTGCAAAAGCTCATTCTCGAGGAGCTGCACCATCGCATCAAGAATACGCTCGCGACCGTCACCGCCATCGTCTCCCAGAGCCTCCGCAACGTGCCGGCGACCAAGGATGCACAGCATGCCATCTCCGGGCGGCTCCTGGCCCTCGGACGGGCACACGATCTCCTCCTGCAAGCGAAATTTTCCAGCGGCGACCTCCGCACGGTGATCCGTACGTCCGTCCAGGCGTTCGACACGCCCGACGACTCACGCTTTGCGATCACCGGACCCGACGTGCTGGTGACGCCGGATGCCGTCATCGCCCTCGCGATGACGCTCAACGAGCTATGCACGAACGCCCTGAAGTTCGGCGCGCTGTCCGTGCCGGAAGGACGCGTCGATCTGCTTTGGACCGTCGACCAACGCCGGGTCCGCTTCGCCTGGACCGAAAGACACGGCCCGGTCGTTCAACAGCCCGCCAGCCGAAGCTTCGGAACCCGGCTGATCGAAACGCTCGGCGTGCAGCTCGGCGGCGAGGTTCAGTTGACCTATGCGCCGTCAGGGCTCTCCTACACGTTCGATGCGCCGATCGCCGTTCTCGACTCTCCCGTGAGACCGCCGATGCACGCAACAGAAAGGGATCTCCGATGTCGCTGAGCCAATTTCGCGTCGATGAGCAGCCGCATACGATGGACGGATTGCGCCTGCTCGCCCAAGATGGCGCCGTCGGCGTCGAGGCCTTCGTCAGCCGCAAGGTGATGGACATCTGGGCCGAGTCGATCGAGCACACGGGCGGCCGGCAGAGCCTGTTTCGTGTCCAATACAATGCGCTGGGACAATTGAACCTTGCTGCGATCGAGCGGATCGTGAGCAGGAAATATCGGCGCGGCGCCGCATCCAACCGGCAGCATCCCTTCATCGAGGTGCTGTTCTCGGATATCGCCGACAGCGGTGAAACGCTCAATCTGAGCGAGCTGGTGCGAGAGCCGTTGCCGCCGTCATTCCATCGGCTTGCGTGAGACAGGCGGACGGCGCACCTCAGGTCTGACCGATCAGGGTGTGCGCGGACGCGGCGCAGATCTCCTCGAGGAAGTCGAGGAAGGCGCGGGCGCGCGAGGAGATCAGCTTGCGGCTCGGAAAGATCGCGGTCAGCTGGGCGGCGCGGGTGTCGAACGCGACCCCCCTGCCGATCTCGACCAGCCGGCCCTCGCCGAGCAACTCGACGCAATAGTGCTCCGGCAGAAAGGAAATGCCGGCGCCGTGGGCGACGGCCCGGCGCACCGCCAGCGGATTGTTGATGCGGGCGACATGCGCACCGACGTCGAAGCGGACGAGATGGCCGTGCTGCTTGATCATCAGGGTGCGATCGCCATAGCGCCGCTCGCAGATCATGAGATGGCGCTCCAGCGCGCGGACGTCCTCGCCGATGTCGTGCGCGGCGAGATAGGCGGGGCTGGTCACCCAGATCAGGCGGCCGCCGATCAGCACCTTCTGCGCCAGCTCGGAATTCTCCTGCACGCCGACCACGACCGCGATGTCGAAGCGGTCGGCCAGCATGTCGATCGCGCGCGTGGTTGCCTCGACATCGAGCTCGATGCGCGGATAGCGGCGGTGGAATTCGGCGAGCTGCGGCGCCAGGATCTCCTCGCAGAACGCCGGCGGCAGCGCCACCGAGAGCCGGCCGCTGGGCACGCCGACCAGCCCGGTCATGACCGCGTCGGCCTCCGAGACCTGATCCAGGATCTTCTGACATTGCTGGAAGAACAGCTCGCCCTCGCGGGTCACCCGGACGCGCCGCGAGTTGCGGTCGAACAGCCGGATGCCGAGATCCTGCTCAAGCCGGGCGACCGATTTGCTGACCGAGGATTTCGGCATGCCCAGGGACCGCGAGGCGCCGGTCATGCCGCCGGTCGCCACCACCGCATGGAACACAGGAATGTCCTCGATCCGCCATTTCATCCGAGAGCCGCTCGTTCATCGAGAGAAACGATCCGTGCACGTTAGCATGATTGTCTAGCAGGGGAAACTTCGTATGGTCCGTCCCGGCGCGGCCGCGAGTGACAGTCAGCGGCGGCCCATTCGCGGAGGGACACATGGCCCGGATCATCGGCGGCATCGGCGCATCGCACTCGCCCACCATCGGCTTCGCACGCGACACCAACAAGCAGAACGACCCGGCCTGGAAGCCGATCTTCGACGGCTTCGCGGTCGTGCGCGACTGGGTGAAGCAGAAGGACATCGACGTCCTGTTCATGGTCTACAATGATCACATCACCTCGTTCTTCTTCGATCACTACTCCGCCTTCGCGCTCGGCATTGACGACCGCTATGTCGCCGCCGACGAAGGCGGCGGACCGCGCGACGTGCCGCCGGCGAAGGGCCATCTCGGCCTGTCGCAGCACATCGCGATGGCGATGATGGCGGACGAGTTCGACATGTCGTTCTTCCAGGGCAAGCCGGTCGATCACGGCCTGCTGTCGCCGCTGTCGATGATGGGCGATGCCAGCGGCGCGTGGCCGGGCATGGTGGTGCCGCTGCAGGTCGGCGTGCTGCAGCTGCCGATTCCCAATGCGAAGCGGATGTGGAAGCTCGGCAAGACCCTGCGCAAGGCGATCGAGAGCTATCCGGAAGACCTGAAAGTGGCGATCTTCGCCACCGGCGGGCTGTCGCACCAGGTTCACGGCGAGCGCGCCGGCTTTCTCAACGAGGACTGGGACAACGAATTCCTCGATCTGCTGGAAAAGGACCCGGAGCGGCTCACTGCGATGCGGATCGCCGACTATGCGATCAAGGGCGGCATGGAAGGCGCCGAGGTGATCATGTGGCTGATCATGCGCGGCGCGCTGTCCGAGAACGTGAAGCTCGTGCACAGGCAGACCTACGCACCGTCGGTGACCAACATCGCTACCCTCGTGTTCGACGATCTCGGCGGCGCGCCCGACCCGCGGGAGGTCGCGGCCTATCGCGCGCATATCGGACATGAGCTCGCGGGCGCCGAGACGCTGGCTGGCACCTATCCCTTCACCCATGGCCGCAGCCAGGCCAATTTCCGCATCAACGACTTCCTGCACCGGCTCGTGATCCCCGCGCATCGCGCGAGATTCGTTGCGGAATTCGACGCGCTGGCGGACGAGCACGGTCTCACGGACGAGGAGCGCGACCTGATCCGCAACCGCCGCTGGATCGAGATGATCAGGCGGGGGGTCAGCTTCTTCGTGCTGGAGAAGATGGCGGCGGTGATCGGCGTCTCCAATCCGGAGGTCTACGCAGCCTTCCGCGGCGAGACGCTGGAAGCCTTTTTGAAGACCCGCAAGGTCCCGATGCGCTACTCCGTCGCCGGCGGCGCCAAGGCGGCCGCGATCGACGGACATTGATGGCGACGCAGCTCATGTCTGCGGCAGCTCGATCCCGCGCGCCTTGGCCCAGCGCTCCAGGACCTTGCGCTCGTCCGCGTTAGCGACGCGGTTGGCGAAGCCGCGGATCTGAACCGCGCGGTGCCGCGGGTTGAGCTCGATCGTCAGCAGCCGCTGCGTCTTGCCGGCGTGACGATAGCGCAGCGACCAGATCGAGGCGTGGCCGGCAATGCACTTGTCCGCGTAGCTCGCGACACAGTGATGCATCGCCCTGGACTCCGCGACGAGATCCTCGGCGGTCCGCAACTGCATGATGACATACGCGTCGCGCGTGGCCGAGCCCTCCGACGGGCTCCATGACCAGTCCGTCAGCGCGGCCCCCGGCCAATGCGCTGGCTCCGCGGTCCGTGCCGCCATGCGGCCACGGGCGATCTCGGCCCGCCGGCGCGCCGCCTCGATGCGCGCGATCACCGCGAGATCACGATGCCATGCGTTCATCAGCCGGCGCAGCGCGGCCAGCGAGCGGCCCTTGAGGCTGAACTGGCGCTCGCGCCGGCGACGATGCGCGATGTAGTCGCAGAGATCGTCGATCTCCTCGCCCGTCGTCGGATGTGCGCAGAAGAACTGCGCCGCCTCGCGCCAGAACGCGATCTCGCCGCGCGGCGTCCGCGCAATCCTGGACCGGGCGATCCGCAACACGATCGCCGGATCGCTCGTGTAGGACCGCGCGATCGCCTGCCATATCGCCTCGTCGAAGCCGACCTGCCCGAGCGGATGGAGAAAGGCGTGAACCTCCTTGCGCGACAGCCAAGCCGAGGCGCCTGCCTTGTACAGCGAGCCGCCGCCGGCGACCGCGATGTACCAGCGCTTGCGCAGGATCGTCTCGTCGCGGCCGAGCCCGCCGTCATCGATCCAGATCAGCTCCAGGTGCTGGGCCAACGAATAGCGGCCAAACAGATGACGCGCAGCCGCCAGCCGCAGCCGCGCGGCGTCGCGCGTCTTCAACTGGGGCTTCCAGCCTTCTGGATCGCGAATGATGTCAGCCTCGAAGCCGCGCCGCGCCTCGCGGATCGCATTGTGCAGATCCGGCGGCGAACGCGTCGGCCGCACCGCGCGGCGCAGCGTCAGCTGATAGGCTTCAACCCGCGCGCGCTCGGCCTCCCCCCGGCGCGCCATCAATGACTGTGCCATGGTCGTTCAACATGATGGAGTGACTGTCAGCCGAACGCACTGCGGGCGTCGGCACGGATCGTGTCGCGCACAGTGGACTTGACATGGCTGGTGGCCTCTCGCGTTGAACGCTTTGGGTATTGAAACGGGCGACGCTCATACATCCGAACTGCAGATATGCAAGCCGTCGCGCGCCGCTCTTCAGCGCAGGCATGTCACGAGGCATCAGCGGCGGGGCACGCCAACGCTATATTCTTTCAGCCGCACATCATCACGAAGCGCGGCGCTGTTAGTTGCAAATGATTCTATTCGCCGACGAGCAGGATGCAGCGCCCAATCAGGCATGCGGCAGAACGTCGCACGCGCCCAACGAATATTTCTCCTCCGCCAGACAGAAACAAACAGACTGGAAAGCCGGCCCGCTGCCCGTTCGATGACGACTTTGCAGCGGCCGACGGCCCGATTGTGTAACTACAAAGCTCCTCACGTCACGACATGCACCATCCCGACGACCTGCATCGAAGCGATACAGGCGAACGCAGATGCATTGCCGACCAGGATTGTCATGCCGCGACAGCAGTAAAGTGTGAGGAGACGATCGAATGGCCACCAACTTCAATGCGACTGCGCTCGCCAACGGCACGTCCAACCTGCTCACGCGAGCGAGTGCGCTCAATCTGTCGACCGATCTGGTTCAAGCCGGCGTCGTCTTCGACGACGCCGTTCGCATCTCGCTCGGCCTCTATTCCGGCAGTCAAGGCAGCGGCAATTCGAACACCTTCCTGTCGAACTACACCACTGACATCCATGCGGTGCAGAACGATATCGCGGCCATCCTGGCCAACCCGAACGACGTGACGATCGGTGGCGAGACGTTTGCGCTGAACTCCACAGACATCGCCGCGCTGACCAACGTCCAGACCCAGCTCGGCACGCTGCTGACCGCGGCCGCGCAGACCACGAATGCGACGACATTGTCGGCGGCGTCGCAGACCATCCACGCGTTGCAGACCGAGATCCTGTCGGAGATCAACAACGACGCGCATCTGTCGGCGGCACTCAACAACGTCACCTTCACCGCCAATACCGGCGCGACCGACGTTGCGTTCCAGAACCTGCCGGCAGGCGCAGACGATCCGACCACGCTCGCGGCCGCGACGGCCGGCACCAGCCTGAAGGTGGTCGGCGAGGTCTTCAATGCCGCAGTGAGCGTCATCTCCGGCGGCATCAACGCGACCAATCTGACCCAAGTGACCAACGACCTGACGGCGGTGCAATCGGGCCTCACGGCCATCCTCGCCAACGCGACCCTGCTCGCGCAGATCGAAGCCGGAGAAACCACCAACGCGGCAGCCGCCACGACGCTTCACCTCCAGACGGTGCTGAATCAGGTCACACTGCAGCTCGAGAAATACGATGCCGCCGCCGCGACCGGAAACACCACCGCGCTGCGGGGCACGGCGGACAATCTGCTCGACATCATCGACATCGTCCAGAACGACGCCGCTTTGAACGTCGCGGCCGGCGGTAACGGCAATCCGGGCCACACCGGCGGCTTCGCCGAGGATCCGGGCGGCCTCACCGGCACGGTCACGCGGTTCCAAGACAATCAGGCGCAAACCAATTTCTGGGCCACCTTCGTCGCCGAGGCGAACACGATCAACGCGCAACTGATGGCGATCGTGAACGGCAGCGGTACGGCCAGCCAGGCGCTGATCACGCAGATCGAGAACTACAACAATTTCGGCGCCAGCTTCGATGCCGCCCAGGGCGCCGTGTTCCAGGGCCGTTTCGACAACGAGCTCAACAATGGCACGCTGCAGGCGGACTCCGCCACCGCCATCAAAGGACTGCAGGGCATCCTGAACGGGGATACCGGCGCGGCGCTCACTTCGGACCTCGCGATGCTGACGGCTGCCGGTGAGGGCTTCGTCGCCGACGCGAACGACGTCAGCGGCAACAACATCGCGATCGGCGGGGCGACCTATGTCGGATCGGCAACGACGGTCTCCAAGGCGACATCGGTCGCCGGCCTCGCCCAGGGGACGACGAAGGTCACGGCCACGCCGAACATCGCAAACGGCACCGGCGGTACCAGCACGTCCACGGCCGCGACATCGAGCGGCGGAACCACGACGAAGACCGGGACGACGACCGCGACCAACGCCACCGGCAATACGACATCGACGACCACCAAGACGACCACTCAAGGCTCTTCGCACCATCACCACAACAACACGACGGCCGCCGCCCACAACTCGACCTCCACCCACACGACGGCAGCGGCGCATTCTTCGACCGTCGTCGATCATCACCACCACGCACTGCACCACATCTGGGGCTGATATAGCCGACCGCGCACACCGGACATCAGTCACCGGTCCACGGTAGCTGTCGCGCAGGAAGTCGAGCTCCGCGCCCGCGAGCTGCGCGAGGTTGACCTCGACCTTGTCGCCGAAGCGCAACTGCTCCATGAGCGGAGCGAGGTGCGGCAAGGCCGCCGCCATCGTCAGGATGGTCGGACGTTCGATCTGCAGCTTCATGGTTTGCACCTCGATGCCGTCCGACTCACGACGACACTCTCGTCGGCGGGCGCATCGCCGCTTCCGCCTTCGCCAGCAGCAGACGGTTCGCGGCGAGCGAGAACTCCTGCCAGGCGGCGGCGATGTCGCGCAGGATCGTCTGCAGATAATCCTTCGACGGCTTGTGCTCGAACGGAAAGTTCGACAACGCGCAGGAGGTGCGGTTGAACGCTATGGCATCGTCGAGCAGCGACTGCATGACATCGCGAAACGGCTTCTGGATCTCGGGCATCAGGGCGGAGCGACCGCGTTCGACGGCGACGTCGCGCATGTCGAAGGTCAGTGCGTCCAGCACCTGCAGCGCCGCAGCGAACACCTGCTCGGTGGCCCCGAGAAGAGCGAGCTGCGTCAGTTGTTCGCGCTGCTGCGCGGCGAGGCTGCGGTTGAGCCGCTGCCGATAGTCGTCGAACGCGGCATCACGCTGCGCGGCGACCCAGGCGCCGAACCAGGCGAGGCTCGCTGCGTTGCCCGACAGCCCGTCGCCGATCGCCGCGGCCGGGCGCGGCCCGGCGGTCTCGCCGATCACCCGGGCCATCGCGCGCTCGATGCGCCTGGCGGCGTTCAGGGCACCTTCGAGATAGCCGGCCGCGTGGCTTGCGGTTTCGGCGCCACCGAGATGCAGCCGCCCGTCCCACAGCGCCCGCCGCAGCATCGGATTGGCGATCTCGCTGTGCTCGCCGCGCGGCGTGGTGCGATCCAGTGCGCTGCAGGTGAAGCGCTCGGCCGCCCAGTCCTGATAGTGCTGCTCACCGCCTTCCAGCGCGGAGCCGAACAGTTGCACCATCTGGCTGTCCATCAGCAACGGCAGCCCGACGCTGAAGGTCGCGCGCAGATCGGGCGGGAACGCAAGGAAGCCGCCGAGCGCAGCGCGGTCGCCGCCCGCATCGCAGGCATCGAAGATCTCGCCGATCACGGCCTGCTCGTGGCTGACGAATGCATTGCCGGACCGGCCCTGGTCGCGCCAATGCGCCTGGTCGTAGGCGATCACGACCTTGGCCTGTGCCGCCATCCAGGTCTCGGCGCCACGCATCGCCTCGAAGGTCGCGTCGTCCAACGCGGGAAAGAAGCCGACGTGGTCGATCAGCAGCCGCGGCGGCAGCGCGAGCACGGCGCGCCTGGCCTCGATCGCGACCGATTCCGTTGCTGTGGCGAAGATCAGCCGCACATGCGTGCCGCAATCGACGATACGCATCAGCTCATGGCCGAGATGGATGAAGGGCTGCGGCAGATCGCGCGCCAGCGCCTCGATCAATTTCGTCATGCCGCCGGAGAGCCGACGCGCGCCCTGGTGGACCGGCGGCCCGCTGATCTGCTCGGCCGGCTTGTCCGCCTCTTCCAGATGAAGGACCGTGCCGTCATCGTGCTGGGCAAAGTCGGACAGGCCGAGCTCCGCGACCAGGCCGGCGAGCAGCGGCTGGGTGTCCGGCCAGAACCAGGTCGGGCCGAGGTCAAGCGCAAGCCCCGCCTTGCTCCTGGCCGACAGCACCCGTCCGCCCAGGCGATGTCGGGCTTCGAACAAAGCGAACGTGCTGCGGCGCTGCTGCAGGCTGCGCGCGAGTGCCATTCCGCACAATCCACCTCCGACAATGGCCGTTTCGAGCATGGCAGGACCTCGGCTGATGCGTTGCGATCGCGTCTCGACCGCGTCCTGCAAAAAGCTTGCAAATTTTCGCAGGCGCGCGGGTGTGCGTTTCCAAACATTGCTTGATTTTCGCACCGGCTTGGCTCACGCCATCACGATGAGCGATGATCGCGAGATCCTGGCCGCCAATGCGGCCTTCTATGCCGCCTTCACGGACGGTGATTTCGCGGCGCTCGTCGCCCTCTGGGCCGATCGCGACGGCATCTCCTGCATTCATCCCGGCTGGCCGGCGATCGTCGGCCGCGCCGCCGTGATCGGCAGCTGGCGCGACATCCTCGCCAACCCGGGTCGGCCGAACATCGTCTGCGCGGATCCGCACGCGATCGTCGACGGCGATCATGGTCACGTGCTCTGCATCGAGCTGGTGGACGGCGCGGCGCTCGCCGCAGCCAATCACTTCGCGCGCATCGACGGCGCCTGGCGGATGATCCACCACCAATCCAGCCCGATCGCGCAGCTCGCAACGCCGGAAGACGACGCCGACGGCCATCGCCTCCACTGACCGCCGCATCTGGCACGAAACTTGATGTGTCCTCCCTGACCGGCAGCAATGTCGGAGATTGTTGATTTTCGTCGCGTCGGATTCGGACCGGATGTCCGTCTCCACGCAAGGCGATCTGCGACGGCTGCGACCAGCAATGTGCAGATGCCGACGGGAGACAGGGGATGGCACGCGTTCTGACCGCCTATCTAAAACGCAGCGATGTGCCGACGCGCACAGCGTTGCAGCACGCCATCGATCTCACGCTCGGCCAGGCGCGGGGAGCACGGGGATGAACATCACGGCTCCGCTACAGCCGACCGCGATTCACGCCGTTCCCGCCGAGCTCTGCGGCTGCGGCTTCCGCTTGCTGATGATTCGGCAGTTCAACGTCGGTGCCGTGCCGCCGGCGTTCGCCATCATCGATCAGCGCGTCATGCGGATGCCGCAACGGCTCGGCCGCCACGGCGTGTCGTTTGCCGCGACGTTCCTGCCCGAGGTGATGGCGTGGCTGATCGATCACCTCGGCCGTCCGTCGCTGCATGACGAGACCGGCCGCTCCTATCGCAATCCGCGCTGGCCGGTGGTGTGCTGGCATGACCAGGAACGCTATTGGCCGAGCGGCGCCGTCACGGTCGAGTGGTTCGCCGAGGTCGCCTTCCAGGATCACGCCTCTTGGATGGCGTTCCGTACCCATTGGCATGACGACCTGATGGGCCGGAATGGCGACGTTGACGCATCCGGTGGAGAAACCGATGCGTGCGAGCGGGACGCGGCGGGAAAGGAATTTGCCGACGACGCGTTGCAGCGAGCATGATTTGCCAAAGTCGCGCGACAGCATGACCGGACCTTGTCCGCGCAATCCTGCCGCGTGATAGTCGAGTGGCCACAGCAGCTGCGGAGGTTCTCATGCGCTACGTCTCGTGGTTTGGAGGCTGGCTCGGTCATTTGCTGCCGCAAGGGCGTGCTGACGGCCGTCTCAAAGCGCACGACATCCTCACCCGGCGCCGCCCGGCCGCCGAGTTGTCCAACGAGGACCTGTTCTACATCGCGATGCTCGGCCCTCACATCTGAGTGGGACCAGATCCCTCGCCCATCACGCCGCCCATCGGCAGCCTCCCGCCTCGATACGACACGAGTCCGACATGACTGACATTGCGCGCTTCCGCGACTTCGTCGCCGATACGGCACGCCTCGTCGCAAGCACGACAAAAGAGCCAGAGCTGCTCGCCGCGCTCGCACCGAAACTGAAGGAGCTGGTCGCGCATGACGACTGGCTGCCTCAGGCCTTTGCGGTCGCCGACGGCGGCCGCTACCGACAATATCTGCTGTATGCCGATCCGCTCGATCGGTTCTCCATCGTGAGCTTCGTGTGGGGCCCCGGCCAGGGCACGCCGGTGCACGACCATCGCGTCTGGGGCCTCGTCGGCGTGCTGCGCGGCGAGGAACTCTCGGTCAGCTATGCGCGGCAGCCGGACGGCACGTTGCGCGCGGCTGCGCCGGAGCGGCTGCGGGCTGGACAAACGGCCGCGGTATCGCCACACATTGGCGACATCCACGCGATCTCCAACGGTCTGGCGGACCGCTCCTCGATCAGCATCCACGTCTATGACGGCAATATCGGCCGCATCCGCCGCGCGGTGTACGATGCGGAGACCGGCGCCGCCCGAGACTTCATTTCCGGATATTCGAATGACACCGTCCCCAACCTCTGGCCCGACCGCACCGCCGCCTGACGGTTTCCGCATCATCACACCGACCGAGCTGCGGCGGCGCTGGCGCGCCGGCGAGGAGGTGGCGCTGCTCGACGTCCGCGAGGAAGGGCCCTATTCGCTGTCGCACCCGTTCTTCGCGGTGTCGCTGCCGCTGTCGCAGATCGAACTGCGCATCCTCGATCTCGTGCCACGTCTGAATGTACCCGTCGTCGTTTATGATGACGGCGAAGGCTATGCCGCCCGCGCGGTGCCGCGCATTCATGCACTGGGCTACACCGACGTCGCGATGCTCGCTGGCGGGCTGTCGGGCTATGCGCGGCATGGCGAGGTGTTCCGCGACGTCAATGTGCCGAGCAAGGCGTTCGGCGAACTGGTCGAGGCCATCCGGCACACGCCGTCGCTGTCGGCCGACGAAGCCAAGGCGCTGATCGAGCGCGAAGCGAATCTGGTCGTGCTCGATGCCCGCCGCTTCGAGGAATACCGCACCATGAGCATTCCGCGCGGGGTCAGCGTCCCCGGCGGCGAACTGGCGTTTCGGGCACGCGAGATCGCGCCGTCGCCCGACACCACGATCATCGTCAACTGCGCCGGACGCACGCGCTCGATCATCGGCACGCAGTCGCTGATCAATGCCGGGCTGCCGAACAAGATCTATGCGTTGCGCAACGGCACCATCGGCTGGACCCTTGCCGGCCATCAGGTCGAGCGCGGCAGGACCGCGCGCATGCTGGAGCGGCCAGGGGCGAGCTACGCGACCGCGCTGGCGGATGCCAAGGCCTGGGCCGAGCGCGTCGGCGTCGGCGTGCTCGATACCGCGACCTTCGCGCGCTATCAGGCCGAGGCTGGGACGCGCACGCTGTATTGCCTCGACGTTCGCACGCCCGAGGACTATGCCGCCGGCCATCCGGCTGGCTTCGCGTCGGCGCCGGGCGGCCAGTTGGTGCAGGCGACCGACGAGTGGGTCGGCGTGCGCGGCGCCCGCCTGGTGCTGTTCGACGATGACGGCGTGCGCGCGCGCATGACGGCGTCATGGCTGAAGCAGATGGGCTGGGACGTGGCGGTCGTGGGACCGGATGTCGTTGGAACGACCGAAACCGGAATCCGCGCCGCACGCCGACCGCCGCTGCCGCAGCTTGGCGACGCGGCAATCAGCGCCGAGCAACTCGCGGCCGATGCGGCGGCGTGGACCATCGTCGATCTCACGCGCAGTCCGAGCTACAAGGCCGGACACATTCCGGGCGCACATTTCGTGCTGGCGTCGCGCTTTTCATCGGATCTCGTCAAGCTGCCAGGCGATGGTCCGATCGTGCTGACAAGTGACGACGGCGCCGAGGCGGCCTTTGCGCTTGCGGATGCACGTGCCGCAACGACGCGTGAGCTCCGCGCGCTCACCGCTGGTACGCGCGCCTGGACGGCTGCCGGCCATGTGCTGGAGAGCGATCGGTCCTCATGGATATCGCCTGCCGACGACGTCTACAAGCGTCCCTATGAGGGCACCGACAACGCCGCGGAAGCGATGCAGGCCTATATCGACTGGGAGCTGCAGCTCGTCGCCCAGCTCGCCAACGACAGCGTGTCGAATTTCCACGTGGTATAGGTCGGCGACGGACTCGACCTCGTCATTCCGGGGCGCGCGCCGCGCGAGCCCGGAATCCATTTCACCGGGGGGCATGAGGACAGATGGATTCCGGGCTCGCGCGACGCGCGCCCCGGAATGACGATGGTGGATGCCGAAGAGCCCCGGCTAAGACGCCCTGTCAGAGAATGTGCGGCGTATAGCGCTCAGCGGCGCTGGTTGTAGACGTCGATGCAGACGGCACCGAGCAGCACCAGGCCCTTGATGACCTGCTGATAGTCGATGCCGATGCCGAGGATGGACATGCCGTTGTTCATCACGCCCATGATCATGGCGCCGATGACAGCGCCGCCGACCCGTCCGACGCCGCCATAGGCCGAGGCGCCGCCGATGAAGCACGCCGCGATGACGTCGAGCTCGAAGCCGAGGCCGGCCTTCGGCGTCGCGGTGTTGAGCCGGGCGGCGAAGATCAGGCCGGCCAGCGCGGCCAGCACGCCCATGTTGACGAAGGTCATGAACACCAGCCGCTCGGTCTTGATACCCGACAGCTTGGCCGCCTTGGCGTTGCCGCCGACCGCATAGATCTGCCGGCCGATCACCGTGCGGCGCGTCATGAAGCCGTACAGCGCGATCAGCGCGGTCATGATGACCAGCACGTTGGGCAGGCCGCGATGCGAGGCGATCAGGTAGGTAAAATACATCAATGCGCCGGCCAGCACGACGTTCTTGGCGGCGAAGAAGCCGAACGGCTCGACCTCGATGCCGTGCTCCACTTCGCGCGCGCGGCCCTTGACGCTGGCATAGACCAGAATGAGCGTCAGCACCGCGCCGATCGCGAGCGACGTGGGATAAAGGTGCGCCGCGCTCGGCATGAACTCAGGGATGAAGCCGGACGACAGCTTCTGGAACGTGCCCGGGAACGGCCCGACCGACTGCCCCTGCAGCAGCGCCAGCGCCAGACCCTTGAACACGAGCATGCCGGCCAAGGTGACGATGAACGAGGGAATGCCGAAATAGGCCACCCAATAGCCCTGCGCGGCGCCGATCGCGGCGCCGACGATCAGGCAGGCGATGATCGCGAGCGGGAAGTCGACGTGATAGCGCACCATCAGCACGGCGGCGACCGCGCCGACGAAGCCCGCGACCGAGCCGACCGACAAATCGATGTGCCCGGTCACGATCACCAGCAGCATGCCCAGCGCCATGATGACGATATAGCTGTTCTGCAGCACCAGGTTGGTGAGGTTGAGCGGCTGCAGCAGGGTGCCGTCGGTCATGAACTGGAAGAACAGCATGATCACGAACAGCGACAGCAGCATGCCGTAGCTGCGCAGATTGTTCTTCAGGAAGCCGCTATGCGACTTCTCCTCCGGGAGCGAAACCGTCTTGTCGGTCATTGCTGGCGTCCTCCCGACCGCTTACGCGGCCGTCTCCTGGTTCTTGATGGTTTCGTTACGCATGATGGCGCGCATGATCTTTTCCTGCGTCGCCTCCGGCCCGGCGAACTCGCCGACGAAGGCGCCGTCATTCATCACGCAGATGCGGTCGCAGATTCCGAGCAGCTCCGGCATCTCCGATGAGATCACGACAACACCCCGGCCGGCATCCGCGAGCTCCTGGATGATACAGTAAATCTCATACTTTGCGCCAACGTCGATGCCCCGCGTCGGCTCGTCAAGGATCAAGACCTTGGGATCGGTCATCAGCCATTTCGACAGCACGACCTTCTGCTGGTTGCCGCCGGAGAGCTGGCCGGCCTCCTGATAGACGTCGGAGCAGCGGATGCGCATCCGGCCGCGGTAGCCGGACGCCGCCTTGAGCTCGGCGATGTCGTCGATCACGCCGTTCGGCGCGACCTGAGATAGGCTCGCCAGGGTGATGTTCTTGCGCACGTCGTCGGCCAGGATCAGGCCGAGCTGCTTGCGGTCCTCGGTGACATAGGCGAGGCCGGCATCGATGGCCGCCGGTACGCTGTTGAGATTGACGTCGTGGCCTTCGAGGCGAGCGCGGCCCGTGATGTTGACGCCCCACGAGCGGCCGAACAGGCTCATGGCGAATTCGGTGCGTCCCGCGCCCATCAGGCCGGCGATGCCGACGATCTCGCCGCGGCGCACCTGGAAGTTGACGTTCTTGATCACTTGGCGGTCGGAATGCTGCGGGTGGTAGACCGACCAGTTCTCGACCGTGAACACGGGCTCGCCGATCTTGGGCTGCCGCTCGGGGAAGCGGTGCGCCATGTCGCGATTGACCATGCTCTTGATGATGCGGTCCTCCAGGACCGGCTCGGCGCGGCAGTCGATGCTGTCGACGCTGCGGCCATCGCGCAGCACCGTGATGCGATCGGCGACGCGGGCGACCTCGTTCAGCTTGTGCGTGATCAGGATCGAGGAGATGCCCTGCTCGCGGAAGGTGACGAGGCGGTCGAGCAGCGCCTGGCTGTCGGCCTCGTTCAGGCTCGCGGTCGGCTCGTCGAGAATCAAGAGCTTGACGCGCTTGGACAGCGCCTTGGCGATCTCGACCAATTGCTGCTTGCCGACGCCGAGATCGGTGATCAGCGTATCCGGCGATTCCTTCAGGCCGACCTGGGCCAGCAGTTGCTGGGTACGCCGGTAGACCTCGTCGCGATCGATGACGCCGAAGCGCTGCGGCGCATGCGACAGGAAGATGTTCTCGGCGATCGACATCAGCGGGATCAGCGCGAGCTCCTGGTGGATGATGATAATGCCGAGCGCCTCGGAATCGTTGATGTCGCGGAAGCGCCGCTCCTCGCCCTCGAAGATGATCTGGCCCTCATAGCGGCCATAGGGATAGACGCCGCTCAGCACCTTCATCAAGGTCGACTTGCCGGCGCCATTCTCGCCGACCAGGGCGTGGATCTCGCCCGCCTCGACCGTGAAGCTGACGTCGCGGAGCGCCTGCACGCCCACGAAGCTCTTGCTGACGCCGCGCATCTCGAGGATTGCCGTCATCGCCCTGTTTCCCGCAACACTTGAGCCGCCCTAAACGAGAGTAGCCGGCGAGCGCATGGCCGCGCTCGCCGGCCGGTTGAGATCACTCGACCTGCGACTTCTTGTAATAGCCGCTGCCGATCAGAACCTTCTCCCAGTTGCTCTTGTCGACGACGACCGGCTTGAGCAGATAGGCCGGGACGACCTTGACGCCGTTGTTGTAGGTCTTGGTGTCGTTGACCTGCACCTGCTTGCCGCTCAGCGCAGCATCGACCATGTCGGCGGTCACCTTGGCGAGGTCGCGGGTGTCCTTGAAGATGGTCGAGTACTGATCGCCGCGCAGGATCGCCTTGACGGACGGCACTTCGGCGTCCTGGCCGGAGATGACCGGCATCGGCTGGTTGCCGCTGCCATAGCCGACGCCCTTCAGGGACGAGATGATGCCGATCGAGAGGCCGTCATAGGGCGACAGCACCGCGTCGACACGCTTGTTGCCGTAATAGGCGCTGAGCAGGTTGTCCATGCGGGCCTGGGCGGTGGCGCCGTCCCAGCGCAGGGTCGCGACCTTGTCCATGCCCTTCTGACCGGACGCCACCACGAGCTTGCCGGAGTCGAGATAGGGCTGCAGCACCGACATCGCGCCGTTGTAGAAGAAGTAGGCGTTGTTGTCGTCCGGAGAGCCGCCGAACAGCTCGATGTTGAACGGGCCCTTGCCGTCCTTCAGGCCGAGCTTGTCGACGATCGACTGCGCCTGCAGCACGCCGACCTGGAAATTGTCGAAGGTCGCGTAGTAGTCGACATTCGGCGTGTCGCGGATCAGGCGGTCATAGGCGATCACGGTGACGCCCTTCTCCTTGGCCTGCTTCAGCGCGTCGGACAGCGTGGTGCCGTCGATCGCCGCGATGACCAGCACCTTGGCGCCCTTGGTGACCATGTTCTCGACCTGCGAGAGCTGGTTCGGGATGTCGTCCTCGGCATATTGCAGGTCGGTGTTGTAGCCGCGCTCCTTCAGCACCTTGACCATGTTGTTGCCGTCGTCGATCCAGCGCGCCGACGACTTGGTCGGCATCGCGATGCCGATCGTCGGCTTGCTCTGGGCCATTGCAGCGCCGGACAGCGCCACGGCGCCGAGGCCGGCCAGCGCGGCGGCCATGATGGTCTTGAAATTCAGCATGCTTCACTCCCTCTAAGATTTTCAGATTTGAACTAGGAATACGCGATTGCGTATCTTGATACCAGATGGCTGTTAGGCTGAACGACGCTCGACTCGATTGTTCCTCCTCTCAGATCGACAGCTTGACGTCAGGCTCGGCGCGACCGTGAGCGCCGACCTCGAGAAGGAAAGTCTGGCCATGGCCAGGGTCGGCCGCCTTGGCCGCCGCGTCCATGTCCTGCCAGGCCGACGTGACCAGCAGGCGCGACAGACCGGGGCCGACGAACGCCGGGCAGCTCGCCTGGCTGGCCGGAACCGCGATGCTGCGGAGATGCTCGCCCTGCGGGCTGTAGACATCGACGCAACCGCCGCCCCAGCGTGCGTTCCAGATGCGCCCCTCGGCATCGACGACGGCGCCATCCAGCCCCCCGACGCCGGCATGGCGCAGCAGGACCTCCGGCTCACCGCGCGGCAGGCCCGTCTCCGGGTCGAGTGCGACACGATAGAGGACGTTCTCGTCGGTGTCGGCGAAATAGCCGATCGTGCCATCCGGCGAGAAGCAGATCGCGTTGGGAATGGTGACGTTGGGGAACAGGCGGATGATCTCGCCGCGATGCAGCGCGTAGATCGAGCCCAGGCCGCACTCGGCGTTGCGGCCCATGGTGCCGATCCAGAACGTCCCGGAGGGATGAACCCGGGAGTCGTTCGACCGCGTCGCCGGATTGTCGGCTTCGAGCGGCAGATACAGGGATAGCGCACCGTCGGCGATGCTGCGGATGTAGAGCCCGTCCTCGGCCACGATCAACTGCCTGTTGGCATCGATACGGCCGAGCGCGCTCGCCATCCTGCCGAGGCCGTGGCGGCGGAGTTCGCCGCTGCCGATCTTGGCCTCGAACAGCAGGCCTTCACGAATGTCGAACCACCAGGCGGTGTCGGTGTGGGGATCGTAGGTCGGCCCCTCGCCGAGATGGCAGCGCTCGTCGCAGAGGATCGTGGTCGGCACCTGCTCCATCATGCGGACGCTCCCGCGGTCGAGAAGCGATACACCGTCTCGTGCTTGTAGACGTCATCGGGCGCAAGACGCGCGCTGGGAAAATCCGGACGGTTCGGACTGTCCGGCCAGACCTGCGGCTCCAGGCAGAGCGCGTCGGACTGACGATAGACACGCCCCTTGCCGGTCACGGTCCCGTCAAGATAGTTGCCGGAATAGACCTGCAGGCCGGGCTGATCGGTGAGCAACTCCATGACGCGCCCCGAGCGCGCGGACGCCAGCCGGGCGGCCAAGCGCACCCCCGCCTGCTGTCGAAGGCAGAAATTATGATCGTAGCCGCGACCGCATTTGATCTGCGGGTCGTCAGCGCGGATGCGGGCACCGACCGCATGCGGCTCGCGGAAATCGAACGGCGTGCCGGCGACGGCGTGCGGCGGCCCTTCCAGCGGGATCGCGGTCTCGTCGATCGCAAGATAATGGTCGGCTTCGACGGTCAGACGATGATCAAGGATGTCGCTGCCGGCGGCCAGGCCATCGAGATTGAAGAAGCTGTGGTTGGTCAGGTTGACCACCGTCGTCCGGGTGGTCCGGGCGCTGAAGCTGACAGCCAACTCCATCGGCCCGGTCAACTGATAGGTGACACGAACGTCGAGCCGCCCCGGATAATTGGCCTCGCCGTCGGGACTGACATAGAGCATCGTGACCGAGGGCTGGGCGCCGTCTTCGGTCGCGACGATCTGCCAGAGCTTGCGGTCGAAGCCGTCGGGACCGCCATGCAATGCATGTGCACCATTGTTGGCGTCGAGGCGCAGATCCTGACCGTCGAGCGAAAAGCGCGCCTTGGCGATGCGGTTGGCGTAGCGCCCGACCGTCGCACCGAAGAACTTTCGGAGCTTGACGTAGCTCAGCAAGTCGTCATGACCGAGCACCACGTCATCGACAAGCCCCTGCGCATCCGGCACCAGCAGCGTCTGCAGCGCCGCGCCGTAGGTGATGATCCGCGCCTCGAAACCGTGAGCGCCACGCAAGGTGACGCGCTCGACCTCGCGGCCGTCCGGCAGGCTGCCAAACACATCCCTGGTGATCCGCGCTTCTGCCATCGCTCTAGTCCTCGAACGGCTCGACGAATTGCCGGCGGCCGAGCAGGAACGCATCGGCCACCAGCCGCAGCGGCGCAAGATCGACGTCGCTCGCGCCGGTCTTCGTCAGTTCGACGAAGCGACGATAGAGGCCGGGATATTCGCGTTCCTTCTCGTCGACCATCGGCTGATCGTCCGCGGTCATCCGCGCGCCGCCGAGCGACAGCTTCAACTGCCCGGCGTCGGTCTCGATCCGGATGTCCCAGCTCTGCGGCCCGGTCTGGCGGAAGTCGAACTCGGCCGCGATCGGCAGGTCGCTGGCTGTCGACAGTGACAGGTTGGCCGCGATCGGCGCCTGGCGGTTGGACGGAAACGACAGTTCGGCCTCGGTCAGGAACACCGGCTCGGGCAGGATGCGGGTCAAGATCGACAGCGCGTTGATCCCCGGATCGAACACGCCGAGCCCGCCCGGCTCCCAGATCCAGGCCTGTCCGGGATGCCAGACGCGCACGTCCTCCTTCCAGTCGATCCGCACGCTGCGGATCTGACGCGACGACAGCCACGCGCGCGCCGGCTCGACGGCCGGCGCATAGCGCGAATGCCAGGTCGCGAACAGCGTGCGCTGCTTGGCAGCCGCGAGCGCGATCAATGGATCGAGCTCGCTGACCGCCGCACCCGGCGGCTTTTCCAGCATCACGTGCTTGCCGGCCTCGAGCGCGGCCTGCGCCTGCGCGCGGCGCACCTGCGGCGGCGTGCATAGCGAGACGGCGTCGATCTCCGGCCCGTCGCGCAGCAGCTCCTCGATGGTGCCGAAATGCGGCAGGCCTGGCAGAGAGGCGTTGCGGCTCGCCACCGCCGTCAGGGTCACGCCCTCGGTGGCGGCGATCGCCGGCACGTGCTGATCCCTGGCGATCTTACCGAAGCCGACGATGGCGACACGAAGCTCACTCATCTCTAGCGTCCCCAGCGCAGCACGACTGGGTCGAGCCGGCGCGCAATCTCGATCAGTCCCTTCTGGGTCGCCGGATGAATTGGCGGCTGCGGCGCGCGCAGCGTGTCGTGGCGGATCACGCCGCCCGCCTTCATCAGGATCTTGCAGGTGGCAAGCCCGCACTGTCGGTTCTCGTAGTTGATCAGCGGCAGCCAGCGCTCATAGGCCGCCGCCGCGGCCTCGCGGTCGCCCGCGAAATACGGATCGATGATCTTGCGAATGCCGTCGGGATAGCCGCCGCCGGTCATCGCGCCGGTGGCGCCCGCGTCGAGATCGGCCATCAGGGTGATTGCCTCCTCGCCGTCCCACGGACCTTCGATCGCCGGGCCGCCTGCCTCGATCAGCGCGCGCAACTTGTCGGCCGCGCGCGGCACTTCGATCTTGAAATAAGCAAGATTCTCGATCTCCTTGGCCATGCGCGCCAAGAACGGCACCGATAGCGGCGTGCCGGCGACCGGCGCGTCCTGCACCATGATCGGGATCGAGATCGCGTCGGAGACGCCGCGATAGAATTCATAGATCGAGGTGTCCGGCACGCGGAAGGTCGCGCCGTGATAGGGCGGCATCACCATGACCATGGCAGCGCCCTTCTCCTGCGCCCGGCGCGAACGCTCGGCGCAGACAAAGGTCGAGAAATGCGTCGTGGTGACGATGATCGGCACGCGGCCGGCAACATGCTCCAGCACCGTGGTCATCACCAGATCGCGCTCATCATCGGTCAGCACGAACTGCTCGGAGAAATTGGCGAGGATGCAGATGCCGTGCGAGCCGGCATCGATCATGAAGTCGATCGCTCGCTTCTGGCCTTCGAGGTCGAGACGGCCGTCGGCGTCGAACACGGTCGGCGCCACCGGGAAGACTCCCTTGTAGAGCTTTTTGGCGGAAGCGGTCATGGGCCCCTCTCAGTGATTGTCGCGCGGCACGGGCGAGCCGGTGCGGCCGACGAGGAAATCGAAATCGACGCCGCGATCGGCCTGCAGCACGTGATCGATGTAGAGCTTCTGATAGCCGCGGGCCGCATGCGGCTTCGGCGGCGTCCAGGCGGCGCGGCGTGCGGCCAGTTCCTCGTCGCTGACATGCAGATGCAGCCGGCGCGCGGCGACGTCGAGCGTGATCATGTCGCCGTTCTTCACCAGCGCCAGCGGTCCGCCGACGGTAGCCTCCGGCGCGACATGCAGCACCACCGTGCCGTAGGCCGTGCCGGACATGCGCGCATCGGAGATGCGGATCATGTCGCGCACGCCCTGACGCAGCACTTTCGCAGGCAGCGGCATGTTGCCGACCTCGGCCATGCCCGGATAGCCCTTCGGCCCGCAGTTCTTCAGCACCATGATGCAGGACGCATCGATGTCGAGATTGTCGTCGTCGACCGCGTCATGCATCTCCTCGACGCTCTCGAACACGACCGCGCGTCCCGTATGGTTCATCAGTTCCGGCGAGGCCGCCGACGGCTTGATGACAGCGCCGTTGGGGGCGAGATTGCCGGTGAGAATGGCGATGCCGGCTTCCGTCTTGAACGGGGTCTCGAACGGTGTGATGACCTCGGCGTTCCAGTTCGGAGCCTCGGCGACATTGTCCCACAACGTCTTGCCGTTGACGGTGCGCGCGTCCTTGTGCAGCAGGCCGCGCTCGCCGAGCGCACGCAGCACCGCCGGCAGGCCGCCGGCGTAATAGAAGTCCTCCATCAGGAAGCGGCCCGACGGCATCAGGTCGACCAGGCAATGCACGTCGCGGCAGAGCCGATCGAAATCATCGAGCGTCAGCTCGACGCCGACACGGCCGGCGATCGCGAGCAGATGCACGACGGCATTGGTCGAGCCGCCGATCGCGGCCAGCGTGCGGATCGCGTTCTCGAACGCCTGGCGCGTCAGGATATCCGACGGCTTGAGATCCTCGCCGACCATCTGGACGATGCGCCGTCCGGCCATGCGGGCCAGCAGGTTGCGCCGCGCATCCGCAGCCGGAATCGCCGCATTTTCCGGCAAGCCGATGCCGAGCGCCTCGACCATCGAGGCCATCGTCGAGGCCGTGCCCATGGTCATGCAGCTGCCGGCGGAGCGGTTCATGCCGGCCTCGGCCTCGTGGAATTCCTTCAGCGTGATCTCGCCGGCGCGCAGCTGCTCGCTCATCGAGATGATGTTGGTACCGGAGCCGATGATCTGGCCACGATAGACGCCGCGCAGTTGTGGCCCGCCTGAAACACCGATCGCAGGCAGGTTGGCCGAGGCGGCGCCCATCAAGAGCGCCGGCGTGGTCTTGTCACAGCCCATCAGCAGCACGACGCCGTCGAGCGGGTGGGCGCGGATCGCCTCCTCGACATCCATCGAAGCGAGGTTACGGAACAGCATCGCGGTGGGGCGCATCGTCACCTCGCCGAGCGAGGAGACCGGAAACTCCAGCGGATAGCCGCCGGCATCGAGCACGCCCTGGCGGACATGCTCGGCGATGACGCGGAAATGCGCGTTGCAGGGTGTCAGCTCCGACCAGGTGTTGCAGATGCCGATGACCGGACGGCCCTCGAAGCGATCCTGCGGCGTGCCGCTGTTCTTCAGGAACGAGCGATAATAGAAGCCCATCTTGTCCTGGCGGCCGAACCACGCCTGGCTCCGCAGCGTCTTCTTCTCGTTGTCGTTGCTCATTCCCGGTCCGTTCGTGCAGCCGACTGGGCATGGCGCCGCCGGCCGTTGTAGATGACTTCGATCATGGCCTCGGAGGCGCCCTCGGCGTCTCCATCGGCGATCGCGTCGATGATGCGCTGGTGCCAGACCAGCACGGTGTCGCGATCGGCGGTCTCGATCGGGGCGCTCAGGACGAACGAGGCGCGCAACGCGGCCTCGATGACAGCGCCGATCGAGCGCATGAAGGGATTGCCCGAGGCGTTGGCGACCGCGATGTGCAGCGCAAGATCAGCCTCGGCGAAAGCCACCGATGTCGATGGCTCGCGCTCCATCTGCGCCATCGCCTTGCGCATCGCCGCGACGTCGTCATCCGTACGGCGTTCCGCCGCGAGCGCCGCGGCGCGCGGCTCGATCGCCAACCGGATCTCGGCGAGGTCGGCGAGGAAGCGCTTGTCGATGCCCGCGTCGAGGTGCCAGGCGAGCACGTCGGGATCGAACATGTTCCAGTCCGAGCGTCCGCGCACCACGGTGCCGACGCGGGCCTTGGTCGACAGCAGACCTTTTGCAACGAGGGTCTTCACGCTCTCGCGCAGCACCGGCCGTGAGACGCCGAAGGTCGCGGTCAGCTCGGCATCACCCGGCAGCCGCGCCCCCTCGGCCAGTCGGCCGGAGATGATGTCGATGCCGATGCTGCGGGCGACCTCGGCATGGTTGGAATGCGCGCGCCGGGTCGGAATCGAGACGATGTGCGACGTCGTCATGTCGGCGCCCCCATCGGCTTGGCCCCTGCGGGCTTGACGGATGAGCGGCGCGCGAGCGCCATCAGACCTTGTTGCAACGCAATGAAGACGAACAACAGAACCCCCGTGGCGATCTTGGTCCACCAGCTCGACAGCGTGCCGTCGAAGTTGATGTAGGTCTGGATCATGCCCTGGATCAGGACGCCAAGGAAGGTGCCGATGACCGAGCCTTGTCCGCCCGTCAACAAGGTTCCGCCGATCACCACGGCCGCGATTGTATCGAGCTCGACGCCAACGGCCGAGAGCGAGTAGCCGGCCGCGGTGTAGAACGAGAAGACGATGCCGGCGAGGCCCGCAAGCACGCTCGACAGCATATAAATGCGGATCGTCATCGGCCCGACCGGAATGCCCATCAGGGCTGTCGCCACACGGCTGCCGCCGAGCGCGTAGACGTTGGCGCCAAACCGGGTCAAATGCAGCAGCAACGCGCAGAGCACCAGGATCACGAGCATCGCCATCGCGATCGCGGTGAGCCGTCCGCCGCCTGGCAGCCGGATCGCAAAGTCGGAGACGGCACTGTAGATCGGAGCGGTGATCGGAATCGACTCGGTCGACAGCAGGAAGCTGACGCCGCGCGCCAGGAACATGCCCGCGAGCGTCACGATGAAGGGCGGCAGCTCAAATACGTGAATGACCGCCCCCATCGCGGCGCCGAACAGCGCGCACAGCACGAGCACCATTGCGAACGCGGCAAACGGCGGAATGCCCCAGCGCTCGACCGCCAGAGCCACGAACACCGTCGTGAAGCCGATCACCGAGCCGACCGACAGATCGATGCCGCCGGAGATGATGACGAAGGTCATGCCGGCCGCGACGATGCCGAGGAAGGCGTTGTCGGTGAGCAGATTAGCGACGACGCGGGTCGAGGCGATGTTCGGGAACTGCAGCGCGCACAACGCGAAGCCGGCGACCAGCACGAACGCCGTGATCGCAACCGAGGTCGAGGCCTTCATGGCTTGGTCCTCCGCCAGCGCGCGGTGAAGCGCGAGAGATCGCCGAGCCGCGGCGATTGCGCCAGCAGCACGGCAAGTACGACGACGGCCTTGACCAGCAGATTGAGCTCCGGCGGATAGCCCGACAGCAAAATGCCGGTGTTCATGGCCTGGATGATCAGCGCGCCGGCCACCGCCAGCACCAGGCTGAAGCGGCCGCCAAACAGCGAGGTGCCGCCGATCACGACGGCGAGGATCGCATCGAGCTCGAGCCACAGCCCGGCATTGTTGGCATCCGCCCCCATGATGTCGGCGGCCGCAATGACGCCCGCGAGCGCGGCGCACAGTCCGCACCAGACATAGACCGACAGGATCATGGCGCGGGTGCCGACGCCCGACAGCTCGCTGGCGCGCGCGTTGCCGCCGGTCGCCTCGATCAAGAGCCCGAGCGCGGTGCCGCGCACGACCGCCCCCGTCACCAGCAGCATGCCGATCGCGATCACGACCGGCGTCGGCAGGCCGAGCACGGCGCCGTTGCCCATCCAGACCAGATCGGGCGACGTGAACGTGACGATGCGCCCCTCGGTGATGAGCTGCGCGATGCCGCGTCCTGCGACCATCAGGATGAGCGTTGCGACGATCGGCTGGATACGCAAGAAGGCAACGAGGATGCCGTTCCAGAGCCCGCACACCAGACCGACAGCGAGCGCGGAGCCGATGACCACCGGCAGCGAATGCGTATCGGCGAGGCTCGCCGCGGTAGCGCCCGCGATCGCCATCACGGCACCGACCGAAAGGTCGATGCCTCCGGTCGCGATGACGAGCACCATGCCCAGCGACAGCAGCGCCACCGGCGTGCCGCGGTTCAGGACGTCGATGACGCTGCCGAACAGCCGGCCGTCCTGCAGATGGAGATTGAAGAACTGCGGCGACACCGCGCGATCGATGATCAGGATCAAGATCAGTGCGAGCGCTTGTGCCAGGCCACGGCGGGGAATGCGAAGCGTCATGATGCGGCCTCGCGCACGGACTCGGTATCCGCAGCGATCGCCGCTAGAATGCTGGAGACCTCGACGGCGTCGCCCTTCAGCTCCTCGACATGGGCGCGGTCGCGCAGCACGATGACGCGGTTCGAATAGGTCACGATCTCGTCGAGCTCGGAGGAGATCACAAGCAGCGCCAGCCCCTGCTCGCATAGCTCGCGCACCAGCCGGATGATCTCGGCATGGGCCCCGACGTCGATGCCGCGCGTCGGCTCGTCCAGAACGAGGAGCTTCGGCGACGTGGCGAGCCAGCGCGCCAGCAGCGCCTTCTGCTGGTTGCCGCCCGACAGCAGCCCGATCGGACGTTCCGGATCCGGCGGCCGGATGTCGAGCATGCGGATGTAACGCATCGCGATCTCGTCCTGCTCGCGCCGCGACAGTGGCCGGTGCAGGCCGCGCCGCGCCTGTAGCGCCAGCACGATGTTCTCGCGCACGGTGAGGTCGGCAACGATGCCCTCCGTCTTGCGCTCTTCCGGACAATAGCCGAAGCCGAGCCCGGCGGCATCGCGCGGCGAATTCAGCCGGACGGTCTCGCCGTTGACGGTGGCCGCGCCGCTGTCGGCGCGCTCGGCGCCGAACACGAGCCGTGCCGTTTCGGTGCGTCCGGAGCCGAGCAGGCCGGCGAGCCCGACCACCTCGCCGCGGCGCAGCTCGAGATCGAACGGCGCAAGGTAGCCCTGCTTGCCATAGCCCTTGAAACTGATGCAGACCTCGCGCGCCTTGTCCGGCTGGCTCGCTGCGCGTTCGTGGGTGGTCTCGGCCAGCTCCCGCCCGAGCATCATGCGGATCAGGTCGAGCCGCGGCAGATCGGCAATCTCGCGCGTGCCGATCAGCCGGCCGTTGCGCAGCACCGTGACGCGGTCGCAGATCTCATAGACCTGATCGAGGAAGTGGCTGACGAAGATGATGCCGATGCCATCAGCCGCGAGCTTTCGCATCACCTTGAACAGGATCTCGACCTCGTGGCGGTCGAGGCTCGCCGTGGGCTCGTCGAGAATGAGGACGCGCGCCGACAGATCGACGGCGCGCGCGATCGCCGTGATATGCTGGACCGCGACCGAGTAGCTCGAAAGCGGTGCGCCGACGTCGATGTCCAGCCCATAATCCAGCAGCAGCGCATGCGCGCGCCGCCGCATCTCGGCCTCGCGCACGACGCCGAACCGCGTCGGCTGCCGGCCGAGATACAGATTTTGCGCCACCGAGAGGTTCGGCAGCAGATTGACTTCCTGATAGACGGTGGCGATGCCGGCATCGACCGCGTCCTTGGCCGAGCGCGGCGCGATCTCCCGATCGGCCAGCCGCACGGTGCCGGCGTCCCGCGCGAAAACGCCGGTGACGACCTTGATCAGCGTCGACTTGCCGGCGCCATTCTCGCCGAGCAGCGCGTGGATCTCGCCCTCACCCAGCATGAAGTCGACATCCTGCAGCGCCTTGAGCGCACCGAAGCTCTTGGTGAGGCCGCGGATCTCCAGAAGAGACGGACGCATCGCCGGCGGAGCTGAAGGATCAGACATGACGAACTACTTGGGCAAGACCGGAAAGTCGACGCCCGCACGCGATGCGGGCGCCACGATTGATTTCCGTCGTCCCGGCAACAGCCAGGACGACGGCGAGATCTTCGGCTCAGTAGCCGAGCCCCTTCTTGCTGTCGTAGACCTTCTGCGGATCGTCAGTCGCGGTGTAGAGCTTCGATTCCGTCTGGATCCACTTCGGCGGAACGGTGCCCTTCTCCTTGAAAGCCACGATTGCGTCGAACGCCGGGCCCGCCATGTTCGGCGTCAGCTCGACGGTGGCGTTGGCTTCGCCGGCGGCGATCGCCTTGAAGATGTCCGGCACCGCGTCGATCGAGACGGTCAGGATGTCCTTGCCCGGCTTGAGCCCGGCTTCCTTCATCGCCTGGATGGCGCCGACCATCATGTCGTCGTTGTGGGCATAGACCGCGCAGATCGACTTGCCGCCGTTCTCGGCCTTGATGAAGCTTTCCATCACCTCCTTGCCCTTGGCACGGGTGAAGTCGCCGGTCTGGCTGCGAACGACCTTCAGGTTGGCGTTCTTGGCGACGACGGCGTCAAAGCCCTTCTTGCGGTTGGTGGCGACGCTGGCGCCGACCGTGCCCTGCAGCTCGACGACGTTGCAGGCCTTGCCGCCGACCGTCTTGGCGAGCCACTCGCCTGCCACCTCGCCCTCGTGCACACTGTCGGAGGTGACGGCTGTCAGATAGAGGTCCTTGCCGGAGGGATCGATGTCGCGGTCGAGCAGCACGACCGGGATCTTGGCTTCCTTGGCTTCCTTCAGCACCGCGTCCCAGCCGGAGGCCACGACCGGTGCGAGGAAGATCGCGTCCACGCCCTGGGCGATGAAGGAGCGGATCGCCTTGATCTGGTTCTCCTGCTTCTGCTGGGCGTCGGCGATCTTCAGATTGATCTTGCGCTTGGCGGCTTCAGATTTCGAGACCGAGGTCTCGGCGGCGCGCCAACCGGACTCCGATCCGATCTGCGAGAAGCCGACGGTCAGCTCAGCGGCGCCAGCAGACGTGGCAAGCAACAAGGCGGCCGTTGCCGAGGCCGCAAAGAGGGCTTTCAGGGTCATCAGACGTTCTCTCCCAAAAAGGTACTGTTTTTTGATGCGCCGCCGCGAACAGCGGTGCCGACGCACCTATTCACCCGCCTCGACGGCCGGTGACGTCCGTTATTCCACGGAACACTTGGGATGACTAGTCATATTATTTGACTGTAATACTTTTTGAGAATGACAAGCGCCGACGGAGGCCTACGCTGCCGAAGATGAACGTCGGACACAAACAAAATTTTAAGTTGTGGACAGGCCAGATCAGCGCAGCTTCGTCGCCTCGCGGGCGCGCTGCTCGATCGCAGCCCAGGCACCGGCCTTGATGTCGGCCGCGGGGGCGACCCAGGAGCCGCCGATCGCAACGACCTTCTTATGCGCCAGCCATTGCGCAGCGTTGCCGGCATTGATGCCGCCCGTCGGGCAGAACCGTACGTTGGGGAACGGCCCGGCCAGCGCATCCAGCGCGGCGAGCCCACCGGCCGGCACCGCAGGAAAGAACTTCACCAGCTCATAGCCGCGCGTCACGCAGGCGATGAGATCAGAGGCGGTCTGAATGCCCGGCGCGAACGGCATTTCGCCCGCATTCGCGGCATCGAGCAGGCCGATCGACAGGCCCGGGCTGATCGCGAAGGCTGCACCGAGCCCGACGGCGCGCTCGTAGTCCGCCGGCGTCAGCACCGTGCCGATGCCGACAACGGCGTCCGGCACCTCATCGATGATCGCGCGTGCGGCATCGAGCCCCGCCTGCGTCCGCAAGGTGATCTCGATGACGCGGAGACCGCCGCTAACGAGCGCGCGCGCAAGCGGCACGGCATGCGCGGCGTCCTCGATCGTGATCACCGGAATCACCGGCGCCAGAGCGAACACCGCATCGAGCTTCGTGCGCTTGTCCAAATTGTTCATCATGCCTCGCTCATCGTCAGAATGTCCCGCGGCATCGCGGTGGCCGGGATCACGGCTCCCGGCGCCATGATCACGGCGCCGGCAAGCCGGTGGCCGGCCAACGCCGCCTTGCGGGGCGGCGCGCCCTTGATGCGCGCGGCGAGATAACCCGCATTGAAGGAATCGCCGGCCGCCGTGGTGTCGATCGGCTTGAGCACCGCAGGCGGCGCGATGTCGACCAGCACACCATCGGCATGGATCAGGCAGCCGCGTGCGCCGCGCTTGACGACGACCTCGCCGACCCCGGCTTCCTTGAAGCGGCGCAGGCTGACGGAGGCGTCGGCATCGCCGAACAGCATCTGCTCATCCTCGAGCGTCGGCAGCGCAACGTCGACCAGCGGCAGGATCGCGCGGAACGCGCGCTGCGCCACCTCGCGGCTGGCCCAGCCGCGCGGCCGGTAGTTGCCGTCGAAGACCACACGCGCGCCGCGCTTGCGCGCCACCGTCAAGAGCTCACGCAGCTTGGCCTTGCCGGTCTCGCCATAGAGCGAGAGGCTGATGCCGGAGAGATAGATCCAGTCGAAGCGGGAGAGCCTGTCGAGCATGTCGCGGTCGGCGCGATCGAACAGCTCGCGCGCCGGCGCGCGGTCGCGCCAATAGAGGAAGCTGCGCTCGCCCCGGGCATCGCGCTCGATCATGTACAGGCCGGGCACGCGGCCCTCGACCTGCAGCACCTCCGAGGTGTCGATGCCCTCGGCCTGCCAGGCCGCCAGCATCATAGCGCTCAAGGGATCATCGCCGAGCGCCGTGACGTAGGAGGTGGGCACGCCGAGCCGGGCCAGATAGAGCGCCGTGTTGAGCGTGTCGCCGCCGAAGCCGCGCCGGAACAGCGAGCCGTCCTCCTGCGCAAACTCCACCATGCACTCTCCGATGCAGGCGACTTTCATCGGCGTCAATCCATCCATCAAAACGTCAAATGAACCTTCATCGACCGGCTTCGATCGCTGGCGAGCTCGAAGGCGGCGACCGCCTGCTCGAATGGCAGCGCAGCCGAGATCAGCGGCTTGACGTCCAGCAGCCCCTCGCCCATCAGCCGCAGCGCCAGCTCGAATTCGCGGTCGAACCGGAACGTGCCGCGCAATTGCAGCTCCTTCGTGACCAGCGTGTTGACCGGCAAGGTCATCTCGCCGCCGAGCCCAAGCTGGACGATGACGCCGCCGGGCCTCATGACGTCGAGCGCCGCCCGCAGGGCGGCCTGGTTGCCGGAGGCCTCGAACAACACGTCGAACGTGCCCTTCCCGCTCCGCCACGGATCGAGCGCCGACGGCTCCGCCCCGACATTGAACGCATGGCTGGCGCCGAGCGTGCGCGCCATCGCAAGCGGCGCGTCGGCGACGTCGGTCGCCACGATCTCGGCTGCGCCGCCGTAACGCGCGACCAGGATCGACAGCGCTCCGATCGGGCCGCAGCCGGTCACCAGCACGCGCTTGCCGAGCAGCGAACCGGCCTGGTGCGCGGCATGCAGGCAGACCGACAGCGGCTCGGCCATCGCGGCCTCTCCCAGCGACAACGACGGCGCGATCGGCACCGCCTGTGAGGCATCCACGGTGACGAACTCGCGGAAGCCGCCCTGCACGTGGGGATCGCGCATCGCGCTGCCCATGAAGCGCATGTCCAGGCACTGGTTGCGCCGCCCCTCGCGGCAATAGGCGCATTTGCCGCACGGCAGGCTCGGATTGACGGCGACGCGCGTGCCCTCGGCGAGGCCGGTCACGCCGGCACCGACCGCGGCGACGTGGCCTGCGATCTCATGACCCAGCGCCATCGGCTGCTTGATGCGGACCGTGCCGAAGCCGCCGTGATGGTAGTAATGCAGATCCGAGCCGCAGATGCCGCCGGCCTCGATCTTGACCCGGACCTCGCCGGGTCCCGGCGCCGGATCGGGAAAGCTGTCGATGCGCAGATCTTTCGGCGCGTGAATGACGACCGCACGCATGGCCGGCCTCCCTGTCTCGTGTCTTCCGCGATCCTACATCGCCGCCAGCATGCCGCCATCGACATAGATGGTCTGGCCGTTGACATAGGTCGACGCGTCGGAGGCCAGGAAGATCGCGGTGCCGACCAGTTCGTCGGGACGACCCCAGCGCTTCGCCGGGACGCGCGACATCAGCCAGTTGTTGAAGTCGGGGTTGCTCATCAGCGCCTGGTTCATGTCGGTCAGCATGTAGCCGGGACCGATCGCATTGGCCTGGATGCCGTGCGCGGCCCATTCGACGGCCATCGCGCGGGTCAGGTTGCGGATGCCGCCCTTGGCCGTGGTGTAGGGCCCGATCGTCGGCCTTGCCAGCTCGCTGCCGAGCGAGCCGATGTTGATGATCTTGCCGCTGTTGCGCGGAATCATCCGCTTGGCGGCCTCGCGCCCGATCACGAACGCGCTGGTGAGGTTGGTCTCGATGACGCGGCGCCACTCGTCGGTGGTGAACTCGACCAGCGGCTTGCGGTGCTGGATGCCGGCATTGTTGACGAGGATGTCGATCGCGATCCCCTGGTCATCGAAACGCGCGAAGGCGCTGACCACGGCCTGCTCATCGGTCACGTCGAACGGGCAGGCCTCGGCCTGATGGCCCGCGGCGCGGAATTCTTCCGCCACCGCCAGCGTGCGCGCCGGGTCGGTGCCGTTGATGACGAGCCGCGCCCCGGCCTTGGCAAGGCCTTCGGCAATAGCGCGGCCGAGGCCGCGGGAGGAGCCGGTCACCAGCGCGGTCTTGCCGGAGAGATCGAAGAGCGAGGTCGACATCTGTTCAACTCGTGGACGACGTTCCGGCTGGCATCCTCGTTGACGGACAGCGCGCTGACAAGCGCGTTATCCGGCCCTGCCGATCAAACCGGGAGACGGTTAATGGCCGCGACGGCGGTCATCACCCCGCGGATCTCGGCGAGGCCCTTGAGCCGGCCAACCAGCGGATAGCCGGGATGCGTGCCGCGGCCGATGTCGTCGACCAGCTCATGACCGTGATCGGGGCGGAACGGTATCCGCCAGTCCGGATCGCCCTCGGCCTTGCGGCGCGCCTGCTCCTTGAGCAGCGTCGTCACGATCGCAACCATGTCGACATCGCCGCGCAGATGCTCGGCCTCCATGAACGAGCCGTCGAGCATCTTGGTGACGTTGCGCAGATGGACGAAGCGGATGTGCGGGGCGAACCGCTCGGCAAGCCGCGGCACGTTGTTGTGGCCGCCGGCGCCGAGCGCGCCGGTGCAGAACGTGATGCCATTGGCCTTCGACGGGACGGCATCGACGATGAACTGCAGATCCTCGGCTGACGACACCACGCGCGGCAGGCCGAACAGGTCGCGCGGCGGATCGTCGGGATGGACGCACAGGCTGACACCGTACTCCTCCGCCACCGGCACCACCTCGCGCAGGAAGCGCGCGTAGTTGGCGCGCAGCTCGGCATGGCCGATGCCGCGATATTTCTCCAGCATGCGGCGCAGGCCGGGCACGTCATAGCGGTCATAGGCGCCGGGCAACCCGGCCATGATGGTCGCGAGCAGCCGGTCCTTGTCGGCTTCGGAGGCCTGCGCCACCCAGGCCCTGGCGCGGTCGAGCACGTCGGAGGAGAATTCCGCCTCGGCGCCGGGCCGCTGCAGGATGTAGCAGTCGAACGCCGCCAGGCGATCCATGTCGAAGCGGAGCGCGGTGGCGCCGCCCGGCAGGCGGAAGGCGAGCTCGGTGCGGGTCCAGTCCAGCACCGCCATGAAATTGTAGCAGACGGTGGTGACGCCGCAGGCGGCGAGGTTGCGCAGCGACTGGCGGTAGTTGTCGAACAAGGACGTCAGATCGCCCTCGCCCAGCTTGATGGCCTCGGAGACCGGCAGGCTCTCGACCACGCTCCAGCGCAGCCGCAGCGATGAATCGCCTTCGATCAAGCCGATGCGCCTGATGATCTCATCGGTGCTCCACACCACGCCGTAGGGAATGTGATGCAGCGCCGTCACGATGCCGGTCGCGCCGGTCTGGCGAACCTGCGGCAAGGTGATGGGATCATCGGGTCCGAACCAGCGCCACGTCTGTTCCATGTCGTCACCTTCCAGAATGAATCAAGCGCGCGATCAGCGCCGCCGCCGTGCCCGCGTGCGCGGTTCGGCCTGCGACATCTCCTCCTGCCGGGCAAAAATGCCGTCAGCGCGGCGAAACACCTCGCGCAGATGCCGGCGCATCGCCGCGACCGCCTGGGCCTCGTTGCAGGCGGCCAGCCCGTCCAGGATCTCCTGATGCTGCGCGATCAGGAGCGGAATATGGCCGGCATCCTCGATCAAGGTCAGATGGCGGACGCGGTCGAAATGGATCTTGGTCTGACGGATCACCTGCCAGACATGGGGATGCCGGCTGGTGCGGGCAATCGTCTGATGGAACGCCTCGTCATGGACGTAGAACTCCGCCGGCGTCGCCGCCGCCTTCTGCTTGTCGATCAGCTCGGTCAGCTCGCGCAGCGCCGTCGCATCGATGTAGCGGACGGCCTCGGCAACCAGCGCACATTCGAGATGCTCGCGGATGAACTGCGCCTCGCCGAACGCCTCGCGCGACACCGGCGCCACCACGCTGCCGCTTTGCGGATAGATGCGCACGAGGTCTACATCGGCGAGCTTGATCAGCGCCTCGCGCACCGGCGTGCGGCTGACGCCGAGCCGCTCGCACAGATCGAGTTCGGCCATCGGCGTGCCCGGCGGCAGCGCGCCGGAGACGATGTCCTCGAGCAGCCGCTCGTAGACCTGGTCGGCGAGCCGCCGGCCGGCCTTGCCGTCCAGTCGTGTCAGCGGTGTCAGATCGTCATCCATGACGGCAGTCTACCCGATTCACAGGAAGCCGATCGAGATCCACGGCAGGAACACGATCAAGAGCAGCGCAACGACGAGTGCGGCGAGATGCGGCCAGACGTGGCGGATGACCTCGTCCGGCGAGGCGCGGCCGATGGCGCAGGCGAGATAGAAGCCGACGCCGAAAGGCGGCGTGAACAGGCCGAGCCCCATCGCGAACACCGCGATGATGGCGTAGTGCACCTCGTGCACGCCCATCATGCGCGCGATCGGGAACAGCAGCGGCCCGAACAGCACCACCGCCGGCACGCCCTCGAGCACGCTGCCGAGCACGACGAAGGCGAGCGCCGAAATCAGCAGGAAGCCCCAGCGGCCGCCGGGCGCGGCCACCATGAGGTCGACGAGCTGCTGCGAGAAGCCGGACTGGGTCAGCGCCCAGGCCATGCCGGTCGCAGCCCCCACCACCAGCAGGATAGCGCCGGACAGCGAGGCCGTATCGACCAGGATGGGATACACCCGCTTCCAGTCGAACTGGCGATAGACGAAGATACCGACCAGCACGGTGTAGATGACGCCGATCGCCGCGACCTCGGTCGCGGTGGCGACGCCCTCGACCACAGCCGAGCGGATCACGATCGGCAGACCGAGACCGGGAATAGAGATCGCAAACAGCCGCAGCCGCGTCTTGGCATCGAAACGCTGCGCGCCGCTCATGTCCTCCTTGCGCGTCTGCAGGAAGACGACGACGGAGAGTGCGATCAGGCCGACCACCGCCGGCAGCAGCCCGCCGGTGAACAGCGCCGCGATCGACACGCCCGTCACCGATCCGACCGTGATCAGCACGATCGAGGGCGGGATCGTTTCCGACATAACGGCCGAGGCCGACAGCAGCGACACCAGGTCGCCTTCCGAGCTGCCGCGCTGCTTCATCTCGGGAAACAGCGCCGGCGCAACCGCTGCCATGTCGGCCGCCTTGGCGCCGGAGATGCCGGAGACCAGGTACATCGCGCCGAGCAGCACATATTGCAGGCCACCGCGCAGATGGCCGATGAGCGAAACCAGGAACAGGATCATCGCCCGCGCCAGCCCGGCGATCTCGATCAGCGCACCCAGCAGCACGAACATCGGCACCGCCAGCAGCACCATGTGCGACATGCCCTCGCTGACCCGGCCGGGAACGATCAGGACCGGCACGGTGGTGCTGAAATGCAGATAGGCCACGGTGGCGAGCAGGAAGGTGAAGGCGATCGGCGTGCCGATCACCATGGCGCTGGCGACGAGCACAAAGAAGAAGATGAACAGATTGTAGTTGCCGAGATCCTCCAGCACAGGTGCGGCCGCATAGAGCGCCCCTGCACCGGCGAGCACCAGGGCCAGAGCGCCGACGATCTGCATGAGGCTCGCCTGCTGGATCAGCCGGTCGACCGCGGTGAGCAGCAGCAGCAGCACGCCGACCAGCATCGCGGCCTCGCGATAGCCTTCGCTGATCTCGAGCACGGGCATCCGGCTGATCAGGTGGCTTTCGAGGTGGTGCCAGGACGGCATCACCAGCGCGACCAGCACGGTGCAGACCAGCATCAGGCCGAGCGCGTCGGTGCGCGCCCGCCACGCCGGCGACAGATTGCGGACGAAGGCGGTGAGCCGCATGTGCTCGGCGCGTCGCAATGCGACGACGGCGCCGAGCATCGCCAACCACACGAACAGCACGGTGGCGAGTTCGTCGGACCAGATCAGCGGAGCATTGAACACGTAGCGCGCGGCCGTCGCCGCGCCGAGCAGGACCAGCTCGGCGACGACGAGCGCTGCCGCCAGCGCCTCGACGGCGCGGCCTAGCAGATGATCGAAACGCGCAAAGGCGCCATTCGACGGCACCGAGGTCGTCGCGGTCATGTCAACGGCCATTCCACCCTCCCCGCAAGATCCTGCTGATGTCCGCGCACGCGGACATGCATCAGGGATGCAACGGCAGCTCGCTCAGAGCCGGCCGACCGATTTCTCCAGCAGGCCCCACGCCTCGGCGCCGAACTTGGTCTTCCACTCGGTGTAGAAGCCGGCGGTGCGCAGCGCGTCGCGGAACGGCTTGGTGTCGACCTTGTTGAAGGTCACGCCGGCCGCCTGCATGTCCGCCTGCGCCTTCTCGTTGAAGCTCTGGATGTCCTGGCGCTCCTTGACGGCGGCCTCCGACAGCGCCGCGGTGATGGCGTCGCGGACGTCGGCAGGCATGACATTCCAGCGCGCTGCATTGGCGAAGATGTAGTGGCCGTCCCAGATATGGCCTGATAGCGCGATGTACTTCTGCACCTCGTAGAGCTTGGCACTCTGGATCAGCGCCAGCGGATTCTCCTGGCCGTCGACGATGCGGGTCTGCAGGGCCGCATAGAGCTCGCCGAAATTGATCGGCGTCGGCGCCGCGCCGAGCGTCTTGAACAGCGTCACCCACAACGGATTGCCGGGCACGCGGATCTTGAAGCCCTTGAGATCGTCGGGCGAGGCGATCGGCTTGGCGCCGGAGGTGATGTTGCGATAGCCATTGTCGAGGCATTTCGGGAGCACGTGCAGGCCGACCTTGGCGAACTCGCCGCGCACATGGTTGCCGAGATCGCCGTCCATCGCCGACCACACCTGGTCGTAACTCTCGAACGCGAACGCCACCGCATTGATGCCGCCGATCGGCACCACCGTCTGGTTCACACCTGACGTCGACATGAAGTCGAGCGCGCCGCTGCGCACCTGCGAGAACATGTCGGGCTCGCTGCCGAGCTGGCTGTTCGGATAGACCTGCAGGTCGACCAGACCATTGGTCTGCTTCTTGATGACCTCCGACGCCTCGATGATCCGGACGACGCCGGGATGGGTGGCGGGAAACGCCGTGCCGTAGCGCAGGCGATACTTCGCCGACTGCGCCCGGGCGGGCGTGAACGCCAAGGCCGAGACTCCCGCGAGCGCGGTGCCGACGAAACTGCGACGAGACATGGATGTGGGCAAAGACACTGGCAAACCTCCCCTGCCGGCCCGCTGCGGAGCCTTTGTATGTCATTCCTATATTCCAAGGCTATAAGGGATACCAGCTAGGCTTTCAATCATAAACTTGTATCCAAGAACTGGGATTGCTATACGACGGCAGCTCGCGGTCGAAATGGGCGAGAAGGGATGGAGGAACGCGTGAAGAGCCTCGTGGCGGAGCGGCCCGGCCGCCTGTCGATCGAAACGCGCCCGGTTCCCGAGCCTTCGGCAGGCGAGGTCCGCATCAAGGTCGAGCGCGCCGGAATCTGCGGCTCCGACATCCACATCCTCCACGGCAGCAACCCGTTCGCGCGCTATCCGCGCGTGATCGGCCATGAATTCTTCGGCCGCATCGACAAGCTCGGCGACGGTGTCAGCGCACGGCTCGGCGCCCGCGTGGTGGTCGATCCCGTGGTGGCCTGCGGCCAATGCTATCCCTGCTCGGTCGGCCGCCCCAACGTCTGCGCCCATCTCGCCGTGCTCGGCGTCCACCGCGACGGCGGCTTTTCCGAATATGCCTGCGTGCCGGCGGCCAACGCGCATCTGCTGCCGGACAGCGTCGACGACGACCAGGCGCCGCTGGTCGAGCCGTTCTCGATCGCCGCCAACATTACCGACCACACCCGCGTGTTCGCCTCTGACGTCGCGCTGGTCTATGGCGCGGGCCCGATCGGACTGACCGTGATCCAGGTGCTCAAGCACGTCTACGGCGTGAAGCAGCTGATCGTCACCGATCGCATCGATGCCCGGCTCGAAGCGGCGCGGTACAACGGCGCCGACCGCGTCATCAACACCGCCAGCACCGCCCTGCCCGAGGCCCTCGCCGCGGCCGATGTGACGCCGACCTTGATCATCGATGCCGCCTGCCATCCCGCCATTCTCGCCGAGGCCATCGAGATCGCCTCGCCTGCCGCACGCATCGGCCTGCTCGGCTTTTCGGCCGAGCCGTCGACCATCGTGCAGCAGAAGGTGACCGCCAAGGAGCTCGCGATCCACGCTTCCAGGCTCAACAGCGGCAAGTTCGTCAAGGTCGTCGACTGGTTCGCGCGCGGCACGCTGCAACCCGAGCGTCTGATCACCCACCGCTTCGGGCTCGACGCCTACGCGACCGCGTTCGACACGTTCGAGCACAATCAGACCGAATGCTGCAAAGTGCAGCTGATCTTCTGAGAGCTCCCGGCATGGACCGCCTCAGCCCCGCCACGCTCCGCCGCCTGCCCGCCGGCGTCCTCGCGCCGGATTACGACCGCGCGGCGGTCGCGACCGGCATCGTCCATCTCGGGCTCGGCGCGTTTCATCGGGGCCATCAGGCGGTCTACACGGATGCGCTGCTCAAGGACGATCCGCGCTGGGGCATCCTCGGCGTCTCCTTGCGCTCGCCAGACACACGCGACGCGCTGCAGCCGCAAGGCGGGCTCTACAGCGTGACGGCGAGCGACGGTGCCGGACAGCAGCGGCAGGTCATCGGCGCACTCACCGGGCTTGCGGTCGCGCCGGATGATCCGGCTGACCTACTCAAGCGCCTCGCCGATCCCGCTGTCCGTATCATCTCCACCACTGTGACCGAGAAGGGCTACAGCCACGATCCGGCCACCGGCGCACTGCGCGCTGACGATCCCGACATCCGCCACGACAGCATCAACCTCGCGCATCCTCGCAGCACGCTCGGATTCATCGTCAGCGGCCTGCGGCTGCGGCGGCAGCAGGGCCTGCCGCCCTACACGGTGCTCGCCTGCGACAACCTTCCCGCCAACGGCCACACCCTGCGCGGCCTCGCCATCGCCTTCGCCGAGCTGGTCGACCGCAATCTCGCCAAGTGGATCGCGGACGAGGTGTGTTTCCCCTCGACCATGGTCGACCGCATCGTGCCGGCGACCACCGATGCCGACCGCGCCGAGATCGGCGCCGCGCTCGGGCTCGACGATGCCTGGCCTGTCGTGACCGAGCCGTTCAGCCAATGGGTGATCGAGGACGATTTCGGCGGCGAGCGCCCGGCCTGGGACGTCAGCGGCGCCCAGTTCGTCCGCGACGTCGCGCCGTTCGAGCTGATGAAGCTCCGGTTGCTCAACGGCGCACACTCCACCATCGCCTATCTCGGCTATCTCATGGGCTGCGAGACGGTTGCCGCGGCCATGGCCGAGCCCGACCTCGCCGGCCTCGTCGAGGACATGATGTGCGACGAGGTCACGCCGACTCTGCCCGCGCTCGGCGGCTTCGACGTGACAGCCTATCGCGCCGCACTGCTGCAACGCTTCCGCAATCCGGCGCTGAAGCATCTGACAGCGCAGATCGCGATGGACGGCTCGCAGAAGCTGCCGCAGCGCCTGCTCGGCACCATCAGCGACCGGCTCGCCCGCGGCCAGCCGATCACCCGCCTCGCGCTCGCCGTCGCCGGGTGGATGCGCTACGTCAGCGGCACCGACGAACACCGCCAGCCGATCGCGCTGCGCGACCCGCTGGCGGCCAGACTGCGGGCCCTGGCGGATGACGCCGGCCCGGTTGCGGGCCGGCTTGCGCCCGCATTGTTGTCGGTCACATCGGTGTTCGGCACCGAGCTGCCGAACGATCCTCGCTTCACAGATGCCGTGGAAACCGCGCTGGAAAGCCTGCTGAAGACAGGAACTCGGATCACGGTGGCGCAGACTCGCCGGACCGCGCGCTGATCCTGACCTGGTCGCCGAAGACGGACTGTCGACCAGGATCTACGGACGAAAGCGAGCCATGTCTGCCCGCTTAATCCCTCACGACACCAACCAACGAGCAAGCTACATTGATCCGCAGAAGAATGAGCGGGCTTCAATGCGATACTTTGGTCTTGGTCTCCTGATCCTGATTTCGATATCCGCGGCAGCGCTTGCAGACGAAGCCGCGTTCAAGCGTCAGCTCTACCGGCATCTCATGGCAAATTCCTGGGCGATCCCAGAACGATTGAGAACCAAGACAGTTCACGTGGGAGTTGTCTTTTCGATCGATCGGGACGGCAAGATCTTGAACGCGACGGTTGACCAGAGCTCCGGCTCGGCCGACGACGATGCAGACGTTCTCGCAGGGCTGCGGCGCATGCGACCATTTCCGCCCGTCCCGGACGACCTGAACGTGCCGTTCGAGATCAAGACGACGTTCAATCTGGGCATGCAGAAGCGCATCGCCCATGTAGAGCTGCAATGGCCTCCAACCTCCGACACGTCCGGCCCCGAGATCTCCTATCGCAGCGAGGTCCAACACCAGTTGCGGATCGGTCCGCTCGTCCTGTCCGACGATGTCAAGAACGCCACCGAGATCCGCTCGATCATCACCTTTTCGATCGATCGCGACGGAAACCTCGTCGACGTGAAAATGATCAAGACTTTTGGCGTGAAAGCCGTCGACGATCAGACGATCGCTTGGCTCCGGTCGGTCCAACCTTTCCCAAAGATCCCGGCAGAGCTCAGGGCGCCGATGAAACTGACAGCTGAGCTGGTCATCTCTCCCAAGGGAATCTGGAACGACGAAGAGGCCCGTCGAAAGGTCAACGGCGTCTGCCGGGGCTGCTGACCAGAACGTCGTGGAGAGTTTGCCTCACGTACCCGGCAGCAGCTTGCCCGGGTTCATCAGCCCATGCGGATCGAGCGTGCGCTTGAGCTGTTGCATCAGCTCTAGCTCGAGCGGCGGCTTGCACAGCGGCATCTCGGATGTACGGAGCTGGCCGATGCCGTGCTCGGCGCTGATCGAGCCGCGGCGGCGGGTGATCTCGTCATGCACGAGGCGTGTGATGCGCGGGCCGTGGGCGTAGAACGCGTCCTCGGTCATCGCCAGCGGACGCATCAGATTGTAGTGCAGATTGCCGTCGCCGAGATGGCCGAATACCATCGGGCGGATGCCGGGCAGCGCCGCGCCGACCGCCGCGTCCATGACGTCGACGAAATCGGCGATCTCGGCGACCGGCACGGCGATGTCGTGCTTCAACGCCTTGCCCTCGCGCACCAGCGCCTCCGACACGCTCTCGCGCACGCGCCAGAATGCCTTCGCCTGCGTGCCGTCCTGCGCGACGACGGCGTCGGCGACGAGGCCCTGCGCCATCGCCTCCCCCAGCGCGGTTTCAAACCGCGTGGTCAGCGCGCGCTCGTCGCCGATGTCGCTGAGCTCGATCAGCACGGCGGCCTCAGGCAGCGCCGCGAAGGGCAGCCGCGTGTCCGGCATCTGCCGCAGGATCATCTCCAGCGTCGCCGCGGTCAGGAACTCGAACGCCGACAGGCGATCGCCGCAATGGGCGCGTGACAGCCGCAGCAGCTCCAGCGCGGCGGCCGCATCGGCGAGCGCGACGAAGGCCGTGGCGCGCGCGGTCGGCTGCGGAAACAGTTTCAGCACCGCGCCAGTGATGATGCCGAGCGTGCCTTCCGAGCCGATGAAGAGATCGCGCAGCGCATAGCCGGTGTTGTCCTTGCGCAAGGCGCGCAGGCCGTCCCAGATGCGGCCATCCGGCAGCACCACTTCGAGGCCGAGCGTGAGCTCGCGCATCACGCCATAGCGCAGCACGGCGACGCCGCCGGCGTTGGCCGCGAGATTGCCGCCGACGGTGCAGCTCCCCTCGGACCCGAGGCTGAGTGGAAACAGCAGGCCGGCCGCGCCGGCGGCCTCCTGCACCTTCGCCAGCACGACGCCGGCATCGACCACCATGGTCTGGCCGATGGGATCGAGCGCGCGGATGCGGTTCATCCGCGCCAGCGACAGCACGATCGCCCCGCCGCTCGCATCCGGTGTCGCGCCGCCGGACAGGCTCGTGTGGCCGCCCTGCGGCACCACGGCGACGCGGGCCTCGGCGCAGGCCGCCATGACCGCGGAGACCTCTGCCGTCGACGCAGGACGCACGACGGCGATGGCAGCGCCACGATACTTGCCCAGCCAGTCGCGCAGATATGGCGCCTGATCTTCGGCTGCGACGAGAACATGCGCTGCGCCGACGGCGCTCTGCAGCCTTTCGATCAGCTCCGTCATGACGCGCGATCCAACCCTTTGATGACCTGAGATGGCGATGCGCACAAACTAACAGCTCCGCCGATCGCGGCCCCAATACCAAGTTGTCCGCCGTCCATAATCGATTGTTATGGGCGAGGATCAGGCCGGTGCCAGCGCCATCGGCGGGTCGATATGCGGGACGGCGTCGACCAGCTCGCGCGTGTAGTCGGTCTGCGGATTGGCGAACAGCGCCCGGCTCTCGCCCTGCTCGATGATGAGGCCTGTGCGCAGCACGATGGTACGGTCGCACATCATGCGCACGACATTGAGATCGTGGCTGACGAACAGGAAGGCGAGGTTGTCCTCGCGCCGAAGCCGGTTCAGGAGCTGCAGCACCACGGCCTGAACGGAGACGTCGAGCGCCGCGGTCGGCTCGTCCAGCACCAGCAGCCGCGGCTTGCAGGCAATTGCGCGGGCAATGCCGACGCGCGCCTTCTGCCCGCCAGAGAGCTGATGCGGAAAGCGCGACAGCAGCTCGCGCGGCAGGCCGACACGCTCGGCGCATTCCTCGACGCGCTGGCGCAGCTTGTCACCGCTGCGCATGTTCATCAGCCGCAGCAGCGGATGGGCGATGCAGTCGAACGCCGTGTAGCGCGGATTGAGGCTGTCGTTCGGATCCTGGAAGACGATCTGGATGTCCCTGCGCAGCTCGGAACGGTGGAAGTCGCGCGCCGGGATCTGGCCGATGGACTGGCCGTCGAACAGGATCTCGCCGGCGCTGGCATCGATCAGCCGGCAGATCATGCGCGACGTCGTGCTCTTGCCGGAGCCGCTCTCGCCGACCAGGCCGACGCTCTCGCCGCCGCGCATGGTCATCGAGAAGTCCGCGACGCCCACGGTGCCGTCGTCGAAACGCTTGCTGACAGTCCTGACGTCGAGCAGCAGCGGCGTGCCGTGCGGCGGAGGCGGCAGCTCGCTTATCTCGACCAACGGAAGCCTCTCGCCATCGGGCACCAGATCCTCGATGCGCGAGGTCGCCGTCGGCGACGCCGCGACCAGCCGTTTGGTGTAGGGGTGCTGCGGCCGATGGAACAGCGTGAGCGGCTCGGCCTCCTCGACCAGCCTGCCCTGCTCCATCACCGCGACGCGCGCGCAGTAGCGCGCGGCCAGCCCGAGATCATGCGTGATCAGGATCGTCGCCATGCCGCGGTCGCCGGCGATATGAGCGAGCAGGTCCATCACCACCTTCTGCGTGGTGACGTCGAGGCCGGTGGTCGGCTCGTCCGCGATCAGCAGCTGCGGGCTGCAGGAGATCGCGATCGCGATCATCACCCGTTGGCACATGCCGCCGGAGAGCTCATGCGGATAGGCGCTCATGCGCCGCTTGGGATCGCGGATCTGCACGGCCTTCAAGAGTTGCAGCGCCTCGGCCTGCGCCTCCTGCCGCGACAGCCGTCTATGCGCAAGGATCGCATCCGCAATCTGCTGGCCGACGGTGCGGATGGGATTGAGCGCCGCGCGCGGGTTCTGGAAGATCATCGCCATCGCAGCACCATGCAGGCTGCGCAGATCGGCGCCGCCGGCGCGGGTGATGTCCTGGCCCTTGAAGCGGATCCGACCGTCGGTGATCCGGCCGGCCTTGTCGAGCAGGTGGGTGATGGCAAAGCCGGTCACCGATTTGCCGGAGCCGCTCTCGCCGACGAGGCCAAGCATCTCACCCGGTGCCAGCGAAAGAGACACGCCGCGCACGGCCTCGACGATGCCACGGCGGGTGGAGAAGGAGACCTTGAGGTTCTCGACCTCGAGCAGCGGTGCGCTCACGTTCTCATCCTCGGATGCGCCACGCTGATCATCTTCAATTCGCCCGTCATGTGCGCATCCGGGGATCGAGGATATCGCGCAGGCCGTCGCCGAGCAGATTGAAGCACAGCACCGCGCTCATCAGCGCAAGTCCGGGAAACGCCACCAGCCACCAGCGCCCGGTGGAGATGAAGCGCGCGCCCTCGGCGACCATGATGCCCCATTCCGGCGTCGGCGGCTTGACGCCGAGGCCGATGAAGGAGAGGCCCGCGGCATTGAGGATCGCCCAGCCGAGATTGAGCGACATCTGCACCGCCATCGCCGGCAGCACGTTCGGCAACAGGAAGCGCAGCACGACCGCGACATGGCTCTCGCCGCAGGCCCGCGCGGCCTCGACCCAGCCGAGATTGCGGCGGATGTTCACTTCGGCGCGGGCGAAGCGGATGTAGAACGGCAGATTGATGATCGCGGTCGCGATCACGATGTTCTCGACGCGGTTGCCGAGCGCGGCGACCATCGCCATCGCCAGCACGAACAGCGGGAACGCCATCAGGACGTCGATGAAGCGGCCGACCGCCTTGTCGAGCCGGCCGCCGGCATAGCCGCAGAGTGCACCGATCACCGAGCCGAGCGCGAAGGACACAGCAACCGCCGTCACCGCGATCGTGAGGTCGAGCCGGCTCGCGACGATCAGGCGGCTGAGCACATCGCGACCGAGCTGGTCGGTGCCGAACCAGTGCGCCGCGCTCGGCGGCTGCAGCGCCTGCGGTACGTCGGAGACGACCGGATCATAGGGCGCGAGCCACGGCGCAAAGATCGCGATCAGAGCCAGCAGCAGCGCACCGCCAGCCGCGACGGCGGTGACCGGATTGCCGCGCAGCACGAAGGCAGTGTGGCGCAGGGTCGACGAGGCCTCGATCGTGCTCATGCTCACGCCACCGTCGCCCTGGGATCGGCGATGCCATAGAGTACATCGACCAGCAGATTGACGATCACGAAGATCGTCGCCATCAGCAGCACGAAGCCCTGCACCGGCGCGTAGTCGGAGACCAGCAGCGCATCGAGCGCGTAGGAGGCGACGCCGGGCCAGGAGAACACCTTCTCCACCAGCACATTGGCGCCGAGCATGGTCGAGAACACGATCCCGGCGATGGTGATGACCGGCAGGATCGCGTTCCTCAGCGCATAGGTCACGACGATGCGCCACCACGACAGCCCGACCGAGCGCGCCGTGCGCACGAAGTCGCTGCCGAGCGACACCAGCATCGAGGCGCGGGTGATGCGCGCCAGCGGCGCGATCACGAACAGCGCCATGGTCAGTGCCGGCAGCATCAGCTGCCGGGCCGCCGCCCACCAGCCCTCGACATCGCCGGCGAGCAGGAAGTCGATGATCAGGAAGCCGGTCCGCGACGGCGGCAGTGTGGCGAAGATATCGATGCGGCCCGTGGGGTCCGGCGCCAGGCCGAGCAGATAATAGAACACGTAGATCAGCAGCAGACCGGAGACGAAGGTCGGAACGCAGACGCCGAGCGAGCAGAACAGCCGCACGCCGTGATCGACCAGCGAGCCCGGCCGCAGCGCAGCCAGCACGCCGAGCGGCACCGCCGACACCAGCGCGATCAGCAGCGCCGTCAGGGTCAATTCGAGCGAGGCCGGCAGCCGCTCCTTGAGATCCTTGGCGACCGCCTGCCCGGTCATCATCGAGCGGCCGAGATTGCCGCGGCCGACGTCGTAGAGATAGATCGCGAGCTGGTTCGGCAGCGGCTTGTCGAGCCCGAGCTGCCGGCGGATGACCTCGATCTCCTCCTGGCCGGCATTGGGGCCGGAGGCAAAGAACACGGCCGGATCCCCCGGCAGCACGCGCATCAGCAGGAAGGTGAAGACCAGGACCCCGAACAGCGCCGGCAGCGACGAGACGAAGCGTCGTCCCGCCCGAGCCAAGGTTGCGACGATCGTGCCCATGGTTATCAGCCGTCCCCGTTACTTGCGACTCAGGTTACGATAATCGACCTGCCGCGTGAACTGGTAGACGTAGCCGTCCACCGTCGGCTGCATCACCGCGTCCTGCGCCGCCTGCCAGATCGGGATCTGGAACATCTGGTCGAAATGGATGGCGTTGAGCGCCTTGCCCTGCTCTTCATATTTCGCCTTGTCGGCCTCGAAGCGCGCCTCCTGCGCGATCTTCTCCAGCTCGGCATTGTCAGTCGAGGAATAGTTCCAGCGCTGCTTGCCCGTGTAGAAGTTGCGATAGAAGTAGTCGGTCGAGGGCAGCCAGGCGACGATGCCTTCGGTGAAGAACGGCAGCTTCTTCTCGTTGATCGCGGTCGACATCTGCGCATCCGGCAGCTTCTGGATGTCCACCTTGATGCCGATCTTGGCGAGCGATTCCTTGACCAGCGCGGCCATCGGCTCGGCGGTCGCCGCCTGGCCGACATTGAAGCTGAAGGTGGTGGAGAAGCCGTCCGCCATGCCGGCGTTCTTCAGATAGGCCTTGGCCTTCTCCAGATCGAGCTTGATCGGCTGCGGGATCGGATAGCCGCCGCTCGGCGGCTTGCCGTCGGCCCACGTCGCGCCGTAGAGCGGCGCGCCGCGGCCGAACAAGGCCGCCTTGAACATGTCGTCATAGGGCAGCGCGTAGGCTATGGCGCGACGCACATTGACGTTGTCGAACGGCGGGATGGTGTTGTTCATCGAGATGAAGGTCACCGCGTTGTATTGCGGCGTCGAGATCACCTTCAGCTTGCCCTTGCCTTCGAGCGACTGCACGTCGCTCGCCTGCAGGTCGATGACGAGGTCGGCGTCGCCGCGCTCCACGAGGTTGGCGCGCGTCGCCGGTTCAGGCACCGACTGGATGATCAGGCGCTTGAACGCCGCCGGCTTGTCCGGCGCGCCGCGATTCCAGGCCTCGCTGCGCTTGGCGATCACCTGCTCGCCGGGCTTGAAGGTCTCGACGATGTAGGCACCGCTGCCGGCCGCGTTCTCCTTGGTCCAGTTCAGCGCCCATGGGTCTTCGGCCGTCGCATGCGCCTTGGCGAGCTTGGAGTTGATGATGATCGGATAGACGGTCGCGAGATTCGGCAGCGCCAGCTTGTCCGGCTTCGGCAAGGTCACTTCGAACGTCAGGGGATCAATGACCTTGAACTGATCGGCCGACGTCAGCGAGCCCGTCAGCAGTTGCGCCTTGCCGAGGATTGGCGCGGTGACGCAGCGGTCGAGCGACCATTTGACGTCCTCGGCCGTCACCGGCGAGCCGTCCTGGAACTTGGCGTCGGGGCGCAGCTTGAAGGTGATCTTCAAACCGTCAGAGCTGACCTGATAGGATTCAGCGAGCTCGCCGGTGATCGTGTCGAGATCGAACACCCACTTACCATTGAGCTGCTTGCGGCCGAACGACACCAGCCGGTCGTAGCTCGACATCGACAGCGCGAAGGCCTCGCGCGTCGAGCCCGGAATGTTCGGATCGAGCGTGTTGACGGTGGCACCGGTGACATAGCGCAGAGTCTCGGCGCGGCTCTGCGCATGCGCCGATGGCGCAGCCAGCATCACCGCGAGCAAGGCGGGCGCAGCGAACAACGAACGTTTGGACATCTCGAAACTCATCGCCCTTGTTCCCTCATTGGTCTCAAAATCCGGGACTGAAATACCCTGCCAGCGGTCACCGGCGACGCAAGCACATCAGATGGAAGCGCATCAGATGGGAGCGCATCAGATGGGAGCGCATCAGATGGGAGTTCAGCAGCAAATCACGTGCCACGGCGCACCTCGGCCTGCTTCACATCGTAGGCCTGGAAGTTGGCCCAATGCTTGTCGATGTCGGCCTTGAACAGCCCGCGCGTCAGCCCATGCACGAGCTTCGGCACCGCGGTGGTCATTGCATTGATGGAAGATCCCGACGCGCCGAAGCTCATCGTCGAGGCAATGGCAAACACATGGACGTCGCGGATCCACGGCGTCCGGCCAGCCACACGCTCGCACAGCGCATAGTCGTCGGCGAGATAGGGAAAGGCGCCAAGCCGGTCGTTGCGCTCGCCGGCATCGGGCGTGTAGCGATCGCACCAACGCGCGATGTTGGCGGCAAAGCGCTGCAGCTCCGGACGCTTTGCGAAGTCCATCGAGATGCCCGTCGCGCTGACCACGAAATCGACTGTGACTTCGCCTTGCGGTGTCCGCAGCACGACTCCCTCTGACGTTTCGCACGCGATCAGCACAGGCGCGCCCTCATGCAGGTGGAACGCAGCATGACGGGCGCAGCGATCATAGGTGTGCTGCGGAAAGCCCTCGCGCAACTCGAGGACCGCGCGCATGAAACGCCAGCGCCAGACGTCGTCGAGTTCGGAGAAATGCCGCAGGAAACCACGGAACGTCAGCCAGCGATAGGGTTGGATCAGTTGGATTTCCGTGCGGCGGCATAGCAGATCGACGCTGTTCGCACCGGATTCGAGCGCAGCCGCCGCATTGTCGAACGCCGAGGCACCGGCCCCGATCACGGCGACGCGGCGGCCGCGCAAGCTGTCGAAATCGATCTCGGCGCCGGAATGGGCGCAGCGCGTTGCGGGCAAATGGCGCAGCGGCTCCGGAATGCTCCAATCGCCCATCCCCTCCTGCCCGGTCGCCAGCACGATCTTGCGGGCATAGATCGTCGTCTCACCATCCTTGCTGCGCAGTGTCGCCTGCAGCAGTCCGTCAGCGGCCGGTGCGATATCGACGACTTCGCAGCCGTTGCGCACGGGAAGGTCGAGCACCTCGCGATACCAGGCGAGATAATCTGCCCAATATTCGCGCGGAATCAGATCAAGATTGCGCCAGCTCTCGCCGCCAAACTTCGCCTCGTGCCACGCCTGATAGGTCAGACAGGGGATGTCGAGATCGGGTCCGGTGAAGTCCTTCGGGCTGCGCAGGGTCGGCATGCGCGCATAGCTGAGCCACGGTCCTTCGCGGCCTGCCTCGGCTTTGTCGAGCACGAGAATGTTGCTGACGCGCGAGCGCAGCAGCGCGAAGGCGGTGGCAAGACCCGATTGGCCGCCGCCGACGATCAGCACATCGCGCGCAGGCCGGCCATCGGGACCGACGACGGGCGTCAGCCATGGCATGCTGGGATGGGCGATCCTGGCAAGATCGCCACGGACCTGGGCCGTCAGCGCGGCGAGGCCATCGCTCATGCCGGGCACCGGAATTGACACGCGCAATCGCGATCGAAACGCTCGCTGTCGCTCACGCTCTCTCCATCAGTCATGTCACCCGGCACGCGAAGCTTAGCAAAGCAGGTCCGGCACCGACCATACCGATTTGTCCGCCGCCCATAACAGCTTGTTATGGGGCGGCAGCGGCGGCTAGAGTCGACAGCCATCCACAGCGAGACAAGAGGTCGCATGCCGCTCAATCTGCGCCAGATCGAGGTGTTCCGCGCGATTATGATGACAGGCTCGATCAGCGGCGCTGCGCGGCTGCTCTCGGTGTCGCAGCCTGCGATCAGCCGGCTGCTGGCCTATACCGAGGATGGCCTCAAGCTCAAGCTGTTCGAGCGCATCAGCGGCCGGGTGCAGCCGACGCCGGAGGCCAAGCGGTTGTTCGCCGAGGTCGAGCACGTCCATCGCGGCGTCGCGCGCATCAACGACCTCGCCGACGAGCTGCGCGCCGGCGGCACGGGCACCATCCGCGTGGTGGCGAGCCCGAGCGCGGCCCACAGCATGGTGCCGGAGGCGCTGGCGCGGCTGCGCGGCCGCTTTCCAGATCTGCGCGTCGAGTTCGAATCGTTGACCCTGCTGGAGATCGTCAGCCGCGTCGGCACAGCCCGCGCCGATCTCGGCATCACTGTGCTGCCGGTCGACGAGCCGACAGTCGCGGCAGAGACGATCGCGGAGGGCGCGCTGCACGTGATCATGCCGGCCGACCATGCCCTGACGAGGCTGCGCAGCATCAGGCCGAAGGACATGCTGCCCTATCCGCTGGTCGGCTTCGGCCCGCAGACGCCTTATGGTCACATCGTCACGTCGGCCCTGGCCGGCGGCCCGGAGCCGACCACGATCGTGCGCTACACGCCCGACGCCTGCGCCATGGCCCGCGCCGGCGCGGGCCTTGCCGTGGTCGACCAATTCGTGCTGCGCGGCCGCGCCTGGCCCGACCTCGCGGCACGGCCACTCGCACCGAAGATTCCGATGCGCGCGTATCTCCTGACGCCTCGCTTCGAGCCGCTGTCTCGCAACGCGGCCGCGCTTGCGGACATTTTGCGCGGGCGCGATCGGAAGTCCGGCACGGCCAGGCGTTGAGCTACGCCGCGAGCCAGCCGCCATCCACCGGCAGCACGATGCCGGTCGTGAACGACGCCTCGTCGCTGGCCAGGAACAGCGCGGCGGCGGCGACCTCGTCGGCCGCGCCAAAGCGCTTCATCGCGTGGCGCTGGCGCGAGGCCTCGCGCACCGGCTCCGGATCGACGTGGCGCGCAAAGCTCCGGCGCAGCAGCGGCGTGTCGATCGCACCCGGCGCCAGCGCATTGACGCGGATGCCGTCGGTAGCGAAGTCGACCGCCATGGTGCGGGTCAGGCTGATGATCGCGCCCTTGGCGGCGATATAGGCGCTATTGCCTTTGCCGCCGGCGACCGCAAGCTGCGATGCCACGGTGATGATCGACCCGGCCTTCTGCTTCTGCATGATCGGCACCGCGACCTTCGCCCACAGCCAGGTGCCGCCGACATTGGCGCGGAACACCGCGTCCCAATCCATGGGATCGGTCGTGACCACGGTGCCGCCGCAGGAGAAGCCGGCAGCGGTCATCAGCACATCCAGCCGGCCGCGCGCGGCTGCCACGCTCTCGACCGTCGCCTTTGCAAAATCCGCATCACCGACATCGCCGACATACACGCGGCCCTGGCCTCCGGCCTTGGCCAGGAGCAACAGGGTTTCCTCCGCGCCTGCCGCGTCGCGGTCGACCAGCGCAACATAAGCGCCCTCGCGCGCGAACATGACGGCGCTGGCGCGGCCGATGCCGGAGCCGCCGCCGGTGATGACCGCGACCTTCGCCTTGAGCCTCATCTCAGTCTCTCCCGTACTGATCGAACCAGCGGCCGAAATGCTCGGCCGATGCCGCGCAGTCGAAGCGCGCGCGCCAGCCGAACTCCTCGGCCAGTCGCGTCGTCGACAGCCGGCCGCGGCTCGGCGCGAACACAGGCACCGTGGGCGTCTCGCCCTGCTCCGCGAGCCGGCAGACGAAGCAGGGGCGGCCTTGCGCGAAGGCGCGGCCCCAGGCCTCGGCTGTAAACGTGGCTACGCTGGAGATGTTGTAGAGCGTGTGCTGCGGCCTCTCGGCTTCCAGCAACCGGTAGACGGCGTCGGCGACGTCGACCGCATAGACCCAGTCCTTGTCGCCCGGCTCGTTCAGCAGCGCCGGCGCATTGCGCGCGCAACAGGCCGCGATCAGCGCCTGCGGCGATGGCGTGTCGCGCACGCCGCCGCCGCGCTCGAACGGGCCGAACACGGCCGACAGACGCACGCTGATCACGTCGGTTTGCCACAGGTCCGACAGCCGCGCCGCGACGCGCTCAGAGGCGAACTTGCTGATCGCATAGAGCGACACCGGCTCGCACGGCGTGCTCTCCTCCAGCACGGCAAAGCGCTGACCGCTGGCGCCGTAGGACGCCGCCGAGGACAGGTTGATGACGCGGCGGATGCCGCTGCGCCGCGCCGCCTGCAGGATCGGCACCTGCGCCAGCAGATTGACCGCGAGGATGCGCTCGGGGTCGGATGCGTCACGCTCCGGACCGGCGGTGATCGCGGCGCCCATGACAACGGCATCGCAGCCGCTGGCGATCGCGGCCGCAACAGCGCTCGCATCGGTGACGTCGCCCTGCACGAGGTGCAGACGCTCGCAATACGGCGCAAAGGCGCGCTCCGCCGCGTTCGGCAGAGCCGCTGCATCGAAGACCGTCGCGGCATGGCCGCGCTCCAGCAGGCCTTGCGCGATGTTGAGCCCGACGAAGCCGGCGCCGCCGAAGATCAGGACATGCATCAAGGAGGTCCTCGCATGGACAGCGATCGACGAGGGGCATTCAGCTCTCGCCCCACGTCATGGCCTGGCGCCGTCCCGGCCATCCACGTCCGGCGGCATCCCGGGAAGCACGTGGATGCCCGGCTCGAGCCCGGGCATGACGGCGGAGAGCGGAGCGACCGCGTCAACATGATCAGCTACTCCAACAGCTCTTCGCGTCTAGAGCAGCTTCGCCCCAAAATTCTGCTCCGGGTCCATATCCGCGACCAGGCGCCCCGTCGGCTTCGCAGCCTCGCCGCCGCTGCGGGCGAGGAACTGGCCGGAGCCGGGCGCGGCCGACAGTCTGCCGTTGTCAATGATGACGCGGCCGCGCGACAGCACGGTCACCGGCCAGCCCTGCACGCTGCGCCCCGCAAACGGCGTGTAGCCGGCGAGGTCGTGCATGGCGGCATCGCTGATCGTGACGTGCTTGTCCGGATCCCACAGCGCGATGTCGGCATCGGCGCCGATCGCGATCGCGCCCTTCCTCGGATGCAGATTGTAGATCTTGGCCGGCGCCGTCGCCGTGAGCTCGACGAACTTGTTGAGGCCGAGCCGGCCCTTTGACACCATCGCATCGAACAGCAGCGGCAGCCGCAGCTCCAGGCCCGGCAGGCCGTTGGCGATCTGCTTGAAGTTGGGGTTGGAGCCGGCGCGCAGCTTGCCGGTCTCGTCGAAGCGATACGGCGCGTGATCGGAGGAGATGGTCTGCAAATCGCCGAGCGACAGCGCCTGCCACAGCGCCTCCTGGTCGGGCGCGCGGCGCGGCGGCGGGCTGCACATCCACTTCGCGCCCTCGATGCCGGGCTTGTCGAGATCCTCGGCCGTCATGAACAGGTATTGCGGACAGGTCTCCGCGAACACCTTCAGCCCCTGCCCGCGCGCATCGCGGATCACCTTGGCGCCTTCCGCGGTCGAGACGTGGAAGATCATGATCGGCTGATCGACGAGGGCGGCCATGCCGATCAGGCGGTTGAACGCCTCGGCCTCGGAGAACCGCGCGTGGCTGATGGCGTGGTATTTCGGCGCGGTGTAGCCGCGCGACAGCAACCGCTTCACCATCCAGGAGATGATGCCATGGTTCTCGGCGTGCGCGCACAGCATGGCGCCGCCCTCGCGCGCGGCGACGAGAATGTCGAGCAGCGGCTCGTCGTCGATCTTGAGCCGGTCGTAGGTCATGAAGATCTTGATCGAGCCGTGGCCCTGGCGGATCAGCGCCGGCAGGTCGCGCTCCAGCGTCTCCCTGGTCGGATCGGCGACGATCATGTGGAACGCGTAGTCGATCACGGCACCCTTGCGCGCCAGCGCGTGATAGTCCTCGACCACCTGCGGCAACTGCATGCCGACATGCTGGGCCGCGAAGGAGATCACGGACGTGGTGCCACCGAACGCGGCCGACCTGGTGGCGCTCTCGAACGTGTCGGCGTTGACGATCCCTGCCGCCGAGAGCTGCTCGATATGGCAATGGCTGTCGACGCCGCCGGGCAGCACATATTTGCCGCGCGCGTAGATCTCGCGCTTCGCCGGGCCGAGGCCGCGGCCGATCGCCGCGATGGTCTCGCCTGTGATGGCGACATCGGCCTCGAACGTATCGGTGGTGGTGGCGACGCGCCCGCCTCGGATGATCAGGTCATAGGCCGGCTCGGTCATCGCGATCTCCTAGTTCTGCCAGATGGAACGCCGTGGACGCGAGGTGACCGCATCGGCCCCATTGCGTCAGCCGTGGCATAGTGGTTGCCTGTCACGCGCCGTCAACACTGAAGAAGCAGGTAGCTCCCATGTCCCGCCCGCGCATCACCGTGATCAATCCGAACTCCAACCAGGTGGTCACCGACGGCTTGGCGGCGGCGCTCAAGCCGCTGATGTTCGCCGACGGACCGGAGATCGTCTGCGAGACCTTGAAGGAAGGTCCCTACGGCATCGAGAGCCAGAAGGATGCCGACAGCGTCACCCTGCCGCTGCGGCGTTTCGTCGAGGGCGACAACGCATCCAGCGCGTTCGTGATCGCCTGCTACAGCGACCCTGGCCTGCACGTCTGCCGCGAGGCCACGGCACGGCCGGTGCTCGGCATCGCCGAATGCGGCGTGCTCACTGCACTGACTCGCGCCGATACGTTCGGCGTGCTCGCCATCGCGCAGCGCTCGATCCGCCGCCACATCCGCTATCTCCGCCAGATGGGCTTGATGGATCGGTTGGCCGCGGAGCGCCCGCTGGACATGACCGTGGCGGAGACGGCGTCAGGCGAAGGTACTTTGGCGAAGATGATTGCTGTCGGCCGCGCGCTGAAGGAGGAGGACGGCGCCGGTGCCATCGTCATGGGCTGCGCCGGCATGGCACGGCATCGCAAGAACCTGGAGGACGCGCTGGGAATTCCGGTGATCGATCCGACCCAGGCCGCAGTGACCATGGCGCTCGGCGCGGTGGCGTTTGCGGGGTGAGTGGTTCGCACATCCGTCGTTTGCCCCTGCACGGACCTGCCCGGCCGGCCATCTCACACTCCGCTGTCGTCCCGGCCTTGAGCCGGGACCCATAGCCGCCGGCCGACGTGAGGCAGGCAACTGTCAGCTCCGTTCCTCGATAGCTTCCGCGGTATGGGTCCCGGCGTTCGCCGGGACGACACTGTTTGTGTAGCGGCGCTGGTGCCTGACAATGCAACTGCTGATCAGCGTGGTCAGGCCCACTCTCTCTCCTGCCTCACTCCGGCGGCACCGCGCCCGTGCGGCTGGTGATCAGCCCGTAATGCTCGATCCGCCGATGCCTTGCGAAATCGAAGATCGTCTGCTTGCCGAACCGCGTCGCATCGAGATCGCAGGGTGCGACCAGCACCTCGTCGCCTTCCGTCACCGCCTCCGCGACGATCTCGCCGTCGGGATTGACGATCAGGCTGCCACCGATCAGGTGATGACCGTCCTCGACGCCGGCCTTCGCGACCGCGACGACCCAACACGAGTTGTGATAGGCGCCGGCCTGCGCGGAGAGCCGGTTGTGGAACAGGCGCTGCTGCAGTCCCTCGGCCGATTTCAATGAGTTCACCGACGGCGTGTTATAGCCGATCAGCACCAGCTCGACGTCCTGCAGCCCCATGACGCGATAGGTCTCCGGCCAACGGCGATCGTTGCAGATCGCCATGCCGATAATGCCATCGAGACTGCGCCAGACGGGAAAGCCGAGATCGCCCGGCTCAAAATAGCGCTTCTCCAGATGCTGGTGGCTGCGCTCCGGCTCGAACTCCTCGTGGCCGGGCAGATGCACCTTGCGATACTTGCCGACGACGTTGCCGGCGCGGTCGGTGAGAACTGCCGTGTTGTAGTGGTGCCCGTCCGGTGTCAGCTCGGCATAGCCGAGATACATGGCCATCTGATGCTGCGCGGCGCGATCGAACAGCGGCTGCACGGCCGCATTGGGCATCTCGCGCTCGAACCAGCTGTCGACTTCGGCCTGATCCTCCATGTACCAGCGTGGAAAAAACGTGGTCAGCGCCAGCTCCGGGTAGACGATCAGGTCGGCGTCCTTGCGCTTGGCCTCGTCCATCAGTGCGATCATGCGCGCGACGACCGCCTCGTGGCTGTCAGCGCGCTGAATCGGTCCCATCTGGGCGGCGGCGACGTTGATCACGCGCATTGCAGAACTCCTATCCGGACTCCGACGTCATTGCGAGCGAAGCGAAGCAATCCAGGGCTACACGAGGACTCTGGATTGCCTCGTCGCTTCGCTCCTCGCAATGACGAATGTGGCGACAGCGTCATGCAACACCCCTCATCGTTTCACCCCGGCCGGTACAGCACCGGCCGCGTCCGCGAGAACGACGGCCGGCCGCGCTTGAGGCCCCAGAGCGGCTGCGCCAGGGTCGCCACGGCCTCGGTCGGCGTCGCCGCATCGATGCAGACGAGATCGGCCGGCGCGCCGACCTCGATGCCGTAGTCATCGAGCCGCATCAGCCGCGCCGCGTCGTGCGTGACCATGTCGAGACACCCCGCAAGATGATCCGGCCGCGAGACGTGGCAGACGTTGGCGTAGAGGTTCGCCATCCGGATCAGCGAGCCGTCGCCATACGGCGTGAACGGGTTCAGCACGTTGTTGGTCGAGAGCGAGCAGGTCACCCCTTGCGCGCGCAGCGGCTCCAGCGGGACCACGCCGCGCGGGATCGCATGATCGTGCCGGCGCCCCATCAGATGCAGGTCGGTCGAGGGCAGCACGGTGACTGCGACGCCGGCATTGGCGAGCTGCGTTGCGATCGCGTCGAAACGCTCCGGCGGCAGCAGCGACAGCTGCGTGACGTGGCCGACCGCGACGCGTCCGCCCCAGCTGTATTCCTCCGTCTTGCGGCAGACATATTCGATCTGCATGTGATCGAGCGTCTCGGCAAGATCGAGATGCATGTCGATGTCGACGTCGCGGTCACGCGCGATCGCGAAGATGCGGTCGATCTGCGCCGGCGGGTCGGTGTCGAAATACGGGGCGGCGCCGATGGTGCGTGCGCCGCGGCGCAGGCCCTCGATCAAGAGCTCCTCGGTGCCCGGATAGTTGGTGAGCCCTTCCTGCGGAAACACGCAGATCTCGAGGTCGAGCGCCCAGGCATAGTCGCGCGCGAGCTGCTGGATCGCCTCGAAGCCGATGAAGCCGATGCCGGGATCGAGCTCGACATGGGTGCGCATCCGCATCGTGCCGTGGCTGACGCAGCGTTCAACGGTCCGCTTCGCCCTGTCATAGACATCGTCGGCCGTGAAGTTGCGCTTGGCGGCCGCAGTCTCGCGCACCGCCTCTGCCACGGTCCCTTCCCTGATCGTGCAGCGGTCGAGGATGCAGGTCTTGTCGAGATGGATGTGCGTCTCGATGAAGCCGGGCACGACGAGGCAGTTCTCGGCATCGCGCTGTTCGCCGTCGGCCTGCAATGACGGCGCGATCGCCACGATGGTGCCGTCGGAAATTCCGATATCGGCCCGGCGCAGCTCACTGTGCTGCGCCAGCACCGCATTGCGAATGATCAGGTCCATGCCGCCGTTGCCGTCGAGAATTCCAGATGCGCGCCAAGCTGGCGGCGCCGCCTGCAAAAGGCAAGCGCCATGCCAGGGCCTGACGCCGCGGGACCGCCGACCGGGATCCGAAACCATTCGTTTACAAATAACCGGCCACCCGGGACCACTTGTTTGGCGGGGAAAAACTGCTATATTGGTGCATGGAAAACGTGAACGCGTTCTGCTCAGGCCCGTCGTCAAGGCGGGCCGTTGCCGTTTTGGGGGTGGCTGTCCGATGACTCGCTCCAACCGTACGGATCACATCCGCCTGACCTCGCACCCGGTGCCAGGCGCCAAGCATAATTTCCCGCTCCACTGGGGCGCCGAAAGCGCACGCGAGCGCGGACCCGTGATCGGCACGGTATCACGTCCGCAGGACCGCAACGTGATCGGCAGCCATGGCGGTTCCTACACGGTCTACCGCGCGCTCGCGGTATCATCTGGTGCGCTCGACCCGATCCGCCGCCCCGATCTCACCAACACCCATCCCGCCGCCACGATCGGCCCGTTCGCGCAGTGGCGAGAGCCGGCGAAGATCGTCGCACTCGATCCCTGGGGTCATCTGGTGGCCGAGAATTTCGGCGGCGAGATCGCGGAAGGAATCGATATCCGGCCGACGATCGCCGTGACCAAGGCGCGGATCGAGCTTCCTGAGTTGCATGCGGCGCTCGCGGCCAAGCGCCTCGTTCATGACGGCGACGTCGTGCATGCCAATGGCAGCGTCTCCGTGGTGAAGATCGCGATCGACCCGGTGTGGTACCTGCCCGGCGTGGCCGCGCGCTTCGGCACCAGCGAGACCAGTCTGCGCCGCGGCCTGTTCGAGCAGACCGGCGGCATGTATCCGGAGCTGGTGACCCGGCCCGACCTGCAGGTATTCCTGCCGCCGATCGGCGGCACCACGGTCTATCTGTTCGGCGACGTCGACAAGCTCAATGACAGCCGGACGAAGATCACATGTCGCGTGCATGACGAGTGCAACGGCTCCGACGTGTTCGGCTCCGACATCTGCACCTGCCGCCCGTATCTGATCCACGGTATCGAAGAATGCGTTGCGGCCGGGCAGAACGGCGGCCTCGGCATCATCGTCTACAACCGCAAGGAAGGCCGCGCGCTCGGCGAAGTGACGAAGTTCCTGGTCTACAATGCGCGCAAGCGCCAGGAGGACGGCGACGCCGCGGCGGCCTATTTCGAGCGCACCGAATGCGTCGCCGGCGTGCAGGATGCGCGCTTCCAGCAGTTGATGCCCGACGTCATCCACTGGCTCGGCGTCAAACGCATCGACCGCTTCATCTCGATGAGCGACATGAAGCATGACGCGCTGGTGGGCCAGGGTGTCGACATCGTCGAGCGCGTGCCGATCCCCGACGAGCTGATCCCGGCGGATGCCCATGTCGAGATCGCGGCCAAGAAGGCCGCCGGCTATTTCTCGCTGGAGCCGCAGAAGCCCGAGGCGCTCGGCGACACCGTCGGCCGACCGCTCGAGAAGTACTGAGCGCAGCAGCCGATCATGGACGACGTCGCCTATCTCCTCTCGGCCCGCGCAGTGCGCGAGCGGTCGCATCAGCTGCTTGCGCTCGGTCTCGCGGACAGGCTGCCGCATTTCCGCATCGACCTCGCGAAGCTCGATACGATTGCCGACCTCGTGCGCGACGTGACCCGCAGGACCTATCCCGGCGGCGAGGTGCCGTTCCACTCGCGCTGGCGGCATTTCGTGGTCGGCGGTGTCGATCGCTGGGCCGCGATCGCCGACAATGTGAATTGGCCGGATGCGGCTTCACGGGCGCGCGCCGAGTTCGATCTCGCCATCACCAGCGTGCTGCTCGACGCCGGCGCCGGCGCGGCGTGGCGCTATCAGGATGCCGTGACCGGCGCGCGCATCGGCCGCTCCGAAGGGCTGGCACTGGCGAGCCTCGACATGTTCGCACGCGGTGCGTTTTCGGCCGATGCAAGCCATCCGCTGCGGGCCGACGCCGCGAAGCTGCAGCACATCATCGTCGCCGATCTCGAACGCGGCTTCCAGGTGAGCGCCGACAATCCGCTGGTCGGACTCGAAGGCCGCGTTGCGCTGCTGCGCCGGCTAGGCGAGGTCACGGCTGCAAAGCCGGATATCTTCGGTCGGAAAGATACCCCACGTCCCGGCGGTCTGTTCGATCAGCTCGCCGCCGGTGCGACCGGCGGCCACCTCCAGGCCGCTGACATTCTGCAGCAGGTGCTGCTGCAGCTCGGCCCGATCTGGCCGTCGCGGCTGACGCTGCAAGGCATCGCGCTCGGCGACTGCTGGCGCCATGCTTCCCTGGTCACCGATGACGCGACCAGCGGTCTCGTCCCATTGCACAAGCTGTCGCAATGGCTGAGCTATTCGCTGATCGAACCGCTGCAGCGCGCCGGCCTCGTGGTCGAGAACATCGACGGCCTTACGGGACTCGCCGAATACCGCAATGGCGGCCTGTTCGTCGACGGCGGCGTGCTGGTGCTGCGCGATCCCGCCGATGCCGCGCGGGCGCATGCCGTTGATTCCCCGCTGGTGGTGGAATGGCGCGCGCTGACCGTCGCCCTGCTCGATCGCCTGGCCGCGCTGATCCGCCAGCGCACCGGCCAGACGGCGGAACAGCTGCCCTTGGCGCGCATCCTCGAAGGCGGCAGCTGGGCCGCCGGCCGCAAGCTCGCCTTCGAACGCCGTCCCGACGGCTCGCCGCCGCTGACCATCCTCAGCGACGGCACGGTGTTTTAAGAGGTGTTTGGTAGCCTTGCTTCATAACAGCCGACGTCATTGCGAGCGAAGCGACTTGTCCGCCATAGCCCGAAGGGCGACGGCGGAAGCAATCCAGGGCCCGGAAGAAAGTCTGCATTGCTTCGTCGCTTCGCTCCTCGCAATGATGCGATTCATAAGTTGCGCGTAGGGTGGGCAAGGCGCAGCGTGCCCACCATTCCAAGCTGAGCTAGTATCAGGTGGGCACGGCGCTTCGCGCCTTTGCCCACCCTACGCTTCGGAGATGAAAGCCATGGAAGGCGTCACGGTCGTCGATCATCCGCTGGTGCAGCACAAGCTGACCTTGATCCGCGACAAGTCGATCTCGACCAAGTCGTTCCGCGAGCTCCTCAAGGAGATCGGCATGCTCCTGTGCTACGAGGTCACGCGCGACCTGCCGCTCACGGAGGTCGAGATCGAGACGCCGCTGGCGCGAATGCAGTCGGCCAAGATCGCCGGCAAGAAGCTGGTGTTCGTGCCGGTGCTGCGCGCCGGCGTCACCTTCGTCGACGGCATGCTCGATCTGGTGCCGACCGCACGCGTCGCCCATATCGGCCTGTACCGCGAGCCGCAGACCTTCACCGCGGTCGAGTACTTCTTCAAGGCGCCGTCCGACCTGCAGGAGCGCCTGGCCGTCGTCGTCACGCCGGTGCTCGCGACCGGCAACAGCGCAGTCGCCGCGGTCGACCGGCTCAAGGAGCGCGGCGCCAAGGATATCCGCATGGTCTGCATGATCGCGGCGCCCGAGGGCGTCGAGCGCGTCCGCGGCCTGCATCCCGATGTCGCACTGTGGACCGCCGCGATCGACGACGGCCTCGACGACGACGCCTTCATCGTTCCCGGCCTCGGCGACGCCGGCGACCGCGCCTACGGCACGCGGTAGCAGCATTCAGCCGGCGAATGCGGCCTCTGCCTCCGGCAACGCCCAGATCTTTTCGATCGCTGCAGCGCCTGCCGCCGTGATCGCCGCCTCGTCACCGTGGAGATAGCGGCCGTCGTGGATCAGCAGCCGGCCGTCGATCATCACCTGGTCGATGTTGGCGCGGTTCGCGAGCGCGATCAGGCCGCGACGCGGGTCGTGTAGCGGCTGAAGATGTGGATGCGTCATGTCGACGACGGTGAGGTCGGCGGTCGCGCCGGGCGCGATGACGCCGAGATCGTCGCGCTTGATCATGGCGGCGGCCGTCGTGGTGACGGCGTCGATCAGTTCCGGCGCGCTCGCCGTCTCGGCGCTTCCCAGCACGATCTTCGAGATCATCGACGCGGCGTTGAGCTCGCCGAGCAGATCCATGTTGTAGCCGTCGGTGCCGACCGCGGTGCGGACGCCATGCGCGGCGAAGCGGCCGAAGGCGGCGGTGACTCCGGCGCGCGCGAACACGCGCGGGCAGTTCAGCACGCCGGCACCACGCGCCGCCATCAGCGCAAGGTCCGCATCGGTCGATGCGTGGCAATGCGCCGCCAGCAGATCGGGACCAAGCAGGCCGAGCCAGTCGAGATATTCGGCCGGGGTGCGGCCGCCATGGCGCTGCGCGATCGTCGCGACCTCGCCCGCGCTCTGCGCCATGTGCGTGGTGATGGGAACGCCGAGCTCGCGCGCCCGGCTGGCAGCCGCGCGCAACAGATCCGGTCCGCAGGTATCGGTCGCGTGCGGGCTCATCGCAAGACGAATGCGGCCGTCGCCCTGGCCGTGCCAGCGCTGATGGAGCGCATTCCAGACCGCCATGTCGGCCTCGCCGTCATCGCCGGCGTAAGTCACGACGCCGGAGGCATCCGCCCTGGCATCTGATGTCGAGAACAGATAGGGCGCGCCATAGAAGCGCAGGCCCATCTCGAGAGCCGCATCGAACAGCTCCGGGATCGTGTTGCGGAACGGCTCCATCACCGTGGTGGCGCCGCCCTTCAGGAGCTGCAGCACCCCCATGCGGCCGATCGCCAGCCGCTCCTTCACCGAAAGGATCTCGGCCCCGCGCTTGGACAGCGGCAGCAGCACGGTGTAGACGATGCTCTTGTTGTTGCGCCGGCCGTTGCCGTCCTCGGTGAGCGTGCGTGCGATCGCCTCGCTGAAGATGTGGTTGTGCAGGTTCAACAGGCCCGGCAGCACGAAGCGGCCCGGACGATCGAACACCTCGTCCGCCGCCGGCCGATCACGCGTCACGGCCGCGATGCGCCTGCCCTCGACCAGCACCCAGTGATCGCGCAGGACGTCCTGCGCGCCGTCCTTGCGCGTCAGCACGTAGCTGCCGAAGATCGCCGTCGTACTCATGCGTCCTTCGCTTCCGCCGCCTCATGGCGCTGGTAGTTCGCCGCGATCTCGGCTCCGGTCGTGATCCACACGTCCCGGCACGATTTGGCGTAGGTCAGGAACTCGCGCAGCAGCCGGAAGCGCATCGGCCGGCCCGAGACCTGCGGATGCAGCACGGTCGTCACCATCGCGCCCCAATCGCGGACTTCGTCCAGCTCATCCTTCCACATCGACAGCACGTGCTCTTTCGGAAAGATCGAGCGCGGCGAGAACCGCGCCGACAGGCCGTGCATCCAGTCGTCATAGCTCGCGGTCACCGGGATTTCGATCGTGCCCGGCGAGCCGGAGGCCAAGCGATGGCGATAGGGCCTGACGTCATCGCGGAACGAGGAGGTGTAGACGATGCCCTGGCGCACCAGCGCTGTCAGCAGCTCCTCGCAGAACTCGCCGAACGGCGCGCGGTAGCCGATCGGCCGGATTCCGAGCCGGCGCTGGATCGCCTCGAAGCCGCGCTCGATCTCCTCGACGATGAAGGGATCGCCGGGATCCGGCAGCAGATGGTGATAGCCGTGATGGCCGATCTCGTGGCCCGCCTTCAGCACCGCTTCCGCCATCGCCGGATGCGCATCGACCGCCCATCCCGTGATGAAGAACGTCGCCTTGAGATCGAGCTCGGCGAGCAGCTCGAGCAGCTTCGGCGTGCCGACGCGCGCCTCGAAACCGCCGAAGCTCATCGTGACCAGACGCGCCGCATGCGCGGGATCCTTCGAGGTCCAGGCGCTCTCGGCGTCGATGTCGAACGACAGGAACATCGCCGCTCTGTGCGGCGCAGGCCATGGATAGTCCGGCGCCGGCGGCGCGGTGTTGGCGGGAACGACCGGGATTCCCGCGAGCGCCTTACTGTCCAGCATTGATCAGCACCTTCTCGATTCCATTGTCGCTCAGCTTCCACTTCGCCAGCAACGCCTTGTAGCTGCCGTCGGCAATCAGGCCCTCCAGCGCGGCGCGCAGCGCCTCGCGCAGTTCGTCCGCCTTCACCGGCGTCGCCAGCCCCGTATATTGGTAGGCGATGGGCGTGCCGACCGGCACGTAAGTGTTCGGCTCGAGATCCATGATGTAGGGCAAGGTTTCGTTGCCCTGCACGGCGGCGTCGATGCGGCCCTGCTTGAGCTGCGTCCGGGCGTCGGCCGATCCCTCGGTGCCGACGAACTCGATTCCGCTCGCGCCGCAGTTCTTCTCGCTCCAGGCGGCGATGTCCTTCGGGAACATCGTGCGCCTGGAGGCACCGACCTTCTTGCCGCACAGCGCCGTCGGCTCCTTGAACTCGCTGGCGCGCGAAGCCTGCACGAAGAATCGCGGACCGCTGCGCAGGTAGTCGATGAAGGTCGCGGTATCCTGCCGGCTCTTGTAGTCGGTCATGCCGGTCAGGATGATGTCGAAACGCTGCGTGGCGAGGCCCGGCATCAGCTGGTCGAAGCTGGTCTCCTGCCACACCGCGTTGACGCCGAGCTTCTTGGCCAGCGCCTCGCCGAGCTCGACGTCGAAGCCGGTCAGGGTCGCGGTGGCCGGATCCTTGAACTCCATCGGCGGATAGTTCGGCACCACCGCGATGCGCAGGCCGTTCTGCTTGATATCGGCCGGCAGCTCGGCGGCGAGAGCCGCGCCCGCCACGGCCGCGCTCATGAGCCCAGCCAACACGATCGACTTCAATTTCATCACCTCACCCCACTTCAGCTGCCAGAAATGCCTTGGTCCTCGCCTCGCGCGGCGCACGCAGCACCTCGCCGGCCGGACCACTCTCCACGATCACGCCCTGGTCCATATAGACGACCCGGTCGGCGACCTCGCGCGCGAAGCCGAGCTCATGCGTGACGACCAGCATGGTCATGCCGGACCTCGCCAGCTCCTTCATCACACCGAGCACCTCGCCGACCAGCTCCGGGTCGAGCGCCGAGGTCGGCTCGTCGAACAGCACCAGCCGCGGCTTCATTGCGAGCGCGCGTGCGATCGCCACGCGCTGCTGCTGACCGCCGGACAGTTGCGCCGGATAGGACTGCGCCTTGTCGGCAAGGCCGACCCGGCGCAGCAGCGACAAGGCCTCGTCCTTCGCCTCGGCAAGCCTGCGCCTCTGCACCTGCACCGGCCCCTCGATCACGTTCTCCAGCGCCGTCATGTGCGGGAACAGGTTGAAGCGCTGGAACACCATGCCGCAGGCGAGGCGTTGCCGCGCGATCTCGCGCTCCGACAGCCGATGCAGCCGACCGGCCGTCTCGCGGAAGCCGAGCAGCGCGCCGTCGAGCCAGATGCCGCCGCTGTCCGCCGTGGCCAGCTGGTTGACGCAACGGAGCAAGGTGGTCTTGCCGGAGCCGGATTGCCCGATCAGGCACACCACCTCGCCCTCGAAGACATCGAGCGAGACTTGCTTGAGCGCCTGGAATTCCCCGAAGCGCTTGCTGACCTGACGGATGGCGACGAGCGGCGTCATCAGCGCCCCCGCGCGATGCCACGGGCAAAACGATGTTCGAGCAGCATCTGCAGCGGCGTCAGGACCGAGACCACGAGCAGATACCAGAGGCCGGCGACGATCAGGAGCTCGATGACGCGCGAATTGGCGTAGTAGATGTTCTCGGCCGAGTGCAACACCTCCGGATACTGGATCACGCTGGCGAGCGAGGTCGCCTTGACCAGGCCAATGAACTCGTTGCCGAGCGGCGGGATCACCACGCGCATCGCCTGCGGCAGGATGATCCGGCGCAGCGCCTGCAGCCGTCCCATGCCGATCGCCTGCGCCGCCTCGTATTGCCCGATGTCGACCGACAGCAGCCCGGCTCGCATCACCTCCGAGGTGTAGGCGCCCTGGTTGATGCCGAGCCCGAGCAGCGCGGCCAGGAACGGCGTCATCACGTCGACGGCGCGCGCGCTCCACAGGCCGGGAATGCCGATGGTCGGAAACACCAGCGCGAGGTTGAACCACAACAACAACTGGAGGATCAGCGGCGTACCGCGAAACAGCCAGGTGTAGCCGGCGGCGACCGACCGCAGCACCGGATTGGGCGACAGCCGCATGATCGCGACGACCACGCCGAGCGCGATGCCCAGCGCCATCGCCGCGACAGCCATGACCATGGTGTTGACGATGCCGCGCAGGATCACCGGCGCGGTCACGAAGCGTTCGACGTAAGACCATTCGATCTGGCCTCTGGCGAAGGCGCGGCCGATCGCCAGCAGGATCACGACAATGACGGCAGCCGTAAGCCAGCGGCCCCAATGCGCCTTGCGCGCGATCCTGTGCGCCGACAGGTCGGGAAAGCGATCGGCCAGTACGTCGGCGCGGCTCATTGCGGCGCCGCGTTGAGCATCGGCTCGCGCACCGCATTGGCGCCGAGACCCCATTTGTCGAGAATGGCCTTGTAGCTGCCGTCGGCGATCATCGCCTTGAGCTGTTCGGTCACGACCTCGCGAAAGCCTGCATCGTCCTTGCGGAGCATGATGCCCTGGTAGCCGAAGGCGATGGGCTCACCGACGATGCGATACTTGCCGGCCTCCTGCGACTGCGCATAGGGCAAGGTCTCGCTGCCCTGCACGGCGGCATCGATGCGGCTCTGCTTGAGCTGATTGCGGACATCGATCGAGTTCTCCCCCGGCACATATTGCGCGGCAGGCTTGCCTGCGGCCTCGCAATTGGCCTTGCTCCATTTCTCGATCTCCTGCGGGAAGCTCGTCGAGCGCGTGGTGCCGATCTTCCGGCCGCACAGATCGGTCGCGACCTTGGCATCGCTCTCCGCCAGCACGAAGAACTGCGGGCCGGTGACGAGATAGTCGACGAAGTCGGCGGTCTCGCGCCGCGAGGCACGGTCGGAGATGCCCGAGATGATGAAGTCGGCGCGCCGGGTCTGCAGCGAGGGAATGAGTTCGGCGAACGCCGTCTCGCTCCACACGATCTTGACGCCGAGCCGCCTCGCCAGTTCGTTGGCGAGATCGATGTCGAGCCCCTTCAGCTCGTTGGTGGCGGGGTCGTGATATTCCATCGGCGCGTAGGTCGAGTTGACCGTGAGCTTGAGTACGCCGGCCTGCTTGATCTCAGCGGGCAGCTCCGCGGCCCCCGCCGGAGCAAGCGAGGTGAGGATGACGAAACCTGCGAACAACGAACGGCGCATCCTGCAACTCCCCACGTGAACGGCTAATCGACCACGGCCGGCTCGACGGCGCCGGCGCGCTCGGTGATGAGCCTGTACTGATCCGGCCGGCGATGCGCCGCGAAGTTGAACATCTTGTCCTTGCCCTGGCGGCACAGATCGAGGTCGATGTCGGCGACGACGACCTCGTCAGCGAGCGTCTTCGCCCGCGCCACGATGCAGCCATTGGGATCGACGATGCAGGAGCCGCCGATCAGCCCGCTGCCGTCCTCGTCGCCCGCCTTTGCGACCGCGATCGCCCACGTCGCATTCATGTAGGCGTTGGCCTGCGCCACCAGGGTCGAATGGAAGGTACGCAGCGAGGCATCCTCGGTGTTGCCGCCATTCGGATCGTAGGCTGCGGAATTGTAGCCGACGCAGACCAGCTCGACGCCCTGCAGCCCGAGCACCCGCCACGATTCCGGCCAGCGCCGGTCGTTGCAGATCATCATGCCCATGATGGCGCCGCCCCACTCGCGGCCGGCGCGCACGGCCGGAAAGCCGAGATCGCCATAGCCGAAATAGCGCTTCTCCAGCTGCTGATACTTGGCACTCGGGCGCGGCTCGACGGAGCCGGGCAGATGCACCTTGCGATATTTGCTGATGATCTCGCCGTCGGGATCGACAAGGATGGAGCTGTTGAAGCGGCGTCCGTCCGGTGTCAGCTCGGCATAGCCGACATAGAAGCCGACGCGAAGCGCCCGCGCCCGGTCGAACAGCGCGGCAACGGACGGGTTCGGCATCGCGCGCTCGAAATAGCTGTCGAGCTCATCGCCTTCGAGGATCCAACGCGGGAAGAAGGTCGTGAATGCGAGTTCCGGAAACACCACCAGCTTGGCGCCCTGGGCGGCCGCCTGTTCCAGGAGCCCGATCATGCGCGACAGCGTGTGCCCGCGGCTGTCGGCGCGCTGGGTCGGCCCCATCTGGGCGGCGGCCGCGCGGAAGATACGGCTCAAAACTCTGCCTCCGATCTGTGCGTCATGCCTTTCCAGCAGGCGGCATCACCGCCCTCTGCGACGCGCAAGAGAAGCATCAATGAAGCGAAACCGGCGCAGGAATTGCAACCAGTCGGGACGACCTCGGTCTATGATATTTTGGCCGAGACCATCACCCGGGCTAATAGGGCGACCATGCCATGAACCTGCGCCAGTTGGAGATCCTGCGGGCGGTCATCCGCCACCACACCACGGTCGCTGCCGCCGAGGAGCTCGCGCTGTCGCAGCCTGCGATCAGCAATGCGCTGAAGGCGATGGAGGCGCAGGCCGGCTTCACGCTGTTCGAGCGCGTCAACAACCGGCTGTTCCCGACACCCGAGGCGATGACGCTCTATGAGGAGAGCGAGGCGATCTTCACCCTGCACGCCCGGCTGGAAAACCGCGTGCGTGACCTGCGCGAGCAGAAGACGGGTCATCTGTCGATCGTCGCCACGCCGCCGCTCGCCTACAGCATCATCCCGCCGACCTTGTCAGGCTTCCTGCGGCGCCGGCCGCAGACGCGGATGTTCTTCGACGTGCGCCGCTACGAAGGCATCATCGAGGGCGTGCTCGGCAACGTCGCCGAGCTCGGCTTCGCGCTCGGACTGTCCGATCATCCCGGGATCGCCCATGAGGTCGTGCATACCGGGGAGATGGTGTGCGTGATGCCGGCCCTGCATCCGCTTGCCGAATGCGACGTGATTTCAGCGCGGGATCTCGCCGGCTTCCCGCTGATCGGCCTCGAACGCGGCACGCGCCTCGGCGAAGCGGTGCGCGAGAGCTTCCGGCAAGCCGATGCCGACTTCCAGCCGACCGTCGAAGTGCGTTACTGCAACACGGCCTGCGTGCTGGCTTCGACCGGCGTCGGCGTCGCCGTGGTCGATCCATTCTCGCCGCGCCAGGGCGGGCATGATCTCGTGGTACGGCCGTTCACGCCGAGCACCAAAGTCTCGGCCTATGTGCTGTGGTCGGAGGCGCGGCCGCTGTCGAACCTGGCGAAGACGTTTCGCAGCGAGGTGCGAAACGCGAGCCGCAGTCTTGCGGACGGCCTCGACGCGATCGGAGCTCCGAGCCTCGCCGCTTCCGCGCAGCGCGGCTGAGCTTGCCGATCGGCATGCGTCCATCAAACCCGTGGACGTATCGTTTGCGGCCCATCATCCGAAACGCCCGCCTGCGACGGGCTTCTCGGGATGATGCTCCGCGTCACTGTCGTCTTGCGGCTGGCGGCGGAATTGGTGCAGTGGACCATGGCTCGCCCTCCCGCAATCGCGCCGCCAGCGCCGCCGCGCAGCCGGCGAGCAGCTTCTCGCCCTTTGCAGCAGATGCCTTGCGCGCATCGCCTGCGACGCCGGAGGTGGTGATGTCGGCGAACGATCTGAACATCTTCAGCGACGGGACCAGCGAGCCCATGATGTCGAAGCTCGGCCCAAAGGCAGCGTCGAGCCTCGCCGCGTCGACGAGGCCTGGATGAGCCGCCATCATCATCGAGGTCTCGGCTTCGCAGGCATGCATCACGCCCTCCTGATCCTCGAGGACCTTGGCCATGGTCTCCCGCCCTTCCATGAAATAGGTCGTCGTCGCGATCGGCGCATTGAGCTCGCGCGTCAGTTCGCCGGTGAGGGTGGCCAGCGCCTGGATGTTGCCGCCATGGCCGTTGACGATCACGATGCGGAGGAAGCCGGCATTCAGAATCGAGCGGCACAGGTCTCTGAGCACGGCGTGGTAGGTGGAGAGACTGAGGGTGAAGGTGCCACCGAACGGAACGTGATGGTCGGCGAGCCCGCACCAAACGGTCGGCGCGACCACGATGGGATGGTCTGGAGTCAGCTCCAGCGCGGTGCGACGGCAGACCTCGCTGCACAGGAAGTCGTCAACTCCCGTCGGCAGATGCGGGCCGTGCTGCTCGGTCGAGGCCACCGGCAACAGCACGATCGCGTCTCGGGCCGCGAGCGCGCGAAGCGCTGCGGCGGAAAGTCTGTTCCAGGCGGTTTCGGTCATGATGGCTGCTCGCATGGTCGGAGATGAGGCAGATTGGCTCATATCACGCAGCCACCGCAACAGCCCATCTCGGCGTATCTGGCGCGCAGGCCGACAGTCGCCTGCGTGCACCCCAGCCCGCACGCCACTGCGCGATACTGCGCCCTCTCCCACAGGGACGAGGACGCGGCGACCGGCACCGCACCCTCGGCTACATCAGGAGCATGCTCTCAATGCACTCAAACATCGACAGCGATTGCGGGCTCGACAAGGTGCAACGGCCTTGCGTCCTCACAACACCACGGCCCGCGCGGCAGGCCGGTCTCACGCCCGCGTCAGTTCGATGTCGTGGGTCTGCTTCGTCTCCGCGTCGTACACCCTGATCTGCAACATCGGAAACCGGCGCTTGAGGTCATGCGCGCCGTTGTGTGCGCCATCCTTGGTCTTGAATTCGGTCTTGATCTGACCATCGACCACGACGGCATAGCCGGTCAGCGGAAGGTCGTTGCCGGATTTGTCTTGAGCAGGCTTGTTGTGAACAGACTTCTCTTGGGCAGACTTGAGCATTGCGAGCCGACGTCGATTCGTGAGTTGAAAGGGGTGTCGAGCGCGCGATCTCTCCGCCTCGGACGACTCCGATGTAAGGTGAGTCTGTCGCGACGAGCAAGCGAAGACGTGTTCTTCACAAGCAGGGCGATTACGGGTTCAACCTGACGGCGCAGCGCCGGCTCGCGATGATCTCGGGATGTTCAGCGCGAACGAGTCGCGCAAGTTCCAGACTTGCGACGCGAACGTTCCGGTCGCTCGGCATCCTGCTCGCCACCGCGAACGAGGAGCGCCGTGGTCGCGCGTCTCTCAGCGTCCGCAGCGCCCACCTCGCGCCGCCCCCAAGGCAGCAGCCCGATTCCAACTCGAGATGCGCTCTGCGACTGAGCACGGGTAGACGCAAAATCCCGGGGCCATCGGACGAACGAATCAGCATGACCGCCATGCGCGAATTGCCCGTCGTGCCAGTCTGCCGCAGATAAACAGCTTGCACCGTCGGGCAAATCAGGACGACATTTCCGCGCATCCCGCCTCATGAAGAGGGGCGTGTCGCGAACGTCACGAGACGTGGAGTGCGGGATGCGATGGACGCGACGTGTCGCAGCGGGTGTCATGCCTGCGGACGAACGGCACGGCGCGGACGGCGAAGTCGCATGGTCCTGGCGCCGCGACGCTGGCGTCAAGCTCGTGACGAGGTTTCAGCCTCGCGCGGGTGACGGTGGCAAGACAGCCCGTTCACCGGGGAGAATGCGTATAAGCCGTAACACTATCGCGCAGGGAAGGCCGGGATGTCTCAGCCGAACCTGTGGTTCCTGCCCCGTGCATTCTTTCCGCACGGGGGCCATGGGGGCGGCGAGCTCCCGGCCTTCCCTGCGCCCTCTCACTTGAAGAGGGCTCCGTCAAGCAAGACTCGGGCGCGATAGGCGCCGCGAGATCGCGACGTGCTGATTTGTAGACGTTCTGTTTGTCGATGGCTGTTTGTCGATGGCTGTTTGTCAGAGTGAACTGCTGACCATTGTCACGTGCCGTGCACGGGACCACGACGATCCCCGTAAGATGACGGATGGGCTTGCCGACCGCCGGTGCCGCTGCGGTAGCAAGGGATCGTAAACGACTGCGCCGGACGTTGACCCGCCATTTACCTCACGGTCCAACCACGACATCGTGATTTGATGCAGGTCAACATAACCGGCCCGAACGCACCACCTACTGACAAGGCGTTCAAGCGAATCAGGCCTTGCCGTTATCTCGTTCGGCGTCCCTCGAACGGTCCTGTGCACTTGTCATCATGGAGAACCACATGAGCGAGACCGGCGTGACCGCCCTGGATCACACCGTCCAGGAAACCAACATCTGGCTGAAGGCCATCGAGCAACGCCTCGCGCTGGCGAGCCGGCAGCAGGCCTACAATGCACTGCGTGCCGTGCTGCATGTGCTGCGCGACCGTATGCCGATGGCCGTCGCCGTGAATTTCGGCGCCCAGTTGCCGATGCTCATTCGCGGGATCTACTACGAGGGCTGGCACCACGCGGCAACCCCGACCAAGGACCGCCATCTCGAATATTTCGTCGATGACATCTTCCGCCAACTGCCGCCGCAATTCCCGGTCGATCCGCTCACGGCTGCGCGCGGCATCTTCGAAATTCTCTGGGAGAAGCTCGATCCCGGCGAGTTCGACAAGCTGATGGGCCACCTGCCGGTGCCGCTGCGCAATCTGCGCGAGCCGGCGACCTGAGGGACGGACCCCTTCGATCAGCTGGCCGGTATCGGTCGTCGGTACGGCGGCAGTGCGCCTCTCGCCTTCAATGCGCGAGCTGCCGGTACAGCGCCGGCAGCGCGGCGGGCAGTCGCCTGATGTTGCCGACGATGGCGTAGCCGCCGCGGCCGAACAGGGTGGGAAAATACGACTGCGCCGACGCATCGATGGTCACGCCGAACACCGCGACGCCGCCGCGCCGCGCTTCCTGCACCGCCTTGCGCGTGTCCTCGATCGCGAACCGTCCCTCATAGTGATCGACGTCGTTCGGCTTGCCGTCGGTCAGCACCAGCAGCAGGCGCTTGCGCTCGGATCGCTCGGCGAGCTGGCTGGCGGCATGACGCACCGCCGTGCCGATACGCGTATAGTAGCCGGGCCTGAGCGCGCCGATGCGGCGCTCGACCCGCCCGCTCATCGGCTCATCGAATGCCTTCACGGTCTCCAGGCGGACCCATGAGTTGCGCCGCGAGGTGAAGGTGAGAATGCTGTGGCTGTCGCCGCAGGCCGACAGCCCATGCGCCAGCACCAGCAGCGCCTCCTTCTCGACGTCGAGAACGCGCACGCCGTCGATCCACGCATCGGTCGATAGGGACACGTCGACCAGGAGAGTCACCGCGAGATCATGCGCGAGCGGGCGCATCGCCAGATGCACGCGATCAAGTCCGCCATGGCCGGCATTGAGATCGCTGCGCGCGCGCACCAGCGCGTCGATGTCGAGGTCGTGGCCGTCGGCCTGCGCGCGCATCACCTCATGACGCGGCCGCAAGGTCTCGAACCTGCGCCGCACGCTGCGGATGCGCCGGCGCATCGCATCGTCCGGAGACCACGCCTCGCCCGCCTCGGCGGCATCGCCGGTCACGACGCGACAATGGTCCGGCAGATAGGCGCCGCTGCGATAATTCCACTCGGGATACAGCCGGCCGCTGTCGAGCCGGGCCGTGTCCACCGCCTCGGGCGGCAGGTCGAGATCGAACTTCAGCTTGCTCGCCGGACGCCCCTTGCGCCTGGCGATCGCGAGCTCATCGAGATCGTCGGCAGCCTTGCGGGCGTCGTCATCGTCGGTATCGTCGGACGGACGATCGACATTGACCATCTCCGCCATCGCCAGGATCTTCTCGAAGCGGTTGAGGATGAATGGATCGCGCTTGGCCGTGTCGTCGCGCTCGCGCCGCGCGAAGCGTTTGCGGGTGTCGGGTGCACCCTCCTGCTCTGCGGGCGTCTGCGTCTCGTCGTCCTCGCGCGCCGCGGCAACGGCATCGCGGCTCCAGCAATCGCCCCACAGCGGACACGGCAGCATCGGCCGATAGCCGGGCGGGGCGGCCTCCGGCAACGCGCCGCCAGCGATGACCGCATTCCACAGCGCGCCCTTGGGCGGCGCGCCGGCGCCGAGCAGGGCCATGACGATGTGCTCGACCTGCTGCTCGAGCCGAGGCAGCGGCCGCCGCGGACGCGCCACAGCCAGCGCTTCGGCGAGTTGCGCATGCGGACGCGCCAGTCCAGGGAAGCGCGCCAGCACCAGCGAGGTCGTCTCACAGGCCCGGCGCAGCGCCAGCAGATCATGCCGCAGCGGATCGCGCTCCGCGATCGGCTCGACTGCCATGGTCGCGAACCACGCCGCGAGCCAGTGATAGAGCTGCGCATTGAGCGCGCGCCCCGGCAGCAGCGCGATGGTCTCCGGCAGGAACACGGTGGCGCCATCGCGCCCGGCCTGATCGAGGCATTCGTCGCCGAGGCCAATGCGCTGGCGCCAGCCGAGCCGATGGCCCGATTTGCGCGCCTTGGCTCCGGCGACCTGCACGCCGCTCTCGCCGCCCAGCGCGCGGAACATCACGGCGATGCGGCCGCTGATCTCGTTCAGGGCGACGGCCTGATCCGGATGGACCGGATAGCTCGAGGTCGTGCCGACCAGGCGATGCCAGGCGCGGCCGACGGTCTCCTCCAGTTCGAGGAAGTCGAGCATGGCTCACCCGATCACGGCATGCGCGACCTCGCGCAACGCGGCCTTGACGTCGGCGTCGTCGGTGAGCGGCTCGATCATCGCGGCGAGCACGGCGTCCGCGATGGATGCTCCGGCAGCGACGAGCGTCGCGCAATAGACCAGGAGCCGCGTCGAGACGCCCTCCTCCAAGTCATGGCCTTGCAGCGCGCGCAGCCGATGCGCGAGCGCCACCAGCGGCCGAACGCGCTCCGGCGCCAGCCCGCTCTCGGCGGCAACCACCGCGATCTCCTGCTCGGCGGGCAGGAAGCCGAATTCGATGGCGATGAAGCGCTGCCGTGTCGATGGCTTCAGCGCCTTGTGCAGCGACTGATAACCCGGATTGTAGGACACCACCAGCATGAAGCCGTCGGGCGCGAGCAGCTCCTCGCCGGTGCGCTCCAGCGGAAGAATGCGGCGGTCGTCGGTGAGAGGATGCAGCACGACGGTCACATCCTTCCGCGCCTCGACGACCTCGTCGAGATAGCAGATGCCGCCCTCGCGCACCGCGCGGGTCAGCGGGCCGTCGGTCCACACGGTGTCACCGCCCTTGAGCAGATATCGCCCGGTGAGGTCGGCGGCGGTGAGGTCGTCGTGACAGGCGACCGTGTGCAGCGGCAGGCCCAGTCGCGCCGCCATGTGCGCGACAAAGCGGGTCTTGCCGCAGCCGGTCGGCCCCTTCAGCAGCACCGGTAAGCGATGTCGGAACGCATGCTCGAACAGCGCGCATTCATTGCCGGTCGGCGTGTACGAGGGGAACGACAGGACGGTATCGATCGCGTGCAGCGCGGGCTTCATGATCACTCTCCGAATCGGGGGATGCAGGCGGCGGCATCGGAGCCGCCGCCTGCGGGGTTTTACTCCGCCGGCTGCAGGGCGCCGGGGATGATCGCCTGCTTGGCGCGGCCGGGCACCAGCACGGCCCAGACGAACATCAGCGCCGCGATCGCCACGAACACACCGGAGCCGAGCCGCACCCAGTAGAACATCGCGAGCTGGTCCTGCACGTCCATGTAGCTCTGGCCGAGCACGCGCTGCAGATGCACCTGGATGATGCCGGCGAAGGTCAGCGCAAAGGTCATCGTCATCATCGCCGTGCACATGATCCAGAAGCTCGCCATCGAGAGCCACTGGTTATACGGCGCACGCTGGCGCAGCTGCGGCACCGCATAGGCCATGACCGCGAGGTTGAGCATCACATAGGCGCCGAAGAAGGCGAGATGGCCGTGCGCGGCGGTCACCTGGGTGCCGTGGGTGTAGTAGTTCACGCTGGACAGCGTGTGCAGGAAGCCCCACACGCCGGCGCCGAGGAACGCCATGACGGAGCAGCCGACCGACCACAGCAGCGCGGCGCGATTCGGATGCTTGCGTCCCGCCTTGAGCGTCATCTGCACCGTGAAGATCACCATGGTGAAGAACGGCGCGACCTCGAGCGTTGAGAACAGCGAGCCGATCCACTGCCAATAGCCGGGCGCGCCGATCCAGTAGAAATGATGGCCGGTGCCGAGGATGCCGGAGAACAGCGCCAGGCCAATGATGACGTAGAGCCACTTCTCCACCACCTCGCGGTCGATGCCGTTGAGCTTGATCATCAGGAAGGCCAGGATCGAGGCCATGATCAGCTCCCAGACGCCCTCCACCCAGAGATGGACGATGTACCACCAGTACATCTTGTCGACGGCGAGATTGGCTGGGTTGTAGAAGGCGAACAAAAAGAAGATCGCGACGCCCCACAGACCGAACAGCAGGATGTTGGTCACCGTCGTCTTGCGACCCTTCAGGGCGGTCATCGTGACGTTGAACAGGAACATCAGGCAGACGACGACGATGCCGACCTTGATGATGAAGGGCTGCTCGAGGAACTCACGGCCCTCATGGTAGTGGAAGAGATAGCCGACGACGGCCGCGCCGGCCGCGCCGAAGAACATCCAGAACTGGATCTTAGCGAGCAGCGGGCTGTAGAGCTCGGTCTCGGTCTCCTCGGGCAGCAGGAAGTAGGTGGCGCCCATGAAGCCGATCAGCGACCACACGATCAGCGCGTTGGTGTGGATCATGCGGACGATGTTGAAGGGAAGCAGGACCGACAGCGTGTTCGGCAGCACGTAGATGGTGCCGGCGAGCAGGCCGAAGATGACCTGGGCGAGGAAGAGCGTCAGCGCGCCGTAGAAATACAGCATCGCGACCTTCTGGGTCTCATATCTCATCGCGGATCTCTCTCATGACGGGGACGGGATGCCGGCTCAGCCGGCCTTGTTCGGCGGCCAGTCCTGGCGCTTGATCGTGTCGGTCCATTGCAGGAAGTCGGCGAGGTCGTTGAGCTCCTGGTCGGACAGATTGAACTGCGGCATCTGCCTGCGGCCGGGCGCACCGGAGGGTTGCGACTGCATCCAAGATTTCAGCATCTCGCGCGCGGCGGCCGGGTCCTGCCGGCCGCCCCAGCGGTCCCAGACATTGCCGACCTCTGGCGCGAAATAGGCGCCCTCGCCGAGCAGGGTATGGCAGTTGATGCAGGAGTTTCTCTCCCAGACGTGCTTGCCGCGAGCGACTCCGTCGGACAGCGTCGACGCATTGGTCGAGGTCGTGACCATGTAGTAGTGGCTGTGCGCTGTGAGCCCGAGGAAGATCGCAAAGAAGAAGGCCGAACCGCCGTAGAAGACGTTCCGTGCGGCCGACTTGGTCAGGCGTTCCGCCATGACACGTCCTTTCCGTTTTGGTGAAGGTCGATGGTGAAGGCAATCTACCGGCACTGCCGGGAGTCTCTTTGTCGCGGCGCAAGCAGCACGGCGATGGCCCGTCAGACCAGCGCGCGGAGCGCCACCGCCAGCCCGGCGAGCGCAACCAGGCCTAGGAGCCACGATGCGAGCAGGCCGCGCCACAGCGCGGGCGCATGGCGCAGGCCGAGAAAATCCAGCACGATCACCCTGCCCTTTGCCGATGCGAGCGCGAGCACGAGGGCATCGGCGAGCCAGCGATTCGGCAGCAGCAACGAGGCCGCGAGCGTGGCGACGGCGAAGCTCAGCAATTGAAGCCAGGCGAGCGTGAGGCGATCGCGGACCATGACTCATCCCACCAGATAGAGGATCGGGAATATCACGATCCAGACCAGGTCGACCATGTGCCAGAACGCCGTCCCGGTCTCGACGCTGGTGGGCGCGGCATGACGACCGACGATTCCGAGGATGACCATCCCGAGTACGACGTGAAGCAGATGGAAGCCCGTGAGCAGAAAATAGAGCGTGAAGAACGGCGACGTCTCCAGGCCTGCGCCGGCGGCAATCTCCCTGCCATACTCGGTCAGCTTGACGGCAATGAAGGCCGTGCCGAGCAGGATCGCCAGCATGATCCAACGCCGTGCTGTGGCCGGCGATCCGCCTCTCGCCGCCGCCGCCCCGCGCGCCGCAGCCCACCCGCTCGTCACAAGCACGATCGTGTTCAATGCGGCGAGAGGTCCGTCCAGCATGGCCTGCCCGGCTGCGAACACGACTGGATTGACTGCGCGCGCCACGACGAAGGCGCCGAGCAGCAGGCCGAAAGCGACAAGCTCGCTGAGGATCAGGACCCACATCATGGGGTCGCCCGGCAACCCGTCGAGCACGCCCCAGCGCTCCGTTGGTTCCGGTTCGTATGTGAGTGCCGACACCGCCACCTCCGATCAGATGTCGGCAAAGCTAATCGGGGCGGCAGACATGCTCTTTGTCGGCGCACAAACAGCACGGCGCCCGGATGCGCTACCGGATCGACATCAGGAGCATGTCCATGACCGAAGCGCAGCTCGGCCTCGTCACCGCCACCCCGATCATCATCGTGTTTGCAGCGGCGCTGCGGCGCATGGGCGTGCTGTCGACCACGGGGACCGTGTCCGCGATCGCGCTCTCCGTTGCGATTGCGGTTGTCCTGTTCACCACGCAATAACCTGGCCTGGAACCTTTGCTGTCCTCGGGCGTCAGATCGTCCGGAGGTGCCGCATGGACGACAACCGGTTCGCAGAGCTGCTCGGCAACGCCGCCATCGGCGTCTGGGGCGACATGCCGCGCGACATCCAGGAAGCGCTGTTCGAGACGGCGATGCGCGGTCACGACGATCTGAGGCACGAACTCGCCAAGCTGCTTCACGACCGGCATCCGCGGACACAGCATCCGCCGCATCCGGCTTGAGCGGTCTCAGTCGCGATGATCATCAGCCCCGAACTGTGATGGCTCGTCGTAGCCCTTGCGGCTGCTGTAGAACAACAGCACCATCAGCCCGATCCCCACGATGAGCGAAAACACCACGCCGAGCGTGAGCGCGATCCAGCCCTCGGTCGGCATCGGATCGCCGGGCAAGGTCATGCCCTGATAGGCGAAGACGACGGCGGCCGCGAGAATCAGCAGCAATGCGACGATGATAGTGATGGGTCCTGCACGCATGGCGGTCGCACTCCTGACACGAGAACAGGACGCGACCACGATCGTTCCTGGACGGGTGCGGTAACGGCGCACGGCGGCAGTTCCGAAATTTGAGGACGGCGTCCCCACCCTTCTCGCTGCGCCGCCGAAAGCATCGCGCTGCATCCAATCGCAGCATCATCTGCTCAAAGGATGACGCGCGCTCCACCGCGCCTTGCCGCGCGCCGCATGGCTGCTCTCGCGGCGGATCGCTAGGCGTCAGGGAACTTAGCTGATAACCATACCGGCTCCCTATCGGCAGCAGAGGACAAGGACCGGAGATGGACAACCGCAGCGAGATCTGGCGCGGCGTCGACGCGATCAAGACCCGTTTCATCGAGCTCAGCGACCGGGTGTGGAGCATGCCCGAGGTCTGCTACACCGAGGCCCGCTCGTCCGCCGAACACCTCGCCGAGTTGAAGCACCAGGGTTTTCGGATCATCGAAAAGGTCGCGGGCATCCCGACCGCGCTGATGGGCGAATGGGGCGAAGGTGGTCCGGTCATCGCGTTCATGGGCGAATACGACGCCCTGCCCGGCCTCAGCCAGGAGGCCGGCGTCGCCGAACATCGTCCGATCGAGACCGGCGGCCATGGCCATGGCTGCGGCCACAATCTCCTGGGCTCGGCGGCGCTGCTCGCGGCAACCGCCGTGAAGGACTGGCTCGCCGCCAACAAGGTTCCGGGACGCGTGCGCTACTACGGCTGCCCTGCCGAGGAAGGCGGCGCCGCAAAGGCCTTCATGGTGCGCTCAGGCGCGTTCGAGGATGCCGACATCGCGATCACCTGGCATCCGTCGAGCTTCTGGGAAGTGGTGATGACGCCCTCTCTCGCCAACACGCGCGCGGACTTCATCTTCACCGGACGCACCTCGCATGCGGCCGCCTCGCCGCATCTCGGCCGCAGCGCGCTCGACGCGGTGGAGCTGATGAATGTCGGCGTCAACTACATGCGCGAGCACATGCCGAGCGACGCCCGCGTGCATTACGCGCTGCTCGACACCGGCGGCATTGCGCCCAACGTCGTGCAGGCGCATGCGCGCGTCCGCTACTCGATCCGCGCGCGCGACCTGCCCGGCATGAACGAGCTGGTCGGGCGCGTGCACAAGATCGCGCAAGGTGCCGCGATGATGACCGAGACCAGGGTCGAGATGAAGATCATCTCGGCGGTCTCCAACATCCTGCCCAACACGCCGCTCGAAGAGGCGCTGCACGGGATCATGGAGGAGCTCGGGCCGCCGCATTTCGACGCGAGCGACAAGGATTTCGCCGGTCAGATCCAGGCGACCCTGACCGACAAGGACATCGAATCCGTCTACTACAGCATCGGCATGGACCCGACCGACAAGCCGCTGGCCGACTTCCTGGTGCCGCTGAACGCCAAGCGCAATCCGCAGATCGGCTCGACCGATGTCGGCGACGTCAGCTGGGTGGTGCCAACGGTGCAGGTGCACGCGCCGACGGTGGCGATCGGCACGCCGTTCCACACCTGGCAGGTCGTTGCGCAAGGCAAGACGCCGGCCGCGCACAAGGCGATGGTGCAGGCCGCCAAGGCGATGGCCGGTCTCGGCATCAAGGCGCTCAATGAGCCGGCGCTGATCGCAGCCGCCAAGGCCGACCTGAAGAAGCGGACGCTGCGCACGCCCTATGTCAGCCCGCTGCCCGCCGAGGTCGAGCCGCCGCTGACCATGTCGGTCGTTTGAGAGATACACTGGGGGGGAACACGATGGCGAAAACAGCGACAAGGAAGAAGCCGGCGGCGAAGACCGCCAAGCCGGCTCAGAAGCGCGTGGCCGCGCGCGCCACGGCCAACCGGAAGCCCGCAAAGGCGAAGCCGCAGGCCAGACCACAGGCGAGGGCCACCGCGCCGAAGCCGCGGCTGCCGAGAGGACCGGTTTGGCAGTGGTCGGCGCTCGACACCGCCGCTGCGATCCGCTCGGGCGCGGTCTCCTCGGTCGAGGTGACCGAGGCGCACATCGCGCGCATGCATGAGGTCAATCCGAAGCTGAATGCGGTCGTCGTCGATCTGTCCGAAGAAGCATTGAAAGCTGCGCGCACCGCGGACAAGGCGCGCAACAAGGACGGCCTGCTGCATGGCGTGCCCGTCACCATCAAGGAGAACGTCGACTACCAGGGACGGCCAAACCCCAACGGCGTTCCGGCGCAGATGGGGATCATCGCGCCGTCGGACGCGCCCGTCGTGCGCAACCTCAAGAACGCGGGCGCGATCGTGCTCGGCCTCACCAACACGCCGGAATTCTCATTCCGCGGCTTCACCGACAACCCGCTGCACGGACTGACCTTGAACCCGTGGGATCCCGAGATCACCTGCGGCGGCTCGTCGGGCGGCGCTGGAGCTGCGGTCGCCGCCGGTATCGGCACCATCGCGCATGGCAACGACATCGGCGGCTCGCTGCGCTGGCCGGCGCATTGCAACGGCGTTGTCACGATCAAGCCGACGCAGGGGCGCATCCCGGCCTACAACGAAAGCGCCGCGGCCGAGCGGCCGATGCTGGCGCATCTGATGTCGTCGCAGGGCCCGCTGGCGCGTAGCGTCGCCGACGTCAGGCTGGCGCTGGAGGTGATGAGCCGGCGCGATCCGCGCGATCCCTGGTGGGTGCCGGCCCCGCTCGAGGGCGAGAAGCCCAAGCGGCCGATCAAGGTCGCGCTCGCCAAGATCCCCGATGACATGGACGTCGATCCTTCGGTGCAGGCCGCGCTGCGGCAGGCCGCCGATCATCTGGAACGCTCCGGCTACCGGGTCAGCGAGGTCGAGGTCCCCGACATCTCCGGCGTCTGGCAGACCTGGTGCGACGTCATCACCACCGAGGTGGTCGTGATGCAGGAGGCCAAGATGCTGGCCGTCACCTCGGAAGACTTCCACAAGGCGTGGGGCGGGATGCGGGCCAAGGCCGAGATCCTCGACCTCGCGGGCTGGATGAACGCGACGGCGCAGCGCTCCACCCATATCCGCGCCTGGCAGCTGTTCTTCGAGGATTATCCGGTGGTGCTGGCGCCGACGACGGTCAAGCCGACGCCGGGCCCGCGCGAGGACACGGTAAGCCCGGAGCGCGTGCGCGAAATCTTCTTCAACGAGATCCGCTTCATCTCGGCCATCAACGTGCTCGGGCTGCCCGGCGCGGTGGTGCCGGTGGCGGTTCACAATGGCCAGCCGATCGGCGTGCAGCTGATCGCCGGCCGCTATCGCGAGGATCTCGCGCTCGATGCCGCCGCGGCGATCGAGAAGCGTGCGGGCATGCTGGTGCGGCAGCTCTGGGAGCGGATGGCTTAGTCTCGCGCCGGCCCGAGAACCCCGGCTCTCGGGCCGTCATGTTTCCAACATCGCTTCAGCCTCGATTGTCGAAAGTCGTACACTGACGCCCATCGCGTTTGCCCGAGGGGCCCCTCGGGTTGACGGGACGTCGCCGACCTGTCTATTTTGATGTATACGAATGAATATAGCACGGCATCGGTACGGGCGCTGCGCCGGAACGGGACTTGCAATTCACCGAAGCGAACCCGTCTCTGCGATATGAACGAGGACAATTGTGATGAGATCGATGCGCTTCGTCGCCGCTGCCCTGTGCGCGGCTGCCGCTCTCCTGACTGGCGCAAATGCGTTCGCCGGGAGCGCCAACATCGCCGTGGCCGCCAACTTCACCGAGCCGGCCAAGGAGATCGCCGGTCTGTTCAAGGCCAAGACGGGACACGAATTGGTGCTGAGCTTCGGCGCGTCCGGACAGTTCTACACCCAGATCAAGGAGAACGCGCCGTTCGCGATCCTGCTCTCCGCCGACGACGAACGGCCGAAGAAGCTGGTCGACGAGGGCCTCGGCGTCGCCGGGAGCCGTTTCACCTACGCGATCGGCAAGCTCGTGCTGTGGAGCAAGGACCCGAACGCGGTGAAAGGCGAGGAAACGCTGAAGGCGAACGCGTTCAACAAGCTGTCGATCGCCAATCCCGCCGCCGCGCCCTATGGCGCGGCTGCAGTGGAGACGCTGAAGGCGCTCAATCTCTATGAGACGATCAAGCCCAAGATCGTGCAGGGCAACACGATCTCGCAGGCGTTCCAGTTCGTCGATACCGGCAATGCCGAGGTCGGCTTCGTCGCACTGTCGCAGCTGATGCCGAATGCGGGCGGCTCGCGCTGGCTGGTGCCGCAGAACCTCTACAGCGAGATCCGTCAGGATGCCGTGCTGCTGAAGGCATCCGCCGGCAACGAGGCGGCGACCGCGTTCCTGACCTTCCTCAAGACTCCGGAAGCCCGTGCGGTCATCGAGAAGTTCGGCTATGCTCTGGACCCGAAGTCCGGCAGCTGAGCGCTCACGTCGATGAACTTCCAAGGATGAACTTGCACGTCTCGGCCGATATCTGGCAACCGGTCAGTCTGACCCTCGAATTGGCAGCGATCACGACCGTCATTCTGATGATCGTGGGAACACCGATCGCATGGTGGCTGGCGCGGTCGCAGGCGTGGTGGAAGGAGGCGGTCGCAGCCCTGGTGGCGATTCCGCTGGTGCTGCCGCCGACCGTGCTCGGCTTCTATCTGCTGGTCGCGCTCGGCCCGAGCGGTCCGGGCGGGGCGCTGGCTTCCTTGTGGGGCGCACGCACCCTCGCCTTCACTTTCCCAGGCCTCGTGATCGGCTCGGTGCTGTTCTCGATGCCGTTCGTGGTGCAGCCGATCCGCAACGCCTTCGAGGCCATGGGCGAGAAGCCCCTTGAAGCAGCCGCCACGCTGCGGGCCACGCCCTGGCGCGCGTTCTGGACGATCGCCGTGCCGCTGGCGAGCCCCGGCTTCCTCACCGGCGCGATCCTCGGCTTTGCCCACACCGTCGGCGAGTTCGGCGTCGTGCTGATGATCGGCGGCAACATTCCCGGCAGGACAAAGGTGCTGTCGGTCGCGATCTACGACTACGTCGAGACCTCGCAATGGACCGAAGCCTCCGTGCTGGCGCTCGGCATGGTCGTGTTCTCGTTCGGCGTCATTCTGACGATGATGCTGATCGAGAAGAAGATGACGCGACGCGCGTCATGAGCACCGTCAAGGTCGATTTCCGCGGTACGCTCGGGCGCTTCGAGCTGAACGCGCGGTTCGAGGTGCCGGCGCGCGGCGTCACCGCGATCTTCGGCCCGTCCGGCTGCGGCAAGACCGCCGTCATGCGCAGCATCGCCGGCCTCAACCGCCTGGACGGACGATGCTCTGTCGCCGGCGACGTCTGGCAGGACGAGAAGACCTTCCGCCCGGTGCACCGGCGCCCGATCGGCTACGTCTTTCAGGAAGCCAATCTGTTTCCGCACCTCTCCGTCCGCCGCAACCTGATGTACGGGCATCCCGGCCCCTCCGGCCCCACCGCCATCGGCTTCGATGAGGTGGTGTCGCTGCTCGGCATTGCCAAGCTGCTGGAGCGCTCGCCGCGCCATCTGTCCGGCGGCGAGCGGCAGCGCGTGGCGATCGGCCGCGCGCTGCTCAGCCAGCCGAAGCTGCTGCTGATGGACGAGCCGCTGTCGGCGCTCGACCAGATCACCAAGGACGAGATCCTGCCCTATCTGGAGCGGCTGCATGCCGCGCTCGACCTGCCGATCCTCTACATCAGCCACGATATCGCGGAGGTCGAGCGGCTCGCCGATCAGCTGGTGCTGATGCGCAATGGCAGCGTCCTGGCTTCAGGTCCGCTGTCCGTGCTCCAAGCCGACCTGACACTGCCGCTCGCGCTCTCCCGCGATGCAGCGGTCAGTCTCGACGCCACCGTTCTGAAGCACGACGCCATCGACGGCATGTTGACGCTTGCGGCGCCGGGCGGGCATTTCGTGCTGCCGGCCGAGCCGCTTGCGTCGGGAACACGCCGCCGCCTGCGCGTGCTGGCCGATGATGTCAGCCTCGCCTTGGAAACGCCGAGCCGCAGCACCATCGTCAACGTGCTACGCGCGAAGATCCTGGAAATCCGCAGCCAATCGGACCACCGCGTCACCGCCCTGCTCGGCCTCGGCGAGGACGGCCAGGGTGCACGATTGCTGTCGCGGGTCACCCAACGCTCGTGGAACGAGCTCGGCCTGCAGGCAGGGCTTGCCGTCTACGCCCAGGTCAAGGGCGTCGCGCTGGTGCGCCGCGAAGAGCCCATCGCCTGATCGGCACGCGCCGACCTGCCCCACCATCACGACATGTTGTATAAGCGACAATATAGCATCCGCTGTTATATCCTAGACAATACAGCTCTGGATCAGACAAACCGAGGCATGCCTGCTTTTCCTCAATACAATGAACAAGTTGATCGGCGCGCAACGATCTGGCCCGCGGCTTGCTCATTCGATCTCGCAACACGAGGTCATCAGCATGAAAGCCGCCGCCGTCACTTGGCATCCGAACGCGCCCAAGCCGCTCGCGCTGGTGCTGGGCACCAACGAGATCGCCTCCGCGATCGCGGCCAAGCTCAACCATGAGCGCTTCGCGCTCGTCCTCTGTCACGACGCCTTTCCGCCGGTGATCCGACGCGGCATGGCCTTCCACGACGTCCTGTATGGCGAGGCCTGCGACATCGACGGCGTGGTCGGCTGCCGGGCCGAGGGCATCGCGGACGTCGTGCGCATTCATCGCGAGCCCAGCCAGGTCGCCGTCACCGGGATGCATCTCACCGACATCATCGCGTTCCGCTATCCCGCGGTCATCGTCGACGCACGGATGCAGAAGCATCTGGCCACGCCGGATCTGCGCGGCGTTGCCGGCATCGCCGTCGGCATCGGACCGCGCTTTGCGGTCGGGCACAATTGCGACATCGCGATCGAGACGCATCCTTGCGACACCGGCGCGATCGTGGCGCACGGCACCACGCGCGACGCGGACGGCAAGGCGCGTGCGCTCGGCGGCGCCGGCCGCGAGCGCTTCGTCTATTCCAATCAGGACGCCGTCTGGCATACGCCGCTCGACATCGGCACCCGCGTCTACAAGGGACTGCAGCTCGGCTCGCTCGGCGGCACGCCGGTGCTGGCCCCGCTCGATGGCGCACTGCGCGGCATCGCGCGCGACGGTTTGCGCGTGCCGGCCAACGTCAAGCTGCTGGAGATCGATCCGCGCGGCCGCCACGCCGCATGGACCGGCATGGACGGCCGCGGGCGATCGATCGCCGCGAGCGTCGTCTCGGCGGTCCACGAGATCATGCAAACCGGTCGGAAGGCGGGCCGCGTCTCCGCCAACGTGTGAGGAGGACTGCCATGGGTGTCGCGGAGGTCGGGACGTGTCAGATCGTGGCGCTGCAGGGCGCTGCGTCCACCGTCATCCAGGAGCTGCTCGATGAGCTCGCCACGCGGCTCGCAGGCATCGGGCTGCGCGTCTCCGGCGTGATCGAGAGCAGCGCCGACAAGACCAGGCCGTGCAAGGCCATGATGCTGCGCAGCCTCGACGACGACCGCGTGTTCTCGATCTCGCAGGATCTCGGCCCGGGATCGCAGGCCTGCAATCTCGATCCCGAAGGATTGGTGCTGGCCTGCGCCGCCGTGCAGCAGTCGATCGCGCGCGGCACGGATGTCGTGATCCTCAGCAAGTTCGGCAAGCAGGAGGCGGCGGGAGGAGGCCTCGCCGACGCCTTCGGCTCGGCGATGTCAGCCGGGCTTCCGATCATCACGGCGGTATCGCCCGCGATGATGGAGGCGTGGACGCGCTTCGCCGGCGTGTTCGCCGAATGCGTCCCGGTCGATGTCGCGCGCCGTCCCGGCTGGATCGAGGCGTGGTCCGGCCGCATGGTGACAGCGCGAAGCCCGCGTGACATGATCGGCTCACAACGCGAGCGGATCGGAATAGGATGAAGCGCGAAGCTCAGATCGCATTGACCATCACTTTCGGCAACGGCGGAAGTCTGTCGCCCGAAGATCTGCTGCTGATCGACTTCATCCGCCGGGAGCGCTCGATCCTCGGCGCCGCGCGCGCGAGCGGCATCTCCTACCGCAAATGCTGGCTGATGGTCGATGCGCTCAACCGCACCTTCGAGACGCCGGTGTTCGAGACTCATCCGGGGCGACGGGGCGGCGGCGCCGAGATCACGCCGTTCGGCGAGCGGCTGATCGCGCTGTATCGCTCGATGGAGCGGCGCACCCGCACGGCCACCGCCGCGGCGCTCGCTGAGCTGCAGAAGGCTACCGATCCCCGCTATCAGAAGCGGGCCAGCGGCGCGGCCGAGGCAGCTCCGAAGGCCGAACCGCGCCGGGCCCGATCGCGACGCTCTTGATCATCGCCCAGGCCGACAGATCCGGCTCCAACGCCAGCCGCTCGACGGACTCCAGCGTGACCAAGGCGTGCAGCTTCGTCGCACCGAGATCGAACGTCACGCGCACATAGGGCGGATCGAGCGGCAGGATCTCCTCGATCCGGCCGGGCAGCCGGTTGGTGATCGAAACATCCATCGGCCGCGACAGCGCGATCGACACATCGCGGGCCTCGATGGTCACGGAGACGCCGGCGTCGATCGCGGCGTCGACCATCGGAACGCGCAACTCGCCGTCGGCGAAGAACAACGTCGACATGCCATATTGCGGATCATGGCGCAGCACGCGCGCCGGCACCGTCGTGCTGAGAACGACGGTCGAGGCTGAGGACGATGCAGACGAGCCGGTCATCGCGCGGCAGCCTCCACAGCCTCAGGGCCGGTCGTGATCGTACAGGACGCGAACGCGGATCGTGCCCTCCACCGCGCGCAGCTCCGACAGCAGCGCCTCGCCCTCACCGCCGACCACGTCGGTCTCGAGCACGACATAGCCGACCTCGGGATCGGTTTGCAGATATTGCGCGAGGATGTTGATGTTGTGCCGCGATACCGCCTCGTTGACCTGGCGCAGCACGCCGGGCACGTTGCGATGAACGTGGATGAAGCGCGTGCCCGTCGGGCGCGCCGGCAGTTGCACCTGCGGGAAGTTCACGGCGCCGAAGGTCGAGCCGACATCGGAATAATCGATCAGCTTGCGCGCGACCTCGCCACCAATTCGGTCCTGCGCCTCCTCGGTGGAGCCGCCGACATGCGGGGTCAGGATCACGTTGGGCAGGCCCTGCAGCGGCGAGACGAACGGATCGGCGTTCGATGCCGGTTCGACCGGAAACACGTCGACGGCAGCACCTGAGAGCTTGCCCTCGCGCAATGCGCTGGCCAGCGCCTCGATGTCGACCACCGTGCCGCGCGAATTGTTGATCAGATAGGCCCCGTCCTTCATGTGACGTATCTGGCGCTCGCCGATCATGTTGGCGGTCGCCGGCGTCTCCGGCACGTGCAGCGACACGACGTCGCTCATCGCCAGCAGCTCGTCGAGGCTCTCGACCGGCTCGGTGTTGCCGTGACGGAGCTTGTCGGTGAGATCGAAGAAGATCACCCGCATGCCCATGGCCTCGGCGAGGTTCGACAGCTGCGAGCCGATGTTGCCATAGCCGATGATGCCGAGCGTCTTGCCGCGCACCTCTCGGCTGCCATTGGCCGACTTGTCCCAGCCGCCGGCATGCGCCGACACCGAGCGCGGGAAGATGCGGCGCATCAGCATCACGACCTCGGCGATCGTCAGCTCGGCGACGCTGCGGGTGTTCGAATAGGGCGCATTGAATACGGGGATGCCGAGCCGCTTCGCGGCATCGAGATCGACCTGGTTGGTGCCGACGGAGAAGCAGCCGACCACCATCAGCCGGTCGGCGGCCTGCAGCACGTCGGCGGTGAGATGCGTGCGCGAGCGAATGCCAAGCATGTGCACGCCCGACAGCATACGCTTCAACTCCGCCGAACCGAGCGCCTTCGGCAGCCGCTCGATTTCCGTATAGCCGTTGGCCTCGAACATGCGGACGGCCGAGTCGTTCACGCCCTCGAGGAGCAGAACGCGGATCTTTTGCTTGGGAAGCGATAACGGCATGGGCCTGGCCTGATTCAGTCGTGGATGTGGCGTAGTGTAGCGGTTGTTACAGTCGCGATGCGTTGAAACTTGGTGAATGCGACGCGGCAGGGTCGCTTTCTGTCGCTTTCTCAGGGTCTTGTCCACTCCGTCGCGGCCTTTTGACCGGCGATGCAAAATCAGCGCCTGGCATACCGGCCGCACCGCACGGCCCGCACTGCAACAACCGCAGATCGCTGTTTTGGCTGCTGACAAACCATGCGAGCAGAGCTAGCCTTTCTTCCAATCACAAAATCATCGGGAGGTCAGCATGTCAGACGGGGTTGTCGAGACACGCGCGTCGGAGGTGTCGGGCGGTGAAACGCAGACGGTCGATGTCGCCGTCGTGGGTGCCGGATTTGCGGGGCTTTACCTGCTGCACCGCCTGCGCAAGGCGGGCTTCTCGACCGTGGCTCTGGATACGGCCAACGATGTCGGCGGCACTTGGTACTGGAACCGCTATCCCGGCGCGCGCTGCGACATTCAGACCGTCGACTACAGCTACACCTTCGATCCCGAGCTCGAGAAGGCCTGGCAATGGTCGGAGAAATACGCCACCCAGCCGGAGATCCTGCGCTATCTCGGCTTTGTCGCCGACCGCTACGATCTGCGCCGCGACATCCGCTTCGGCACCCGCGTCCTCGGCGCCTCCTGGGATGACGCCAAGGAGCGCTGGCTGCTGACGACCGACAAGGGCCCCGCCGTCTCCTGCCGCCACTACATCATGGCGACCGGCTGCCTGTCGCAGCCGAAGCCGCCGGAGATCGACGGCGTGCACGACTTCAAGGGCGAGATCTACTTCACCAGCCGCTGGCCGCATGACGGTGTCGACCTCCGCGGCAAGCGCGTCGCGGTGATCGGCACCGGCTCGTCCGGCATCCAGTCGATCCCGATCATCGCCGAGCAGGCAGCACAGCTCACGGTTTTCCAGCGCACGCCGAACTTCGCACTGCCGGCGCATAACGGCCCGCTCCCGGCCGATCGCGCCGCGCAGCTCGCAGAAGATCGCAACGGGCTGCGCGAGCAGGCGCGCTGGTCGATGGCTGGCGTGCCGATCCCGCCGGCCACCGACTTCAGCTGGGCGTTGAGCGAGGCCGAGCGCCGCGAACGCTTCGAGAAGCTGTGGGCGTCGGGCGACCTCGTCGGCATGCTGACGCAGCTCTGGGCCGACCAGGGTGTCGACCCCGACGGCAATGCGCTGCTCGCCGACCTCATCCGCGAGAAGATTCACGAGATCGTCAAGGATCCCGAGACCGCCGCCGCGCTCACGCCTCACGACCATCCGTTCGGCGCCAAGCGCCCGTGCTTGGACACCAACTACTATCAGACGTTCAACCGCCCCAATGTCACGCTGGTCAATCTGCGCCAGGAGCCGATCACATCCATCACCGCTGATGGCATCAAGACCGACAGGCGCAGCTTCGACATCGACGTCATCCTGTTCGCGACCGGCTTCGATGCCATGACCGGTGCGATCCGCGCCGTGCATCCGATCACCGGGCGCGGCGGCAAATCGCTGGAGGATGTCTGGGCCAACGGACCGCAAACCTATCTCGGGCTCACGGTCGCAGACTTTCCCAATCTGTTCCTGATCACGGGTCCCGGCAGCCCATCGGTGCTGTCGAACATGGCGGTCTCGATCGAGCAGCATGTCGACTGGGTCGTCGATCGTCTCGTCGCCCTGCGCGAAGCCGGGTTCACGACCATCGAGGCCACGGAGACTGCGCAGGCCGGCTGGGCACGCCACATGGCGGACTGCGCGACCGTGACGCTGCATCGGCTCGCCAACACCTGGTACACTGGTGCCAACGTGCCGGGCAAGCCGCAGACCCTGATGCCCTATACTGGCGGCGTCGGCCCCTATCGCGGCATCTGCAACGAAATCGTCAGCCGCGGCATGCTCGGCTTCAAGCTGTCAGGTCCGAACGGCGCGTCCCAATGCAATGACGGCGAGATCGTGCGGCTGCAGCCGGATGTCAGGCTGGTGCTGAACATGCTGGCCGAGATGAACTTGCCGCCGATCGAATCGATGGGCGCCGCTGGCGCCCGCGAATTCGTTGCGCAGTTCAACGCGACGAGGCCGCCTGGACGTCCCGTTGGCGAAGTCAAGGATGGCACATTGCAGGGCGCCGACGGTCCCCTGCCCTATCGGCTTTATCGGCCGGCGACGCCCGGGCCGCATCCGATCGTCGTCTACTTCCATGGCGGCGGCTGGGTGCTCGGCGACGAGCAGTCGGACGATCCATTCTGCCGCGACATGTGCCGCCGCTCCAACATGATCTTCGTCAGCGTCGGCTATCGCCATGCGCCCGAGCACCGCTTCCCGGCGGCGGCCGAGGACGGCTATGCGGCGACGCGCTGGGTGGCCGAGCACGCCGCCGAGCTCGGCGGACGCGACGGACCGGTGCTGGTGGCCGGCTGGAGCGCCGGCGGAAACATCGCTGCGGTCACTTGCCAGCTCGCGCGGGATCGTGGCGGGCCTCTCGTCGGCGGACAGTTGCTGGTCTGCCCGGTGACCGATTGCAGCTTCGATCGGCCGTCCTACACCGACAACGCGGCCGGCTATTTCCTGACGCGCGGCCTGATGTACTGGTTCTGGGACATCTACTGCTCGCCGGCGGATCGCACCGATCCGCGCGCGTCGCCGTTGCGGGGCAAGCTGCAGGGCCTGCCGCCGGCCTACATCGTCACCTGCGAGTTCGATCCGCTGCGCGACGAGGGCGTCGCCTATGCGGAGGCGCTCGCCGCCAACGGCGTGCCGGTCGGGCAGCTCAAGGCCCACGGCCACTTCCACTCGTCGTTCACGATGGTCGACGTCGTCATCACCGGCGTCGGCGGCCGCATGCAGATGGCGGAGGCGCTGCAGGCATTCACCCAGTCTGCGGAAGAAGGCGAATCGCAGGAGATCAACGCCGCCGCCAGCTGACCAGCGGAGGCTGCGGCCGAGACGTATCGCAACGACCCGCAACTTTGCGGGTCGTTGCCGCAACACGCAGCTTGCGCCGGATCGCCCACGCTGTCACCGAGACAACGAGCCACGCCGTCGTTGCGGCGACGAAGGCGGCCGCGACGCTTGACTGAACCAGCGTCGAGAATACGGCCGCGAACGCCAGCATGCCGAGGCTGCCGAGCACTGCACCTGCGGTGTCGAGTGCGGCTGCTTCGCGTCCGCGCCGCTCGCCGGACAGTCCCTGACGGCGCTTGCGCCTGATCTCGTGCGCCTCGATCAGGGTGACGCTGGCACAGAAGATCGCCGGCAATGCCAGGAAGAGGCCGCCGATCGCAGGACCGAAGGCTCTGGCAATGAGCCCGGTCGCGACTGTGGCGGCGCCGCCCAGCGCGAAGCGGATGACATATTCATGCCACTTGCCGTCCTTCAGCGCCGAGGGCGAGATGCGGATCAGCATCACGCCCCTCCGGAGAAGACCGCCTGCAGTCCCAGCGCTGCGACCAGCCACACGGCCGTTGCGAGCAGGCTCGCGCTCAATGCGCGCATATGCTGCCGCATCAGCAGCCGGCACACGGTCATGCTATAGAGACAGAGCGCGGCTGCGCCGAACATCATCGAATGGCTCTGGACCGCCGCATAAGCGGCATCATGCGTGACAACCGCAACGCCCAACGTCGCCAGCGCGACCGAGGGCGCGGCTCCGAACAGGCCGGCAAAGCTCTTCGGACGCAACACATCGCCAATGATCGCGAATGTCGAAACGATGACGCCGCCGATCAGGAAGCGGATGACGGATTCGGTCATGTCCGGCTTGCTCCCGGTTGTTCGTAGCCGGTCCATGCGCGCAAGCTGCGTTCAAGGGCCGCCCGTTCCGGAGGCGCGGACCAAGACTCTTGCGAGCACGAACAATTGGTTCCCTTCCAACGCCGAGCTCTGACGACAGTTTCAAGACAGCGTCACGAAGCCGTCATGGAGCGTGATCTGCTCAGCCCGTGGCTGCGATGGCATCGTCATAGGCACGCACGGAAGCGACCGCGGTGTCTCGCACATCGCTCGCGCTCATCCCCGGCTTGTACAGGCTGGAGCCGAGTCCGAAGGCTCGCACACCGGCTACGGCATAGGAGGCGAGATTCTTGTCCGACACACCGCCGACGGCACCGACCACGACGCCTTTCGGCAGGACGGCAAGTTGCGCTGCAATCCCCGACGGACCGAGCACCGACGCCGGAAAGTATTTCAGGGCCGAGGCGCCGCAACGCAAAGCAAGAAAGGCCTCCGTCGGCGTGAAGACCCCGGGCATGGTGACCATGTCGTAGGCCTGCGCCGTCGCCAGCACTTCGACATCGACGTTGGGGCTGACCATCAGACGCCCGCCGGCCTCCGCGACACGCACGCAATCTGCGGCATTGACGACCGTCCCTGCACCGATCAGGCAGTCCTTGCCGAACCGGGCGGCGAGACGCTCGATCGAGACGAACGGTTCCGGCGAGTTGAGAGGAACCTCGATCAGCTCGAAACCGGCTTCGATCAGGACATCGACGATGGCCTCGGACTCGTCGGGTTTGATACCGCGCAGGATCGCAACCAGCGACCGCTTGACATGCGGCCAGGCAACGGACTTTGTCATGGTCGGACCCGCGCTCCCCAGATCTGCCGCGCGGCCTTGACCAGGCCGCGCCGGGACGCCTGCTCGGCATCACATTCGTTCACGTCGAAACCAGCAGCGGCCAGCGCCGCGCGATAGAGCCGGCCGAGCCGGCCCGCTCCGATCAACCGGAGTGGAAGCTCGGCGCCAAACCGCGCCCGAGCGTCGGCGATCTCACTGCCGATCAGAAGCCCGGAGAGCCTCGCAGCCCCATCGGACCGCTGCTCAAAACCGAGGAGCTGGGCTGCGCGCAGCCGGAACAGCGCATTGGTCAGTGCCGTCGGCGCGGCAAGCGACGCTGCGAAGCTCTCGCGGAACGCCGCGTCGTGCTCGACGGCCGAGGCCTCCGGTTCGACGGCGTGCATCAAAATGCTATGTTGAGAGACGACCGCGAACAGCTCGCCGGTCATGTAGGTGGCAAAGTCGATCACAGCGCCGGCATCGATCCGGATCCATTTGCTGTGGGTGCCCGGAATGCAGACGATCCCGGTGAAGTCCGGCTCGGTGACGCCGAGCAGCTGGGTTTCCTCGCCACGCATCACGTCCGGCTGATCCGCCCGCGCCTGCGCCAGTCCCGGCAGAATCCTGACGTCGCCATCCGTGTCGACGCCAATCGCGCCGGCATGCAGCGCCTCCAGCCGGGTGGGCGTGTGCAGATAAGGCGCCTCGACCCAGCCTTGCCGCGCGCCGGCCATGCCGCAGATCAGCACCGGAACATCGGCCGGCGCGCCGAGCTTCGCCAGATGGTCGCGCAGCACCGGCGCGAAGCCAGATGTCGCGCAATGCAGCATGCCCTCGCTACCGCGGCTCCCGGCCAGCTCCGTCCCGTCTCCAGCCATCAGCCAGGCGCGGAAGCTGGATGTCCCCCAGTCGACGGCGACAAGGGCCGGCGTTGCTGACGAATAGACGGCGGTCACACCTTGCTCCCGATCACTTCGACATCTGGCAATGCCATGCCGCGCGGGCCGCGCAAACAACAAATTGCGCAATGCACGATTATGCACGTTGTTATTCTTGTTTATGCCTGATATGAAGAGGGCATGTCAGACCTTCCACTGGCGCGCCGCGACCAGATCGCCGGCCGCCTCTCGGCGGGGCACGCGGTCGTCGCGGCCGCCCTGGCCCACGAATTCGGCGTCTCCGAGGATGCCATCCGGCGCGATCTTCGTGCGCTTGCCGCCGAAGGACGCTGCCGCCGGGTGTATGGCGGCGCATTGCCGATCGCCGGCGGCATGACACCGATGGCGGCGCGGATCGGGCAAGATCGCGAACGCAAGCTGGCGCTCGCCCGGACGGCCGCCCGCGGCATCGCGCGTGGCGAATTTCTCTTCCTCGATAGTGGCAGCACCAATCTCGCCCTCGCTGAAGTCCTGCCCGATGATTTCGATCTCACCGTCGCAACCAACGCCATCGACATTGCCGCAACCGTGCTGCACCGGCAGGACCTGCAGCTGATCATGATCGGCGGCTCCGTTCACCCCGCAGTCGGCGGCTGTGTCGACGCCGATGCGCTCATGCAGGTGCAGCGCTTGAACATCGACCGCTGCTTCATCGGCGCCTGCGCTGTATCGGCGCAAGGCGGCATCAGCGCGGTTGATCCGACTGACGCAGCATTCAAGCGGACGCTGCTGTCGCTGAGCCGCGTAAGCGTCGCAATGGTCACCAACGAGAAGCTCGAGACCCGAGCCCCCCACCGTATCGCCGGCGCCAAGACCATCAGCCAGCTCACCGTCGAGCATGATGCGCCGGCGGCCCGGCTCGCCCTGCTCAAACGGGCGGGAGCCGCCATCATGACGGCCGCCCCGCCGGTGTGACAGCGCCCTTCAGAAAGTCAGGAATCTTCCAAATGAGTTCTGATCACAGCGGGGCGCGGCTCGCGACCCGCCTGGCCTTCTTCGTCGCCGGCTTCGGCATCGCCTGCTGGGCACCGCTGGTGCCGTTTGCCAAACAGCGGCTCGGCGTCGATGATGCGACGCTCGGGCTGCTACTGCTCTCGCTCGGCGTGGGCTCAGTCGCATCGATGCTGGCCGCCGGGCTGCTGAGCGCCCATTATGGCAGCAAGCCGGTCGTCATCGTCAGCGGCATCGCTCTCGCGCTGTTCCTGCCACTGCTGGCGATCGCAGCAACGCCAGCGACTCTCGCACTCGCATTGTTCGCCTTCGGTGCGGCGCTGGGCTCGCTCGACGTCGCGGTGAACATCCAGGCGATCGACGTCGAGCGGCTGAGCGAGCGTCCGCTGATGTCAGGTTTCCATGCCCAGTTCAGCATCGGCGGCTTCGCGGGCTCCGGCGTCATGACGGCGCTGCTCGCGTTCGACGTCGCGCCGCTGCTCGGCACACTCGCTTGTTGTGCGCTCGCCCTGGCCGCGATGATCGTGGCCGCCCCGCGACTGATGGCGAGCAAACCCGCGCAATCGGGGCCTCTGCTCGTGCTTCCGCACGGCGCGGTGCTGCTGCTGGCGGCGCTCGCCGCGATCATGTTCCTGGTCGAAGGCGCGATGCTCGACTGGAGCGCGCTGCTGCTCGCCAGTTCCGGCCGCCTGCCGGCCGCGCAGGCCGGATTGGGCTACATCATGTTCTCGATCGCAATGACCGCAGGGCGCCTCGTCGGTGACGCCGTGGTTGCACGGATCGGTGATCGCGCAACGTTGCTCGGGGGCAGCGCCATCGCCATCGCGGGCTTCGTCCTGCTGCTCGCGGCTCCGTGGGTTGCTGCTGCCATGGCGGGCTTTGCGCTGATCGGCCTCGGCGCGTCGAACCTGGTCCCAGTGCTGTTCCGCCGAGCCGGGGCGCAGACCGCCATGCCGGTCGGGCTGGCCGTCGCGGCCGTCACCACCGCAGGCTACTCAGGCGTGCTGCTGGGCCCCGCAGGCATCGGCTTCATCGCCGCAGCCACCAGCCTGCCGGCCGCATTCTGGATGTTGGCCGCACTGCTCGTCATCGTGCTGCTGAGTGCGCCGTTGGCCGCGAGCACGCAGCCTTAGGAACGAGGCGCGCCGCTCCGGTTTGACCCGGCATCTCATGCCTCGGCCATTCGTCTGCACGAAGCGACGTCGTCTATCGCTGAGCTGCCGGTCTCACGCCGGCGCCGAACCATCTTGGAGCACGCTCTCGCGCATTTCCTGATAGCGCGCACCGGTCTGCGGCTTGACGAACAGCGCCGCGACGATCGGATGCCGCGCCCTCAGCTCGCTCTCGATCGCAACCACGGCGCGCTCAATGTCGTCGGCGCGCTGATCGTCCGCAAACTCGATGCTCAGCGCGACAACGACATGCTGCGGTGACAGCTGCACCGTGAGCAGGCCATTGGCTGACTTGACGCCCTTCCTCTTGCGCGCGATGTCGAGGATCGAACGCGCCAGCTCCGGGTCCGCCGGCTCGCCGATCAGGAGACTCTTGCTCTCCCGCGCGAGCACCATCGAGGTCGCCGCAAGCAGCACACCGATCAGGATCGATCCGATGCCGTCCCATGCCGGCTCATCGAAGGCGACGGCCGCAGCCATCGCGGCAGCAGCAATCACGATGCCGATCAGTGCCGCGCTGTCCTCGAACACGACCATGAAGGCCGGCGGGTCCTTGCTGCGCCTGAACGCCTCGAGATAGGAGAGACCCGGCGCAGCCGCGCGAAACCGCCGCACCGCCACCCACCAGGAGCCTGCCTCGAACACGAAGGAGAGCCCGAGCACGACGTAGTTCACCGTCGGGTCTTCGATCGGCCGCGGATGCATCAGGTGCGTCACGCCTTCATACAGCGAGACGCCGGCGCCCAGCGCGAACAAGAGCAGCGCGACGATGAAGCTCCAGAAATAGAGCTCACGGCCATGGCCGAGCGGATGCCGCTGGTCGGGCGGACGGCTTGCGCGATGAAAGCCGTAGAGCAGCAGCAGTTCGTTCGAGGTGTCGACGGCGGAGTGGATCGCCTCGCTCATCATGGCCGAGCTGCCGGTCCACACCGCCGCGGCGGTCTTGGTGCAGGCCACGAGCAGATTGCCGGCAAGCGCGGCATAGACGGCAACCTTGGAATCCGCGTTTGCCGCCATGTCGCCTGCCTGTTCCCTGCGCTCGTGCGCCGGGCAACGCGAGCTGCGGGGCATCGGTTCCCGTGGCGCGCTTGCGGACGTCGCCGCGCCGGAGCAGGATCGCCCGATCCGCAACGGAGCAGAGTGACGATGGCGCCGAGAGATGAGGCGAGAGACGGACAGAGGCAAGCCGGCGCCCAAGACCGGGACGCAGATTTCCTGCGCCACAGCTTCGCCATCGCCCGCCGCGCGACATCCAACGGCAATCCTCCATTCGGAGCGGTGCTGATCGCTGCCGACGGCCGCGTTCTGATCGAGGCCGAGAACGGCTACATGCCAGCTCATGACGCCACGGCCCATGCCGAGCGGCTGGTCGCGACCCAGGCCTGCGTTTCGCTAGCGCCCGAGATCAGGGCGGCGGCCACGCTGTATTCGTCGGCAGAGCCGTGCGCGATGTGCGCGGGCGCCATCTACTGGGCCGGCATCGGACGCGTGGTCTATGGCCTCAGTGAGCGGCGGCTGCGCGGCATTACCGGCAATCATCCGGAGAACCCGACCCTCGACCTGCCGTGCCGCGACGTGTTCGCGAGCGGCCAGCGTGCGACCGAAGTCGTCGGCCCCCTGTTGGAGGAGGAAGCCGCGACGCTGCATGAGGGAGCCTGGGACAAATGAAGCAGGCGCCGCGACCGGAGGCGCGGCGCCTGCTTGCGTGGCTCGATCGATATCAGAACTTCACGGTCACGCCCGAATACAGCGACGACTCGGTGCAGGCGCCCGTGGCGACGCGGGTGCCGCCGACACCGGCGACGGAACAGCCGACCGCGTTGTTGTGGTCGAGGCCGAACTTGTTCTGCCAGTAGCGATAGGCCACCCAGACGTCGATCAGGTGGCTCTGCTTCTCACCCCACATCGCCTTCGACGCATCGAAGGTCAGGCGGATCGGCTCGGAATTGAACTCGATCTTGGTCGGATAGACGCCGTTCGCGACGCTGGCCGGGAGCGGCTCGGTGTCGGTGCCCTTCTTGCCGTACCAGCCGGCGCGGCCCGAGATCGAGAAGAACTGCATGCTCTCCGGCAGGAAGCCGAGATCCATGTAGTAGTTGGTCTCGACGGCCCAGGTCGGCTTGAACGAGGTATTGCCGTCATTGATGCAGGGGTTCGACCAGCCGGCCCCGCACTGCGAGAACGAATTGTGGTTGGCGAACTCCCAATACATCAGGGGAGCGACGTTGAAATAGCCCTTGTAGGGCAGGTTGAACGCGAACTGCAGGCCGGCAACCACGTCGCGTTTGGCGGCGCCGAAATAGCGGTTCTCGGTATTGGCATCCATGCCCACCTCGAACGAAATGTTCTGCAGCGGGCCCATCGTGAAGGCCTTGGTGTTGAAGATCTGGTTCCAGCCGAAGGTCGAGCGGAACAGTCCGTAGATTTCGGTCGCACCGGCACAGCTCGCCGGCGTGAAGGCGAAACCTGCGTTGGGCGACACGATCCCGCCGGTCTGCGTGCACGGCCCAGCGGGGTCGTTGTGGTCCGACTTGAACAGCGAGATCGTGAAGAAGTTGGTGCCGTAACCCCAGACGTCGAAATGGGTGAACGAGTAGACCTGCTTGGCGGTCTTGGCGTTGAATGTGCCGTTGCCGTTGACACTCCATGCACCAGGCTGGCTGGCATCGAAGATATAGGAGTAGCTGACGCGATTGTCGACGACGAGGAAGAACGGCACCTCGGCCGGCGCCTTCTTCGCGATCGCCTTGGCGGACAGGTCAGCGGCCCCCGCTGCACCGACCGACGTCAGCGCTGCCGCGCCCATTGCGACGACCGCCGCGATTGTTTGACGTAACGACATTCAGAACACCCCCAGTTGACAAGCGCCGATTCCCGACCTGCATGCACAGTTGCGCCGTTCCACGGGTGGGAGAAGCCTCAACTTTCTCCAGGACTTGCCCGCAGTTTGATCAAGGTTCCGCCGTATTGCAGCGGCGACGACATCGGTCGCGAGCTTGGGCATGGGACGATTGGCCGCGGCCACGATGCTCCCAGACCCCGATCTTGCGGCTTCACATTGCTGAAGTTTTTCCGAAAAGCCCCGCCTGGCCTTCCGCGCGCGTTCGCGGCAACGCGCGAGCGCAAGCGCGCCCCTGGACGCGCATGGGATGACGCTGCTCATCCAACGGGCAACGTGCTGCGGGCGGATCGATTTCCGGCCGGTGTCTCAAAACTGCCACAGAACTTTATCGTTCGCTCCGCTCGACCGATTGCGGGACGTGATGCCTGCAACCGCTGGCGCACTGCATTCGCCGAACGCGGCGCGATGGACGCTTGGACAAGAGTTGGGCAGACGATGGCGCTTTTCGCCTCTTACGCGCCGCGGCAAATTAGATCACAATTGAGGCAGCTTCATTCCCCTGCCCCATGACGCAGCAAATGCCTGACCCCGCGCCGGCCGATCCGAACCCTACGCCTCCGCTCCTGCAGACGATCGGATTGACCAAGCGCTATGGCGACTTCGTTGCCAACGACAAGATCGACATCGAGATCCGGCCACGCGAGATTCACGCCTTGCTCGGCGAGAACGGCGCCGGGAAGTCGACGCTGGTGAAGACGATCTACGGACTGGTGCAGCCGAGCGCCGGTGAGCTGCGCTGGCAGGGTGTGCCCATCACGCTGTCCGGTCCCGCGGAAGCGCGATCCCTCGGCATCGGCATGGTATTTCAGCATTTCTCCCTGTTCGACAACCTCACGGTGGCTGAGAACGTGGCGCTCGGGCTCGATGGCAAGGAGCCATTCAAGGCCATGTCGGCGCGGCTCGCGGACGTCGCGCGCGACTACGGACTGCCGCTCGATCCGAAGCGCGAAGTCTGGCAACTGTCGGTGGGCGAGCGGCAGCGCATCGAGATCGTGCGCGCGCTCATGCAGAATCCGAAATTCCTCATCCTGGACGAGCCCACCGCCGTGTTGACGCCGCAGGAGGCCGACCAGTTGTTCGTCGTGCTCGAGCGACTGAAAGCAGAAGGCCGCGCCATCCTCTACATCAGCCACAAGCTCGAAGAGGTGAAGCGGCTGTGCGACACTGCCACCATCCTGCGCGGCGGCAGGAAGGTCGCGACCTGCAATCCGAAGCTGGAGACGGCTGCCTCGCTGGCGCGCATGATGGTGGGGACCGAGATCAAGGACGTGAAGCCGCCGGCCGAGCGGCGCACCACCGTGCCGCGTCTGGTCGTCAATGATCTCACCCTCGCCCCCAGCGAGCTGCATGGCGTGGGTCTCAAGAACATTTCCTTCGAGCTGAAGGGCGGCGAGATCCTCGGCATCGCCGGTGTCGCCGGCAACGGCCAGGACGAGCTGTTTGCTGCGTTGTCCGGCGAACGCCTCGTCAAAGAGCCCGGCGCGATCATCATCGACGGCCTCGCCTGCGGCAATCTCTCGATCACCGAGCGCCGCAAGATGGGCGCGGCGTTCGTGCCGGAGGAGCGGCTGGGGCATGGCACCGCGCCGCGGATGAGGTTGTCCGAGAATGCGCTACTGACCGGACACGCTGCGGGCGATATGGTCCGGCACGGCTTCATCAACGCCGCAGCGACATTGCGGACGGTCGATCTGACGACCGAGACGTTCGATGTCCGCAAGGCCAAGCGCGATCCGGAAGCGGCGAGCCTGTCCGGCGGGAATTTGCAGAAGTTCGTCGTCGGCCGCGAGATCCTGCGCACGCCGGCGGTGCTGGTCGTCAATCAGCCGACCTGGGGCGTCGACGCAGGCGCCGCCGCGATCATCCGCCAGGCGCTGATCGATCTCGCCAGCGCGGGCGCTGCAGTCCTCGTCACCAGCCAGGACCTCGACGAACTGATCGAGATCGCCGACCGCATCGCGGTGATGTTTCACGGACACTTGTCGGAGGCGCTGCCACGCGCGGAGGCGACGCGGGAAAGGCTCGGCCTGTTGATGGGCGGCGCCAGCCTCGAGAAGGAGGCGGCGCATGCAGCTCGTGCTTGAGAAGCGCGCCGAGCGCTCGCGCACCATCGCGCTGGTTTCGCCGTTGATCGCGATCGGACTGACGCTGGTGACCATGAGCGTGCTGTTCGCCGTGCTCGGCAAGAACCCGATCACCGCGCTCGGCGTCTACTTCATCGCGCCGCTCACCGACGGCTATTCGCTACAGGAGATCGCCGTGAAGGCCACGCCGCTGGTCATGATCGCGATCGGCTTGTCGCTGTGCTACCTCGCCAACGCCTGGAACATCGGTGCCGAGGGCCAGTTCCTGATCGGGGCCGTTGCCGGCAGCTGGATCGCGGTGAAGACGCAAGGCACCGAAGCGGGACACTGGGTGCTGCCGGCGATGCTGGTCGCGGGCGCCGCAGCCGGCGCGCTCTATGCGCTGATCCCGGCGCTGTGCCGCGTCAAGTTCGGCGCCAGCGAGATTCTCATCAGCCTGATGCTGGTCTATGTCGCCGATCTCCTGCTCGACTATCTCGTTCGCGGCCCCTGGCGCGATCCCGCCGGCTTCAACTTCCCCACCACGGCGGAGTTCGATCCGGTCGCCACCGTGCCGGTGCTGATCGAGGGCGGACGCCTGCATCTCGGCAGCATCATCGCGCTGATTGTCGTTGCCGGCGCCTTCGTGCTGCTCGAGCGCACCATCAAGGGGTTCGAGATCCGAGTCGTGGGCGTGGCGCCGCGTGCGGCGCGGTTCGGCGGCTTCAATGCGAACCAGCTCATCCTTCTGACGTTCGCCGTGTCGGGCGCATTGGCCGGTCTCGCAGGGATCATCGAGGTGGCGGGACCCATCGGACATCTGCAGCCTGGCATCTCGCCGGGCTATGGCTTCACCGCGATCATCGTGGCCTTCCTCGGACGGCTCAATCCGGTTGGAATATTCATTGCAGGGCTCTTTCTCGCATTGACGTTCATTGGCGGCGAGCAGGCCCAGATCACGATGAAGATTCCGCTCGATGTGACCAAGGTGTTCCAGGGCATCCTGCTGTTCTACGTGCTCGCCTGCGATTCGCTCATCCTCTACCGTTTCAAGCTCGTCTTCGCCGCGCGGCAGGTGCAAAGTGGTGCTGGTTGAAGCAATCATCCTGTCGGTGCTCGCAGCATCGACGCCGCTGCTGCTGGCGGCCACCGGCGAGCTGGTCACCGAGCGCTCGGGCGTCCTCAACCTCGGCGTCGAGGGCATGATGATCGTCGGCGCGGCCTGCGGCTTCGGCGGGGCCTGGCTGTCCGGCTCGATCATCGTCGGCGCGCTGTGCGGCATCGTCGCCGGCATGCTGATGTCGCTGATCTTCGCGTTCATGACCCTCGGCCTCGCCGTGAACCAGGTGGCGACGGGCCTCGCGCTGACCATCCTCGGCACCGGTCTGTCCGGCCTGATCGGCGCGCGCTTTGTCGGCGAACGCATCAGCACCGCGCCGCACCTTTCCATTCCCGGCCTCAGCGACATCCCGCTGGTCGGCCGTATCGCGTTCGGCGAGGATGCGTTCGTCTATCTGTCGCTCGCCTTGATCATCGCCGTCTGGTGGTTTCTGTACCGCACCCGTGCCGGCCTGGTGCTGCGCGCCTGCGGCGACAACCATGTCTCCGCCCACGCGCTCGGCTATCCCGTGCTGCGCATCCGTTTGCTCGCGGTGCTGTTCGGCGGCGGCTGCGCCGGGCTCGCCGGCGCCTATCTGCCGCTGGCTTATACGCCGTTCTTCATTCCCGGCATGACCGCGGGGCGCGGCTGGATCGCGCTGGCGCTGGTCGTGTTCGCATCCTGGCGACCGGGCCGCCTTGTCATCGGCGCCTACCTGTTCGGTGCGGTGACGATTCTGCAGCTGCATGCGCAGGGCGCCGGCGTCGGCATCCCCTCGCAGTTCATGTCGGCGCTGCCATACCTCGCCACCGTGATCGTCCTGGTGCTGCTGTCGCGCGCCCGCACCGGCGGCTCCACCGCGCCGGCAGCGCTGGGGACGGTGTTCGTGCCGGATCGCTGAACCAATCATCCGGAGCGCCAGCGATGGGGCGCGGTGCTCTGGCTCACGAGGTCTTCCCCGGATTGTTTGGAGGCATGGACGATGATGAAAAGGCTTCTGGGGGCTGCCGCCGCGCTGGTGCTGGCGGGAAGCATTGCCGGCGTGGCGCACGCTGCCGACAAGCTGAAGGTCGGCTTCATCTACCTCGGGCCGATCGGCGACCTCGGCTGGACCTATCAGCATGAGCTCGCGCGCCAGGCGCTGGTGAAGGAGCTCGGTGACAAGATCGAGACGACCTATCTGGAGAACGTACCGGAAGGCCCGGACGCCGAGCGCGCCATCGAGCAGTTGGTCCGCGCCGGCAACAAGCTGATCTTCACGACCTCGTTCGGCTACATGGATCCGACCCTGAAGGTCGCCAAGAAGTATCCCAACGTGCATTTCGAGCACGCCACGGGCTACAAGCGCGACAAGAACATGTCGACCTATTCGGCGCGCTGGTATCAGGGCCGCTACATCCAGGGCATCATCGCCGGCAAGATGTCGAAGGCCGGCGTGCTCGGCTATATCGGCTCGTTCCCGATCCCGGAGGTCATTTCGGGCATCAACGCCACCATCATCGGCGCGCAGACGGTCAATCCGAACATCAAGGTCAAGATCATCTGGGCCAACACCTGGTTCGACCCGGGCAAGGAAGCCGACGCCGCCAAGGCACTGATCGACCAGGGCGCCGACATCATCATGCAGCACACCGACAGCCCGGCTGCCATGCAGATCGCCGCCGAGCGCGGCAAGCTCGCCTTCGGCCAGGACTCCGAGATGATCAAGTTCGGCCCCAAGGCGCAGCTCACCTCGATCCTCGACACCTGGGGCCCCTACTACATCGCGCGCGTCAAGGCCGAGCTCGACGGCACCTGGAAGTCGGAGGACACCTGGGGCGGCCTCGATTCCAAGATGTTCGAGATGGCGCCCTATACCAACATGCCAGATGACGTGAAGAAGCTGGCCGAGGAGACCCAGGCCGCGATCACCGCCGGCAAGCTGCACCCGTTCAAGTGCCCCGTGCTCGGCCAGGACGGCAAGGAGATCGAGTGCAAGGGCGGCGACCATCTCGCCGACGGCCAGATTCTCGGCATGAACTTCTATGTCAAGGGCGTCGACGACAAGGTGCCGGGCAAGTAGACGCAGCACCCGGCAGGAACTCCCCCCACACGTCGGGGGGAGTTCTCGAGCGGATATTTTCCAACGCTGCGCGCTTCACCCTCCCCGCATGGCCTTGGCGGCCGCGCTGTGCCGATCGATCAGCCCGCCGACGTCCAGTCCCGGAATTGCGCCGTCGATCACGGTCCAGCGGCCGCCGACCATCACGCGGTCGGCGCGGTGGGCGCCGCAGAGCACCAGCGCGGCGATCGGATCCCCTGAACCCGAGAAGCGCAGCTCGTCGAGTTTGAACAGTGCGAGGTCGGCGGCCTTGCCCACCGCGATCTCGCCGAGCTCCGGCCGGCCGACGCAGGCGGCCGAGCCCTTGGTTGCCCAGCGCAGCGCATCCTTGTGGCTGATCCGGCCAACGCCGTAGCGCGCCCGCTGCAGCAGGAACGCGGCACGCACCTCCTGCATCAGGTTTGAGCCGTCGTTCGACGCCGAGCCGTCGACGCCGAGGCCGATCCCGACGCCCGCCTCCTCCATCTCGCACACCGGGCAGCAGCCGGATGCGAGCAACTGGTTCGAGCAGGCGCAGTGAGTGATCGCGGTCTTGGCCTTGCCGAGCCGTTTCATCTCCTCGGCATTGAAGAAGATGCCGTGCGCCAGCCAGGTTCGCGGTCCGAGCCAGCCATGCTTCTCCAGATAGTCGAGCGGACGGCAGCCGAACATCGCCTCGCAGAAGCGGTTCTCGTCCTCGGTCTCCGCGAGATGGGTATGCAGCCGCACGTCGAGCTCGTCGGCGAGATCGGCCGTCTTCTGCATCAGCGATCCCGTGACCGAAAACGGCGAGCACGGCGCCAGCGCGATCTGCACCATCGCATCCGGCCCGCGCTCGTGATAGGTCGCGACCACGCGCTCGCTGTCGGCGAGGATCGTATCCTCGTCCTGCACCACACTGTCCGGCGGCAGTCCGCCGTCGCGCTCGGACAGGTTCATCGAGCCGCGGGTCAATAGCACTCGAATGCCCAGCCGCTTCGCAGCCGCCACCTCGATGCCGACCGCGTCCTCGAGGCCGGCCGGAAACACGTAGTGATGATCGGTCGTCGTCGTGCAGCCGGACAGCGTCAGCTCGGCCATCGCGACCGTGACCGCCGCATCCAATGCCTCCGGCGTCAGCTTCGCCCAGATCGGATAGAGCGCCTTCAGCCAGGGGAACAGCTCGCGGTCCATCGCAGCCGGCAGCGCGCGCGTCAGCGTCTGGTAGAAGTGATGATGGGTGTTGATCAGCCCGGGGATCATGACATGCCCGCTGGCATCATAGATCGCCGCATCAGCGGTGGCCGGCTTGGCCCCGGTAGGCACCAGCTCGGCGATGCGGCCGTCCTTGACGACGACACCGCGCGCAGCACCCTCGGCGAGAATGGCTAGCGGGTCCTTGATCCAGATCGGCGTCGTGCTCATGGCTGCCTCGTCTCGGTGATTGGGCGTTTGCATGTGCCGGTAACTTGCAAGCGGAAGGCCAGCGTCATCCTATTGCCAGTTGGCGCTGGTCTTGCAAGGATTCCACCCGCGATAGGCTGCGCCCACGAGCTGGCTTCACCATGGATCTGAACACCATCACGGCGGTCGTGCGCCCGAGGACGCGGGCCGAGCTGCCCAGCTGGCAGGCAGGCGATGCCTGGCTGGCCGGCGGCACGTGGCTTTTCTCGGAACCGCAGCCGCGCCTGTCGCGGCTGATCGATCTCAGCGATCTCGCCTGGCCGTCTCTCAGCATCAGCGATCAGGGCCTGTGCATCGCCGCGACCTGCAGCGTCGCCGATCTGGACGCGCTGCCCTGCCCGGCCGAGTGGATCGCGGCGCCGCTGATCGATCGATGCTGCCGCGCGTTCCTCGCTTCGTTCAAGATCTGGAAGACGGCGACCGTGGGCGGCAATCTCTGCATGTCGCTGCCGGCCGGGCCGATGATCTCGCTGCTCGCCGCGCTCGAGGGCGTCTGCACGATCTGGAAGAACGACGGCAGCGAGCAGCGCATCCAGGTCACCGACTTCGTCACCGGAAACAACAGCAACGTGCTCGCGCCTGGAGATCTGCTGCGCCAGATCGACGTTCCGCTGGCCGCGCTCAAGCGCCGCACTGCCTTCCGCCAAATCGCCCTCACCCCGGTCGGACGCTCCGGCGCGCTGCTGATCGGCACCTCGGGCCGCAGCGGCGACCTGCTGCTCACGGTAACCGGATCGACGATCAAGCCGCAGCAGCTGCGCTTCGCCACGATGCCCGACCCAACCAAATTGCGCGCCGGCATTCTCGGCAGCATCCCAGACGCGTCGTATCATGATGATGTTCATGGCAAGCCCGCTTGGCGCAAGGCGATGACTCTGCGCCTCGCCGAGGAGATCCGCGCCGAGCTCGCGGGCTTCAGGCCATGAACGTGATCGTGGATGGCAAGGAGGTCGATGCTGCCCCGCGCCCCGGGCAATGCCTGCGGACCTTTCTGCGCGACACCGGCCATTTCGGCGTCAAGAAAGGCTGCGACGCCGGCGATTGCGGTGCCTGCACTGTGCTGCTCGACGGCGAACCGGTGCATAGCTGCCTGATCCCTGCCTTTCGTGCCGATGGCAAGGCGGTCACGACTGTCGAAGGCCTCGCGACCGATGACGGCCTGCATCCGATGCAGCACGCCTTCCTCGATGCGCAGGCGTTCCAATGCGGCTTCTGCACCGCCGGCATGATCGTCACCTGTGCCTCGCTGAACCAGGCGCAGAAGAAGGATCTCGGCGCGGCGCTGAAGGGCAATCTGTGCCGCTGCACCGGCTATCGCGCCATCGAGGACGCGCTGCTCGGCCACGTTCATGTCGAGCAGGTCACAGCCGGCGAAGCCTTCGGACGCAGCCTGCCCGCCCCCGCCGGCCCCGACGTCGTACGCGGCCGGGCGCGCTACACCTTCGACATGACGGTCGAAGGCCTGCTGCACGTCAAGCTCGCGCGCTCGCCGCACGCGCATGCGCGCATCGCCGGCATCGACAAGAGGGCTGCGCTGGCGGTGCCGGGCGTGCACGCGGTGCTGACGCATGAGGATGCGCCGGCGACGCTGTTCTCCACCGCGCGCCATGAGCAGGCCTGGATGGATCCGGCGGACACCCGCGTGCTCGACGACGTCGTCCGCTTCATCGGCCAGAAGGTCGCGGCCGTCGTCGCCGAGACCGAGGCCGCGGCCGAAGAGGCCTGTCGGCGTCTCGTCGTCGACTACGAGATCCTGCCCGCCGTGGTCGATCCCGCTGACGCGATCGTGCCCGGCGCGCCGGTCATTCACGCCGGCCGTGGCAGCGCGCATCGCATCGCGGACGTCGGCCGCAACATCGTCGCCGAGACCCATGGCGAGTTCGGCGACGTCGCCGCCGCGCTCGCGTCGGCCGCCGCGACCTATGAAGGCACCTTCACCACCCAGCGGGTGCAGCATGCGGCGCTTGAAACGCACGGCGGTCTCGCCTGGCTCGACGAGAACGGCGCGCTTACCGTCCGTTCCAGCACGCAGGTGCCGTTCCTGACGAAACGGGCGCTGTGCGAGATCTTCGACCTCGCGCCCGATAATGTCCGCGTGTTCTGCGAGCGCGTCGGCGGCGGCTTCGGCGGCAAGCAGGAGATGTTCGTCGAGGATATCCTCGCGCTCGCCGCGCTGAAGACAAAGCGCCCCGTGAAGCTCGAATTCACCAGAGAGGAGCAGTTCATCGCGACCTCGACGCGGCATCCGATGCGCCTCACGGTCAAGGCCGGCGCCGACAAGGATGGCAAGCTGACCGCGCTGCAGCTCGATGTTCTTTCCAACACCGGTGCCTACGGCAATCATGCCGGGCCCGTGCTGCTCCATGCCTGCGCCGAGTCGATCTCGGTCTACAATTGTCCCAACAAGAAGGTCGACGGCCTCGCCGTCTACACCAACACGGTGCCGGCCGGCGCCTATCGGGGCTACGGCCTGCCGCAAACCACCTTCGCGGTCGAAGCCGCGATCGACGAGCTCGCGCGGCAGCTCGGCATCGACGCTTTCGAGATGCGACGCCGCAACATCGTCAGGCCGGGCGATGCCATGCTGGCGCCGCCGGCATCGGAGCCCAGCGACGTGCTGTACGGCTCCTACGGGCTCGACCAGTGCCTCGATCTGGTCGAGCGCGCGATGGCCGAGGCCACGCCGACGCCGGAGCTGGCGGCCGAGTGGCTGAAGGGCGATGGCATCGCGCTGACGATGATCGACACCGTGCCGCCCGATGGACATATCGCCGATGCCACCGTCAGCCTGCGCGACGACGGCGGCTTCGTGCTCACCGTCGGCACCGCCGAATTCGGCAACGGCACCAGCACCGTCCATCGCCAGATCGCCGCGACCGTGCTCGGCACCACGGTCGGTCGCATCAGCCTCAGACAGTCCGACACGGCGCATGGCGGCCACGACACCGGCGCCTATGGCTCGACAGGCACCTTCGTCGCGGGACGCGCGACCCAGGCTGCGGCCGAAGCGCTGGCCGAGACGATCAAGCGGTTCGCGGCCGACAGGTGGAACGTCGCTCCCGGCGCCTGCGTGATCGCCGATGATGCAATCACCTGCGGCGCACACCGTCTCGCTTTCGCCGAGCTCGCGAACGCCAGCGGATCGCCGCTCACCGCGAGCGGCAGTTCGCAGGGCACGCCGCGCTCGGTCGCGTTCAACGTCCAGGGTTTTCGCGTCGCTGTGAACAAGGGGACCGGCGAGGTCAGGATCCTCAAGAGCGTGCAGGCCGCGGATGCCGGCCGGGTCGCCAATCCGATGCAGTGCCGCGGCCAGGTCGAGGGCGGCGTGGCCCAAGCGCTCGGTGCCGCGCTGTACGAGGAGATCGTGATCGACGACACGGGCCGCGTGATCAATCCGCGCTTCCGCGACTATCACCTGCCGTCCTATGCCGACGTGCCGCGCACCGAGGTGCTGTTTGCCGACACCCACGACACGATCGGCCCATTGGGGGCGAAGTCGATGAGCGAGAGCCCCTATAATCCGGTCGCCGCCGCGCTCGGCAACGCGCTGCGCGCTGCGACCGGCATCCGCTTCGCGGCCGTGCCGTTCAAGCCGGACCGGCTGCTTCCGCAGTTGCAGGAGAAATTCGGCGAATGAGCCGGTCTGGGGAAACGGCTGCGCTATGGCTTGGGTCGGCGATCGTACGACCAACCGAACACGCCGCTCCGCCGGGTCTCGGGCTCCGGTTCCGCAGCCGGCTCCGACGGCTGGGCGGCCGCCTGTGGCGGGGCGGCGGGAGCGACCGGCTTGGGGATGCTCTCGCATTTCATCGCATAGACCAGCTTGCCGTCCTCGGTTCGTCCGATCGGCGCGCAGGCATCGGCGCGCTTGGCCGTGCTCTGCTTGGGTGCGGTCTGCGCCGCCGCCAGAGGCACACCAGCGAACTGTCCCAGCACCAGCATGATCAGAACCAGTCTCGTCATTCCGCCCGTCCCGCTTGTCAGACCGGAACATTGAACGCAATCGCGCCGCCGGAGTCCACCGCATCACGCGCGCATGACAGCTAATCTGTTGTGCACTGACTGCCACAGCGACGCGCTGGAAATCAGATGCGATCGATGCCACAGATGAGACGCCGGCACTCGGCTCTGGACTTGCCCTGTCGAAGGAGATGAGCGCACGATGTGGGCTTCGATCATATCGGAATGGCTGAGCCTGATCTTCCGCTGGCTGCACGTGATCGCCGCCGTCGCCTGGATCGGCAGCTCGTTCTACTTCATTGCGCTCGACCTCGGCCTGAGGCCGCGCGAGGGCCTGCCGACCGGCGTGATGGGCGAGGCCTGGCAGGTGCATGGCGGCGGCTTCTACCACATCGTCAAATATCTGGTGGCCCCGGCGCAGATGCCGAGCGAGCTGACCTGGTTCAAATGGGAGGCCTACACCACTTGGCTGTCCGGCTTCGTGCTGATGATCGTGGTGTACTATCTCAACGCCGACCTGTTCCTGGTGGACAAGTCGATCCTCGATCTCACGCCCCTTCAGGCCGGCCTGTTCAGCTTCGGCTCGCTGGCGCTGGCGTGGCTGCTCTACGAGGCCGCCTGCCGCAGCGGCCTTGCCCGGCACGAACTGCCATTCGCGATCGGCGGCTACATCTTCCTCGTCGCGCTCACCTACGCCTTCACCCACGTGCTGAGCGGCCGCGGCGCCTTCAACCAGATCGGCGCCATCATCGGCACCATCATGGTAGCCAACGTGTTCGCGGTGATCATCCCCAACCAGAAGAAGATCGTCGCCGCGCTGCTCGCCGGCGAGGCGCCGGATCCCAAGCTTGGCAAGGCCGGCAAGGAGCGCTCGGTCCACAACAACTATCTGACCCTGCCGGTGGTGGTGCTGATGATCAGCAATCACTATCCGCTCTTGTTCGGCACCCGCTACAATTGGGTGATCGTCGCCATCGTGCTCGCGCTCGGACCCGTCATCCGGCATTTCTTCAACGAGCGTCACAAGGGCAACCCGTCGCCATGGTGGGTGTGGGGCGTCGCCGCCGCCGGCATGATCGGCATCCTGCTGCTGTCCGCGGCCGGCCCACGCGACGCCAAGGTCGCCGCAACGGCACAGCCGAGTTTCGCGCAGGTCGAGGAGATCGTGACCTCCCGCTGCAGCATGTGCCATGCCGCCGAGCCGGTGTGGGACGGCATCGTCAGCGCGCCCCGGGGCGTGCGGCTCGACACCGCCGAGCACATCCAGCGCAATGCGCGGCTGATCGCGCGCAACGCGGCGTGGTCGAGCGCCATGCCGCCCGGCAACATCACCGAGATCACCGGCGAGGAGCGCGCCGTGCTCGCGGCGTGGGCCAGCGCGCAGTAGCAGCACGTCTGCCGATCGTCTTGCTGGCCATCTCAAACAGCCGGTCTCGTCGGGTACTGATGCGCAGAAACGCATTTGATCCGTTACTCGGAGAGATGACGCGGCTTCGCGTTGCCGCGACGCGATGCGCCCGGATCGTGCGATATCTCGGCCCTCATCGTAACGAGAGGGCGCAGGGAAGGCCGGACCTCGGCGACGATGGATGCTCGCTTCGGTTCCCCACGACGAATGCGCGAAGCCGGCACAAGGACAACCGGATCTTCGCAACGCGGAGTTGAACTGCGACGCGTGCGACGACGATTGAGCTGGAGCACATCCGATTGTCGTCATGACCTTGCGGCAAAATTTACCACCCATTGGGACGCGGCTTGGCGGCAGAAAACATGGCGCTAGAGTGGCGCCCACAATCAGCTACCAGCGAAACGCCCCATCATGTCGATCTCCGTCAAAGGCCGACTGGCCATTGTCGCGCTCATCGCGCTTGCCTGCTTCGCAAGCTCGGTGCTGAAGCTCTATCTGGGGCTGCTGTGCATCTCGCTGCTCTTGAGCTTTGCCGTGGTCGGCGTCGTGGCCCGGCTGGTCGAAGGGATCGCCATCAGGCGCGACCGGAGCAGCGAGCGGCGGCTGGCACGCCGTCGCGATCGCTCCGCTCTCATCGACGAGCCGCAGCCGGTGTCGATGACGACGATGGATCATGTCGACACGCCTTCGCCGGCGGGCCCCGTGCGATGAGCGGTATGCGTACGTCCGCGCCGGCCTCGTCGTTCCGCCTGATCGTCAGCATCGTCGCCAGCGCCGAACGACGTCTACGGTCATCGATCCACCGTCTCGCGATCGCGCGCTGAAGGACTGCGATTATCGCACATCGGAGAATGGCAAATGGCGCTACGAGCTCGACCGTTGGAACGTCGACGACCGGATCGTCCTTCCGGCCCAGCCGATCGCGGACACGGCGACGCCGCGCACAGTGGCGATGCATCGGAAGAGCAGCGCGTGGCCGTTCAGATAGCCGCCCTGATCGCATCGATACGCCGCCTGTACCTCATGCCTTCGTCCGCTTCCGCTTCGCCTCGAGAGCGTTCAGATAGGTAGCCATCATCTCCGGCAACGCGGCGACCACGACGTCGCGACTGCGCGGATCCTGCTCGCGCGTGAACAGCAGGGTGCCGAGCACGACGGCATCGAGCGTAGTGGCCGCCTGTTTGCCCAGTTCGTCGCCAAGCCTGGCGCGCATGACGCGGTCGATGACGGCCCTGAACTCGGCATGCACGGTCTGGTCGTGCAGATCGAGCGTCGCCAGCGCATCGGGATTGCGGACGAAGTAGCGGATCGCCCAGCCGATCAGTTGCTCGATGACCTCTGCGGGCGCCAACGCTGCCCATTCCGCATCGCTCCGCTGCAGCACGCGATCGAATGCCGGCTGCAGCTCGGCATCGTGACGTTCGGCGAGCGCATCCAGCATCTGATCCTTGTCACGGAAGAAGTGATAGACCGAGCCGATCGAGGCGCCGGCGCGCTGGGCCGCGGCATGCATGCTGACGGCACCAATCCCGGACTCGGCGATGATGGCGGCTGCGGCGTCGAGCAGCTGCTCGCGCCGCTCACGGCCCCGCGCCTGGCGCGGCGCACGTGATGTCGTGCGCGCGGGGTCATTCAGGTCAGTCGCAGCTTTGCGTCGCACGTTCGCGTCATGCCTTGGCTCACCGCGGCGGCAGCGATGGCCGATGTCCCAACGGGAGCGCCCGGCAACCCACACAGGGGGAATTCGAAACCGCCACGAGAATGTTACTAGACGAATTATTCTAGATTTGATTGTCTAATTCACGCACTGTCAAGAGGATGGTGTTCAACTTTCGCGTGAACCTTGCCTGCAACGGCGGGCGGCTGCGCGGGTTCTGCGCGCTGCTGACGACCAACAGGCGCTTTCCGGTCCTTGCGTGCTTGCGCGGCAGGATGGGAATGATCGCCACCACCCAACCGGGCCGAAGATACGACCATGTCTCCAATCACAGGATTCCCCTTCCTTCGGGCGCCGGGCTCACGCCTGCTGGCCGCGGCCGGCTGTGCTGCCGTCGGCCTGCTGCTGGCCGGCTGCGAGCAGAAAACGGCCGCAACCGCACCGCCGTCCCGGCTGGTGCGAACCGAGGTGGTCAAGCTGTCGGAGCGCCGGCAATCGATCACGCTGACCGGCGACGTCCAGGCGCGCGTGCTCGCCGACCTGTCGTTCAGGGTCAGCGGCCGCGTCACGGAGCGCCTCGTCGAGGTCGGCGCGCACGTCAAGGCCGGACAGTTGCTCGCCAGGATCGATCCGGCCGAGCAGCAGGCCGACCTGGATTCCGCCGAGGCCGCCGTGACCGCCGCGGAGTCGCAGGTGAAGGTCGCGACCTCCAACTTCAATCGGCAGCAGACGCTGCTCTCGAGCGGCTTCACGACGCGCGCCACCTTCGACCAGGCCCAGGAGACGCTGCGGACGGCGGAAGGCTCGCTGGAATCCGCCAAGGCCCAGCGCGACACCGCCAAGGACGCGCTCACCTTCACCGAGTTGCGCGCCGACGCCGACGGCACGATCACCGCGCGCAATATCGAGGTCGGCCAGGTGGCGCAGGCGGCGCAGTCCGTGTTCACGCTCGCGCGTGACGGCGATCGCGATGCCGTGGTCGACGTCTACGAGGCGGCGCTGTCGTTGAAGTTCGACGGCACCAAGGCCGCGATTGCGCTGCTCTCGGATCCCTCGGTGACGGCCAAGGGTCAAGTGCGCGAAGTCTCGCCGACCATCGATCCCAAATCCGGGACCGTCCGTGTCAAGATGGCAATCGAAAATCCGCCGCCCGAGATGATCCTCGGCAGCGCCGTCAGCGTCACCGGCTTCATCAAGCCGGAGCAACGCATTGTGCTGCCCTGGAGCGCGCTCACCGCGGCCGGCAAGAAACCGGCGGTGTGGCTGGTCGATGCCGCCGACAAGACCGTGTCGCTGAAGCCGATCACGATCGAGGACTACGAGACCGGCGCGATCGTGGTGTCGGCCGGGCTGCAACCGGGTGACCGCGTCGTGACCGATGGCGGCAAGCTGCTCAGCGTCGGCCAACAGATCGTATTCAACGAGGAGAAGCGGTCGTGATGACGCCCATGCGTTGTGTTCTTCCGCTCGGCGCGCTCGCTCTGCTCGCCGGCTGCAACGAAAAGGCCGCCGCTCCCGAGCCGGTCCGGCCGGTGCTGTCGATGAAGATCGAGCCGCAGGCGGCCAACGGCTCGGCCGTCACCGGCACGATCGAGCCGCGCTACAAGGCCGATCTCAGTTTCCGCGTGCTCGGACGGCTGATCGCCCGGCCCGTCTATGTCGGCGACATGGTCAAGCAGGACCAGGTCGTCGCGGCGATCGATCCCGCCGCGCTCGAGCTCGCCGTGCGTGCCTCGGCCGCCGAGGTCTCGCGCAGCCAGGCACAACTGACCAATGCGACCGGCACCGAGGGCCGGCAGCGCACCCTGCTGGAAACCGACGCCACCACCAAGGCGACCTTGGAGAGCGCCGAGCAGTCGCGCGCGGCCGCCCAGGCCTCCGTCGTCAAGGCGCAGTCCAATCTCGCCAAGGCGCGTGAGCAGCTCGGCTACGCCCAGCTCAAGGCGGATTTCGCCGGCATCGTCACCGCCGTCGGCGCGGAGGTCGGCCAGGTCGTCTCGCCGGGACAGAGCGTCGTCACGGTGGCGCGGCCCGACATCCGCGAGGCCGTGATCGATGTCGGCGACGACATCGCCGGGGCCTTGCAGGCCGGCACGCCGTTCACCGTGCGGCTACAGGTGGATCCCAGCGTCAGCGCCGCCGGCAAGGTGCGCGAGATCGCGCCGCGCGCCGACGCCACCACGCGCACGCGCCGCATCCGCATCACGCTCGACAATCCGCCCGAGATCATGCGGCTCGGCACCACGGTGACCGCCTCGCTCGATATCGAGCAGAAGACCGTCATCCGGCTGCCGCGCTCGGCTGTGCTCGAGCAGAACGACAAGAGCTTCGTCTGGCTGGTCGACGCTACCAGCAAGACGGTGAAGCGACAGGAAATCACGATCGCCCGCAACGAGGACGGCAGCGTCCGCGTCACCGGCGGCCTCGAAGCCGGGCAGCGCGTCGTCACCGCCGGCGTGCACAGTCTCAAGGATGGCCAGTCCGTCCGCATCGATCAGGAATCTCAACCGTGAAGTCCTTCAACCTCTCCGACTGGGCGCTCGAGCACCGCTCGCTCGTCTGGTATTTCATGATCGCTTTCATGGCTGCGGGCCTCTTCTCCTACGTGCATCTCGGCCGCGAGGAGGATCCGTCCTTCACGATCAAGACGATGCTGATCCAGGCCAAATGGCCCGGCGCCTCCGCCGAGGAGATGACGCGCCAGGTCACCGACCGCATCGAGAAGAAGCTGGAGGAGCTGCCGGCGCTCGACTACACCAAGAGCCTGACGGTGCCCGGCCAGACCACCGTGTTCGTCAATCTGCGCGACACCACCAAGGCACGCGACGTCGTCCCGACCTGGCTGCAGGTGCGCAACCTGATCAACGACATCAGGGGCGACTTCCCGTCCGGCGTCGTCGGGCCGGGATTCAACGACCGCTTCGGTGACGTGTTCGGCAACATCTACGCCTTCACCAGCGACGGCCTCAGCCAGCGCCAGCTGCGCGACCGCGTCGAGGAGGTTCGCGCCAAGGTGCTGACCGTGCCCAATGTCGGCCGCGTCGACATCGTCGGCGCGCAGAACGAGGTGATCTATCTCGAATTCTCGCCGCGCAAGGTGGCCGCGCTCGGCATCGACCAGCGCACCATCCTGACGGCGCTCCAGGCGCAGAATGCGGTGTCGCCGTCCGGCGTGCTGCAGGCCGGCCCCGAGCGCGTCGCCGTACGCGTCTCCGGCCAGTTCACCTCCGAGGAGAGTCTCAAGGCGATCAACCTGCGCATCAACGACCGCTTCTTCCCGCTCACCGACGTCGCCACCATCACCCGCGGCTATGAGGACCCGCCGACGTCGCTGTTCCGCTTCAACGGCCAGCCGGCGATCGGGCTTGCCATCGGCATGAAGGCCGGCGCCAATCTGCTCGATTTCGGCGAGGCGCTGAAGGAGGAGATGACCAAGGTCATCGCCGACCTGCCGGTCGGCGTCGGCGTGCATCTCGTCTCGGACCAGCCCAAGATCGTCGAGGAAGCCGTCGGCGGCTTCACCAAGGCGCTCTATGAGGCCGTGATCATCGTGCTCGCGATCAGCTTCGTCAGCCTCGGCGTCCGCGCCGGCCTCGTGGTCGCGATCTCGATCCCGCTGGTGCTCGCCATCACCTTCCTGTTCATGGCCTACACCGGCATCTCGCTGCAGCGCATCTCGCTGGGCGCGCTGATCATCGCGCTCGGCCTCTTGGTCGACGACGCCATGATCGCGGTCGAGATGATGGTGGCGCGGCTCGAGGTCGGCGACTCCTTGCGCAAGGCCGCAACCTACGTCTACACCTCGACCGCCTTCCCGATGTTGACGGGCACGCTGGTGACGGTCGCGGGCTTCATTCCGATTGGCCTCAACAACAGCGCCGCCGGCGAGTTCACCTTCACGCTGTTCGTCGTGATCGCGGTGTCGCTGGTCGTGTCCTGGATCGTCGCCGTGCTGTTCGCGCCGCTGCTCGGCGTCACCATCCTGCCCGCGACCTTGCCGAGTCACCATGCCGAGGGCGGCCGGCTGACGCGGATCTTCCGCGCCATGCTCAATGCCTGCATGCGGAACCGCTGGACCACGATCGTCGCCACGGTCCTGATCTTCGGGCTGTCGGTGTTCGGCATGCGCTTCGTGCAGCAGCAGTTCTTCCCCTCCTCCGACCGTACCGAGTTGGTGATCGACTTCAACCTGCCGCAGAACTCCTCGATCGCCGAGACCAACGCGCAGATGGCGCAGTTCGAGCAGGAGGCGCTGAAGGGCAATCCCGACATCGACCATTGGTCGACCTATGTCGGCTCCGGCGCCCAGCGCTTCGTGCTGTCGTTCGACGTGCAGCCGGCCGACGTGTCGTTCGGCCAGATCATCATCGTCACCAGGAGCCTCGAGGCGCGCGACCGCGCCCGCGCCAAGCTGCAGGCCTATCTGACCAAGACGTTCCCCGGCACCGACGCCTATGTGCATCTGCTCGACATCGGCCCGCCGGTCGGCCGCCCGGTGCAGTATCGCGTCAGCGGGCCCGATGTCGCCAAGGTGCGCGAGATCGCGCAGGAATTGGCCGGCGTCCTGCGCGGCAACAGCCATCTCGGGGCGGTCATCTTCGACTGGATGGAGCCGGCGCGCGTCGTGAAGGTCGACGTGCTGCAGGACAAGGCGCGCCAGCTCGGCGTCACCTCGGAGGACATCGCGAATGCGCTGAACAGCGTGCTCGACGGCACCTCGATCACCCAGGTGCGCGACGACATCTATCTGATCGACGTACGCGGCCGCGCCCAGGCCAAGGAACGGCAGTCGCTGGAGACCTTGCGCGACCTGCAGCTCTCCGGATCCAACGGCCAGTCGATCCCGCTCGCGGCGCTCGCGACCCTGCGCTACCAGATCGAGCAGCCGGAAATCTGGCGCCGCTCGCGCCTGCCGACGCTGACCTTGAAGGCCAGCGTGATCGATCAGGTGCAGCCGAACACGGTGGTCGATCAGCTCAAGCCGGCTATCACGGCCTTCGACGCCAAGCTTCCAGCCGGCTACAAGGTCGTCACCGGCGGCAGCGTCGAGGAGAGCGCCAAGAGCCAGGCGCCGATCATCGCGGTCGTCCCGATCATGCTGTTCACCATGGCCACCATCCTGATGCTGCAGCTGCAGAGCTTCCAGCGGCTGTTCCTGGTGTTCGCGGTGGCCCCGCTGGCCTTGATCGGCGTCGTCGCAGCACTGCTGCCGAGCGGCGCGCCGCTGGGCTTCGTCGCCATCCTCGGCGTGCTCGCGCTGATCGGCATCCTGATCAGAAACTCGGTGATCCTGATCGTGCAGATCGAGCATCTGCGCGAAGAAGGACGGCCGCCGTGGGAGGCCGTGATGGAGGCGACCGAGCACCGCATGCGGCCGATCATGCTGACGGCGGCCGCGGCCTCGCTGGCGCTGATCCCGATCGCGCGCGAAGTGTTCTGGGGTCCGATGGCCTATGCGATGATGGGCGGCATCATCGTCGGCACCGTGCTGACCTTGCTGTTCCTGCCGGCGCTCTACGTCGCCTGGTTCCGCATCAAGGCGCCGGACACGACGGCGACGTCCGAGGCCACGCCGCACGGGGCGTGAATCGCGGATAATTGCGTGGGATAAGCCGTTCGCGTGGGTTAAACGCCACGCGGCGGCCGGTTAGATTCGGCTTTCATGGAAGGAAGCGAATCATGACCGATCCTCAGATCGTCTGCCCCTCCTGCCGCACCGAGATCAAGCTGACCGAGCAGCTCGCAGCGCCCCTGATCGCGGAGACGCGCCGGCAGTTCGAGAGGCAGCTCCAGGCGAAAGAAGCCGATTTCGGCCGCCGCGAGGCGCAGCTCAAGGCCGCGCAGGAGCAGATCGCGCAGGCCAAGGCTGCGATCGACCAGCAGGTCGCCACCAAGCTGAAGGCCGAACGCGCTGCGATCGCGCAGGCCGAGGCCGAGAAGGCACGACAGGCGGTGGCCGACGAGATGGGCAACCGCGATCGCCAGCTCGCCGAGCTGCACGAGGCCATCGTCAGCAAGGACGCCAAGCTGGCGGATGCGCAGAAGGCGCAGGCGGAGATGATGCGCAAGCAGCGTGAGCTCGACGAGGCCCGCCGCGAGCTCGATCTCACCATCGAGACCAAGGTGCAGGAAAATCTCGTCGCGGTGCGCGACAAGGCGCGGCTCGAGGCGGAGGAGTCTCTGAAGGCCAAGGTCGCCGAGAAGGAGACCCAGATCGCAGGCATGCAGCGCCAGATCGAGGAGCTTCGCCGCAAGGCCGAGCAGGGCTCGCAGCAGCTGCAGGGCGAGGCACTGGAGATCGAGCTGGAGTCACAACTGCGCGCGCGCTTTCCCCGCGACCTGGTCGAGCCGGTTCCGAAGGGCGAGTTCGGCGGCGACGTGATCCATCGCGTGGTCGGCCCCGGTGGCCAGGCCTGCGGCGCGATCCTGTGGGAATCCAAGCGCACCAAGAACTGGAGCGATGGCTGGCTGGTGAAGCTGCGCGACGACCTGCGCGCCGCCAAGGCCGACATCGCGCTGATCGTCTCGAGCGCGCTGCCCAAGGGGGTCGACGGCTTCGACCTGATCGACGGCGTCTGGGTCGCCGAGCCGCGCTTCGCGCTGCCACTGTCGCTGGCACTGCGGCAGTCGCTGATCGACGTCGCCTGCAGCAAGCTCGCGCAGGAGGGCCAGCAGACCAAGATGGAGATGGTCTACGCCTATCTCACGGGGCCCCGCTTCCGCCACCGCATCGACGCCATCGTCGAGCGCTTCACCGAGATGCAGTCGGATCTCGACCGCGAGCGCAAGACCATGATGCGGCTGTGGGCCAAGCGCGAGGAGCAACTGCGCAGCGTGCTGGATTCGACGGCGGGCCTGTATGGCGACCTGCAGGGCATCGCCGGCCGCGCGATGCAGGAGATCGAGAGCCTCGACGTGCTGCTGATCGAGGGCAAGAGCGAGGCGGCGGAGTAGCGCACACCGGCCGCCGCCCCGCTCCGAGGTGTGCCAGCACCAGCAGCGCGTTTATGCTTTCCGACGCGGCCGCGTCTCGCATTCCCATGGCGGCATGCGGATGCAGATGACCGCTACTGCTTCGCGATCTGCGTGCTCGCCTGTGCGTCTCTTGGCACAGCGCCCTTGTCGACCCATTCCGGCGGTGCGCCCAGACGGTTGGCGACCATGCCGATGACCCCGGGATCCCTGCCGAACGCCTCGCACGCCGCGTTCTTCGGCTTGCCGCCGAGCGCCGCGCCGATCCGTTCGATCGACGGCAGCTTCGGCACCTTGCCGAAGGGCGTCTCGCCGGTCACCAGCATCTGGCCGAAATCGGCGCTGAACGAACCTGCCAAATCATAGGCATCGCCGGCCTGCGACAGCACCGGCGAGTTGGTGAACGAATTGGCGCCGCGCGCCCATACCATTGCGGCCTGCTGCCGGCCCTTGCGGTCGAGCGCCTCAGCCTCGATCGTGAGACTGCCGAGCCCGATCGGCAGCCGCGGCACCGGAACGGGAACGCCGAGCGCGCCCGGCACGGCCGACACGACCTTCGACGCACCGGCGGCGACCGGATCGGTCGGCGTCGCCTGGGTGATGAAGGTGCGCGTCGTCAGATCGGCCCTCTGATTGGGCGCCACGACCGTGAAGCGTTCGCTCAGGTTGAGACACAGCGCGCGGTCGACGGCATTGGCGACGAGCTGCCGCTGCTGGTCCGTCAGCACCGCGCCGGCCTGGCCCGAGAAGGATGTCGGCATGATACGCACGGTCTGGGCCGCGAGCACATTGTCCTTGTCGACGTTGAGCTGCGACTTGGCGAGCAGGCCGTTCGATTCCGCCAGCGACTGATAGGATGCGAGCGCGCCGCTCTGCGTCATCTGCGCCGTGGCGCAGCCCGACAGGCCGAGCGCCGCGCACAGCATCATCAGGCGGATGGTGGCGGGGGTACAGGATCTCACGAAAGCCGCGACGTCGATCTCGACCATGCTTCTCCCGCCTCACGCCCACGATGATCGCCCTCTCGCGGGCGGCGCATCCTTCTCCGAGATTTCGGACGGCGTGGGGCGGAAGAATGGAGAGATGTTTCGAAACGGCACCAACAAGGGAGACGGTGTGGCGAGCGCGGCTCGCTCCGGCGCCATTATGGCCGAGAGAAGACGGTTCACCCCACCAGCTTGTCCAGCGTGATCGGCAAATCCCGTATGCGCCTTCCGGTGGCGTGATAGACCGCGTTGGCGATCGCCGCGGCGACGCCGACGATGCCGATCTCGCCGACGCCCTTGATGCCCATCTTGTTGATGATGCGATCCTCCTCGTCGACGAAGATCACCTTGATGTCGTGAACGTCGGCATTCACCGGCATGTGATATTCGGCGATGTTGGCGTTCATGATGCGCCCGAACCGCTGGTCGATCTGGGCTTCTTCGTGCAACGCCATGCCGATGCCCATGACGACCCCGCCCATGATCTGGCTCGAAGCCGTCTTGGTGTTGAGGATGCGCCCGGCGGCGACGGCATTGACGATACGCGTCACCCTGACGACGCCGAGCTCCTCGTCGACCTTCACTTCCGCAAAGATGGCCGAATGCGTGTTATGCGCGTGCTTCTCGTCGTCCTCGAACTCCGAGCCGCGTTCCTTCTCAATCCGGTCCATGCCGCCATGGCGCATGACGTCGGCCATGGGCACCGAACGACTGCGATCTGCGATGGCCACGATCGCGCCGTCCGCGAGCGTCACCTCCTCAGCCCCAAGCCCCTGCAACGGCGAGCCCGGGATGGTGTGCGCGATCTTCAGCAGCTCCGCCCGGATATCATCGGCGGCGTTGACGATCGCATGCGAGATCGAGGCTGCGGTCCACGAACCTCCCTCCACCGGCGCCTTCGGCAGCGTGGAGTCGCCCAGCTTCACATTGATGCTGTCGAGCGGCACGCCGAGCATGTCGGCGGCGACCTGCGCCATGATCGTGTAGGTGCCGGTGCCGATATCGGAGGTCGCGCTCGCCACCTCGACATGTCCATTCGCCGTCATCACGATCCGCGTCGCGAACGGCATCTGCAGTGCCTCCCAGGCGCCGCTCGCCATGCCCCAGCCGACGAGTTCTCGGCCATCACGCATCGACCGCGGCTCGGGATTGCGCTTCGACCAGCCGAACGCCTCGGCGCCCTGCTGATAGCACTCCTTCAGCCGCTTGCTGGAGAACGGCAGATCCTTGTCCTGATCCCGATCAGAATAGCAGCGCAGGCGCAATGCGAGAGGATCCATCTTCAGCGCGACGGCGAGCTCGTCCATCGCGCATTCCAGCCCGTAGACGCCACTGGCGGCGCCGGGCGCGCGCATGTCGCCGGGCGTCGGCACATCGAGCTTGGCGAGGCGGTGCGTCGCGCGCGAAGTGGCGGAGGTGTAGAGCACATCGCCCCAGCCGATGTCGTTGCGCGAGAACGCCTCGTGCTGCGAGGTCATCGCAACGGCCTCGTGCGTCAGCGCCGCCAGCGTGCCGTCCTCACGGGCGCCGACCGCCAGCCGCTCGATCGTCGCAGGGCGATAGCACAGGCCATACATCTGGGCGCGGCTGAGCACGACGCGCACCGCGCGCTTCAGCTTCAGCGCGGCCATGGCGGCGAGCACCACCTGGTATTGCGGCCGCAGGCCGGAGCCGAACGCGCCGCCGACGAACGGCGACATCACCTGGACGTCGTCCTCCTTCAGCTGGAACACGCTGCAGACGTAGCGCTGCACATTCTGCACGCCCTGGGTCTTGTCGTAGACCACGAGCTTGCCGCCCTCGCGCCAGAGCACTGTCGACGCGTAGAGCTCCATCGGGTTGTGATATTCGATCGGGACGCCATAGTCGGCATCGTGACGCACGGCTGCGCCGGCAAGCGCCTTTGTCGCGTCGCCGCGCGGCTTGAGCGGCTTGTCGACCTTGAAAGCCTGCTCGCGCCGCGCATGCAGGTCGGTCGCGAAGCTCTCGGCCAGATACTCTACCGCGACCAGCGTCGCCGCGAAACGCGCGGTGCCCTCGTCCTCGGCGACGACCAGCGCCACCGGCTGATAGTTGAAATGCACCCGGTCGTCATAGAGCGGACGATAGGGCGAGCCGTCCTCCGGCGCGACCTCGTCGCGATAATCGTCATCCTTGTCCGCCATCCTGACCCGGTTGGCGTGGGTCAGCACGTCGAGGACGCCGTCGACAGCCAGGGCGCGGCTGGTATCGATGCGCACGATCCGCCCCTTCGGAATGGTGGAATTGACCACGACGCCGAAGGCGAGATCGGGCGCGGTGAACTCAGCGGCATATTTGGCGACACCGGTGACCTTGGCGCGGCCGTCGATGCGGGAGGTGGCTGTGCCGATGCGAGCTGTCATGACATCACCGGATGGTCTTGATGGCTTGGATCTGGGGCGTTGCGTTCGCGGCCTGGGTCAGGGTGCGCACAATGGCGCGGCGCGCCAGCGGGATCTTGAAGGCGTTGTGCGTGGCGGCTTTCGCATCGCTCAGCAGGATGTTCGCAGCGCGGCCGAACGCCTGGGGATCCGGCGCCTGCCCGCGCAGCGCGGCTTCGGCGGCCTCATTGCGCCACGGCTTGTGGGCGACGCCGCCGAGCGCCAGGCGCGCCTCGCCGATGCGGCCGCCGTCGAGCTCGAGCGCAGCGGCGACCGAGACCAGCGCGAATGCGTAGGACAGGCGATCGCGGATCTTCAGATAGCTGTGATTCGCGGCGAAGCCCTGCGGGGGCAGCTCGATCGCGGTGATGATCTCGTCGACGCGCAGCGTGTTGTCGAGATCCGGCCGGTCGCCGGGCAGCCGATGGAAGTCCGCAAGGGCGATGACCCGCTCGCCCGAGGAGCCCGCGACCTGCACCTTGGCGTCGAGCGCGGCGAGCGCCACGCACATGTCGGAGGGGTGGGTCGCGATGCAATCGGCGCTGGCGCCGAGGATGGCATGGCCGCGGTTGAGACCGTCGACCGCCGAGCAGCCGGCGCCGGGCGTGCGCTTGTTGCAGGGCGTGGCGACGTCATAGAAGTAGGCGCAGCGCGTCCGCTGCAGCAGATTGCCGCCGGTCGAGGCCATGTTGCGCAGCTGCGCCGATGCGCCGGCGAGGATCGCGCTCGCCAGCAGCGGATAGCGGCTCTCGATGAGGGGGTGATAGGCGAGCGTGCTGTTCGGCACCAGCGCACCGATCCTGACGCCGCCGGCGCTCGTCTCCTCCACATTCGTCAGCGGCAGGTAGCTGATGTCGATCAGCTGACGCGGCTGCTCGACGTGATACTTCATCAGGTCGATCAGGTTGGTGCCGCCGGCGATGAACTTGGCCTCCGGCGTCGCCGCCTTGAGCCTGACGGCCTCGGCGACATCGCTGGCGCGCGCGTAGTCGAAATTGTTCATCGGCTGCCTCCCATCGCCTGCTCGATGGCGCCGACGATGTTCGGATAGGCGCCGCAACGGCAGATGTTGCCGCTCATCAGCTCGCGGATCTCGTCCTTCGTCTTCGCCCTGCCCTCGGCGATCAGGCCGGCGGCCGTGCAGATCTGGCCCGGCGTGCAATAGCCGCATTGGAAGGCGTCGTGATCGATGAAGGCCTGCTGCAGCGGGTGCAGCTCATCACCCTTGGCGAGTCCCTCGATGGTCGTGATCTCGGCGCCGTCTTTCATGACCGCGAGCGTCAGGCAGGAGAGCACGCGGCGGCCGTCGATCAGCACGGTGCAGGCGCCGCATTGGCCGTGATCGCAGCCCTTCTTGGTGCCGGTGAGGTCGAGATGATTGCGCAGGAGATCGAGCAGCGTGGTCCAGGGTGCCACCGACAGCGTGTGCGACTGGCCATTGATCTGAAGCGTGACGGACAGAGGGGCAGGCTTTGCGGTGGACGCGGCGCTCTGGCGCGGTGGCGGCGGGCTCATGCGGGGTCTCCGTTGACGGACCCGCATCAACCCGCGATGGCGCGAATGGTTCTTGGCAATTTTCGAACAGCGGACAGCAGGAATTGCTCAGCCGGCACGCGCAGAATGTGCACGGCAGAACCGCTTGCCGATCAATCGTTTCGTCAACCAGACTCAGGCGGCGCGGCCGAGCCACGCCCGCATCTTCTGCGCCAGGCTGCGGCGTGGCGCACCATCCAGCGCCTCCGCATCCGCGGCGGCCACGTCTTCGCGCGGCGCGGCGGCTTCTGCGCCGGCATTCGGCACGTCCGACGGCCTGTCCTTATTCGGGCTGCTTTCGGCATCCGGCGCGGCCTTGCTCGGCACGAGCGACTTGATCGCTGCGGCCACGGCCTCGATACGCTCGAGGTCCGCCGGCTCACGCTCACTTGCAGCGGGTTCGGCCGCCATCGGGACCGGGTGGGCCTCCACCGGCACTGCCGCCGGATCCGAAGCAGTCGGTTCGGATTGACCGAGGTCGGGCGCCGCAGCCGCGAGCACGGCTTCGGCGGGCTGCTCGCCCGGCACGGCGATCGCGAGGTCGGCGATCTCCGGAGCCGGCGCTGGGGCGGGCTGCTCCACGACCCGGCTGCGGCGCTTCCTGGCGGTTGCAGGCTTTGCCGCGACCGCCGCCGTCTCCGCTGCGACCTTCTCGACCGGCTTCTTGTCAGCGGCGGTCTTCGCCGCCACCTCGGGCGCTGACTTCGCCTTGGTCTTGCGGATCAGGCCTGCGAGCGCGTACGGCCCGACGGTCTCCAGGAACGTCTTCTCATGATCGCGCGACAGCCGCCCCACCGCCGCATCGAGCGGCAGCCAGTCGACGGCGCGGACATCGTCCATGAGCGGCTGCGACGGCTCGCCGGCCGCTTCCATGCGCCAGTAGTGCACGACCTTGGCACGCGTGCCGGTATCGTAAACCAGGGTGCCGAGGAATTCATGCACGGTGACCTTGTGGCCGGTCTCCTCCAGCACCTCGCGCCTGGCGGCGTCGCGCGGCGTCTCGCCGTCGTCGAGCTTGCCCTTCGGCAGCACCCATTCGTCGCGCTTGCGCAGGCGCACGACCGCGATGCGCGGCGGCTGTTCCCGCCGCAGCACGATGCCCCCTGCCGCCATGATCGGCGCTCTCGCCATCGCCTCTCCCGAGCCGCAACGACCGCAACTCCCGCGGTCTGATTCGTCAGTTGAACGCTCCGATATAGGACTGCGCAACGCCGAAATCGAGATTCCGCAAGCGTGGACCTGACATTCATCCGGCGGCGACGCGCCTGCGCCACAGTGGCTGTCCGGCCCGGATGCGGGCGCCTTCCGCCACATCGCGGCAGAATGTGAAGTCGCCGGGCGCGAGCAGGATGATGGTGGAGCCGTGCTCGAACCAGCCGAGCTCGTCCCCCTTGCGCACATTGTTGTTACAGGCGTAGGCGAGCGGCCGCTCGGTCTGCGCGTTCAATACGCGGTCGAGCGCATGCAGGCGGATACTCGCCACCAGGATCGCCGCCACCGGCACGATCGTGAACGGCTCGCCGGAGGCAAGATGCGTGCGGATCACCGCGCGCTCGTTCTTGCAGAACAGCCGCTCGACCCGCTTCAGCGCGATCGGATTGACGTTCCAGACATCGCCATGGATCAGGCTGACATGCTCGATCGTCATGTCGGCCGGCGCGTGGAAGCGGTGATACATGCTCGAGGTCAGACGCAAGGTGACGAAGCTGCCGTTGCGATGGGTCTCGACCACGGCCGGATCGGCGACGAGCTCGCGCAGCGAATAGGGCGCGCCCTTGATCTGGTAGAGCTCGCCGTCGCGGATCAGGCCGTGGGCGCCGATGATGCCGTCGGACGGGCTGGTGACGATGGCGGGATCGGGATCGAACGGCCGCAGGCCGGGCTTCAGCTCGCGCGTGAAGCAGGCGTGCAGGCTCTTGAAGCGGCTCTCCTTGGCCTCGGAGAGATCGAGGTCGGAGAACAGCTTCCACAGCGCGATCGACGCGTCCCGGACGAGCGGGTTCTCGATCTTGGAGAACCAGCCCATGAAGCGGGTCAGCGCGGCGCGCGGCACGCGGTTGGTGAGCAGGAAGTTGAGGTCTTCCTGTTGGGTGACGGAGGCGATCAGGCTTTTGACTGTCATGAATCTGTCAGCAGGAGGGGTTAGCGCTTTTGGACATGATGGAAAACTCGATTCCTTATGTATCGCTCGCCGTTGGCGCTGCCGTGACGGCCGCCATGGCCCCGAAGGTCAAGGCCCGCATCGAACTGTCGCGCGCCAAGCACCGCTCGCTGGCCGGCCATTCCAAGATGTCGCGCCGGATCTCCAGGCTGATCCCGCGCTATGAGTTCGAGATCGACGACTTCTTCCGCTCCGACGGCGCACCGCAGGCGATCGCCACGAAGCGCCAGGACGGCTTCTTCCGGCTCGGCGCGCTGTTCCAGGAGAAGTTCGCCAAGAGCCGCGCGCTGACGGCGGAAGCCGCAAGCCGCATCTCCGACCTGCAGTTCACCCAGAGCTACCGGGTCCCGTTCCAGTACAGCCGTCTGGTCAAGGAGCAGCTCGGCGCCGGCTCGTTCATGCAGGCTTCCTCCGGCGTGACCCTGACCGATCTCGACGGCAACCGGTTCTACGATCTCACCGGCTCCTACGGCGTCAACATCTTCGGCTATGACTTCTACAAGGAGTGCATCGCGGCTGCCGAGCGGCGCGCGAGCGCGCTCGGCCCGGTGCTCGGGCTCTATCACCCGGTCGTCGCCGACAACGTGAAGCGCCTGACCGAGCTGTCCGGCATGGACGAGGTCTCGTTCCACATGTCCGGCACCGAGGCGGTGATGCAGGCGGTGCGGCTCGCGCGCTACCACACCGACCGCACGCATCTGGTGCGGTTCGCCGGCGCCTATCACGGCTGGTGGGGCGACGTGCAGCCCGGCGTCGGCAACCCGATCGCGCCGCACGAGACCTACACGCTGGCCGAGATGTCCGAGCGCACGCTGCACGTCCTGCGCACGCGGCGCGACATCGCCTGCGTGCTGGTCAATCCGCTGCAGGCGCTGCATCCGAACGGCAATGCGCCCGGCGACTCGGCGCTGGTCGATTCCTCGCGCAAGGGTCGCTACGACCGCGAAGCCTACACCGCCTGGCTGAAGCAGCTGCGCGAGGTCTGCACGGAACGCGGCATCGTGCTGCTGTTCGACGAGGTGTTCCTCGGCTTCCGGCTCGCGCCGGGCGGCGCGCAGGAGTATTTCGGCGTCAAGGCCGACATGGTGACCTACGGCAAGAGCCTCGGCGGCGGCCTGCCGATCGGCGTTGTCTGCGGCAAGCGCGAGCTGATGCGCCGCTTCCGCGACGACCGCCCGGCCGACATCTGCTTCGCCCGCGGCACCTTCAACTCGCATCCTTATGTGATGGCGGCGATGGACGAGTTCCTGAGCCGGCTCGACAGCCCGAACCTCCGCGCCTTCTACGACGGCCTGGATGAAACCTGGAACGGCCGCGCCGCGCAGCTCAACGCCGCGCTGGCCGAGCACGACCTGCCGGTGCGCGTCTCCAATATGCATTCGATCTGGCTGGTCGAATACACCGTGCCGTCGCGCTACAATTGGATGCTGCAATACTACCTGCGTGCCGAGGGCCTGGCGCTGAGCTGGGTCGGCACCGGCCGCTTGATCTTCAGCCTGAACTACACCGACGCCGATTTTGCCGAGGTGACGAAGCGCTTCGTCTCGGCGGCCGAGAAGATGAAGCAGGACGGCTGGTGGTGGAACGACGGCACGCTCACCAACAAGGCGATCAAGCGGCAGATTCTGAAAGAGATGCTTGGCGCCGTGGTCAAGCGCTGAGCTCGCTGCCACCCTCCCCTGGAGGGGGAGGGTCGCCTCACGAGACGCGCAGCGGCGCGTGAGGCGGGGTGGGGTGATCCCTCGACGCAGTTCAGTGATCGTGGAGAGATCACCCCACCCCGACGCCCGCTGCGCGCGCGTCGACCCTCCCCCTCCAGGGGAGGGTGGCACCGCCGCTTCGGCTTCTGGCGCGATCGATCTCACTTTGGCCTTCCCACAAACACCGATGCCCGGGACCGGCCCGGGCATCGCGCAACTCTGACGCAGCGGCCGGCTCAGGCGTGCTGCTCTTCGAGGCCTTCGTTCATCAGGTGCAGGCCGGGGTCGATCAGTTCGCCACGCAGCAGCGCCAGCGGAGCCGCGCGGTACTGCATGAAATCGTTGAACGGGTCGGTGATGATCTTGGTCATCCAGACGAGACCGGTCTCGACGTCGCGGATGAAGAACAAATGGATGGTGCGGAACAGCAAGCCGCCGATGCCGATCACGAGCCAGAGCTTGGCAGTCTCGCGCACGAAGTCCATCGCCGAGGTCCAGGGCGGCAGCAGGCCGAACAGGGTCGGCTGCAGATAGAGCACCACGGGGGCCGCGGCCCAGATCGACATCAGCACGACCTTGCGCTGCAGGTTGTAGCCGACCTTGATCTCTTCCTTGTGCTCGTGGGTCGCCTGGTTGACGTGGTCGTAGCCCTTCGGCTCGAAGAAGAAGTGGCCCGCCTGGCGCGAGGTCATCGACACCAGCCAGCCGATCAGCGCCGAGACCAGCGGATCGAACACCATCATCACATAGGCGATCATGAAGCTGAGCGCGCTGACGAAGTGGAGGCTCTGGTTGATACGGCTGTGATGATAGTAGCGATGGTCGTCCCAGCGCTGGATCCGCAGCTGTTCCAGGAAATGCTTGATCATGGTTGCTCCGAAGAATGAGTTGCAGGTCGTTTACAGGGATTCGGTGTAGATCGCATGACATCATCAAGATGTCATGCGATCGGACGCAGCGAAACGTTTCGGACGACGTAGAACGTCGCAGGGCGATAGAGGGCGGCCGCGGCTTCAGGCCGCGGCGGCACGCTCCAGCTTGCGGAAGCGGACCAGCGAGAAATGGCCGAGCGGCGGGATCAGGCGGCGCTCGACCAGCTCCATGCGCTCGGCGCCGGCGAGCCAGCGCAGGTAGCGCGACCAGCCGAACTCGGCGGTACGGAAACCGAGCCGGCGCACCACCGGCTGCAGCGCCTGCTCGATCACCCGGCGCAGGCCGTCATCGGCGCTGACGCGGGTCAGGATGATCAGTTCGCCGCCCGGGCGCAGCACGCGCGCGAACTCGTCGAGCGCGACTTCCGGGTTCGGCACGGCGGTGACGACATATTGCGCCATCACGACATCGAACGAATCGTCGGCAAAGTCGAGCTGCTCGGCATCCATCACCGCGAGACCCTCGACGTTCTTCAGCCGCTGGTCGGCGACGCGCCGCATCGCCTTGCCGAGCATCGCCTCGGAGATGTCGGTGCCGAAGACGCGGACATGCGGCGCATAGAGCGGCAGCGAGATGCCGGTGCCGACGCCGACCTCGAGCACGCGCCCGCCGAGCTTGTTCGTGGCTGATATCGCGGCCTTGCGGCCCTTCTCGAACACGCCGCCGAACACGAGGTCGTAGATCGGTGCCCAGCGGTCATAGGCCTGCTCGACCTGCTCGCGATCGAAGTCGAGCTCCCGCGCGCCGCCGAGCTTCATGGTTTCTGCCATCGTTACATCTCACTTGGGTTTGGAATTGATGGAGTGACGCAAAGTTCGCCGTCAGCCGCGGACGGCGCTCTGACCGGCCAGCACCGGGGTCGGACGCACGACGCGGGACGGCTGCAGCACGGCGAGATTGCCGATGAACTGGCGCGCGCTGTTCTCCCAGGAGCGGTCGAGCGCAAATGCCCGGCAGGTCTCGCGCGACATGGTCAGCGCCTTCAGGCAGGCGGCGCGCAGGTCCCAGTCGATCGCCCCGATCGGATGATCGGCGATGACGTCGAGCGGACCGGTGACGGGGAAGGCCGCGACCGGCGTGCCGCAGGCCAGCGACTCCAGCTGCACGACGCCGAACGTATCGGTCAGGCTCGGAAACACGAAGACGTCGGCGGCCGCCATGTGCGCGGTCAGATCGTTGCCGGTCTTCTCGCCGAGGAAATGCGCCGCCGGGAAGCGACGCTCGAGCTCCGCCTTCTGCGGGCCGTTACCGATCACCACCTTCGAGCCCGGCAGGTCGAGCGACAGGAAGGCTTCCAGGTTCTTCTCGACCGCGACGCGGCCGACGGTCATGAACACCGGACGCGGCAGATCCAGCGCGACCGGCGCGTCCGGATTGAACAGCTTCGTATCGACGCCCCGGGTCCAGAAGCCGAGCCGCTTGAAGCCGCGCGACGCGAGGTCCTGCTTCAGCGAATTTGTCGCGACCATGGTCATCGCGGCGGCGTCGTGGAAGCGGCGCATCACCCAATAGCCGACGGCATCGGGAATGCCGGTGCGCACAGCGACGTACTCCGGAAAGCGCGTCGTGTAGGACGTCGTGAACGGCAGGCCATGGCGCAGGCAGTAGCGGCGCACCGCCCAGCCGATCGTGCCTTCGGTGGCAATATGGATCGCATCCGGCGCCGCCGCCTCGATGCGCCGGGCGATCTCGCGGCCGTTGGTCACGGCGAGCCGCAGGCCCGGATAGGTCGGCACGCCGAACGACGGAAAGCCTTCCGGCGTGAGGAAGGTGATGTCGGCGCCGAGGCCGGCGGCCGCGCGAGCCAGCGAGGTGAGCGTGCGCACCACGCCGTTGACCTGCGGGTGCCAGGCGTCGGTTGCGATTAAGATCCGCATAAGGCGATCCGGAAAGTTGCAGCGATTCTGAACAGCCGCAAATTCCGACATTGTTATTTCAGGCGTGTGACGTCATCGAACTGTCGAAGGGTCTTTTTGCCCGCCAACTGCTGTTTTCCCCGCGATCTGTGGCTGTCCCGCGCGGCTGCTGTCGTGAAACCGTCATGAAACAAACGGTTAAGCCGACGAAACCTTTTTGCGCGCAGCGCGCAAACGCAACGAAACTTTTCTCCCCTATGAGTTGCAGCATCGGGCGCGGGTCAATGCGCCGCAGAGAATGATGACAGGCAACTGATTTTGACGACGCCGGTCGAGACAAGCACGGCGCGCACCAAGCGATCAAACGAGGGGACGTCCATATGTTCACGTCAGGCACAGTCGGTTCGCGATCCCGCATCCTGTTCGCTGCGCTGATCGTCGGTACGTTCGCTGCGGCAACGCCGACGCAAGCCGCGCCTCCGGCCCCGCTCCCGTTCCCTTTCCTGCTGCCGCCGCCGATGGCGACCTACGAGCCGCCGGCAACGACGCCGCAACTGATCACGCCGCGCGAGGACGAGGCGACCGCTTATGAGATGCCCGCGCGCCTGCGCCGCCAGGTCGTGAGCTACGCCACCCGCGAGGCACCCGGCACGATCATCATCGACACACCAAACAAGTATTTGTACTACGTGCTCGGCAGCGGCCAGGCGATGCGCTACGGCATCGGCGTGGGCCGCGACGGCTTTACCTGGTCCGGCGTGCAGTCGGTGACCAGGAAGGCGGAATGGCCGGACTGGACGCCGCCGCCGGAGATGATCGCGCGCCAGCCTTATCTGCCGCGTCATATGGCCGGCGGTCCCGGCAATCCGCTCGGCGCCCGCGCGATGTATCTCGGCGGCACCGTCTACCGCATTCACGGCACCAACGCGCCCGAGACGATCGGCACGCATGTGTCGTCGGGCTGCATCCGTCTGACCAATCAGGACGTGATCGACCTCTATGCCCGCGTCAGCGTCGGCGCCAAGGTGATCGTGCTGCCGATGGAGCGCCGCGCCGATCTCGGCCGCATGACCCGCTGACCTGCGCGGGCCGCACCGCTCGTTCCTTCTCCCGGATCCTCCCTGACTGGACCGCCGAGGCCCGAAAGCCGCGGCGGTCATTTCTTTGCGCGCATGCCGCCGTTCACCATCACGGCCGATTGATGATGGTCCGCGTCATGGGCTGCCCTGGCGCGCCTCCGTCCGGCCCTGTAAGCTCAGCAATCTTGTATTAACCGCGATCTCGCCGCTTCCGGCATGGGCCGGCGCGGCAGTTGGAGTCCGTGGATCCGACATGAACCTTCCGACACCGCGACCGGATTGGCAGAGCAGGCCGCATCCGCTCGCCCCGAAAACGCAGCCGCCGCCGCGGCGCTCGCCGCCCCGGCTGCGGCTGATCCTGATCGGCGCCGCCGGCCTTGCCGCCGTCGTGCTGATCGGCATCATCATCGTGGAGGTGTTTCTGTTCTCGGGCAGCACGCCGGCGCCGCAGCTGACCCAACTGCCGCCGCTGCCGCCGGCCACGCGCAACTCGATCATCATGACGCCGGTCTCGATCTCGCTCGGCGCGATTCGTGACGCCGCCGAAAAGGCCACGCCGCGCAATTTCTCCGGCAAGGCCGACAACCCCGTCAACCAGATCCTGCAGAATGCCGACATCGGCTGGACGGTCGCCCGCGGCGCCATCGCCGCCACCGGCACCCAGGACACTTTGTCGCTGACGACGCCGCTCTCGGGCCGGCTGAACGTCACCGGATCGCTGTCCGCCAAAGCGACCGGCGCGCTCGGCGACGCCATCGGCGGCCTGCTCGGCGCGGATGCCGCCAAGCAGATTGGCGGCATCAACATCAAGAACCTGAACGCCACCGCCGACATCAGGGGCAACGTCCTGATCGCGATGCGGCCACGGCTGGCCGCCTCCTGGTATGTCGAGCCGAACTTCACCGCCCAGGTCAATCTCGGCGACACCGCGCTGACCGTCGCCGGCGCCCGCGTCAACGTGCCCGCGCAGATGAAGCCGGTCATCGACAAGACCGTCAACGACCAGCTCAGCGCGCTCAGCGACAGGCTGCGCAAGGACCCGACCATGCGGCGCGTGGCGCAGGCGCAGTGGGCCCGCGCCTGCCGCTCGGTGCCGCTTCAGGGCACCACGCCGGGACTGCCCGCCGTCTGGCTCGAGATCAAGCCGACACGGGCGCTGGCCGCGCAGCCCGCGATCGATGCGAACGTCGTCAGCGTCACCATGGGGATCGAGGCGGAGACCCGGGTCACGGCGGCCGAGACCAAGCCGGAGTGCCCGTTCCCGGACAAGATCACGATCGTTCCGCCCACCGCGGGCACCGTCAACGTCGCGGTTCCGATCGATGTCCCATTCACCGAGCTCAGCAAGCTCGTCGACTCGCAGCTCGCCGGGCGGACGTTCCCCGAGGACGGCTCCGGCCCGGTCACGGTCACGGTGAAGCATGCGACCGTCGTGCCCTCGGGCAACCGGCTGCTGATCTCGCTGCAGGTGAAGGGAAAAGAGAAGGAGAGCTTCTTCGGCCTCGGCGCCGACGCGACGGTGCACATCTGGGGACGGCCGATGGTCGATCAGGCGCAGCAGATCCTGCGGCTGTCCGACCTGCAGCTCGCCGTCGAATCCGACGCGGCGTTCGGCCTGCTCGGCGCCGCCGCGCGCGCCGTGGTGCCACATCTGCAACGCGCGCTGCTAGAGCGGTCGGTGGTCGATCTCAAGCCGTTCGCCGACAATGTCCGCGACAAGATCGCGACCGCGATTTCCGAGTTGCAGAAGAACGAGAACGGCATCCGCGTCGACACCGACATCAACAACCTCGCTTTGACCGACATCGCCTTCGACGCCACCGTGCTGCGCGTGATCGCCTCGGCGGAGGGCACGATGTCGGTTCGAGTCAATACATTGCCAGGACTGTGACGGGCCGTTTCGGAACGTCGCATCCCGTCGCTGCACGCGTTTGCGGACCGTGCAACGACCGGCAATGATTCAATCGGACCTGCCCTGGTCTGGCGACACTTACGAATGTCCGCGCCGTTTCCGGTAACCCGATGCAGCCGTATCGCGCGAGCGTGCGGCGGCCCCGAGGCCATACGTTTCGCGAGGCTTGACGCGCCCTCACGAATTCCGCAACACGGCGCAGAGAGACGTTGTCGGGCCCTTTCCGCGCGCCCGTCGCAGGAAATATTCCGTAACAAAATTCTTCGCAAAACGCCGCGATTCTAGGTCACTTGTCGGTATGGCCCAGACACAACCACACATTCTTGTCGTCGAGGACGACCGCGAGACGCGGACGCTGATCGCGAAATATCTGCGCAACAATGCCTGCAACGTGACCACCGCGACCGACGGCCGCGAGATGACCCGCATCATGGGCGACCACCGTGTCGATCTCCTGATCCTCGACGTCATGCTGCCCGGCGAGGACGGCCTGACCTTGTGCCGCAAGCTGCGCGCGGAATCGCAGGTGCCGATCATCATGCTCACCGCGCGCGGCGAGGACGTCGACCGCATCCTCGGACTGGAGATGGGCGCCGACGACTATCTGCCAAAGCCGTTCAATCCGCGCGAGCTGCTCGCCCGCATCAACGCGGTGCTGCGCCGGCAGGCGGCCGCGATGACGGCGAGCGCAACCGAAGGCGCGACGGCGCTGAGCTTCCTCGGCTGGACGATCGACTTCCGGCTGCGCGAACTACGCAATCCCGAAGGCGCACGCGTCGCGATGACGAGCGCCGAGTTCGATCTGCTCCGCACCTTCTGCGAGCGGCCGGGCCGCGTGCTGTCGCGCGACAGCCTGCTCGACCTGACGCAGGGCCGCAGCGCCGGCTCGTTCGAGCGCTCGATCGACGTGCTGGTCAGCCGCATCCGCCGCAAGATCGAGCCGGACCCGCAGGAGGCCACCATGATCAAGACCGTGCGCTCCGGTGGCTACATGTTCACACCCGTCGTCGAGGTGGTGACTGGCCCGCAAAGCCATTGACCGGCCCGATCGAATGGCGATGTCATGATGTCGTTCGGCTTTCTCAACCTCAAGGGAATCCGCGGCCAGATCACGGCGCTGGTCGCCATTTCGATCGTGGCGCTCCATGCCATCATCACGGCGACGTTCCTGATCTATCGCGCCGAGCAGCCCGACCCCGAAAACGAAGTCGGGCCACTTCAGCTCGCGACCGCCATCCGCATTCTTGGACGCGCGCCCGCTGCCGAACGGCCTCGACTGATCTCCGACATTGCCCGCGCCTATCCTGAGTTCGAGCTCAAGCCTCACGTGGGGCCTCTGCCGGGTGATTCCGGCCGCCGGCGCGAGCCGGCCGGCCCCGACGTCGAGGCCGGGACCGGTGGCGACGAGCGCCGCCCGGCCCCTCCGGAGCTCGCCGACGGACGGCCTCACGGTCCAGGCGGCTTTCGTGGCCTTGGCCCAGGCTATCGCGTCTTCATGCCGCCGCCCGGCTCCCAGACGCGCACCGTCATCTTCGCTCTGCCCGATGGCAACATGGTTTCGGCTCGAATGGCCGACCGGCCGCACCGGCCACCGTTCTGGGGCGCCCCATGGCTGACGACGATCATGTTCGCGCTGATCAGCACGACACTGCTCGGCCTGTGGGCGGCCCGCGCGCTGACCTCACCGCTGTCGAGCTTCGCCAAGGCTGCCGAGAGCTTCAGCCTCGACGGCGATGCCACTGCCCTGCCCGAGCGCGGACCGGAAGAGATCCGGTCGCTCGCGCGCGCCCTGAACCGTATGCGCCAACGCATCACGGCGCTGATGAACGACCGGACCAAGATGCTGGCGGCCATCAGCCACGATCTGCGGACACCGCTGACCCGCATGCGGCTGCGCTGTGAGTTCGTCGAGGACGAGCTGCAGCGCAATCGCATGCTGGCCGATCTCGATCAGATGCATGCGATGCTGGGCTCGGTGCTGTCATTCCTGCGCAACGGCCGCAAGCTCGAGCCGATGACGCTGGTCGATATCGCGAGCATCCTGCAGCTCGTCGCCGACCAATTCGCCGATGTCGGCCACAGCGTCACCTATATCGGCCCGGCGCACGCGATGGCGACGGTGCGTCCCGACGACCTGATGCGTTCGGTCACCAACCTGGTCGAGAACGCCGTGAAGTACGGCAAGGAAACCGTCATCAGACTGGTGGCGTCGGGGAAGTGCCTGACGATCGACGTGGAGGATGATGGACCCGGGATCGCCGATGCGCGCAAGCCCGACATGCTGGAGCCCTTCGTGCGCGGCGACGATGCCCGCAACATGGACGAGGCCACCGGGTTCGGCCTGGGCCTCTCGATCGCGAAGGCGATCGTGCAGGCGCATGGCGGCGAGCTGTCATTGCACGATCGCAAGCCAAGCGGACTGATCGCCCGCATCGAGCTGCCGCTCGGCCAGACCACCTTGCGCCCCGCAGCATGACGCGCGAACGCGCCCGGACGGATCCGGGCGCGCCGCTTGGGCAGTCAGCTAGACGTCAGTGACGCCGTTTACTCCGAGTACTTGAACTCGGGCATCGACTTCAGCTGGTCCTTGGTGGCGTTGATCATCGCATGGTCGGGATACCAGCGATTCTTCGAGGAGCTCATCGACGAGGATGACGAAGTGCCGGTGGCGGCGCCGGTCGTCGTGGCCGGCGGCGTGGTCGCCTTGCCCGAGGCCGGAGCGTTGGAGGCGGTGTTGGCCTGAACCGGCTGGTCCGAGAACTTGATCTGGTCGAACGAGACAGCGACGAGGTGCTCACCCATGCCGAGGAATCCGCCGACGCCGATCACGACGCCCCTGACTGCGCCGCTCTTGTCGATCAGCAGATCGTCGATCGAGCCGACATTCTCGTTGTTGTTGTTGTAGACCTTCACGCCGACGAGCTTGGAGCTGCGCCAGTCGCCCTGATAGGACACGACGGTGGTGTCGCTCTTGATCGTGGTGTTGGTTGTGGTGGTGGTGCTCTCCGCAGCAAAGGCGGCGGTCGCGAGCAGCAGGGAACCGGCGAGGCCGGCCGCAACAGTCTTCATCATCATGTGGTGTCTCCTCTAGGTGGATGGTGACGAGAGAACGGCAATGGACAGTCGGCGTTCCGCGGGAACCACGATTTCGTCATGCTGCGCGACAAGCAGCCTCAGTGCGCCGCGGCAGTGTCACTTTGTGACGTTCGGGGGATCCGGGTGACGTCGCTCACATCGCCAAGCCGCACCGCCGCGCCTAGCACGGGAGCCCGACTAACAGGTCTACATTGGCTGGAGCTGGTGTAAGCCTATTGCTGCTAGCTCGGTTTCACCTCTCCCCCGCCTGCGGGGTGGGTCGGATTGCATCGCCAGTTGCGATCCGGGTAAGAGGGTACAGATCTCCCCATCGGCGCTTCCCGTGGGTCTGCCCTCCCCCCCAACCCTCTCAGCGCGAGCGAAGCTCGTCGCGCCCCCGTAAGAACGGGGAGAGGGAGCCGACCGTCAGCGCTGCAACGTCCCGCAATAGTCAATCGAGCCTACGCCGCCATCGCGCCGTTCTCGTCGACGGACTCGGCATAGAAGGCGATGGTTTCGTAGCGATAGTCGCAGAGGCGGCAGTGCCAGAGATAGGCGGTGCGGCGGCCATCCTTTTCGACCCAGGACGGCAATGCGATCGCCTCGCCACATTGGGCGCAGGGATTGTTGCGCGGCAGATCCACGACGCGAACCGTGGATGGCATCGCGTCGATATCGAATGAATGGTCGATGCTGGGTGAATGATCGTCGGCTGCCTTCACGGCCATGACGCGCTCCCTCTCTGTTCAGTCTTCTTGAATGAGTCAGGCATGCTGTCGAACTGACGGCCCTGATCTTAGCCGCGCGGCGGTTGTTTTGCACGCGCCGGGATGCCGCGCGACATCCGACCTCACGGAGATGGGATCAACGCGTTTGATTCAATTGCCGCCGGAGAGACCGCCGGTTCCGCGACATGACGGGCATCCGCCTTGCGCAGATGGATGGTGGCGATGTCGTCGGCATAAACCTTCTGCCAGCCGTCGACGTGATCGAGCAGCTTGGTCGCAGCACTCTGCGTGCGCAGCAGGGTCGCCTCGATGTCGTAGTCCTTGAGCAGGCGGAACAGATTGTCCGGCTCCATCAGGCCGGACGCGGCGTTGTGATCGACGAAGAACTTTTCGCCATAGAGCTCGGTGCGGCCGTCGATGAACGGCGCGACACCGGCTGAGATCAGGTAGCCGCCGAAATCATAGTCATTGAGAACCCGCGTGAGGTTGAGCTTCTTCAGCTCGGTCACGGCCGCGACCGGGGTGCCGCGCATGTTTGGCGTGTAGTTCAGGATCGAAGCCGAGGCGACCGTGCCGGCGCCGAGCGCGAGCATCACTGCCGCCGTCAGCGCCGCTCCCGACGCGCGCCCCGGCGGCAGCACGGGCGACGCGTCCGCCTGCCGCGCCAGCGGTGCGGCGAGCACCAGCGGACCGACCAACGCCAGGATCTCCGCCGCGCGCGCCTGCGCCAGCGCCATGTGCAGCAGGCCGAGCAGCATCAGGATCCGCACCGGAGGCAGCCTGAGACCATGGAACAGCGCGAACCCGATGGCGATCAGCAGGCAGATCTCGAACGGACCGAGCCCCTGGAAATCGGTCGCCTTCCATTCCACGATCAGCGGCAGCGCCTGGCCCAGCGAGAGGATCTTCTGCGACGCCAGCAGCGCATTCCAGCCATAGGGCGTGCAGCAGCTCGCCGCCAGCGCGAGCGCGGCAAACCCGGCCCAGCGCAGCGCCAGGCCGGCGCGGACCGAGCGATCGGCATTCACCAGCGCGTCGAGCGCGGCGGGCGCGATGAAGAACAGGCCGAACACGAATCCGCCATGCAGATTGGCCCACAGCGCGATCAGCGGCACCAGCTGCCATGGCGGCGCGGCCCTGCGATCGGCCGCATCGACAAGTCCGGCGATCCAGGCGACCAGGATCGGAAACGCCAGCACATGCGGCCGCGCCAGCAGATGCGGCAGGCAGAGCAGGAACGCCGCGACCACGAACACCAATGTCGTGGCGTCGCGCAGATGCCGGCCAAGGGCGCGCGCGAACAGCGCGAAGGACAGCGCGGTCGCCGAGGCCGCCAGCACCACCGGCCCGGTCCAGCCGGCGAACGTGTAAACGGCGGCATAGGCGACCTGCGCCAGCCACTGCGTGGAGATCCAGGGCGCGCCGCGCATGGTGAAGGAATAGACGTCGACCTCGGGGACCGCGCGATGGTCGATGATCCACTGCCCCACCGTGATCTGCCACAGCGTGTCGGGATCGTTGAGCAGCCGGTTGCCGGAGATCAGCAGCAGCGCATAGACGCCGGCGCCGACCCATAGTGGCAGCAGCGCCTGCGCGCGCCCGGCGGTCGCTTCGGTGTGGGTGACGGACAGCGTCATCGCGGCATGGCCCCGTTGGCGGAATTGCTCCGCCAGCCAAGCATGCACGGCATAATTCGCGGTAAACCGCCGGCGCATCCGGACCCGACCGGGCGTCTTCGCCCCATTGTTGCCACATTATCGCCCGGCGTTTGCACCAATTACGGTGTGCAAAGTGTAAAGCGCGTGCTGGGGGGCTACTCGGCATGCGTGTGGTTCCCGGGGGATCCTGACACATGAGACGTCTTGTGCTCACGGCCTGCATTGCAGGCTTCGCGATGGTTGGTCCCGTGCCGTTCGCAATGGCTGCCGATGATGCGAGCAGCGCATCGGACAGTGCGGCCAAACCGAAGGCCGGCAAGGTCAAGCTCGCCCATGTCCGCTCTGACGGAACCAGGGAGCTGGCGGCACGCAGCGCGGTGACCAAGGCCGCGCGCGAGGTCGAGGCGATCGAGGCCGTCAGCAGCGCCGACACCTCGCCGCCGATGGACGCCAATGCCTCAGCACCCGCCGACACCGATGCCATCCCGGCCGCTGCGGCCGAGCCCCGCGAGGCCGAGCGCAAGGCGGCCGAGGCCAAGCCGCGCCACATCGACACCGGCCATCCGCACATCGACGCGCTGGTGGCGGTGCACGCCGCCGCCAACAACATTCCGGAATCGCTGATCCACCGCGTCATCGTGCGCGAGAGCAAATACCAGAAGGACCTGGTCGGCCGCTGCGGCTGCATCGGCCTGATGCAGATCAAGCTCGGCACCGCGCGCGGCCTGGGCTACACCGGCGACGCACAGGGCCTGCACGATCCGAACACCAATCTCACCTATGGCGTGCGCTATCTCGCCGGCGCCTATCGTGCCGCCCGCGGCGATCACGACCGCGCCGTGCTCTACTTCGCCAGGGGCTACTACGAGGAGGCCAAGCGGCAGCGCCTGGCCGACGCGCGGCCCGCCGGCCGCTCCGAGCGGACGAGCGGCCCGCTCGACATCACCCCGAAGATTGCAACCGGCCGCCACGCGCGGGCGCACTGATCGCCATTGGTTCCAAGGGCCACCGGCTTTGTCTTTCCGTGACACTCCGTTGACACGGGGGGATATCGGTCTATTTTAAGTGCGTTCCGAGGGGAGCTCCGAGGGGAGCTGAGATACCGCAGCGTGATGCGGTGACCCTTTGAACCTGATCCGGGTCATGCCGGCGAAGGGACAGGGATGCAGCAGACAACCACGCGCGGGGATGTCCCCGTTTCCATCATCGGTGCGGGCATCGCGGGTGCCTGGCAAGCCTTGCTGCTCGCGCGCGCGGGCCGCGAGGTCACGCTGCACGAGCGCAGCGACGCCGATCTGATGCTCTCCACCAGCCATTGGGCCGGCGGCATGCTGGCGCCTTATTGCGAGAGCGAGGTCGCCGAGCCGATCATCAGCCGGCTCGGGCTCGCCTCGCTCGACATCTGGCGGCGCGAGCTGCCGGACACGCCGTTCAACGGTTCGCTGGTGATCGCGCATGCCCGCGACCGCGCCGACTACGACCGCTTCGCCCGCCGCACCTCCGGCTATCAGCGGCTCGACGCGCAGCAGCTTGCGGCGTTGGAGCCGTCGCTGGAGGGCCGCTTCCGCGAGGGCCTGTTCTATCCGACCGAGGGCCATGTCGAGCCACGCCGCGTGCTGCCGAAGCTGCATCAGCGCATCGTCGAGGCTGGCGGCCGCGTGCTGTTCAACAGCGACGTCACGGCTGATGATCTCGACGGCCTCGTGATCGACTGCCGCGGGCTGGAGGCGCGCGACGCCGAGCCCGAGCTGCGCGGCGTCAAGGGCGAGATGATCCTGATCGAGACCGCCGAGGTGCAGCTCGCGCGGCCCGTGCGGCTGATGCATCCGCGCTTCCCGCTCTATCTGATCCCGCGCGAGGACAACCTGTTCATGCTGGGGGCGACGTCACTCGAGGCCGAGGACACCGGCGTCAGCCTGCGCTCGGCGCTGGAATTGCTCGGTGCCGCCTACTCGGTGCATCCGGCGTTCGGCGAGGCGCGCATCCTCGAATTCGGCTCGGGGCTCAGGCCGGCCTATCCCGACAATCTGCCGCGCATCACCATCAAGGGCGAGCGCGAGATCCGCGTCAACGGCCTCTACCGCCACGGCTTCCTGATCGCGCCGGCGCTGGCGCAGGCGACCTTGAACTATCTCGCGCACGGCCAGATCGACAACGAGGTGATGCGATGCGCGTGACCGTTAATGGCGAGGCCCGCGACATCAGCGCGACCAGCGTCGCCGCGCTGCTCTCCGAGCTCGACTACGAAGGCACCCATTTCGCGATCGCGCTGAACTACGACGTGGTGCCGAAGAGTCGCTGGGCCGAGACGCAGCTCAAGACCGGCGACGAGATCGAGATCATCACCCCCCGGCAGGGAGGGTGATGCTCATGGAGCTCGCGCCACAACCACCACTGTCATCGCCGGCTTTCGCGGGGATGACAGGCTTCGTTGCGGCGACCACCGTCCGACATGACGGAGACCATTGATGCCCACCTTCTACGACAAGACTTTCGCCTCCCGCCTGCTGATCGGCACCGCGCTCTACCCCTCGCCTGCGATCATGCAGGACGCGATCCGCGCCTCGGGCGCGCAGATCGTCACCGTGTCGCTGCGGCGCGAGGCCGCCGGCGGAAAGACCGGCGATGCGTTCTGGAAGCTGATCAACGCGCTCGATGTCACCGTGCTGCCGAACACCGCCGGCTGCCGCAGCGTGCGCGAGGCGGTGACGACGGCGAAGCTCGCGCGCGAATTGTTCGGCACGAGCTGGATCAAGCTCGAAGTGATCGGCGACAACGACACCCTGCAGCCCGACGTGGTTGGTCTCGTCGAAGCCGCTGATATCCTGATCAAGGACGGTTTCGAGGTGTTCCCCTACTGCACCGAGGATCTCACGGTCGCGATGCGGCTGGTCGATGCCGGCTGCAAGGTCGTGATGCCCTGGGCGGCGCCGATCGGCTCGGCCAAGGGCATCATCAACCGCGACGCGCTGAAGCTGCTGCGCGACCGCCTGCCCGATATCACCCTGGTGGTCGACGCCGGCCTGGGCGCGCCGAGCCACGCGGCGGAAGCACTTGAGCTCGGCTACGACGCCGTGCTGCTCAACACGGCGATTGCCAAGGCTGCCGACCCGGTGGCGATGGCCCGCGCCTTCCGGCTCGGGGTCGAAGCCGGCCGCACCGCCTACGAGGCCGGGCTGATGGACGCCCGCGATTTCGCCTCGCCCTCCACCCCTGTCGTTGGGACACCGTTCTGGCATGCCGTATCCTGATCGCTTCTATCCCGTCGTCGACAGCCTCGCCTGGGTCGAGCGCCTGACCAGGCTCGGCGTCGGCACCGTGCAGCTGCGCGCGAAGGACCTCAACGACGGCGAGGCGCTGCAGATCGTCACCGACGCGCTGGCGATCACCAAGGGCACGGCGACGAAGCTGATCGTCAACGACTACTGGCGCGCCGCGATCGTTGCCGGCGCGCAGCACCTCCATCTCGGCCAGGAGGACCTCGCCGACGCCGACGTCGCCGCGATCAAGGAGGCCGGCCTGACGCTCGGCCTCTCGACGCATGACGATGCCGAGCTGGAGACCGCGCTCGCCGCCAAGCCCGACTATGTCGCGTTGGGGCCGATCTTCCCGACGACGCTGAAGGCGATGCGCTTCGCCCCGCAGGGCATCGCGAAGATCGGCGAGTGGAAGAAGCGTGTCGGCACCATCCCGCTGGTCGCGATCGGCGGCATCAAGCTGGAGCAGGCCGCGGAGATCTTCGCCGCCGGCGCCGACTCCATCGCCGTCGTCAGCGACGTGACGCAGAACCCCGACCCCGACGCCCGCGTCCGCGCGTGGCTCGATGCGACCAAGGAGCCGGCATGATGCGCGCGGATTTTGCGAATGCGTCTGAGAATTGTTGCAGGAGATCACCTCCGCGAACGCGGTGTGCCCCCCTCCCCCTTGCGGGGAGGGGTCGGGGGTGGGGGTCCACGCGCACAGCTCTCCATGTGACGTCACGTCCGGCACGCTGCAGCTCTAAGGAATCGCCCACTCATCAGCATCGCATTCCGGGCACCCCCACCCCCAACCCCTCCCCGCAAGGGGGAGGGGGGCGCACTGCACTCGCCGCAAGACCTCCCGCCAACACATCGCCTCTGAACGCCGGGCGCTTTGGCCGGAATAACAACAATTGAGAAGGAGGATCCCATGAACATCCGCTCCAATCCCGACACCACCCTGCCCGCCGTCACCACCGGCCCGCTGCCGTCCTCGCGCAAGATCTACGCAACGCCGGACTCCGCGCCCGACCTGCGCGTGCCGCTGCGCGAGATCATCCTCTCGGAAGCGGCCTCCGAGCCGAACCTGCCGGTCTACGACACCTCCGGTCCCTACACCGATCCGACCGTGACGATCGACGTCAACGCCGGCCTGTCGCGCGCCCGCACCGCCTGGGTGCGCGAGCGTGGCGGCGTCGAGGAGTACGAAGGCCGCGACATCAAGCCCGAGGACAACGGCAATGTCGGCGCCGACAAGGCCGCAAAGTCGTTCACCGCGCATCACAAGCCGCTGCGCGGCCTCGACGGCCACAAGATCACCCAGCTCGAATTCGCCCGCGCCGGCATCGTCACCAAGGAGATGATCTACGTCGCCGAGCGCGAGAATCTCGGCCGCAAGACCCAGCTCGAGCGCGCCGAAGCTGCGCTTGCCGACGGCGAGAGTTTTGGCGCATCCGTGCCCGCCTTCATCACCCCGGAGTTCGTGCGCGACGAGATCGCGCGTGGCCGCGCCATCATTCCCTGCAACATCAACCATGCCGAGTTGGAGCCGATGATCATCGGCCGCAACTTCCTGACCAAGATCAACGCCAATATCGGCAACTCGGCGGTGACATCTTCCGTTGAAGAGGAAGTGGACAAGATGGTGTGGGCGATCCGCTGGGGCGCCGACACCGTGATGGACCTCTCGACGGGCCGCAACATCCACACCACCCGCGAATGGATCCTGCGCAACTCGCCGGTGCCGATCGGCACCGTGCCGATCTACCAGGCGCTGGAGAAGTGCAACGGCGATCCGGTCGCGCTGACCTGGGAGCTCTACAAGGACACCCTGATCGAGCAGTGCGAGCAGGGCGTCGACTACTTCACCATCCACGCCGGCGTGCGTCTCGCCTACATCCACCTCACCGCGAGCCGCGTCACTGGCATCGTCTCGCGCGGCGGCTCGATCATGGCGAAGTGGTGCCTCGCGCATCACAAGGAGAGCTTCCTCTATACGCATTTCGAGGAGATCTGCGACATCATGCGCAAGTATGACGTCTCGTTCTCGCTCGGCGACGGCCTGCGTCCCGGCTCGATCGCGGATGCCAACGACCGCGCCCAGTTCGCCGAATTGGAAACCCTCGGCGAGCTGACCAAGATCGCCTGGGACAAGGGCTGCCAGGTCATGATCGAGGGCCCCGGCCACGTGCCGATGCACAAGATCAAGATCAACATGGACAAGCAGCTCAAGGAGTGCGGCGAGGCGCCGTTCTATACGCTGGGGCCGCTGACCACCGACATCGCGCCGGGCTACGACCACATCACGTCAGGCATCGGTGCAGCCATGATCGGCTGGTTCGGCTGCGCCATGCTGTGCTACGTGACGCCGAAGGAGCATCTCGGCCTGCCCGATCGCAACGACGTCAAGACCGGCGTCATCACCTACAAGATCGCCGCCCACGCCGCCGATCTCGCCAAGGGCCATCCCGCAGCGCAACTGCGCGACGACGCCCTCTCCCGCGCCCGCTTCGAGTTCCGCTGGACCGACCAGTTCAACCTCGGCCTCGACCCGGACACGGCCAAGAGCTTCCACGACGAGACCTTGCCGAAGGAAGCCCACAAGGTCGCGCATTTCTGCTCGATGTGCGGCCCGAAATTCTGCTCGATGAAGATCACCCAGGACGTCCGCGACTACGCCGCGACGCTGAATGATCCAGCCACCGTCGGCATGACCATCAGCGGCACCATCGAGGACGGCATGGCCCAGATGAGCGCCAAGTTCAAGGAAATGGGCGGCAGCGTGTATCTGGATGCGGAGAAGGTGAAGGAGAGCAACAAGGCGTTGTCCTGAAGCCCGCTCAGTTCCACTCTCTCCGTCGTCATGGCCGGGCTTGACCCGGCCACCCATCGAAGCCGGGCGCAAGCCCGGCTTTCTTGTTTGAGATCTGCTCGGTCCTTCGATTTCGCAATTGATGCGTTGGTTGCCGCTTGTTGCGACAATGACGGAAGCTCGCTGATGTCCGCCTTCTCAATTTCAGCGACAAGGAACGGTCGACGAATGCAGAAACAGCCTCCTTCACGTTCCCAATCCACAACTATCCGCAAGGAACGCGAGTAAGTAAATCCAAGGGATTAGGTCAATTTCGGTTTAGTGGCCCGTTAAACCGACCGCCAACTAAGTTATTTCATCATTGTACTTTGTAGGAAAGGACATCACCTTCGCGGCGAAAGAAGCAGGAGAATCTGATGTCCGGACGGTCTTCCCGCGAGCCAAAGCAGCACTGGTTGTTCGGTCTAGCCGCCTGCCTGTGGCCGGTCGCCTTTGCACTAGTAGGAATTTTCGGTAGCCTGCCGAAATCCACTGCCCAGGTCCTAGCGCGTGCTTTGCGCCTCTTGTGAATAGTTACGAGATCGAAATGGACGTCCCATGCCCATCCACCACATCCCCGCCCCACCCCACATCAAAGCCCCGCCGCTGTCGTTTGGCACCCGGATCGGCGACCTCCTCTTCATCTCCGGCATTCCCGGCTTCGATGCCCACGGCAACCTGCCCGACGACTTCGACGCGCAGTTCGCCAATGTCGTGACCAACTTCACTCGCGTCCTGATCGAAGGCGGCGCGACCATCCGCCAGTTGGTCAAGGTCAACGTGCTGCTGACGCGAGCCGCTGATGTCGCGACCATGAACCGACTCTATGCCGCGGCGTTCGGGCCGGCACCCTACCCCGCGCGCACCACCTGCGTGGTCGCAGCGCTGCCTGATCCGAAGATGTTGATCGAGATCGAGGGTGTCGCGGCGGTCGCGAAACGGTAGGGTGGGTTAGCGGACGGCAACCGACGATCTCTCCACGCTCGCACATGGCTGAACGCCGTTCGCGTAACCCACCATTCCAGGCGGCGGGTTACGCGCCCTGGCAAACATTCCCTCCGCGGTGAAATCGTCCCGCGGGCGCTAACCCGCCCTACGTTCTGCCCGATCCGAAGATGCTGATCGAGATCGAGGGTGTCGCGGCGCTCGTCGTAACGTGAGCTGGTCAGGCCGAGGGCGTTGCGCGATCCGCTTCGGCGCGCGCGAATGCCCCCCACCCGACCGTCGACCGACCTACGGCACGTTGATCTGCTTCCTGCTCGTGGCGCCGATCACTTCGATCCCCTTCTTGCCGCGCACGTGTGTGATGTCGAGGACAACGTGATACGGCGCGGTCTGCGGCAAGCCGATGCCGCTTTGGCAGCCGACCACCTCGATGCCCCAATATTCGGGTTGCCGGATATAGATCAGCGGATGCAATTCGACCTTCATCGTGACCCAGGGCTTGGTGCCGGTGACGATCAGGAAGTAGGTGTTCGGAACGATGCCAGGCACCACGGTCGCGCTGTCGAACGTGATGATCCTGCATGAGGTGGACTGAGGCAGAGCCTCGAATGACTTGATATGCGCTTCTTCCATGACAAGCTCCGTTGAAATGAAACTCAAAAATTGGCCGCGCTCAAACAATCGCGGATTTTAGACTTCAATTCCGCGATTTACAACCAATGATTGTCACTCCGTGTTGGTGACACCGACACCGTCGTGGACGCGCATTCACCCGTCTAGCGCCCCCACTCCAGAAGATGCTGATCGAGGGCGTCGCGGCGGCCGCGACACCGCAGGATGGGCAAAGCCGCCGTCGGCGCTCGCAGAGCGGCGGCGGAGGCGCGCCCACCGCGGAGGGCATGGTGGGCACGCGTCAGCCGACGCGCGGCGATGCAGCGAGACGTCGCTTCGCCCACCCTACGGTTTTGCCGATGAGGCGACGGTCAATGACTATGATCGTCGTCCAGCGATCGTGCTGCCGATCAGCGGACGCCGCTCTGCCGTTCACGCGACCTCGAGGAGCGGAAGATGCCGGTCGAGCAACACGCCGTTGCGCTCCGCAGCAGCACCGCGAGTTTCCCTTCGCATCAGCTGCACTGACGCCGCCGTTTGCCGCCACCGCGGCGGCCTGCCTCATTCCGCCGCAACCCTGCGTCGTGATGGCCCCCGTCCTGCTATTTCGTCTCTTGCGGTCGATTTAAATTTTAAATAAGATTTAATAGTCCGAAACATTATCTCCGAAAATTTCACGATAGATGTTTTATTCATTGCCGATCCATGCCCTGTTGCGCCTCGCAGGCACCGCCACGGCGCCGTTGCGGGAGGCGATCCGGGAGGCCTTCCAGGCCCAGGTCTATCCGCTCGGCTACGTTCCCTCGCATGACGGCATGCGCGGGCTGATGACGCTGGGCGTCGTCACGGCGCATGTCTCCCACAGCCTCGTGCCGGGCGCGGTGCTCTATATCGACCTGTTCTTCGTCGCCAGCGCCTATTACATCACCGGCCTGCTGCTGCGGGACATCGACAAGCACGGCACCGTCAGGTTCCGTCAGTTCTACGCCCGGCGCTTCGCCCGGATCGTGCCGCCGCTGCTCCTGATGCTCGCGGCCTATCTGCTGTTCACCTGGCTGCTGCGGCCGCCATTGCTGCCGGCGGTCGAGCGCGCGGCGATCGCGCTCTCCTACATTGCCAACTACTGGTACGTGCTCGATCCGAAGACGATCGAGGACATCGGCCACACCTGGACCCTGTCGACCGAGGAGCAGTTCTATCTGCTGTGGCCGCTGACCTTCGCGTTCCTGGTGAAGCGGTTCGGCGTGACCTGGCGGCTGGTCGGCGCCATCTGCGCCATCGCGGCCGCAATCTGGGCCTGGCGCGTGGCGCTGGTGATGGATGGCGCGGAGTGGCGTCGGCTCTACACCGCGTTCGATACCCGCGCCGATGCGCTGATGGCAGGCTGCGCCATGGCCGTCGTGCTCAGGCTGGTGCCGCAAGGCGCCTATCCCGCGCTCGATCGTCTGTGGCCGAAGCTCGCATGGCCGCTGTTGATCTACTGGATCACGGTCACCTTCCTGTTCTGGCCGGCGGACGGGCCGAGCATGAACTACTATCTGTTCGGCAGCATGGTGTGCGGCGTGCTTCCGGGCATCCTCGCGCTGACCATGCTGGGGCGGAGCCACGGCACGATCTGCCATCGCATCTTCGAATGGCCGGTGGCGATCTTCCTCGGCCGGATCTTCTACGGCATCTATCTCTGGCATCTGCCGATCCTGAACTTCCTCGACAGCTACGGCGTGTGGTGGCCGCTGCGGCTCGCGATCGGGCTGCCGCTGTCGATCGTGGCGGCGACGCTGTCCTACGCCTATCTCGAGCGCCACTTCCTGCGCCGGCGCGCGCAGCCGGTCACCTCGCCGCCGATCGTCACGGGCGCGTCTCCGGTGCTGGTTCCGGCAGCGAGCTTCGGCGCGGATCTCCGCTTCTCGTCGCACGCGAGCACCGAAGGCGTCCGCCCCTGAGCCGTGCGCCGAGGTCGCCGAAACGACCGCGCCAGCCCCGCAATCAAGTCGACGCGCCGAGCCTGCAAACCCGCCTCCCCTTCCGCCGGGATCATCAGGAGTGATCAGGTGACCACGATCGCGCGCTTTTGACGCACGCGTTCTGCAGACTTGCCTTCAAAATGAACGAGACCGCTCCGACATAGGGCCACCCGCTGGCCGGGCCAGTTCGTTGCCGGAGTTGACGATGCCTCGTTTCACCACAATCTTTTTTGCTGCATCTCTCGCGGCCGCGCTGCTCGCCGCCGCGCCCGCCCAGGCCGGCTACTACATCATCCGCTGGGACAACACCGGCATCTGCCAGGTCTGGAGCGAGGCCTTCGCCTTCAAGCCGGTCGCATGGCCGTCGAGCTATCAGGTCATCAGCCGGCCGGTGCCGACGTTCAACGACGCCGTGACCCGGCAGATCAGGCTGCGCCAGCAGGGCCGCTGCACGCTGTGAGCCCGCGCGCGCCTTATGGCATCACGTGACGGCGGCAAGTCGTCGTTTCACATCCCGGACATCGCTGTGAATGACGGCACGCGCGGCTTGCGTTGCGCGCGCTTTTGTCGCACCACTTTGGCCTTGGTCCGGCCGCAAGGCCGGTGGCCCGCGCGGGCGGGCGATTGTCGTTGTTTTGTTTGAGGAGATTGATGATGCGTCGCCTGACCACGCTCGCCGCCGCCGCGGCCATTGCAGCCGCCTCGATCGTGCCCACCGCCTTCGCCGCGCCTGCGCCCAAGTCCGGCTACTACGTGATCCGCTGGGACAACACCGGCATCTGCCAGATCTGGAACACCGAGCTGCAGTCGAAGCCGGTGGAGTGGCCGTCGACCTACAAGATCGTGTCCAAGCCGGTGCCTACCTTCGTCGAGGCGACCAACATCCAGCTCAAGCTGCGCGACGAGCGCCGCTGCTTCCTGTAAGCGGCGTTCGCACGCAGTCGTACATGGCGGCGGTCAGGCTGCGCTGACCGCGCTCGCCTGCATCGGCACGAAGCCGGGCAGATCGGCGATCCGCGCCAGCCATGCTTGCACGTTGGGGTACGGCGTCAGCGATACGCCGCCTTCGGGCGCATGCGCGGTGTAACTATAGAGCGCGACGTCGGCGATGGTCGGCGGCGCGCCGGTCAGATAGGGTCGCGCGGCAAGTTCGCATTCCATCACCCCGAACAGGCTGTTGGCGAGCTGGTGCGCCCGCGCCATGTCCAGCGGCACGCCGAACAAGGTCGCAACCCGCGCCGCCGCCGGGCCGAACGCGAGCGGACCGGCCGCGGCCGACAGCCAGCGCTGGACCTGGGCCTGGCCGAGCGGATCGCGCGGCAGCCACGTGCCGGAGCCGTCATAGCGGCCGGCGAGATAGACCAGGATCGCATTGGAATCGGGGATCACGGCATCGCCGTCGACCAGCACCGGCACCTGGCCGAACGAATTGAGCGCGAGGAAGTCCGGCCGCTTGTGCGCGCCGCCCTTGAGGTCGACCTCGACGAGCTCGCAAGGCAGGCCGAGCAGGCTCAGCATCAGCCGCGCGCGATGCGCGTGGCCGGAGAGGGCGAAATAGTACAGACGACGTTGCGACATCAGGTGCTCCCGTGGCTCCGCGTCACCTAGACCAGGGACGCCGCAGCAACAATGCGGCCTCCCTGCAACAGGCTGTTGCAGCGGCTGCAACAATGCGACAACGCCAGCCATGAACCGCCTGCCCGACCAGCTCCAGCCCGGCCTGCGCCTCGTCTTCGTCGGCACCGCCGCGAGCGAACGCTCGGCGGCGACCGGGCACTACTACGCCCATCCCGGCAACCGTTTCTGGCGCACGCTGTTCGCGGTCGGCCTGACACCGCGGCTGTACCAGCCGCAGGAATTTCCGGCGCTGCTGTCGCTCGGCATCGGCTTCACCGATCTGTGCAAGCTGGGCGCGGGCATGGACCATGTCGCGCTGAAGGCCGGCGTCGACGCCGCCGGTTTCGCCGCAAAGATCCGACACCATCGCCCGGCAACCGTCGCCTTCACCAGCAAGAAGGCCGCGAGCCTGTTTTATGGCAAGCCGACCGGCACGATTGCGCTGGGGCGGCAGCCGGAGCGGGATGGCTTTCCGACAACGTTCGTGCTCGCCTCTCCGTCCGGTGCGGCGTCTGGCGCGTGGACGTTGCAGCCGTGGCAGGAGCTGGCAGCGCATGTGGCTTGCGCTTCCGGAACTCTGGTCATCCGAGATCGTCTCGATTGAGGCGGAAGGCCGCGGAGGACTGGATGCCCCGCCGACGCGGGACATGACGGTCCAAGGTGCCGCGCTCTGGCTCGCGCTCGCAAGTGCAGCGGATCGAGCTCCGCCGCAGCTCAACATGCAGGCGTCATCGTCCGCGAAGGCGGACGATCCAGTACGCGAAGGCGGCGCGATCGCATGAAATGCCGCGGCGTCGCCATGCCTCGCGCGATCAACAACCGGTTTGCCCGACAGGCAATCTCCGCATCCCCGCCATGCACCAACTGCCCGTCGTGTTAGTTTGCCGCACGTCCGCGCGCTTGCCATGTCGGGCAAATCAGGACGATGTTTCCGCTCAACCCGCCTCATGCAGAGGGACGTACGCGTCGTCACGATACGTGGAGGTGGGCCGCGGTGGACGTGATCGCTGCGCCCGACGAGCGCGAGCGTCACGTACGGCGAAATCGTGATGTCCTGATACCCCGAAGCTGGTATCACGTGCGTGCTCATGCGGAAGCGTGACGCGTGCAATGGCGGCCAACAAGCCGGCGCGCCAGGGAGACCACGTATAAGCCGTCAGACCATGCGCGCAGGGAAGGCCGGGATGTCTCCGCCGAACCTGTGGTTCTGCCGCGTGCTTATCTGTTGCACGCGGACCATGGGAGCGGCGAGCTCCCGGCCTTCCCTGCCCCTCTCAATTTTCGATGGGGCTCGTACGATGCATCCCTCGCGCACGCGATGCGGCGAGAACGCGGACTTATGAGCAGGAGTGAGGGAGAGAGATGGTGTTGGCAGTGCTCAGCACGCAACGACGGTCCTCGCCCGCGCAGGCGGGCGATGACACCTGTTGTGAGTTGCTACGCAGCCACGATGACGACGACGATGACGCAACTACCTGATCGTGATCGCGAGCCCGGACAGATCGACGTTCGCCAAGAGGCCGATCTGCTCACCCGCGAGTTCCAGCACCGCGCCCTTCTGGTTGGTCAGCACGATGCCGCGCACGCCGCGGCCGACGGCGAGGCCCGCGCCGGCGGCGCCGTAGACGCCCTCGACGTCGGACGGACGCCAGATGTTGCTGACGCGGCCGCGCAGCACCGTGCGCGAGCCGCCGAACACCAGGCCCCAGTCGAGGCCGCCGGTCGACAGCGGATAGGCGCGGCCGTGGAAGTTCAACACGCCGCTGCCGCCGGAGCCGCCGATGATCCACCCCGCCTTGTAGATGGTCAGCGTGATGAAGCCGCCATCCGCGTGCGCCGTGGCCGGAATGACGGCGCCGCAAGCAGCCGTCAGTGCCACCAGCAGACCGCGAAGCGAGGATGCAATTGTCATGGATGAAGTCTCCAGCGAAGTGAATTTGGGCTTGAGGTCATTCGATGGCCGTGTGTGACGATCGTGCCCCACCAAGCGAATCGATCGGGCCGAATTTAGCCCTTTGCGCGGCACCACGCATGCGCCGCCGCCGGTGTGTTCGAAATGACGCGCTCTCACCGCAGGAATTTGGCAATGCAAACGGCCCGCCGCCGACATTGACGATGGCTGTCGGAGGGCATGCCGACCGGGCGGGCCGTGATGTGCCGCCGGCCGCCGGCGAAATGGGTCGAGACCCGCGCAGAACCAAGGCGATTTCGGGGTATTTGGCGCGCTGGAGGCGGCCGGACGCCGGCGTTAAGGCCCCATTAACCTTGTCCGACCACGGTGATTTACGGGCTGGATGTTTAGTTGGTCTCGATGTTTACGCGTCGTTTCAGTGGCGGCGCGGGCGTTGATCGGGAGGAGTTATGTCGCAAGAGTTGTCATCCGAAGCCGCAAGTCCGTCACTCGTGCCGCTTGCCATGCCACCGTCGCGCTCCGCGGCGGAGGTCCTGCCGCTGTTGATCGGCACGCCCTTGTCCGAGATCGAGCGCGAGCTGATCGTGCAGACCCTGGCGCGCTGCAACGGCAATCGTACCCACGCCGCAAGGCTGCTCGGCATGCCCGTGCGTACCTTGCGCAACAAGATCCGCATCTACACGGCCGACGGCATCGCGGTGCCGGCCTATTCGGCCTGATCCGACGGCGGCCACGCGATATCCCATCGCGTGGAACTCATCAGGATGCGGCGCCGATTGATGTTGATCAATCGGCCTCGCAGCCCTGCTGCAATTGCTGCCGTCGTCGCGGCTCTGTTAGGCTTCGCTGCGAATCAAAGACGTGTAGCGGAGTTGCGGTAGTGGCAAGGAATCCGGCCGGACGCGGCCTGCAGGGCCCGGTGGGTCCACGTGGCCCGCAAGGGCAGCCCGGGCGGCGCGGACCGGATGGTCAGCGCGGCAAGCCCGGTCCCGACGGCAAGGCGGGTCCGCAAGGCAGGCCCGGTCCGCAGGGGCCCCGCGGCGAGGCCGGTCCGCCAGGCAAGCCGGGACCTGCCGGACCGCAAGGTCCGCAGGGCGAGCCGGGAGCGCCAGGCACGCTGCCGACCATCGATCAGCTGATGCCCTGGCTGGAGCAGATCTTCGCCGCCTATGACGACTACAAGCGCAACCGCGATCGCGAGGCGCATGAGCGTGAGGCCGAGCTGGTGGCGGTGCGCGACATCTTCGCCGCCACCACGCATGACGATGCACTGGACGAGGCCTTCGAGGACGACGATCCGCACGACATCGACCTCCCGAAGAAGAAGAAAAAGAAGAAGGGCAAGAAAAAGAAGAAGCACGACAAGCACGCCCAGGGGCGCGGCGACCACGACGACGAGGGTTTCTGAGCTTCGCCCTCCGTCAGGGCACGATAGGCCTCAGCGCGGGCCGAACCGGGCCGCCGAGCGTTCCCGCGCCTTGGCCGCCTCGATCTCGCGGTCGCGCGGCGGCGCCTGGGTCTGCAGCGAGGTCAGGAGCCGCCGCGCGGCGTCGGCCACCTCCTCGACCGCGCGGGCGAAGGCGGCCTCGTTGGCCTGCGAGGGCGCGTTGAAGCCGGACAGCTTGCGCACGAATTGCAGGGCCGAGGCCTGAATTTCAGCCTCCGTCGCCGGCGGCTCGAAATTGAACAGCGTCTTGATGTTGCGGCACATGATGAGTCCCATCAATCCGGTACTGAACCAGGTCGCAGACCGTGCTATCATGCCCCCGACGCGGCCGGAAGAGTCGCGCATGATCAGGGGGAGTCCATGTTTCGACCGCTTGCCGCCGTTCTTGCCGCCGTCGTCGTTGTTTGCGCGCCGGCCCGCGCCGCCGACTATCCCGCCCCGAAGCAGGGCGACTTCGTCGTCAAGGATTTCAAGTTTCACACCGGCGAGACGCTGCCGGAGCTGAGGCTGCACTATACGACCGTCGGCGAGCCGACCGGGCAGCCGGTGCTGGTGCTGCATGGCACCGGCGGCTCAGGCGGAAGCATGCTGGTGCCGACCTTCGCCGGCGAATTGTTCGGCAAGGACCAGCCGCTCGACGCGAGCAAGTACTACATCATCATCCCCGACAGCATCGGCCACGGCAAATCGTCAAAACCCTCCGACGGGCTGAAGACGAAATTTCCCGCCTATGACTATGCCGACATGGTCGACGCGCAGCACCGCCTGCTGACCGAGGGGCTCGGCATCAAGCACCTGCGGCTCGTGATCGGCAATTCGATGGGCGGCATGCATAGCTGGGTGTGGGCCACGCGCTATCCGGACTTCATGGACGTCGCGGTGCCGATGGCCTCGCAGCCGACCGAAATGGCGGCCCGCAACTGGATGCTGCGCCGGCTGATGCTGGAGACGATCCGCAACGATCCCGACTACAACGGCGGCAACTACACCGCGCAGCCGCGCATGATGAAATACGCCGTCACGGCCTATGCCACCGCCTCGGCCGGCGGCACCATCGCCTACCAGCTCGCGGCACCGACCGCCGCCAAGGCCGACAAGCTGGTCGAGGAGCGCCTCGCCACGCCGATCCCCACCGACGCCAACGACTTCATCTATCAGTGGGACTCCTCGCACGACTACAATCCGTCCGCCGATCTCGACAAGATCAAGGCAACCGTGATGCTGATCAACTCGGCCGACGACGAGCGCAATCCGCCGGAGACCGGCGTCACGGTCGACGCGATGAAACGCGTCGCCAACGGCAAGCTCTTCCTCATCCCGACCTCGGCCGAAACGCGCGGCCACCTGACCACCGGAAATGCGAAGTTCTACGCCGAGCCGCTGCGCGAATTGCTGGCGACGGCGCCGCAGCGCGGCATGTAGATCGGCGGAGGGAGCGAACGAATGCGCAGGACGATGCTGGCCGCTGTCACGATCGGCTCGTTCGCCTGCGCGACCGTCGCGCCGGCCTTCGACAATGGGCAGTTCGACAACGTCCCGCCCGATATCCGCGCGTGGTTCAAGAGCGTGATCGCGCCGAACGGCGTGCCATGCTGCGATGTCTCCGACGGCCACCGCACCACCTATGACGTCCGTGACGGCACCTATTGGGTACCGATCGAAGGCCGGTGGATGCCAGTGCCGGAACGCGCCATCATCCGCGACCGCGGCAACCCGATCGGCAAAGCCGTGGTGTGGTACGTCCATCACCGCGGCGACATCATCATCAGCTGTTTCGTTCCCGCCGATGCGGTATGATGCGCATGTGCGCCATCTGACTGCGACTGCTGCGAGTCGTTAGCGACAAGACAGGTCTCAAGCGAGATTTTCAGCTCGGCTCGCGGGCTCGTGACCGGCCCCTGTTGACGCAGGTCAACAAATACGGAAATTGGCCGAAATAGTGTGCAGAATGCGTCATGCATGAACGCGAAGATTCCTGATCGAAATGCTCAAGCGATTGTTTTTCCGGTCCGCAGGCCGTCTGGCCCGCGCATCTCTCGCGCTGGCTCTCGTCGTCGCGCCCTGCGCTGCGTCGGCCGATGATGAGCTGAAGCTCACGCCAAGCCAGGCGCAGAACCTCGGCGTGCGCGTGACGCATCCGATCTCCAGCCGGATGGACAGGACCCTGCCTTATCCCGCGCAGATCGTCATTCCCACGCCTCAACTATGGGTCGTCAGCGCGCCGGTCGCGGGGATGATCACCAACCTCGCTGTTGCCCGCGGCGATCGCGTGACCGTCGGACAGCCGCTGCTCACGCTGGAGAGTCCGAGCTTCGTCTCGCTCCAGCGCGATTACCTGCACGCGCTGGCACAGGAGGGACTCGCGGCTCAGCAGTTGAAGCGCAACGCCGACCTGTTCGAAGGCAAAGCCATCCCGCAACGCGTGCTGGAGTCGAGCCAGGCCGAAGCACGCCAGGCCAGCATCGTCGTCGCCGAACGACGGCAGATGCTGCACATCAGCGGGCTGTCGGACGAAGCCATCGCCCGGCTCAGCAATGAGGCGGCGATCAGCGCGACACTCACCGTGACGGCGCCACGCGCCGCGTCCGTGGTCGAGATCGCGGTATCGCCGGGCCAGCGCCTTGAGCAGGCCGCGTCCCTGGTAAAGCTTGCGCGGCTGTCGCCGCTATGGGCCGAGATCGCGATCCCCGCGACCAACATCGGCGCCATCAAGACCGGCGCCAAGGTCGACATCGAAGGCTATGCGACACCGGGCCAGGTCATCCTGGTGTCCGAGACGACAGATGCCGCCACGCAGACCATTCTCGTCCGCGCCGAGATTCCAAACAACGGTGAGCTGCATTCCGGACAGATGGCGGCCGCTCGCATCGGCTTCATCTCGGCAGGCGAAAGCGCATGGGAGATTCCCTATAGCGGCCTCGTCCGTCGCGGCGAGCAGACCTCGGTGTTCGTCGCCACGGAAGGCGGTTTCCGGCTCGTCCCCGTGACGCTGCTCGCGGAGGATCAGGATCACGTCGTCATCGCCGGCCCCCTCACGGACAAGGACGAGATCGCCATCGGCGGCATCTCGGCGCTGCGCGGCATCCTCTCGCGACTGGGGCAGTAGATGCTACAGCGGCTTGTCGCATTCGCGCTGTCGCAGCGGCTCTTCGTCATCCTGAGCACACTGCTGGTGATCGGCGCTGGCGCCGTCGTCCTGCCGAGCCTGCCGATCGATGCCTTTCCGGACGTCTCGCCGGTCCAGGTGAAGATCATCATGAAGGCCCCCGGTCTGACGCCGGAAGAGGTCGAGCAGCGCATCACGGTCCCGATCGAGCTGGAGCTGCTCGGATTGCCGAACAAGAAGATCCTGCGCTCGGCGACGAAATATGCGCTGGCCGACATCACCGTCGACTTCGAGGACGGCACCGACATCTACTGGGCCCGCAATCAGGTCTCGGAGCGGCTCTCCAACATTTCGCGCGACTTCCCCGAGGGCGTGAGCGGCGGCCTTGCGCCGATCACGAGTCCGCTCGGCGAGATGTTCATGTTCACGATCGACAGTCCCGATCTGTCGCTGGCCGAGCGCCGGACCTTGCTCGACTGGGTCATCCGCCCGGCCCTGCGCACCGTGCCCGGGGTTGCCGACGTCAACGCGCTCGGCGGCTATGTTCGCGCCTTCGAAATCGTGCCGCGGAACGATGCGCTGGCGGCGCGCGGCATCTCGTCCGAGCTGTTTCGCAAAGCCATCGAGGCCAACAGCCGCAACGACGGTGCCGGGCGGGTCAACCAGGGCGAGGACAGCGCGCTGGTCCGCATCGAGGGCAGCATCCGCGGCATCGACGACATCCGCGCGATCATCGTCGACACCCGCGACGGAATCCCGATCCGGGTCAGCGACGTCGCCCGGGTCAAGATCGGCGCCCTCACCCGCTATGGCGCCGTCACGAAAGACGGCAAGGGCGAGACGGTCGAGGGGCTCGTGCTCGGCTTGCGCGGGGCCAACGCCGGACAATTGGTGCGCGACGTTCGGGCGCGGCTGGATGAGCTGAAGCCATCGCTACCGAGCAGCGTCACCATCAACGTGTTCTACGACCGCAGCCGGCTGGTCAACCGCGCCGTCGGCACGGTGGTGCGGGCGCTGGGCGAAGCCACGGTGCTCGTCGTCGTGCTGCTGCTGCTGTTCCTCGGCAATTGGCGCGCCTCGCTGGTGATTGCGCTCAGCCTGCCGCTCGCGATCGTGATGGCGCTGATCGTGATGCGGGCTGTCGGCATGTCCGCCAACCTGATGAGTCTCGGCGGCCTTGCGATCGCCATCGGCATGCTGATCGACGCGCTGGTCGTGGTGGTCGAGAACATCGTCGGCAATCTCGCAAAGCACGATCACGCAAGCACCACGCCGCTGATCCACATCGTCTACCGCTCGGTCTGCGAGGTTCTGCAGCCGGTCGCCTCGGGCGTCCTGATCATCATCATCGTGTTCGTTCCGCTGCTGACCTTGCAGGGGCTGGAGGGCAAGCTCTTCATTCCGGTCGCGCTGGCGATCATCTTCGCCCTGGCCGCGTCGCTGCTGCTGGCGCTGACGGTGCTTCCGGTCGCAACATCCTTCGTGCTCACATCCGCGTCGCATGACGATCCATTGCTGATCCGCGCAGCGCAGCGCGTCTATGCGCCCGCGCTCGACTGGGCGCTCGGCAACGAGCGCAAGGTGATCATCGCGGCGCTGGTCTGCCTCGTTGCCGCGGGATATGGCTACACCCGGCTGGGCAAGACCTTCATGCCGACGATGGACGAAGGCGACGTCATCGTCAGCGTGGAGACGCTGCCATCCGTCAATCTCGACGAGTCCCTCGCCATCAATGCCCGGCTGCAGGCGGCCCTGATGAAGGTGCCAGACGTCGCCGGCATCATCGCACGCACCGGCTCGGACGAGCTCGGGCTCGATCCGATGGGACCCAATCAGACCGACACGTTCCTGGTGCTCAAGCCGGCAGACCAGCGGCAGACCAGCGACCGCGATGTCCTGCTCGAGACGCTTCGCGAGGTTCTGACCGGCTTCCCCGGTGTCTCGCTCAGCTTCACGCAGCCCATCGACATGCGCGTGCAGGAGATGATCAGCGGCGTCCGCGGCGACGTCGCGGTCAAGATCTTCGGCCCGGACATCACCAAGCTCAACGAGATCGCAGCGAAACTGTCGGCGATTCTATCCGATATCGATGGAGCCCAGGACGTCTACACGACCCTTAACGAAGGCGCGCAGTACTACACGATCGTCGTCAACCGGATGGAGGCGGGCCGGCTCGGGCTCACGGTGGACTCGATCTCGGCCTCCCTGCGCACGCAGATCGAAGGCCGAACGATCGGCACCGCGCTCGAGGAGGGACGCCGGACGCCGATCCTGGTCCGCGGCGGCGAGGCCACGCGGCAGGCGCCGACGATGCTGGCGGCGCTGCCGCTGACGCTTGCGTCCGGCCAGCATGTTGCGCTCTCGCAGGTCGCACGCATCCAGCGGGTCGATGGCCCGGTGAAGATCGATCGTGAGGACGGCAACCGCATGAGCGTGGTTCGCAGCAATGTCCGCGGCCGCGACATGGTCGGTTTCGTCCAGGCGGCTCAGCAAAGGGTCGCAGCCGAGCTGCCGCTGCCGTCCGGCTATCGGCTGACATGGGGCGGGCAGTTCGAGAACCAGCAACGTGCAGCCGCGCGTCTATCGGTCGTGGTGCCGGTCGCGATCGGCTTGATCTTCGTGCTGCTCTTCACCACGTTCGGCTCGGTGCGCCAAGCCCTGCTCGTCCTCGTCAACATTCCGTTTGCGCTGATCGGCGGCGTGTTCGCGCTGGTCTCGAGCGGTGAATACCTCTCCGTTCCAGCCTCCGTCGGCTTCATCGCACTACTCGGAATCGCCGTGCTCAATGGTGTCGTGCTGGTGTCTTATTTCAACCAGTTGCGCGCTCACGGGGTCCCCGAGCAGCGCATCGTGGTCGAAGGCGCCAAGCGCAGGCTGCGGCCTGTGCTGATGACGGCGAGCATCACGGCGCTGGGTTTGATCCCGCTGCTGTTTGCATCGGGGCCCGGATCGGAGGTCCAGCGTCCGCTCGCGATCGTCGTGATCGGCGGCCTGCTGTCGTCCACGCTGCTGACGCTGATCCTGTTGCCGATCCTGTATCGCCGCTACGGCGCTGCTGCGAAGGAAGCCACATGAGCAGCCAAGCCGTCTGCCTGACCCTGATCGTGCCGGATGCACTTCACAGCGAGGTACTCGACCATCTGAGCGAGCAGACCGATCTCGTGACGGGCTTTACCGCCTCGGAAGCAGCCGGACACGGTGCGCGCGTCCGGCTACGGAGCGCTGCAGAGCGGGTGAAAGGACATGCCGACGAGGTCGTCGTGCGGATCGTGTTGCCGGAAGAGGATCTCGAGCGGCTCCTCGAGCGGCTCAGAAGCGCGTTTGCGGGAACCCAGCTCGTCTATTGGGTCGTACCCGTCACCGCCTTCGGCATCATCGCGTGAGCGGGTTCGACGTCAGGGGCGGTCGATTCAAGGCTTGAAACACCAGCCCTGAATCGCCTCCCGTTCCGAAGCGGACTGCCGCCTCGCCGACGCCGTCAGTGCTCGCTCTCGAGGCCGCCGACGTGCTTCTGCGTGTAGAGTTCGAGACCGATGCGGTCGATGAGGTCGAGCTGGGTCTCGAGGAAGTCGATGTGATGCTCCTCGTCCTTCATCAGCTGCTCGAACAGGTCGCGCGACACGTAGTCCTTGACGCCATGACAATAGGTTGCGGCTTCCTGATACAGCGTCCGCGCACCGATCTCGGCGGCGAGATCGCATTCGATGATCTCCTTGACGTTCTGGCCGATGCGCAGGGGATCGAGCACCTGCATGTTGGGGAAGCCGTCGAGGAAGAGAATGCGGTCGGTGAACTTGTCGGCGTGCTCCATCTCCTCGATGGATTCCTTGCGCCAGACCTTCGCCATGTCGAGAAGGCCCCAATTGTTCAACAGACGATAGTGCAGCCAATATTGGTTGATGGCAGTCAGCTCGCTGCGCAATCCCTTGTTGAGATATTCGATGACCTTGGGGTCGCCCTGCATGGATAAGCTCCGAAAAAGTTAGAGGCCGCAGGCGCTCAATAACAGGTTCGAAGTGCGGAGACGACCCCCGTTCATGTGCATTTTTCGGGCGGAGAACGACGCGACTGACGGCAATGCCTGTCAGCAGGCAGCGAGCGCGAAACGGCTCTGAAGGTCGTCATCGATCGCCTTCACCGGTGTCGTCCCATGGTGGTGGCCGTGCTGACAGCCGGCCTGGCAGGCGCGAGCACAGGGACCCAGCGCCTCGTCGATGATCGTCTTGATCGTGCGCGCACAGCGGCCGCATTCCGCGCTGCACCCCAGGCAACCGTAGACCTGCTTGGGGTTCCGCGGCAGTTCGTCCGCGGACTTCACCGCGTTGCGGATATCGTGATCGCTGATGACGTTGCAGGAACAAACAATCATGAGAAACCGGCCAATCGTCCTTGGTCAGGTATCGATAGTCATCCGCAGCTACCCGCGCAAAGGGAAAACGGCGCTTTTGAAGCTATTCCAATTTCGCGATCAATCTAGAATGCCTCCAACTGTACGAGCTTGCCGCAGATCAAAGTTACCGCCGAATAACAATGGTGGGCGGCGATCGAGCAGGCGCAACTCAGTCGCCACCACCACCGTCCCCTCCACCACCGTCCCCACTGTCACCTCCGCCGTCGATCGGGTTTCCCATGACGTCCGACGAGGTATTGGAAAACCAACTTGCGAGACCGCCGCCCTGACTGGAGCTGGACCCCCCGTGGGAGTCGACGCTGGTGCTGTCCGCGGACGAACGGCGGCGGTTGGGCCTGCGGTCGACACGAACCAACAGCGCGTAGCAGACGGCCGAGGTCAATCCGATCGCCACGACCATCGCCATCGTGGGGGTCATGCCGGCTCCAATGCGGCAGTGAATTTTGTGCAATGCAGCATTGAACGTATCCTGGACTTGGGTCGTCCAATGGGACGCCCCCGTTCATTGATCATTCAAGCGGGATGTGTGAACCTGCCGTATCGCTTGATACGCGATCCGCCGACCTGGAGTGAGAGAGGTTAAGGTCATGAAGAAGACTCTTGCGGCCCTGGCCGCCGTCGCAACGCTGTCGACCGCAGCGCTGGCCCCTGCTCCTGCTGAAGCGCGCAATGGTCGTGTCGCCGCCGGTGTCGCTGCCGGCCTGCTCGGGGGTGCCCTCATCGGTGGCGCCATCGCTGCGGGCAGCAATCCCTATTATTATGGGCCCGGATATTCTTACGAACCGGGCTACTCCTATTACGGCGGGCCTGCCTACGTCGCCGATCCTGGCTACGCCTGCTATTGGCAGCGCCAGCGCTTCTGGGACGGCTACGGCTGGCGGATTCGCCGCGTCCGGGTTTGCGAGTGATCGTTCACCTTCATTAATTCCATGACCTTGCACCGGAATTTCGAGAACGGCGGCCGGCACGGCCAGAAAAAACCGTTTTTCCGTCGCATCAGGTCGAACAGAGTTTACGAAGGGTTGACGGATTGTCGTGTTTTCTCACGATGCTGACGGCCCAGATCGTGCGTGAATCACCAACCCGGCGCCTGCGAGGGCGCCTTCCAGGAGATCTCGGAACATGAAGAAGATCCTGACCGCAGTGCTTGCGGTTGCGACCATCGCCGGTTCGCTGAGCGTGACGGCACCGGCCGCCAAGGCTGGCGACGTGGGTGCCGGCGTGGCAGCCGGCCTGATCGGCGGCGCCCTGCTCGGCGGCGCGATCGCGTCCAGCCGTCCGGCCTATGGCGGTCCGGTCTACGTCGAAGCCCCTCCGCCGGGCCCGCCGCCGTGCGTGTGGCGCCGTGAGCGCTATTGGGACGGCTATGGCTGGGTGTCCCGCCCGGTTCGCGTCTGCTACTGATCCTGACGATACATCTCGATGCGAAAAGCCCGGCCTTGCGGCCGGGCTTTTTACTGCCGGCTCCGGCCTTCGCACCGAATCGGCCGCTCAGCGCGCGGCGTTGATCGCCTGCAGCACCGATTCGCTCGGCCAGCAGTCGACCTTCAGGCCCGCCTTCTTCTGAAATGCGCCGAGCGCGGCGCGGGTCTGCATGCCGGCCTTGCCGTCGAGCTTGTCGCCGTAGAGACCGAGCCGCGTCAGGCCCTTCTGCATCGCCTCGACGTCCTTGCTCCGAAGCTGCTTTGACGCCGACCATGGTGTCGCGAACGGAGCCGGGCTCGTCATACGGTCCGCGAGGTGACCGACGAACAGCACATAGAGATCGGAAAAATTGTATTCCTTGATGACGAAGTAGTTCGCCGTCGTCAGGAACGCCGGACCATAGATGCCCTCAGGCTGCAGCAGCGACGCGGGCTGCTGCTGCTCGGCTGCGCTGAGCCGCTGGCCGCGTACCGGGACAAAGCCGGCGCGCAGCCATTCGCCGATCGGCTTCTTCACCTCCGGCACGCCGATCGCGCAGTCGACAGTCGCTGGCGGCTTGACCTCGTAGGCCCAGCGCAGGCCGCGCTGCCACCCCTTGTTGGCAAGCTGCAGCGCCGCCGAGCCCAGCGCGTCCGGCACCGAATGCCAGAGATCGACCTTGCCGTCGCCATCGAGATCGACACCGTGCTTGTAGTACTCCGACGGCAGGAACTGGGTGAGCCCGACCGCCCCGCCCCATGACGCCCTGAGATCGCGGCGCGACACCACGCCGTCGCTCAGCATCTTCAGCGCCATGATGAACTCGGTGCGGTACTGGTCCTTGCGGCGGCCGACATAGGCCTGCGTCGCCAGCACGCGCAGCGCATCGTAGGGCAGCGCATAGCGGCCGAAATCGGTCTCCCGGCCCCAGATCGCAAGCACGACCGGCCCCGGCACGCCGAAGCGGCGCTCGATCTCGGCGAGTGCCGGACGATATTGCTGGATCAGCTTCTCGCCGTGCGCGGCCAGCCGCGCGATCGACGCTTCCTTGATGTAGTCGGCTGGCACCTGCACGAACTCGGCCTGCGCCGGCGCCCCCGTCGCGGGCCGGCCGGGCAGCAGCAGATCGGGAAGCTTGTAGTCAGGCTCCAACCCGCGCGTCTCCGCCTCGAACGTCGCACGGGAGACGCCCTGCTCCTTGGCTTCGGGCCAGAGCGAGTTGATGAACTGCGTGAAGGCGGCGTCAGCCGCGCTCGCTTGGCCATCGCCGAACATGCAGAGCGCCAGACCGACGAGAACGAGCCTGCGCAAACGGAGTAGCAGCTGCCGAACCATGCCTCAGGGCTACCATAGCCCGCGGCACTTGTGAACGTCAGCAGGCCACCGACGGAACCCGAGGCTGCCGCTCAATGCCCCGCCTGCTTCGTCTCTTCGATCGCGGCATTCGACAATTTGTCGACCACGGCGATGCCGATCGCGGAGAGGATGAAGACCGTGTGGATGATCGTCTGCCACATCACGCCGGTCTCGGTGTAGTTCGACTTGCCCGACGAAAGCGCGCCGGCCTCGATGAAGGTGCGCAGCAGGTGGATCGACGAGATGCCGATGATGGCCATCGCCAGCTTGATCTTCAGCACGCTGGCATTGACGTGGCTGAGCCATTCCGGCTCGTCGGGATGGCCCTGCAGATTGAGCCGCGACACGAACGTTTCGTAGCCGCCGACGATCACCATCACGAGCAGGTTCGAGATCATGACCACGTCGATCAGTCCGAGCACGGCGAGCATGATCTGCTGCTCGGAGAAATCGAACGCGTGCGCGAACAGGTGCCAGAGCTCCTTCAGGAACAGCACGACATAGACGCCCTGCGCGATGATCAGCCCGACATAGAGCGGCAGCTGCAGCCAGCGCGAGCCGAAGATCAGCATGGGAATGGGGCGCAGCGCTCCGCCCTTGGAGGACAGGGTCGCGTCGGAGGAAGACATGTGAAGAATCTCGCGGCTGGGAGGGATTGCGGATCATGTATCTACGCAATCGCAGCACGCGGAAAAGCGACAACTGGCCGCAGCCGGGGCGCGACGCTTTGTCTCGGAACAGAGACCGCGTCGCGCCTCGCGAGATCAGGGATCAGCGCGTCAGCTTCTTGTACTTGACCCGGTGCGGAATCACGCTGTCCTGGCCGAGCCGGCGCATCTTGTCCTTCTCGTAGTCCTGGAAGTTTCCTTCGAACCATTCGACATGGCTGTCGCCCTCGAAGGCCAGCATGTGGGTCGCGATGCGGTCGAGGAACCAGCGATCGTGGCTGATGATGACGGCGCAGCCGGCGAAATCCTCCAGCGCCTCTTCGAGCGCACGCAGGGTGTCGACGTCGAGGTCGTTGGTCGGCTCGTCGAGCAGCAGCACGTTGGCGCCCGACTTCAGCATCTTGGCGAGATGAACGCGATTACGCTCGCCGCCGGACAGCGCCCCGACCTTCTTCTGCTGGTCGGCGCCCTTGAAGTTGAACGCCGAGCAATAGCCGCGCGAGTTCACTTCCTTCTTGCCGAGCAGGATCAGCTCGTTGCCGCCGGAGATCTCCTCCCACACGGTCTTGTTGCCATCGAGCGCGTCGCGCGACTGGTCGACATAGCCGAGATGCACGGTCTCTCCGATGGTGATGGTGCCAGCGTCCGGCTTCTCCTGCCCGGTGATCATGCGGAACAGTGTGGTCTTGCCGGCGCCGTTCGGACCGATCACGCCGACGATGCCGCCCGGCGGCAACTTGAAGGTGAGATTGTCGATCAGCAGGCGGTCGCCGAAGCTCTTGGACAATCCGTCGAAATCGACGACGTTCTGGCCGAGCCGCTCGGCGACCGGAATGATGATCTGGGCGGTCTGGGTCTGCTTCTCGCTGGCCTTCTTGAGCAACTCCTCATAGCGCTGGTAGCGCGCCTTGGACTTGGCCTGGCGGGCCTTCGGCGAGGCCGCGATCCACTCCTGCTCGCGCGCCAAAGTGCGCTGATGCGCGGCATCCTCGCGGCCCTCCTGCTCCAGCCGCTTCTGCTTCTGCTGCAGCCAGGACGAATAATTGCCCTCGTAGGGGATGCCCTTGCCGCGATCGAGCTCCAGGATCCAGCTGGTGACGTTGTCGAGGAAGTAGCGATCGTGGGTCACGATCAGGATCGCGCCCGGATAATTGCGCAGGTGACCTTCGAGCCAGGACACCGATTCGGCGTCGAGATGGTTGGTCGGCTCGTCCAGCAGCAACAGCTCGGGCTGGTCGAGCAGCAGCTTGCACAACGCGACGCGGCGGCGCTCACCACCGGACAGCTTGGTGACGTCGGCATCGTCGGGCGGACAGCGCAGCGCATCCATCGCCTGGTCGACCTTGCTGTCGAGATCCCAAAGGCCCTGCGCCTCGATCTCGTCCTGCAGCTTGGTCATCTCGTCGGCGGTCTCTTCCGAGTAGTTCATCGCCAGCTCGTTGTAGCGATCGAGGATCGCCTTCTGCTTGCCGACGCCGAGCATGACGTTCTCGCGCACCGTGAGCTTCGGATCGAGCTGCGGCTCCTGCTCGAGATAGCCGACGCGGGCACCCTCGGCCACCCAGGCCTCGCCGGTATAGTCCTTGTCGATACCGGCCATGATCTTGAGCAGGGTCGACTTGCCCGAGCCGTTGACACCGAGCACGCCGATCTTGGCGTCCGGATAGAACGACAGGTGAATGTTATCGAGCACCTTGCGGGTCGGGTAGGTCTTGGACAGACCCTGCATGAAATAGACGAACTGGCGCGCCATCGCGTGTCCCTTGAAGCCTGCCGGAATTTTCGGAAAATGGTTGCCGCTGATGTAACCGCGCGGTCCCCAAAGGGCAACCGGCGAGCCGGTCTCGGCGGGAACAAATGCCGGGAGAATCACGGTCGTTCCTGCGCCGGCCCGGCCTGCCGCCCACGGACGAATACGGGTCCATCACCTTGTGTGTGGCGGATCACGACAATTGCAACCATCTTTTAATTAATTCGGCGGGACACTCGGTCTCGGCCCGCAAGACCCCGCGCGCCCAAGCGGCAAAAGCCGCGACCGACAACAGCGAGAGCCCGTCATGGCAGCCTTCACCTCAGCCTCCCTGCCCGCTCCGGCGGCACACCGCAAAGACCGATCCGGGATCGCGGACGACATCCGCGGCTTCTGGCGCGAATTCGTCGCGCGCGCCTTCAACCCGTACCGGCCAGAATTGCACTATATGCGCGGCCCCGGCCCCGCCTGGCGCGCCAAGTACGGCCATGACGCCGCGTTCAGGCTGAAGACCCGCCTCGACTGACGTCTCCTGGTTCCACGTGAGCGTGACGATGCCTTGCGCAACCAGCGCGTTGCGCGCAAGCATGGCTCCATTCCTGACGGCCTTCACCATTGCCGCCGTCCCCCGATGAATGGACCCTGCCGATGACACGGCTGCGCTGTGCGATCCTCGACGACTATTACGATACGGCCCTCTCATTGGCCGACTGGCCCCGGCTGGCCGACAGAGTGGATGTGACGGCTTTCACACAGCCGTTCGGCAACGAGGAAGCGGCCGCCGGCGCGCTCACCGATGCCGACATCATCTGTGCGATGCGCGAGCGGACGCCATTGCCGCGCTCCCTGATCGAGCGGTTGCCGAAGCTGAAGCTCCTGATCACCTCCGGCATGCGCAACGCCGCCATCGACCTGGAGGCCGCCAAGGCGCGCGGCATCATGGTCTGCGGCACGCAATATGGCCGTGACCCCACCGCAGCGCTCACCATGGGCCTGATCCTGGAGCTGACCCGCAGGATCGGCCAGGAGAATGCTCTCATGCATGCCGGGCAGCCCTGGCAGACGCTGGGCGGCGTGGAGATCGAGAGCAAGACGCTGGGCGTGATCGGGCTGGGCAAGCTCGGCACCAAGGTCGCCGGGCTCGGCAAGGCGTTCGGCATGAACGTGATCGCCTGGAGCCCCAACCTGACGCCCGAACGCTGCGAGGCGGCGGGAGTAGGCTACGCGACCAAGGAGGAGCTGTTCACCGCCGCCGACGTCATCACCGTCCACGTCGTGCTCAGCGACCGCTCACGCGGGCTGGTGGGCGCGGCCGACATCGCGCGCATGAAGGCCACCGCCTATCTCGTCAACACCTCGCGCGCGCCGATCGTCGACGAGGCCGCATTGCTGCAGGCACTGCGCGACAAGCGCATTGCCGGCGCCGGCCTCGACGTGTTCTCGGTGGAACCGCTGCCCGTCGCCCATCCGCTGCGCCAGCTCGGCAATGTCGTGCTCACGCCGCATCTCGGCTACGTCACCGAGGAGAGTTTTCGCGCCCATTACGGCCAGATGGTCGATTGTATCGCCACCTGGCTCGCAGGAGCCGAGCCGCCGCGCCGGCTGGCTTGAAGCAGGCGAGCGCGGCCCTCACAGCAAAACACCCTCCGCGAGGAGGGTGTTTTCAACGTAATCAGCGCGCCCACGCCCGCCTCAGCGGATCGTCACCGGCGGCGGCAGCGGCTGCATGTTGGCGGGCTGGCCAGCCGCCGGCACAGTCGCCTGGGCCTGGACGGGCGCCGGAGCCGGAGAGGCCGCGGCAGCAGCCATGTTCTTGCCGGAACCCGGAGGCGCACCGCCCGGCATCACGACCACGCGGGTGCCGACCTTGACCCGGTCGAACAGGTCGGCGACGTCGTCGTTCAGCATGCCGATGCAGCCGGAGGACACGAACTTGCCGATCGTCGACGGCTGGTTGGTGCCGTGGATGCGGTACACGGTCGAGCCGAGATACATCGCGCGGGCACCGAGCGGATTGCCCGGACCGCCGGCCATGAAGCGCGGCAGATAGGGCTGCCGCTCGATCATCTCGCTCGGCGGATACCAGTCCGGCCACTCGGTCTTCTTGGTGATCTTCTGCACGCCGGTCCAGGTGAAGCCTTCGCGGCCGACGCGGACGCCGTAGCGCATCGCCCGGCCGTTGCCGAGCACCAGATAGAGGTAGGTGTTGGGCGTATCGACGACGATCGTTCCCGGCGGCTCCTTGGTGACGAAGTCGACCTCCTGGCGGCGCAGGTTCGCCGGCAGCGGCGCTGGCGCCGCATCGGGTTGTTCCTCAGGCGGCAGAGCTGCTACCGTCATCGGACGATCTCCGGCGGACGGGGCCTGCGCCGCGCCCGCGACGGCGGGAGCGCCGCCGACGGCGCCGGGCGGCCGCGGCGCGCCTGCGTCGCCACCGGGCGCGCTGTTGCCATAGGCGCCACCATAGGCCTGTTGGCTGGAGGCGGGACGATCACCGTAGATCACCGGGGGCGGACCAGCCGGGCGGCCATACCGCGGATCATCCGGGGACATCACCGGGCCGGTCGGAGCGGCTCCATAGACCGTCGCACCGGCCGGACGTCCATATCGAGGATCGTCGGGAGAAAGGATGGGACCGGTCGGAGCGGCAGCACCATAAACCGGCGCATTGGCTGGACGACCGTAGCGCGGATCGTCCGGCGAGATCACCGGGCCGGGCGGCGGCAACGCCGCGGAATTGCCGGGCGCATCCTCATCGTCGAGCGCGTCAAAATCCTGCCCCTGCCCGCGCGCGTCGGCCGGGTAAGGCGTCGGCGCCGGTGAATACGCTCCAGGCGCGGTCTGATAGACCTGCTGTGCCTCGGCAAACGAAGTTGCCGTCACGCCCGCTGCCGCGACCGCGCAAACCGTCAGGATTTGTCTGATCATCATCGCCCTTGCAGTATCCCCAAGCCGCCGATTGGGACCTTTGCTGTGCCAGATGGCCGAAGATAGCGGCGCATTCAAGACAATTCCGGCCAGAGCGGCCCGACTTCGGCAATTTGTGATCATGTCTCCGTCGTTGCACGGAAGTCTCACGCCGCCGAAAAAGTGCGGCGAAGCCCCCGCAGGCCCTATCGATGCCGTGATTTGCCGAGCGGGCGGGAACACTTCCGGTATTCTGACCTGAGCCTGATTCGCGATGCACGGCAGAAGCCGGCCTCGTCGCGAACGCGGCTATTCCCTGTGATCACCGCGTTCCCTACTGGCTCGAATGTCTCGGCAGTCCCCGCTGCCGTGGCGAGAGTTACCGTCAATGCTTCCCGGCTTTCGTTTTCTGGTCGCCGCGATCGTCTGTTCCATCTCTCTCACCATCTTCGGCATGGGCGCCGCGGCCCTGTTGCGCGCCGCCCACGAGCAGTTCGCCAGCAACGCGTCCTGGCGCACGACTCAGGCGTCGGGCTTCACGACGTTCCTACCGCCGGCCGAGCCCACGCCGGTGCTCGCAGTGCTGCGGGTGGATTCGATTCCGACACCGCCGGTGACGCCGCCGCCGGTCGTGGCCGATGCTGCCCCGGCAACGTCCGAACAGCCGAGCGCGCCGTCGACGGCGACGCCGCTCACAGAAGCGCCCGAAGTGACACCCGTTGCGGTGGCCACCGACGTGCCGACGCCCTCGCTGCCCGCGGAAACGGTCGACACGTCCCGCACCTCCGCCATTGTCGCGACCGCGTCCGCGACGAACGACCGGATCGAGAGCACCAAGCCGGAGCGCCCCATTCCGGACACGACCGCTTCGATCGTCGCTCCGGTCGAAAAAGCGTCCGACAGGCCGAGCATGGACAGCTCGCCCGAGACTGCAGCGCCGGCCCCGCCGCGGGCGTCGAGCGAAACGGCGGCCGCCGTGGTCGCACCACCGCCGCCAGTTCCTCAGGTCATCGCCAGCGCCGATCCGATGATGACGACCGCAGCCGCCGCTTCAACCGCGCTCGCGCCCGTTCCGGCGGTGCTCGATCCGATCGCGGCCAAGCTCGCCGCGCTGGCCGAACAGCCGGCTCATCAGGAGCGGCCTGCCGCCAGCGAGCATCGTGCCTCGGTGAAGGTCGCGAGCGTTCAGTTGCGCCGGAGCATCCTCAAGAAGCGCCAGGCCCGGGAGAAGCAGATCGCTGCGCGCCGCGCCAAGCAGCGGCGCATCGCCCAGCGGCTCCGGTCGGCTCGGCAAGCCGCGGCCGCCCAGCAGCAACAGACTGCCTTCCCCGATCCATTCGGACAGCAGCCGTTTGGTCAACCGCAGGCGGTCGGCCAGCAGGCTGCCGGGCCGCGCACGCGATAGGCGGAGCCAGCCGATCAGGCCAGCCCCGTCGCAACCGGCGGACCGTTCTCGATGCCCCACTCCGACCATGAGCCGTCGTAGAGCGCGGTGTCGCGGATGCCGAGACGATAGAGCGCCAGCGTCAGCACGGCCGCCGACACCCCGGAGCCGCAGGAGGTGACGATCGGCTTGGCGAGATCGACGCCGGCGGCGCCGAATGCCTCGCGCAACCGGTCGAGCGGCTTCATCACGCCGGTCGCCGCGTCAAACAGCTCCGCATAAGGCAGATTTCGGCTGCCGGGGATATGGCCGGATCGGAGGCCGGGCCGCGGCTCGGCGACCTCGCCCGCGAAGCGCGGCGCCTGCCGTGCATCGATCACCTGCTCGGCGTTGCCGGCGAGATTGGCAACCATCTGCTCGATCCGGCGCACGCGCGCGGCATCGAACTTCGCGCTGAACGTGCCGAGCGCCGGCGTGACCTGTCCGCTCTCGACCGGGCGCCCCTCCGCCATCCACTTCTTCAGCCCGCCGTCGAGCACGCGCACATCCGTGTGGCCGAATGACAGGAACATCCACCAGGCGCGCGGCGCGGCGACCCAGCCGCCGGAATCATAGACCACGACCGTATCGCCATTGCTGACGCCGAGCCGGCCCGCGTCGCGGCCGAACTGCTCGGCGCTCGGATACATGTGCGGCAGCGGATTGGAATGGTCGGAGACCTCGTCGACGTCGAAGAACACGGCGCCGGGGATGTGCGCCTTCAGATAATCGTCCTTCGGCAGCGGCAGCACACCCGGCATCTTGAAGGTCGCGTCGAGCACCTTCACCTTGGGATCGCCCAGATGCGCAGCGAGCCAGTCGGTGGAGACGAGAGGGTCGTCGTGGATGGTCATGCGCAAGAGCTCCGGACTTCACATTCAGTCGTCATCGCCGGACTTGAGATCCGGCGATCCACCTTGTCGAAGCGATGGACACGCGGGTCAAGTCCGCGCGGGATGGGCAGCGATCAATCCTTCTTCTTCGGCGCCCAGGCCTCGACCGGCCCGCCGGCGTCGCGCCACGCCGCGAAGCCGCCGCCGATATGGGCGACCGGCGTCAGACCCATGTCCTGTGCGGTCTTGGCCGCGAGCGCCGAGCGCAGGCCGCCGGCGCAATGAAAGATGAACGTCTTGTCCTGCTGAAAGATCGGCTTGGCATAGGGGCTCTGCGGGTCGATCCAGAACTCCAGCATGCCGCGGGTGCACGAGAACGCGCCGGGAATCCTGCCCTCGCGCTCGATCTCTCGGGGATCCCTGATATCGACGATCACGACATCGTCGCGCTTCGCCGCCGCGATCGCCTCAGCCGCCGAGAGCGTCTCGATCTCGGCGTTGGCTTCATCGAGCAGCGCCTTGATGCCGCGCGTGATGGTCTGGGGCATGCCTTCTTCCTTCGTCGTGTCCAGCCGTCGCGCGGCGCCGTTTCGACCTCGTCATTCGGGGTGGTCGGTCAGGACCGAACCGCCCGGAATGACGGGACTGCCTACCGGACCAGCTCCTTCATCGCCGCTTCCAATCCCTCAATCGTGATCGGATACATGCGCTCGGAGAAGATGCGGCGAATGATGGTGGTGGACTCAGAATAGTCCCAGTGCTTCTGCGCCACCGGATTGAGCCACACCGCGTGTGGATAGGTGCGGATGACGCGGTCGAGCCACACCGACCCCGGCTCTTCGTTGACGTGCTCGACCGAACCGCCGGGCACCATGATCTCATAAGGCGACATCGAGGCGTCGCCGACGAATACGACCTTGTAGTCGTGCGGGTACTTGTGCAGCACGTCCCAGGTCGGCGTGCGGTCGGTGAAACGCCGCTTGTTCTGCTTCCACACGCCCTCGTAGAGGCAGTTGTGGAAGTAGAAATATTCCATGTGCTTGAATTCGCTCTTGGCGGCCGAGAACAGCTCCTCGACCTGCGCGACGTGGGAATCCATCGAGCCGCCGATGTCGAAGAACACCAGCACCTTCACCGCATTGCGCCGCTCGGGACGCATGTGCACGTCGAGATAGCCGTGGTTGGCGGTTTCGCGGATCGTGGTGTCCAGATCGAGCTCGTCGGGCGCACCGGTGCGGGCGAACTTGCGCAGCCGGCGCAGCGCCACCTTGATGTTGCGGATGCCGAGCTCGACATTGCCGTCGAGATCCTTGAACTCGCGCCGGTCCCACACCTTCACGGCGCGGTTGTTGCGGTTCTTCTCCTGGCCGATGCGGACGCCTTCGGGGTTGTAGCCATAGGCGCCGAACGGCGAGGTGCCGGCGGTGCCGATCCACTTGTTGCCGCCCTGATGGCGGCCCTTCTGCTCCTCCAGGCGCTTCTTCAAGGTCTCCATGAGCTTGTCCCAGCCCATGGCCTCGATCTCTTTCTTCTCCTCCTCGGTGAGGTATTTCTCGGCCAGCTTCCTCAGCCACTCCTCGGGAATCTCGGCCTTCTCCATCGCGTCGAGCAGGTTCTCCAGCCCCTTGAACACGGTGCCGAATACGCGATCGAACTTGTCGAGATTGCGCTCGTCCTTCACCAGCGCGGTGCGCGAGAGATAGTAGAAGTTCTCGACCGAATGCTCGGCGAGGTCGGCGTCGACCGCCTCCATCAGCGTGAGATATTCACGCAAGGAGACCGGGACCTGCGCATCGCGCAGTGCTGTGAAGAATTGCAGGAACATGCCCATTAGATCGCGCGGCTGGGAGGGCGCGTCAAGGGCCGCTCCACGCCCCACGCTGGACCCGCCGGCATTTTGCTCTACAATCCCTGGAACAACAGGTGGAATGGGGGCTTTCATGGGTATTATTGCAGCACTGATCATCGGCGCCGTCGCGGGCTGGCTGGCGGGGCTGATCGTGCGCGGCGCAGGTTTCGGCCTGATCGGCAACATGGTCATCGGCATCATCGGCGCGCTGGTCGCAAGCTACGTGCTGCCGGCGCTGCACATTGCGCTCGCCAGCGGCACGCTGGGGGCGATCCTGGACGCCACGATCGGCGCCGTCATCGTGCTCGTGATCCTCTCATTGATCAGGCGCGCTTGATTATTTCTGCTTCCGATGGCAGCCATCATCTTAAGGCCGCAGCGGCGTTGCCGCTGTGTAGCCACTCAACACAAGTTCGAACGATGAGCGAGACGCAATGAAATTTACCGGCACCCAGGACTACGTCGCCACCGACGACCTCAAAGTGGCCGTCAATGCGGCGATCGTGCTCGAGCGCCCGCTGCTGGTGAAGGGCGAGCCGGGGACGGGCAAGACCGTGCTGGCCGAGGAAGTCGCCAAGGCCGTCAACGCGCCGCTGCTCACCTGGCACATCAAGTCGACCACCAAGGCGCAGCAGGGCCTTTACGAATACGACGCCGTCTCGCGGCTACGCGACAGCCAGCTCGGCGACTCCAGGGTGTCCGACATCAAGAACTACATCAAGCGCGGCAAGCTGTGGGAGGCCTTCACGGCCGAGCAGCGACCGGTGCTCTTGATCGACGAGATCGACAAGGCCGACATCGAGTTTCCGAACGACCTGCTGCTCGAGCTCGACCGGATGGAATTCCACGTCTACGAGACCAACGAGACCATCAAGGCGAAGCTGCGCCCGATCGTCATCATCACGTCCAACAACGAGAAGGAGTTGCCGGATGCGTTCCTGCGCCGCTGCTTCTTCCACTACATCAAGTTCCCCGATCCGGATACGATGGGCCGCATCGTCGACGTGCACTTCCCGAACATCAAGAAGCGACTGGTCGAGGAGGCCCTGCGCATCTTCTTCGAGGTCCGCGACGTGCCCGGCCTGAAGAAGAAGCCGTCGACCTCCGAGCTGCTCGACTGGCTCAAGCTGCTGCTCAACGAGGACATCGGTCCTGAGCAGCTGCGCGAGCGCGACCCGCGGAAGCTGATCCCGCCGCTGCACGGTGCGCTGCTCAAGAACGAGCAGGACGTCCACCTGTTCGAGCGGCTCGCCTTCCTCAGCCGGCGCGAGGTGTGAGGCGCCCAGCTCCATCCGACCGGCGCGTCATTGCGGCGCCGTCTTCTTGATCAGGCGTCCGAGCGCGCGCATGATCCCATCGACGGCAATCGGCTTCTCGCAGCGGAGGATCTTCGAGAAGCGGTCCGGAATGACCGATTCGTCATAGCCGGTGGTGAAGACGAAGGGCACGCCGCGTTCGACCAGCAGATCGGCAACCGGAAACGCCATGTCGCCGCGCAGATTCACGTCGAGAACGGCGCCTTCGATCCGCCCCTCGCGTTTGATCAAGGCGAGCGCGTCGGGGACGGTTCCGACCGGGCCCAGGATCGTGCCGCCGGCGTCGCCGAAGGCGCAGCGCAGCTCGTCGGCAAGCATGTACTCGTCCTCGACGATGAGGATATGACGGTCGCGAAGCGAGCGTTCAGGCATGATCCTCGAGCTCCAGTGTGGTGAGCGAAACGGGAATCGATATCGTGCAACGGACACCGTCGGATTCGAAGGCGTACGAGGTCCTCGCGCTGAGCTGATAGGGCAAGGCCTGTTCGATCAGCTCGCGCCCCTGCCCCGTGCCGCTGGGCATCGTGTCTGGCGGCGGCATGTCGACGCCGCTTTCGCGCCACTCGATATGCAGCCAGGGCTGTCCCTCCGCGCCTTCGCGCTCGAGCGACCAGACCACGCAGAGCCGGCCCGACGGCTGCGCCAGCGCGCCATACTTGACCGCGTTGGTGGCGAGCTCGTGCAGCGCCATGGCAAGGGTCTGAACGGTCGACGACCGCAGCCTTACGCCGGACGGCCCCGACAGCCCGATGCGCTCCGAACCGCCGGCGACAGCCCACAGCTCGCTACGGATCAGATCGTCGAACGTGACGCGATCATGCTCCTTGAGGCGGGACAGCAGGCCCTGGGCGCGTGACAGCGTATCCAGCCGATCACGGAAGCGAGCTCGAAAATCGCCGAGATCGGTGCTGGCGCGCGCCGTCTTGTCGGCCATCGAGCGGACCACGCCCAGCAGGTTGCGGGTGCGATGCTGCAGTTCGGCCACCAGCACCTTCTGCCGCTCCTCCCATTCACGCCGCTCGGTCACGTCGACCATGGCGCCGGTCATGCGGATCGGTCGTCCCGCGTCGTCATAGAAGAAGCGCCCACGGCCGTAGAGGTAGCGAATTGCGCCCCCCGGATGCACCACGCGAAACTCGCTGACATACTCTTGGTGCGCCTCCATCGCGCGGTGAAGCGCGGCTTCGGCTGCGGGACGATCGTCGGGATGGATGCGCGCCGCCCAGGCCTCATAGCTCGGAGTCAGTTCGCCAACGCCATAGCCTTCCATGCGGAAGTGCTCGTCCGACCAGTAGACCTCGCCGGTCGCGACGTTCCAGTCCCACAGGCCGAGCCGACCGACCTCGACCGCGCTACGCAGGCGCTCCTCGCTCTTGCGCAACTCCCGTTCGGCCTTGTTCTGCTCGGAGATGTCGCGCGCCGTCCCGAACCACTCGATGATCTCGCCGTCACGCCCGAGAATGGGGATGGCGCGCGAATGGATCCAACCGAGGCTGCCATCGATCCGGATGATACGGTGCTCCAGCTCAAACATGCCCTTCGTCGCGACCGCCCTGCTGATCGCCGCAGTCACCTGCGCCTGATCGTCCGGATGAATGTATTTCGCGAGCCAGCCTTGGCTCGGGTTCATTGTATCGGCGATGAAGTCCTTGCCCTGCAACTGGCGCATCTCCCGCCAGTCGGGGCTCATGCGATAGATGACGTCGGAACTCGCGGTTACGAAAGCGCGATAGCGCTCCTCGCTGGCGCGCAGCCGCTCCGTCGCTTCGGCACGCAGACGGGCCATCTTGAGATGCGCCTCGACGCGCGCCAACAGTTCACGCGCACTGAACGGCTTGATGAGATAGTCATCCGCACCGGCCTCCATGCCTTCGACGCGGCTCTCTTCTCCGGCCCGGGCCGACACCAGGATCACCGGGATAGTGCCGACCCGTTCATCGGCGCGCAGCCGCGCAAGCAACTGCATGCCGTCGATGCGCGGCATCATCACATCAGACAGAACGAGGTCGGGCTTGTCGCGGGCGATGGCCGCGAGCGCGGCTTCACCATCGGCGACGGTCTCGACATCGTAGCGCGAGGCGAGCAGGCGGCGGACATAGTCGCGCATATCGGCATTGTCGTCGGCCAGCAGGATACGGGGGCGCGGCCCGGCCCTGTCAGCTGACGGGGTGGTGATGTCGATGTCCGGAACGGCGTGCGCGTCGAGCGTCGGCGGATCCGGCAGCCAGCGCAACGCCTCCTCGATGAAGGGCCGCGCACCGCGAAGGATCGGTTCCTGCGCTGGCGCCGCGTCGACCTGGTCGAACGGCAGATGACTTCGTCCCCTGGGAATCCTGACCGCGAACGTGCTGCCCTGCCCGGCTTCGCTGGTCGCTGCGACGGATCCGCCGTGCAGCTTGGCGAGCTCATGCACCAGCGCGAGCCCGATGCCCGAGCCTTCATGGGTGCGGCCGAACGCGCCGGCGACGCGATGGAAACGCTCGAACAGCCGCGGCAGCTCGTGCTGCGGGATGCCGGTCCCGGTGTCCTTCACGCTCAGTTCGAAATGACGATCGCAGGTGACGAGCCGGACCTCGATGTCGCCCGCAAAGGTGAATTTGAACGCGTTGGACAGCAGGTTGAGGACGATCTTCTCCCACATTTCGGGATCGACATAGGCCGGCTCCGGCAGCGGCGGGCAATCCACCATCAGCCTGAGGCCGGCGGCCTCGATCGCCGAGCGGAAGGTGCTGGCGATCTCCGCGGTCAGGCTCGCGAGGTCGACCGGCGCGTAGACTGCCTGCATCCTGCCGGCCTCGATCCGCGAGAAATCCAGCAGCGTGTTGACCAGCTTGAGCATCCGCAAGGCATTGCGCTCGGCGATCTCCAACCGGTCGCGATCCGCAGGCGGCAAGGCCTGCGACCGCAGCAGGACATCTTCGAGCGGACCGAGCATCAGCGTCAGCGGCGTACGGAATTCGTGGCTGACATTGGTGAAGAACGCGGTCTTGGCCCGATCGATCTCGGCGAGCGCCTCTGCGCGGCGCCGCTCCTGTTCATAGGCCAGCGTCTCCGCAAAGGAGCTACCGAGCTGAGCGGCCATCAGATCGAAGAAGCCCTGGTGCTCGGCATCGAGGGCGCGGCGCGGATTGACGCCACAGATCAGGATCGCCGTCGCCTGCTCCCGGCCCGTCGCAACCGGCAGCACCAGCGCCAGCTGTGGCGGCTCGGGCCATGCGCCGGTCGGCACGCCGGCAAATTTCGCACGATCCAGCACGACGCGAATCGGCGCCACCGCGCGCGCCGCCGCCCGGATCGGCCACAGCCCGTCACTGTCGAGGGCAATCTGCGCCGGCGCGATGGCGCTGTCCGGGTGCCCCCCCGCGGCGCTCAACAACCGTGCCGATCGCTGATCCTCGCTGAGTTGGTAGATCAGCGCAAACGGGACATCATGCGGATTCTCGGCGAGGACGTCGGTGGCTTCGCGACAAGCATGCGCCAGACTGTCGGCACGGCCGCGCGCGGCGAGATCGCGCAAGGTCCGCATACGGCGCTCGCCCACGACCCGGGCCGTCGTCTCGATGACGGGGGTGAAGACGCCGCCGACGCCGCCGGTCTCATCGCGAATCGGCGAATAGGAGAACGAAAAATAGGTCTCCTCCAGGTAGCCGTGGCGGTCGATGAACAGCGGCATGTCGCGTGAGCGGGTCGCTTCGCCAAGCCCGACGACGTGCCGCAGCATCGGGCCGATGACCTCCCAGATCTCGGACCATACCGCGCGCCCTGGCGCCCCCAGCGCCGCGGGATGCTTCTGCGAGCCGAGGATCAGGCGATACTCGTCATTGTAGAGCATGACGAGCTCCGGGCCCCACCAGATCAGGATCGGGAACGCGCAGTCCAGGCAGGTGCTGATCGAAGTGCGCAAGGACTGAGGCCAGCTCTCGGGCGGCCCCAACGGCGTCCGCGACCAATCATGGATGCGCATGAGCGCCCCCATCTCCCCGCCACCCTGCAGGAAGTCGGCTCCGCGCGCGAACGCCTTGAACGTCGCGTGACCGGCATCCGAATGCTCGTTCACTCCTGGCCCCTTTTTCGCCGCACAGTACCGTCAAATGCGCGCGGGCGCCAAGCACCGGCCCTCACGGTAAGAGGCGCGTCGACAGGGAACTGGGCAGCCCGCGATCGGGTTCCATCTGCGAACCATCCACAGCCCATCCCGCAATCTGGGACAGTCCATTGCAAACGCTCGACGTGCGCGCCCGCGCTTGTTAAGCGCCAGCCTCTGCGTGAAGCGGGCTTGAGTCGGGGCACATGACGGTTGCAATCGAGATGGGGCAGACGGCGGCGGGATCGCCTGCCGCCCTGGACCTCGAGGAACTGCTGGCGACCCGGCTCCTGGTGCAGGGCAATTCCGGCTCCGGCAAGTCGCATCTCCTGCGCCGCCTGCTGGAGCAGAGCGCGCCCTGGGTGCAGCAGACGATCATCGACCCGGAGGGCGACTTCGTCACGCTGGCCGAGCGATTCGGCCATCTCGTGATCGCGGCCGAGGACCACACCGAGCGCGCGCTGCAGGTCGCCGGCGAACGGGCGCGGATGCATCGCGTCTCGACGGTGCTCAACCTCGAAGGCCTCGACGCCGAGAATCAGATGCGGCGCGCGGCCGCCTTTCTCAACGGCCTGTTCGAGATCTCCCGCGACCACTGGTACCCGATGCTGGTCGTGGTCGACGAGGCCCAGCTGTTCGCACCGGCCGTCGCGGGCGAGGTCTCCGACGAGGCCCGCAAGGCCTCGCTCGGCGCGATGACCAACCTGATGTGCCGCGGCCGCAAGCGCGGGCTGGCGGGCGTGATCGCGACGCAACGACTGGCGAAGCTCGCCAAGAATGTCGCGGCCGAGGCCTCGAACTTCCTGATGGGCCGCACCTTCCTCGACATCGACATGGCCCGCGCCGCCGACCTGCTCGGCATGGAGCGGCGCCAGGCGGAGGCGTTCCGCGACCTCGAGCGCGGCCAGTTCATGGCCTTGGGGCCCGCGCTGTCGCGCCGTCCACTCGGCCTGCGCATCGGCCCGACCGATACCAAGCCGCGCAACGCAACGCCGCGGCTGATGCCGCTGCCGGAGGCTTCGCTCGAGGACGCCCGCGCGGTGATTCTCGCCGCACCGCCGCCCGAGACCAACGCGCGGCCGCAGCGCAAGCCGCAACCGGAGCTGCTCGACCAGCTCATGGCGGCGAAGTCCGCCGCGCTCGAGCTGCGCCCCGAACCGCCAGCACCCGCCGTCAGCGAGGAGGAGCTCGCCGAACGCAAAGCCCGCGTCGAGCGTGTGCTGCGCGCGGTCTTGGCCGAGCCCGACGCCGGCTTCCGCGCCGTCGGCGTGCTCTACCAGGAATTCGTCGTCCGCTGCCGCATCGAGGGGCTGGGCACGGCCGTGCCCGACCTCAACGAGTTCCGCCGCATGCTGACCCGCGCCCGCGCCGGGCTCGGCGGCGACGAGACGGCCGACGATGCCGGCTGGCAGGACGTCAGGCTGCGCGCCTCGCTGCTGCCTGAGGACATGCAGGGCGTGTTCATGATGATCGCCCGCGCCGCCAAGGACGGCCGCCCCTGCCCGAGCGATGCGGCGATCGCCCGCGCCTATGGCTCGCATTCGCTGCGCCGTGCGCAGCGCCTGCTGACCTATATCGAGGACCAGGGCCTCATCGTGTGCCAGCTCGACGGCGCCGGCCGCCGCATCGTCACCCTGGTCGAACTTGCCTGGGCGACGGCGCCCGGCGATCCCAATGCCGACGACGCAGCCCCCGAAGGTCTCGTCACCTCGTCATCTTGAGGATGCGCCCAAATCGCTCCGGGCGCATCCCGATATCGTTCGCGATCAGGTCGCGGCGATCCTGCCCATCGCCGGGTCGCTGATGCTGGGCCGGCCGTTCTCGACGTGACCCGCGAGCTGCCAGTTGAAGTTGGCATCGCTGTCCGTCGTGACCGTCAGGTCGTACCAGCCATGGGTCTGCTGCAGGCGAACCCGCGTCTCCAGCCGCTGGCCACGCTGCAGGCGGTGCCGCTGGCTGCGTCCCGTATAGTTGTCGGCCAGTGTCACGACACAGCTCGCCCCCTTGTTGGTGAGCGCGATCGCAAGGCTGCGCGAATCGTCGTCATCATCCCAATCACAGAGATGGACCGTATCGACGTCGACCAGCGCGGCGGTGGTGGCGACGCCGCCCTTGAAGTGGCGGAAGAAGCCGTTCGGGCCGTACACCGACAGATCGTACTGGCCGGCGCTGGCCGCGAGGTCCCACACGCCGTGCAGCGATTTCCCGGCTTCGACGGTGTAGCTCCACGGGCCGGTCGCGGTGTTGCCGGAGCGGACGTGGAAGCAGGCGCCCGCCTGCCCCGGATTGGCGAAGCGGATCGCGAACGTCTTGTGCGCAGCATCGGCGTCGCCATCGACCCTGAGATCGTAGGGCAGCGGGCGCGCCGGGCGAATGCCCGGCTCCTGCTGCGGCAACGCCTGCTTGGCCGGCGGCACCGGATGATAGTCGTCGAAGCGGGCGCCGGAGGTGATGTCGGCGGCCGGCGGCTTGTAGCCGGCCGTGCTCGGCAGCGGCGCCATGCCTTCGTTGGGCGAAGTGAAGTTGAACGCCGAGGTGAGATCGCCGCACACCGCGCGCCGCCACGCCGGGATGTTGCTCTCGAACAGATCGGGCGCCTTGTGATGGAAGCGGCGCTCGATGAAGCGGATCACAGAAGTATGGTCGAACACTTCCGAGCACACGAAGCCGCCGCGCGACCACGGCGACACCACCAGCATCGGCACGCGGACGCCTAGTCCGTAGGGGCCGGCAACGTGGCTTCCGTCGCCAGCGAAGAGGTCCGTGCTCACATCGACGGTCGACTGGCCCCAGGCCTGCGACATCGCCGGATACGGGCCGACGACATGGTCGAAGAATCCGCCGCCCTCGTCGTAGTTGATGAGCAGCGCGGTCTTGCTCCACAGCTCGGGGTTCGACGTCAGGATGTCGAGCACCTTGGAGATGTACCAGGCGCCCGGCCCGGGCAGCCAGTTCGGATGCTCGCTGAACGCCTCCGGAGCTGCGATCCACGACACCTGCGGCAGCGTGCCGTTGCGGACGTCGTTGCGCAGCCCGTCGAACAGGTTCTCGAACGTGCCGCCATTGGCGATGTTGCTGCCACGCAGCGCCTTCTCGTACAGCGGGCTGCCTGCTTGCGAATTCTGGTACTGATGGAAATACAGCAGCGAGTTGTCGCCGTAATTGCCGATCCACGGATTCTGGGTCCAGCCCCAGGAGCCTTCCGCCGTCAGGCCGAGACCGATGTCCTGGTAGACCTTCCAGGAGATGCCGGCCTTCTCCAACCGCTCCGGAAACGTGGTCCAGTCGTAGCCGGCTTCCGCATTGGTGATGACCGGGCCGCCGCCCTTGCCGTCGTTGCCGTCCCAACCGGTCCACAAGTAGTAGCGATTCGGATCGGTCGGGCCCATCACCGAGCAGAAATAGGAATCGCACACCGTGAAGGCGTCGGCCAGCGCATAGTGCCAGGGCAGATCCTGCCGGTTCAAGCAGGTCATGGTCGTGGTGCCCTTGTTGGCGATCCACTTGTCGTAGTTGCCGTTGTTCCAGGCCTTCTGGCCGTCGTTCCAGCCATGGGCGACGTCCTCGACATAGACCTGGCCGGCATTGTCGACGCGGAACGGCATCACTGCCCCCGCGCCGTTCGGCTGCTGCCACACCGGATTGCCATTCGGCAGCTTCACGGCGCGCGGATCGTTGAAGCCGCGGACGCCGCGCATCGCGCCGAAATAATGATCGAAGGCGCGGTTCTCCTGCATCAGCACCACGATGTGCTTGACGTCCTCGATGCTGCCGTGGCGGTTGAACGCCGGAATGGCATGCGCGCGCTCGATGCTCTGGCCGAGGGCGGCGGTCGCAGCCGACGCTCCGAGCAGCCGCAGGAACTCGCGCCGGTTGTGCGCGATCGTGTTCGACATCTCGTTCATTCCCCATGGTGATGACGGTGTCGAGCGGCTTAGGTCGGCGCGTTAACAACCGCGTGACCGGGCGGTAAAGGATGTGTGGCAGGCTTTTGACGCCGCGCGGCGGAGCGGCATTCGCGGCGAGGGCGCCCTGCCGCGATGCGCGTCGAAGCCGCCATTGCCCTTGCGCCGGAGACGAAAAGCTGAATGATCCGTTCGGGTTGCGACGACGACAGGCCGGGCCGCCCCCGGATTTTGGCGCGTTGCGTTGTTGAGGATGATTTGCATATGCCGACGTTGACGGTGCAAGCGGCGGGTCTGCAGGGAGCGCCGGTATGGGCATGGCTGCAGGTCGTATCCAACGGACTGATCGCCAGCGCCTTCTTCACCATCGCCTTCGTCGTCGGCACGTTCCTGCGGCGGCGCTGGCGCGACGTCATGTTCCGCGGAATCGTCGGGGCGCTTGCGACCTTCGTGGCCGTCGTCGGGGTCACCCGCCTGCTTGCGATCGTCGATCTCTGGGTACCGACCTCGACCATCACGGACGTCATCAACGTCTTTCTCGGCGTCACCTCGATCGGAATCATCGTCATCATGATCAAGATGCTGCCGCAGCTTCTGGTGCTGCCGACGCGCATCACCTTGCAGAAGGCCTATGCGCAGCTCGAGGAGGAGATCCGGCAGCGCCGCGCCGCGGAAGCGATGGTGCGGCGATTCCAGGAAATCGAGGCCAACGAGGCCCAGGTCCGTCAGGCGCAGAAGATGGAGGCGATCGGCCAGCTCACCGGCGGCGTCGCGCACGACTTCAACAACATCCTGACCGTCATCACCGGGACGATCGAGATCCTTGCCGATGCGGTCAAGGACAAGCCCCAGCTCGCAGGCATCGCCGGCATGATCAGCGCCGCCGCCGAGCGCGGCGCCGATCTGACCCGGCACCTGCTCGCCTTCTCGCGCCGCCAGCCGCTGCAGCCGCGCGCCACCGACATCAATGCGCTCATCGTCGAGGCCGGCCGTCTGCTGCGGCCGACGCTCGGCGAGCAGATCGAGATCGAATCGATGCTGGCCCATGACAGCGCGCCGGCGCTGATCGATCCGAGCCAATTGTCGACCGCGATCCTCAACCTCGCGCTCAATGCGCGCGACGCGATGCCGGACGGCGGCAAGCTGACCCTGGAGACCAAGAACGTCACGCTCGACGAGCACTACGCGCAACTGAACCGCGACGCCAAGCCCGGAAGCTACGTCATGATCGCGGTCAGCGACACCGGCCAGGGCATTCCGGCTCCACTGCTCGACAAGGTGTTCGAGCCGTTCTTCACCACCAAGGACGTCGGCAAGGGATCGGGCCTCGGGCTGAGCATGGTCTACGGCTTCGTCAAACAATCGAACGGCCACGTCAAGATCTACAGCGAGGAAGGCCACGGCACGACGGTCAAGCTCTATCTGCCGCGCGCCGCCGGACTGCCGGAGACGCCGGCCGCAGAGCCCGGCCGGCCGGCGGTCGCGCGCGGCGACGAGACCATCCTGATCGTCGAGGACGATGCGCTGGTGCGCGACTACGTCGTGGCTCAGGTGCGCCGTCTCGGCTATCGCACCCTGTCGGCCAGCAATGCCGCCGATGGGCTGACAATCATCGACAGCCAGGAACGCATCGACCTGCTGTTCACCGACGTCATCATTCCCGGCGGCATGAACGGCCGGCAGCTCGCCATCGAGGCCGAGAAGCGCCGCCCCGGGCTGAAGGTGCTCTACACATCTGGCTACACCGAGAACGCGATCGTGCATCATGGCCGGCTCGATGCCGACGTGCTGCTGCTGGCGAAGCCGTATGTCAGCGCCGACCTCGCGCGCATGATCAGGACGGCGCTGGAAGCGTAAGGCGAACCGCGATGGTGGCGCCGGTCGATGTCTCGTTTGCCAGAACTCGCGCGTCACGACCGGTGTCGTCCCGGCCTTGCGCCGGGACCCATGGCCACCGGCCATGGTGGCGCAGCGAAATCGATCCACCAGCGTGCCTCACACATCTTCCTGGGGTTATGGGTCCCGGCGCAAGGCCGGGACGACGGCTGAGGTTGCGGTTGGCGCCTTCCATCACACTGTGCCCGAGACATCCCATAAGACACGACACCGCCTTCCCGCCGCCCATGAGGCGCAGGTGATGCGGCAATCATGCCCCTCCTGAACAACGAGAGGGCGCGAGGAAGGCCGGACCTCGGCTGAGGCCCGTGGCCCGCCTGCTCAAAAGAATGCAGGCGGCAGGTACCACAGGTACAGCCGGACAGACCCGGCCTTCCCCGCGCAACGGTTTTAACGGTGTCCTTCGTGCTCTCCCTGGGGATCGGCTCTCTTGCCCCCATCGCCCGCGCGTGCCGCCAAGCAACGCTCGCGAGCTTGACCTCAGCGTCGAGAGGTCAGGACCACACGACTTCGCCGTCCGCGCCGGCTACGCTCGTCCAGCGCAGCCGTCACGTCCATCGCAGCCCGCCTCCACGTTCGTGACGACGCGTACGTCCCTCTGCTCGAGGCGGGATGGGCAAGACCATCGGTCTGATTTGCCCGACGACGCAAGCCGGCACGGCTGCGGCAAACTAACTCGACGGGCATTTCGCGCATACGAAGCATGCGGAGATTGCTCGTCGGGCACATCTGGCCGGTGCTCCATCCAGACGTGATGCCGTGAAGGTCGGCTGACGATCAGCGGACGGACGGAGCAGCGGCGGCTTCACCCCGCGCCGCCAGCGGCAATGACGCCTGCCTCAGACTTTCCGACGGCGTCTCACCATAGATCTTTCGATACTCCCTGGCGAAATGCCCCGGATTGCTGAAGCCACATCGCAGGGCGATCGACGTCACCGTGTCACCCGCTTTCGCATCATACAGCATGCGGTGCGCATGTTGGATTCGCGTCAGCTTGATCTTCTCGGCCAAGGACACGCCACTCTTCGCGAAGTACTGATAGACCGTGCGGGGGCTGACGCCGTAGCGAACCGCGAGTTGCTGGATCGATATCTTCTGATCCCAGTTCGTCTCAATGTGTTCCAGGATCCTGCGAATGGGCTCCGGCACCTGGCGATCGCGATCGAGATGATCCGCGGTGACGTCGATCGTCGCGCCGACGAGATGGGTTCGTCCGTCGGACGGGCTGTAGACGGAGGTCGCCATGCCACGGACCCAGCGCACCGCACCGGCTTTGCCAAGCACCCGGTAGTCGCGCGTGTAGCCGGTTCGCTTCATGATCGCACGACGGATGACCTGCGCGAGCCCGTTCCGATCCTCGGGATGCACATGGCACAACATGTCGCGCAGCGACGATGGCGACGCCGGCGGAAAATCTCCCTTGGACTCGTCTGCATCGACGATCAGGTTGAACGTCGACAGCCCAGCGAGCTTCTCCGCGGCCGCAAGCTGTTCTTCCAGGATCCTGGTTGTCGTGATGTCCTCGACCACGGCGCAGAACCACTTCAGGCGGCCCCTGGCGTCCCTGACGGGATTGACGGTCACGCGTCCCCACACGACGCTTCCGTCCGGCCGAAGATAGCGCTTGTCGAGCTGATAGGTCGCGATCTCGCCTGCAAGCAGCTTGTCGTGCTGCAGCCGATTGCGCTCCCGGTCCTCTGGATGCGTCAGATCGACAAAGGTCAGCCCACCGGTCTTGAGCTGCTCCAGCGTGTATCCGACGATCCGGCAGCATTCGGCGTTCGCAAACCGGATATGTCCCGTTGCACTGTCGATGATCGAGATGCCGATGCCGAGGCTGTCGAGAAACACCCTCGGCACCGCGATGACTTCGGCAATGTCCTTCTCTGGCATGTCGAAGCCGATACCATCCAATCCGAATGGAGCCTAGCGCCGAGGATCATGTCGATCTTGATCTAAGGCAATCCCGGCCCTGCGACACCTGAACACGCCCCGCAGATTCACGGCCATTCCTGCACAATCAGAACATCGCTGCAGATTGCTGCCTAACCGAATCTTACTGACGAGCTGTTAGATTGAATAAAGCCCCCCGGGGATTTACGGGGATCATCGAGTTCAGGAATGATCGCAGTCAGCGCCGTCTCCGGATCACAGCAACTACCGCGTGATCACGAGGATGTGCACATCGCTGGCGTGATCGTTTGCACAGGAGACCATCATGTTTGGCCGCAAGAACAACGCCGCATCCCTGACCGCCCTGGCCGCAAACGCGATCACCGCGAAGGTGATGGTCGCTGACGACAAGCTCAACATCGTCTACATGAACGAGGCGGTACGGGCGCTGATGCGTGAGGCGGAGGCCGATCTCAAGACGCAGTTGCCGAACTTCCGCGTCGACGGCCTCATCGGCACCAACATCGACGTCTTCCACAAGGACCCGACCCACCAGCGCCGCATGCTGCAGGCCCTCGCCTCCGAGCACCGGGCCACCATCAAGATCGGCAAGTGGACGTTCGATCTGATCGCGCAGCCCTTGAAGCACCCGGACGGAAGCCGCGCCGGAACGGTCGTCGAGTGGTCCGACGCCAGCGTGCGGCTGCAGAACCTCGACTACAGCGCTCAGGTCGCGGCCATCGGCCGATCACAGGCCGTGATCGAATTCAACCTGGACGGCACCATCGTCACCGCCAACGACAATTTTCTGAATGCGCTGGGCTACAGCCTTCCGGAGATCCAGGGCAAACATCACAGCATGTTCGTTTCGCCGGAGGAGCGCAACAGTGCCGCCTATCGCGAGTTCTGGGCCGCCCTGAACCGCGGCGAATATCAGGCCGCGGAATACAAGCGAATCGGAAAGGGCGGCAAGGAGGTATGGATTCAGGCGTCCTATAATCCGGTGTTCGATCAGAACGGAAAGCCCTTCAAGGTCGTCAAGTTCGCCACCGACGTGACCGCCCAGAAGCTTCGGAATGCCGATCTCGCCGGACAGATCGCCGCCATCAGCAAATCGCAGGCCGTGATCGAGTTCGAACTGGACGGCACCATCATCGACGCCAACAACAATTTCCTGCAGGCGCTCGGCTATACGCTGTCCGAGATCAAGGGCCGCCATCATTCGATGTTCGTCGATCCGTCAGAGCGCGACGGTGCGGCCTACCGCAACTTCTGGGCCGCCCTGAACCGCGGCGAATATCAGACCGCGGAATACAAGCGGATCGGAAAGGGCGGTCGCGAGGTCTGGATTCAGGCCTCCTACAATCCAATCCTCGACCTCAACGGCAAGCCGTTCAAGGTCGTGAAATACGCCACCGACGTCACCAAGCAAGTGCTGGTGCGGATGGGCAATGAGCGAGTCCGCGGCATGATGGAGTCCGTCGCCGCGGGTGCCGAGGAATTGAACGCCTCGGTGCGCGAGATTTCCGAGGCCATGACGAAGTCCCGCGAGACCGCGATGGGGGCGGCTGACCGGGTCGCCTCCGCCGATTCGCAGGCCAAGCGCCTGAGCGAGGCGACGCAGGCGATGAGCGGCATCGTCGAGCTGATCGGCAACATCACCGGGCAGATCAACCTGCTGGCACTCAATGCCACGATCGAATCGGCGCGCGCCGGCGATGCCGGCCGCGGCTTTGCCGTGGTCGCGTCGGAGGTCAAGAATCTCGCCACGCAGGCCAAGGCCGCCACCGACAAGATCGGCGCGGAGATCGCCGGACTGAACGGGATCTCCAGCGAGGTCGTGAATGCGCTGAACGCGATCAAGGTCGAGATCCAGAACGTCAGCGAATACGTCACCTCGACCGCCGCCGCCGTCGAGGAGCAGAGCACGGTCACCGGCGAGATGTCGTCCAGCATGCAGCGCGCAGCCGCAGAGGCGCAGGCGATCGCAGCAGGCAGGGCGTAGAGGCCGCCTGAGCACGGCGCCCCCCCGCAAGGGCCGCGGCGAGGATCAATCCTGCGTCGCGTCCCAGGTCACCGGCAGATTGAGCAGGCCGCGAAAGGCCCAGCCGCCGATGCGCACCGGCTCGGTGTCACGCAGGCGCAGGTTCTTGAGCCGCGCGAACAGCGTCGGGAGCGCGACGTCGGCGATCATCGCGCGCGAGGCCCAGGCGCCCGCACAGAAATGCGGGCCTGCGCCGAAGGCGATGCTCTTGGAGACGTCGCGGCGGACGTCGAAGCGATCGGGGTCGGTGAAATGCGCCTCGTCGCGATTGGCCGAGCCGAACATCAGGAACACGCGCTCCTCCGGTTCGAAGGCGACGTCGCGAATCGTCCAGGGCTTGGCGATGCGCCGGGGCGACATGCCGATCGGCGAGATCCAGCGGGCATATTCCTCGAACACCTGGAGCCAGCGCACCTCGCCATGGATGGCCAGCGCGAGCTGCTCGGGATGCGTCAGAAGCGCCCACACCGTGCCGGCGATCGCATCGCGCGGTTCGTTCTGGCCGCCCGAGATGGCGAGCTTGATGTTGGCGCGGACGCTCTCCATCGGCATTTGCGTGGCGAGCATCACGCCAAGCAGGCTCTGGTTCGGGGTCTTCTCCAGCACCGGCAGCATGTCGTCGATGGCAGCGTCGATGCCTGATGTCGCGGCGTTGCAACGCGCCTCGACCGCGGGATCCCCGGTGTAGTTGGCGATGCCGTCGATCATTGCCTGCGACCACGCATTCATGTCCTGGAAGCGCATGTTGGTGAGGCCGGTGATCAGCTTCAGGCACTCGGCCGAGAACGGCAGCGCGAAATCGCCGACGAGATCGACATCCCTCGCCGGGTCGAGCGCATCGAGCAGCCGGTCGGCGTGGGCCTGGAACTGCGCCAGCCAGTGCACGCGCACGGCGCGCGGCGACACCGCCGGCGCGATCGCCTGGCGCTCCGCCATGTGCGCCGCGCCGTCCTTGCGCATCATGTTGTGGCCCATCAGTCGGTTCATCAGGCCCTGCGGCTGATGCGAGCTGAAGACGTCGATCTGCTTCTCGGAGACGAAGATGTCGTCGCGACGGCACAACAGCGTGCTGCCGAGCTGCGGCACGAAGGCGATCGGCGCCTCCTGGCGCATGCGCGCCAGCGCCGGATAGGGATCGGTCCAGAAGGTGGCGGTGTCGATATCGAAGCGCGGTGCTGTGCTCACTCTCGGTCTCCGGTTCTGACGGCGCAGGCTAGCCGCACGCTCCGGCAACGTCTGTCCCGGCGATGGGTGACAGCAGGCGAGCCCCTCGCTCAGTTCAGCGGCCGCGGTGTCGTCATCAGGCGGAGGGCGATCGCGAACAGCTCGTTCTGCGAGGCGATGCCGAGCTTCTCATAGGCGCGCTTGCGATAGGTGAAGACGGAGTTGAGGGCGATGCCGAGAGCCCCGGCGATCGCCTCGGAGGTGAAGCCTTCGAGGATGCGACGGCAGACGTCCTTCTCCCGCGCGGTGAGGACCGACAGCGGTCCGCCGGCGGCGAACAACGAAGCAAATCTGTCGGCCGGATCCATCGCGGCAGCGCGATCCTGGCAATGACGCGCGACGATGGCCCCCACGATCGGGGCGACCGCGGCGATGCGCTGGCGCTCGTGGGGCGCAAAACCGCCTTGAGCAGCAGTACGATAGAAGTTCACGTAGGTGCAGTGCTCGCCGACCCAGATCGCGGTGGCGGCCTTGTCGACGATCTCGGAGTCCTCGAAGAACAGCTTGCGGTAGCCCTTCGGGTACATGCGGCGCGCGAAGTTCGGCAGCAGGATGTGGCGCGCTTCCGCGCGCTCGCGAAAGATCGTATCCCGGTTCGGATCGGCGATGTGGAAGTGCTCCGAATAGGCCGCGCCGAGGTCGGGCCCGATCGCGATGTTCCCCGTGCTGAGCAGGCAGCGCGCCGAGCGCTGGTCCTCGAAGGCGAACACCATGCAGTGGCCGACATCGGCAAGGATGCGCAACGTCTCGATCAGGACTTGCGGAAATGCGGGCTGTCCGATCGCGAGCACCATCGCGCCGACGGCACCGGCCGCCTCGATGCCAGGCTCCTGAGCCTCCATGCGTTCCTCCCGGATCTCTTTGTTCGCCGAAACCTAGCAGCAACCCGCCCTGGCTGGAAGCGCCGCCCCGCGTCACCAACCACGGGGACAGACACGAGGCCGCCGGTCCGGCTACGCTCATCGGCCAAAGTCTCGGCCAGTCAACGCGCCGAGCACGCTCAACGGGGAGGATATGCGATGAGAGCCGCGCTCACGGCGATCGGAATTGCTGCAACGATGGCTTTCGGCTCGCCCGCGTGCGCCGACATCAAGGTCGGTATCGTGGTGTCCGCAACCGGGCCCGGCTCGGCGCTCGGGCAGCCGCAGATCAAGGCGGTGGCTGCGCTGCCGAAGGAGATCGACGGCGAGAAGATCGTCTACATCGCGCTCGACGACGAATCCGACAGCGTGAAGGGACTGCAGAACGCGCGCCGCCTGGTGATCCAGGACGGTGTCGACGTCATCATCGGCTCCTCGCTGACGCCGGTCACCATGCCGATGCTCGACGTCGCGCTCGAAAGCAGGACGCCGCTGCTGTCGCTGGCGGCCTCGACCGCGATCGTGCAGCCGATGGACGACAAGCGCAAATGGGCATTCAAGGTCGTGCCCAATGACGACATCATGGCCGCGGCGATGCTCAAATACATCGCCAAGACCGGGGTGAAGACGCTCGGCTTCATCGGCGTGTCCGACGGCTATGGCGAGGGCTATTATCAGGAGGTGACGAAGCTGGCGCCGAAGCTCGGGCTCACGGTGACCACGCACGAGGTCTATGCGCGCGGCGACACCAGCGTCACCGGCCAGGCGCTCAAGGTGATCGCCACCAATCCGGATGCGGTGTTCATCGCGTCCGCCGGCACGCCGGCGGTGCTGCCGCAACAGGCGCTGCGCGAGCGCGGCTATGCGGGGAGGATTTTCCAGACCCATGGCGTCGCGACGCAGGAGTTCATCAAGCTCGGCAAGGAGAATGTCGAGGGCGCGGTGTTCGCCGGCGAAGCGTTCTCGATCGCCGACGATCTGGCGCCCGAGGATCCGTTCCGCCGCGCCAACGACGCGTTCGTCTCCGCCTATCAGGCCGCCAATGGCGACAAGCCCAACATCTTCGCCGCGCATCTGTGGGACACCGCAACCCTGCTCAAGGGCGCCATTCCCGGCGCGCTGAAGGCCGCCAAGCCCGGCACGCCGGAATTCCGCGCCGCGCTGCGCGACGAACTCGAGCGCGGCAAGGATATCTATCTCAACAACGGCCTCTCCAATATGAGCCCGACCGACCACAACGGCTACGACGAACGCTCGGCGTTCCTGATCAAGGTCGAGGGCGGGAGATTCAGGCTGGTGAAGTAGTCAAGCTCGTGATCGGAAGCATAGTCTGCCGCGCAGGCGGTGCACTCCCCTCCCCCTTGCGGGGAGGGGTCGGGGGTGGGGGTCCACGAGTCCCACTGTCAATGATGTGCGATTGAACGCGCGCGAGACAGACTAAATCGTAGAGGGCGAAGTCAATGCTCACGCCGAAGCCCATCTGCCGAACGTGAGCTTGCAACTTAGTTCAGCGCCCGGGGACCCCCGACCCCTCCCCGCAAGGGGGAGGGGGGCGCACTGGTCGTGCGGCACGACACGGGCTCGAACGATAAGCGGCGACGGCCCCAACTACGCCGACAAACTCTCCGCCACCGGCGCCTTGCCCAAAATCAGGTCCGCCGCCTTGTCGCCGATCATCAGGGTCGCGGCGTTGAGGTTGGCGGAGATCATGCGCGGCATGATCGAGGCGTCGGCAACGCGCAGGCCCTCGAGACCATGGACGCGGAGCTGGTCGTCGACCGTTGCCCAGGTCGAGTCCGCTGGGCCCATCCGGCAGGAGCAGCCGGGATGGAAGGTGGTGGTGGCGCGCTGCGTCGCCGCGGCCAGGAACTCGTCGTCGCTGTTCACCTTCGGTCCCGGGAAATCCTCATAGGCGTAGTACGGCGCGAGCGGGGCCGAGGCCAGCAGCCGGCGCGCCAGCTTCATGCCGGCGACGACCACGCGGCGGTCGAGCTCGGCGGTGAGATAGTTGGTCTGGATCAGCGGCGGCGCGAACGGGTCGGCGGAGCGGATGCGGACGTAGCCGCGGCTCTCCGGGCGCTGCTGCCAGGAAGCGACCGTCATGCCGGGCTCGTCCTCGAGCTGGCCCTGCACGCCCTCCTTGTAGCTCGCCGGCGTGAAGGTGAGCTGCAGGTCGGAGCGCTCGGCGGTCTCGCCGGAATGCCAGAAGCAGTAGACCATGGTCGGCGACAGCGACAGGATGCCGCGCCGCGTCACCGCCCATTTCAGCGCCTCGCCCCATAGATTGAGGCCGCGCGCGAGCTCGTTGACGGTCTTGATGTTCTTGACACGCGCCACCGTGCGCGGCGCGTAATGGTCCTGCAGGCCCTCGCCGACGCTGTTGAGCGCATGGCGCACCTCGATGCCATGCTCCTGCAGCAGCGCGGGCGCGCCGATGCCCGAGAGCTGCAAGAGCTGCGGCGAGTTGTAGGCACCGCCGGACAGGATCACCTCTTTTCGCGCGCGCACCTCGACCGGCGCCCCGCCGCGCCCGCCGCGGCTGTAACGCACGCCGACCGCGCGTTTGCCTTCCAGCACAACGCCGGTGGCATGGGCGTGGGTGCGAACCTCGACGTTCGGCCGCTTGCTGGCCGGACGCAGGAATGCGGTCGCCGACGACACGCGGCGGCCGTTCTGGATGGTGCGCTGGACGTATGAGACGCCTTCCTGGATGGCGCCGTTGTAGTCCGGGTTGCGCGGGATACCGAGCGAGACAGCGCCATCCATGAAAGCCTCGCACAGCGTGTCCTTCCACTCCATGGTGGTCACGATGAGGTTGCCGTCGCGGCCGCGATACTGGTCCTCGCCGGCGCCAATGCGCTTCTCCATGCGCTTGAAATTCGGCAGCACGTCGGAATAGCTCCAGCCGCGATTGCCCATCTGCGCCCAGGTGTCAAAATCCTGGCGCTGGCCGCGATTGTAGACATGGCCGTTGATCGAGGAGGAGCCGCCGAGCGTCTTGCCGCGCGGCGCATAGATGCTGCGCCCCGCCGTGTACGGCCCCGGCTCCTGCTGATAGCCCCAGTTGATGCTCTTCATGTAGAAGGTCTTGATGAAGCCGGCGGGCAGATGGATGTAGGGATGCCAGTCGCGCGGCCCCGCCTCCAGCACGCACACCGTGACCTCAGGGTCCTCGCTGAGGCGGCTCGCCAGCACGCAGCCGGCGGAGCCGGCGCCCACGATCACATAGTCGAAGGTATCCATCTGGTCGTTCGTCCCGGTCTCGTCATCATCAGCCGCGCGAGGCGGCAAGCGGCCATAGCGCGGTCAGCGCGGCTTGTCATTCAATTGGTAGTCGAGATGCGCCTTCACGGTCGGCCATTCGGCCGCGGTGATGCTGTAGACGACGGTATCCCGCAGCGTGCCGTTCGGCGCGATCTGGTGGCTGCGCAAAATGCCGTCCTGCTTGGCGCCGAGCCGCTCGATGGCGCGCCGGCTCTGGTGGTTGAAGAAATGGGTGCGGAACTCGACGGCGATACAGTCCATCGCCTCGAAGGCGTGCGCCAGCAGCAGCCGCTTGCACTGCGTGTTGAGCGCGCTGCGCTGCACCCGCTTCGCATACCAGGTCGAGCCGATCTCGACGCGGCGGTTGGCGGCATCGACGTTCATGTAGGTGGTCATGCCGGCGACACGGCCGTCGGCATCGAGCACCGTGAACGGCAGCATGCTTCCCGTGGCGAACAGGCCGAGCCTCCGCTCGATCTCCTTGGCCATGGTCTCGGGTTTCGGAACTGCGGTGTACCACAGCTTCCACAATTCGCCGTCACTTACGGCCTCGACCAGCGCGTCGTGATGGTCCGCCGACAGCGGCACAAGGCTCGCATGCGGGCCGCGAAGGGTGACTGGTTCAAGAAAGGGCATCAGCAGTGTCCGTCATTGCGAGGAGAGCGAGCGACGAAGCAATCCAGAGTCGCATGTGCCGCTCCGGATGGCTTCGCTGACGCTCGCGATGACGGAACTATCACGTAGAGCGTCACTTGTTCAGAAAATTCAGCGCCAGGCCCGGTCGCGGCCAGTCCATCGCCACCAGCTCACCCCTGCCCGACAGCGTGATGTAGGCCGTCTTCAGCTCGGGACCACCGAAGGCGATGTTCGTCGTGACTCGGTCACCGGTCGGCACCTGCTCTACCAGCGTGCCGTCGGGCGCGATGACGCTGATGCAGCCGGTCACCAGCGTGGCGACGCAGACATTGCCGTTCGCCTCGACCGCGAGCGAATCGAACATCTGGTAGCCTCCGAGCCCCGCGATCGGGCGGCCGCGCTCGCCGCGATAGATCACCTCGCGCGGCTTCACGGTGCCGGGCTCGGCGAGATCGTAGGCCCAGAGACGTGCGGTCGGCGTCTCCGCGATGTAGACCGTCTTCTCGTCCGGCGATAGCCCGATGCCGTTGGCCGGCAGAATGCCGTGGACGGCCTCGATGATCTCGCTCATGCCGGGCTTGAGGTAATAGAACGCGCCGACGTCCATGTCGCGGGCGCGGCGCTTGCCGAGGTCCGAGAACCACAGGCCGCCGTGACGGTCGAACACCAGATCGTTCGGCCCGCGCAGCGCGTGCTCGCCGCAGCGGCTGACGACGGTCTCGATCTTGCCGCTCTGCAGATCGACGCGCTGGATCGAGCCGCCGAGATAGTCCTCGGGCTGTGGGCCCGGCATGATCATCTTGCCGGTCGGAATCCAGGAAAAGCCGCCATTGTTGCAGATGTAGATCTTGCCGTCGGGCCCGAGGGCTGCGCCGTTCGGCCCGCCCGGAATCTGCGCCACGATCTCCTTGCGGCCGTCGGGAAACACCCGCGTCAGGCGCTTGCCGCGGATCTCGACCAGCACCACCGAGCCGTCGGGCATCACCACGGGCCCTTCCGGAAATTCCAGATCTGTGGCGAGCACGCGCATGTCGGACATCGGACGACCTCCCGCTTTCGTCGCCGCGCATGCGGCGCATGGTTGTTAGGCGTGAGGTTATCGCAAAGCCGCCACGGCTTGCCAAGCAAGCGGCTGAGCGCGAGACCGCAGAGCAGCCCTGCTGAGGGAGACGCTTGCAGCGTGTCGACGCAAGTTGGTACCGCGCGCGATGTTTAGCGGATCACCGGCAGCCAGATTTCCAGGCCGCCATTGCCGGTGAGCGGGTCGAAACGCTGGTCATAGCGCTCGAAGTTCGGCGCATCGGCGACCTCATAGCCCGACTGCGGCAACCAGCGATTCCAGATCGTGTGTACAGTGCGGCGGATCGACGAGACGTGGCCGGCATGGGTGAACACGGCGAACGTCGCCGCCGGAACCCGCACGCGGCTGAAGGTCCGAAGCAGGTCGGAAAAATCGGCCACCTCGACGCCGGCGATATAGTCGAAATTGCCGGCATCGTCGCCGTTGCAGCACACGCCATAAGCCACCACGCCGCGGCGCGCCGGAACCTCGTCCACGATCTCGTTGAAGCGACGCCACAAGGCCGGGATGCCGGCGCCATTGTCGACGCTGACGCGGTCGCCGAGGCCGGCGACGAGCAGCGGCTGCGCGGTGACGAAGCGTGGGGCGGCGAGATCATCGAGCGGGGTCTGGTCCATCAGGATCGGCTCCTGCAGTGCGAGGCCGTCGAGGCGCGCACGGGCGCGCACCGCTTCCGGCGTGACGCCGAACTGGTCGCGGAACGCGCGCGTGAACGCTTCGTGGGAGCCGTAGTCAGCCTCGAGCGCGAGACTGAGAATGTCGGGTGCGCCAGAGGCAAGAGCCCGTGCCGCCTCGCTGAGACGGCGCAGCCTGACATAGCGCATCACCGAGACGCCGGTCGCCGCCGCGAACGCGCGCACGATGTGGAAGCGCGACACGCCGGCGATGGCCGCGACCTCATCCAGCGTCAATGGCGCCGACAGATGGCTCTCGATGAACCAGAGCGCTTTCTGGGCCGGGTTGGTGGACACGCCTCTCTCCTGTCGAAGCGCCCGATCCTGCGCGCGGAGATCCACATGCGCTTGATCGTTGTTGCGCTGCGGGCCGTACTATTTGCCGGCCGGCTTCGCCGGCGCCGCGTCCTTGGCGGCCGGCGCATCGGCCTTCTTCCTCAGCTCGTCCGCAAGTTTCGCCTGCGACGCCTTGAGTTCGTCGATCAGGCCCTGCTGCGAGATCAGCGCAGCCTTCAGCGCCTGGATCTGCCGATTCGCCGCATCGAGCTTCTGCTGCTGATCGAGCGATTGCTTGGTCATCGTCTTCTGCAGGAAATCGATATTGCTCTGCAGACATGATGTCCGTCGATCCATCGCCTTTTCTGCAGTGCAGATTTCGATGCCCGGAATATCCTGCGCATGTCCGGCAGAACTCACACCTGTCGCGAGCGCGCTCGCGGCAAAGATGATTCGCGCGGCAATGAATTTTCGCATCACAATTTTCTCATTGGCTTGCCCAACACATGATTTTGCGTGGAACTGACGGAGTTTCCTGATTGATACCATACTGAGACCTCAATCGCGCATTGAAGTTCCGGCTGGGACCCGTTTTTAGGGAGATGGACAGAATGGCTACGCGCGAAAAACGGCTGGCGCAATTCGACGGCAGCGGTGAGCCGCCGCCCGGACAGACGGTCGAGGTGCTGTGCGAGGATCACAGCGGCACCTATCAACTGCCGTTCCCCTGCTTCTACATTGATGGCAAATGGCACAACAAGGAATCCGGCGGCGCGCTCGAAGCCACCGTCATCGGCTGGCGGTTCCCGCGCGCGCGATTTGACGAGCGCAATGGACGCCGTCCGCAGCCGAGCTTCGTTGCCGATCGCGCTTCGTCTTATTGATCATGCCGGGCCCTGAGTTCTGCTCAGGGCCGGTCTTGCCGAAAATATGGTTTTGAACGCAGATTGAGCATCACGACCGGATAGGCCATCAGCAGCGAGCCGGCGACGATCGCGAGGGCAGCCGTTCCAACGTCGAGCACACCGTCACCCCACGCTCGCCGCCACATCGCAATTGCAATCGGAAAGAACAGAATCAGCGCCGTCGCCAGCCCCGGCGAGAATCTGCCTCCGCTGCGCAGGAACGGCAGGATGTGGAAGAAGACGGCGTTGATGATCATCAGCGCCGCGTAGGTGAGCGCGGCCGGCGGCCACGTCTCGGCAAGCTCTGCCTGCACCGCGCCGAGCACGACCACCAGCGCGTTCGTCACGTAGAAGTCGCTCCACTCGACCGGCAGCTTCATCACCGTCCGCGCCCAATTGCGCCAATCGAACGTGTATTCCTCGAGAATATGCGCGCCGTAGGCCGCGAGCGCGAGCCAAGCCAATGTGGTCAATGTCATGATCGATGCTCCCCTCGCGGGTGATGGACCGGCGCCAGACCGGTCGCAAGGGGCAATGTAGAGCACCAAGGCGCGAGACGGGCAGCGCGCGTGCCGTGTTTCAAAATGCGACGGCGCTTCCTTGCAGTCTTAATCCTTGGAACGCTGCTGGAACGAATCGCGTCCGAATCGGATGCCGCATCTGGTGCGCGATCTGTTCACGCTAGATGTCGGACACATCGGAGACGACCCACCACATCGTGAGGGGAAGCCTCCGGCCGCTTGCCGCAACCGGATGCCAAAGACTAACGGAGAGGCAGATCTGGCGCTCAGGTCCAGGGCGTGACCGGCGGCACGTTGTCGGTCGCCGGCGGCATCTCGACCGTCTTGAAGTCGGCCGGGCTGACGATCTCCATATATTCCATGTCAGGGGAATAATCGTAGAGGTAGTGCACGATGCCGGGACGCTGGTGCACGACGTCGCCGGCCTTCACCAGGGTCGGCTTGTCCTCGTACATGAAGCGGGCCCAGCCCTTCATCATGATGACGATCTGGAAATCGCAATCATGGCGATGCCAACCTGTGCCATCCACCGGCGGACAATCCGGATTGGCCTTGACGAGGTGGCAGATCACCTGGCCGCCGGTGGCGTCGGCGATGCCGAGATCGCGGTACAGGAAGAAGTCGCGCAACCCACCGCCCTTGTAGTCGGTGTCCTCGGGCTTCACGTGCGAGAACTTGGTCACCACTGCATGCTGGTTCATGACGGCCTCCACCGGTTGATCGCGACATCGGCGACCGTTGCGGCCCATCGATCGGCCACAGCGGCCACCACGTCCGAAAGCGGATTGTGCCATGCGAAAACCACGCCACGCCCTGTCTGCAACGCAGAGATCGGTAGGCCAGGGCGGCATCGCGAGCCGAACTGATTGCCGACAACCGGGTTTTGGCCGACGCCACACGGCAATGGTGAGGTGCTGACAGCCCGCGCCACGCGCCGAGAAGACGCAAATCCGGCTTCAAATTGAGCAGCCGCTGCCCGCGGCGTGAGCCGTTGGAGCCGCGGCTGCAAAGGGCCGCGGGCACGCGCCGCTGACGGCAGTACACCTAGTACTCGACCTCCAGCTCCTCGATCTCCTCGGGCTCGGCCTTGGCGGCCTCGATCCATTGCTGCATCTCCGGCATCGCCATGATCAGGTCGGCATAGGCCCTGAGCCGCGGCTCGAGCTTCACGTAATAAGTCACGAAGCGCGTCACCACCGGCGCATACATCGCATCCGCCATGCCTCGCTGGCCGAACAGAAATGGGCCGCCGGATATGTCCAGGCAGTCGCGCCAGATCGCCCAGATGCGATCGATGTCGGCCTGCGCCCGCGTCCAGACCTTGAAGCCCGGAAAGTGGCCCTTGAGATTGACCGGCAGCGACGCCCGCAGGGTCGTGAAGCCAGAATGGATCTCGCCCGAAATCGAGCGGCAATGCGCGCGCTGGATGCGGTCGGCTGGCAGCAGGCCCGCCTCCGGAAAGGTCTCGTTGAGATACTCGCCGATCGCCAGCGTATCCCAGATCGTCGCACCATCGTGGCGTAGGCACGGCACCAGGATCGAGGACGACAGCAGCAGGATCTCGGCGCGAGCCGATGCGTCGTCCGGACCGACGATCACCTCGTCAAAATCCAGTCCGGCAAACCTGGCGAGCAGCCAGCCGCGCAGCGACCACGACGAGTAATTCTTGCTGCTGATGGTCAACGTCGCTTTGGCCATGTCGCCCTACCCTCTTGCCGCATTGTCGTTTGTCGTTCGCCCATCGTGCCGCTCGTGCGACCGGCATCATGCGCGGAGCCGGATACGTCGGAGATATCATCGAGCAAGCGACATGCCAGTTTTTCAGGCAAGACTCGGCCGTTCTGGCTCCGATATTGCATACAGCAATGCATGTAATGGATCGGACGCGATGGCGCTGCTGTACCAAGCCTATCAGAACCACATGGACCTGACCGAGCCGTGGCGCCAGAGCGCGGCAGCCGCCATGCGCTATCTCAACCTGATCCCATCAGGGCTATCCAGCCGCGCCATGCGGCGTCTGTCCGCCGCGCTTGAGCTGATCTCCCGCTCAGCCTTGACCTACGCCCGCCCGGCGTATGGCATCGATAGCGTAATGGTCGGCAACCGCGAACTCGCCGTCACCGAAGAGGTCACGTTCAAGACGCCGTTCGGCTCGCTCCTGCACTTCAAGAAGGACGCTGCGCCGGAGCAGCCCAAGGTGCTGCTTGTCGCGCCAATGTCCGGCCATTTCGCCACCCTGCTGCGCGGCACCGTGAAGACGCTACTGCAGGATCACGACGTCTATATCACAGACTGGCACAATCCGCGAGACATCCCGCGCGATCACGGCCGCTTCGGTCTGGAAGATTACACCGATCATCTCATCAGTTTTCTCAGCCAGCTCGGTCCGCGGCCGCACATGGTCGCGATCTGCCAACCGTCGGTGTCGGCACTCGCGGCCACCGCCGTGATGTGCGAGGACGACCATCCGTCGCGCCCCGCCACCTTGACCTTGATGGCCGGACCGATCGACACGCGGATCCAGCCGACCAAGGTCAACGAGTTCGCCAAGAGCAAGCCGATCGACTGGTTCGAGGACAACCTGATCCACTACGTGCCCTTTCAATGCAGGGGCGCCTTCCGAAAGGTCTATCCGGGCTTCGTGCAGCTCACGGCCTTCGTCTCGATGAATCTCGAGCGCCACGTCAAGCAGCACATGGATCTCGCCAACCATCTCGCCAAAGGCGAGGTCGAGAAGGCCGAAACGATCAAGACCTTCTACGACGAGTACTTCGCGGTGATGGATCTGCCGGCGGAGTTCTACATCGAGACGGTGCGCGACGTTTTCCAAGAGCATCTGCTGCCGCAAGGCAGACTGATGCATCGCGGCCGTCCCGTCGACCCGAAGGCAGTCCGGCGCATCGGCCTGATGACGGTCGAGGGCGAGCGTGACGACATCTGCTCGATCGGCCAGACGCTCTCGGCGCAGGACATCTGCACCAATGTGCGCGCCTATCGCCGCGTCCATCACATGCAGGCCGGCGTCGGCCATTACGGCGTGTTCAGCGGCAAGAAGTGGAATAACGAGATCTATCCGCTGCTGCGGGATTTCGTGCACGTCAATTCGTGAAGCGACTGCGCTGCACGCGTTGCAGCGTGGCCGACGGCGCCTCCCCGAACTTGTTGCGATAGGCCCCCGCCATCCGCCCGAGATGGGTGAAGCCAAGGTCGAAGGCGATGTCGATGATCCGCGCCTCCGGTGGAGCCGCCATCAATTGCGCATTGAGCCGCGCCAGCCGGATGTCGAGCAGCATGTCGGAGATCGACATCCCGAAATGGCGGCGAAAGCCGCCCTGCAGCGCCCGGATCCCCACGCCTGACGACGCCGCAAGTTGCGCCAGATCGAGCGGTTCGGCTGCGTGCGCTGCCAGAAGATCACGCGCCCGGCGGACGGCCTGCGGCAATGTCTCGACCCGGCCGGAATGCAGCCTGATCGCTTCCGCCAGGCCATTGCCGGGCTGCTCGAACAGAATGTCCAGCAGCGTCTCGCGCCAATTGGCTGCCGCAACCGGTGGCAGGCCGCGCCCACCGCCGAGACGCTCGGCGAGGTCCGCGAGCCCGAGCATGTGAGCCCGGAGCCGCGAGCCAGGACATCCCGACAACGCGATTGCGGGATCGAATTCGATCGGTTGCACCGCGCGCCCGGACAGCGCTGCTGCGCGCTGTTCCACGAGACGGCGGTCGAGCAACAGGATCAACTGAGCGCAAGCGTCCCAGACCATCCGCGTGGGCAATGTCGGCGACAGCAGTGATGCCGCATGGTCTGGCGCCGTCGCGACCTCGCCGGCCCCGGCAAAGACCCGCGCGGTCCCCGCCAGCGGGAGCTGCAGCAGAAAGAAGCGGTCGAGACAGCCCGGATCGATGGTTACCGCACCGCCATAGGCGACGTAGTTAATGGAAAAGCCATCGAATGCCGCGCAATTATGCAGAGCGAGGAAATCGCGCGCAGTATCCGCCTCCGGTTGCAGCCCATGCGGACAGAAGATGCGGCCTATTTGTTCAGCCGCCTCATCGACATCGTGCGTTGCAACACGGCCATAGGCTGTAAGCCGCGGCACAGCCGGAGACTTCCAACTACGATCAGCGGCTGCATCTGCAGTCATGGCCTACGTCGCCCGTCGAGATCGTTTGAAACCTATAATAATTAGCAACTGACGTCGAGGGATTCGTTTTCTGGATAGACTCGGCGTCGCCCCGGCTTGATCCTCCCACGCGTGCAGCAAGGAGATCCGGCATGATCACACTCGAAAAAGGCATCACGCGCGCAGGTACCGGCTATGCCGGCAAGACCTGGAATATCCTGGGTCAGCTCTATTATCCGAAAGCCGTCACCGACTCCACGTTCGCCTTCGAGACCAACAGCGAGCCCGGGCAGTTCGTGCCGGTTCACGTTCATCCCACCCAGGACGAGTTCATCCTGGTGCAGGAAGGCGTCCTCGACCTCAAGCTCGACGGCGTCTGGGTCAAGGCGAATGCCGGCGACCTCGTGCGCATGCCGCGCGGCATTCCGCATGGCTACTTCAACAAATCCGACAAGCCGGCGCGCGCGCTGTTCTGGGTCTCCCCGATGCAGAAGCTGGAAGCGCTGTTCAACATGCTCGACAATCTCGCCGACCCAGCCGAAGTGGTGCGGATCTCGGCGGAACACGAGGTCGACTTCCTGCCCCCGGAGGCCAACGACTAGGCGGCAGCGCGGGCCCCAGCGGGCGCCCCCGCCCTTTTGTTGCGGTACGAACGGCGCGCGATCATCGCTATCGGCTCCGTGCGCCTGCGGCATGAGCAGCGGCTGCGCTCGAACGAGATGCGATCGGCGAGATCCTTCTCGCCCTGATTTCGATGCTGCCGCATCCGTCGGCATCGCACGCCTCGGTCGCGCCGGGCAACCTTCGTCACCATCAAACTCTCGCGGGCTTCTGCAGCGCGGCGGGCGAATGCCGCCCGAACGCGGCTGCGCGCTCGACAACAAGGAGGTCCCATGATCAGCCGAAAGAATGTCTGTGTGATCGGCGCCGGCGTCTCCGGCCTGGCTGCAGCCAAAGCATTCACCGCCCGCGGGCACCACGTCACCATCGTCGAGCGGAGCGTCGATCTCGGCGGCGTCTGGGAGCCCGCGCGGTCCTATCCCGACGTGCAGACGCAGAGCCCCAAGGAGCTCTATCGCTACACCGACAAGGCGATGCCGGATCACTACCCCGAATGGCCGAAGGGACCGCAGGTCCATGCCTATCTTGCCGACTACGCGAAATCCCACGACCTCATCCGCCTGATGCGGTTGAACACGACCGTGCTTGCGATGCAGCGCCGCAGTGACGGCAAGCCTGGATGGAGCCTCGACCTCAAAACAGGAGACCGGACGCGCCGGGAGGATTTCGATTTCGTCGCCGTCTGCACCGGTCAGTTCAACGAGCCGCAGACGTTGTCGCTTGGCGGCGAAGATCAATTCGCGGCCGCCGGCGGCTTGATCCTGCATTCCTCGAAATACAACGATGCCGCGCTCACGAAGGGGCGCGACGTGGTGGTCCTCGGCGGCTCGAAATCGGCAACCGACATCGCGGTCAACGCCGTGCGCTCCGGCGCGCGCTCGGTCACGATCGTGCTTCGTGAAGCGGTGTGGCGCATTCCCTACTTCATCGGCGGTCTGATCAACTTCAAGCGCATCCTCTATATCCGCGCCCAGGAGCAGATGTTCCCAAGCTGGGGCATGGGCCCGCTCTCGCGCCTTGCCCATCTGCTGGCCAAGCCGCTCGTCTGGGCCAATTGGCGCGGCCTGGAAAGCCTGCTCAAGATGCAGTTGAAGCTCGCCAAATGCAACATGGTGCCGAAGGGCAGGATCGAGGACGGCGTGAACTGCTCAGTCCCGATCGCGACGCCCGACTTCTTCCCGATGGTCGCAGACGGCCGGATCAAGGCCGTCTACGGCACCTTCGGCCATTACGAGCCGAACACCATCGTGACCAGCGGCGGCGAACGAATTCCGGCCGACGTCGCGATCCTCGCCATCGGCTACAAGCTCGGGGTCCCGTTTCTGTCGGATGCCGACCGCGCCAGACTGGTCGATCCGGACGGGCAGTACCGGCTCTATCGGCTGATCGCCAATCCCGATCTTCCCGACATGGGATTCGTCGGCTTCAATTCGAGCTTCTGCACCGTGCTCTGTGCGGACATGGCCGCCAACTGGCTGGTGCGGTATGCCGACAAACAGCTGGCGCATCAACCGAGCGAGCGCGAGATGCGCGACAACATCGAGATGATGCTGCATTTCAAGCGGATCGAGCGCCCTGCCGCGGGCGTGTATGGCGGACTTTGCGTCGCGCCCTATCACTTCAAGCATTTCGATGAACTGCTTGCCGACATCGGCGCTCAGCGCCGACGGCGCAATCCATTGGCCGAGATGTTCACGCCGCCCGATGCGGACGCGTATAACGACTTTCTCGCATCCGCGCCGGCCTATCAGGCCGGCTGAGGTGGCGGCGAACAGTCTCGCCGCGCTGCAGACACAGTGACGCCGCAAGCGCGACGCATTGCAGAGGGATGGCCGGCCCTGTGGAGCGCTGGCCTTCCCGACACAGTCGGGCTATCCAAGGCGCCCCGGCCTCCAGCCGTTCGCCTCGGAGCCTGCCATGATCCTCTCGACCCATCTCCGCACCATCGGTCTCGCCGCTTCGGCCGCGTTCCTCCTGACCACCGCGGCCCAAGCCGCAGAAGTCCACGTCATGATCTCCGGCGGCATGACCGCTGCGTTCAAATCCCTGGTGCCGGAATTCGAGCGGCGCTCGGGTCACAAGGTCACGATTGCCTACGGCCCGTCGATGGGAACAACCACGAATGCGATTCCCGTTCGCCTCGAGCGCGGCGAACCGGCCGATGTCCTCATCATGGTGGGCTACGCGCTCAGCGATCTCACCACCAAGGGCAAGGTGACGCCGGATAGCCGCGCGGACCTCGCCAACTCGCCGATCGGCGTCGCGGTCAAGTCGGGGACGCCGCATCCCGATATTTCGAACGCGGAAGCCGTGAGACGCATGCTGATCGCCGCCAAGACCATCGCCTATTCGGACAGCGCGAGCGGCGTCTACGTCTCCACCGAGATGTTCGACAAGCTTGGCATCAAGGACGAGATGAAAGGCAAGGCGCGGATGATTCCGGCCACTCCCGTCGGCGAGATCGTCGCCCAGGGCGAAGCGGAGATCGGCTTTCAGCAGATCGGCGAGCTCAAGCCGGTGAAGGGCATCGACATCGTCGGGCCGCTGCCGGCCGGACTGCAGAAGATCACCGTGTTCTCCGCCGGCATCGCTACGGCCGCCAAGGAGCCGGAGGCCGGCGAGGCGCTCATCAAGTTCCTGCAATCACCGGACGCGCGTCACGTCATCGCGGAAAGCGGCCTCGATCCGATTGTGAGGCGGGCGCCGAACTGACGATGAAGCGTGCCGGCTGAGACGATGGCTCTCCCCCGCCGGTGGCGTGGGAGAGTCGGCCAAGCAGCGTCGGGTGCGCTTACTGGGTGAGCAAAGTCGACTCGCTCAGATTGTTGGCGCCGTAGGCCTTCTTGAGCAAACCGTTCGCCTTGGAATCCGTCATGAACTTGGTGACGAAGGCCAGCGACTGCGGATGCTTCAGCGGCACCGCGACCGCGGTGTCCGTCTTCTTGAAGGTCTCGGCGAGCACCTTGGTGCCGGAAATCTGCTTGGCGATGAGATTCAATTGATCGCGCGCCAGCGCGAGCGCGTCGATCTCGCCGGCGCTGAGCAGCGCATAGACTTCCTCGTAGGATTTGAAGCCGGTGACGGTCGCCTTCTTCAGGAAAGCCTTGGCACCGCGCAGCACGGTCGTGTCGTTGATGGCCGCAACCTCGGTGCCGGCCTGGTCCAGCGCGGCGATGTTGGCGACGTCGAGACCGGCGCGGATGATGAAGGTGGTCTCGACCGAATCGTAGACCGGACCGAACGAGACCTTGGTTTCGCGCTCCGCGTCCTTCGGCATGAAGGCCACATCCCAGACGCCCCGAGCAGCTTCATCGGTGATCGCATTGGAATTCGGATGCTCGACGAACTCGACGGGCACACCGACCTGCGCGGCCATGGCCTTGCCGAGTTCGACCGGAACGCCTGAATAGCCGCTGTCCGACTTGACGCACCAGAACGCACCGCCGGCGGGGCCAACGGCAATGGCGACACGAAGCTTGCCGGTCGGCGCGATTTCTTCCTTCAAGCCGGCTGCGCCGGCGGCGTTGCCGGCAAACGTGACTACCGCAGCTGCCAGGGCTGCGTCACGCAGCCAGCGCCAAAACGCCATGGCCCTCTCCCATTGGATTGCAGGTTGGATACGAGCCGCACCTTGCCGGGAGCACCGTTAAATACAACTTACCTCGCTTGCGCAAAGCAGCATGCGACGCGCAAAACTTGCGCGTCGCAATTACGGTTTCAAATAACTCGATACCGAAAACCGATTAAGCGTCGCTTAAACGCAGCGCCGAACCGCGACGCCATTGACGATGACCGTGCGGCACGCCGCAGCCGCCACCGGCGGCTTGCGAACCACCACGGCGCCCGCCGCACCGGCGCAGCCGGCCCGCACGACGCCCCGAGCGCAGACCACGGCGTTGGCATCCGACATCGACACGAACGGCATCGCCGCCAGGATGAACAATCCGCACAGCGTGGAAATAATGGCACGTGAGACAATGGCGCTCATCTTCAAACTCCTGATCATGATCTCATTGGTCAAATATCCACCCCGTCGCGACCTTGCCTGGGACTTCCCCGCCCGACAATTGTGACAATTTGGGTGGATCGCGCTCGTATGCATCTCGGATGGTAACCATGGACGGCAGCCGCTCCGCATCAGCGATTGGCCGCGAACTGCGCGAGCATGCCCTTGCAGCCAGGCGTCAGCGCGCCGGCATTGGCCGCGAGGCACTGCGCGATTCGACCGCCACCCGGCTCGATGCCGCTGCACAACGCCCGCGCGTCGGCGCCGCAGGCGGCCCTCACGATGCGCAACTCCTCGAGCGGCCGCAGCGGTCGCAGCACCAGCGCCGGCGGTGCAGCAGTGGTTGTCACCGCGGGCGCGGCGACAGCCGCAGTCGCCGGCGCGGCGCCGCCGCGCGAAGACGCCATCGCCTGGGCGCAGGGAGCGGACAGCTTGGCCTTGTTCTGCTCCAGGCATTGCAGCGCCGCGGCGCCGCCCGGCGGCACGCTGCTGCAGACCTTGCGGTAATCGGAGCCGCAGGCACTCCGGATCGCGGCCACCTGCGCCTCGCTCGGTTGGGCTGCGGGCGCTGACGCCGCTGCAGCCGGCTTGGCCGCCGGGGACTGCGTAGGCACGGCCGCAACGGCCGCGGCCGGCTGCGCCGCGGCCTTCGGAGGCTCGGGAGGCTTGCTCGCCTCGGCGACGGCCGGCTTGGTCGGGGCGGACGGTACCGAAGCCGGCTTGGCTTCCGCGGCAGGCTTGGTTTCCGCCGGCGGCTTGGCTTCCGCCGAGGGCCTGGTCTCTGCCGTGGGCTTGACCTCTGCCGCGGGCTTGGCCTCTGCCGCGGGCTTGGCCTCCGCGGCAGGCTCGAGCGCCTTGACCGCCGTCTGACAAGATGAGGACAGGCTCGCGATGTTCTTCTGCAGGCATTGGAACGCCGCCGTGCCGCCGGGCGGCACGCTCGCGCATTTCGCCATGTAGTCGGACCGGCACGCCGACTTGATCGCGTTGCGCTGCGCATCGCTCTGCGCCAGCGCCTGCGTGGCTGCAAGGCCGGCCGCCGCGGCCATCCCGAGCACCAGCATTCTCCTGAAGCGATTGATCATCGGTCGATCCTCAATGGTGTCGTGCTTCAATGACTTGTCGCCAGCGCAGCCGCCCGCATGGTGGCCAATCGGGTCTCATCAGTATGCGCACGCGCATATCGGCCCAGGCTGCGCCGGCGGCGGATGCCTGGCAATTGGGAAAATTTGGGTGGATCGCATTCTCACTCCGCCGGCGCCGGCCGCAGCGCCGGCTGCGCCGCCGGAAGCTCCGGCGGCAGGATCAGCGCGGCGATGACCGCAACCAGGCAGAGCGCGGCGAAGGCCTGCAGCATGGTGACGAAGCCGCCGCGCTCATACAGCCAGGCGACCAGGCCGACCGAGGCGCCTGCCGCGGTGAAGCCGATGAAATAGCGCACCGCATAGGCGCGCGAGCGCCATTCCTCCGCCGTGTACTTGCCGACCATCGCGTCGTTGACCGTGACCTGTCCGAACGCGCCCATGACGATGCCGATCGAGGCCACGATCAGCGCCCAGTCGCGCGCATCGGCGGCGAGATAGAGCAGCGGCGCCAGCACCAGGGAAAGCGGCAGCGCGATCGTCTTCAGCGCGTAGCGATCGAGCAGCCGCCCGATCGTGTACTGCGTCATCGCGCCGAACACGTAGACGCCGGCCGCGATCACGCCGAGCAGCGCCGGGCTCTGCGTCAACCCGGCCAGCCGCTCCGCGAACAGCTTTGGCAGCGCCACGGTGATCGCGTTGAACGTCGTCGAGATCGCGATCACCACCAGCAGCAGCGCCAGCACCACGCGCCACATCTGGTCGCGCGCGACGCGGGCCTGCGCCGCCGCCTGCTTCGATCCCCGGCGGTCCTCATGCGCAACCGCCAGCGCGAATACCACGCCGATCGCCACCGTGATCACCCCGGGTACGACGAAGGCGAAGCGCCAGCCGAGATATTGCCCGACCACGCCGGTCACCAGCGCAGACGAGGCGACGCCGAGATTTCCGAACACGCCGTTCAGCCCCATGTCGCGGCCGAGCCGGTCGGCATAGGACACCAGCATCGCGGTTCCCACCGGATGATAGATCGAGGCGAACAGTCCGATCGAAAGCAGCGCCGCGCCGAGCTGCCACGGCGTCCGCACCAAGCCGACCGAGATCATCGACAAGCCGATGCCGAGATAGAAGATCAGCATCATGTGCCGCCGGCTCCAGCGGTCGCCGAGCCAGCCGGTCAGGAGCGACCCGGCGCCGAAGGCGATGAAGCCCGGCGTCGCATAGGGCAAGAGGTCCGCATAGGCCATGCCGAGCGCCGGGCCCATGATGATGACCGCGGCTGCGAAGATCAGCATCGCATAATGGTCGATGAAATGGGCCGCGTTGACGAAGCCGATGACGCGGCGGGCGCTGTTCATGGGAGCTGTCCTCGATTCCTGACGGATCGGTTATAGTCGACGCGACCAACGAGAAGCCGCCAATGACCATCGTGGACACGCCATTGAAGCCGCTCGGCGCCGACCGGGTGACGACCGAGCCCGGCGTCCATCTGATCGCGCGCCTCTATCAAAAAGGTGCGCGGCTCGATCCGCACATGCACCGTGAATCCCAGTTGATCTACGCCTCGCGCGGCACGATGCAGGTGACGACGCCGCGGGGACGCTGGCTGGTGCCACCGGACCGCGCGGTCTGGGTGCCGGCGCGCCATGGCCACGCCATCGACATGCTGGCCGACAGCCAGATGCGGACGCTGTATTTCGAGCTGGACTGGCTGAAGCGGGAGACGCGGGGCGCGCGGCTCGACCGCGAGTTCGTGGTGCAGGTCTCGCCGCTGCTGCACCAGGCGATCCTGGCGCTGTTCGCGGCGGACGGCGGGCCCGAGCGCACGGCGCTGCTGGTGCGGCTCGCTCTGCTCGAATTGCGCCGCGCCGAGGATTCCTCGACCTTCATCCCCTTGCCGCAGGATCCGCGCGCGAGACGTGCCGCCCAGCTCGTCCTCGCCTCTCCCGCGAGCGAGGAGGACCTGGCGACCCTGGCGGGCAAGGTCGGCAGCTCGGCCCGCACTTTGTCGCGGCTGTTCGCGGCGGAGACGCGGCTGAGCTTCAAGGCGTGGTGCCAGCGCGCCCGGATCGCCGCCGCGATCGAGCGGCTGTCCACCGACCGTCACCTCTCCGTCAAGCAGCTCGCCGCCGATCTCGGCTATGCCAGCGTGCCGGCGTTTTCGCATGCCTTCAGGCAGGTCACCGGCCGCACTCCGACCGAATTCGCGGAGCAGACAGGTGCATGACTCGCCGGCCGCATATGCACGCCGCGACGGCGGCGTTGACGATTTGTTATGTTTGAATGTCGCCAGCTTTGCCATAAATCCATGTAACATCGCCCTCATCACGCTCCGGGATTCGACCGACATCAGATGGCCAACGCCTTTTTCACCGACCTGATCACCACAATTTCCGAGCGAGGCCGGACGCTGCTGCGCGGCGGCGGCGCCCCTGTCGACAAGCATGATGCGAAAAGCCTGGCCGAGCTGTGCGAGGCGCTGGTGTCCGGCGCCGGCGAGGCCTCGGGCACGGCGATGGCCCGCGACGTTCTCGACGGCTATCACGATCTCGACCCCGAGGGCCGCAAGGCGTTCTTCACCGCGCTGGTGCATGATTTCGGGCCGGACAAGGCCAGGCTCGCCAAGGCGATCGACGACTGGCGCGCGACGCCATCGGACGAAGGCGCGAGCGCGCTGCATTTCGCCTCCGAGCCGCGCCGGCAGGAGCTGATCCGCCGGCTCAACCGCGCGCCGGGCGGCACGCCCGAGCTGGTGGCGATGCGCACCGATCTCCTGGATCTCATCAAGGGCAATCCGGAACTCGCCGCGCTCGATCGCGACGTCGTGCATCTCTTGAGCTCATGGTTCAACAGGGGGTTTCTCGTGCTGCGTAAGATCGACTGGTCGACGCCGGCGAACATTCTGGAACAGATCATCCGCTACGAGGCAGTGCACGAGATCCACGACTGGGACGATCTGCGCCGCCGCATCGATCCGGTCGATCGCCGCTGCTACGCCTTCTTCCATCCCGCGATGCCCGATGCGCCCTTGATCTTCGTCGAGATCGCGCTGACCGAGACCATCCCCGGCGCCATCGCGCCGCTGCTCGCCGTCGATCGTCCGCCGGTGCCGGCCGACCGCGCCCGCACCGCCGTATTCTATTCGATCTCCAACACCCAGCGCGGCCTCGGCGGCATCTCGTTCGGCAACTTCCTGATCAAGCAGGTGGTCGAGGAGCTGCGGCGCGAGCTGCCGAAGCTGGACACCTTCGTCACGCTGTCGCCGGTGCCCGGCTTCATGCACTGGCTGAAGTCGACGACCGATGCGACCGAAGAGGATCGCAACGTGCTCAAGCTGCTGAACGAGCCGCGCTGGGTCGAGGATGCCGAGATGACCGCCGAGCTGCGCCCGGTGATCGAGCCGCTCGCCGCGCACTACTTCCTGAAGGCGCGGACGTCGAAGGGCAAGGTGATCGATCCCGTCGCCCGCTTCCACCTCGGCAACGGCGCGAGACTCGAGCGCATCAACTGGCTCGGCGACCTCTCGTCCAAGGGCCAGCGCGAATCCGCGACCGTGATGGTGAACTACCTGTATCGGCTCGAGGACATCGAGAAGAACCACGAAGCCTATGCCAATGACGGCGAGGTCGTGGCCTCGAGCGCGGTCAAGAAGCTGCTGCGCGCCGAGGGCCGGCGGCTGCTGGATATGCGGCTGTCGTCGTAGGACTTGCGGCAGACTGCAGCACTGTCTCACATCCACCTCGCGCCATTGCTGGGCACGCCGCCCACTCGGTCGTTGCGAGGAGCGAAGCGACGAAGCAATCCAGAGTCTTTCGCGTCGCCCTGGATTGCTTCGCTTCGCTCGCAATGACGCCGGTGAGAGACTGTGCTTACGCCACAGCCACCATCGTCATCCCGGCGAACGCCGGGATCCATAACCACAGGTCGTCGTTTGAGGCAGGCCAGTCGTTAGACCTCGCCAAGCCACATCCGCCGCGGCGTATGGGTCCCGGCGTTCGCCGGGACGACGATGAGGTTGGACCGGTTTCACATTTCAAACAGCTTGGGGACGCGCGATCATAGCCTCGCGGCGCATGGCGCCCGAGTTGCTGCGAAGCATGTCCCTCCGACAAATACAGAGGGCGCAGGGAAGACCGGGTGCTGGCCGCAACCCATGGCCCCCGTGCGTGAGAAAGTGCACGGGGCAGGAACCACAGGTACGACCGGTGCATTCCGGCCTTCCCTGCGCGATGGTTTGAACGGTGTCCTTCGTGCTCTCCCTGGGGATCGGCGTTCTTGCCCCCATTTTGCGACAACGCGCCTTTGGCGCGTTGCGCAGACCTCAGCGTCGAGAGGCCAGGACCACACGACTTCTCCGTCCGTAGCGACGCCGGTCGTCCACCGTCGCCGCTGCGGCCACCGCATCCCTATCCCGACGTTCGTGACGACGCGTACGCCCCTCTGCGAAAAGGACAGGACATGCGCATCATTGCTGATTTTCGGAATTTGTCAAGGTGAAAGATTCGGGCACCGCTCGCGGTGCCCGCCGGGACCTCGGCCCCCTCGCCCTCACGACGCCTTGCGTTTCGCTTCCACATGGCGCGCGAAGCTGTCGAGAATGGCCTGCCAGCCGCCCTGCTGCAGCTCGACGGAATGGGTCGTTTCGGCATCGAAGGCGACACGAACGACAACGCCATTCGGGCCGGGCTCGAAGTGGACCTCGGCCTTCCGGTCGCCGAAGGCATATTCGATCAGCTTGTGCTCGACGATCTTCGTGTAGGTGCCGGCGAAGTCGAAGCCCATGCTGCCGTCCTTGGCCTCCATCCGCGACGAGAACGCGCCGCCCTCTCTCAGGTCGACCGTGGCCTTGGTCGTATGCCAATCGTCGGAGGCCGCGTTCCATCTCACGATGTCGGCCGGCGTCGTATAGGCACGCCAGACCTGATCGATCGGGGCTGCGACGTTGGTTTCGACGGTGATCCTCATGAACATTGCTCCTAGTTCGTGTTGAACGATCACTGCACTTGTGCAGGAGTGATGCTCGAAGGACGATGGGGACCGGCCGGTCCCGACAGACGGTAGGACAAATCTTGCCTCTTGGGATACCGCAGGATTTTCGATGGGAAAAGCGATACGAGTGTCATTCGTTGCCGCCGCAGCGCTGACAGGCGGCGCTTTTGGAGCGGTCGGTCTCGGCTACGCGGCCTTGGCAGTCGGCTTCTTTGCTCTCAGTTTCGCGCCTGGGGGCATTCACAGCGACTGGAGCATGCTCGCGCTGTTGGGTGTCGTGGTTGGTGTCGGTCTCGGCGGCCTCCTTGGAATTTGGGCGGGCGTCCAACTCGCCAAGGTCCTGCTCCGGACTAAGCAGGAGCCCCAACGCCTGAACGACACCTGACGGTGCTTTTATCGGCGGACCGAACATTTGCCGCCGTCATCTCGCCTCCAGATCCTGGACGACTTTCCGGAAAGACCGTCTTCGAGATTTGATCTGAATTCGGGCGTAAGATCGCCGAGCGCGAGGACACGCTGGAGCACAGATTGCAACTGAGGCGACGCGTAGTCGCAAATGATCGCGACCGGAGGAAATGGCCGAAAGGCCCAAGCAAGATCATCCGAAGAGATCAGGTCCCGGTCACGCAAATCGACCATCTCTCGAAGGAAGCTAACATAGTCCTCGGTGCTGAGTTCGAGTTTCGGCCAGACGGCGATCGCGCGGCGGACGGTTTGCTGATCGGGTTCGGCGATGAAGCGGATAGCGAAATCTGGATGCTGGACTGACAGCTGCTGCAGCCTCTTGAAACTCGCTATATCAAGCCAGGGTTTCGACGGCCCGCTCAGAAGGAGGCCTACAGTCGGAGAGAACACCCCGCTGAAATCCTTTTCGACAGCGATGATCTGGTTGGTATAGGCTTGGTAGCTGTCGGTCTGCGCCAACAGGCGGGCCTGAAGATCGTCGGCGCGCGACTCCGCGGTCCAGCCAGCAACGACGCAGCCGCACAGCAGCAGACACGCCAGCATGACCTGCAGACGTGTCGACAGCCGCGTGCGGCGTTCCCGACCCGGGCTCGTGCGACCGCATTTGGCGCTCGGAGTGGTGCGCTCGTCCATCTCTACGTCGTCAAGGCCGGGCTTGTCCCGGCCGTCCACGTTGTCCTGCGCGCTGAGAACCACGTGGATGCCCGGGCCTTCGCCGCACCGAAGCGGCTTCGGCCGCGCAGGCGGGACAAGCCCGAGCATGACGGCGTCACTAACGTCAAACGTTATTCGTCGCGACAGCTCCGCATGTCCGTATGCGATAGCCTTGCGACCGCGCCGGAGCGTTGATTGCATGGGCGCCGTCGACAGATCAGACGGCTTGCCGTGCGACATCGCTGATCACATCCTCGGCTTGTCGATATGAAGTCCTCGCGCCGCCAGCGCCTCGATCAGATGCGGCCGGCGCTCGTCGATCCATTCGACGCACTGTTCGGGAATGACACGAATGCCGTCATTGACCATCCGCGCCAGCGGGCCCGGAGCCCACGCAAGGATATGGCTGGTAGTGGGCCCCTCCTGCAGGTAGGCCACCCACGTATCCCAGGGCGGCACGTTGCCTTCGGTGAAAAAGCCTTCGGTCTCGTCGTGGGCCACGCCACAATCGAGACTATCGTCAGGAAAAAACGCAAGCAACCGGCCTTGAAAGCTGCAGATGTTTGGGGGGGGGTGATGTTGCCGCCACCCAGGCGGCAACGGCGCTGCTGGGCGACCGACTGAACCCAGGCCTTCCGCGTTCGGCTGCCGAATTCGGGCGCGATGTCGGCGCTCCGGAATGTCGTCGAGGGCCACCACGGGCGCGGACGCGAGGCGCACCAGGCGATGGTCTCGGCCAGATGCTGGATGACCTCGTCCAACGTGTGGCCGTTCTCGTGATCAAGATTCATGGCGGGCTCATGTCGTTGCTGTCAGTCGAACGCTAGCATCCACCGGCCCTCGCCTCCTGTCCAGCATAGCACTGCGTCCGAAGCTCCCGCGGCACACTGGCGATTCATCATTGCTCTCTGCGCAACGATTCATGCACTGTCGTTAAGATTTCACGGACACACGTGATGCGCTGTCTCACGCAAAATTCGTGACACGGTCTCGCCATGTGGGGCATAGTGACATAGGCTTCGCCTGAGGATGCATGACGTGAGGACTTCAGAGCTGATACGACTGCTGGCTGGTCACGGAATCTCAAGACAGGCTTTCAGCATCGACGGGGTTGGGGCCTGCGAAGAGCAGTACAGACTGGACCGGGACGGCCCCCTCTGGAAATTCTACTACTATGAGCGCGGCGAGCAGGCGGGAGTTCGGCAGTTTGCCAGCGAGGATGAAGCGTGTCGTTTCATGCTCGACACCCTGCTGGCGGATCAGACGACGCGGCGCTGAGCCCTCTCGCGCGAGCGATCTGAAGGTGAGTTGATCCGGAAGAGGCGCACAACTTGATCACAAGCACTCATAGTCGTGCTCTCCGGCCCCGCTTGCTCACTTGAGCATTCGGGCCTCATTGTTCTCAAGGCGATGCGAGAGCACCGCCTGAACGCGCCGCGCGCGGCACTCCTCACCATGAGGGTGTATGCTGTCGCCGCGCCTCACCCGACCGCCCCCTGCGGCCTCAGCCGCAGTATCGCCGGCGGGAGGTTCGCTGCCAGCCATTCCGCAATCACCTTCTGCTTTCGGTGATACGCCAGCCCGGCCGCGACCACCGCGATGCCGATCAGGGACAGTGCGAACGGGAACAGCAGCGAGTCCTTGAAGACGACGTCGGCGAGGTGGCCGAGATACATCGTGATGCCGATGGCGCCGAACACGGCGTAGGCGCGGCGGACGATGATGACGGCGATCGCGAGCAGGCCGACGTTCAGCAGGCAGTAGATCGCCTTGCCCAGCTCGGTCGCGCCTTCCGTGGCGCTGACGCCGCCCCAGAAGGCCATCAGGCCGAACAAGTGCAGCCAAAAGCCGAAGTCGCGGCTGTGGCTGGTGTAGTCGACGATCCACGCCACCGCGAGAATGCCGAGGCCGAACCAGATCGACACGACGCGGCGCATCTCCCAGTCGAAATGGCTGACGTTGAAGATCCAGGGCGTGAGGTCCATCGACATGAACCACAGCGCGACCGACATGATCGCGACGATGAAGGGTACGCGATAGAAGCGCAGCGCGATCGCGCCCGCCGCGATGGTGGCGATCTCCATGAACAGCCAACTGCCCTTGATCCAGACGTAGAAGTCATGAACCGTGCCGGGCTTGCCGAACTTGCCCCACCAGCCGAATTCGGCCTGGACGCCGTAGACGGCGAGCGGTGCCATCGACACGGCGATGGCGATCAGCAGGCCGCCGGGGACGCGCAAGCTCCGGCGCCAGAGGTGGTCGCCGGCGAAGCCGAACGCGGCGGCATAGGCGAGCGCGCAGGCCGTCAGGGCGCGGCCCCCCATCTGCGAGAAGGCCACCGTCGAGAACAGGCCCATGGCGCCGATCACGATCAGCGCGCCGGCGTACCAGAGCAGATGCGCGGCATCGAATTTGGCGTGCGCCGCCGGACCCGCCTTCGCCTGTTGCTCGAGGTAGGTCAGCAACCGCTGCAACTCGTCGGGCCCGATCGCGCCTGCCCCGGCGGCGGCGCGCAGATCTTGTTCCGAATAGGCCATCGTCATCACCCTCTGTGACCCCGCCGGGAGACGGCACGCAGGGGTCCGATCGCGCAAACGCCTGGGGACTTCGCGCCTCGGGACCGGTGCCGACGGGGCGGATATGGGTGAGTGTAGCGGATTGTGAGCGACGTTCAATATAATTTTGAACGACGCTCAAATATCTACGACCAACGTTCTAAAATACCCATCGCGACGCGGGGGCTAAAGCTGCTTCGACCCCGCCCTTCTCCACACCGTCATGGCCGGGCTTGTCCCGGCCATCCATGTCGTGCACCTGGAATGACGACGGGGATGCCCGGGACAGGCCCGGGCATGACGAGTCCTGGGTTGGCGGTTTGCCTCATCGCTGAGGGCAGAGGTTGGCGGATACGACCACCACAGGCCCGCGGCGCAGTCGCCTCAATCCTTGAAATACGGCTCGACCGGGCCGTGGACCTTGATGGTCAGCGGGTTGCCGTGGCGGTCCTTGGCATTCCCCGCGGCGACGCGGATCCAGCCTTCGCTGATGCAGTATTCCTCGACATTGGTCTTCTCGGCGCCCTTGAAGCGGATGCCGACGTCGCGCGACAGGATCTCCGCATTGTAATAGGGGCTCTTCGGATCGACCGACAGCCGGTCAGGAAATGGGGTCGCAGTCGTCTCGTTGTCGCTCACAGCAGTGCCTCGATCTCTTTCTTCAACGCCTCGGGCGTGGTGGTCGGCGCATGGCGCGACACCACATTCCCATGGCGATCGACCAGGAATTTGGTGAAATTCCATTTGATCGCCGAGCCCAAGAGGCCGGTCTTCTCGCCCTTCAGGAACTTGTAGAGCGGATGTGCATCGGTACCGTTGACGTCGATCTTCGCAAACAGCGGGAAGGTGACGTCGTACTTGCCGGCGCAGAACGCGCCGATCTCCTCGGCCGTGCCGGGCTCCTGGGCGCCGAACTGGTTACAGGGAAATCCGAGCACGGCAAAGCCCCTGTCCGCATAGGCGCGGTGCAGCGCCTCGAGGCCGCGATATTGCGGCGTGAAGCCGCAGGCGCTGGCGGTGTTGACGATCAGCAGCACCTGGCCTGCGAAGCGCTTCAGCGGCACCTCCTCGCCCTTCAGCGAGGTCGCGGTGAAATCATAGATGCTGGCCATCAGCCCAGCACCGGATCGATCGGCGACGGCGGGGTACCGCCAGCCTCGATCGCTTCGCCAGCGAGAAGGCACGCGTCCTCGCGAAAGCGCTGGCCGACCAGCTGGACGCCGACCGGGACGCGGCCGACCATGCCGGTCGAGACCGTCAGGCCCGGCAGGCCGAAGAACGGAATCGCGATCTGCGTGAGCTGCGCGTGCCAGACCTGCTGGAACGACTCCTCGCCCTTGCGGTCGAGCTGATCGGCGAACGGCAGCATGCCCGACACCGGCATCAGCAGCAGCGGATGCTGCTCCATGAACAGGAGCCATTGCCGGGTCAGCGCGGCGCGGCGCGCGAGCGTCTGCGACAGGTCGAATGGGTGAACCTTGTCACTGACGCCGCGCAGGCAGGCCAGCGCGCCCGGGTCGCCCTCCTTCTCGGCCGCCGCGAGCTGCGCCTCGTAGCCGTCGCCGAGCCAGAGACGGGTCTGCAGCAGCGCGGCCTCCTGCATCGGCGGCGTGTCCGCGATCTCCTCGACGGTCCAGCCGGCGGCTTCCAGCCGCCCGGCGGCATCGCGCAAGGCGGCCACGACCTCCGGCACAGGGTTCAGCCCGTCCGGGTTGACGCACAGCGTGACGCGCTTCGGCAGCGGCGGGCCCTCGAGCGGCACCGGCATCCACCAGACATCGCGGACGTCGCGCGCCGACATCGCGGCCAGCGCGATCCTGACGTCGTTGACCGTGCGGGCGAGCGGGCCGGAGACGGCGCTGATCTGCGGGCCGATCGGGCGCTCGGGGAACTGTGTATTGAAGGCGGGGATGCGCCCGACCGTGGGGCGCAGGCCGTGGATGCCGCAGGCATAGGCGGGATAGCGGACGGAGCCGGCGATGTCGGTGCCGTGGCCGATATGGCCGATGCCCGCCGCGGTGGCCGATCCTGCGCCGCCCGAGGAGCCGCCCGGCGTGATGCCGGGGTCGCGCGGATTCTTGGTGTGGCCGTGGATGAGGTTGCTGGTGAACCAGCGATAGGACACCGCCGGGGTGTTGGTGCGGCCGAGCAGCACGGCGCCGGCCTTGACCAGGTTGTTGACGACCGGATTGTGAGCCGAGGCGATCGCGTCCTTCTGCAGATTGAGGCCGTTGGTGGTGGCGAAGCCGGCCTGGTCGACATTGACCTTGATCGTCACCGGCACGCCGGCGAGCGGCCCCGGATCCTCGCCGCGCGCCAGCCGGGAGTCGATGGCGTCGGCCTGTTGCAGCACGTCCTCGGGGCGATGGTCGACCACGGCGTTGATCGCGGGGTTCACCGCATCGAGCCGCGCCAGCGCCGCGGTCGCGGCATCGCGGGCGGAGACCTGCTTCGACTTGATGAGGGCGGCGAGGTCGGCAGCCGGCAGGCGCCAGAGATCGGTCATGGGGAGCTCCGTGGTGTCGGGGCTTGTTCTAGCGCGAGCACTTGTCGGGAGAAAGCCGTCGCGGCGCGGCACTCCAGCATAGCTTCGGCAGCAAACCGCATGGGTCTTGTTGCACTCGCCCTCTCCTCCTCGTCATGGCCGGGCTTGTCCCGGCATCCACGTCGTGCAGCGCGCGTGGACCGACGTGGATGCCCGGGACAAGCCCGGGCATGACGGAGAGCCAAACTGGCCGCGTGTTAGGGGTGCGAAGTGCGGTCGCGATCAATACCCATCCTGCATCGATCGATCCGGAATCAGGCTTGGTCAAGCTTCACGTTCGACTTTAAGAGCTGAAGCAAGCACATCACAAAAGGGGGAAACCATATGATCAGACCGGGCACCATCATGGCCGCAACATTCGTTCTCGCCGCTGCAGCAACGCTGGCGCCGCGCGCGGGCCACGCCGAGACCTATGCCTATGTCGGCAACGCCGACAGCAACGACATCAGCGTCTTCAAGTTCGATGCTTCCACCGGCGAGATGACCCCGGCGCAGACGGCTTCCTTCGTCGGCGTCGACAAGCCGGGCTCGTCGACCCCGCTCGCGGTCAGCCCGGACAAGACGGTGCTGATCGCCGGAATCCGCTCGCAGCCGTTCCAGGCCGAGAGCTTTGCGATCAATGCCAAGACCGGTCAGCTCAGCCACATCGGCAACGGCCCGCTCGCCGACAGCATGGCCAACATCGCCTTCGACCGCACCGGCAAGGTGCTGTTCAGCGCCTCCTATGGCGGCAACAAGGTGGCGGTGAATCCGATCCAGGCCAATGGCGTCGTCGCGGCGCCGAGCCAGGTGATCCCGACCGGCCTGAACGCCCACGCCTTCCTGCCCTCGCCCGACAACCGCTTCGTGTTCGCGACCAATCTCGGCTCCGACCAGGTGCTCGGCTTCGCCTTCGACGCCGCGACGGGCACGCTGACGGCCAAGGAGGCGCTGACGGTGAAGACGCCGGAGAAGTCAGGGCCGCGCCACTTCATCTTCCACCCGAACGGCAAGTTCATCTACCTTCTGCACGAGCTCAACGCGGATCTCGCGGTCTATGCCTATGACGCGGAGAACGGCACCTGGAGCGAGCAGCAGCGCACCACCGCCCTGCCCTCAGGCTTCACCGGCAAGCCCTGGGCGGCCGATCTGCACGTGACGCCGGATGGCAAGTTCCTCTACGCCTCGGAGCGCGGCTCGAACACGATTGCCGGCTTCAAGGTCGATGCGGCCAGCGGGCGCGTGAGCCTGATCGGCAGCGTGCCGACCGAGACCCAGCCACGCGGCTTCGCCATCGATCCCACCGGGCGCTATCTCGCCGCCGTCGGCGAAGTGTCGAACGGGATGACGGTGTATCGGATCGACCCGGCCAGCGGCGCGCTCACGAGCCTGAAATCCTACGCCGTGGGCAAGAAGCCGAACTGGGTGGAGTTCGTCAGCCTGCCGTGAGCGAACGACAGGGCCGCCACAAGATCGGACGTGGCGGCCCGGCGTTTCCATCGGCGCTGCGAGTGCCTATATACAACGCCATGACGATGCCTGCCGCCCAGCCTGACCGCCATCCCCTCGCAGTTCAACATCCGGAACTCGACGACGCCTCGATCCGCCTGCTGGTCGAGACCTTCTACGGGCGCGCAAGGGAGGACGAGCTGATCGGCCCGATCTTCAACCGTACCGTGGAGGATTGGGACGACCATATCGGCAGGATCAGCGATTTCTGGTCGTCGATGTTCCTGAAGACCGGCCGCTACAGCGGCGCGCCGATGCGGCCGCATCTGTTGCTATCGTTGCAGGGGCCGCATTTCGACCGCTGGCTGCAACTGTTCGAGGCGACGGCGAAGGACCTGTTCGCGCCGGAGCTCGCGGAGCTCTTCATCGTCCGCGCCCGCCGCATCGCCGACAGTTTCGAGATGGGCATCGCCAGCACGCGCGGCGACATCGCGCGCCCGCGCCATTCGGTCTGATCTCGGCCGCAAGCACGCGGGCGTTCGGGAAACGGCCATGCGGCCGTTCTGCGCTCAATGGCGCGTCATCGATTGCGCCGGCATGTTGAAGATCGCTTCGGAGAACGGGAACTCCAGCACGATCTCACCGTCCTCGTCGGTCACCTCGATGACGGCCGTCATCAGCGCCGCGTTGCCGCCTTCGGTCCGCAGCAGTTCCTTGATCATGTCGCGCGCGACTTCCCAGGCGCGGTCGGGACTGCGCAGCACCTCGCCGTCGGTGTCGGAGACCAGTTCCTCGCCGATCCGTGTGTTGAAGAAATATCTAGGCATCATCAGCTTCCAATGGGGTCGCGCGCTGGGGTTTTGAAGTCTCGAACATCTCACGACTGCTTTATCCGGCCAGCTCAGCCCCCCAAGCTAGGGACCGAATTGAACGGTGTTGCGAAGCCATCGATCACGAATTCGTTGTTTTCACGGCTCGTTCCGACGAAAACGGCAGCAACTCGCATCTGCAACTTCGCACTGCAATAAACAGGCCTGAGAGGCTCAAACAAAAAGATTCCACTGGCGAACTTTTCGTAGCACGGTAGTTTATTGCTGAGGACGATAACCGTCCCGACTTGAAGGAGAGGACAATGGCCTGGAAAGCACCGAAGATCGTTGAAGTGCCGGTCGGCATGGAAATCAACATGTACGCCTGCGCGGCCCGCAAATAATTCGCGGGTGTGACGTCCAGGTCTCGGCGATCAGGACGTCGACGCTTGAGGGTGGGGATCAGCGACCGCGTATGTGCCAGCCCGTACGCTGGTCGGATGTCCCACCCTCGTCACCTTCCCTGCGGGCGGTCCTGACCGTTGGTCAGCCTGCCTGTCGGAGATCCTGCCGCTGGTAATCGCGTGCGCCACCACAGCTGAATTCCAGGAGACGGCTCATGCTTCGCCTCGTCGTCCTGGGCGCCGCCGCGGGCGGTGGAGTGCCACAGTGGAATTGCGGCTGCGCCGTGTGCCGTGCCGCGCGCACCGATCATCCCGAGATCAGCAACAGCCAGGCCTCGGTCGCGGTCAGCGCTGATGGCGCCAACTGGTTCCTGATCAACGCCTCGCCCGATCTGCGCCAGCAGGTTACCCGCACGCCGCAACTGCATCCGAAGCCCGGCGCCCTGCGCCACAGTCCGATCGCCGGCGTGATCCTGACCAATGGCGAGATCGACGCGGTCACGGGGCTGCTGTCGATGCGCGAGAGTTCACCTTTCTCGATCCATGCGCACCCCAAGGTGCTTGCGATCCTCAGATCGAACAACATCTTCGATGTGCTGAAGGACGAGACCGTCAAGCGCGTGCCGATCGTGATCGACGTACCGTTCCGGCCGCTGCTGCAGGACGGCCGGCCCTCGGGCCTGGAGATCACGGCCTTCGCCGTCTCGGGAACGAGCGCGTGGTATCTGCGCGACAAGCAGCATCCCGGCGGCAGCTCCTCGACCGGCGACACGCTGGGCCTGAAGATCGCCGATCTCGAAGGCGGGCAATATTGCTACGTCATCGCCGCCTGTGCCGGCGTGGACGATGATCTGAGAACGAGATTGAGGGGCGCGCCCTTGGTGCTGTTCGACGGCACGGTGTGGCGCGACGACGAGATGATCCAGGCCGGACTCGGCAACAAGACCGGGCAGAGCATGGGACATATCGCGATGTCCGGAGAAAGCGGCGCGATCAAGCAGCTGGCGGACCTCGCGATCGGCAGGAAGGTCTTCCTGCACATCAACAACTCCAATCCGGCGTGGCTGCACGCCTCACCCGAGCGGCAAACGTTGGAACGCGAGGGATGGGAAATCCCCGCTGAAGGGATGGAGATCGTACTGTGAGTGAGGTCAATCTGAGCGGAATGACGGCGCTGTCGATCGGACGCGGCGTGACGCTGAACAGTGCAAGCGAATTGGAAGCAGCACTTCGCCATATCGGCGCGACGCGCTATCACAACCACCACCCGTTTCATAAGCTGCTGCACGGCGGCAAGCTCAACAAGGGCCAGGTGCAGGCCTGGGCGCTCAACCGCTACTACTACCAGTCGACGATCCCGCTGAAGGACGCGATGGTGATGACGCGCTTCCGCGACCGCGCCACGCGGCTGGAATGGCGGCACCGCATCGAGGATCATGATGGCGATGTCGGCAGCGAGGGCGGCATCGAGCGCTGGATCAAACTGACCGAAGGTCTCGGCCTCGACACGGCCTACGTCGAATCGACCGAAGGCATCCTGCCGGCCACCCGCTTCGCGGTCGAAGCCTATGTGCATTTCTGCCGCGACCGCTCGCCGCTGGAGGCGATCGCCTCGTCGTTGACCGAGCTGTTCGCGCCGAGCATCCATGAAGAGCGCATCTCGGGCATGCTCGAGCACTACGATTTCGTCAACAACGACACCATGAGCTACTTCAAGCGCCGTCTCACCCAGGCGCCGCGCGACGCGAACTTCGCGCTGCATTACGTCAAGGAGCACGCCACCACGCCGGAGCAGCGCGCCGCCGTGTGCAACGCGCTGATCTTCAAGACCAACGTGCTGTGGGTGCAGCTCGACGCGCTGTATCATGCCTATGTCGAGGGCCACATCCCGCCCGGCGCCTTCGTGCCGAAGGAGGGCTGAGCGTGGTCTTCGCGGCTCTCTCAAGGGTACCGGTGCCACCCTCCCCTGGAGGGGGAGGGTCGGCTCGCGCGAAGCGCGAGGCGGGGTGGGGTGAAGCCACCTGCCGCGGTGCGCATGGAGAGATCGCCCCACCCCGTTGCGCATCGCGGGCGATGCGCAACGACCCTCCCCCTCCAGGGGAGGGTGGGCACCGCCGATGCCGCGGCATCGGACAGAACGCAACAATCATCGGCTAGAGACCCGCCATGGCCCCGCGTCACATCCAAGTTGCCGAGACCAGCCGCGTGGTGCTGCCGCGGCATGCCAAGCTGAAGTTCGACGAGACCCGGCAGGTCTGGGTGATCCTGGCGCCGGAGCGCGTGCTGGCGCCGGACGAGATCTCAGTCGAGGTGCTCAAGCTGTGCGATGGCGCGCGCAGCGTCGCTGATATCATCGACGAGCTCGCGGCGAAATATGCCGCGCCTCGCGACGTCATCGCGACCGATGTGGTTGCCATGCTGCAGGATCTCGCCGACAAGGGATTCCTGACCGAGGTTCGGGAGACGACATCATGACCGAGCTGACCGACACCTCACCGCCCATCGACAGCAATGACGGTCTCGCCGTGCTGGAGCGGCGCGGTTCCGTGGCCGAAACCTACGGCATTCCGCTCGCCGTGCTGCTCGAACTCACGCATCGCTGTCCGCTGCAATGCCCCTATTGCTCCAACCCGCTGGAACTCGATCGCGCCGGACAGGAGCTGACCACCACGGAATGGAAGAAGGTGCTGTCCGAGCTCGCCGAGATCGGCGTGCTGCAGATCCACTTCTCCGGCGGCGAGCCGACCGCGCGCAAGGATCTGGTCGAGCTGGTGCAGCATGCCAACGACGTCGGCCTCTACACCAACCTGATCACCTCGGCCGTGCTGCTGACGCGGGAGCGGCTGAAGGAGCTGGCCGATGCCGGGCTGTCCCATGTCCAGATCAGCTTCCAGGGCAGCGAGGCCGGCATCGCCGACCGCGTCGGCGGCTACAAGGGCGGCCACGTCAAGAAGCTCGAGGTCGCGCGCTGGACCCGCGAGCTCGACCTGCCGCTGACGGTCAACGCCGTGATGCACCGGCAGAACCTGCATCAGCTGCCCGACATCATCCAGATGGCGATCGATCTCGATGCCGACCGGCTCGAGGTCGCCAACGTGCAATATTACGGCTGGGCGCTGAAGAATCGCGCCAGCCTGATGCCGACCTACGCCCAGCTCGAAGAGACCGACCGCATGGTCGAGGAGGCGCGCGAGCGGCTGAAGGGCACGCTGACGATCGACTACGTCGTGCCGGACTACTACGCGCTGCGGCCGAAGAAGTGCATGGGCGGCTGGGGCCGGCAGTTCTTCAACATCTCTCCCTCGGGCAAGATCCTGCCCTGCCACGCTGCCGAGAGCATCACCGGGCTCGACTTCATGTCCGTGCGGTCGAACCATTCGATCGCCTGGATCTGGCAGAACTCCGAGGCCTTCAACCGCTACCGTGGCACCGGCTGGATGAAGGAGCCGTGCAAATCCTGCGAGTTCCGCGAGATCGATTTCGGCGGCTGCCGCTGCCAGGCGTTCGCGCTGACCGGCGATGCGGGGAATACCGATCCGGCCTGCACGCTGTCGCCGCTGCACGAGAGCATCTTCAAGCAGGCCGAGCGTGACGCGGCCTCGGGCAAGGACCGCTTCCTCTATCGCAACTTCGCCGGCGGCACGCCCGAGAGCAATGATGCCTGACGCCGAAGCCGGCCGCGCCTCCGCGCGCCGCAGCGATCCGTTCGCGCCGCTGACGTCGGAATGGCTGGATGTCTCCGGCGGTCACCAGATCTATGTCGAGAGCAGCGGCTGCGCTGGCGGCATTCCCGCGGTCTATCTGCATGGCGGGCCGGGCTCCGGATGCCAGCCGGATCACCGCCGCCTGTTCGATCCCGAGCGCTTCCATGCCGTGCTGTTCGACCAGCGCGGCGCCGGCCGCTCGCGTCCTGCGCGCAGCCGCGACAACAACACCCTGCCCGACCTGATCGCCGACATGGAGGCGATCCGCGAAAAGTTCGGTTTCGACCGCTGGATCGTCGCCGGCGGCTCCTGGGGCGCCACCTTGGCGCTGGCCTATACGCAGGCGCACCCGACGCGCGTCACGGGGCTGGTGCTGCGGGCAACGTTCCTCGGCACCCGTGCGGAAGTGGAGACGGCCTTCGGCGAGACGCTGGCGCGCTTTCACCCTGCCCTGCACCGCGACTTCCTGGAGATGCTGCCGGAGAACGAACGCGCCAACCCGTGCGACGCCTATTTCCGCCGCATCCTCGATCCCGATCCGGCGATTCATGGCCCGGCTGCGCGCGCCTGGCACGACACCGAGCGGGCGCTGTCCGAGATCAAACCGGCCCGCGCCCATCTGGATCGGCTCGCCATCCGCTCCGGCACCGCCTTGCCGGCGACGCCGTTCATGGAGGCGCATTACTTCTCGCAGGACAGCTTCATGGCGAAAGGCCAGTTGCTGCGTGATGCGAGCAGGCTCAGCGGGATTCCCGGAATCATCGTGCAGGGCCGCTATGACCTGCTCTGTCCGCCCTCCACCTCCGCGCGCCTGGCCGAAATCTGGCGCGACGCCGAAATCCGTGTCGTCGAAGCCGCAGGTCACAATCTTTATGATCCCGGCATCCGCGATGCGGTCATGAAAGCCATCTGCGATATGGCGACGCGCACGACTGCGCCTTAAACACATGGTCATCTCTCCTCGTCCTGAGGAGCCATGCGCAGCATGGCGTCTCAAAGGATGAGGCCCCAGACATCCCCCGCCTCATGGTTCACCAGGCAATGCGCAGCATTGTCCGGGAGACGCGCCAAGTGACGCCCTCACCATGAGGAATTGGCCGCTGAACAAGGACATCTGCAATGCCCATCGCCGGGAAAGGCATGCTTTTGACATCGATGAACATCGATGCTGAGCATGAAGCCGATTTCAACCATTGGTATGACAGCGAGCATCTCGAAGAGCGCGTGGCCATCCCCGGCTTCATCGAGGCGCGACGCTATGTCGCCGAGCAGGGCAGCCCGAAATATCTCTGCCTGTATTCGACCGAAACGATCGACGTGCTCGACAGCGCGGCCTACCGCGCCCGGCTGGAGTCGCCGACGGAATGGTCGAAGGCGGTGATGGCGCGGTTCAAGAACATGATCCGCAGCGTCGCGCGCATCACGATCTCGATCGGCGCCGGTCGCGGCGCCGTGCTGGGCATCATCCGCCTGCGGCCCAAACCCGGGCAGGACAAAGCGTTGCGCGACGCGCTGCAGGTCGAGCTCGACCCAAGCAAGCTGAGGGGCATCATCTCAATGCATCTGCTCGAAGGCGATGCCGACCTCTCCGGTCCCGCGGCCGGAGTTCCTGCGAGCTCGCGCGATGCCGACTGGTTCATCCTCATCGACGGTACCGACAGTCATGCCATCGCCACCTTGATGACCACCCGCTTCGCGGCGATCGACGGTCCGCTGGCGACGCAGATCTCGGCCGGCATCTATCGCCTGATGTGGGACTTGAGCCGCGCCGACATCGCGGCGGCGAAGTGAGTTAGATCCCGCCTCTCTCCACATCGTCCTGGCCGGGCTCGTCCCGGGCGTCCACGTTGTGCGGCATCCTGGGAACGCCGTGGATGCCCGGGACAAGCCCGGGCATGACGGTGGAGCGCGTGGCAGCCCGCGTGCTCCACCCTCCATTCTTTATTTTATCATCGTCCTCGCAATTTATCGTCACCGAACATACCGCATCGCAACACGTGGCAGCATCAGGCCGGCAATGCGGCGCCGCACACTGTGCATGAGGGGCAGCTTTGCAAAATTGCCTTTGTGCGCGCCTTGGAATGGCTCTAGTCTGATAAGACTATTCAATTGAGCCATTCAAAAAACAGAAGGGCGACGAACAGGACCTGCTCCGGACCCACATCGATCCCTAGCCGATCCTGAACAAGCAGTCGTCCTCACGTCAGGAAGGCCGCGCGCTCATGGTTCGCCGCGCGGACAGGGTATGAATGAGAGCGACTGATATCTCGGCCCCCGACTACTTTCACAAAGTGGTCGACTGCCAATGGGCTTGTCCCGCACACACTCCGGTCCCTGAATACATCCGCCTGATCGCTGAGGGTCGCTACAGCGACGCCTACATGATCAATTGGAAATCGAATGTATTCCCGGGCATTCTCGGACGCACCTGCGATCGCCCTTGCGAGCCCGCCTGCCGACGGGGGCGTGTCGAGGAAAGCCCGGTCGCGATCTGCCGCCTGAAGCGCGTTGCGGCCGATTTCAAGGACGACATCCATCAGCGCCTGCCGCGCCCTGCCCCGAAGAACGGCCGGCGCATCGCGCTGGTCGGCGGCGGCCCGGCCTCGCTGACGGTGGCGCGCGATCTCGCGCCGCTCGGCTATCACTGCACCGTGTTCGATGCCGACCCAAAGCCCGGCGGCATGATGCGCTCGCAAATCCCCAAATTCCGCCTGCCCGACAGCGTCATCGACGAGGAGACGGGCTACGTGCTCGGCCTCGGCGTCGACTACAAGGCCGGCCATCGCGTCGACAGCCTCAAGACGCTGCTGGCCGAGAACTATGATGCCATCTTCATCGGCTCCGGCGCGCCACGCGGCCGGGAGCTGAACATTCCCGGACGCAAGGAAGCCGCCGCGAACATCCATCTCGGCATCGACTGGCTCTCCAGCGTCTCGTTCGGACACACCGACAAGATCGGCAGGCGCGTGATCGTGCTCGGCGGCGGCAACACCGCGATGGATTGCTGCCGCACCGCGCGACGGCTCGGCGGCGAGGACGTCAAGGTCATCGTGCGCTCCGGCTTCGAGGAGATGAAGGCGTCGCCCTGGGAGAAGGAGGACGCGCTGCACGAGGACATTCCGATCCTCAACTATCTCGTGCCGGTCGCCTTCGATCACGACAATGGCAGGCTCACCGGCGTCACCTTCCAAAAGGTGAAGGCCGAATATGACGCCAGCGGCCGTCGCTCGCTGGTGCCGTCGGGCGAGCCCGATGTGACCTATGACTGCGACGACGTGCTGGTCGCCGTCGGCCAGGAGAACGCGTTCCCCTGGATCGAGGCCGATTGCGACATCGCGTTCGACAAATGGCACATGCCGGTGGTCGATCCGACAACCTTCGTCTCGACCAACCCGAAAGTGTTCTTCGGCGGCGATGCGGCGTTCGGTCCGAAGAACATCATCTGGGCGGTCGCCCAGGGCCACGAGGCGGCGCTGTCGATCCACCGCCTGCTGTCCGGCGAGGACATCACCGAGCGGCCGCTGCCCGAGGTGCATGTCTCCTCGCAGAAGATGGGCATCCATGAATGGAGCTATGACAACGACGTTTCGTCCGAGAAGCGCTTCAAGGTGCCGCACCGCGACAAGGTGGTCGCGCTGAAGGACATCCGCGCCGAAGTCGAGCTCGGCTACGACGTCAAGCTCGCGCTCGGCGAGGCGCATCGCTGCCTGAATTGCGACGTGCAGACGGTGTTCTCCGACACGCTGTGCATCGAATGCGACGCCTGCGCCGACATCTGTCCGATGGACTGCATCACCTTCACCGACAACGGCGAGGAGGCGGATCTGCGTTCGCGCCTGAAGGCGCCGGCGCCGCATGTCGACCAGAGCCTCTACGTGTCCTCGGATCTGAAGACCGGGCGGGTGATGGTGAAGGACGAGGACGTCTGCCTCCATTGCGGCCTGTGCGCCGAGCGCTGTCCCACCGGTGCGTGGGACATGCAGAAATATTTCATCGAGACGACTCACGCAGGTAACGCATGTCCCAGCAAGCGCCGCTCAGCAGCGTAAACGACTTCGTCGTCCGCTTCGCCAACGTCAACGGCTCCGGCTCGGCCAGCGCGAACGAACTCTTCGCGCGCGCCGTGCTCCGCCACGGCGTGCCGGTCAGCCCGCGCAACATCTTCCCGTCGAACATCCAGGGCCTGCCGACCTGGTACGAGGTGCGCGTCACCGAAGCGGGCCATCTCGGCGCCCGCGGCGGCGGCACTGATCTGATGGTGGCGATGAACCCGCAGACCTGGGACAAGGACGTCGCCGGTATCGCGCCGGGTGGCTATCTGTTCTACGATTCCACCAAGCCGATGCCGGCAACCAAGTTCCGCGACGACATCACCGTCATCGGCGTCCCGCTGACCGCGATCACTAACTCGACCTACTCGGATCCGCGCCAGCGCCAGCTGTTCAAGAACATCATCTATCTCGGCGCGTTGTCGGCGCTGCTCGACATGGATCCGAAGCTGATCGAGCAACTGATCGGCGAGCAGTACAAGGGCAAGGAGAAGCTGCTCTCCTCCAACGTCCACGCGCTGCATCTCGGCCGCGACTGGGCGCTGCAGAATTTGAAGTGCCCGATCGGCCTGCGCATCAAGAAGGCCGACAAGGTCGGCGACCGCATCTTCATCGAGGGCAACAACGCCGCCGCGCTGGGCGCCGTCTATGGCGGCGCCACGGTCTGCGCCTGGTACCCGATCACGCCGTCGTCGTCGCTGGCCGAAGCGTTCAGCAACCACTGCAAGAAACTGCGACACGATCCGGAAACCGGGCAGGCCAAATACGCGATCGTGCAGGCCGAGGACGAGCTCGCCTCGATCGGCATGGTGGTCGGCGCGTCCTGGAACGGCGCCCGCGCCTTTACCACGACATCGGGCCCCGGCGTGTCGCTGATGACCGAGTTCATCGGCCTCTCCTACTTTGCCGAGATCCCGGCCGTGATCATGAACGTGCAGCGCGCCGGCCCCTCGACCGGCATGCCGACGCGGACGCAGCAATGCGACCTGATCGCCTGCGGCTATGCCTCGCACGGTGATACCAAGCACGTGATGCTGTTCCCCGAGGATCCGGCGGAGGCGTTCGAGTTTGCCGCTGCGGCGTTCGATCTTGCCGAGCGGCTGCAGACCACGGTTTTCCTGATGCTCGACCTCGACATCGGCATGAACCAGCGGCTATGCCGGCCGCTGAAGTGGGACGATGCCAAGCAGTATGACCGCGGCAAGGTGATGACGGCGGAAATGCTCGACGAAGGCCGCGACTTCGGCCGCTATCTCGACGTCGACGGCGACGGCATTCCGTTCCGCACCTACCCCGGCACGCATCCGACGAAGGGCTCATACTTCACCCGCGGCACGTCGCGTGACCGCTACGCGCGCTATTCCGAGGAAGGCGCCGTCTATGCCGACAACGTGCAGCGCCTGCTGCGCAAGTTCCAGACCGCGCAGGACATGGTGCCGCGGCCGCTGCAGGCCAATGCGAGCAAGCCGACCAGATATGGCGTGATCTATTTCGGCTCGACCGCGCCGGCGATGGACGAGGCAATCGGACTGCTGGAGGCGCGCGGCTGTCAGCTCGACCGCCTGCGCATCCGCGCCTTCCCGTTCCATTCGAGCGTGGCGAGCTTCATCGCCGAGCACGACTTCGTCTATGTGGTCGAGCAGAACCGCGACGCGCAGCTGCGCCAGCTGATCGTCACCGAGAACGGCATCGACCCGGTCCGGCTGGTGCCGATCCTGCATTATGACGGCACGCCGATCACGGCGCGCTTCATCGCGGATGCGATCGGCGACCACCAGGACCACATCAAGGTCACACCGCTGCGCAAGGCGGTGTCATGACTTTACAGCCACTCTCTCCACGGTCATGCCCGGGCTTGACCCGGGCATCCACGCCTCTCTTTCCTCGGACTCCCACGTGGATGGCCGGGACAAGCCCGGCCATGACGGCACTGGGCGACAGGGTGCTCTCATGACCTACATCGCAAAGCCGAAATTCCAGCATCCCGGCATCAAGAAGAACGCACTCGGCTACAGCCATCGCGACTACGAGGGCAAGATCTCGACCTTGTGCGCCGGCTGCGGCCACGATTCGATCACGGCCTCGATCATCGAGGCCTGCTTCGAGCTGTCGATCGAGCCGCATCGGGTGGCAAAAATCTCCGGCATCGGCTGCTCGTCGAAGACGCCGGACTATTTCCTCGGCAATTCGCACGGCTTCAACACCGTGCACGGCCGCATGCCCTCGGTGCTGACCGGCGCCAACCTCGCCAACCGCGAGCTGATCTATCTCGGCGTCTCCGGCGACGGCGATTCCGCCTCGATCGGCTTCGGCCAGTTCGCCCACGCGATCCGGCGCGGCGTGAACATGACCTATATCGTCGAGAACAACGGCGTCTACGGCCTGACCAAGGGCCAATTCTCGGCGACCGCCGACCGCGGGTCGAAGTCGAAGAAGGGCGTCACCAACACCGACAATCCGATCGACCTGGTCGGCATCGCGCTGCAGCTCGGGGCCACCTATGTGGCGCGGTCGTTCTCCGGCGACAAGAAGCAGCTGGTGCCGATCATCGAGGGCGCCATCCGGCACAAGGGCGCGGCGTTCATCGACGTCATCAGCCCGTGCATCGCGTTCAACAATCACGCCGGCTCAACCAAGAGCTTCGACTATGTCCGCGAGCACAACGATGCCGTGAACCGGCTCGACGTGCTGACCGGACGCGATCCGATCGAGATCGACCAGGATCCGGGCACGGTGCAGATCGTCGAGCAGCACGACGGCTCCAGGCTGGCGCTGCGCAAGATCGACGCCGACTACGACCCGCACGACCGGCTCGGCGCCATGACCTTCCTCCAGAAACATGCCGCGCAAGGCCAGATCGTGACCGGCCTGCTCTATGTCGACCCTGAGGCCGACGATCTGCACAGCCACCTCAACACGGTGGAGCGACCGCTCAACCGGCTGGAGGCAGCGGATCTGTGCCCTGGGCAGGCCGCGCTCGACAAAATCAATGCGAGTCTGCGCTAGGCAGACCGCTGCGTGGAAAGCGTGTGCTCTGTAGCCGTCCTTCGAGACGCCCGCCTCCGGCGGGCTCCTCAGGACAAGGGTGAAGTGCATTGCGCCCGCTTCTGGCGGGGCGACCGCATTTCACAATCGGAGTTTTGCGCTTGTCTATCTCCACGTCATGGCCGGGCTTGTCCCGGCCATCTACGTCGTTCGGCACGCTGATAACCACGTGGATGCCCGGGACAAGCCCGGCCATGACGGAGTAACTAACTGTCAGATCGTTCGTTGCGACAGCTCGGCATATCCTGGTGAGCCGCGCCCTCGCTCCTCATCGTGAGGAGCGCCGTCTTCGGCGCGTCTCGAACCATGAGGCCGGTTTCTCTCTCTGACCACTCTTACGGCTGCGGCCCCAGCGACTTCGCCCAGACGCGTTCGAGCTGCGTGATTGCCTCTCGTAGCGGCAGCGCCGACAGCGCCTCGTCATCACCGCTGACGAGCCCAAACTCCCGCAGCCTGATCAAGGCCTCCTCGACATTGAACGCGCGGCTCAATCCGAACATCTGCTGCAGCAACTCCTCGACATGGCTGCCCAATGCAGCACGCGAGAGCGGCACCGACGCCAGCAGCAGGCCGCCATAGGCCAGCATCGCTTCCTTCCAGTCCTGGTCCTCGGCCTCGCCGATCAAATAATTGAAGATGCCGGAATTGTTGTTGACGTTGCGGAAGTAGATGTTGTCGGTGACCTGCTTCTGATGGATCAGCGACTGGCGATGGAAGTTGCCCCATTGCCGCAGGATGAAGGCGCCGAGCGCGAACAATCCCGACAGCGCCGCCAGCGCCTGCTCCGTATCGTTGTCGTGCACGGTGCCGCTGAGGCCGAGATAAAAGCCGGCGACGATGAACAGCACGGTGAGCGTCGAAGCCAGCTTGAGCAGGATCGGTACGCCGCCGACCAGCGCCGGCACGCCCAGCGTCAGTTGCTCGCGCAGGCCCATGACGACGCGGACGTTCGGCAGCAGCGCCTCGAGGTCGAAGCGCGCGATGTGGCGGAAATATTTGAACAGCACCGCGCCGCCGCGAATCTTGTTGCGGCCACGCCAGGCGGCGGTCTTGCGCTTCTTCTGAGACGGCTCGTCTGGCTTGGTCGCGACCATCAGGATGATGTCGTCGTAGACCTCGATCTCCTGCTTGCGCCGCCGCAGGCCATACAGCATGGGGACCTCGATGGTCTCTTGATGCGTGCCGCGCCGGAACATGCGGACGGCGCGAAAGTCGGAGACCGGCGCCCTCAGCTTGACCCTGACAAGCGCGTGCTCGGCGAAGGCGCGCTCGATCTCATCGTGGCTGATCTCGATGAAGTTCGCTTCGCCCAGCACCCGGACGAATTCGTCGGTGAGGTTGCAATAGGCGGTGTCGAGCTCCTGAGCGGAGCGATGGCGGCTGGTGGGGACCTCGGGATCGAAGTCGAAATAGACGTCGCGCAGCCGATCGAGCTCGTCGAAATATTCGTGGTGCAGGATGGCGCCGAGCATGTGCGCCAGCTGGCGAAGGTCGGCCGCCAGGGCGTCTTCCAGGCCGCCATGCGAAATGACGGCGTCCAGGACGTCGGACTTGCGTATCGGAATGAACCGGTCCCGCCGATCCGTTGCCGCCGTCTGCTTTGGTCCAACCACGCGCCTTACGCCCGAGCTTTGATCATCGTCCGCAACGGCCGGCTGCAACCACCCGGCCAACGGCGGGCACCATAGCGGGCTCATCAGCCTTGCGCCACTCGACGCGGGATGGAAAAGCTTGGTGAGGCCGGCCGGGAGGGAGAGATCGTGACCAATGATGTAAAGAGGGTGTCCGCATTTCGCGCCATTCGCGCCATCGACTACACGGTGATCCTCGCCCGCGACTGGGACGTCATGCGGCAGTTCTACGAGGAGGTCCTGGGCTTTCCGCTGCTCCGGGAACTGTCGCAGGGGTGGATCGAATTTCAGATCGGCCCCAACACGCTCGCGCTCGCTCGGCCGCAGCGGCTGACATCGGACCGGCCGACACCGCCGGGAAGCGCGGCGCTTCAACTCGCCTTCAAGGTGGGACGCGACGACGTCGACCGCTGCGCGGCCGAGCTGACGGAGAAGGGCGTCGCGCTCCTGGAGCAGCCGAGGGACCAGCCCTTCGGCCATCGGACGCTGTTCTTCAGGGATCCCGACGGCAATCTGCTGGAGATCTTCGCGGAAATCTGACGTCGCTCAGGGCTTGGCGGCCGCGCTAGGCGGCCGCCGGTTGTATCCGGGGATTGAGCACGTACTCCTTCAGCACCTTGTCGGTGGCGGCGTCGACTTCGACCAGCGACACGTCGTAGCTCCAGAGATCGGCGAGATGCTGCAGCACGCGCTTGGTGTCGGTCTCGTTGAGCTGGGCGCCCTTGACCACCGTATGTCGCAGCATCAGGCGGCGATCGCCGGCGAGATCGACATCGACCACCTCGATGTTAGGATCGATGTAGCCGACATCGTACTGTTTCGACAGCTCGCGCCGGATGCGGCGATAGCCGCGCTCGTCGTGGATGGCGTCGACCAGGATGCCGGCGCGTTCGGCCGGATCGTCATGCAAATGGAACAGCTTGAAGCGCCGGATCAGGTTGGGGCTGAGGAACTGGCTGATGAAGCTCTCGTCGCGATAATTCGCCCAGACGTCACGCAGCACCGCCATTTCGTCGCCGGTGCCGGCGATGTCCGGAAACCACTCGCGATCCTCGTCGGTCGGGTCCTTCACGATGCGCTCGATGTCCTGCATGATCGCAAAGCCGAGCGCATACGGGTTGAAGCCGGAGAAGCGCGGATCGTCGAACTCCGGCTGGAACACGACGTTGGTGTGCGACTGCAGGAACTCCAGGAAGTTGCCGTCGGTGAGGCGGCCGTCCTGGTGCAGCCGGTTCATGATGCGATAGTGCACATAGGTCGCCGTGCCCTCGTTCATGACCTTGGTCTGGCCCTGCGGATAGAAATACTGCGCGATGTGGCGAACGATGCGCAGCAACTCGCGCTGCCAGGGCGCCAGCCGCGGCGCGGTCTTCTCCAGGAAATAGAGCAGGTTCTCCTGCGGGAGGCCGAGCAGCGCGCGACGGCGCTCGACGTTCAGCATCGCATTGGTCTTGACCGGGCCGGTCGGCACCGTGCGCCAGAGATCGTTGAACTGGCCCTCCTCGTAGAGCCTGCGCTTGCCGGCGCGCTTCTCCTCCTCGCGGAAGTCGAGCTTCTTCTTGCCCGGATAGCGGTCGACGCCGTGCGACATCAGCGCATGCGCCGCGTCGAGCGTATGCTCGACCGCGAGCCGGCCATAACGCTCCTCGCATTGCGCGATGTAGCCGCGGGCGAAATCGAGATAGTCGAGGATGCCGTCGGCGTCGGTCCACTGCTTGAACAGGTAGTTGTTCTTGAAGAAATGGTTGTGGCCGAACGCCGCGTGCGCGATCACCAAGGTCTGCATCGTCGCCGTGTTCTCCTCCATCAGATAGGAGATACAGGGCGAGGAGTTGATCACGATCTCATAGGCGAGGCCCATCAGGCCCTTGCGGTACGAGGCCTCGTGATAGGCGAAGTGTTTGCCGAACGACCAGTGCTTGTAGAACAGGGGCATGCCGACCGAGGAATAGGCGTCGAGCATCTGCTCGGCCGTGATCACCTCGATCTGGTTGGGATAGGTGTCGAGCCCGAGCTCCTTCTCGGCGACGGCTTCGCAGGCATCGTGGATGCGCTGCAGGGTGAGGAAATTCCAGTCTGCGCCCTCGAACAGCAGCCCGCTCATGACGCCGCCCTCTCCTGCGTGGTGCCGCGACGCTGAAACAGGTCGTGGAACACCGGGAAGATCTCGCTGCGGTCGCGGACCTTGCGCATCGACAGCGGCTCGCCATTGGCGCGCAGCCGCTCATACAGCGACCACAGCGCCGAGTCAGGCATCTCGAACGAATAGGTGCCGGATTCGCCGACCTCGAGATAGGCGAAGAACTGCGACACCGGCAGGATGTTGTCGGTCAAGAGCCGCGCGACGTTCTCGGAATCCGAGGTGGCGTTGTCGCCGTCGGAGGCCTGCGCCGCGTAGATGTTCCAGTCCGAGGGGCGGAAGCGCGAGCGGACGATGTCGTGCATGCATTGCAGGGCGCTCGACACCAAGGTGCCGCCGGACGCCGGTCCGTAGAAGAACGTCTGCTCGTCGACCTCCTCGGCGCGATCGGTATGGCGGATGAAGACGATCTCGACATGGCGGTAGCGCCGGGTCAGGAACACGTAGAGCAGCATGTAGAACCGCTTGGCGAGGTCCTTCATGTGCTCCGACATCGAGCCGGACACGTCCATCAGGCAGAACATCACGGCCTGTGCGATCGGCTTCGGCACGGCCTCGAAGCGCCGGTAGCGGATGTCGATCGGATCGATGAAGGGGATGCGCTTGGCCTTCGCCTTCAGCGCCTCGATCTCGGCCAGAAGCGCGGCGCGCTTGTCGTCGTCGGTCTCCTGCTCCAGCTGGGCTTCGAGTTCGGCAATCGCCTCCGGCCGCGGACGGCGCAGCGCGACGCGGCGGGCCAAGGCGCGGGTGACGGTGCGGCTGATCGAGATATTGGCCGGCGAACCCGAGGTCGAATAGCCCGCGCGTACCAGCCCCTCGCTCTCGGCCTCGGCGAATTTGCGCTTGGCGAGATCGGGCAGCTCGAGATCGTCGAGGAAGAGGTTGACGAACTCCTCCTTGCTCAGCACGAAGCGGAACGCGTCCTCGCTGTCGCCTTGTCCGGGCGCCGACTTGCGGCCGCTGCCGTCGCCGGAGCGCGGCAGGATGTCGCCTTCGACGAACTTCTTGTTGCCGGGCAACACCATGTCGCGGGTGCCGCCCTCGCGGCGGAAGCGAGGCTCGTCCATGCCGTCGAGCGGGATCGAGACCTCGCCGCCCTCCAGCACGTCCTTGATGTCGCGGTCCTGCGAGGTCTTCTTGACCGCTCCCTGAACCAGGGCCTTGGCGCGGCGCAAAAATCGCTGGCGATTTTCGAGACTTTTGCCGCCCGGATTCAGGCGCCGATCAATGATGTGCATGACCACGTTCCATACGCCTCCTGCTGCAGCGGCTTCGACTCCTGCTCTCCCCCGCCGCGATGCCGCGGTGCAGTATCGGACCCGACACTGCAACGGCACCCTCTGCCTGTCCGACGCCTCCCAGCGAAGCTCAGCGTCGAACGTTTCGCTCGTTTCGTAGCCCTGGCGCCGACGTCAGACCGATGGCCTGCCGCACCTGCAGTGAACATCGGCGCCGGACCACGATCAACCCGCCTGCTTCACGCGCATGTACCACTCGACCAGCCGGCGGACCTGCCGCTCGGTGTAGCCGCGTTCGACCATGCGCGCGACGAAGTCGTCGTGCTTCTTCTCGGTCTCGCCGTCCTTCTTGGTACCGAACGAGATGACCGGAAGCAGATCCTCGACCTGCGAGAATATCCTCTTTTCGATGACTTCGCGGATCTTTTCGTAGGAGGTCCAGGACGGATTTTTGCCACCATTCTGGGCCCGGAAGCGCAGCGAGAACTTGACAACCTCGTTGCGGAAATCCTTCGGGTTGGCGATCCCGGCCGGCTTCTCGATCTTGGTCAGCTCCTGGTTCAGCAGCTCGCGATTGAGCAGCTGTCCCGTATCGGGATCCTTGAAGTCCTGATCTTCGATCCAGGCGTCGGCGTAGTCGACGTAGCGGTCGAACAGGTTCTGGCCGTAATCGGAGTAGGATTCCAGATAGGCCTTCTGGATCTCGTGACCGATGAACTCGGCGTAGCGCGGCGCCAGATCCGCCTTGATGAATTCGAGGTAGCGCTTCTCGATCTCCTCGGGCAGTTGCTCGCGCTTGATCGACTGTTCCAGCACGTACATCAGATGCACGGCATCGGCCGACACTTCCGCCGTGTCGTGATTGTAGGTCGCAGCCAGCACCTTGAAGGCAAAGCGGGTGGAGATGCCGTCCATGCCCTCGTCGACGCCGGCAGCGTCGCGATATTCCTGCACGCTGCGCGCCTTCGGATCGGACTCCTTGAGGCTCTCGCCGTCATAGACCCGCATCTTGGCGTACAACGTCGAATTCTCGTGCTTGCGCAGGCGCGACATCACCGAGAATCTGGCGAGCGTGTCCAAGGTCGCCGGCGCACAGGGCGCGGCGGAGAGCTCGGAGCCCTGGATCAGCTTCTCATAGATCTTGCGCTCCTCGGTGACGCGCAGGCAGTACGGCACCTTGATGACGCAGATGCGGTCGATGAAGGCCTCGTTGTTCTTGTTGGTCTTGAAGCTCTGCCACTCCGCCTCGTTGGAGTGGGCGAGGATCACGCCATTGTAGGGAATCGCGCCGATGTTCTCGGTGCCGATATAGTTGCCCTCCTGCGTCGCCGTCAGCAGCGGATGCAGCATCTTGATCGGCGCCTTGAACATCTCGACGAATTCGAGGATGCCCTGGTTGGCGCGGTTGAGGCCGCCCGAATAGGAGTAGGCGTCGGGATCGTTCTGGGCGTAGGTTTCGAGCTTGCGGATGTCGACCTTGCCGACCAGCGAGGAGATGTCCTGGTTGTTCTCGTCGCCGGGCTCGGTCTTGGCGATGCCGATCTGGCGCAGCCGCGACGGCTGGATCTTGGCGACGCGGAACTGCGAGATGTCGCCGCCGAAGGCTTCGAGCCGCTTGTAGCACCACGGGCTCATCAGGCCCGACAGGCGGCGGCGCGGAATGCCGTATTTCTCCTCGAGCATCGGGCCCAGCGTGTCGGGATCGAACAGGCCGAGCGGCGACTCGAACACGGGGCTCAACTCATCTCCCGCCTTGAGCACGTAGATCGGATGAGTTTCCATCAACTGCTTCAGCCGTTCGGCGAGCGACGACTTGCCGCCGCCGACCGGTCCGAGCAGATAGAGGATCTGCTTGCGCTCTTCGAGACCCTGCGCGGCGTGCCGGAAGAAGCCGACGATGCGCTCGATCGTGTCTTCCATGCCGTAGAAGCCGGCGAACGCGGGATACAGCCGAACCGTCCGGTTCAAAAAAATACGGCCAAGGCGTGGGTCCTTGGCCGTATCGATCATCTGAGGCTCACCGATCGCAGCTAGTAGTCGTTCAGCGGCGTTCGCGTATCGCATCGGGTCGGTTCGACACGATTCTAGATATTCCTGCATCGACATGTCGGTCTGGCTGCGTGCCTCGAACGACCTTGCGAACGCGTTGAACAACGAATCGTTGTACATGATCCCTCTCCACGTAGGTTCCGCTGCACTGCTGCAACGGGCCGAGATCCAAGTACGTTCCTGCTGATCCCGAACCGACTCAGAGTGAAGCGCGCTAGCCCCCATTGGGCACCGTCTTCGTCCTTTTCCGCAACGCAAAGTGCATGCAGCATATGCCCTATCAACATGCACTTCGCTCAATAGTTCGGCAAAAGCCGGCCGACTCTCTCCATTTGTACCCCATTGTCTCTGCTTCGCAACATCCGCAATACCCCGGCACCGTAGTCTTCCTGCGCCGCACAAGGTGTTGTGAAGCCACGTGAACTGGCGGCGAGACAGCACCGGGATCAGTCTGTCTTCCGGAAGTGAACCGCGAGTGAACGCCAACGGTCGCGCAGCTGCGCCAGGCAGCGAATGTCTCATTCGCGGCGCGACATGATGCGCGCCGGCCACGGTGGTCGAACAGATGGCCCCGCTGCGCGCACGTCAACCATCGCTCACGCGACGCCATCGTGATCAGGCGAGCGATGAACGCGCGCATCTCACAGCCATTCGCACATGTTCACCGCTAGAACCGAATGCCGTGACGTAACGCGCGGCCGAAACCGGACGGATCACTCGATGCTGATCATTGCCATGATCAGGTTGCGGCTCGCCACCGAATGTCTGCAAGCAGAAAGCATCATGGGTTATCCGCCGATCACGAGCCGCAGCCGACGCGACAATCGCAAGACGCTCGCCTTGATCCGTGACGTGAGGCACCATTACCCAGAACACATGTGGCCGCTTTCCGGCATTGCAAGGCGGAGAAGGTTTGATCGACGGCATTTGCTCGCCACGATGGGAGACCTCCGGCGCGCGGGTGTCGCGGAGGCCGACGCGAGCCGAACGCTGGCCGCGCTTGGCGAACCTTCCCCACGCCTTGGTCGAACGGTCGGCAGCAGGCTTCAGGCTGCCTGCACGTCTCCCGCGGGCGCGCGCCGCCGGCACGTCGAGCCCGGCGCGAAGCTCTTGGGATTCCAGAGGGATCAATCCATTATGAATGGCGTTCTCCTGTGGGCTGGCGCATAGTTGTTCATGTGAGGTCCACGACCTGGCAGGCTGCCAGGCGGGAACCCAAAAAAGCAAGCCGACGCACATAGATAGGCATCATGAATCCGGTCAAAGCTCTCGAAGAACACGGCCAGGCGGTCTGGCTCGATTTCCTCGCACGCGGCTTCGTCGCCAGGGGCGACCTCAAGCGGCTGATCGACGAGGATGGCGTCAAGGGCGTCACCTCGAATCCCGCGATTTTCGAGAAGGCGATCGGCAGCTCCGACGAATATGACGCACCGATCGCCACGGCGCTGAAGAACGGCGATCGATCGCCGACGCAGCTGTTCGAGGCCGTTGCCGTCGAGGACATCCAGAATGCCGCCGACGTGCTGCGGCCCGTCTATGACCGCTTCGATGGCAATGACGGCTTCGTCAGCCTCGAAGTCTCGCCGTATCTGGCGATGGACAGCAAGGGCACGATCACCGAGGCCGAGCAGCTCTGGACGGCGGTCGACCGCAAGAATCTGATGATCAAGGTGCCGGCGACGGACGCCTGCCTGCCGGCCATTCAGCACCTGATCTCCAGGGGCATCAGCGTCAACATCACCTTGCTGTTTTCGCAAGACGTCTATCAGCAGGTTGCCGAAGCCTACATTGCCGGCCTCGAAGCCTACGTCGGCGCCGGCGGCGATCCGTCGCACGTCGCCAGCGTGGCCTCGTTCTTCGTCAGCCGCATCGACAGCGTGGTCGACAAGCAGCTGGACGAGAAGATCGCCCAGGCCAACGATCCCTCGGAGAAGGAGCGGCTGGCGGCGCTCAAGGGCAGGATCGCCATCGCCAACGCCAAGATGGCGTATCAGGATTACAAGCGGCTGTTCGCAGGCGCGCGCTGGGAGCGGCTGGCCGAGCAAGGCGCCAAGCCGCAGCGGCTGCTCTGGGCCTCCACAGGTACCAAGAACAAGGATTACAGCGATGTCCTCTATGTCGAGGAGCTGATCGGGCCGAACACCGTCAACACCGTGCCGCCGGCCACGCTGGACGCCTTCCGCGATCACGGAGAGGTGCGCGACAGCCTGGAGGAAGACGTCGACGCCGCCCAGGCCGCCCTGGAGGATCTGGCGAAGACCGGCATCTCGCTCGACGACATCACCGCAGATCTCGTGGTCGACGGCGTCAGGCAGTTCGCGGACGCCGCCGACAAGCTCTACGGCGCGGTTGCGCACAAGCGCGCCGTCGTGCTGGGGACAGGACTTGGGCAGCAGACGATCGCCGTTGCTGCTGATCTCGAGAAGAAGGTCGCCTCCGCGACCGAGGACTGGCGCAAGGACGCCAGGATCCGCCGGCTCTGGCATAAGGATGCGACGGTCTGGACCGGCCATGACGAGCACAAATGGCTGGGCTGGCTGACCAGCGCGGAGAAAGCCGATATCGCCGATTATGAGGACTATGCGCAGCGGGTGAAGGGACAGAAGTTTTCCGACGCCGTGGTCCTTGGCATGGGCGGCTCCAGCCTCGGGCCGGAAGTGCTCGCCGAGACGTTCCCGCGCAGGGCCGGCTTCCCCAGGCTGCACGTGCTCGATTCCACCGACCCCGCGCAGGTGCGCGCGATGGAGAAGGCGATCGACATCACCCGTACGGTGTTCATCGTCTCCTCGAAGTCGGGCGGCACCACCGAGCCGAACGCGATGAAGGACTACTTCTTCGCGCGCGTCTCCGAGGCGATCGGGCCGAAGAAGGCCGGCCATCGCTTCATTGCCGTGACCGATCCCGGCTCGTCGCTGGAGAAGGCGGCCAAGGCGCAAGGCTTCGCCCGCATCTTCCACGGCGAGCCGACCATCGGCGGCCGCTATTCGGTGCTGTCGCCGTTCGGCCTGGTGCCGGCCGCCACCGCCGGCATCGACGTGCGCAGGCTGATTACGCAGGCGCTGTCAATGGTGCGCTCCTGCGGGCCCGACGTGCCGCCGCCGCAGAACCCGGGCGTTCAGCTCGGCTTGGCGATGGGTCTCGCCGGCCTCGAAGGCCGCGACAAGATAACGATCTTCGCCTCGCCCAAGATCGCCGATTTCGGTGCCTGGGCCGAGCAGTTGATCGCGGAGTCCACGGGCAAGGAAGGCAAGGGCCTCATCCCGATCGATGGCGAGCCAGTCGCCTCGCCCGAGGTCTACGGTCATGATCGCTTCTTCATCGACATCAGGATCGGCGGCGACGACGTGGCCGGCCATGATGCAAAGCTCGCCGCGCTCGAGGAGGCCGGCCATCCGGTCGTGCGCATCGTCATGAAGTCGATCGACCAGCTCGGCCAGGAATTCTTCCGCTTCGAAATGGCGACCGCCGTTGCCGGCGCCGTGCTCGGCATCAACCCGTTCGACCAGCCCGACGTCGAATCGGCCAAGATCAAGACCCGCGAGCTGACGGCGGCGTTCGAGCAGAGCGGCGCGCTGCCGGCCGAGGAGCCGGTGGTCTCGATCAAGGGCTGCGAGCTCTACACGGATGCACAGAACGTCGAGAGCCTGCGCGAGCATGGCGCCGACGGCACGCTCGCGTCCTGGCTGAAGGCGCATCTCGGCCGCGCCGGCGACGGCGACTACATCGCCCTGCTCGGCTATATCGACCGCAACGCAGGCAATATCGACACGCTGCAGCGGATCCGGCTGAGGCTGCGCGATGCCAAGCACCTCGCCACCTGCGCCGAGTTCGGTCCGCGCTTCCTGCACTCGACCGGCCAGGCCTACAAGGGCGGTCCGGACAGCGGCGTGTTTCTCCAGATCACGGCCGACGATGCCCAGGATCTGCCGATCCCCGGGCAGAAGGCGAGCTTCGGCGTGATCAAGGCGGCGCAGGCGCGCGGCGACTTCGACGTACTCACCGAGCGCGGGCGTAGGGCTCTTCGGGTCCATCTCAAGGGCAATCTGAAATCGGGCCTGAAGATGCTCGACAGCGCGATCAGTGAAGCGCTGAGCTAGGAAGGGCATCGTCGATGCAATTGGGAATGATCGGTCTCGGGCGGATGGGCGGCAACATCGTGCGCCGCCTGATGCGCGCCGGACACGCCTGCGTGGTCTATGATCGCGACGCAAAGGCCGTCGCCGCGCTGGTTTCCGAGGGCGCCACCGGCGCCGCGAGCCTCGAGGAGTTCGTCGGCAAACTCGCCCTCCCGCGGCACGCCTGGGTCATGCTGCCGGCCGGCAAGATCACGGAAGCCACCGTCGAGCAGCTCACCAAGCTGATGAGCCGAGACGACGTCGTCATCGACGGCGGCAACAGTTTCTGGCAGGACGACGTCCGCCGCGGCAAGGCGCTCAAGGAGCGCGGTCTGCACTACGTCGACGTCGGCACCTCCGGCGGAGTCTGGGGCCTCGACCGCGGCTACTGCATGATGATCGGCGGCGACAAGCCGGTCGTCGACCGGCTCGATCCGATCTTCGCGACGCTAGCGCCAGGCATCGGCGACATCCCGCGCACACCGGGCCGTGACGGCCGCGACCCGCGCGTCGAACAGGGCTACATCCATGCGGGGCCGACTGGCGCCGGCCATTTCGTCAAGATGATCCACAACGGCATCGAATATGGCCTGATGCAGGCCTATGCCGAGGGCTTCGACATCCTCAGGAATGCGAACAGCGCGGCGCTGCCCGAGGCGCATCGCTTCGACTTCGATCTCGCTGACATCGCCGAGGTGTGGCGCCGCGGCAGCGTCATTCCGTCCTGGCTGCTCGACCTCACCGCCAGCGCGCTCGCGCGGCAGCCCGGTCTGGAGAAATATTCCGGCTACGTCGAGGATTCCGGCGAGGGCCGCTGGACCGTGAATGCGGCGATCGACGAAGCGGTGCCGGCCGAGGTGTTGACCGCCGCCTTGTTCGCCCGTTTCCGCTCGCGCCAGGAGCACACCTTCGCGGAAAAGATTCTCTCGGCGATGCGCGAAGGCTTTGGCGGGCACAAGGAGCCTGAACAGCACCCAGACCCGGCGCGCCAGAGCGCGCCCGAGATCGTCAAGCCCAGGGACGACCGCGCGTGACCCCGCTGCATCCGCACCAGCCGCAACATCAGAAGCCTGACGCTTGCGCCTTCGTGATCTTCGGTGTGACCGGCGATCTGACCCATCGGCTCGTCTTGCCATCGCTTTACAATCTCGCGGCCAATCATCTGCTGCCGGACAGGTTCTGCATCGTCGGCATTGCCCGCAAGGGCATGTCGAGCGAGCAACTGCGCGACAATCTCATGGAAGGCCTACGCAAATACGCCACACGCCCGATCGAGGATGAGATCGCGCAGCGCCTGTTGCAATGCGTGACTGCGATTGAGGCCGATCCGAAGGAGCCGGAAAGCTTCGATCAGTTGAAGGCGAAGCTGGAAAAGCTGGAAGCCGCGCGGGAGACCCACGGCAATCGGCTGTTCTATCTCGCGACGCCGCCGAGCGCCTTTGCGCCGATCGCGCAACAGCTCGGGCGCGTCGGGTTGCTGCGCGAGGACGGCAAGGCTTGGCGCCGCCTCGTGGTGGAAAAGCCGTTCGGCACCGACCTCGCCTCGGCCAAGAAGCTGAACGACGAGCTTCTGCAGCTCGTGACCGAGCACCAGATCTACCGGATCGATCATTACCTCGGCAAGGAGACGGTGCAGAACATCCTGGTGCTGCGTTTCGCCAATGGCATGTTCGAGCCGATCTGGAACAGGCATCACATCGACCACGTGCAGATCACCGTCGAGGAGAAGCTCGGCGTCGGCACGCGCGGCAGCTTCTACGACGCGACCGGCGCGCTGCGCGACATGGTCCCCAACCATCTCTTCCAATTGCTGTCGCTGGTGGCGATGGAGCCGCCGGCACGGTTCGATGCGCATACCGTCCGCTCCGAGAAGGCGGAGGTGCTGTCGGCGATCCAGCCGTTGAGCGAACGGGAGGCGCTGCTCAATTCGGTGCGCGGCCAGTACACGGCTGGCATGATCGGCGACGCCGAGCTGCCCGACTATCTGAGGAGCAAGGACGTCCGCCCCAACAGCACCACCGAGACCTATGCCGCCTTCAAGCTCACGATCGACAATTGGCGCTGGGCCGGCGTTCCGTTCTATCTGCGCACCGGCAAGGCGCTCGGCGCCAAGCGCACCGAGGTCGCGATCAAGTTCCGCCAGGCGCCGTTCGCGATGTTCAGTTGCACGCCGATCGAGACCTTGGCCGAGAACTATCTGGTCATCGGCATCGAGCCGACCCAGAGCATCACGCTGCAGTTCAACACCAAGGTGCCCGGCCCCACCATCCGCACCGATGGCGTGCAGATGAAGTTCAATTACAAGGACTATTTCCAGGCCGAGCCCGCCACCGGCTACGAGACGCTGATCTATGACTGCATGATCGGCGACAACATCCTGTTCCAGCGCGCCGACAGCGTCGAGGCCGGCTGGAAGGCCGTCGAGCCGTTCATCGGGGCGTGGAAGAAGGCCGGCCGCGATGGCCTGCATTCCTACGCGGCCGGCAGCGAGGGACCTGAGGCGGCGGCCGATCTCCTGGCCCGCGACGGCCGCAGCTGGCGCAAGCTGGTTTAGCCGTGGTCGGGCCGCAGAACCGCAAACTCGTGCGAGTCGCGGACCAGGCGACGATGGCGAGGGTCGCGGCCGAACATCTCCTGGCCCGCATCGACGCAAATCCGGGGACCATAGCCGTCTGCCTCACCGGGGGATCGAGCCCGAGGCAGCTTTATCAGCTGCTGGCGACGGACGCCTATCGCGAGCGGATTGCATGGCCGCGCGTGCACTGGTTCATCGGCGACGAGCGCTATGTTCCGGCCGGAGATCCCCTGCACAACATGACCATGGCCCGCCACGCGTTCCTCGATGCCTGCGCGCCGGCCGCCAACATCCACCCGATCGCGACCGATAGGTCGGACCCGGAGGCCAGTGCCCGCGACTATCAGCGCACGCTGGAAGCGTTCTACGGCGCCGGGCGGCTCGCCCCCGCGCGGCCGCTGTTCGACCTTGTGCTGCTCGGCATCGGCCCCGACGGCCATGTCGCGTCGCTATTCCCCGGTTTTCCCGCCGTTGATGTCGCCGATCGCTGGGTCGTCGGCGTCGACAAGGCTCACGTCGCTCCCTTCGTGCCGCGGATCAGCCTGACCTTGCCTGCGCTCGCCTCCTGCCGAACCATGCTGTTTGAGATCGCCGGTACCGACAAGCGCGCGATCATGACGCGGGTGCTGGCCGGTGAGGACCTGCCGGCCAATCGCGCCCGCTCAAATCGGGAGACGATCCTGCTCATCGACAGCGAGGCCTGGCCGGAGGGGCGAAGTGGCGACATCTGACCTGCCCCATGCGCTCGTCATCATGGGCGTGTCCGGCTCCGGCAAGAGCACGATCGGGAAAACATTGGGGCAACGCCTCGGCTGGCGCTTCGAGGATGGCGACAGCTTTCACCCGCCCGCAAACGTCGCCAAGATGAGCGCCGGCCACCCGCTCACGGACGAGGATCGCTGGCCCTGGCTGCAGGCGATTGCCCAGGAGATCGCGCGTTGCCGTACTGCGGGCCAGCACATCATCATCGCCTGCTCTGCACTCAAGAAGGCCTATCGCGATATCCTGGTCGGCGGCTGTAACGATGTCCGCATGGTCTATCTCCAAGGCAGTCAGGAGCTGATCGGCGGACGGATGAGCCATCGCAAGGGGCACTTCATGCCGCCGGGCCTGCTCGCCAGCCAATTCGCCACCCTGGAACCACCTGACGCCGCCGAGCGTCCCATTACAGTCTCGGTCGACGCGCCAGTCGCGGCGATCGTGGACGACATCATGCAACAGCTTCACGCCGGTCGGGGCTGCGCCTGACCCGCGAACAGGAAGGGCTGGCTCATGACCCGCATCGCTCTCGTCGTATCCGACGTCGACGGCACGCTGCTGACCAAGGACAAGGTTCTGACCGAGCGGGCCGCGAAGGTGGCGCGACGGCTGCACGAATGTGGCGTCGCCTTCACGCTCACCTCGAGCCGCCCAGCGATCGGAATGCGCTTTCTGATCGAGCCGCTGCAGATCAGCCTTCCGGTCGGCCCGTTCAACGGCAGCTCGATCATCGACGCCGATATGCGCCCGCTCGAGCAGAGCCTGATCCCGCCCGCCGCCGCCGCGCGCTGCGTCGATCTTCTCCAACAATCCAGGGTCGACATCTGGGTCTTCACCAATGATGCCTGGCTGACGCGCAATCCGGACGGCGAATACGTCCCGAACGAGCGGCGCGCGATACGCGCGGAGCCGACGATCGTCGACGATTTCTCCCCCTATCTGTCGAACGCCTGCAAGATCGTCGGCGCCAGCAGCGATTTCGAGCTGCTGGCGCACTGCGAGAGCCAGATGCAGCAGACGCTGGGGACCGAGGCGACGGCGGTCCGCTCGCAGAGCTACTATCTCGACATCACTCCGCCCGGGCGCAACAAGGGCACCTTCGTCACGGCGATGGCCAAGCGGCTCGGCGTTCCGCTCGACCAGGTCGCGACCATCGGCGACATGCACAATGATGTCGCGATGTTCGAGGTGAGCGGATTGTCGATCGCCATGGGCAATGCCAGCGACGAGGTGAAGAGCAAAGCCAAGCGCATCACCACGTCCAACCAGGACGAAGGCTTTGCCAATGCCATGGAGATGATCCTGGCGGAAAACGCGCAAGGCTCTTCCGCAGGCTGACGCGCGGCAGCTCAGGCTCCCGACCGCTGCCTTGCGGGTTTGTCGCTGGCCTTCTTGGCGCTGCTCAGATTTTGCGCCGTGTTGATCAGCGCGATATGGGTCAGCGCCTGGGGAAAGTTGCCGGTCTGCCGCCGTGCCTCGGTGTCGTATTCTTCGGCCAGCAGTCCAACGTCGTTGGCGATGTTCACCACGCGGCGGAACAGCGTCTCGGCCTTCTCCGTATCGCCCGCCAGGACATGGGCGTCGGCCAGCCACAGCGTGCAGGCCAGGAACGCGCCTTCGATCGGCTGCTGCTCGTCCGGCGGGACCTCGCGCGGATCGTGCCGGAGCACGAAGCCGTCCCGCAGCAGATGCTCCTCAATCGCGTCGACCGTGCCGCGAATGCGCGAATCGGAGCACGGCAGGAAGCCGACCGCCGGCAACAGCAGCAGGCTGGCATCGAGCAGCCGCGAGCCATAGGACTCGACGAAGCTGCCGAGGCTTTCGTCGTAGCCCTTGGCGCAGACATCGCGATGAATCGTCTCGCGCAGCCGCCGCCAGCGCTCCAGCGGCGCCTTGAACCCGAATTTCTCCGCGCTCTTGATCGCGCGATCGAACGCCACCCAGGTCATCACCTTGGAGAACACGTAGTGACGGCCATCGCCGCGGCGTTCCCAGATGCCGTGGTCGGGCTGGTCCCAGACGTCGGTGAGATGGTCGAGCACCGCGCATTCCAGGTCCCAGGTGCCGTCGTCCAGCTTGAGCTTGGTCATGCGGGCCTGATGGAAGGCATCCATCAGCTCGCCGTAGACGTCGAGCTGGAGCTGCGCATGCGCGGCATTGCCGATCCGCACCGGCTGGGCACCCTCGTAGCCCGGCAGCCACTCGGCCTCCCACTCCATCAGCCGCCGCTGGCCCATGATGCCATACATGATCTGCATGTAGGCGGGAGCGCCGGCCGCGGCGCGCAGCAGCCAGTTGTGCCAGGCCAGCGCTTCCTCGGTGTAACCCGAGTTCATCAACGCGAGCAGCGTGAACGTCGCGTCACGCAGCCAGCAGAATCGGTAGTCCCAATTGCGCCGGCCGCCGAGCTTCTCCGGCAGCGAGGTGGTCGGCGCCGCGACGATGCCGCCGGTCGGCGCGTAGGTGAGCGCCTTCAAGGTGATCAGCGAGCGCATCACGAGTGCGCGATGCTCGCCCTGATAGGTGCAGCGCCGCGACCAGTCGGCCCAGAACGTTTCGGTGTCATCCAGCGCCTGATCCGGATCGATCGCCTTGGGCGCCGGCAGATGCGACGGACCGTAGGTGAGCACGAAAGGCACGGTTTCGCCGGCAGCGACCTCGAACTCCGCCACCGTGGTCATGTCCGCGCCGCGGGTCGCGACGGGCGTATGCAGCACCGCCATGTCCTGGCCGCAGATGGCGAGCAGCGCGGAGCGATCCTCGGAACGCTTGACCCAGGGAATCTCGATGCCGAACCCGAAGCGGATGATCAGCTCCATCCGCATGGCGACCCGGCCGGAGACGCCGCGGACCAGCCGAACGACATCGGAGGCCCTGCCCCGCGGCGGCATGAAATCGATCATCTCGACGGTGCCGGTCGCAGTTTCGTATCGTGTCTCAAGGATGAGGCTGTCGCCGCGATAACGTCGAGACGTCGATCGGACGACGCCGCGCGGCTCGATCAGCCAGCGGCCGTGGCTGCGATCACCCAGCAGGCCGGCGAAACAGGCGTCGGAATCGAACGCCGGCCAGCACAGCCAGTCGATCGACCCGTTCCGGCTCACCAGGGCAGCCGTCTCACAATCGCCAATCAGGGCGTAGTCTTCGATCCTGCAGGACATTTGGCATCCGCGTGCAACTGCCCCCCAGCAATCCCCCCGTTCTAAACGCCGGCCGGGCTGATCCGTTCGGCGGTCGCCGCCTTCAACGCCGCGACGCTGGTCGCACCGGCGATGTCCTCGAGCTTGATCGGCATCTTGCGGCGCCAGTTCGGATGCTCGTCGATCGTGCCGGGAATATTGGGCTGATCGACCACCTCCAGCAGATCCTCCAGGGAAATCACCAGCAGCCGGGACCGCGTCCGCGACAGGAAGGCGATCGCTGAGTGGACGTCGTTGGCTTGAATGCCGTGTTGGCGGAGCACCTCGTCCCAGAGCCCCAACGCATCCCAGCGATCCTGGTCGCTTTCACCGGGATCGATGCCCAGCCCGCGTTTGGTCTTGAGATCGCCGAACGAGCGCCAGCCGGCGTAGGTCGAGAGGTCGTGGGTATTCAGCGTCACCAGCGCGTTCGGCGGATAGAAGTCGACATCGCGGAAGCGGCCGTTGTCGTCGCGTTCGAAGATCATCACCTTGTAGGACCACAATCCCCAATCGGCCATCTGTTCGCGAAAGCCCTCCGGCACGGTGCCGAGATCCTCGCCGATGACGATGCATTCATTGGCGACGCTCTCGATGACGGTCGCGGCCAACAGCGCCTCGAACGGCATCTGCACGTACGCGCCCTGCTTGGCCGGAAATCCGTGCGGCACCAGATAGAGTCGCTTCAAACCGAGCACATGGTCGAGCCGGATCGCGCCGGCATGCCGCATCGACGCCCGAACCATCTCCCGGAACGGCTCGAAATTCTTCAGCGCCAGTCCGGGCGCGTTGAACCCGGCGAGCCCCCAGTTCTGCCCGACCGTGTTCAAGGGATCGGGGGGCGCCCCAACCGAGAGCGTGCGCGAAATGGCGCCCTGCTCGTTCCAGGCATCGAAGCCGTCGGATTGAACGCCGACCGCGACGTCGAGATACAAGCCGACCTTCATTCCCAGCCGATGCGCGAGATCCCGGCAATGGCGCAATTGTCGCTCGGCGAGCCATTGCACATAGGCGATGAACTCGGCCTCCCTCCGGTCGGGGCCGCTGAGCAGCGCCGCGCAGCGCGCAGCATCGGGCTGCCGCCACTCCTCGGGCCAGTCCCACCAGGGCTTCTGGAAGCGATGCCGCAACACCTCGAAGCAGGTGAAGCGGGCCAGCAGCTCGCCACGCTCGGCCCGATAGGCCTTGAACTCCGCAGCGGCCGCGGCGTCGGGCGCAGCCATGAAAGCGTCGAAGGCGGCACGCAGGGCCGGCCATTTCAACGCCGCCACACCCTTGTAGTCCACCAGCTCGGCCTGCCGCAGCGGCTCCAGCACCTTGCTGCCGGGCCCCTTCGCGAAGCCCGGGGCCTGCTCGACATCGACATAGAGCGCATTCAGGAACAGCCGGCTGTTCGGCGCATAAGGGCTGAAATCGCCCGGCCGATCGTCGAACAGCGCGTGCAACGGATTGAGGCCGACGCCATCGGCGCCGAGTTCGGCGCAAAGCGTGATGAGATTGGCAAGGTCGGTGAAATCGCCCATGCCCCAGTTGCGGCCGGATCGAATGCCGTAGAGCTGCACCGCCAGCAGCCAGACACGGTCGAAATCACCGGCGAAGGCCTTCGCCGGTGCGACGAGCAGCGGCAGCTCCTCGCGGTACGACGACGCATCCGCCAGCTCGAGGCGGTAGCTGCCGACCGGCAGATCACCCGGCCACTCGACCAGGGCCTCGCCGGCGTCTCCCTTCGCGATCTCAGCGTCGCCACGCCTGATGGTCCACCTGACCGGCAGCTTCGCCGCCTCGGTCAGGCGGCTGCGCGCGGGCTGCCCGGAGCGAATCACCACCGCATCGCTCAGCAGCCGATGCGGCGTGGGCCGGGGAAAGGCCTCCACGATGATCTTGAGGGCCGCTTCGTCGGTCACACGACGGTGCCCCTGACCATCGTAGAATTCTGTCAGGATTCCGAGACTATGGGCTTCGCTGTAGAGATCCATTCGGCACGCGATCTGGACGTAACGGGAAGTCGTACGTCGTAAAATTGTTGTGGGACGGCAAGAGGATAAGCCCCTAACGCCGCGGCAAGGCCGTCGTTCCCCGGGGAACAAAACGAGCCTTGCGGCTTTGTAATTGGGGTCGTCTCGGTTTCTAGCGAACCGGGACGCCGTTTTATTGTCAATGGCATCACCGTGAACAAATTTGCGCACACGTTCGAGAGCGTCGCCCTCAAAGACGCTTTCTCCCCTATTCTGCCCTCTTTTGAGGAGAGCCGCATCTGTCGAGGCCGAGACATCTTTCGAGACGCCTCCGATCGCAGCCGCATCATCATCCTCTCTCCTAGGTGAGGGCCTCATGAACCTGATGTCATCCCTGGATTCGCCCAGCCTGCAGACCGAGCCCGACGGCGACGGTCTCTGGTACAAGGACGCGATCATCTATCAGCTGCACGTCAAGGCGTTCGCCGACAGCAACAATGACGGCGTCGGCGACTTCGCCGGCCTGACCGACAAGCTGGACTATCTGCAGGACCTCGGCGTCACCACGCTGTGGCTGTTGCCGTTCTACCCCTCGCCCGGCCGCGACGACGGCTACGACATCGCCGACTACGGCAGCATCAATCCCGATTTCGGGACGATGAAGGAGTTCAAGCGCTTCATCCAGGAAGCCAAGCGGCGCGGCCTGCGGGTGATCACCGAACTCGTCGTCAACCACACCTCCGACCAGCATCACTGGTTCAAGCGCGCCCGGCGCAGCCCGCCCGGCTCCAGCGCCCGCAACTGGTACGTCTGGAGCGACACCGACCAGAAATATCTCGGCACCCGAATCATCTTCACCGATACCGAGAAGTCCAACTGGACCTGGGACCCGGAGGCCGGCCAGTTCTACTGGCACCGCTTCTTCTCGCACCAGCCGGACCTCAACTTCGACAATCCACGCGTGGTCAACGCGATCGTCCAGGTGATGAAGCGCTGGCTCGATGCCGGCGTCGACGGCTTCCGGCTCGACGCCATTCCCTATCTCTGCGAACGCGACGGCACCAACAACGAGAACCTCCCGGAGACGCATGCGATCATCAAGCGCCTGCGCGTCGAGCTCGACAATTACGCCAAGGATAAGCTGCTGCTGGCCGAGGCCAACCAGTGGCCCGAGGACGTGCAGGAGTATTTCGGCCAGGGCGACGAGTGCCACATGGCCTACCACTTCCCGCTGATGCCGCGCATCTACATGGCGATCGCCCAGGAGGACCGCTTCCCGATCACCGACATCCTTCGCCAGACGCCCGACATCCCCGCGACCTGCCAATGGGCGCTGTTCCTGCGCAACCATGACGAGCTGACCCTGGAGATGGTGACCGACGTCGAGCGCGACTATCTGTGGTCGACCTACGCCAACGATCCGCGCGCACGCATCAATGTCGGCATCCGCCGCCGCCTCGCGCCGCTGATGGACAACGACCGGCGCAAGATCGAGCTGATGAACTCGCTGCTGATGTCGTTCCCCGGCACGCCGATCATCTATTACGGCGACGAGATCGGGATGGGTGACAACATCTATCTCGGCGACCGCAACGGCGTACGAACGCCGATGCAATGGACGCCCGACCGCAATGGGGGCTTCTCGCGCGCCGACCCGGCGCGGCTCTACGCGCCGATGATCATGGACCCGGTGTACGGCTACGAGGCGGTCAATGTCGAGGCGCAGTCGCGCAGCCTGTCGTCGCTTTTGAACGCCACCAAGAAGCTGATCTCGGTGCGCAAGTCGACGCTGGCCTTCGGCAGGGGCACCATGACCTTCATCCGCCCGGCCAACCGGTCGGTTCTGGCCTATGTCCGCCAATACAAGGACGAGGTCATCCTCTGCGTCGCCAACCTGTCGCGCTCGGCGCAGGCGACCGAGCTCGATCTCTCGCCATTCAAGGATCGCGTCCCGATCGAAATGCTCGGCCGCTCGCGCTTTCCCGCCATCGGCGAACTGCCTTACATGATCACGCTCGCGCCCTACGGATTCTACTGGTTCCAGCTCAAGGAGCGCGAGAAGTCGGAGCCCATCATCCAGCGCGCGGTACCGGAGTTCGAGACGCTGGTCGTGCCGCTCGGCTCGACCTGGGTATCGCTGGCTCGCACTCGCAGCGTGTTCGAACGCGACGTTCTGCCCGGTCATCTGGCGCGCGCACGATGGTACCCCGAGCGCTCGGCGGACGCGATCCATCCGACGCTGACCTCGGCGATCCCGTTCTGCGACATCGGCGACAACCGGCCCTGGCTGATCTTCTTCAAGGCCGCCGAGCGCGACGAGAAGCGGCGCTATCTGCTGCCGATGCAGATCGAGTGGGTGCGTTTCGATCGCGATCGCTACAATCCGCAGGCCTTCGCCGCCGTGCGCCAGGGCGCCCGCGAGGGAACGCTGCTCGATGCAGCGACGAGCCCGATCTTTCTTGCGCTGCTCCTGCACAATCTGAAGCAAGCGTTGACGGTCGAGGAAAACGGGGTGCGCCTCGAATTCCGGCCGACGTCGCGGTTTCCCGACAAGCAGATCCGCGAATCGGAGCAGGTGCGCGTGGTCGAGACCGACCGCTGCAGCAGCAAGGCGGTGGTCAACAACGAGTTCTTCATCAAGCTCCGCCGCGAGCTGGAGGCTGGTCCGCACCCGGAGATCGAGATCGGCGGTTTCCTCACGGAAACCGTAGGCTTCGCCAATGTCCCGCCGCTGCTCGGCAGTGTCGAGGTGATCCAGGAGGGCGAGCGGCAGACCGTCGGCTGCGTCCACGGCTTCGTCGAGAACCAGGGCGACGGCTGGACCGTCAGCGCCGCCTATCTCGATCGCTACGTCGACGACCAGCGCGTGTTCGCCGCGAGCGGCGACGAGCGGCAGAGCGAGGAGCTGTCGCCCTATCTGCGCTACATGGCGCAGGCGGGCCGTCGCGTCGGCGAGTTGCATGCGGCGCTCGCCTCGCGCAGCGACATCGTCGATTTCGCGCCCGAGCCCACGAACGCAGATCATCTCGATCACTGGATCGACCGGCTGCGCGGCCAAGCTGACCGGATCCTCACGGGCCTGAGCGAGCGCCGCGATCACCTCAAGGATCCGGAACGAGGGCTGGTCGACCAGGTGCTCGCCAGGCGCGGCGAGCTGTCGGAGCGCCTCAGCAGCTTGATCCCGCACCATATCGGCGGCTGCGACATCCGGCTGCATGGCGATTTCCATCTCGGCCAGATCCTCATCGTCAAGGACGATATTTTCATCATCGACTTCGACGGTGACGAGGAGCAGCCGCTTGCCGAGCGTCGGCGCAAGGCGCCGCCGGCGCGCGACATCGCAGGCTTCCTGCGCTCGATCGATTGCTCGGTCCGCGTCGCCCAGGAGCGCGCCCTGAGGGCGAGCCAGGACGATCACGGCCGTATCGCCGCCGCGCTGTCGGAATGGCGCGACCAGGCCGCGACCGCCTTCTTGGCTGGCTATCGCGAAATCAAGGCCAGTCAGCGCCTCTGGCCGGACGATCCGCATACGGCGGAGGCGCTCCTTAACTTTTTCATGCTGGAAAAAGCCCTCGGAGCGCTCGAATATGATCTGGCTCACCGGCCGGACTGGTTGCGCATCGCATTGAGCAACCTGCTTCGCGTCCTGTCCGAGCCAGCATCAGCCAGCGAGACCTCATGACCCATCTTTCTCCCGAGGCGTTTGCGATCATCGAAGGTCGGCATGCCGACCCGTTTCGCTATCTCGGTCAGCACAATGTCGACGGGCGGACCGTCGTGCGTGCCTTCCTGCCCGAGGCCTCGCGGGTCGAGGTGGTCGGCGAGCACGGCGAAGTCTCGCCGCTGACGCGCATCCATGATGCCGGCCTGTTCACCGGGACCATGCCGTCGCTGCAGCGCTATCGGCTTCGGGCGACATTCGGCGACCACGTCACCGACCTCGAAGATCCTTATCGTTTCCTGCCGATCCTGAGCGACTTCGACCTGCATCTGCTCGGCGAAGGCAATCATGAGCGGCTCTACGACAAGCTCGGCGCGCATCCAATGGTGCTCGACGGCGTCGATGGCGTCGGCTTCGTCGTGCTCGCGCCGAACGCGCGTCGCGTCAGCGTGGTCGGCGATTTCAACTTCTGGAATGCGCGGCGCCACCCGATGCGGGTCCGCGGCAACGGCTACTGGGAGCTGTTCATCCCCCGCGCCAGGGCCGGCGACCACTACAAGTTCGACATCATCGGCCCGCAGGGCGAGCACCTGCCGCTGAAATCGGATCCGATGGCCTTCGCGGCCGAGATGCGTCCCAAGACCGCATCGATCGTGGTCGACGAGTCCAGCCTGCCGCGACCTCGGCCGGCGCCGCCTGACATCAACAAGCTGAACAGGCCGGTCTCGATCTATGAGGTGCATCTCGGCTCCTGGCGGCGCAAGGACAATAACCAGTGGCTGACCTATCGCGAACTCGCCGAGCAACTGCCGGCCTATGCACGCGACATGGGCTTCACGCACATCGAATTCCTGCCGGTCAGCGAGCACCCGTTCGACGGCTCCTGGGGCTATCAGCCGACCGGCCTGTTCGCGCCGACCAGCCGCTTCGGCAGTCCTGAGGACTTCTGTGCGCTGGTTGATGCGTGCCACCGCGAGGGCCTCGCGGTGTGGCTCGACTGGGTGCCAGGCCATTTCCCGGATGATCCGCACGGCCTCGGCCATTTCGACGGCACCGCGCTGTACGAGCACGCCAACCCGATGCAGGGCCGGCATCTCGACTGGGGCACGCTGATCTACAATTACGGCCGCACCGAAGTCGCCAATTTCCTGCGCTCGAACGCGCTGTTCTGGCTGGAGCGCTACGGCATCGACGGTCTGCGCGTCGATGCCGTCGCCTCGATGCTCTATCTCGACTACAGCCGTCCGTCCGGCGGCTGGATTCCGAACAAATATGGCGGGCGCGAGAACCTCGAGGCCATCGAGTTTCTGCGCCGAACCAATATCGACGTGTTCGGCCATTTCCCGCAAGCGACCACGGCTGCCGAGGAATCCACGGCGTGGCCGCAGGTGTCTCGCCCGGTCGACATGGGCGGGCTCGGTTTCGGCTACAAGTGGAACATGGGCTGGATGCACGACACCTTGCGCTACATCAGCAAGGACCCGATCCACCGCAAATATCACCACGGCGAGATCCTGTTCGGCCTGCACTACGCCTTTTCGGAAAACTTCATCCTGCCGCTGTCGCATGACGAGGTCGTGCACGGCAAGCGCTCCATCCTTGGCCGGATGCCGGGCGACGACTGGCAGCGTTTTGCCAACCTGCGTGCGTATTACAGCTTCATGTTCGGGCATCCCGGCAAGAAGCTCCTGTTCATGGGCTGCGAGCTCGCCCAGGAGCGCGAGTGGAATCACGATGCCTCGCTCGACTGGCATCTGCTCGGCGACGCCAAATATGCCGGCATCCAGGCCCTGATCCGCGACCTCAACCACCTCTACCGCAACGTGCCGGCGCTGCATGAGCGGGACTGCGAGCCGGACGGCTTCGAGTGGTTGATGACCGACGACTCCGACCGAAACGTCTTCGCCTGGGTGCGCAAGGGCTTCGATGAGCACGCGCGCTGCGTCGTCGTCGTGAACTTTTCGCCCAACGTGTATTACAATTACCGGGTCCGCGTGCCGTTCGGCGGCAGATGGAGGGAAGCTTTCAATTCCGACTCCCTGCATTATGGCGGCAGCAATGTCGGCAACGTCGGCCAGGTCCATGCCTCTGAAGAACACCAGCTCAACCTCATCCTCCCGCCCATGGCAGCGGTATTTCTCCTCCCGGAAGCCTGACGCAATGCGCCTGGCCGCTGGAAGCCACGCCCGTCTCGGAGCAACCTGGGACGGGCGGGGGACCAATTTTGCCCTGTTCTCCGCCAATGCCGAGAAGGTCGAGCTCTGCCTGTTCGACAGCCAGGGCCGGCGCGAGATCGAGCGCATCGAACTGCCGGAGCGGACGGAGGATGTCTGGCACGGCTATCTCAACGATGTCTCGCCGGGGCAGCTCTATGGCTACCGTGTCTACGGTCCTTACGAGCCGGAGCAGGGCCACCGCTTCAATGCCAACAAGCTGCTGCTCGACCCCTATGCCAAGCGGCTCGCCGGCCGGCTGGTCTGGAGCGACGCCCATTTCGCCTACCGCGCCGGCTCGCCGCGCGAGGATCTCTCGTTCGACCGGCGCGACAACGCCCGCGGCATGCCCAAGGCTGTCGTCATCGACGAGACCTTCAACTGGGGCCGGCGCGAAATGCGGCCGCAGATCCCGTGGGAGGACACGATCATCTACGAGGCCCATGTCAAGGGCCTGACCAACAAGCGCGACGACGTCCCACCCAATCTGCGCGGCACCTATGGCGGGCTGTCGTCGCCGGCGATGATCAAGCATCTGAAGCGGCTCGGCGTCACGACGATCGAGCTGCTTCCCATCCACGCCTTCATCGACGACCGCATGCTGGTCGAGAAGAAGCTGGTCAACTACTGGGGCTACAACACGATCTCGTTCTTCGCGCCGGAGCTTCGCTACGCGCAGGACAATCCGCTCGATGCCTTCCGGACGACGGTGGCAAGGCTGCACGATGCCGGCATAGAGGTCATGCTCGACGTCGTCTACAACCATACCGCCGAGGGCAACCATCTCGGACCCACCCTGTGCTATCGCGGCATCGACAACGCGTCCTACTACTGGCTGAAGCCCGACAATCCGCGCTTCTACGACGACTTCACCGGCTGCGGCTCGTCCGTTAACCTGACGCACCCGCGTGTGCTCCAGATGGTGATGGACTCGCTGCGCTACTGGGTCGAGGTCTGCCACGTCGACGGCTTCCGCTTCGACCTTGCCACCACCCTGGCGCGCGAGAAGCACGGCTTCGACCGGCGCAGCGGCTTTCTCACCGCGATCCGCCAGGACCCGGTACTGGCGAGCGTCAAGCTGGTCGCAGAGCCCTGGGACGTCGGTCTCGGCGGCTATCAGGTCGGCGCATTCCCCTCGCAATGGTCCGAATGGAACGACCGCTATCGTAGCGCCATGCGTCGCTACTGGAGCGGCGAAGGCAGCCTGATCGGCGAGGTGTCGAGCCGCATGACCGGCTCGTCCGACATCTTCAACCATGACGGCCGCACCCAGCGCGCCAGCGTCAATCACGTCACCGTCCATGACGGGTTCACGCTGGCCGATCTCTTCAGCTATAACAGCAAGCACAATGAAGCGAACGGCGAGGACAATCGCGACGGCTCCAACGACAACCACAGCAACAATTTCGGTCATGAGGGGCCGACCGACGACGTGACGATCACGGCGCTGCGACGGCAGTCGCGCAAGAACCAGCTCGCCTGTCTGTTCCTCGCGCAGGGCCTGCCGCTGCTGCTCGCAGGCGACGAGGTCGGCAACTCGCAGCATGGCAACAACAACGCCTATTGCCAGGACAACGAGGTCGGCTGGGTGGACTGGAGCGGCATGGGCCGCGAGGGCGATGATCTCATCGACTTCATCGCGCACATGACCGAGCTGCGCCGCCGCTTCGGCCAGATTCGCGCGCGCCGCTGGCTCGATGGCCGCCGCCCGGACGGCAGCTTCGGCGTGCTGTGGCTGACGCCTTCGGCGGAGGAGATGACGCAAACCGACTGGACCTTTCCCGACGGACGATTTCTCGCCTATGTGCTCGCTCCGGTGGAACAGGAACAGGCTCCGATCTTTATCGTTCTGAACGCGGCCCCCGAAGAGATCGGATTCAAATTGCCCAAGCTTGCCGAGTACAAGACGTGGCAACAGGTCCTGAACACCACCGAAGCCCAGCAGACGCCGATCGACTTCGCGTCCGGTGCGGACCTCAAGGCCCCGTCCCGCTCCGTGCTGGCGTATGCGGGCCAGTCATGAACGGCCGTCAATTCGGACCTCGGCTCACGCAGGACGGCACGACGTTCCGGCTGTGGGCGCCTGCCGCCAGGCGCGTCGATCTGATCCTCGACGTCAAGCATGAGATGCAACGCGGGGATGGCGGTTGGTATTCGCTCGACGTCGCCGGCGTCGGCGCCGGCACGCGGTATAAGTTCCGTATTGACGATGAGCTCGACGTTCCAGATCCCGGCTCGGATTTCCAGCCGGAGGATGTCTCCGGCCCGAGCGAAATCATCGACCACCGTGCCTACACCTGGCGCTCCGAAAACTGGCGCGGTCGTCCATGGCAGGATGCCGTGTTCCTCGAAAGCCATGTCGGCACCTTCACGACGGAAGGCACCTACCGCGCAATGATCGACAAGCTCGATCATCTCGTCGAAACCGGCATCACCGCGCTCGAACTGATGCCGCTGGCGGACTTCGCCGGCTCCCGCAACTGGGGCTATGACGGCGTGCTGCTCTACGCGCCGGACAGCGTCTATGGGCGTCCCGATGATCTGCGCGCGCTGATCGACGAGGCGCATCTGCGTGGCATCATGGTGTTTCTCGACGTCGTCTACAATCACTTCGGCCCGGAGGGAAACTACATCGGCCGCTATGCGCCGACCTTCTTCACCGACGCGCATACGCCGTGGGGCAGCGCGATCGACTACCGGCTCTCCGAAGTGCGCGCCTTCGCGATTCAGAACGCGTTGCATTGGCTGACGGACTATCGCTTCGACGGCCTGCGCTTCGACGCCGTGAATCACATCCTGTCCAACGAGGGTGAGATCCCGATGCTGCACGATCTCAGCGCCGCCGTGGGCAAGCTGGTCGAAGCAACCGGGCGGCACATCCATCTCGTGCTCGAAAACGGCGACAACCGCGCCAGCATGTTGGATTCCGCAGAGGAGCCGCCGCGCGGCAAATTTCGCGCGCAGTGGAACGACGACTATCATCACGCCTGGCACGTGATCCTGACCGGCGAGAGCGGCGGCTATTACGGCGACTACCAGCAGGCGCCGCGCCGCGATCTCGCTCGCGCGCTCGCCTCCGGCTTCGTCTACCAAGGCGAACCCGCGGCATTCTGGGGCGGCGATCCGCGGGGCGAGCCGAGCGGTCATCTGGCCCCCGGCGCGTTCGTCAACTTCCTGCAGAACCACGACCAGATCGGCAACCGCGTGTTCGGCGACCGCCTGGAGGCGCTGGCGTCGCCGGAAGGGATCGCGGCGGCACTCGCGGTGACGCTGCTCGCGCCCACCGTCCCGATGCTGTACATGGGCGAGGAATGGGGCTCGAAGCAGCCGTTCCCGTTCTTCTGCGACTTCCAGGGCGACCTCGCGCATGCCGTGCGCAACGGACGCCGCAGAGAGTACGAGTGGGCGTACGCCAAATATGGCGACGAGGTTCCCGATCCGCTCGACATCGAAACCTTCCAGTCCGCAATCATCGACTGGGACTCCCGCAATGAGTCGCCGGGGCGCGAGCGTCTCGCGCTGGTGCGCGCGCTCCTTGCGGTGCGTCACAAGGAGGTTGCGCCGCGGCTTCCGGGAGCGAAATTCGGCGAGGCGGACGTGACCGATGACGGTCGCCTGAGCGCGCATTGGCTGATGGGCGATGGCAGCCGGCTAAATCTGCTTGCCAACGTCTCCGACAAGGAACTCGCGGCTTCGCCGACCGGCGTCCCGGGCACCCCGATCTGGGGCGGCACGCCTGGAGACCGCCTGCCGCCGTGGTCGGTGTTCTGGAGCATCGGGGGATAGCATGCCTCCGGCCATTCCCCTCGCGACCTATCGCCTGCAGCTCACGGGTGATTTCAACTTCGAATCGGCCGCACGCGTCGTGCCATATCTGAAGGCGCTCGGGATCAGCCACGTCTACGCTTCGCCCTTCATGACGGCGCGGAAGGGCTCGACGCATGGCTACGACATCACCGATCATTCCAAGCTCAATCCCGAGCTCGGCGGCGAGGACGGCTTTGCGAAACTGTGCGCGGCGCTGAAGCAGCACGATCTCGGCCTCATCCTCGACTTCGTGCCGAACCATGTCGGCGTGCATTTCGACGACAATCCATGGTGGCTCGACGTGCTCGAATGGGGCCAGGCTTCGCCGCACGCCGCCTCGTTCGACATCGACTGGGACCAGTTGCCGTACCGCGCGCGCGGCGGCGTGCTGCTGCCGATCATCGGCACCTCCTACGGCCACGCGCTCGAACATGGCGACATCGAGCTGCGCTACGACCCCGACGAAGGCTCGTTCTCCTGCTGGTACTTCGAACATCGGCTGCCGATCGCGCCCGAGCGCTATGGCGAGGTATTGCGCATCATCGTCAAGGAGGCCGGTGAGGAGAGCAGCGAGGCCGGCAAGGCGATCCTCGACCTGGCGTCGCGCTATCGCGGCTTGCGCCATCCGAACCGCAAGGAAGCGCCGGTGCTCAAGGCGGCCCTCAAGGCCATTCCCGGCGCGGCCGACGTCATTGCCCAGGGGATCGCAGCCTATAAGGCCGGCGACCGTGGTGCGCAGACGCTCGCTCTGCATCATCTGCTGGAGCGACAGCACTACAAGCTCGGCCATTGGCGGCTTGCGTCCAGCGACATCAACTACCGCCGCTTCTTCGACGTCAACACGCTGGCGGGCCTGCGCGTCGAGGACGCCGGCACGTTCGAGGCTATCCACCGGCTGGTCAAGAAGCTGATCGCGGATGGTCAGTTGCAGGGTCTGCGGCTCGACCATATCGATGGCCTGCGCGATCCCGCACAATATTTTCAGCGCCTGCGCCGGCTGATCCGCGACGCTCGGGGGCCCGCAGCCGGGCCGTTCTACGTCGTCATCGAGAAGATTCTCTGCGAGCACGAGAAGCTGCCGGGTTTTGCCGGCGTGCACGGCACCACCGGCTACGAGTGGATGAACGTCATCACCCAGGTCCTGATCGACGGCAAAGGTCTGGAGCCCTTGGACGAGATCTGGCGCCAGATCAGCAACAAGCCGCCGAAGCTCGCGCCTGTGATTAAGGAGGCCAAGCGGCGCGTGCTGGAGACGCTGCTGACCAGCGAATTCACCGTGCTGACCCGCCTGCTGGCGCGCATCGCCAACGGCCACTACTCGACGCGCGACTATTCGGAAGACATCCTGCGCCAGGCGCTCGAGCTGTATGTTCTTCACTTCCCGGTCTATCGCACCTATCTCACCACAGCCGGCCCGACCGAGACCGACCGCAAGCTGATCGACCACGCCATCGCAGGCGCCCGGGCCGAATGGTTCGCCTCCGACGGCTCGATCTTCGAGTTCCTGCGCGATGCGCTGACCATGGATCTCATCAAGCGCGACCGCAGCACCAACCACAGCGTCCCGCGTGTGCGCCGCTTCGCCCTCAAGGTGCAGCAGCTCACCGGGCCGATGATGGCGAAGTCGCTAGAGGACACCGCCTTCTACCGCTTCCACCGACTGCTCGCGCTCAACGAGGTCGGTGGCGATCCAGCGGCGCATGCTCTGGCGATCGCCGACTTCCACAAGCTGATGCGGGACCGCGCCAGGCATTGGCCGCACGGCATGACCGCCACTGCTACCCACGACACCAAGCGCGGCGAGGATGCGCGCACGCGGCTCGCCGCCATCACCGAGCTGCCCAACGATTGGACGTCCGCAATGGCGCGCTGGAAGACCTTGAACGCGCCGCACGTCATCACGGATGGCAAGATGCGCGCGCCCTCGGCGGCGTTCGAATACATGCTGTACCAGACGCTCGTCGGCATCTGGCCGGCAAGCGGCACCGATGGCACCCTGCCCGAGCGGCTGCAGGCCTATGCGCTGAAGGCCGCGCGCGAGGGCAAGGAGGAGACCAGCTGGCTCAATCCGAACGAGGCCTATGAGAACGGCCTGCGCGCCTTCATCGACCGCATCCTGGATCGCGAGCGCTCGTCCGAGTTCCTGCAGTCGCTGGAGACGCTTTCCAGGCGACTCGCTTTGCTCGGCGCGCTGAACTCGCTGACCCAGCTCACGCTGAAGGCGACGATGCCCGGCGTGCCGGATTTCTATCAGGGCACCGAGTTCTGGGACCTTTCGATGGTCGATCCGGACAACCGCCGCCCGGTCGATTTCGCTGCGCGTGAGCACGCGCTGCGTGCGTGCGAGACTCCCGACTGGGCCCACCTCGCGGACCATTGGCCGGACGGCCGCATCAAGCTCGCCTGGACGCGGGAGCTGCTGAAACTTCGCAACCAGATGCCCGCCGTGTTCACCGACGGCTCCTACGAGCCGCTCGAGGTGAGCGGACGTCATGCCGATCACGTCATTGCCTTCGCACGGCGGCGTGGGCGCGACGCCGTCGTCGTCGTCACCGTGCGCAACTTTGCACCCTTCACCGACGGTGGCCGGGTGTGGCCCCACGCAGATGGTTTCGAAGCCGAGGTTCATGCCCGCGGCTACATACCGGCGGACATGCAGGACGGCATCCTGGCGGTGTCCTCCATCTTCACGCATTTGCCTGCAGCGGCGATCCCGGCGCGGACCGACGCGGCAGCCCACCCGCCTGGTCGACGTCGGACAGCAGCGGCCCCGACCTGATCAGCTCTTCTTCGTCAACAGCAACTGGCCGCGGCTGCGGATCGCGGATTGCGCCGCCTCGGCAAAGCGCTGCAGCAGCCAGGGCAGCACGACCTCGACACGCACGTGATCGTCGGCGACGTCGACATGGCCCGACGCCGCCTGACCGAGCGCGCGAACGCGAAAGATCATCTTGTCGCCCTCCCAGCGCTCTTCGTCGACCTTCAGGACCGGAACGCTGGTCGCGGCGCGGCTGAGACCGGCCTGGAGCCGGCGCACGGCCTCGTCCTTGCCGAGGCGATGCGGAATGGAAACGACAAGCGGTCTTGACATCGCGATCTCCTGACTAACAACCCTCTCTACGTAGTCATCAGTGGCTACGACCGCAAAGACACACGCTGCATTTTACTTGTTCCCACGCGGAACTTTCGAAGTTCCAACCAGTTTCCTCGGCGAAGGCAGAGCACGTTGTCGCCCCGCTGCCGGGCACTGGAGGGAAGCACATGTCCATCGGAACTATCATCCTCATCATTCTCATCATCGCCCTGCTCGGCGGCTTTTCCGGCATCGGCGGCGGTCCGTTCTACGGCACCGGCTACTACGGCGGCGGCGGCCTCGGCCTGATCATCGTCATCGTGCTGATTCTCGTCCTGCTCGGACGCATCTGATCCGATCGATCTCATAGCCATCCAACTGATCAGCTCGGGCTGACGTGGCCGCGCCACGTCGGCCTGGCCTTGATTGCGCCCCCGCATCGTATCCCTTACACTTCGTTCGCGAGCTTCCTCATCGCCGGCTTGATCGCTCCGGCCGCGTCGTCATAGCCCTCCCACGCCTTGGTCTTGGGCAAGAGCGCCGGCGCGGTTCGGACCGTGTACCGCTCGGGTTCGAGCCCGTTCTTCACCTGCGCCCAGGTCAGCGGCATCGACACGGTGGCGCCTTCGCGAGCGCGCGGCGACAGCACGGCGACCGCCGTCGACATCCGGTCGTTGCGCAGATAGTCGAGGAAGATCTTCCCCTTGCGCAGCTTCTTCGACATGTTGAGCAGGTACTGCTCCGGGCGGTCGTTCGCCATCCATTGGCACACGCCCTGTGCAAACGCCTTCGCTTCGGGCCAGCTCACCTTGTCGCGCGCGCCGTGCAGCAACGGCGTCACCACATGCAGACCCTTGCCGCCCGTGGTCTTGCAGAAGCTATCGAGTCCGAGGCTCTTCAAGCGCTGGCGCATCTCCTTGGCGGCCGCGATCACCTCCTCGAACGCGACGTTCGGCGCCGGATCGAGATCGAACACCAGCCGACCCGGCACGTCATAGGCGTCCGGCGCGCAATTCCATGGATGCAGCTCGACGGCGGCGACCTGGGCCACCGCGATCAATCCCTCGACGCGGTCGATCTGCAGATACGGTTTGCGGTCGCCCGAGACCTTGACCAGCTCCAGCAGGTCGGACATGCCCTGCATGCCGTGCCGCTGGAAGAATTTTTCGCCACCGATGCCATCAGGCGCACGCACGATCGAGCACGGCCGCCCCCTCAGATGCCCGATCATCCAGTTGCCGACGGCTTCCAGATAGGTCGCAAGATCAAGCTTGGTGACGGGCTCGCCGTCGCCCGCGTCCGGCCACAGCGCCTTGTCGGGCTTGGAGATCGCAACGCCCATCACGGTCGCCGAGCCCTTCGCGCGTGACGGCGTCTTGTGCAGCGTGGTGCCGACGGTCGCGACGCTCGCGGCGGCCCGCGCCACCGGCCTGGCAACCTTCGTCGTCACCACCGGCGCCTCGGCAACGACCTCGCGGGCCGGCTTGTCCTCGCGCAGTCCCTTGAACGAGGCCTGCCTGACATTGCCGTCGCCGGTGAAGCCGGCAAACTCGATCTCGGCGACCAGCTCGGGCTTGAGCCAATGCACGTCACGCGTCTTGCGCGGCGCGTTCTTGCCGCTGAACGGGCTCTTGTCGGATGCCGCCGCCTTCAGCGCCGGCATGATCTCCTTCACCGTGTCCTGGCCGAAGCCGGTGCCGACGATCCCGACATAAGCGAGATGATCGTCCTTGTTGACGCCGACCATCAACGATCGGAATTTGCCGTTGGTCGTCTTCCAGCCGCCGATGACGACCTCGTGGCCGGGCCTGGTCTTGGCTTTGGTCCAGCTCTCCGTCCGTCCCGAATGATAGGCCGAGTCCAGCTTCTTGGAGACGATGCCCTCCAGCGACAGCTTGCGTGCGGACTCCAGCACGGCTTCGCCGTCGCTCTCGAAGTGCTCGACGTAGCGGATCCGCGGTGTCTTGCCCTTGATATGCGCCTTCAACAGCTTCGCCAGCCGCGCCTTGCGCTCGCGCAACGGCTGGCGGCGCAGGTCGAACTCCTCGGCGAACATCAGGTCGAAGGCGAAGAAGATCAGCTCGTCGGTTTCACCCGCCGAGATCGCCGCCTGCAGGGCGGAGAAGTTCGGATTGCCGTCCTTGTCGAGCGCGACGATCTCGCCGTCGATGATCGCGTCCGGCAGCTTCGCAGCCTCCTCCGCAATCGCGCCGAACTTGGCGGTCCAGTCCAGGCCCTTGCGGGTCTTCAAGGTCGCCTCGCCGTCCTCGACCCTGATCTGGACGCGGTAGCCGTCGAACTTGATCTCGTGCGCCCAGCCCTCGCCGCTCGGCGGTTGCGCGACCGACGTGCAAAGCTCGGGCGGCACGAAGTCGGGCAGCGACGATACCGTCTTCGGCGCAACGCGGGCCTTGGTGCCGTTTGCCTTGGCGGCCCTCGCCTTCGGTGATGAGGCCTTCGTAATCGGCTTGGTTTCGCTGTCACTGCGGTTGGAGTGCCACACCGCATCCGCGTTCATGCGCTGCGTCTTGGCGAGCATGAACGGCTTCGGCGCCTTGCCCTTGCCGGCCGCGATCTGCTCCATCGTGCGGCCCGAGGCGACCGACTTGTCGGCATCCAGGATATCGTTGGCCTCGCCTTCCCGGGCAAACTCGTCGCGATGCTTGATCAGCAGCCAATTGGTCCGCTTGCCGCCGGTGCGATCGTGGCGCATCCGCACCAGCACCCAGCTGCCATGCAGCTTTTCGCCCTCGAGAGTGAATTTGAGATCGCCCTTCTTGAACCCGCGCTCCGGGTCCTCGCTGTCCCAATAGCCGCGGTCCCACAGCATGACGGTGCCGCCGCCATACTCGCCTTCCGGGATCGTACCTTCGAAATCGCCGTAGTCGAGCGGATGATCCTCGACCTCGACCGCCAGCCGCTTGTCGTGCGGATCGAGCGACGGCCCCTTGGTGACCGCCCACGACTTGAAGACGCCGTCGAATTCGAGCCGCAGGTCGTAGTGCAGGCGCGTTGCGTCATGCTTCTGGATGACGAAGCGCGGCCGCGCCGTACGCGCGACCTTGGCGTCGCCGGACGGCTCCGCCGTCTTGTCGAAATCGCGCTTCTTGCGATAGGTGGAAAGCTTCCCGAGCGCCACGGTGATCCCTCGCGTTGAGTGGTAGCGTAGCAAAGCCGGCGAACTCGTGGAACCGGCCGCATCGGCAGGATAACTTCGGGCAAAGTTCCGCGTTCCCGCGGCTCATGGAGGGCCCAGGCTGTGCTGGCGTCCGCCCTCTGCCAGTCGAGAGGGCGCAGGGAAGGCCGGGAGCTCGCCGCCCCCATGGCCCGCCTGCAGAAAGAAATGCAGGCGGCAGGTACCACAGGTGCAGCCGAGACATCCCGGCCCTCCCTGCGCGACGGCTTTAACGGCTGCTTCGCGTTCTCCCCGGTGCGCCGGGCTTGTTGGCCACCGTGTCGCGACAATGCGCCTGCGCGCATTGCGCTGGATACCAGCATCGGGGTATCAGGACCGCGCGACTTGACCGTGCATGCCGGATTGTTCGTCGGCGCGACTGAATCACGCTGCAACCCGGCACACCCATCGCATTCCGCTGCCGACGTCCGTGACGACCGCGATACGTCCCCTCCGACGCAACGGAACGGGCCGGACCATAATGCTGATTTTACGAAGTCGTCAAGCGAATTATTTTTTCCCGAAGCGACCTTCGCCGGGCCCATGGAACCCACACCGATGCTTGCCCGTTGCAGCCTCGTCCGGATTGTCCAAGGAGACCACGATGGCCCCCCGCGCCTACTGGAAAGGCTCGCTCAAACTCTCGCTCGTCAGCTGCCCCGTCGTGCTCTATCCGGCGTCGACGTCGGTCGAGAAGACGCGCTTCCATCTGATTAACCGCGAGACCGGCAACCGGCTCAAGCAGCAGATGGTGGACGCCGAGACCGGCGACATCGTCGAGGGCGACCAGAAGGGCCGCGGCTATGAACTCGCCAAGGGACAGTATGTCGAGATCGAGCCGGAGGAGCTCGAGGCGGTCCAGATCGAGAGCAACCATACGATCGACATCGACAGCTTCGTGCCGCGCGACGAGATCGACCAGCGCTATCTCAACCACCCCTACTACATCGCCCCCGACGGCAAGGCGGCGCTCGACGCCTTCGCGGTCATCCGCGACGCCATGAAGGACCAGGAGCGCGTGGCGCTGGCGCGGATCGTGCTGACCAACCGTGAGCACGTCATCGCCATCGAGCCGATGGGCAAGGGCATGCTCGGCACCACGCTGCGCTTTCCCTATGAGCTGCGCGACGAAGCCGAGTTCTTCGACGACATCAAGGCGCCGAAGATCAGCAAGGACATGGTCGAGCTGGCCGGCCACATCTTGCAGACCAAGGCAGCTCATTTCGACCCCTCGAAGTTCAAGGATCAGTACGAGACCGCGCTGAAGGCGCTGGTGAAGCGCAAGGCCTCGGGCAAGCCGATCAAGCTGCCAGAGCCGGCGGAGCGGCCCGACAACGTCGTCAGCCTGATGGATGCGCTGAAGCAGAGCCTGAACGGCAAGAGCCGAAAAAAGACAGCGCGTGCGGCGTCGCGGCGGACGAGCACGCATCGACGCCCGGCGAAGAAGGCGCATCGGTCGGCGGCGCGGCAGAGGAAGGCGGGGTGAAAGCCAGCAGCTGCCTGCGTGGCGCAAGCGGCCTCCACACCCACCGCCGTCGTCCCGGCGAACGCCGGGACCCATACTCCGCGGCGGGTGTTGTAAGACAAGACTTGTCCCACATCCCGCGCAATAACATCTCCCTGGGGTTATGGGTCCCGGCGTTCGCCGGGACGACAGCGGAGAATTTTGCGACGGCTGCGGGTCATGGCGTGCGCGATGATCGTAGCCCGAATGATCGCCTCGTCAGCTCTTCTTCGACTTCTTCTTCGTCGTTTTCTTGGTAGTCTTCTTCGTGCTCTTCTTGCTCGCCTTCTTGGCCGTCTTCTTCGCTGAGGCCCTCGCGCTCTTTTTCGCGGGCACCTTCTTGCCTTCGCGGCGCGCCTCCGACAGGCCGATCGCGATGGCCTGCTTGCGGCTCTTGACCTTGCGACCGGAACCGCCGCTGCGCAGCGTGCCGGCCTTGCGCTTCTTCATGGCCCGGCCGACCTTGGCCGATGCCTTGCGCGAGTATTGTCGTGCCATGAACATCCTCCCGATTGCGACACGTAAACCGCGTCGGCGAGACGAAAGTTCCAAAGCGCAAGCTGATGCCGCGTACCTCCACCCATGCTTTCACGATCGCGGGAATCGAAGCCCGCCGATACATCGAGATTCCAATGCAGCTTCGCGCTCGTCGTTTCGATGACGGATAGACCGAGAAGCCAATCAGACGTTCTGATCCGCCGCATGAGGCGCAACTGGACAAGGCGACGTTCCGAATGATGCGTCCCTGGCCTCTTCCTCAGTCAGCAATTTCAGGAGCACCGTCCGCTTGGACTCATCGTTGAATTCAGCGAGACGTTTCCTGAACAGGATGAGGTTCTGCAGATGAATGTATTCTTCCATGACCGACCTCACTGATGGGAGCCAAGAACGACGTCGATGGACGAACGGCAAACGAAATCCAGGTGTGCAATATCTTTGATCTCATCGGGTCTTCCGAACCCGTCAAGGTCTGGATCTTGTGCTGCGATCTCGAACAGTCCCTGCAGGCTGAAAGATCGAACGCGCAGAACCCCTCACCGGGACATAGGCCGGCCTTCATGCCGAAGCGGCACTGCAACGCATCGGGCTGACCTTGATTGAGATGAATTTCGGGCATGATGCTCTTCCCAGTATCGCCGATGACAACCTCTGCGCCGCACTCGGCAGCCTCGCCCCCCCCAAATTCAGATCGTGTTCTGACAAGCCGAGACATGGCACGTCCCGTGTTTACACCGTCGTGCATGCAAACGCACGATCAGCTGCGCCGATGAGGTGGCACGACCGCGGTCTCGATCATCCGTTGATCCGGAGAACGGGCGCCTGCGGACGTACTGTGCCGCAGCGCGAGATGACCGGCTGGTCAAAATTGCTCGAAAATATAACGAAACGAGCTGATGCCGCCCGCGGTACACGCAAGCTCGCCCATCGAATGGCGATGCCAACGCCCCTGACACACAGGACCAGTCGGCCGATACGGCCAAAGCTCAGTCCGGCGCGCGCAGCCGATAGCCGATGCCGGTCTCGGTCAATACGAATTGCGGGCGCTCGGGATCGACCTCGATCTTCTGCCTGAGCTGACGTACATAGACGCGCAGATATTGCGCGTCGGTCAATTCGTCCCACAGCTCCTTGAGCAGGAAGCGGTGCGTCAGCACCTTGCCGGCGTGCTGCACCAGGACGCGGAGCAGATCGTACTCCTTGGGCGACAGCTTGATCTCGCGGTCGCCGACCTTGACGATGCGGCGGACGAGATCGACGGAGAGATCGCCGGTGCGGAACACCGGACGCTCGCCCTGCACCTGCAACTGATGCCGCAACGCCGCGCGCAGCCGCGCCAGCAGCTCATCCATGCCGAACGGCTTGGTGATGTAGTCGTCGGCGCCGAGATCGAGCGCCTGGACCTTGCCCGCCTCGTCGCCGCGGCTGGACAGCACCACGACCGGCACGGCCTCGTTGCGGCCACGGATGGTTCGCAGCAGCTCGAGCCCGTCGACGTCGGGCAGGCCAAGGTCGAGAATGATCAGCGCCGGCTCCTGGCCCAACAGCTCCAGCGCGATCCTGCCGTTCGAGGCTTCGAGAATCTCGTAGCCCTGCGTGGTCAGGCCCATCCGCAGCAGCTTGCGGATCGGCGGCTCGTCGTCGATCACGAGCACCTTGATCGGAGCGCCGGTCATGCGGCCGTATCCAGCGGTCTGGCCTGCGCCGGCACGGGCAGGCGGATGGTGAGGACCGCGCCGGGCCGATCGGTGCGGTTGCCGGCGAAGATGCGGCCATGCATCGCCTCGATGAAGCCGCGCGAGATCGCGAGCCCCAGACCGGTGCCGGGCCGCACCTGGTCGCCCTTCTGCACGCGATAGAACTTGTCGAACACGTGCTCGACCTCCGCGGCGGGAATGCCGTCGCCTTCGTCACGGATCTCGAGCATGACCCAGTTGTTGTCGCGGGCCGCGCGGATCGCGATCGAGGTCTCGGGAGGCGCATATTTGGCGGCGTTGTCGAGCAGATTGAACAGCACCTGCTCGAACAGCACCGCGTCGACCTCGACCATCGGCAGATCGGGGGCCAGCTCGAGCGAGACATGATGACCGGCGAGGATCTTGCTCGCGCGCCGCAGCGCGCTGCCGACGATCTCGCCGACGTCGTGGCGCGCGGCGTTCGGCACGATTGCGCCCGATTCCAGCCTGGTCATGTCCAGGAGATTGGCGATGAAGCGGTTGAGCCGTTCGGATTCGTCGATGACGGTGGCGAGCAGGTCGAGCTTCTCCTTGTCGGACAGCCGGGCCGCGAGATCGCGCATCGTCGAGGCCGCGCCGAGCACGGAGGCGAGTGGCGTCTTCAGATCGTGCGAGATCGAGGTGAGCAGTGCCGAGCGGAGCCGGTCCTGCTCCATGGTGCGCTTGACCTTGTCCATGTCTTCGACCAGCAGCACGCGCTCGATCGCGAGCGCGCCCTGGTCGACCAGGGCATCGAGCAGCCGGCGCTGGTCCGGCGTCAGCAGCGGCCCGGTGCGATCGTCATCAATGCCGATGACGCCGATCGAGCCGCGCCCGGTGCGCATCGGCAGGAACAGCCGCTTGGCGCCCGGCAGCGTGTCGGAGCCGCGCCCGGCGGCGCGGTCGTTGCTCCAGGCCCAGCTCGCGGCGGCGAGGTCGGCGTCGTCGAGCTGATCCTCCGGCGGGTAGCCGGTCATGACCGTGAGCTTGCCGTCCTGCGGCAGCAGCAGCACGACCCGTACCTTCAGCATCAACGCCGCCTGATAGGCCGTGGCCCACAGCACGTCATCGAGGGTCGCGGTGCCCGCAAGCTTGCGGCTGAAGGCATAGAGCTGCTCGGTGGTCCGGACGCGGTGGGTGGCGGCGTCAGCCTGAACGCGAACGCGCGCGGCGACGTTGGACACCAGGATCGCGATCAGCATGAAGAAGAAGAACGCGCCGATGTTGGTCGGATCGGTGATCGTGAACGTATACAGCGGCGGAAGGAAGAAGAAGTTGTAGCAGAGCGAGGCGGCGAGGCTCGCCAGCAGTGACGGCCACAGGCCGTAGCGTGCGGCGACGCCGACCACGGCCGTGAGGAACACCAGATCGACGTTCTCGATGCCGAAAACGGGCTGGATCAGCTCGGCGAGGCCAAGGCCGACAGCCGTGATCAGCAGCGCCTTCAGATAGGGCTTCGGCTGCAGCGGCTCGTTGCGTGCTCGCGTCTGCACCGAGCTGCTCGTGGTGTCCGGCGCCTCCTCGCCGGCGATGACGTGGATGCTGATGTTGCCGGCGCGCCTGACGAGGTCGTGGACCACGGAGCCCCTGATGATCTCGAACAGGCGCGAGCGGCTCGACTTGCCGATGATGATCTGGGTGACGTTGTTGGCCTGCGCGAAGTTGATGAGGTCATCCGCGATACGCCGGCCGACGCCCGGAATCGTCAGCGCCTCGCCGCCGAGGGTCTCGGCCAGCCGCAGCGTATCGGCGAGCCGGTCGCGCTGCTTGTCCGTGAGCTGCAGGTTGCGCCGGGTCTCGATGGTAACGGCGGTCCACGGCGCGTGGACACGGTCGGCGAGCCGCTTGGTGTAGCGCACCAGCCCTGTCGCCCGCGGATCCTCCGACACGCAGACGAGGATGCGCTCGCCGGCTGCCCAGGGGCCGGCGATGGCATTGGCCTGCATGTGGGTGAGCAGTTGCTCGTCGACGCGCTCGGCCGTCCGGCGCAGCGCGAGCTCGCGCAGCGCGGTCAGGTTGCCGGGCGAGAAATAATGCTCCAGCGCCCGCTCCGCCTGCTTGGGCACATAGACCTTGCCCTCCTTCAGTCGCTGGATCAGATCGTCGGGCGTGAGGTCGATCAGTTCGATGGCGTCGGCGCGGTCGAGGATCGAGTCCGGTACGGTCTCGCGCACGCGCACATGGGTGATCTGGGCGACGACGTCGTTGAGACTCTCGATGTGCTGGACGTTGACCGCGGTGTAGACGTCGATGCCGTGCGACAGGAGCTCCTCGACGTCGAGATAGCGCTTGGGGTGGCGGCTGCCCGCCGCATTGGTATGCGCGAGCTCGTCGACGATCGCGAGCTTGGGGCGGCGCGCGATCACGGCATCCAGATCCATCTCCTCGACGATCTGGTCCTTGTAGGAAATACGTTTGCGCGGGACGACCTCCAGGCCGCGCACCAGCGCCTCGGTCTCGGCGCGGCCATGCGTCTCGACGAAGCCGATCACGACGTCGACGCCGGCCCTCAGCTTGGCATGCGCGCTCGACAGCATCTCATAGGTCTTGCCGACACCGGGGGCGGCGCCGACGAAGATCTTGAGCTTGCCGGCAGGACTGTCCTCCCGCCGGGCCGCTTCGAGCAGGGCCTCCGGCGAGGGACGTTGGTCAGGATCGCGGCGTTGACTGGCCATGCGGCATTATAGACGGAGAGACCTCGGCGCCAAGGCCAAGACCTTCAAGGCCAAGACCTTCAAGGCGTCATTGCGGTTTGGCAGCATCGAGTGCCAGGTTGAGCGCCAGCACGTTAACGCGGGGTTCGCCGAGCAGTCCGAGCAGACGGCCCTGGGTCTGCCGGGCGATCACGGCCTGGACGCTCGCCTCCGGCAAGCCGCGCGCCTTGGCCACCCGCGGCACCTGGAACAGCGCCGCTTCCGGCGAGATGTCCGGATCGAGCCCGCTCGCCGAGGTCGTCACCAGATCGACCGGCACGGCCTGCGCGGGATTCTCCGCCTTCAGCTTGTCGACGTCCTCCTTGACGCGGTCGGCCAGCGCCTTGCTGGTCGGGCCGAGATTGGAGCCGGACGAGTTGGCGGCGTTGTAGGGCGCAGAAACCGTCTTGGTGGAGTCGTTCGGATCGGCGGCCGAGGTCGCCGACGGACGTCCGTGGAAATATTTGTCGTCCTTGAACTCCTGACCGATCAGCGCCGATCCGATCACCTTGCCGTTGCGCGTGATCAGGCTGCCCTCGGCCTGCGCCGGAAAGATGGTACCGGCGACGACGGTCATGGCGAGCGGGTAGAGCAGCCCGGTGATCAGGGTCAGCGCGAGCAGGACCAAGATGGCGGGACGGATTTCTTTGAGCATGTGAATCTCCTGTGTCTCTCCCGTCATTGCGAGGAGCGAAGCGACGAAGCAATCCAGCGTCGTGAGGGCGGAGACAGTCCTGGATTGCGTCGCTTCGCTCGCGATGACGGGGTTTGTGGTGTCAGGCCAGATGCAAGGCGGTCACGATCAGGTCGATCGCCTTGATGCCGATAAAGGGAATGATGATGCCGCCCAGGCCATAGATCATCAGGTTGCGGCCGAGCAGCGCGCCGGCGCCGATGGCGCGGTAGGCGACGCCCTTCAGCGCCAGCGGGATCAACGCGATGATGACGAGCGCGTTGAAGATGATCGCCGAAAGGATCGCGCTCTGCGGGCTCGCCAGGTTCATGACGTTCAGCACGTTGAGCTGCGGGTAGAACGCCAGGAACATCGCCGGGATGATCGCGAAATATTTGGCGACATCGTTGGCGATCGAGAACGTCGTCAGCGCGCCGCGCGTCATCAAGAGCTGCTTTCCGATCTCGACCACCTCGATCAGTTTGGTCGGATTGGAGTCGAGATCGACCATGTTGCCGGCTTCGCGCGCGGCCTGCGTGCCGGTGTTCATGGCGACGCCGACATCGGCCTGCGCCAGCGCCGGCGCATCGTTGGTGCCATCGCCGCACATCGCCACCAGCTTGCCCTTGGCCTGCTCGTCGCGGATGAGCTTGAGCTTGTCCTCGGGCGTCGCCTGCGCCAGGAAATCATCGACGCCGGCTTCGGCGGCAATCGCCGCCGCGGTCATCGGGTTGTCGCCGGTGATCATGATAGTGCGGATGCCCATCCGGCGCAGCTCGGCGAAGCGTTCGCGGATGCCGCCCTTGACGATGTCCTTGAGCTGGACGACGCCGAGCAGGCGCCCGTCCCTGGCGACCGCGAGCGGCGTGCCGCCGGATTTGGCGATGTCGTCGGAGATTGCACGGATCTCGCGGACAAGCTCGCTCTCGACCGGCTGGACCGCGCGCACCGTGCTGCCGGAGACGGGCTGGGTCGGGCCGCCGCCGATGGAGTTGAGGATGGCGTCGACCGCACCCTTGCGCACCGAGGATCCGCCGGCATCGACGCCGCTCATGCGGGTCTGCGCCGTGAACGGCACGAAGGTGGCGCCGAGCTCGGCCATGTCGCGGCCGCGGATGCCGTATTTGTCCTTGGCCAGCACCACGATCGAGCGGCCCTCCGGTGTCTCGTCGGCGAGCGAGGCGAGCTGCGCCGCGTCGGCGAGCTCCTGCTCGCTCACGCCCTTGACGGGACGGAATGCAGTCGCCTGGCGATTGCCGAGCGTGATGGTGCCGGTCTTGTCGAGCAGGAGCGTATCGACGTCGCCAGCGGCCTCGACCGCGCGGCCCGACATCGCCAGCACGTTGAAGCGCACCAGGCGGTCCATGCCAGCGATGCCGATCGCCGACAGCAGCGCGCCGATCGTCGTCGGGATCAAGGTCACGAACAGCGCCACCAGCACCACCACCGAGATCGAGCCGCCGGCATAGGCCGCGTAGCTCGGGATCGTCACCGTCGCGAACACGAAGATGATGGTGAGGCCGGCGAGCAGGATGTTGAGCGCGATCTCGTTCGGCGTCTTCTGCCGCTCCGCGCCCTCGACCAGCTTGATCATGCGGTCGATGAAGGTCGAGCCTTGCGCGGCCGTGATCCTGACGCGGATCCAGTCCGACAGCACCTGCGTGCCGCCGGTCACCGCCGAGCGGTCGCCGCCGGATTCGCGGATGACGGGCGCGGATTCGCCGGTGATCGCAGCCTCGTTGACCGAGGCGACGCCCTCGATCACCTCGCCGTCGGAAGGGATGGTGTCGCCGGCCTCGACCAGCACGAGATCGCCGACCTTCAGGCTGGTGCCGGGCACGAGCTTGTAGGTGTGATCGGCCGGGTTCGTGCCCATCAGCAGCTTGGCCTGGCTCTCGGTGCGCGTCTTGCGCAGCGAATCCGCCTGTGCCTTGCCGCGGCCTTCGGCGACGGCTTCGGCGAAATTGGCGAACAGCACGGTGAACCACAGCCAGAGAATGATCTGGAAGGTGAAGCCGAGATTCGCTCCGCCGGTCACGACGTCGCGCAGAAAGATCACCGTGGTGAGCGCGGCGACGACCTCGACCACGAACATCACCGGGTTTCTGATCATCAACCGCGGGTCGAGCTTGACAACCGCGGCCTTGATGGCCGGCAGCACGATCTTCGGGTCGAGCATCGTCGACATCGACGAGCGCTTCTGCAGTTTCATGGTGTCCATGGAGGTTGCTCCGAGATCAAAACACGGTGCCGGCGGCCATCGCGAGATGCTCGACGATCGGACCGAGGGCGAGAGCCGGGAAGAAGGTGAGGCCGCCGATGATCAGGATGACGCCGACCACGAGGCCGACGAACAGGCCGCCCGTGGTCGGGAACGTGCCGGCCGAGGGCGGGATCGACTTCTTCCCGGCGAGCGAGCCCGCGATCGCCATCGCCGGAATGATCATGAAGAAGCGGCCGACGAACATCGAGGACGCGAGCGTGAGGTTGTAGAAGAAGGTGTTGCCGGTGAGGCCGCCGAAGGCCGAGCCGTTGTTGGCGGTCGCCGAGGTATAGGCATAGAGCACCTCGGTGAAGCCGTGCGGACCGGCATTGGCCATCGACGCGACGGCCGACGGCAGCACCACCGCGACCGCGGTCCAGCCGAGATACATCAGCGGCAGCACCAGGATCGCCAGCATCGCCATCTTGACCTCGCGCGCCTCGATCTTCTTGCCGACATATTCCGGCGTGCGCCCGACCATCAGGCCGGCGACGAAGATCGCGAGCACCACGAACAGCAGCATGCCGTAGAGCCCGGCGCCGACGCCGCCTATGATGATCTCGCCGAGCTGCATGTTGATCAGCGGGATCATGCCGCCAAGCGCGGTGAAGCTGTCATGCATGGCATTGACCGCGCCGCAGGAGGCGGCCGTCGTGATCACGGCGAACAGTGACGACGCGACGATGCCGAAGCGGACCTCCTTGCCTTCCATGTTGCCGCCCGTCAGTCCGAGCGCGTTCAACGTGGTCGTACTGTTGGCCTCGGCCCAGTAGGTGATGACGACGCCGGCGATGAACAGGACGCCCATCACGGCGAGGAGCGCCCAGCCCTGGCGCTGGTTGCCGACCATGCGGCCGAACACGTTGGTCAGCGCGGCACCGAGCGCGAAGATCGAGAGCATCTGGATGAAGTTCGACAGCGCGTTCGGGTTCTCGAACGGATGCGCGGCGTTGGCATTGAAGAAGCCGCCGCCATTGGTGCCGAGCATCTTGATCGCGACCTGCGAAGCCACCGGGCCGACCGCGATGGTCTGCTTCGCCCCTTCCAGCGTCGTGGCCTCGACATAGGGCCCGAGCGTCTGCGGGATGCCCTGCCAGACCAGGAACAGCGTGTAGACGATGCAGAGCGGCAGCAGCACATAGAGCGTGCATCTGACGACGTCGACCCAGAAATTGCCGACGGTCCGCGCCGAGGCGCGTGAGAAGCCGCGGATCAGCGCGATCGCGAGCACGATGCCGGTCGCGGCCGACAGGAAGTTCTGGTGCGTGAGCCCGAGCATCTGCACGAGATAGGAGAGCGTGCTCTCGCCGCCGTAGTTCTGCCAATTGGTGTTGGTCAGGAAGCTGATCGCGGTGTTGAAGGAGAGATCCTCGGCGACCGCAGACTGTCCCGCGGGATTGAACGGCAGCACGGCCTGCAAGCGCATCACGCCGTAGATGATCAGGAAGCCGCCGACATGGAACAGCAGCATCGCGACCGTGTAGGTCAGCCAATGCTGCTCGCGGCGCTCGTCGACGCCGCCGATCCAGTAGATTGCGGACTCGACCGGCCGCAGCACCGGCGACAGGAAGGTGCGCTCGCCATTGAAGACGCGCGTCATGTACCAGCCGAGCGGCTTGGCAAGCGCGACGATGACGGCGCAGTAGAGCAGGATCTGGATCCAGCCGATCACAGTCATGGGGATGTTGTCCTTGAAGGTGCGACGGTGGCGGTCAGAACCGCTCGGGCCGCAACAGCGCGTAGGTGAGGTAGATCAGAAGGCCGAGCGATACCGCGCCGGCGAGCGAATAGTCGAAGATCATGGCTCGTCTCCTAGAGCCGCTCGCAGGCGTAGGTGTAGCCGATCGCCAGCGCGAACAAGCCGGCGGCCAGCGCCAGCATCAGGATGTCCAGCATGGTGTGCTCCTCATGCGCGCGAAAGACGCGCAACGCTTGGAGCGGCCGGGAGCGCCGGTGCGGCCACGGTCCGTTCCATCGCGGACAGATGGCATCCGACCTCATAGGTTTTCGAGACAGCACCGCCGACAGAGTTATAGGAATCTCATAAAGACCGCGGCGTTCTCCCGCCCCCCGGCAGAACCGCGCTGCCGCAGCCGCATATGAACCGGCCATGCCGCCGAGGCGTCTTTATGCGCCGGCTATTTCTTCGCGCCTTCGCCCCTCTCGCATTCCTACGCCGCCGTCGACCACATTGCCGATCAAGGCCCATCGGGCCATCGCTCACTGACGACGGGAGGCCGGCATGGCTGCCTTGACGACACGACCGGATGTGCCCGAGCGGGTACAACTCGCGCAGACCACGACGGCGATGCTGACGGCCCTGCTTGGCGAAGACGAGGACGTCTCACCGTTGTCGGCGCGAGGGCGACGCCGGCTGCGGATCGCACGATTGCTGGAGACCGACGCGCGGATCGATGCCGTGCTGGAGCTGGTCGCGCTGCAATTGCCACGATGGCAGCTCCGGCGCATCGCCTATGATGACGGCGAATGGCACTGCGCATTATCGCAACAGCGCGAATTGCCGGACTGGCTCGATCATTGCGTCGAAGCCCGCCACGCCGATCTCGCCCTCGCCATTCTCCACGCAGCGGCCGAGGCCCGCCGTCTCGAGCCCGGCGTCTCGCAGACTGACGCAAGGCGCGGCGTCCAGGCCGAACCCGGGCTTGCCGACCTGCTCTGCTGCGACAACTTCTGAGCCGGTATTACCTGCGCGATGCTCATCCCCACCGACAAGCCCGCTGAGCGTCCGGCGGCCAGGGTCCTGCTGCGAGTTGTGCTGCGACTAGCAATCCTCATCCTGTTCGCCACGTTCGGCCGCATCGGCTTCGGTCGCAGCCTCGCCGCCCTGCTCTGGATGACCATGATCCTGTGTGCCATGCTTGCGGTGCTGCGCCGCAAGGGCGTGTTCGCCGCGGCCTGAACCATTGGGACGAGATGATCGGCTACACCGCGCTCTTTTGCGCGACGATGGCGCTGATCCAGTCGTCCGGAAACCAAGCCTCTGCGCCGCAAAAAAAAGGGGCGGCCGATCCGGCCGCCCCGCTTGTCTCATCGCCGATCGGTCAGAAGATCTTGACCGCGCTTTCCAACGTCTTCCAGACACCCCATGCCAGCGGCACGCCGACGAAGGCCCAGAACAGGGCGGCCTTGACGTCGAGACCGCCCTTGCCGATGCCGAACGACCCGTGCTGGATCGCCGACTCGTTCTTGGCGAGCTCTGCCTGGTACTTCGCGACTTCGTCCGCGCTCATGTTCCACTTGTCATCGACAGGCTTGATCAGGAAGTTGCAGATCAGGCCGGCGAGCAGCATGGCGCAGAGAATATACATCGTCGTGTTGTACAGCTGGTCGCGCGGCACGCCGGCGGCAAGCTGGAACTCGCGGATGTAGTTGACGACCACCGGACCGATGATGCCGGCCGTCGCCCAGGCCGTCAGCAGACGGCCGTGGATGGCGCCCACGAACTGGGTGCCGAACAGGTCGGCCAGATAGGCAGGCACCGTCGCGAAGCCGCCGCCATACATCGAGAGGATGATGGCGAAGGCCGCCACGAACAACAGCTTCGAACCCATCGCTGCGAAGGTCGGCGCCAGCGCATAGAGCACGATGCCGATCAGGAAGAAGCAGTAATAGGTGTTCTTGCGGCCGATGTGGTCCGACAGCGACGCCCAGAAGAAGCGGCCGCCGATGTTGAACAACGACAACAGGCCGGCAAAGCCTGCCGCGATGCCCGCGATCGCGGCCTTCTGGCCGGCGTCGAGCTGGTTGAAGCTGACGTCGGGCAAACCGATCAGCTTGCCGGCGAAGATCTCCTGCAGCATCGGCGAGGCCATGCCGATCACGCCGATACCGGCCGACACGTTCAAGCAGAGCACCCACCAGACCAGCCAGAACTGCGGAGTCTTGTGCGCGTTGTCGAGGTGCACATGGTGCTCCGAGATCATTGCCTTCTTGACCGCAGGCGGCGTCCAGCCTTCGGGCTGCCAGCCCACCGGAGCGACGCGATAGGCAAAGGCACCGATCATCATGAAGACGAAGTAGATCACGCCCATCGTGACGAAAGTCTCCCAGACACCCACCGAGGTCGGGGTCTTGAAGTAGTTCATCAGCAGGTTGGCGAGCGGAGCACCGATCATCGCGCCGCCGCCGAAGCCCATGATGGCCATGCCGGTCGCCATGCCGCGCCGGTCCGGGAACCATTTCACCAGGGTCGACACCGGCGAGATGTAGCCGAGGCCGAGGCCGATGCCGCCGATGACGCCGGCACCGAGCCACATCATCCAGAGCTGGTGAACATAGATGCCGAGCGCCGCGATCAGGAGGCCACCGCCCCAGCAGCAGGCCGCGACGGCACCCGCCTTGCGCGGTCCGGCCCGCTCGAGCCAGCCGCCCCAGACGGCAGCGGAGCCGCCCAGCAGCACGAAGAACAGGGTGTACATCCAGCCGAGGCTCGCGACCTTCCAGTCGCAGGTCGTCGTGAACAGCTCCTGCACCAGGGTCATGTCCGGGCAGGCCTGGGTCTTGGTCACGCCGATCGCGCGCGACAACGGCAGCCAGAACACCGAGAAGCCATAGGCCATGCCGATGCAGAGATGGATGCACAGCGCAGCCGGAGGAACCAGCCAGCGGTTGAACCCCGCCTTGGCGACCGTGTGCTCACGATCGAAGATCCCCGCCTGCGCGCCCGGGAGCGTGCCCGCGCTTTCAATGGTAGCCATGCATCCCTCCCCTACGGACTCTCGTCCAACGCAACAACGTCATGTTCTGTCCCCTTGATCAGAATCAATACGCCCACTCACCCCGCCCGCTATCGCGTACCAGAGCAGTCTTGCAACGCACAAACGCTCATCACTGCCTCGATGCGCATAACACCCCACCCGAGACGTTATGCCCTCACCATTCTTGTGCCGCTGGTCTGCCTGGCCCGCTCCCCAGCGGGCATGACTCGCCCCCCGCAACCTCCGCGGAAGCGCCCCAATTGGTGCAGAACCGAGGCAAATTGTCGATAGTAAAATGGTAATAATCGGTCAATCTTGGTGGATTGATCGCACTGCAGCGCGAATGTGTTGCTAGCACACACACAAATTCACGTGCAACCAACGCGACCGCCACTCCCGGCTGTAGTCATGTTGCTCTCGATTACTTTCTCGACGCGTCACGACCATACCTGATGAAATCAACTAATAAGATGGGCCGACCATCAGCATGCACGCGCTCGCGGAAACGTGAAGAAGAACAACTTGTCCTTGCCTTGCAACAGCGTCGCAAGCCTGAACTGAGAACGCGGCATTGTTGTGAGCTCGGGTTGGCGCCGCTGCGACGATAGGAAGCAGCGCGATCTCTTGACAGGCGACGCACCCAGACCGCGCGCGAACTACGTAGTTCGAGCAACCCGCAGCAGAGGATGTTCACCGCCGCACGGATCCGGCCGATTCCGCGGCCTTCTCGATCCGAAATAGGATGCCGCGCTCGGTGCGATCGACGCTCTCGACCCGATCTCCGGTCTCCCGGACCAGATTCGGGATGTCGATCACAGCAAGCGGGTCGGTACAGCACACTTCGAGCCGCTCTCCCGCCTTGAGCGTCTGCAGCGCCTTCCGGGTCTTCAGCACCGGCAATGGGCACTTCAGGCCCGTCAGATCCAGCCTCGTCATCATGCGCGCGACCATGGAGAAGCGGTTCCGGCACGTCAACCGGGGCGGCACCATCCTATGGAACTCGGAGCAGGGTTCCTGGGATGCCAGAAGCGATGAGTGCGAGCTCGAGCGAGTTCCATCACGGAACACCAGGTTTGTCGCACAGCGCGAGAACGTCCGCCCGCGGCGTCGCCAGATGTTGGACGAGCGCCGCGATCGCCGGGATGTCGTCGAGATGAACGCGCGGCAACGCCGTCTCGACATCGCCGTCGCTGGCGAGCCCGACAATGCCTGGATCGTCGGGAAACAGCAGCGGCTTGCCATTGGCCGTGCGATGCACCTCGATGCGCCGATGCGGCCCGGCCTTGTACCCTTCGATGACGACCAGATCGACGGGAGACAACTTCGCCAGAAGCTCCGCGAGTGCGGGCTCCCTTGCGCCGCGCAGCTCGTGCATCAGCGCCCAGCGCGTGCCCGACGCGACGAGGACCTCCTCGGCCCCGGCCTCGCGATGCCGCCACGAATCCTTACCCGGGACGTCGACGTCGAACTTGTGATGGGCGTGCTTGATCACCGAGACGCGCAGTCCCTGCCCCCTGAGATGAGGAATCAGCCGCGTCAGCAGCGTGGTCTTGCCGGCGCCGCTCCAGCCGGCGAGGCCGATGACTTTCATCGCGGTCTCCAGAAAGGCCCCGGCGTTTTTCGCACAGCCAGGAGCGCGGGATCGATCGATGGCCCGAAGGCCCCGTGGAACGCCACGTCCACTCTTGGCGATGTCATGCCAGCAGCCCCATGGACCAGGCAAGGGCCCGTGGGGAGGGCCATGCCGGCATGGCCGCCGGGCAGGCGTAAATGGTGGATCGCGCGCGGCGCAACGCTGACGCCCTGGCAGCAGTCGTGGTAACGAACCCGCGATGACAACCATGACCTCGACTTCGATCCCCGGCGTGCTGCTCGCCGGCGGTCGCGCGCAGCGGATGGGCGGCGGCGACAAGCCGTTGCGCATGGTCGACGGCCGCACCATCCTCGAGCGCGTGATCGCGCGGCTGGCGCCGCAGTGCAGCCGGCTGATCCTCAACGCCAATGGCGACCCCGCGCGGTTCGCAGGCAACGGTCTGTCCGTCGTTCCGGATGGCGTCGCAGGCTTCCCGGGCCCGCTCGCCGGCATTCTCGCCGGCCTCGACTGGGTCGCGGCGCACATGCCAGAGGCCCGGTGGATGCTGAGCGCCGCCGGCGACTGCCCATTCCTGCCGCGTGATCTCGTCGCGCGACTGGCAACAGCGCGGGCGGCCGAGCAGGCCAAGCTGGCGTTGGCGGCGTCCGGCGGACAGATCCACCCGGTGATCGGACTGTGGCCGGTCGGGCTGCGCGAGGATCTCCGGCACGCCCTGGTCGCGGAGGACATCCGGAAGGTCACCCGCTTCACGGCGCGCTACAAGGTCGCGACCGTGAGCTGGCCGACGGTGCCGCTGGATCCGTTCTTCAATGCCAATACCGCAGTCGACCTCGCCGAGGCGGAGCGGCTCGCAGCTCTCGAGGATTGAGGACGCCTGATGGACGCGACAACCATCGTTCGCCGCGCCGTGCTTGCCGTTGCCGCGCTGAATCTCGGATATTTCGGCATCGAGTTCGCCGTGGCGCTGGCGATCGGCTCGGTGTCGCTGTTCGCCGACAGCGTCGACTTTCTGGAGGATGCCTCGGTCAACATCCTGATTGCGCTGGCGCTGCGCTGGAGCGCGCCGCGGCGGGCGCTGCTCGGCAAGGTGCTGGCGCTGATCCTGCTGGCGCCGGCGGTCGCCGGACTGTGGACCGCCGGCGAGAAGTTCTTCACGCCGATCGTACCCGCACCGCTGCCGCTCACCGTGACCGGCCTCGGCGCGCTGATCGTCAATCTCGGCTGCGCGTTGATCCTGGCGCGGGTCAGGGACCACCAGGGCAGCCTCACCCGCGCCGCCTTCCTGTCCGCACGCAACGACGCCTTCGCCAACATCGCGATCATCGCGGTCGGTCTCGTGACCGCCTTTGTGTGGCCCTCGATCTGGCCCGACCTGATCGTGGGCGTCGGTATCGCGCTCATGAATGCGGACGCCGCACGCGAGGTGTGGGAGGCTGCGCACGAAGAGCAAAAGACCGCCAAGGCCTGAACGGCCGAGAATCCTGCGCGCGCGCGACGACCTCACTGCTTGCGGCATTGCAGCGCACGGGATCGCTCCACCGCTCCGCCGTCCGGCATGATTGACGGCCGCCCTGGATTGATTGCAGATAGGCGGACCGGCCGGCAGAGCCGGAACAAACAACGGCGTCACGCCGCTACCGGTGGAGGACTGATTGCAACTCAGCTGTTTGAAGCGGGCGGCGTGGGCCGCAGCCGCGCTGCTGGTCACGACCGCCGCGCAGGCCGAGATCTCCGACAACGTCGTCAAGATCGGCGTGCTCAGCGACATGAACGGCCCGGCCTCGACGCCGACCGGACAAGGCTCCGTCACCGCGGCGCAGATGGCGGTCGATGATTTCGGCGGCAAGGTGCTGGACAAGCCGATCAGCGTCATCGTCGGCGATCATCAGCTCAAGCCCGACATCGGCGCCGCGATCGCGCGCCGCTGGTACGACACCGAGCAGGTCGATCTCATCGTCGACGTGCCGGTCTCCGCGGTGGGCCTCGCCGTGCAGACCATCGCCACCGAGAAGAAGAAGCTGTTCATCACCCAGTCGACCGGTGCCGCCGATTTTCACGGCAAGTTCTGCTCGCCCTACGCGATGCAATGGGTGTTCGACACCCGCGCACTCGCCACCGGCACGGCGAAGGAGGTCGTCAAGCGCGGCGGCGACAGCTGGTTCTTCATCACCGACGACTACGCCTTCGGCCATTCGCTGGAGCGCGACGCCTCCAGCGTCGTCACCGCCAATGGCGGCAAGGTCGTGGGCGCGGTGCGGCCGCCATTCGCGACGCCCGATCTGTCGTCCTTCATCCTGCAGGCGCAGGCCTCCAAGGCCAAGATCATCGGCATCGCCGCCGGCCCGCCCAACAACATGAACGAGATCAAGACCGCATCCGAGTTCGGCCTGCTCAAGGGAGGCCAGCAGATGGCGGCGCTGCTCGCGCTGGTCACCGACATCCATTCGCTCGGCCTGCCCGCGGCGCAGGGGCTCCTGCTCACCACCTCGTTCTACTGGGACATGGACGACAAGACGCGCGAATGGTCGAAGCGCTATTTCGCCAAGATGAACCGGATGCCGACGATGTGGCAGGCCGGCGTCTACTCCGCCGTCATGCACTATCTCAACGCCATCAAGGCGGCGGGCAGCGACGATCCCCTCGCGGTCGCCGCGAAGATGCGGGACACGCCGGTCGAGGACTTCTTCGCCCGCAACGGCAAGCTGCGAGCCGACAATCTGATGGTGCATGATCTCGTGCTGGCGCAGGTCAAATCGCCGGAGGAGAGCAAATATCCCTGGGACTACTACAAGATCCTCGCGACCATCAAAGGCGATGACGCGTTCGGCCCGCCGGATCCGGCGTGCCCGCTGATCAAGAAGTGACGGCGCACTGAACGATCGGCGGCCGGGGCGACCGGGCCGCCGCATGCGAGCTGAACGACAACAATCAATGGGGGAAGACGAGCATGAAGCTGGCGCGCGCGCTGCTGTTCGGGTTGATCGTCGCGGCGGGACTCGCCGCCAAACCGGGACCGGCGCTCGCCGCCTATCCGGACCGTCCCATCCGCTGGCTGATCGGCTTCGCCCCCGGCGGGCCCGTCGACATCGTCGCCCGCATCATGGCGCAGTGGCTGTCCGACCACCTGGGCCAGCAGGTCGTGGTCGAGAACCGCACCGGCTCGGGCGGCAACATCGCGGCCGCCGCCGCGATCAACTCGCCGCCCGACGGCTATACGCTGCTGTTCGTCGCGCCCAACAACGCGATCAGCACCTCGCTCTACAAGAAGCTGCCCTATGACTTCATCCGTGACACCGTGCCGGTCGCCAGCATCATGCAGCTCACCAACATGCTGGTGGTGAGCAACGACGTACCGGCCAAGACCGTCAAGGAGTTCATCGACTACTGCAAGGCCAACCCGGGCAAGATCGCCTTCGCGTCCTCCGGCAACGGCACCTCGGTGCACATGGCGGCCGAGCTGTTCAAGGCGATGACCAAATGCGACATGCTGCACGTGCCCTATCGCGGCTCGGCGCTGGCCTTTCCCGACATCATCTCCAACAAGGTGCAGTTGATTTTCGACAACCTCCCGACGGCGCTGGAACAGTCGCGCGGCGGCAGCGTCCGCGCGCTCGGCGTCACCTCGCCGCAGCGCTGGCCGACGGTGCCGGACGTGCCCGCGATCGCCGAGACCGTGCCGGGCTACGAATCGGTCGGCTTCTACGGCATTTCGGCGCCCAAGGGCACGCCGCCCGACATCGTCGAGATCCTCAACAAGGCGGTCGGCGAGGCGCTGAAGGACCCCAAGCTGGTGGCGCGTCTCACCGAGACCGGCGGCATCCCGCGCGCGATGACACCGGCAGAGTTCGGCAAGCTGGTCGTCGACGAGACCGAGAAGTGGCGCAAGGTGGTGGAATTCGCCGGGGTTTCGGTGGACTAGCGTCGCGGCGCGCCGGGACAGACCGGCGGCGACGGAAGCGCGCCAAAACAATCGGGCAGCGGCATTGCCGGATGGCTGGCCAGGCTGTAAACGGAGCCCGAGCCGTCGTTGGGGTTCCGACGCCGCGCCGGACAGGCCCGCTCCTGCCCGCCGCCGGCAAGACCTCAGCGTCGCGGGGCCTGTAGCTCAATGGTTAGAGCCGACCGCTCATAACGGTCTGGTTGCAGGTTCGAGTCCTGCCGGGCCCACCAATGAGCTCAAGAGTTTACGGCTTACGCACCAAGTGTTTTTCGAGGTGAACCACCGTTTCGACCACCGATACGTTCTGCTTGCGATCCCTCAAGGTAATCGCGGCCGCGGCCTCGCGCATGCAGTCCGGGATGATGATGGCCGAAGGTGTCGAGCAGCACCTTGACCGACATTCCGAGAAGGCCTGAGACCTGCCCCGGATAGCGTGCCGCTGCATGAGCCACGTCGCCGCCGTGTGGCGCAGCGCGTGCGGCGAGATCTTCCCCTCCTTCGGCAACAGCCCTGACAGCCGCACGCGTCTGTATGGCACGGTTGGCTTCACGTGCGGCGAGGACGCAGAGCCGGTCGTTAAGCTGGTTGGCCCGCACGGCAGCTGTACCACGCTGCCGGGCTGGACGCGCACTTCAGGCTCTATCCGGACGTGCGCCACGAAATGGGAATGACGCCGGCAATGTGGAACGATGTCTTGGACATGTTTCGAGGCGCACCTGGTGCCGATTGACGCGTTGAGCCCGCCGCATACGCCGCAAGGCCTACGACGCACATGTGGACGCGGCACACCTAGCCCAAGACCGCCTCGCATGTCCCCGCACCTTGACCTGCGATCCACTGAACGATCAGCGTATCGACTACTGCACACGGTTGCCTCAAGAAGCTGGTCCAGCGGGACTCTTATTGCCGGCAACAGGAACGCCGTGCAGCGGCGCGTAGTTGGCTGCGAAATCCGAGCAGAGCTTGTTCTGGTACTCGATAGGTAACGACGCAAGCACCGATGCGGCCGCCACCGCCCTTGCATCGTCCTTTGATTTCACGGTGATGTAGGCGATCATTCGGTGAAGTGTCAGAAAAATCGAGAAAAAGTTTCGTGTGTTGACGTAGAAGCAATGATTGCTTTCGAGCTTTGTGCCCGGCCGGTCCTGCCAATGCCGCTGCACGATTGCGGTCCCCGCATCGAGATCGGTAACGGCAAAATTGCCGTAGCCGAGCCGAGTAAACAGCGGACGATTGCTGAGAAACTTGGCAAGGTCGAGCTCCTGTCCACGCACGGCCCCGATCAGCAGCATCTGATCCGCTACAGGAATGTTCTCACGGATCTGAAATCCTTTCGACAGTTCAAGCGCGCAGACTACGTAGCGCGGAAGGCGGGTCGTTTCCATCGCCTTTCCCTGTGCGGCCGGCGTGCACAGATCCTGCCTGACGAGTTGGGAGAGATGAGCGAGCGCGCCTGATACCCCGACCGCCTTCCCCTTCAAGAGCAAAGGCGCCGGGTCTTTCTCACGCAACGCGATTCCAATATCCAGCAGCCCGTCAAATTCATCGTCTGCAGGCAGGTCGATCTCGAGCATGGAAGACCAGCCGAACGGCCACAGCCAGATGGTTGACCGCACTCTCCCCGCCTTGTGCCACACGGCCTCGTTCAGCGTTAAGTCGAGATTCTTGGGCCTGCAGCGTAGAGGCCACACGAGATCGCAGGCATCTCCAAACGAGGTTATGGTCCCCGGGATATTGCTAGCGACCGCCTGATAGCGCGGCCAGAAGTGATTCCGGCGCAGGTCGAATTCATCATTCAGTGGAAGAAGGACAAGGTTCGCGAGCTCGATCTTGGCCCCCTGGCTGCGCATCTCGCGATAATCACGAGAGGACCAAAGGAAGTGAACCCGTGGATCAAAATCGGCCGCAACGAACGGCCGCGACCAGAGGTGAACGTCAAAAACACAATAGACAGCGCGCGCCATTATCGATTTCCTCACAAGATCGATTTCCTCACAAGCGCAGCATCCCCGGCATCTCGCTTCGCCGGTCATCCGCAAACCATTGTCTTCTCGCGCTTTGCGCGCTATTCTCAACGAGCTGTACAGCTGGGCGACTGCCCAAATATGTCGCCAGTGCTTACCGACCAGGCGAGCAAGGCGGCAGCGATCTCCTGGGACCGGCCGCAAGGCCGGTCCCGGCCGGCTCTTCAGGTTAAGGTGAGCGGTTTCATTTGTGCAAGATCCTCGCGCCCGGCCGGCAACCGCGCTGCCTTTTCGTCAAAGTACATCCAGAGAAATTCGGTCGGCTCAAGATTGCCGGCTCTTGATTCCTTGATCGGGTCGAACATGGTCGGTTCGACTCCCCATCGGGCTGCTGCATCAATGGGTTTGATGAACTCGTCTTTATCGAACCATTCTTTCATTTCCGATCGGCACTTCGCATCAGGCGCCTTGAGCTGAAACCAGCCGAGCAAGATCCTGCCGCCATTGCTTGCAGGCACAACAAGCGAGCCGAAATATTGCTTGCCATCCGCGATCATCATAACCGGATCGAGCTTGCCCCCGGCCGCACGCACGGCTTTCTGAATGATCGGGCCGACCCTGTCGGTTTCTTGGACAATGCGCGCGATGCGCTCCCGAGCGCCGATCATCGAAATACCTTGCAAGACGGCAGCCAAGATTCCGCCAAGCACAATTGCAGCGCCACACAGCGCGAGAAACGCGATCGCGCTCACAGTCGATCCGATCCCCGCAAAACGCAGCTGCAAGGAAGGAATGAGGTACGCCGTCCCAAGGAACAAAAGAGTCGAGATAAAGATGCTGAGTGTAACGGACTCGGTCGCGCCCAGTTCAACTCTTGACTCCTTGGGGGCGAATAGCCGCAAAATCATCAAGAAGAACGTGCCGGGAATGACGTACGACGCGAGGCGGAGCGAAACACCGCCCACGCTCTCAGTCCCGAAAAGACCGATGCTCATCTTCTTTTCCGCAACAGATGCGCCGGCGATCGTCTTGTTGTCCTTCACGTTCTGGAGCGAATAACTGACACTGAACGCCAGGTTCTCGTCCCGCTCTGCGATGCTGGAATCGGCCTTGAGGCACATTCTGCTGCGCACCAAGGTCGAACCGGGCTCAACGGTGCCGAGACCGATGGTGTCTTTTACGTCGCATGTGCCGTCTGGCCCGAGGCTTCCGATCTTCAAAGAAGGAGGACCAAACAAGCTAAGACCCGCGTCCATGATCCTGGCTTCGGTCGCATTCTCGATCCATATGCTGAAGCCCATCGTCTGGCCGGCGAGGATTTCATTGCGCGCGAGAATAACCGTCAACGCCGGCTTGCCGGGAGCATCGGCCCAGGTGAGGCCGGGAAGCAAGCAGGCCATCAGTTGAAGGACGATGGTCCAAAAAGCCCCATTGAGCCGAGGAATTGGAATAGAGCGCACGTCCCGCTCCCAATGAATTTCGCAGCGCAAGCTGCGCGGCGCGTTACCGCAGCAAAGCTGTTTTCTACTAAAGCTTGCAACAGCGTAGGCTTGCTCGGTGGGCAATGCAAGACCACTCGGCATCCGACCGGCGAGTTGCTCCCAGGCCTAGGCTTGATCAGGATCAAGCGTCCAAAACGGCGTCACTTCTATCTTGATCTGATGAAAGCCGTCCTTCTGAGGAGCGATTGATGCCTCACAAGCAGGTGCTGTTTCATTCCGCGGCCCGTGAAAAGATCCTGCGCGGAGCCTCGCTGCTTGCGGACGCCGTGCGCGTGACGCTCGGCCCCAAATCAAAATCAGTGTTGATCCAGAAGAGCTGGGGCACCCCGATCGTATGCAACGACGGCGTCACGATCGCCAAGGAATTTGACCTCAAGGATCCGGAGGAGAATCTCGGAGCGCAGGTGCTGCGTCAGGCCGCGGAGAAGACCGGCGATCTCGTTGGCGACGGAACAAGCACCTCGACGATCCTGGCACATGCGATTCTTGCCGACGGCGTCAGGAACGTGGTCGCCGGCGCCAGTGCCATCGATCTGAAGCGGGGCCTCGACCGCGCTGCCCACGCGACGATAGCGGCCCTCCATGCCATGGCGCGCCCCGTCAAGACAAAGGCGGAAAGAGCTCAGGTCGCCACCATTTCGGCTCACAATGATCCATCGATTGGCGCGCTGGTCGCCGACGCGCTCGAGAAAGTCGGCAGCGATGGAGTGATCTCGGTGGAGGAATCCAAGACCACCGAAACGTCGCTTGACGTGGTGGAAGGGATGAAATTCGACCGCGGCTTCCTGTCGCCCTACTTCGTGACCGATGCCGATCGCATGGAAGCGGTTCTTGAAGAGCCATTCATCCTGTTGTGCGACCACAAGATCAGCGCTCTGCGCGACCTCATTCCGCTGCTCGAACAGATCGCAAAGTCGGCACAACCGCTCCTGATCATCGCCGAAGACATTGAAGGCGAGGCGTTGGCCACGCTCATCGTCAATCAGCTTCGCGGCGTGCTCAAAGGCTGCGCCGTCAAGGCGCCCGGTTTTGGTGAGCGACGCAAGGCGATGTTGCAGGATATTGCAATCCTCACTGGCGCCCAGGTCATCTCCGACGATCTCGGTTCGAAGCTCGAAAACACCACTTTGCAGCAGTTGGGACATGTCGCCCGTGTGGTTGCCGACAAGGAAAACACCACGCTGATCGGCAGCAAGGGCGAACGCAGCCAGATCGATGCGCGGCTGCAACAACTCCGCCGCGAGATCGAGAAAACGACCAGCGAGTACGACAAGGAGAAGCTTGAGGAGCGGCTCGCCAAGCTGTCGGGCGGGGTTGCCGTTATCCGTGTCGGAGCGCCGACTGAAGCTGAGATGAAATCACGAAAAGAGGCGCTTGACGACGCAATCAGTTCGACGAAGGCGGCCGTTGCAGAAGGTATCGTTCCGGGCGGCGGGCTTGCCTTGCTTCGATGCATCGAAGCCGTCGGCAAGGAGGAAGCACTCTGCGAAGGCGACGAAAAGACCGGTGTACAGATCTTGAAGCGCGCGCTTGAGGCCCCCGCTCGCCAGATCGCGGAGAACTCGGCAACGGATGGCGGCGTGGTCGTGGCGCGCATGCTGAGTGGCGTCGGCAGTTTCGGGTTTGACGCCGCGCGCAAGCAATACGTCGATCTCGTCGAGGCCGGCATTGTCGATCCCGCGAAGGTCGTTCGGACAGCCCTCGAGAACGCGGTGTCGGTTGCCGGCATCCTCCTGCTCACCGAGGCGACGATGACCGAAATCGCGGAGCCAAAGCGCGAACGGCTAGCGGAACCCGAAATTCCGGTGTGACGCTAGACCACGAAACGGGGCCGTGCCCCCTCCCCCGAGCGGAGCACAACTTTGCGGCGGACCGGTTGGTGACGGCCGGCCATTGACTGTTGATTCAAGTCAACATGCCGCTTCATCCGACGGAGAGTATGGATTGGGTCCCGGAGGGAGGTCGTCGTGATCAATATCAACGACATTCTCGTGCATATTCCGACCGAGCAGCCACCGCAGCCTGTCGTTGATGCCGCCGTCTCGTTGGCTGCCCGGTTCGACGCCCATCTCGATGCGATTGCAGTCGGATACATCCCGCCCGGTAGCGCGTATGTGGTCGATGGAGGCGCGGGCGCAGCAGTCGCCGCTTCAGAGATCTTCGAAATGGAGCGGCAACGCGCCGCCCAACGCAGCGCGGCTGCACTCGCCATTTTCGAGACGGAAGCCCGGAATGCGAACATCTCTCACGCAAGCCGCTCGGTCGAGGACCTGCCCGGTGAAGCCGCGTCCGCGCTCGGCGCTGCGGCCAGGCTCTATGGACTGACGGTGGTCCTGCAGACGGACGCAACACAGGACAGCTACGACACTAGGACTGCGACGGAGATCCTGCTCCAGGCGGGCGGACCCGTCCTGTTCGTGCCGCATATCTTCCGCGGCACCTTCAGGGCCAACCGTATCGGCATCTGCTGGGATGGAAGCCGCCTTGCCGCCCGCGCTTTCAAGGACGCAAGACCGTTTCTTTCTCAAGCAGAAGCGCTGGTCACGATTTCGATCAATGAGGCGCAGGTTGCTCCCACCGAGGCCTCAGCGCGGAAATTGACTGAACACATGGCTCGCGCCGGACTTACGACAACGCTGCTCGAGCTGACGGCAGAGCATTCCGAAATTCAGCCGTCCATCCTGTCCCTGGCCGCCGACGAAAGTCTCGACATGCTGGTGATGGGGGCATATGGGCATTCCCGCCTGCGGGAAGGCATTTTCGGCGGCGTCACCCATGAAATGCTGAGGACGATGACGATCCCGACCCTGCTGTCGCATTGAATCGAGGCCGGCATCCGTGCTCGCCGGATCATGACAACGGATGTGATTGCGGTGACGCCGTCGATCCGGGATGCCGCTATTGTGGCCAATCTAGGAGAACGCATCATGAGCGTAACAGGCGTCACCGCGCTGGATCACACCATTCAGGAGACCAATCTCTGGCTCAAGGCGATCGAGGAGAAGCTGGAGCTCGGTAGTCGTCAACAGGCCTACAACGCGCTCCGGGCTGTTCTGCATGCGTTGCGCGATCGCGTACCTCCGGAGGTGGCGATCAAGCTTGGCGCCCAGCTGCCGATCCTTCTGCGCGGGATCTACTACGAGAACTGGCACGCGGCGGGAACGCCGACCAAGGAGCGACATGCCAGCGACTTCGCGGATCACGTCGCCATGGAGCTGCCCCAGCAGTTTCCCATCGCGCCGCTGACCGTCATTCGCGGGGTGTTCGAGATCGCGTGGGAGAAGCTCGATCCCGGTGAATTTGAGAAACTGATGCACCATCTGCCGGTGCAGCTCCGCGAATTGAAATCCTAATCCGGTCATCTGGCCCCGCCCGGCACGTCCGCCGCGCACTCAGCGACGGGACGCCTTCGTACCGGCCCAATCGCGTGTCGCCAGACCAGCGGCGATGCCGTCAGACCGTCGAATGGACCGCGCAGCCGGCCAAGTGAGCTTCCCAAGTGAGCTTCGATGTGCAGGGATCAGCGCTTTCCTGAGCAGCGAGCATTCATTTCCTGACTGCAAGAATGTAGAGGTAGCTCATGATCGCGTACACGTCCTCGTCGGAAAATTCGATTTGCGGCATGTCCCTGTGCTTCGACACCATGCCTTCCGACAGCTCCGCCTGCAACTCGCGCCGATTGAACCGGGCGTAGATATCGCGCATCGGCGGAGCATTCTCGAGCGGGCTTTCGCCAACCGATTTGATCGCATGACAGCGCCCGCATCTTTCCTGCAGGATGGTCCTGCCTCGTTGCGCGGCCTTGCTGAGGTTCGCGGCGTCCACGTTTGTCGGCCAACACGAGAGCAGTCCGACGAAGAGGCCCAGAGCCCGAAACTTGAAACGCCCCGACATGCGTCTGGCTCTCCGCGGCAATATAACAGCCCCGCCCGTTGCTCGAGTGCAAGCGAACTTAATAGCAGACCCGCACGTAATGCACATGCCGCCTGTGCCGGACAGCTCGGACATAGCAGTCGCCGTATCCGTACGGTCCCCAGAACGGACCTGGCCCCCAATACGGTGCCGGTGGGTAGTAATAGACTGGCCCCGGATAGCCGTAATAGGGATACGGCCCCCAATAGCCGCCGCCGAGGGCCGCGCCGAACAGCGCGCCGGCAGCCAGGCCGCCGACGATTCCCGCGGCAATGCGCCCGTTGCGAGCGTCGGCACCCGTGGGGGCAAGCAGCGCGAGGGTCAGGACGACCGCGGTCGCAACCGCGCCAATCTTCTTCCCGAAGCTCATTTCACCCCTCCTGTGCTGTCATCTAAGATGAGCGCAACTTCGCGTGCGCCACGTTGCGAAGGATCAAGCAATCCGGCTAGCGCTTCAGCATTTTCTTCGTCCGCGACAAGGGTTGAGTGTTGATGACGTCTGCGGCTTCGAGCCAGCCTCGGCGCGCCTGATCGACGCCGAAACGCATGTTGGCGAATCCAGCGGTCGAATGTGCGTCCGTCGAGATCGCCAGCTTGACGCCCGCGGACTTGGCGGCATGAACATGGATATCGTTGAGATCGAGCCGGTCCGGGTCGGCGTTGAGTTCGAGATGACAGCCGCGCTCGCCCGCCGCCGCAATGACGGCTTCCATGTCGATCTCGTAAGGCTCGCGCTCCCCGATCAACCGTCCGGTCGGATGGCCGATAATCGAGACATGGCGATTGTCCATCGCCCGGATGATGCGCTCGGTCTGCATCTTGCGCGAGAGCTCGAACTTGTAGTGAACGGAAGCAACGACCAGATCGAGCCGCGACAGGATCTTGTCGGGCAGATCAAGCCGTCCGTCCGCCAGAATATCGACTTCGGCGCCTTTCAGCACCGTAAAGCCATCCAACCGGTCGTTCAAACGATCGATCTCGTCGATCTGACGCGACAGACGTCCGGCATCGAGACCATGGGCGACAGTGACGTGTTGGCTATGGTCGGTCAGAGCCATATAGGCATAGCCTCTTGCCTTGGCGGCAGTCGCCATCTCGGCGATCGCGGCGGTGCCGTCGGTCCATTTGGAATGGACGTGCAGGTCGCCTCGAATATCGGACAGCGTAATCAGTTTCGGGAGCTTCTTTGCCTTTGCGAGCGCGATCTCGCCGCGATCCTCGCGCATCTCGGGCGGAATCAGGGGCAGCCCGAGCTTGCCATAGATCTCCTCCTCGGTTGCTCCGGCGATGCGCCGTTTGCCGGCGAACAGACCATATTCGTTCAGCTTCCAGCCGTGGTCGGTAGCGAGTCCGCGCAAGGAGATGTTGTGCGCCTTGGATCCGGTGAAATACATCAGCGCGGCACCGTAGCTGGCCTCAGGAACAACGCGCAGGTCGACGTGCAGCCCGGAGCGCAGCACCACCGCCGTCCGCGTATCGCCATGAGCGAGCACATTGGCGACATTGTCGTATCGAGAGAGTCTCCCGCCGGCGGCGTGGCCGTCACGTGCCACCATCAAGATATCAAGATCACCGACGGTATCGCGCCTGCGACGGTAGCTTCCGGCGACGATCACCTGTCCATCGGTCGCGTCTGGCCTCAGATAAGTGAGGAGTGCTTCCGCTTCGGCTTCGGCCTCGGATAGTCGGAAGCGCCTCTCGGCTCGAGGCTTGGCCAACGCCGCGGCGAGCTTTTCCTCGCTCTTGGGACCGAAGCCCCGAAGCTCTCTCAGCCGACCAGACCTCACCGCGCGCCTGAGGTCCGCGAGTGACCGCACGCCCAGCTTGTCGTAGAGCAGTTTGACGCGTTTCGGACCCAAGCCTGGGAGTGCCGCGATCTCTCCGAGATCGCCGGGCAGTTCACGCTTGAGCTTGTCCAGCACATCGAAATGATGGGTCGCGACGATCGTTTCGATCTTTCCTGCCAGATCCTTGCCGATACCTGGCAGCTCGGAAAGATCCTCACCCGCCTTCAAGAGGTTGGTGATGCTCTTGGGCAGACGTTCAATCACCCGCGCAGCATTGCGATAGGCCCGCGAACGAAACGGATTGTCGCCTTTGATCTCGAGAAGTTCGGCGGTCTGGTCGAACATCTCTGCAATTTCGGCATTCTGTACCGGCATCGATGCACCTCCGTCGCTTGACAGGCTAGAGAGGGATCGAGCCGCTTCCCTTGATGCAGATCAGAATTCAGGGACGCGAGCCTATCCGGTCGGCGACAGCTGCCAGCTGTTCAAGATGGCTTGAAATCTGCACCGGATAGGGCGCGACCGCTTTGGAGGTTCTCAGCTCCGGAGGCAGCAGATCGAGCTGCCGGCGCGCGTGAGCCCGGATGTCGTGAAGTGAAGGTTGAGAGGCGATAGGGCGTCCGCCGAGCATCACCGCCTGGATCAGCGTTTCCCCCTCTTGTTGGTCCTCCTCGGTCGAAAGAATGTCTGCGAGCATGCGGCCCTTCCTGTCATACCGGCGCCAAACCTGCTTGCGGCCGGGCCAGGTGGCCTTTCCCGTCGAGCGCTTGCGACGGGGCAAGCCCGCATACTCCTGCAGCTTATAGGCACAGTCGAGTGCTGGCGCATCGGACGACGTGACGAGGCCCGTGCCGATGCCGATACCGTCGATCGGCGCCGCATCCCGAGCGAAGGCAATCAGGGTACCCTCCTCTATCCCGCCACTGACGAAGATGCCGGTGTCCTTGAGTCCGCCGGAATCCAGAATGCAGCGCACCTTCTTGGCGAGCGCAGACAGATCCCCGCTGTCAAGCCGCACGGCGCTGACCGCAATTCCAAGCTCCTTCAATCGGGGCGCCAGCTTGACGACCTTCCTCGCGGCCGCCTCGGTGTCATAAGTGTCGATCAGCAGGACGAGATTCTCTGGCCTGGCGCGCGCAAACGCCTCGAATGCTGCAGCTTCGTCATCAAAGGATTGAACAAACGAATGCGCCATGGTGCCATAGGTCGGAATGCCGAATGACTTCTCGGCCAGGAGGGTTGCCGTACCGGAGAATCCAGCGACATAGCTCGCGCGGGCGGCCAGCAGCCCTGCCTCGGCACCATGGGAGCGACGCAAGCCAAAATCGACCAGGAGCTTGTCTGGCGCGAGTAAGACCATGCGCGCGGCCTTGGACGCAATCAGCGTCTGAAAATGCAGGATGTTGATCAGGCGCGTCTCGACAAGCTGCGCCTCCGGTAAAGGAGCCGTAACCCTAAGGATCGGTTCGTTGCCAAAGAACACGGTGCCTTCCGGCATCGCATGAACCTCGCCGGTGAAGCGGAAATTGGCGAGATAGTCGATCAACGACTTGCTGAATTTTTCCGTTCGCTCAAGCCAGCCGAGTTCGTCTTGCGAGAACCGTATGTTTTGCAGGAAGTCGAGCGCCTGCTCCAGTCCGGCCGCCATCAGGAAGCTGCGCTGAGGCGGCAGCTTGCGCACAAAGAACTCAAATACGGCTGTATCAGTCTGGCCCGATTTAAGGTACGCTTCGATCATGGTCATCTGATACAGATCGGTTAGCAGCGCGCTCGGTAACGGGTCCATCGATGTCCTCGGCGCTCACATGACGTCAGCCATCCTGTCGATGTCTGCGCATCCCTATTTGACGCCGGTCAAGAGGCGGAAGCAAGTTGCCTCTATCCTCTTTGGTGGAAACGCCGCGGCGTCGCGAGCAAGGCGCGGCAGTGAACGTCCGAGGCAAGAGCCATGCCCTATCGCACAAACATCGATCTTCCCCCTGCTGTTCGAGCTCACCTCCCATCGCACGCGCAGGACATCTATCGGGAAGCATTCAACCACGCCTTTGCCTCCCATGCGGAAGACGAACGGCAGGAAGAGATTGCTCACCGCACAGCCTGGGCAGCGGTGAAGCGATCCTACGTGAAGGTCGACGACCGCTGGGAACCGCTGCCCCACGACCATTAGATGCCGGCTCGTCAGGAGGCGTGCATGGATCTGCTTGATGGAAACTGCCTCAAAGTGGCAATCACCTCGTCGTCGCTGACCTGATGAAAGTCGCGATAGAAATAGCCGATCGCGCCAAACTCCTGAGGCTCATGCAGACAGACGACGGCATCGACTTCCGCATGCAATTTCCTGATGGCGTCCGGCGGCGCGACCGGGACCGCAAGCACGAGCTCTCTCGGTTCCTGTTTCCGAACAGCCTTGATGGCAGCAAGCGTGGTTGCGCCTGTCGCAACGCCGTCATCGACGATGATCGCAACCTGCCCCTTGACTTCGGCGCGAGCCCGATCGCCCAGATAGCGCTTGCGGCGCCGTTCGATCTCAGCACGTTCCTCCCTGCAGACGACCTCAAATTCTTCGGAGGTGACGCCGGATAGCTCGATCACGTCCTGGTTACGTATGGTGGTCATGCCCTCACCATCCGCGATGGCGCCCATTGCGAGCTCCGGCTGCCCCGGCAGCCCGATCTTGCGGACCAGCAGCAGATCGAGTGGCGCATTGAGGGCTGCTGCGACTTCCGCCGCAACCGGCACGCCGCCGCGTGGCAGCGCAAGAACGACCGGGTGCCGCCCCTTGTATTTGAGCAGCGCCTCGGCGAGTTGCCGGCCGGCATCGGTTCGGTTCTGGAACAGCATGGCAGACCTCATGCGGAAGAGAGGCAGGATATGAGCCGGACAACCACTGCTATTGATCCGTATCAAGCTGCCGGCTGCCTCGATTGGCGATAGGCATCATATGCCCGGATGGCAGAATGAACCCTGGGGCGAGGACGCTGAGAATGGCAGCGCGACCGCTCTTGCTCGCAAGGTGGCGTTTCTCAGCCGGCCGGACAGTTATGTCCCGGCGCCCGACGCTGTGATCACGCGGGAGACCCACATGTCCTGGGTCTTCATGGTTGACGAGCGCGTCTACAAGCTCAAGAAGCCGGTTCATTTTCCATATCTCGATTTCTCCAGCCTTGAGCGCCGCGCAGAGGCCTGCCGCGCTGAGGTTTCGCTGAACCGAAGGCTGGCGCCCGACGTCTATCACGGCGTGGTGCCGCTGACGGCTGCGCCGGGTGGTTACGCCATCGGAGGAGGCGGACACATCGTTGATTGGCTCGTCGTCATGCGCCGGCTCGACGAAGGCCAAACGCTCGAAGTCGGGCTTCGCGATCGCAAGGTCTCCCAGGCCCAGATCGATGGCTTGGCCAGTCGCTTGAGCCGCTTCTATTCGCATGCGCGCCGGATCATGATCAATCCGGAGAGCTACATGGTGACCCTGCAAAAGGCAGTTCTGGCGGATCGGCGAGGTTTGCTCGAGTCGGCCTTCGACCTGCCCCGCGGCACCATCGAGCGCATCGCCAACCTGCAATGCCGTTTCCTGCGGCAGCGGACCGATCTACTGGCGCAGCGGGTGCATCGCCGGCTCGTCGTCGACGGCCATGGCGATCTGCGGCCGGAACATATCTGGTTGAGCCCTCCCTTCCCCATCATCGACTGCCTGGAGTTCAATGCCCGCTTGCGGACGTCGGATGCGCTGGACGAAATCGCCTTCCTGCACTTGGAATGCGCTCGATTGGGAGGACCGTGGGTCGGTGAGAGGCTTCGGCGATATCTGGCCGTCCAGCTCAATGATGACCCGGCCAGCGGACTGTTCTTGTTCTATCGGATTGGCCGCGCCATGCTGCGCGCCAGGCTATCCATCGCTCATCTCGCCGACGCCCATCCACGGACGCCGGAAAAATGGCCGCGGCTGGCGCGCACCTATCTCAAACTTGCCAAGGCGGACGCAGCGCAGCTTGAGCGGCAGCTCACGGCGTAAGCCAGAATTTGAATTGCGGGGATCAATCCTGATACGGAAGCAGCTCCGTCAGCGGCTCGTTGTGGTGCAGCCGACGAATGGTCTCTCCGAGAAGGGGCGCCGCCGAGACAATCTCGAGCTTATCGCGGACCGCGCCCGGCGGAAGCCTGAACGGTGGCACGCTGTCGGTCGCGATGATGCGGCCGATCGCAGGGTCGGCGAGCGTCGCTGCCGCGCCCGGCATGAACAGGCCGTGCGCGACGCAAGCTATCACCTCTTCGGCCCCATGGGCACGGGCCGCCTTCGCCGCCCGCACCAGGGTTCCACCGCTGCTGATGAGATCATCCACGATCACGCACAGCGCGTTCGCCACCTCTCCGGCGAACAAATCGCCCGAAACGACGCCGGAGCTGCGATGCTTCTCCACGAATGCCTTGCCGATCGGACGGCCGAGCGCTTTCCCCAGAACCTCGCGAAGCAGGTCCGCGCGCTTGCCGCCTCCGAGATCCGGCGAAACCACGGCAATCGGCCGATCAGCCGCGATCGCCTTGATCCTGCCGATCAAGAGCGGCGCCGTGCTCAGCGCTACCGATGGGCAACGGAACGCGTTCTCGAACGCGGCCTCGTTGTGAACTTCGAGGGTCACCACTGCGTCAACACCGATCGCCTCGAACATGGTCGCAAGATAACGGATCGTGACGGGGTCATTGGCCTTAGTGCGACGATCCTTTCGCGCATAGCACAGATACGGTGCGACCGCCGTCACCCGCGCAGCACCGGCATCCTTCAACGCTCCGACCAGGAACAGCAACCGGCACAGCTTGTCGTTCGGACTCTCGTCAGGACCGCCATGGAGGCTGTGCAGAACGTAGACGTCGCAGCCGGCGACAACCTCCAGCGGCCGCACCTTGTGTTCGCCGTCCTCGAAGCTGCGTTCTTCGACAGCGGCGAGACGGCATCCAAGCGCGTGAGCGATTTTTTCGCCAAGCCCTTCCGTGCCATGAAGACAGAACAAACGCAGGCGATCACCAATCATCGGTCACCTCCAACGTCAAACCTGCTCGCCGCTCGCATCTCAGCCGCCGATCTAAGCCCGCAGCCCATGTTTTCCGAGCATTCTGACCGTGCTCGCCTGCGGTCCCTTCTCTCCGATCTCCTCGACGTAGCTTACGCGGGTGCCGGGCACGATGCTTGGTCCACCATCAACGACACTATTGCAGTTGAAATAGACTTCGTGGCCGTCGGCGGCTTCCAGAAAGCCGAACTGGCCGCTTGGATCGATACGCGCAACGGTTCCGATCGGTTGAGGCTCGTGCGTCTTGACATCGCCACGCATCAGTCGCGCCCGGTCCTGCAATTGTCGACGCGCGCGTTTGAATGCGTTGTCTACGGCGAAGGTCAAGTCGACGTACCGTTCATCCAGCTTCGGGGTACGTCCAACGTGGACTTCCCGACCGTCGGGCAGCGCCAGCCGAACGCTCACCAGATATTGACCGCCGGTTTGGTGATGACCGCCCGGACCTTTGACCATGACGCGCGCCGCGGTGATCCGGCCAAAGCGGCTCTCCAGTTCCGCGACATGTTGCTCAACGGCAGCCCGGATTTCAGCGGAGACGCGAATCCCTTCAAATTCGATTTGAACTGGTGTTTGCATTTCCGGCTCCTCTCCCGTGTCGAACTTATTGGATCACGGGAGCGAGGAGCAGCTTTGAGCAAGATCAACTTGCCTTTAGCGTTCTGGCTGCCACGCGATCACGATCAGCTCGCAGCAAACACGAAATCGTCTGCGCGATCGCTCGCGCAGACGACAGGGCATCCGGAACCAATCAGCCGATCTCACCAGGGGCCGCCCCACGGACCACCCCAGCCATAATAGCGATGCCGCCAATACGGACGGGCATAGTAGGGACGGCCGTAATACGGCCCGTAGCCGACGCCGACATAGCCGTAGGGCGGGCCATAATAATAGGGATCGTCGTAGTAATAAGGCGATGCCGTCGCCGCGATCCCGGCGCCGAGAAGCGCGCCGGCCGCGAGCGCGCCTGCTCCCCAGCCCCAGCCGCCGCCACGCCAACCGCCACCACGCCAGCCGCCGCCATGCCAGCCGCCATAGCGGACCTGAACCGTGCTGAGCGGCGCAACGTCGGCCTTCGCCGCGGCCGACAGCGCAGCGACGGGTGCAGACAACGCCGGAGCGCTCGCTCCGGCCAGCATTGCGCCGGACAGGGCCAGCGCTCCCACATAGTTCAAGCTTCGCATCGCAAGGACTCCTCGACCAAGGTCATCACGCATGACTGCCGCGAAGGTCATCCGGCGCAGTCCTCCGCCGCGATCGCGGCGACGAGCAAATGAGCTGCTCGTCGCTACGAACCACCTGTCGGCGCGACCGTTCCATTGCAAAAGCGCGATCGCCGGCGAACATCCCTTCAATGCCGGCCGAGATTGCTCGAGCTGCCGGAATTGTCGGCGCCGGTGCTCGGGCTGTTGTTGTCGAGCAAGCCGGTGGCGTCATTCGGCGCCGATGGCGTGCGCCCCGATCCGTTCCCCGCCGCAGCGGCGGCTTCCGCCGCGCCCGATCCCATTCCGGTCGTCCCCGTCGCGTTTCCGGGTCCGCCCGGCGTTGAGGTTGTCGCGTCGCGGGAGGCGCCGGCGCAGCTGCCACCCGTGCCGCTGCTATCAGCCAAGGCGAGCTGGCTCGACAACGCGAGCGCAGCAGCGGATGCGATCAAGGCCAATTTCATGAGGATGTCCTTCCTTAAGGAAGGACAACGCCGCCTCGGACGGGATGGTCCCGAAGGATCAGCTTCGCCGTTTGCGGCCCTGCGCTGCCGCGGCCTGCTTGCGCAGACCCTCGGCCGCGCTGCCGACGATCTCGGAAATCTGCATCAGTTGCTTGGCGAGCGGGCTGGTCTTGCGCCAGACCATGCCGACCGTGCGCTGCGGCTGCGGATCGGCGAAGCGCGCCAGCGACACCGACGCCGACCGCGTCTCGACGCCGACCGCCATCTCCGGAATCAACGTCACGCCCATGCCGGCGCCGACCATCTGCACCAGGGTCGACAGCGAGGAGGCATCGAGCATCTCGCGCGGCGCCTGCATGTTGCAGAACGACAGCGCCTGGTCGCGGAAGCAGTGCCCCTCCTCCAGCAACAGCAGCCGCATCTCACGCAGCATCTCGCTGCTCGGCACCGCCGCGCCTTCATATTCCGGCGGCCGCACCAGCAGGAAGCTCTCCGCGAACAGCGCGACCTCGGTCAGCGACGGCTCCGACACCGGCAGCGCGACGATCGCGGCATCGAGGCGGCCCTCGACCAGTTCCTCGATCAGCTTCGGCGTCTTGGACTCGCGGACGTGGATGTCGATCTCGGGATGTCTGCGCGTCAGGTTCCCGATCACCTTGGGCAGCAGATAGGGCGCGATCGTCGGGATCATGCCGAGCCGCAGCCGGCCCGTGAGCTTGTCGCGCGAGGCGCGGGCGAAATCGCCGAGCTCATCGACCGAGCGCAGGATCTCGCGCACGCGCTCGGCGAGCTGCTCGCCGAATCGCGTCAGCACCACCTGGCGCGCATTGCGCTCCAGCAGCACGCCGCCAAGCGCGTCCTCCATCTCCTTGATCTGCATCGACAGCGCCGGCTGCGAGATCGCGCAGGCCTCCGCGGCGCGGCCGAAATGGCCGAGACGCGCCAGCGCATCGAAATAGCGAAGCTGCCGCATCGTCAAATGTATCATCAATTTATCTTATCGTTCACCGCCGCGGAGTCAATTTTCCCTGACCACAATCTTGAGATGCAGCGGTCATGCACCGTGTCCATATGCGTTTGAATGGCGTCAGACCAGGTTCATCAGATAATCTTATCGTTGCGATCACCAATCTCAATTTCCCCTGATCGAAGCAGCCGCGTAGGGTCCCGGCTCCCACCCCAGGGGGGAACCATGACGATCACGTCAGGAGAGAAACATGGATGACGTCAGCAAGTGCCCGTTCTCGGGCGGCTTGAAGGGATTTTCGAACAAGGATTGGTGGCCGAACCAGCTCAATCTGTCGGTGCTGCATCAGCACTCGAACCTCTCCGATCCGCTCGGTGAGGCGTTCGATTATTCCAAGGAATTCAAGAGCCTCGATCTCGACGCGCTGGTCAAGGACCTGCACGCGCTGATGACCGATTCGCAGGACTGGTGGCCGGCCGATTTCGGCCATTACGGTCCGCTGTTCATCCGCATGGCCTGGCACGCCGCCGGCACCTATCGCATTGGCGACGGCCGTGGCGGTGCCGGCACCGGCCAGCAGCGCTTCGCGCCGCTGAACAGCTGGCCTGACAACGCCAACCTCGACAAGGCCCGCCGCCTGCTGTGGCCGATCAAGCAGAAGTACGGCCAGAAGATCTCCTGGGCCGACCTGTTCGTGCTGACCGGCAACGTCGCGCTGGAATCGATGGGGTTCAAGACCTTCGGCTTCGGCGGCGGCCGCGCCGATACCTGGGAGCCCGAGCAGGACATCTATTGGGGCCCCGAGGGCAAGTGGCTCGCCGACGAGCGCTACAGCGGCGACCGCGAGCTCGCAGGCTCGCTCGCTGCCGTGCAGATGGGCCTCATCTACGTCAACCCGGAAGGCCCGAACGGCAATCCCGATCCGCTGGCTGCCGCGCGCGACATCCGCGAGACCTTCGCCCGCATGGCGATGAACGACGAAGAGACGGTGGCGCTGATCGCCGGCGGTCACACCTTCGGCAAGACCCACGGCGCGGGTGATGCGTCGCTGGTCGGGGCCGAGCCGGAAGGCGCCGACATCGCGCAGCAGGGTCTCGGCTGGGCCAGCAAATACGGCTCGGGCAAGGGCGGCGATACCATCACCTCCGGCCTCGAAGTGATCTGGACGACGACGCCGACCAAGTGGAGCAACAACTTCTTCTGGAATCTGTTCGGCTACGAATGGGAGCTGACCAAGAGCCCGGCCGGCGCGCATCAGTGGAAGCCGAAGCACGGCGCCGGCGCCAACACGGTGCCGGACGCGCATGACAAGTCGAAGCGGCATGCGCCGTCGATGCTCACCACCGACCTCGCGCTGCGCTTCGATCCGGCCTACGAGAAGATCTCGCGCCGCTTCCTGGAGAACCCGGATCAGTTCGCCGACGCCTTCGCCCGCGCCTGGTTCAAGCTGACCCATCGCGACATGGGTCCGAAGGTGCGTTACCTTGGCCCGCTGGTGCCGAAGGAGGATCTGATCTGGCAGGATCCGGTGCCGGCCCTCGATCATCCCGTTGTCGACGACAAGGACGTCGCGGCGCTCAAGGCGAAGATCCTCGCCTCGGGTCTGTCGGTGTCGCAACTGGTGTCGACGGCCTGGGCCTCAGCCTCGACCTTCCGCGGCTCGGACAAGCGCGGCGGCGCCAATGGCGCGCGCATTCGCCTGGCTCCGCAGAAGGACTGGGCGGTCAACAACCCGGCCGAACTCGCCAAGGTGCTCTCGACGCTCGAGGCCATCCAGAAGGAGTTCAACGCGCAGGCCTCCGGCGGCAAGAAGATCTCGCTTGCCGACCTGATCGTGCTGGCCGGCAATGCCGGCGTCGAGGCGGCCGCCAAGAAGGCCGGCGTCGAGGTGACCGTGCCGTTCGCGCCCGGCCGCACCGATGCCTCGCAGGAGCAGACCGACGTCGAGTCGTTCGCGGTGCTCGAACCGACCCATGACGGCTTCCGCAACTATCTCAGCGGCAAGCAGTGGCTGTCGGGCGAGGAGCTGCTGGTCGACAAGGCGCAACTGCTCACCTTGACCGCGCCGGAGATGACCGTGCTGGTCGGCGGCCTGCGCGTGCTCGGCGCCAACGCCAACGGCTCCAAGCATGGCGTGTTCACCGAGCAGACCGAGACGCTCTCCAACGACTTCTTCGCCAACCTGCTCGACATGGGTGTGGCCTGGCGTCCGGTCGATCAGGGCGAGCACACCTTCGAGGGCCGCGACCGCAAGTCCGGCGCGATCAAGTGGACGGCGACCCGCGCCGACCTGATCTTCGGCTCGCACTCGCAGTTGCGCGCGCTGGCCGAGGTCTATGCCAGCTCGGATGCCAAGCAGAAGTTCGTCAAGGACTTCGTCGCCGCCTGGACCAAGGTGATGAACCTCGACCGGTTCGATCTGAAGGCCTGAGGCGACAAGCCGACTGACCGACACCAAAGAGAAGCGGCGCTTCAGTGATGAAGCGCCGCTTTTTTCATTGGACATGTCTATCAGTCGCGGGCCCGTCAGCGCGCCGCGGCCGAGCCGCCGCCGTCGATCTGGCGGCCCATCAGCGCGATCGCCTTCTGATAGACGCCGGCGGCGTTCCAGGCCTCGATGGCGGCGAAGTTCGGCTCGCCCGGCTGATAGCCGGCGCCTGCCTTCCAGCCGTTGGCGCGCAGGAAGTTCGCGGTCGAGGCCAGCGCGTTGGCGGCGACGTCGAGATTGCCGACGCCGTAAGCGAGGATGTTCTTCGGCATGAATTGCGTCTGCCCGACCTCGCCATGCATCGAGCCGCGGGTGTTGCCCGAGAGCACGCCGCGGTCGATCAGCTTGAGCGCGGCATAGAGCTGGTCGGTGAAGAACTCCGGACGGCGGCAGTCATAGGCGAGCGTCGCGATCGACGACAGCATGTGCTGATTGCCGCGCTGGCTGCCGAACGCGCTCTCCATGCCCCAGATCGCGATCAGCGGTCCGGGCGGCACGCCGTAACGCTGCTCGATCGAGGCGAACATCGCCGCCTGCGACTGCTTGAGCTGGCGGCCGCGCGCGACGATCGCAGCAGCCCCGCGCTTGGCGAGGAACTGATCGAGCGACAGCGAGAAGCTGCGCTGGCCGCGATCGGCGGCGATCGTCGCGGAGGCGTAGTTGGTCTGCATCAGCGCGGCGATCGCGGCGCCGCCGACGCCCTTCGCCCGCGCCTCCTCGCTGAATTCGCGCTTCCACGCCTCGAACCCCGCCGGCGACGAACCGCACTGCGCCGCTTGCGCAACGCCGCCGCAGGCTGCGAGCAGCGTCGCGACGGTGAACGTGAAGGTGATCATGGCCCGGCGCTTAATCATTCAGACTCCTCTGGTCGCGTCCGCCGATGCGGCCTGCATCGTGACCCCTATCGGGACATCGGACGCCGCTGCGCGGCAATATCGGCCGCTCCCGGTTGAAACGGCGACAACCTATCGGAAATGGAAGAAAATCATAGCCGGCGGCGTATTAGCCGCAGATGAACGCGCCGAGCAGCCGTGATTGCGCAGCCGCCCATCGACATGCGTGGCCGTACGGGTTCCAAGGATGCAGCTCCCGCAATCGTGATCAGCGCCATCTACATCATCATAAACGGCGGACGTCCACCGACTTCCAGCCGGTCGAAAACAGCGCCAAGGCGATCGCGATCCGCTCGCTGGGCATGAAGAGCAAACGCGAGATCCAGAGCTATCTCCCGCCACCTTATCAGTTCGCCAGGCACAATGGCTTGGCCTTCAACATGACGGCGATCGCCCCTCCATCCCCGAGGGCCACGGCGTCGGCTTCGACACCGACTACATGACGCCGCCGGTACCGTAACCTTGACATATACGCTGCCCTTAATTATAAAACGATACAGTTTCGTTTTACCACAACCGTTTTCCGAGGGAATGCTCTACAAGCACCGACCGAGATCGGAGACAGCAGGCCGTCATGAAACGAATCATTCTGTTGACCTTGATCCTGCTGTCATGGGCGCCCCTGGCGCACGCGGTCGCCGGGACCGGCTCCGGCATGCAGACCGAGAGGGATCCGTCAGCCTCCACCGATCCGGCACTGAGCCAGGAGACGATCGATCGCGAGCTCGACAAGTTCCGGCGGACGGAGGTGTCACTGCACCAGGCGCTGCGGATCGCCGAAAGGATTCATCCGGGCTCCAAGACCGCGGACATCAGCTTCGAGGGTGGGCTCGACGCGCCCGTCTACAAGGTCCGAACCCTGCAGAGCGGACGGATCTGGGAATCCGACATCGACGGCACCACGGCGAAGGTGCGCAACAGCGTGCTGTTCTCCACCGTGGATGGACTGAGCGAAAGCGATCGTAACAGCCTGGCTGCCCTCACCACGGTCCGGCTCAAGATGTCGGATGCGATTCGGATCGCCGAGCGCTCGGCGGCCGGCCGGGCGATCAGTGGCGGCCTGATGAACAAGGACGGCAAGCTCGCCTTCGTCGTGGTCGTCGTCAGCGGCAACGATCTCAAGCAGGTGACGCTCGAACCGTCATCGCTCCGGCGACGCTGATCGCGCTGCTCAGACCTTCGGCTGCAGCGCCAGGAACGTCTTGACCCGGTCACGGACGAAGCCGGGCAGCTCCCTGCGGATCGTCCTTTCGCTCTCGCCCATGAGCGAGCGCATGATCACCGGCATGACGATCAGATCGATGAAGATCTCGGCAGAAACGGCCGACGCCTTCGACGGCGTCCGGCGAGCGGTCGTGGCCGAGGCGCCGATCGTCTCGCCGAGCAGCACCGCCACAGCATGGGTGGCCCGCTTGCGCGAGACGTCATGAAACTGACAACTGAGATCGGGAAACCGGTAAGCCTCCCCGATCGTGACCCGTAACAATCCCAGCGAGTCCTTCAGCGCGCGATCGACGATGGCGATGGCCAGTCCAACCAGCTTTTCCTGTGCGGTGCCGGCCACCGGCGTGTAGGACCCGAGATTCATCACGTCGTTGATGGAGCGCGCGACGACGGCGGCAAACAAGGCGGCCTTGCCGGTGTATCGGGCATAAATCGTCGGCTTGCTGGCGGGGGCGCGCTCGGCGATCTCGTCGATGCTGGCGCCGTCAAAGCCGCGCTCGAGAAACACCGCGCGCGCAGCGTCCAGAATACGTTCCTCGATATTTCCAGCCAGCGCCTTCGGCGGCCGTCCCACCCGCCCGCGAAACGCTTCCGTGCGTGCAACGTCCGTACGTTTCAATTTGGCCTGCGTGCGGGCCATACTCAACGACCTCGACTCGACATGAAGATATGTCGTCAAGGGATTACACGTTCTTGTCGAGACGGCAATAGAACAACCACGCCACGCGGCTATGCGCATGGTGGCGTACATAATCGGCAACGCATCAGCACAAACACCTCAAAATACCTCAGGTAACAAGCTCCCCGAGATCGTCGAACACGGCAAGCGCACCGTCGAACGCGTCGTCATGAAAGTAGAGGCTGCGCGTGATCAGCACGGGAACGCCGGCGCGGGTCGCAGCCATCAACCCGTTACCGGAGTCCTCGATCGCGATGCAACTGGCCGCGGGTAGATCGAGCTGCGACAAGACCTCCAGGTAGACATCGGGCGCAGGCTTCTTGCGCACGACATCGTCGGCCGCCACGACGGCGGCAAATCCTGCCTCCCAGTTCGCGCCCAGCGCGGGCGCCAACAGGGCATCGATATTGGCGCGCGTGGTGGTCGTCGCGATCGCGAGCCGCTGCCCGCGGGCCGAGGCAGCCTCCAGTAATGCTTGAACGCCCGGGCGCAACGGGCAGCCCTTGTCGGCCATCAGCGCGGCAAACCGCTCCGTCTTGATGCGATGAAGCCGGGCAACGACGGCGTCGCTGAGCGGCGGACCCGTGCGCCGCATCTGGTCGAACGCACGGACGCGCTCCTTGCCACCGGTGACACGCAGCAGCTCCTTGTAGATGCGGCGGCCCCAGTGCCAGTCGATGCCCACCGCGACGAACGCCTCGTTGAAGGCCTCGCGATGGATCTCCTCGGTCTCGGCCATCGTGCCGTCGACGTCGAAGATCAGTGCGCCGGCGTCGGCGATGCGGCGCCGGAGGTCGTCGAGCGGCGCGTTCCTCACCAGAGCCAGACTCATGATTGCACCTCCACCCTGCCGTCCCCCGCGTCGGCCCCCTTGGCGAACACGCGGCTTGCCAGCACGTCGCTGGCTTCGATCGACATCACGTCATCGGACGTCAGCACGCGGTCGAGCCGCGACACCAGCCGGTTGGCCTGGCGCAGGCGGATCCGATCCAGCGCGTTGCGGATCGAGCGCGCGTTGGAGAACATGGGCTGAGTGCGCCGGACGGCGATGTATCTTTCGAAAGCGGCGCGGGCCTCCGGCGTGAAGCGATAATTCTGCCCTTCCAGCATCATCTCGGAGATCGTCAGCAGCTCGGCCTCCGAATAGTCGGGGAAGTCGATGTGATGGGCGATGCGCGAGCGGAAGCCGGGATTGCTCTGGAAGAACTTCTCCATCCGGTCGGCATAGCCGGCAAGAATGACCACGAGGTCCTCGCGCTGCGACTCCATGATCTGCAGCAGGATCTCGATCGACTCCTGGCCGTAATCGCGCTCGTTCTCGGGACGGTAGAGATAATAGGCCTCGTCGATGAACAGGACGCCCCCCATCGCCTTCTTCAGCACCTCCTTGGTCTTCGGCGCGGTGTGGCCGATATACTGGCCGACGAGGTCGTCGCGGGTGACGCTGATGACGTGGCCGCGGCGCACGAAGCCGAGCCGGTGCAGGATGCCGGCCATGCGCAGCGCGACAGTGGTCTTGCCGGTGCCGGGATTGCCGGTGAACGACATGTGCAGGGTCGGAAACGTCGTCGCCAGCCCCATCTTGCGGCGGATCCGCTCCATCATCAGCAGCGACGCGATCTCGCGGATTCGCGTCTTGACCGGGGTGAGCCCGACCAGCTCGCGGTCGAGCTGCTCCAGCACCGGCGCAATATCGACGCTCTCGAACTCGCGGCGCAGGTCGACGGTGTCGACCGGCGTCGCCTCGGTGGTGTCCGTCTGCGTGGCCTGCATCATCGACTGGTGCTCCGTTCTGGACGTTCGCATCAGATCGCCGTGCGTTCGATTGCGAACCTGGCAACAACGAAGCAACGGCAAATACAAGGTGATATGGCCGCTCCGGGCGGAGATCCCTGCCACGCCGCAGACCCGCAGACGCAGCAGCGACCTCCGCCCGCCAGGGATCAGTAACGCTGGCCTTCCGGGCGCTCGGCCGCGTAGGACCGCGTCGAATAACGCTGATTGCGCCCGACGGTTTCCTGCCGGTCGAGCCGGAAGCCCGGCTCGTTCTGCGGCCGGTTGACGATGAAGGACAACCGGGTCGATTCCCAGCCATGGCTGGAATCGAAGGCCGAGATGCGGATGTAGCGGTCGCCGTAGATCTTCCGGCACTCGGTCAGCTCGCGCATGATGCCGGCAGCGTCACGCAGGTCGAACATCGGCAGGCCCCACATCTCCCAATAGGTGTTGCGGGGATGCGGATCGTCGGTGAACTCGATGTTCACGGCCCAATTCTTCTCGAGGCAATACTGGATCTGAGCGGAGATCTGCTCGTCGGTCAGATCGGGCAGGAAAGAAAAGCAACCCTGGGTCACGCGCATGTTGATGTCTCCTGATATCGCTGAAACGGGCGAGCCGGTGTCCGGCTCGCATCGCGGCGTCGCATCGAACGATTGTTAGGCGGCAGGCGTCACTGTCGGGACGAAGTCCGGCGAATCGGTCGATTCGTAGTTGAAGGTGACGTCCTTCCAGATCTCCAGCGCCTCGCGCAGCGGCGTGCAGGTCTGTGCCGCCTTGGCCAGGATCTCCGGACCTTCATGCACGTAGTCGCGGCCCTCATTGCGGGCGAGGATCATCGCTTCCAGCGCGACGCGGTTGGCGGTCGCACCGGCGGCGATGCCGCGCGGATGGCCGATCGTGCCGCCGCCGAACTGCAGCACGACGTCCTCGCCGAGCAGGTCGAGCAACTGGTGCATCTGGCCGGCATGGATGCCGCCGGAGGCCACCGGCATCAGCTTGTTCAGGCTGGCCCAGTTCTGGTCGAAGAACACGCCATGCTCCAGCCGCATCGGATTGAAGTCCTCGCGGCAGATGTCGTAATAGCCGCGCGTGGTGTTCGGATCGCCTTCGAGCTTGCCGACCACGGTGCCGGCATGGATGTGGTCGACCCCGGCGAGCCTCATCCATTTGGCGATGACGCGGAACGACACGCCGTGCGCGCGCTGCCGCGTGTAGGTCGAGTGACCGGCGCGATGCAGATGCAGGATCATGTCGTTCCGGCGCGCCCACTTCGCCATCGACTGGATCGCGGTGTAGCCGATCACGAGGTCGATCATGACAACGCATGACCCGAGCTCCTTGGCGAACTCGGCGCGCTCATACATGTCCTCCATCGTCGCCGCGGTGACGTTGAGGTAGGTGCCCTTGATCTCGCCGGTCGCCGCCTGCGCCTTGTTGACCGCCTCCATGCAGTACAGAAAGCGCTCGCGCCAATGCATGAACGGCTGCGAGTTGATGTTCTCGTCGTCCTTGGTGAAGTCGAGCCCGCCCTTCAGCGCCTCGTAGACGACGCGTCCGTAGTTGCGGCCGGACAGGCCGAGCTTCGGCTTGACGGTGGCGCCCAGCAGCGGCCGGCCGAACTTGTCGAGCCGCTCGCGCTCGACGACGATGCCGGTCGCCGGCCCCTGGAACGTCTTCACATAGGCAACCGGCAGCCGCATGTCCTCCAGCCGCAGCGCCTTCAGCGGCTTGAAGCCGAACACATTGCCGATGATCGAGGCCGTCAGGTTGGAGATCGAGCCCGGCTCGAACAGATCGAGGTCATAGGCGATATAGGCGAAGTAGCTGCCGGGCGAGCCCGGCACCGGCTCGACGCGGTAGCATTTGGCGCGATACTTCTCGGCCGCCGTCAGCCGGTCGGTCCACACCACGGTCCAGGTCGCCGTCGAGGATTCGCCGGCGACCGCGGCGCAGGCCTCGGTCGGATCGACACCGTCCTGCGGCGTGACGCGGAACAGCGCGATGACGTCGGTGTCCTTGGGCTGATAGGACGGCTCCCAATAGCCCATCTTCTTGTATTCCATCACGCCGGACTTGTAGCGATCCTTGCCGCGCACCGTGATCGATTGGTCGTTCATGTGTTCCTCCTGAATGTTCGTTATGGCCGTGGATGTCAGGCAGCTTCAGTCATTCCCCCAATTCGTGGATCGAGCGCGCCGGAGCGATAGCGCTTGGCCATCTCCGACAGCGGCAGCACCTTGATCCTGGATGCATTGCCGGCGGCGCCGAACTGCTCGAACCGCTCGCGGCAGAGCTCCCGCATCGAATCCATCGCGGGCTTCAGGAACTTGCGCGGATCGAACTCGCTCTTCGACGACGCGCCGACCTTGCGGAAGATGGCGGTCATTGCCAGCCGGCAGTCGGTGTCGATGTTGACCTTGCGCACGCCGTGACGGATGCCGCGCACGATCTCCTCGACCGGGACGCCCCAGGTCTGCGGCATCTCGCCGCCGAACTGGTTGAACATGTCCTGCAGGCTCTGCGGCACCGAGGACGAGCCGTGCATGACGAGATGCGTATTCGGCAGCCGGCGATGGATCTCCTCGATCACGTTCATGGCGAGAATCTCGCCGTCCGGCTTGCGCGAGAACTTGTAGGCGCCGTGCGAGGTGCCCATCGCGATCGCCAGCGCATCGACCTTGGTCGCGCGGACGAAGTCGACCGCCTGCTCCGGATCGGTCAGCAGCTGCTCGCGGCTGACCTTGCCTTCGAGGCCATGGCCATCCTCCTGCTCGCCGCCACCATGCTCGAGCGAGCCGAGCACGCCGAGCTCGCCTTCGACCGAGGCGCCGACCCAGTGCGCCATGTCGGTAACGCGGCGGGTGATGTCGACGTTGTAGTCGTAGTCGGCCGCGGTCTTGGCATCGGCCCTGAGCGAGCCGTCCATCATCACGGACGTAAAGCCGTACTTGATCGCGGTCGCGCAGGTCGCCTCGTCGTTGCCGTGGTCCTGGTGAAGGCAGAGCGGGATCTGCGGATACATCTCCTCCAGCGCGTCGATCATCTTGGACAGCATGATGTCGCCGGCATAGGAGCGCGCGCCGCGCGAGGCCTGGATGATCACGGGGGCATCGACCGCCGCGGCCGCCTCCATGATCGCCAGCCCCTGCTCCATGTTGTTGATGTTGAACGCCGGCACGCCGTAGCCGCGCTCGGCCGCATGGTCCAGCAATTGTCTGAGCGTGATCCGCGCCATGTTGGTCTCCGTCCCTGGTTCGATGTTCTGTTTGGTGGCGCGGCTCAGGAAGCCCGCGCCCGGATGATGTTGCGCATCGCCGCATCGGCCACCGCCGCAGGCGTGATGCCGAATTCGCGGTACAGCACCTCGGCCGGCGCCGAGGCGCCGAAGCCGTGCATGCCGACGAACTCGCCGGCATCGCCGAGCCAGCGCGTCCAGTCGCCCTCGATCGCGGCCTCCACGCCGATGCGCGGCACGTGGCCGAGCACCGCGGCGCGATACTCTGCCGATTGCTTGCGAAACAACTCGAAGCACGGCGCCGACACCACCGCCGCCTGGACGCCCTCGGCCGCCAGCAGCTTGGCCGCCTCCAGCGCGATCGCCACCTCCGAGCCGGTCGCAATCAAAGTTACGTCACGACCGGCCTCGGGCTCGATGACCACGTAAGCGCCGAGCGCGACCTTGTTGTGATCCGATGCCTCGGTGCGGAAGGCCGGCAGGGCTTGCCGAGACAGGCACAGCACCGACGGCGAGGTCTCCGCGCGCAGCGCGCAGTCCCACGCTTCCGCCGTCTCGACGGCGTCGGCCGGGCGGAATACCAGGAGGTTCGGAATGGCGCGCAGGCTCGCGACATGCTCGACCGGCTGATGCGTCGGGCCGTCCTCGCCGAGGCCGATGGAATCGTGCGTCATCACGTGAATGACGCGGATGCCCATCAGCGCGGCCAGCCGAATCGCCGGCCGGCTGTAGTCGGCGAACGCGAGGAAGGTGCCGCCATAGGGAATGAAACCGCCATGCAGCGCGATGCCGTTCATGGCCGCAGCCATCGCGTGTTCGCGCACACCATAGTGGACGTAGTTGCCATCCATTGCGGCCGGCGTAACGGATTTGTGCGTCTTTGCCTTGGTCAGGTTGGAATGAGTCAGGTCCGCCGAGCCGCCGAGCAGATTTGGCAGCACTGTCGCAATGACATCGATGACGTTCTGCGAGGCCTGGCGGGTAGCGATCTTCGGCCGCTCGGCCGTGAGCTGCGCGATGAACTGCGCCATGCGCTCGGTATAGGCGGCCGGCAGCTTCTTGTTCAGCGCGTCATGGCACGGCGATCGGTCCGCGGTGCACAGCTTGCGCGCACGCTCCTTCCAGGCCTGGCGCACGCTGCGGCCGCGCGCGCCGATCTCGCGCCAGCTCACCAACACATCGGCTGGCACCTCGAACGGACGGTGCGGCCAGTGCAGTGCCGCGCGGGTCTTCTCGACCTCCTCCGGCCCGAGCGGCGCGCCATGCGCCTTCTCCGAGCCCTGCCGTCCGGGTGAGCCGAAGCCGATCGTCGTCCGGCACGCAATCATGCTCGGGCGGTTGCTCTGCCGCGCCGCCGCGATAGCAGCCTCGATGGCTTCGGGATCATGGCCGTCAATGCGGGACGTCGCCCAGCCCGACGCCGCGAAGCGTGCGAGCTGATCGTCGGAGCAGGCAAGACCCGTCGAGCCGTCGATCGAGATTCCGTTGTCGTCGAACAGCACGATCAAGCGATTCAGCTTGAGATGGCCCGCGAGCGAGATCGCCTCGTGGCTGATGCCCTCCATCAGGCAGCCGTCGCCGGCGATCACATAGGTGTAGTGGTCGACCAGATCGTCGCCATAGCGCGCGTTCATCAGGCGCTCGGCGAGCGCCATGCCGACCGCCGTCGCGATGCCCTGCCCGAGCGGACCGGTGGTGGTCTCCACACCAGGCGTGTGGCCATACTCAGGATGCCCCGGCGTCTTGGCGCCCCATTGCCGAAACCGCTTCAGCTCATCGATCGTGACGGCCTCGTAGCCAGTCAGATGCAGCAGCGCATAGAGCAGCATCGAGCCGTGTCCGGCCGACAGCACGAAACGGTCGCGATCGGGCCAGGCCGGATCGGCGGGATCGAATTTCATGAAGCGTGAGAAAAGGACGGTTGCCACGTCGGCCATGCCCATCGGCATGCCCGGATGACCCGATTTCGCCTTTTCGACGGCGTCGATGGCCAGGAAGCGGATGGCATTCGCCATCTCGGCATGGCTGGGATCGGCTTTCGGAGCCAGCGTTTGCACGGCGGTGGCGGTCATAGCGTGCGCCTCTTTCGGTCCATCAGTTGCATGATCATGGGGGTGAGAATGAGCTGCATCGCGAGATCGAGCTTGGCGCCGTGGATCACGATCGAATTGGCGCGCGACATGAAGCTCTGCGGAATCATCGAGAGCAGATAGGGGAAGTCGATGCCGCGCGGGTTCTTCAGCCGGATCACGACCATCGATTCATCGGGCGTCGGGATCCAGCGGGCGACGAACGGGTTCGAGGTGTCGACCGTCGGCACGCGCTGGAAGTTGATGTCGGTCTCGGAGAACTGCGGGATGATGTAGTTCACGTAGTCCGGCATGCGGCGCAGGATCGTGTCGGTGACCGCTTCGGTGGTGTAGCCGCGCGACGCGCGGTCGCGGTGCAGCTTCTGGATCCACTCCAGGTTCATCACTGGAACAACGCCGATCTTCAGATCGGCGTGCTGCGCGATGTTGACCTTGTCCGTGACAACGGCGCCGTGCAGGCCTTCGTAGAACAGCAGATCGGAGTCCTCCGGCAGCCGGCTCCACTCGGTGAAGTTGCCGGGCCTTGTGTCGTAAAGCCGCGCCTCCTCCTCATCGTGGACGTAGTGGCGCGTCATGCCGGTGCCGGTCTCGGAATAGTCGCGAAAGGTCTTCTCGAGCTCCTCGAACAGATTGGTGTCGGGGCTGAAATGGCTGAAGTGCTTATTGCCGATCTCGGCCTCCTCGACCATCTTGCGGCGCATCTCCTCGCGATTGTAGCGATGGAAGGCGTCGCCCTCGATATAGGCCGCCTTGACGTTCTCGCGGCGGAAGATGTTCTCGAAGGTCTTCTTGACGGACGTGGTGCCGGCGCCCGACGAGCCGGTGATCGAGATGATGGGATGACGACGTGACATGAACTTTCTCCGGAAGGCGCGTTCGACAGGCGGGCTCAGCGGAACAGGCCGCGCCGCGCGAACAGGGGCGCATCGCTGGTTTCGAACAGCGGCTCGATGCCCTCATGCAGCTGGTCGACGTCGCGGACAAGGCGGACGTCGCCCATGATCAGCGGCGCACGCTGATGCGGCGAGCGCGCCGACAGTTCGAGGATGCGCGAACGGCCGCTCGAGGCCGAGCCGCCAGCCCATTCCATGATCAGCGCCATCGGATGCGCTTCGTAGACCAGCCGCAGCCGGCCCTCGCGATAGCCGGGGCGGGAGTCGGCCGGATAGAGGAACACGCCGCCGCGCATCAGGATACGATAGGCCTCGGCGACCAGAGAGGCGATCCAGCGCATGTTGAAGTCGCGGCCGCGCGGGCCGGCCGCGCCCGACAGGCATTCGTCGACATAGTTGCGCACGGTCCCGCTCCAGTGCCGGCGGTTCGACGCGTTGATGGCGAACTCCGGCGTATCCTGCGGGATGCGGATGCCAGACTTGGCGAGCATGAACTCGTGCAAGGTCGGATGCAGGACGTAGAGATCGACGCGATGGTCGATCGCGAGCACCAGGCAGGTCTGTGGTCCATAGACAAAGAAGCCGGCGGCAAGCTGTGCCGTGCCGGGCTCGAAGAAGCTGGAGAGCACGTCGCGGCCCCGCGGGCGGATCGAGAAGATGGTGCCGACGGAGATGTTGTTCTGCAGGTTCGACGAGCCGTCGAGCGGGTCGATCGCCACGCAAAGTGGGGCAGCAGCATTGACCGTTTCCGGCCGGTCGACCTCCTCGGACAGGATGCCAGCGACCGGAGCCCGGCGCAGCGCATCCCGCATCAGATTGTCGGCGACGATGTCGAGCGCCTTCTGGACGTCGCCGTCGGCGTTCACGGTGGCGGCGCCTTCGTCGACGCCAGACAGCGGTGCGACCGCGATCTGCCGCGCGAGTTCGCGCGCCGCCCCGGCCAGAGCCTCGATGACCGCGGCGCAATCGGCGTCGGCACCCTGCGCCGCCAGATGTGCCTGCAATGTCTGATGTTGATCCATTTGGTGATTCATGGGCCACTCCCTCGCCATCAGCTCCTCTGCCGGGAACTTGATGAAGCCGCACGAATGCGTCGTGCCGCGCTGCTATCAACACTCGATTTGCCTAATTAGGGAAATTTCATTATCTTTGGATAGACCAAAGTTTTCCTTATACTGGCGATCTCATCGAGGGTTCCATGAGCCGGCACTTCTCTCGCGATCTCACCATCCGCCAGCTTCGGGCGCTGGCTGCCGTGCAAAACTCGGGGTCGGTGACGTCTGCGGCCGGCCGTTTGAACCTCACTCAGCCTGCCGTGACCCTGCAGATTCGCAATCTTCAGGAGCTCGCCGGGCTGCCGCTGATCCAGCGCACCACCGACGGCATGATCCTGACCGAGGCCGGCCGCAGCGTCCTGGCACTCGCCGAGCGCGTCGAAGCCGCGCTGCAGGACTGCGAGCAGGCGCTCGACATTCTGGCGGGACGCAGCGGCGGCCGCGTGGCGATCGGCGCGGTCAGCACCGCGAAATATTTCGTGCCGTTTGCGATCGCGGAATTTTCGCGGCGCTTCCCCAAGATCGACGTCACCTTGCGGATCGGCAATCGCGACAGCCTGCGCGAGGCGCTGCGCGGCTATGATCTCGACATCGCCATCATGGGCCGGCCACCGGCCGACGTTCCCGTGGATATGCGGCCGTTCGGAAAGCACCCGCACATCATCATCGCCCCAGCCAACCACCGGCTGGCGCGCCGCAAGCGGATCGCGGCCGAGGATCTCGCCGGCGAGGTGTTCATCACCCGGGAGCCGGGATCGGGCACCCGGCTGCTGATGGAGACATTCTTCGAGAAGCATGGTCTGAAGCCGAAGACCAGCATGGAGATGGACAGCAACGAGACCATCAAGCAGGCCGTGATCGCCGGCCTCGGCATCGCCTTCATCTCGCAGCACACCGTCGCCCATGAGCTCAGCGAGGGGCGGCTGGTGACGTTGAAGGTCGCGGGATTGCCGATCATCCGCCAGTGGCACGCGGTGCGGCGCGCCGACAAGCTGCTGCTGCCGCCGGCGCAGGCGATGCTGGACTTCTTCGGCAAGGAAGGAGCGCGGTTTCTGCCGAGCTGAGCGCGACAACCGATGCCATTGCGGTGTCACGTCTCGCATGGCGCCGTCTCACCAGCCGATCTCGAACCGGCAGGCCTCGTCACCCCAGGCTTCGCAGGCAATCTCGCGCGCATGGGCGTCGGGATGCACGAGCCTTGCGAACAGCGTCTCGAACGTCCCAGCGTAGAAGTCGCAGATGGCGTGATCGCCGTGATGGCCGCGGCACAGCGGACAATGGCTGATCTGGTAGATGGTGGGCCGACCTGGGCGTGCGGTGAAGGTGCCGGTCCCGGCAAACGTCCAGGCATGCGCGGATATCGCCCGCGTCAGCACGCCGCTCGCGAGCCGGGCCGGCAGCAGCCGGAGCACGCGCTGCGCCGCGGAGGGGATGCGATGCGCGAGCAGATAGGCCGCCGTCAGCCGCCCTGCCCTGGTGCTGACGGCGCGCGCAGCATCGTCGTCGAGCTCGGTCCGAAGCGCACGATGGAGCCGCGTGACCTCGGCTTCGTCGACCATCGCCGCCGGAGGCGTCGCGAGATAGGTGTCGAGCCGCGCGGCCGCGAAGACGCGGCGCGCCGCCTCCTCGCCGTGCAGCAGACGCAAGGCCTCCGCGGTCTGGATGATCGCGTTGGGACCGATGCGGCCGGCGATGTGGCCTTCAGCAACGCCGTCCTGATGGTCAGGCGCGGCGTCAGCGCGCGGCAGCGGAACGTGCCGGGCGCACGTGCCGTGCATCTCAATGCACCCGCGTCTCGGTCTCGTCGCTCATCTGCTCGGCACCGCCGCCACAGGCCATCACCTGGGCCTGCTGCGGTCCGCTCAGCTTGCGATTATGGCTCGTCTTCCATTCGACCTTGCCGGGATCGGCGCGCCTGCGCGACGTATCGAAGCCGAAATCGACCTTGCCCTTGGACTGCGGCCCCCAGTAGTTGACGCGGCCAAGATCGTAGAATTTCCGCTCGAAGCCCGACTTCAGGAACGCCTTGAGGCAGCCGAGCAGATAGCGCCGCCGCGCGCCGGAACCGGCCCACGGATAGGAGAACAGCGCCTTGTGCATGTAGAAGCGCCGGTAGTTGTTCATGACGCCGTCGAGCAGCTCGCCGCGCTCCATCGCGTCCGGCTTCATGATCGGGGTGACGAAATTGTACTTCTCGTAGTCGAAGATCTCGACCTTGTCGCCGAGGTCGCGGAACAGATCGGAGAACGGCCAGGGCGTGTACATCGCCCAATTGGCGAGGTCCGGCTTCCAGTCGCGCGCCATCTGGTAGGTCTCTTCCAGCGTCTCGCGGGTCTCGTTCTCGAGGCCAACGATGAACTGGGCCTCGACGACGATGCCGGCGCCGCGCAAGAGCTGGATCGCCTTCTTGTTCTGCGCGACCGTGGTCTCCTTGTTGAAGCGGTCGAGCTTCATCTGCGCCGCGGCTTCCGTCCCCAGCGAGACGTGGATCAGGCCGGCCTTGCGGTACAGCGGCAGCAGCGCCTCGTCGCGCAGGATGTCGGTGACGCGGGTGTTGATGCCCCAGAGGATCTTGAGGTCGCGGCGGATCAGCTCCTGGCAGAAGGCTATGAACTTCTTCTTGTTGATGGTCGGCTCCTCGTCGGCGAGGATGAAGAAGCCGACATCGTGCTCGCGCATCAATGTCTCGATCTCATCGACCACCTTCTTCGGGTCGCGGATGCGATAGTCGCGCCAGAATTTCCATTGCGAGCAGAAGCTGCAGGTGAACGGGCAGCCGCGCGCCATGTTGGGGATGGCGACGCGCTTGTTCATCGGGATGTAGATGTACTTGCTCCATTCGAGCACGCTCCAATCCGGCGTGATCGCATCGAGGTTCTTCACCGTCGGCGCCGCCACCGTCGCCACGACCTCGCTGCCGTCGCGATAGGCGATGCCCTTGATGCTGCGGCGGTCCGTCGCCCAGCGGCCGTCCTCGCGGGCGCGCATCAGGTCGACGATGATCTCCTCGCCCTCGCCGCGCACGATGGCGTCGATCCACGGCGCCTCGGTCAGCACCTGCTGATACATGAAGGTGGCGTGGATGCCGCCGAGCACGGTCAGTGCGTCCGGGTGCTCCTCCCGAGCGATCTCCAGAAGACGCTCGGCCTTGTAGATGGAGGGCGTGATCGCGGTGCACCCGATCACGTCAGGCTTTTCGCTGCGCAGGATGGCGCGGACCTGATCCTCGGAGAGATCGTTGGTCATCGCGTCGATGAAGCGGAGGTCGGTGAAGCCGGCCGCCTTCAGCGCGCCGGAGATATAGGCCGCCCAGGCGGGTGGCCAGTTGCCGGCGATCTCGGCGCCGCCGGAGTGATAATTCGGATGCAGCAACAAGATCCGCACAGCGTCCTCCCCGACTATCAATTTGTCCATATATCTTAACGTTAAGACATATTGACAATTTGATCTGGCTCAAACGCCGCGCGAAAGCGTCACCTCATGCCGCTTGTGCGAGACCCATCTCGGCCCAGATCTCCGAGAGTGCCGCAACGAGATGCTCGATATCCGCATCGGAATGATAGGGCGACGGCGTGATGCGCAGCCGTTCGGTGCCGCGCGGCACCGTCGGATAGTTGATCGGCTGCACATAGATGCCATAGCGCTCGAGCAGGATGTCGCTGATCCGCTTGCACAGCACAGGATCCCGCACCATCACCGGCACGATATGGCTGGGATTGTCGAGATGGCTGACGCCGGCCTCGTCGAGCCGGCGACGCAGCCGAGCGACGCGGTCCTGGTGCCGGGCGCGCTCGGCATTGCTGGCCTTCAGATGCCGGATGCTGGTCAGCGCCCCCGCCGCCACCGCCGGCGGCAGCGAGCTGGAGAAGATGAAGCCGGAGGCAAAGCTGCGGACGAAGTCGCAGACCGTGTTGGAGGCCGTGATATAGCCGCCGATCACGCCGAACGCCTTGGCCAGGGTACCCTCGATCACGGTCAGGCGATCGGCCACGCCGTCGCGCTCCGAGATGCCGCCGCCGCGCGGACCGTACAGGCCGACGGCGTGGACCTCGTCGAGATAGGTCATGGCGTTGAACTCGTCGGCGACGTCGCAGATGTCCGAGATCGGCGAGATGTCGCCGTCCATCGAATAGACGCTCTCGAACGCGATCAGCTTCGGCGCCTTGGGATCGAGATCCGACAGCTTGTCGTGGAGATCGGCGACGTCGTTGTGGCGCCAGATCCGGGTGTCGCAGCGGCTGTGGCGGATGCCCTCGATCATCGAGGCGTGGTTGAGCTCGTCGGACAGGATCACGCAGCCGGGCATGCGCGAAGCCAAGGTCGACAGCGACGTCCAGTTCGAGACATAGCCGGAGTTGAACAAGAGCGCAGCCTGCTTGCCGTGGAGATCGGCGAGCTCCTCCTCCAGCAGGACATGATAGTGGTTGGTGCCGCTGATGTTGCGGGTGCCGCCGGCGCCGGCACCGCAGCGGTCGAGCGCCTCGTGCATCACCTCCAGAACCTTGGGGTGCTGGCCCATGCCGAGATAGTCGTTGGAACACCACACCGCGACATCGCGCTCGCCATGGGGGCCACGATAGGTCGCACGCGGGAAGGCGCCGGCCTTGCGCTCGAGGTCGGCGAACACGCGATAGCGTCCTTCGCGCCTGAGACCGTCGAGCTGGCGGCGGAAATAGTCTTCGTAGTTCATGGTACTCCCCCCTGTGCTGTCGTGTTCGGATCGACCGGCGGCGTGACCGGCACCGCGGCCAGTCCGGTGATGGTTTGCGCCTGCGCGTCAGCGCGGGCCTGGCGATAGGCTTGGCGGAATTGCTCTTCGAGCCGCTGCCGTGCTGCGGCTGCTGCATTCTTCTGAACAGAGACGGGACGCTCGGCCTGCGGCGCAGGAGAGACTACCGCGAGCACCGGCCGGACCAAAGGCGTCGCGGGCACTGGTGCGGGAGCGGCAGCCACGACCGCCATCGCAGGCACGGCAGGCTCGACTGGCGCGCTCCAGCGCCACAGATTGATCACCGGCATCGGCAGCGCCATGAAGCCATGCTCGAGCAGGCCGAGCGCGATCAACGATGCGAGCAGTGACAGCGCGACGCCGTCGAACGATGACGTTGCGCCGATCGCGGCAGCGGCGACCATCACGGTCGCGGTGGTCGCCGCGGCAATCGAGAACGGGAACAACGGGTTGGTGGACTTCTTTGCAAAATAGCTGCGCATGAAGCGGACCTGCTGCGGCAGCAGCTCGTCGTTCAGGGTGCGCACGCCAAGGAACAAATTGATCTTCGCGCTCTGCCTGAGCACCAGCAGCGCGGCGAAGGTCCACCAGCTGAGACGGTTGGGCGCGCCCGATGTCACCGCGAAGACGAGGCCCGCGGTCGCGATCAGCGCCAACTCGTGATAGGCGATCGCCTGCAGCGCGAAACCGACGCGCGAGGCCGGTGTGCAGTCCCGCGGGCACGACTCGGGCCGCGGGCCGGTGATCCAGCCGGCGAGCAGCGACATCTCGACCGTGCCCCACAGGAGAATGGCGCAGGTGAAGGCGCAATAGGCGTTGGCATCCTCCGCCGCCTGGCTCGACACCGCGACGCCCGACAGGGCCGCGACGAACGCCGCGGCCGTGCCCCATTTGAACGCGGCCGGATGGCGGGCGGCGAGCCCGACCAGCGCCAGCACGGCGCCGGTCGAGAACCACCAGACGAACACGACGTAGGGAATGGCAATCGCGGTCGCGCCCATGGCCGGCTCCTTGTCACCAGGCGGGTTGCAGCCTGATCTCCCGTGGCAGCTCGTTGCTCTTGGCCGGCAGCATGTACAGCCGGCCGAAGGTCAGCGCCGCCTTGAGCGGCAGCACGGCGCGCTTCAGCGTGCCCATGATGCCCCCCTGTGCCTTGGCATCGGCAATCGCCTCCGACACCTGGCGCAGCTGCTTCAAGCCGGCCCAGAAGCGCGGATTATCGATGTCCAGCATGACCGGGAAGACCTGACGCGAGATCTCCGAGGTGATCCGGAACACGCGCATGTCGTACTCGTCCACCGGCATGCCGAGCGCCTCGTAGAAGGCGGGGCGCATGTGGTCGCGGACATGCATCGTCGCGAACACCGCGAGCAGGAAGAACTTGATCCACAGCTTGTTGAGGCCGCTGAGCAGCTTCGGATCGGCGCGCATGAGAAGCGCGAACGCCTCGCCGTGCCGGAACTCGTCGTTGCACCACCGCTCGAACCACTTGAAGATCGGGTGGAACTGGCGCTCCGGATGCCGCTCCATCTGGCGATAGATGGTGATGTAGCGGGCGTAGCCGATCTTCTCGGACAGATAGGTCGCGTAGAAGATGAACTTCGGCTTGAAGTAGGTGTACTTCTTCGTCTTGGTGAGGAAGCTGAGGTCGACGCCGATGCCGTGATCCTTGAGGATCTCGTTGATGAAGCCGGCATGGCGCGCCTCGTCGCGGCTCATGAACTGGAACAGCTCGCGGATATCGGGATTGGTGATCCGCTTCTTGATCTCGGCATAGAGCACGCAGCCGGAGAACTCGGCGGTCAAGGACGACACCAGGAAGTCCTTGAACTCCATGCGAAGCGCCTCGGGCAGCTCGTTCAGATCCTTCTCGAATTCCGGCGTGCGCACGAAGTGCTTGCGGTTGTGGTCGGCGCGCAGCTCGGCCATGACCGCATCCCATTCGCGGCGCACCAGGTCGACGTTGAGCCGGTCCATCGCCGCAAAGTCGGTGGTGTAGAAGCGCGGCGTGAGGATCGTGTCCTCCAATGCCATCTTGGTGGAGATGTTGCCGCTTCCGCCTTCCATCGCGATCATCTGACCCTCCCGTCCGAAAAGCTGACGTCGTACAATTCCGTGAGCTCGAGATAGCCCGCGACATGCATCATCAGGCGCTTCAAGGGACCTGCCCGCACCACCGTGGCGGTGCGGCGCAGGTTGAGCTGCTCGCCGAACTTCACCACGATCGGCGCGCCCTGGATCAGCACTTCGTCGCCCGGACGAATGTTGACGTCGCGGTCGAGCGTGACATGGGCATGCAAGGTCTCGGAGGTCTGCTCGATCTCGATGCTGCAGCCGATGTCGAAGCGGCGCGGCCCGGCGGCCCATAATCCTCTCATCGCGGCTCTCCCATCGCCATCAATCCCGTGAACCGGCGCATGTTGTCGGCGCCGAACGGCGCGAGATCGATCCGCCGGCCGGTGGCGGGATCGTCCAGTGTCAGATGGCCGTCGGACCAGCGGTTGATCGTGAACGCCGGGCCCGATCCGATCGCGTGACGCTGGCGGTCGAAGGCCATGCTGCGCAGCACGGTGCGCAGGAAGCCATCGCCGCCGGCCTCGACCACGGTCACGAGCTTGCCGCTGTCGGGCGACACCACCGCAATGCCGCCATCGGCACGGTCCTCGAACCGCAGCGCCGTCGACTGCACCGCCGTGACGTGGTCGTTGCGCACCGTGCCGATACCCGTGACCCGGCCGACGCCGGCCGCGAGCAGGGCAAAGGCGACCAGGGCGAAGGCCGCGCGGAGCGCGCCCCTCGGAATGATGATCTCGGCTTCGGCATGGCTATCGGCGTTGCTCATCGCGCCCTCCTCCCGATCACGCCGCGCTGGCGACCGCCGCCGGCGGTGCGCCTTGCGACTGACCATTGGCTGTCGGCAGCGGCTGCGCGGCGACGGCGCCATCCGACGCCGCAACCAGCGCCTTGGCAAGAATCTCGGCGACGTTGCGGGCGTCCGGAACGCCGCGCAGCATCGGCTCGACCTCGTTCAGCCGCCACGGCCGCGCATGCGGCCACAGCAGCAGATACGACAGCCGCTGCTGCGCGGTGACGCCGAGCGGCAGATCGCCGGAGCCATCGGAGAACAGCTTCGCATCCGCCCGTGCCACCTGCTTGAACGGCACGTTCAGGGTCATCGGCAACACGGCGCCGAACTGCAGCAGTACGCGCCGGCTGGTAATGGTATAGCGCGTGGTGCGGCTGTAGAGCACCGCGAGCCCGGTGAGCAGCAGCGTCGCCAGTGCCACCGGCGTCACCAGCGACGAGGCGCCGACGACCGAGGCCGCGAGCGGCTGATGATCGAGCACGCCCGCCACAACGCGCGCGCCGAACAGCGCCGCGAAATAAGCCAGCACGAGGCGCAGGTGGAACACCCGCAGCAGCAGCGCCTTCACCGTGGGCTGTCCCTGCCAAAGCAGCCGCTCGCCCTCCGGCAGCATCAGCGTGTCCATCTCCCTGCGCGTACTCACAGCAGCGGCTCCTGCCGTGCAGCAGTCGCGTAGAGATGACCGCCGCCATAGTAGCCGACGATCTTGTCTTCCTCGAGCTTGGTGACCTGGTCGGGGTTGGCAAGGCCCGGCACGCTGGCGAATTGCGAGCCGAGGATGGCATCGACCAGCACCGCCTTACGCGACCTGTCGACGATGGCCATGGTCATCGGCAGCAGCACGTGACGTCCGACGATGCCGTCGACCTCGACCTCGAGGTATCGGATCAGCATCTCGGCGCGGTCGACCCAGACCTCCCGAACCTTGCCGCCGAGCCTGCCGTCGCAACCCAGCACTGGCATGCCGCGCGGATCCGGATCTTCGGAGGCGATGAAGATGCTGCCGTCGACGCGCAGCGGCACGATCGCAGGGATGTTGTCGATGGTCAGCTCCGGCTCGTCCTTGCGCGCGGCAAAGGAGCCCGGGCCGACACCGTCGAGCATCGGATTGCCGGTCGGCAGATAAGGCGTGCCCGGCCAGGGATACATCGGCGTCACCGGCGCATCGGCGCGGTCGTTGTCCCAGTTCGGCAGGGTCGCGGTGCGGCCGCCATGCATGTGGTAGGTCTTCGGGCTCGGCGGGGTCGGGAAGCCGTGACCGCTCGAGGCGGTCCGGCGGCCGACGCGGCCCTCGAACTGCAGCGGATAGCCTTCGCGCTTGTCCTCGGTGCGCAGGTAGAAGATCAGGGCTGCGAAGAACACCCAGAACCCGTAAAGCACCACCTGGGCGACATCGATGTAGCTCGTGAAAGACGTCTGCATGGTTTCCTCCCCGACCGGGCTAACCTGGAAATTCAGCGATTCCGAATTGTAGTTGCTGCGGCTCCGCCGCTCGCCGCCGCACCAGCGGTCCGATGACCGCAAGCGTGACGAACAGCAGCGCGATTTCGACGTGGTAGACGATGCTGTAGCCGGTCGCGGGACCGGCAAGGGCGACGCCGAGGCGGCCATCCAGCGCGAGCTGCGACATCACATCGCGAATGGCGCCGCCGCCGGCGATCGCGAGCCCCGCCGCCGTCGCCTGCACCGCGCCCCAGGCACCGAGCGCAAGCCCGCTCTCGCCGTTCTGCACCAGTGCCATCGCCGCCGTCAGCGTGCCCACGGCGAACAGCCCGCCGCCGAGACCGATCAGCGTGGTGCCGATCCGGAACAACAAGGGTGAGGCCAGCGGCGCCGAGAAGATGACAGCAGAGAAGGCGAACAGCCCGACCAGTCCGCCGAGGGCGGCGATCCGATAGGGATCGGAGCCCTTGCCGAGGCGGCGCGCAGAGAGACCGAAGCCGGCCAGCGTGCCCGCGGCGAACAAGGCGGTCAGCGCCGTGGTCTCGCCGACGGTCAGATGCAGGATCTCAGCCCCGTAAGGCTCCAGCAGGATGTCCTGCATGGTGAAGCCGGCGGTGCCGAGCCCGACTGCGAGCAGCACGCGTGCCGAGCCACCCGCCTCCCGGAAGTGTCGCCAGGAGTCGCCGAAGCGCGGCCGCTCGCGGGCCGCCGACGTGCGCGACGGATCACGCGCCTCCTGCTTCCACAGCGCGATGACGTTGAGCACCATCTCGGTCAGCGCCGCGCCCTGGATCACCTGGATCAGCCGCATCTCGCTGAACTCGGCGAGCAGCCCACCGAAGGTCAGCGCGCTCGCCATCATGCCGAACATCAGCATCACGTAGAGAAAGGCAACGACGCGCGGACGCGAATGCTCCGGCGCGATGTCGGTCGCGAGTGACAGGCCTGCCGTCTGCGTGGTGTGCAACCCGGCGCCGACCAGCAGGAAGGCGAGCGCCGCACCGAGACGGCCGGCAATCACCTGGCCCGGCGCATCGGCCGACGACAGCAGCAGCAGCGCGAACGGCATGATCGCGAGGCCGCCGAACTGCAGCAGCGTGCCCATCCAGATGTACGGCACGCGGCGCCAGCCCAGCACCGAGCGGTGATGGTCGGACTTGAAGCCGATCAGCACACGCAGCGGCGCGAACACCAGCGGCAGCGCCACCATGGTGGCGACCAGCCAGGAGGGCACACCGAGCTCGACGATCATGACGCGGTTGAGCGTGCCGTTGAGCAGCACCACCGAGATGCCGATCGAGACCTGGAACAGCGACAGCCGCATCAGGCGCGACAGCGGCAGCTCGGTCGAGGCGGCATCCGCAAACGGCAGATAGCGCGACGACAGCCGCATCCACGCCTGCATGATCGATGGTGCGCGTGCGCTCATGACGGGCGGAGCTCCAGCGCCTGCGAGATATAGAAGCCGTTGGCGATGCGGCGGCTGCGGGCGCAGCGCCAGTCGGCGAGATCGTGATGGTCGGCGATCAGGCGATACAGCTTCTGCTCGGCGACCGGCTCGATCGACGGCGCGCGGTTGCCGCGCGGGAACACGCCACCGACGGCATGCATGACGGCGAGCATCGGCGTGCGCGGCGCATAGGTCATCAGGATCGCGTCGGAGGTGCGAGCGGCCAGACCGGCGACAATCCGCACGGCATCCTCGGCGCGGTAGTGGATGAACGAGTCCATCGCGACGACGAAGTTGAAGCCGCCGTGCCTGGGATCGAGCATGTCGCCGGCGACGAACTGAATGGCGTTGCGGCTGATGTCGTCGGGCAGCCGGCGCTGGGCGATCTCGATCAGGGTCGGCGAGATGTCGACGGCGACGACGTCGGCGCCGCGGCGCGCCGCTTCGATCGAGAAGCTGCCGGTGCCGCAGCCGGCATCCAGGATTCGCGCGCCGCGCAGATCGAGCGGCAGCCATGACAGCAGCGTCCGCCGCATCTCGTCACGGCCGGCCCGCACCGTGGCGCGAATGCGGCCCACCGGTGCGTCCGAAGTCAGCCGCGTCCAGGCGGCGACCGCGGTGCGGTCGAAATACGTCTCCACTTCACTGCGGCGGGCGAGATATTCCGCTGTCGTCATCGGCTGGCTCCACTCAATCAAAGCCAAGGAGATCGAAGATGTCGCGGTCCTTGAGCGGCACCGCCTGCATCGGCTCGCTGCCGGCGAGCAGCGAGGCCGCGAGGCGCAGATACTCGTTCTGGGCGCGCTCGACGTCGGGCGAGGCCTCCATCTCGAACAGCGTGCACTTCTTCAGCCGGCTCTTTCTGATGACGTCGAGATCGGGGAAGTGCGCCACCGTCCTCAATCCGGCCCGCTCGTTGAACTTGTCGATCTGGTCCGTCGCGGCGCTACGGTTGGCGATCACGCCGCCGAGCCGCACCGGATAGTTGCGCGACTTGGCCTGGATCGCGGCGACGATGCGGTTCATCGCGAAGATCGAGTCGAAATCATTGGCGGCGACGATCAACGCGCGGTCGGCATGCTGCAGGGGGGCAGCGAAGCCGCCGCAGACGACGTCGCCGAGCACATCGAAGATCACGACGTCGGTGTCTTCGAGCAGATGGTGTTCCTTGAGCAGCTTGACGGTCTGGCCGACGACGTAGCCGCCGCAGCCGGTGCCGGCCGGCGGCCCGCCCGCCTCGACGCACATCACGCCGTTATAACCCTGGTAGACGAAGTCCTCCGGGCGCAGCTCCTCGGCGTGGAAATTGACCTGCTCGAGAATGTCGATGACCGTCGGTACCAGCCGCTTGGTCAAAGTGAAGGTGGAGTCGTGCTTGGGATCGCAGCCGATCTGCAGCACGCGCTTGCCGAGCTTGGACAGCGCGACCGAGAGGTTCGACGACGTCGTGCTCTTGCCGATGCCGCCCTTGCCATACACCGAGAACACCTTCGCGGTGTCGATGACGACGTTCGGATCGAGCTGCACCTGCACGCTGCCGGCCCCGTCAGGGCGTCGCGGCGCGGTCGTCAGCGGCGGTCGTAATGTCACGTTCATGCGGCAACTCCCACGCCTTCGAGGCGATCTTCGAGCTCTTCCCCCGCCTTGCGCAGCACGTCGAGCATGTCAGGGTCCGGGGTCCAGTAATTGCGCTCATGCGCCTCGATCAGACGGTTGGCGATCTTCGCCGACGCGGCCGGATTGAGCGAGGCAAGCCGCTCGCGCATCGCGGGGTCGAGCACGAAGGTCGTCGTGATCTGCTGATAGACCCAGGGCGCGACCTGGCCCGTGGTGGCCGACCAGCCGACGGTGTTGGTCACATGCGACTCGATCTGGCGCACGCCCTCATAGCCGTGGGCGAGCAGCGCCTCGTACCATTTCGGATTGAGCGTGCGGGTACGGGTCTCCAGCGCCACCTGCTCCGACAGCGTGCGCACCGTGCCTTCGCCGCGGGTCTGATCGCCGATATAGACCGGCGCCGCCTCGCCCTTGGCGCGCTTCACCGCGCGGCTGATGCCGCCGAGCGTATCGAAATAATGATCGATGGTAGTGACGCCGAGCTCGACCGAGTCGACGTTCTGATACGCAGCATCGACGCCGGCCAGCACATGGCCGAGCAACGCGTCGCGCCGGACAGGGCGTCCGTCGGTGCCGTAGGCAAAGCCCTTGCGCCGCGTGTAGACGTCGGCGAGTTCGTCCTCATCGGTCCAGGCGCCGCAATCGATCAGATGATTGACGTTGGCGCCATAGGCGCCCTCGGCATTGCCGAACACACGCAGCGACGCATCCGCCAGCTCGCCGCCATGCGCGGCCTGGAACGCGACCGCGTGCTTGCGCACGTAGTTCATGTCGGCCGGCTCGTCGGCAGACGCCGCAAGCAGCGCCGCTTCGGCGAGCAACTTGGTCTGCAACGGCATCAGGTCGCGGAAGATGCCCGAGAGCGTGATGACGACATCGATGCGCGGGCGGCCCAACTGCTCCAGCGGGATCAGCTTCGCGCCGCAGAGGCGGCCATAGCTGTCATGGCGTGGCTCGGCGCCCATCAGCCACAGCGCCTGCGCGATCGGCCCGCCCTCGGTCTTGAGATTGTCGGTGCCCCACAGCACCAGCGCGATTGTCTCCGGCAGCTTGTGGCCTTCACCTGCATGGCGGGCGAGCAGCCGCGCGACCTGGCGCTCGGCATCCTTGAGCGCGAAGGCGCTGGGGATGCGGAAGGGATCGAAACCATGCAGGTTGCGCCCGGTGGGCAGCACGTCGGTGTTGCGCAGCAGATCGCCGCCGGGCACTGGACGGATATAGCCGCCGTCGAGCGCGTGCAGGATCGCGGGCGTCTCGCTGTCGGTGGCGAGCATCCTGTCGAGCTCGGCACGCTTGGCCGGATCGGCGATGCCGGCGAGGTCGAGCAGCTCGGTCCGCTGCCCCTCGGGCGGCGGCGCGCCGACGACATGCAGGCCATGCGGGATCAGCGAGTATTCCAGCTCCAGCACGCTCGCGGACAGCGCGCCGATGCTGGCATCGCGCTCGTCGCCCCACAGCGGCTCGGCCGCGGCAAGATCGACCGCCGCCGCCTGCGCCTGGATCAGCGCCGCGCTGTCGCCCCTCACCTGCTCGGTCGCGTCCGGCGACAGATTGCGCCAGGCGTCGAGCGAGGATTTCAGATCGGCGAGCCCCTTGTAGAGGCCGGCGCTGGTGATCGAGGGCGTGAGATAGCTGATCAGGGTGGCACCGCCACGCCGCTTCGCCAGAGCGCCCTCGGACGGGTTGTTGGACGCGTAGATGTAGAAGTTCGGCAGGTCGCCGATCAGGCGCTCCGGCCAGCATTCCGCGGACAGCCCGGCCTGCTTGCCCGGCATGAATTCGAGCGCGCCATGGGTGCCGAAATGCAGCACGGCGTGGGCAAGGAAATCCTCGCGCAGCCAGCGATAGAACGCCGCAAACGCATGCGTCGGCGCAAAGCTGCGCTCGAACAGCAGCCGCATCGGATCGCCTTCGTAGCCGAACGCCGGCTGCAGGCCGACGAACAGATTGCCGAACTGCTCGCCCAGCACGAGGAGGCTGGCGCCATCGGTCTGGTGACGGCCGGGCGCCGGCCCCCACTGCTTCTCGATCTCGGCGAGGTGGCGCTCGCGCCGGACATGCTGATCCACCGGGATGCGCGCCGCGACGTTGGCGGCGGTGCCGAAGCGCTCGGCATTGCCCTTGAGCACACGCGCGCGCAGCGCGTCCACGGTGTCGGGGACGTCGATCGTGTAGCCCGCCGCGCGGAGCGAATTCATCACATTGTGCAGCGACTCGAACACCGAGAGATAGGCGGCGGTGCCGGCGCTGCCACCGTTCGGCGGGAAGTTGAACAACACCACGCCGAGCTTCCGTTCGGCGCGCGCGGAGCGGCGCAGCTCGACGAGCCTGGCCACACGCGCGGCGAGTTGCGCCGCGCGCTCCGGCAGCGAGGCCATGTCGCGGCCGGCATCGGCCATCGCCGAGCGGCCGCCGAACACGGTCGGGCCGACGGCGCCGTCGAGCTCGGGAATCGCGACCATCATCGTCGCTTCAACCGGCGTCAGCCCGCGCGCGTCATCGCGCCACTGCTCGACGGTCTGGAATTCGAGCGGATGCGCCGCGATCAGCGGCACGTCGAGGCCGGCCATCACCTCTTCCGCGGCGCGCGCGTCATTGTAGGCGGGGCCGCCGACCAGCGAGAAACCGGTGAGCGAGATCACGGCATCGACCGTGGCGACGCCGTCCTTCTGGAAATAGCGCTCGATCGCCGGGCGCGAGTCCAGCCCGCAGGCGAACACCGGAATGACCGCAAGCCCGCGCGCCTCCAGCGCTGCGATCACGCCGTCATAATGCGCGGTGTTGGCGGCGAGCAGATAGGAGCGCATCAAGATCACGCCGACGCGGCCGGCCGGCTTCGCCAGGGCCGGCAACTGGTCGGCGCGCTCGATGATCCGCGGCGACAGCCGCGGATGATAGAGGCCGACATCCGGATAGGTCACCGGCTCGGCCGCGTTGGTCTTGCCACGCAGCGCGGCGCGCGGGCCGTCGGCGTAGCGGCCGACCAGGAAGCGCACCATGTTCGCAAAGTTCTGCTCGGAGCCGGCGAGCCAATATTGCAGCGTGAGGAAGTAGGCGCGCAGGTCCTGCGCGGTGCCGGGGATGTAGCGCAACAGACGCGGCATTCGCTGCAGCATCTTCATCTGGCCCTGGCCGCTGGAATTGCCGGAACGGTTGCTGCCGCGCAGCCGCTTCAACAGGCCGAGCACGCCGGTGGCCGAGCCCGACATCGTCAGCTTGCCGAGCCGCGTCAGCCGCACCACCTCACCGGCCGACAGGCAGCCGATCATCGCGTCGCAATGATCGCGCCGCGCCTGCAGCGCAGGCAGCACCGGCTGGATGTGGTCCTCCATGAACAGCATCGTGGCGACGACGATGTCGCCGGTGGCGATGTCGGCGAGGCAATGTTCGAGCGCGGTCGGATTGCAGCCCCACTCGTCGGCCGCATGCACCTTCAGATCGAGCCCGGGCAGCTCCGCCTGCAACGCCGTGCGCGCGCGCACGGCAGCCGAGGCGAGATGGCTGTCCATCGTCACGATCACCACCCGGATGGGTGTGACGTCAGCGACCGAAATGCGCTTTGGCATCGTACAAGGTCTCGAGCGTGATCAGGTTGACGTTGCGCTCGCGCGCGAATCGTTCGGTGTTGCGGCGGGCCTTGCCGCGCACGAAGAAGGGGATCTTGGTCAGTTCGCGCTCGGCGTCGGACGCCCAGGCAAGCTCGGTGGTGACGTTGGTTTCGACGACGCGCAACTGCGGCTGCTGCGGCGGCGCGGCCGGTGCTGCGCCGAGATGCGACGGCGCGTGATCGGCGAATTCATGGTCCTCGCGGAACATGCCGAGCAGATGCTCCTCCAGGCCCATCATCAAAGGATGCACCCAGGTGTCGAACAGCACGTTGGCGCCTTCGAACCCCATCTGCGGCGAGTAGCGCGCGGGGAAGTCCTGCACATGGCTCGGCGCCGAGATCACGGCGCAGGGAATGCCGAGCCGCTTGGCGATGTGGCGCTCCATCTGCGTGCCGAGCACGAGCTCGGGGCGCAGCTCGCCGACGCGGGCCTCGACCTCCAGGTAATCATCCGTGATCAGCGGCTCCACGCCGTAGATCGCGGCGGCTTCGCGGATCTCGCGGGCGAACTCGCGGGCATAGGTGCCGAGGCCGACGACCTCGAAGCCGAGCTCCTGCGTCGCGACGCGCGCCGCGGCGACCGCATGGGTCGCGTCGCCGAAGATGAAGACACGCTTGCCGGTGAGATAGGTCGAATCGACCGAGCGCGAGTACCACGGCAGCCGGCTCTCGCTGCGCGCCAGCACCGGCGCGGCATCGACGCCGGCGAGGCCTGCGACCTCCGCAATGAAGTCGCGCGTCGCGCCGACGCCGATCGGGATCGTGCGCGTGAAAGGCTGGCCGAACTGGCGATTGAGCCATTGCGCCGTCGTCAGCGCGATCTCGGGATACAGCACGATGTTGAAATCGGCGTCGGGAAGGCGGGCGAGATCGGCCGGCGTCGCGTTCCACGGCGCGACGACGTTGATCTCGATGCCGAGCTCCACAACCTGCCTGGTCACTTCCGCGAGGTCGTCGCGGTGACGGAAGCCGAGCGCCGTCGGACCAAGCAGGTTGCAGACTGGACGGGCGCCTGTCTTCCTTTCACGGCGGGGGGAGCCATCTGCGGAAGACGCAGCCAACGCCCGTACAATCCGGTAGAGCGTTTCCGAGGCGCCCCAATTCTCCTTGCGCTGATAGGCCGGCAGCTCGAGCGGGATCACCGGAATGGGAAGCTTCAAGGCCTGCGCGAGCCCGCCGGGATCATCCTGGATCAGCTCGGCCGTGCAGGACGCGCCGACCAGCATCGCCTGCGGCTGGAAGCGCTCGTAAGCGGCGCGCACCGCGCTCTGAAGCAGATCCGCAGTGTCGCCGCCGAGATCGCGCGCCTGGAACGTGGTGTAGGTGACCGGCGGGCGGCGGTCGCGGCGCTCGATCATCGTGAACAGGAGATCGGCGTAGGTGTCGCCCTGCGGCGCGTGCAGCACGTAGTGCACGTCGCGCATCGCGGTCGCGATACGCATCGCGCCAATGTGCGGAGGTCCTTCATAGGTCCAGACCGACAGCTGCATCTCACACCGCCAGTCGGGTTTGCCGCAGCAAGGGCCGCGCGAACAGCTCGGCGAGATCGCCGGCCTGCTCAAACCCCTGAATCGGCGTGAAGATCAGCTCGATCGACCATTTGGTCGTGATACCCTCGGCTTCCAGCGGATTGGCAAGGCCGAGCCCACAGACGACGAGATCGGGCCGCGCGGCGCGGCAACGGTCGAGCTGGCGCTCGACGTCCTGGCCTTCGCTGAGCTGCGTGCCATCAGGCAGCAGCGCCAGCTCGGAGGCGAGATGATCGCGGTGCAGATAGGGCGTGCCGACCTCGACCAGCTCCATGCCGATCTCGCGCGCCAGGAAACGCGCCAGCGGGATCTCGATCTGGGAGTCCGGAAACAGGAAGACACGCTTGCCGGCGAGCTGCGCGCGGTAGCGCGCCAGCGCGCGCTCGGCCCGCGCCTTCAGCGGCGCAATGGTCCGCTCGACATGGACGCGGGAGACACCAAAGGCGTCGGCGGCGGCTGCGAGCCACAGCGCGGTGCCTTCGCCGCCGAGCGGAAATGGCGCAGCGATGCGGCGGCAACCGCGCTCCTCGAGCGCACGCGCGGTGTCGCCGAGGAAGGGCTGCGCCAGCAGCACGCGCGTCTCGGGGCCGATCGCGGGCAGCTCCGAGGAGCGGCGCGGCGGCAGGAAGGAGACCTGGTCGACGCCGATTGCCGCCAAGGTCCGCCTGAACTGGTCCTCCACCACGTCGGCGAGCGCGCCGACCACCAGCAGCGACGGCGCCGAGCTGCGATCGGCGGTGGGCAGCACCGGCACCAGCGACGCGAGGCAGGCATCCTCGCCTTGCGTGAACGTCGTCTCGATGCCGCTGCCGGAGTAGTTGAGCACGCGCACATCAGGTGAGAAGCGCTGCGACAGCCGCAGCGCCGCGCGTGACAGGTCGAGCTTGATCACTTCCGACGGGCAGGAGCCGACCAGAAACAGCAGCTTGATCTCGGGCCGACGCGCCAGCAACTGCGCGACGATGCGGTCGAGCTCGTCATTGGCGTCGACGAGGCCGGCGAGATCGCGCTCCTCCATGATGGCGGTGGCGAAGCGCGGCTCGGCGAAGATCATGACGCCGGCGGCCGACTGGATCAGATGCGCGCAGGTGCGCGAGCCGACGACGAGGAAGAACGCGTCCTGGATCTTCCTATGCAGCCAGACGATGCCGGTGAGGCCGCAGAACACCTCGCGCTGTCCGCGCTCGCGCAGCACACCATCCGGTGACGATGCAGCTGAAACGGTGCAGGCTTGCGCGTGAATGGTCATGACGCGCGCTCCACGCTGGTGACGGCGGCCGGCGCCATCGCCTCGCCCTGCAGCCGCGCCGCGCGCAGCTTGAGCAGGAATTGCGCGGCGTTGATCGCGTAGGCGGCGTAGGCGGCGAGCACGAGCAGCATCTGCTGCTGGGCGCTGCCGATATGACCGATGATCGCGGCCAGATAGGCCGTATGCAGCGCGATCACCAGCATCGAGAACACGTCCTCCCAGAAGAAGGCCGGTGCGAACAGATAACGCCCGAACACGACCCGCTCCCAGATCGAGCCGGTGATCATGATGGTGTAGAGCAGCGCTGTCTTCAGAACGACCGAGGCGGTCGCGAGCCAGAGTCCCTCGCCGGTCGCGAGATAGCGCGCCACGAGTCCGAGGCTGATCAGGAAGACGAGAAATTGCAGCGGCGCCAGAATGCCCTGCACCAGGGTCCATGGCGTGGCGTCGCGCCGGCGCTTTTCCTCAGGCGTGTAAAGCGCTTGCCGCTTTGCACGCGGCGCCGGTTCAGGGGTGAAGCAGAGCTGGCTCCAGAGCGACGGATCGGTGGCGGATGTGAACTGGGCGTCACACCGTGTGTAAAGATGATTTGACAACATCGGTGCCCAGTGATGCGATGACGACAACCACAGGGGGATTTGTGGTGCATCGCACTCGGTCTGATCAGCGCTACGTTGTGCAGTTCGCAGGTGGCGCATCGCAAATCCCCGAGTGCGAGCCCGATGGGGAAACGCTAGACCTGGGCAGGAAGAGTGTCAATCAAAATTGACGTCAAATAATATTGACGCAACGAGTGACGTGCGCTCATATGGAGGGGAGGCGCTTATGACCGAGCTCAATGAGACAGCCCGATTTCCGCGAGCCCGCTTTCGGACGAAGCGTGGGCAGCCCGGCTTTCATGCGCCTGCATCGCCGCGCATCATCGCGCCGCTGCGCAACACACGTCACCCTCAACTCAACGACGCGATCGAAGCCGAGATCATTCCGCGGCTCGTGATGGCCCATGCCTCCGCGCTCGAACGCGTCCCGGCAATCATCACGGCCTCGGCGCAGGAGGCGGCCGATTTCGCCGAACTCGTGCTGGATGCGGACGATGTTGGCGCGGTGGCCTGCATCCAGGCGCATCGCGATCACGGCGAGACCCTGGAACGCATCTATCTCGATCTCCTGGTCCCCACCGCGAACCATCTGCGCCATCTGTGGGCCGACGACGAGCGCGACTTCGCCGACGTCACGCTCGCGCTGTGGCGGCTGCAGCAGCTGCTGCGGCATTTCAGCTCGGCCTTCTGCGCCGAGCTCTCGGTCGCGCCCGCGGGGCTGCGCGTGCTGCTGACCACGGCGCCGGGCGACAGGCGCGAGCTGGGCCACATGATGTTCGGTCTCGTGCTGGCCGGCGAGTTCTTCCGTCGCGACGGCTTCGAGACCTGGATCGAGCCGGACACGGCCGATCGCGGCTTCGTCGAGACGCTTCGCTCGCAGTGGTTCAACGTCGTCGAGTTCTTCGCCAACAGCGACAAGAAGCTTGACGATCTTGCCTCGAACATAAGGATGGTCCGGCGCGAGTCCTCCAACCAGGACGTCGGCGTGCTGGTCTGCGGTCCTGCTTTTATTGAACGGCCTGAACTCGTTCTCCTGGTCGGCGGCGACGGTGTCGTCTCCGATCCGAGCAGAGAGGCTTCGCAAGCCCGGCACGTCGTCAGTCTTCTGACCGAACGGCGATAGCTGAGGGTGCAGTGAAGATGAATGCTGGAACGAGACTTGCCGCGCGAAAGCTCCTTGACTGGGAGGACAACGGCGTTGGTGAGGGCGTTCAGAGCTCCGAAAGAGTCGCTTGGCGACCTCAATGCGGATGTTGCGGGCATGCTGGTGGCCGCAGCGTCCGACATTGCGCTCGCGCTCGACGCCGACGGCAACATTCAGGACCTGGCTTTTCAACAAGCCGGCCTGCCGCTTGAACTGAGAAACACAGACGCGTGGATCGGCCGATCCTGGCAAGCAACAGTGTCCGAGGAAAGCCAGACCAAGCCAGAGCTGCTGCTCGCCGAAGCCTCCCAGCGCAAGGTGTCGCGCTGGCGCGAGGTGCGTTATCCGGCCGCGCGCGGGCCGGACATCCCGATCCTGTTCGCGGTGGTGGCGATCAAGGGCGCGGCGCGCTTCATCGCGGTCGGCCGCGACGTGCGCGCCACCGCCGCGCTCCAGCAGAAGCTGATCGAGGCGCAAGTTGCCATCGAGCGCGACTACTCGCGCATGCGCAACGCCGAATCGCGCTACCGGATCCTGTTTCAGATCACGGCCGAGCCGGTGCTGATCGTCGATGCGGTGAGCCATCGCATCGTCGAGGCCAATCCGGCCGCGGCCGCCCTGCTCGACCATGGCGCCGCCAATCTGATCGGCAAGCTGTTTCCCGACGTGCTGCTGCTCGACGACATGGCGATGTCGCAATCCCTGTCGCTGGCGATCCGCTCGCAGGGCAAGATCGAACGCGCCAAGATCCGGCTCGACGGTGGCCGCGACTATCTGCTCGACGGCACCTTCTTCCGGCAGGACAACTCGTCGCTGTTCCTGCTGCGGTTCTCTCCGCAGACGTCGCAGCCTGCGCTCCCCAGGACGTCCGACGTCAACACCCAGCTCGTGCAGTTCGTCGAATCGGCGCCCGACGGCTTCGTCATCACCGACATGGACGGCCGCCTACTGCACGCCAACGCCACCTTCCTCCAGCTTGCCCAGATCGAGAACATGCACCAGATCATGGGCGAGACGATCGACCGCTGGATCGGCAAGTCGGCGATCGATTTCTCGGTTATGCTGACCAATCTGCGCCAGAATGGCAGCGTGAAGCTGTTCTCCAGCGTCGTCCGCGGCGAGCACGGCTCGCCGGTCGACGTCGAGATCTCCGCCAGCACGGTCGGGGCGCCCGGCCAGGCCCGGCTCGGCTTCACCATCCGCAACGTCGGCCCGCGCATCTCCGGCGACGGCGGCGACCACGGCTATATTCCGCGCTCCCGCGAGCAGCTCGCCGAGCTCATCGGTCGCGTGCCGCTCAAGGAGCTGGTGCGCGAGACCACCGACGTGATCGAGCGGATGTGCATCGAGACCGCGCTCAAGCTGACCGGCGACAACCGCGCCACCGCCGCCGAGATGCTCGGCCTCAGCCGACAGAGCCTCTACGTCAAGCTGCGGCGCTATGGCCTGGCCGAGCCGAGCGAAGAAGACAGCCAGTTGGAATAGGGGGAACAGTTGCAATGACCGAGATCGCGCCCGTCCCCCTCGCTCCCCGGCTTCATCCCTCGGCCGTTCTCGAGCTGTTGAAGCCGATCACCTGGTTTCCACCGATCTGGGCGTTCGGCTGCGGCGTGATCTCGTCCGGCGCGCCACTGGCGCCGCGCTGGCCGGTCGTGATCGCAGGTCTCATGCTCGCCGGGCCGATGGTTTGCGCCACCAGCCAGGCCGTCAACGACTGGTTCGACCGCCATGTCGATGCGCTCAACGAACCGGACCGCCCGATCCCGTCGGGCCGCATTCCCGGACGCTGGGGTCTCTATATTGCGCTGATCTGGACGGTGCTGTCGCTCGGCGTCGCCACCCTGCTCGGCACCTGGGGCTTTGCTGCTGCGGCGCTTGGCCTCGCGCTGGCCTGGGCCTACAGCGCGCCGCCGATCCGGCTCAAGCAGAACGGCTGGTGGGGCAACAGCGCCGTCGGCCTCTGCTACGAAGGCCTGCCCTGGATCACGGCGGCAGCAATCATGAGCGCGCAGGCGCCGTCCTGGCCCGTGCTCGCGGTCGCCCTGCTGTATAGCGCCGGCGCGCATGGCATCATGACCCTGAACGACTTCAAGTCGATCGGCGGCGACCGCGTCAGCGGCGTCAACTCGCTGCCGGTGCTGCTCGGCGCCGAGCGTGCCGCGCGCCTCGCCTGCATCACGATGGCGCTGGCGCAGGTTGCGGTGTTGACGCTGCTCATTGTCTGGAGCCGCCCGGCCCACGCCATCATCGTGGTTGCGCTGATCGCGGCCCAGCTGGTGCTGATGCGGCGGCTGATGACGAACCCGCGCGAGCTCGCGCCCTGGTACAACGGCACGGGCGTGCTGCTCTACGTGCTGGGCATGCTGGTCACGGCCCTCGCGCTGGCGGGGTTGTCGGCATGAGCAACGCTGCGCCTGCTCCTCTGTCCTGGTTCGGCATCGTCAGGCTGGGCCTGGTGCAGACCGCGCTCGGCGCGGTCGTGGTGCTGACAACCTCGACCTTGAACCGCGTCATGGTGATCGAACTGGCGCTGCCGGCGATGATCCCCGGCCTGCTGGTCGCGATCCATTACGCGATGCAGGTGCTGCGGCCCTGGCTCGGCCACGGCTCCGATGTCGGCGGGCGTCGTTTCGCCTGGATCGTCGGCGGCATGGCGGTGCTCGCGGCTGGCGGCCTGCTGGCCGCAGCCGCCACCGCGCTGATGGCGGCCCACCTCGCCCTCGGCCTGGCGCTCGCAGTGATCGCGTTCATCATGATCGGCATCGGCGTCGGCGCCGCCGGCACCTCGCTTCTGGTGCTGCTCGCCAAGCGTACCGCGCCGGGGCGGCGTAGCGCCGCCGCCTCGATCGCCTGGATCATGATGATCACAGGCTTCATCCTCACCACGGCGGTGGCCGGCAAGGCGCTCGATCCGTTCTCCGGCGAGCGGCTGATGCTGGTGTCGGGCACGGTGTCGGCCATCGCCATGGTGCTGACGCTGCTCGGCGTCTGGGGCATCGAGCAGCCCGACACCTCTGCCGAGACGACCTCCGCCATCGCGGAGCGGTCGGGCTTCATGCAGGACTTCCGCGAGATCTGCCGGGAGCCGCAGGCGCGGCGCTTCGCGATCTTCATCTTCGTCTCGATGCTCGCCTACAGCGCACAGGACCTGATCCTGGAGCCGTTCGCCGGCAGCGTGTTCGGCATGACGCCGGGCCAGACCACGCAGCTCTCATCGGTGCAACACATGGGTGCACTGATCGGCATGATCCTGATGCCGGCGATGGCGAGCCTGCATGCCGATTGGCGGATGCGGCCGCAGCCGTGGATCATCGGCGGCTGCCTCGCCTCGGCGCTGGCGCTGCTCAGCCTGGTTGCGGCCGCGACCGTCGGCCCGGCCTGGCCGCTGCGCGCTTCCGTGTTGCTGCTCGGCATCACCAACGGCGTCTACGCCATCGCCGCGATCGGCGCGATGATGAACATGGTCAGCGAGGGCCGCGACAACCGCGAGGGCACGCGCATGGGCCTGTGGGGCGCCTCGCAGGCAATCTCGTTCGGCATCGGCGGCTTTGTCGGCACCGCGGCGGCCGACGCCGCGCGCCATTTCATGCCGACGACCGCCTCGGCCTACGCGGCGGTGTTCGCCGCCGAAGCGGCACTGTTCGTCCTCTCCGCCTGGCTCGCGATCTGGATCAAGCGCCCGCGCGAGCCATCACCGACGCTGGCGGCGCAGCCGGCCAATCTGGGAGCATGACCGATGAGCCCCTCCTCCAGCCCGGAATGCTTTGATGTCGTGGTCGTCGGCGGCGGTCCCGCCGGCGCCACCGCCGCCAATGATCTCGCCCGCAAGGGTCATCATGTGCTGCTGCTCGACAAGGCCGGTCGCATCAAGCCGTGCGGCGGCGCCATTCCGCCGCGGTTGATCGCCGAGTTCGAGATTCCCGACCATCTGCTGGTGGCCCGAATCTCGTCCGCCCGCATGGTGTCGCCGAGCAACCGGGACGTCGACATGCCGATCGACGGCGGCTTCGTCGGCATGGTCGATCGCGAGCACTACGACGAATGGCTGCGCGCGCGCGCCGCCGCAAACGGCGCGATCCGCCGCACCGGGACCTTCAGCCATATCGCGCGCGACGACGACGGCAAGTCGGTGGTGCACTATGTCAGGCGCATGGACGACGGCAGCATGCGCGAGGACCGTGTGCGGGCCCGCGCCGTGATCGGCGCCGACGGGGCGGTCTCGGCCGTGGCGCGCCAGTGCATCCCCGAAGCCAGCGAGATGCGCTACGTGTTCGCGTATCACGAGATCGTCCGCTCGCCGGACCGCAGCCATCCGGTGTTCGATGCCGCGCGGTGCGATGTCGTCTATCGCGGCCGGCTGTCGCCGGACTTCTACAGCTGGGTGTTTCCGCACGGACCGACCACCAGCATCGGCACCGGCAGCGCGCATAAGGGCTTTTCGCTGCGGGGCTCAGTCGCCGAATTCCGCAAGGCCGCCGCGCTCGACGACCTCGAAACCGTCCGCCGCGAAGGCGCGCCGATCCCGCTGAAGCCGCTGTCGCGGTGGGACAATGGCCGCGACGTCGTGCTGGCCGGCGATGCGTCCGGCGTGGTGGCCCCGGCCTCCGGTGAGGGCATCTACTACGCAATGGCCGGCGGCCGCGCGGCCGCCGTCGCCGTTGCCTTGTTCCTCAAGACCGGCGATGCAGCCGCCCTGGCCACCGCCCGCAAATCCTTCATGCGCAAGCATGGCGCCGTGTTCTTCATCCTCGGCATGATGCAGCGCTACTGGTACACGAACGACGCCCGCCGCGAGCGCTTCGTCGCGATCTGCCGTGACAAGGACGTCCAGCAGCTGACCTGGGACGCCTACATGAACAAGGAATTGGTCCGCGCCAAGCCGCTGTCGCATGTGCGCATCTTCTTCAAGAACATCGCGCACCTCACCGGGCTCGCGAGGGCCGCCTAGCGGCTCGCGCAATGGGTGAGCTGTTTCGCAGCCCGCATCTGGTCGACCTGATCCTCGCGGTGGTCGCCGTGGAGTTCGCCGCCGTGGCGTGGATCTGGCAGCGGCACCGCCGCGGCATCAGCCCGCTTGGACTGCTGCCCAACCTGCTCGCCGGCGTGTTCCTGCTGCTGGCGCTGCGCTGCGCGCTGATCGGGGCGCCTTGGTTCTGGCTCGCAGGCTGTCTGGCGGCCTCGGGTCTCGCCAACGCCGCCGATCTGCGGCAGCGCTGGCGATGAGGGGGCGGCCGATACCGATCACTTCTTCTCGGAGAACGTCTTCAGATACGCGATGACGTCCTTGCGCTGCTGCTCGTTGGCGAGCTTGAACACCATCTTGGTCGATCCAGTGGCCTGATCCGCTTTGCCCTTGTCGGTGAGGAACTTCTTCAGGAAGGCGTTGGGATCTGGGAGGTATGCGAAGATGTTGTCCTCGGTCCAGACCAGCCCGGCCTCGCCGGCATGCTTGTTCAGCTCAGAATAGGCGAAGCCCGGATAGGTCCCGGTAGGCCGGCCGACCACGCCGGTGAGCACGGGACCGACCGCGTTCTTCGCCTCCGGTCCGATCCGATGGCAGGTCATGCACTGCTTGAAGACCTGTTCGCCCTTCGCAGCGTCGCCGCCGTCCAGCGCCAATGCGGCGCCTCCCGACGTTGCAACCACGACTGCCGCAACCAAACCCGCCTTGAGCATGTGCATCCTCCCAATTTGTCGTTCCGTTAGCCCATGTGACCTCATCGTTACATTTATCAGTGTCATGATATCTTGTCATTCTCACCCGAGTGATTAAGTCGCAGCTCGAACATGCAATAAGCGCAGGGATACCAACGAAAGCTGGATGCTCTGAAATAAGCCTTGACAGCGAGCGCCCTGCATGGGCTAACGACATTCTCAAGACTCTCAATACGTTAGCGGGATGGGGCGCAACACCTTCAAAATGCGCGCCAAATGAACTGGCCGCGATCCCCCGAGCGTCTCAAGAGGGTGCCAAGATAACGGGTGCCAAGACCATGGCCGAGTTTCACGGTCCACGACCCGACGTGACATTGCTGCTGGACATGGACGGCGTGATCCGTGAGGCGACGCTGTCGCCGAACATGTCAGCCGAGAATGTCGACATCTGGCTCGGCCGTCCCTGGTCCGAGATCGTCGATGATGCGAGCGAGAAGATCGAGCGCATCATGCAGGACACCAGGCGGACCGGCATTTCCGCGTTCCGACAGATCACGCAGCGATTCCCGAGCGGTCTCGAGCTGCCGATGGAATTCACGACCGTGCTGCTCGGCGGCCGGGCCGGCATGCTGGCGATCGGCAAGAATCTGCAGGCGGTCGCGGAGCTCCAGGCCCGGCTGATCTCGGCCCAGCAGACCATCGAGCGCGACTACTGGAAGCTGCGCGAGATCGAGACGCGCTACCGCTTGGTCATCGAGGATTCCAACGAGGCTGTGCTGCTGACGAAGGTGTCAGATCTGCGCATCGTCGAAGCGAATCGGACGGCGGCAGCCGCGCTCGGCGTTTCAAGCCGGCGCCGGGACAATCTGGTGGGCCGCGAGTTCCTGCAGGAGATCCCGCAAAAGGATCGCGAGCCGGTGGAGCTGATGCTGAGGCGCGTCCGCGACCAGGGCAAGGCGCCGGGCATCGTGATTCACCTCGGCCAGGACACCGCCCCCTGGATGCTCCGGGGATCGCTGATGAGCAGCGACACCGCCCCGATGTTCCTGCTGCAGATGGCGCCGATCGGCAAGGCCGCGCAGCCCGGTCCGCTGCCCGACGATCCCGAGGCGCTGATCGACAATCTTCCCGATGCCGTCATCAGCATCGATGGCACCGGTGCCGTCAAGCGCGCCAATCGGGCCTTCCTGGAGCTGGTCGAGGTCGGATCGAAAGAGGCGCTGATCGGCGAGAAGCTCAGCCGGTGGCTGACGCGCCCCGGCGCCGACCTTTCGGTGCTGATCTCCAACGTCGAGCGCCATGGAGCCGTCCGACTGCTGTCGACCACGATCCAGGGCGAGCTCGGAACCGAGACCGAGGTCGAGATCTCGGCCGCCGCCCATGGCCTCGACGGCCAGCGCCGGATCGGCCTGGTGTTGCGCAACATCGCCAGGCGGTTGTCGCCCACGGCGGAGCATGACAATCTGCGGGTCGCCCTCGCGGGCATCAACGAATCGGTCGGCAAAACACCATTGCGCGACCTGGTGAGGAGCACGGTCGAAGTCGTCGAGCAGCATTACGTCCGCGCTGCGCTCGAGCTCGCCAACGGAAACCGGACGTCGGCTGCCGAAATTCTCGGCCTCAGCCGCCAGAGTCTTTACGCCAAGCTCGATCGGTATAATCTGAGCCAGCTCGAAGAAAGCGACGAGGAAACCGAAAAGGGGAGATAGTTGCCCGTTCCGCTGACAACGCCGGCCTTCGGCCACGCTACTCTTGCGGATTGCGAGCGTGAACAGATTCATCTCGCAGGCTCGATCCAGCCGCACGGCATTCTCCTGGCGGTCAAGGAGCCCGACAACATCGTCATCCAGGCCAGCACCAATGCGGCCGCCTTCCTCAACACCGGCTCCGTGGTCGGACGTCCGTTACGCGATCTTGGCGGCGATCTCGCGCTGCAGATCCTGCCGCATCTCAACAGCCCGCTCCATCTGGCTCCGATGACCCTGCGATGCACCGCCGGGGCGCCGCCGCGCCGGGTCGACTGCACGCTTCACCGGCCCTCGAATGGCGGGCTGATCGTCGAGCTGGAGCCGGCGACGAAGACGACCAACATCGCGCCTGCGCTCGACGGCGCCTTCCACCGCATCACCTCAGCCTCATCGCTGCTCGGCCTGTGCGACGAGACGGCGACCATCTTCAGGGAGATCGCCGGCTACGACCGCGTCATGGTCTATCGCTTCGACGAAGATGGCCATGGCGAGGTGTTGTCGGAGCGGCGGCGGCCGGATCTGGAGGCCTTTCTCGGCAACCGCTATCCGGCGTCCGACATTCCGCAGATCGCGCGCCGGCTCTACGAGCGCAACCGGGTGCGCCTCCTGGTCGACGTCAACTACAGGCCTGTGCCGCTGCAGCCGCGCATCTCGCCGCTCAACGGCCGCGATCTCGACATGTCCCTGAGCTGCCTGCGCAGCATGTCGCCGATCCACCAGAAATATCTGCAGAACATGGGTGTCGGCGCGACACTGGTGTGCTCGCTGATGGTCAGCGGAAGGCTGTGGGGACTGATCGCCTGCCATCACTATGAGCCGCGCTTCGTGCCGTTCGACATTCGCGCGGCAGGCGAGGCGCTGGCCGAGACCTGCGCGATCCGGATCGCGGCGCTGGAGAGCTTTGCCCAAAGCCAGTCCGAGCTGGTCGTGCGCCGGCTGGAGCAGCGGCTGGTCGAAGCGGTGTCGCGCGACGGCGAATGGCAGGCCGCGCTGTTCGACGGCTCGCAGTCGCTGCTGCAGCCGCTCGGTGCCAGCGGCGCGGCGCTGCTGTTCGAGGGCCAAGTCACGACCGCCGGCGACGTCCCGTCGACGCAGCGCATCCGCGACCTCGCCGCCTGGCTCGATCGCCGGCGCAACACTCCGGGAGCAGCCCCCGAGGGCTTGACGGCGACCAGCTCGCTGACGCTCGATGAGCCGTCCTTTGCCGACATCCGCTCGATCGCCAGCGGCTTGATCGCCGCTCCGCTGTCGGCGAGCGAGGGCGAGTATCTGTTGTGGTTCCGGCCGGAGCAGGTCCGGACGGTGACCTGGGGCGGCGATCCGCTCAAGGCCGTCATCATCGGCGACGATCCGTCGGATCTGTCGCCGCGGCGCTCGTTTGCGAAATGGCATCAGCTGGTCGAAGGCAAGTCCGAGCCTTGGTCGAGCGCCGAGCTCGCCTCCGCCCGCGCGGTGAGCGAAACGGTCGCCGACGTGGCGCTGCAGCTGCGTTCGGTCCGCATGGTGATCGCGCAGGACCAGCTCGCCACGATCAGCGCTCAGGTGCTGCGCTCGGAGCAGCCGGTCATCATCGCCGATGTCGAGGGCCGCATCCTGCTGATGAACGAAGCGTTCGAGCAGCAGCTGCGCGCCCCGCATCCGCACATCCCGCATCTGCGCGATCTCGGCAGCTACTGCACGGCGCCGGCGGAATTCCGCGCCAATCTCGACGACCTCATGCGCAACAAGCGGAGCTGGCGCGGCGAGCTGACACTGACGGGCGGCGCCTCGCCGCAACGGCCGTTGATGGTGCGCGCCGACCCGGTGATCGCACCGTATGATCGCGTGCTCGGCTTCGTGCTGATCTTCTCGGACTTGACCGAGCGCAAGACCGCCGAGGCGGCCCGGGCGCGCTTCCAGGAAGAGATCGACGGCGCCCGCCGGCCGACGCTGCGGCTCGATCAGAGCGCAAGCCTGATCTACAAGGAGCTCGCTGCCTCCACCGTGGAGAACGCGCAGCTCGCGGCGCTCGAGGTGACGCACGGAGCACAGGCCGGCAGCATGCCGGAGATGCTGGAGAGCATCCGCAATTCGACCACGCGGACACTGGAGATCCTCGAGCACCTGGTGTGGTACCGCTCGCAGAGCGAAGAGTGACGGCGGGCCGCAGCTCTCGTCCGGGCGACCTCGACTGCCTTGTCCGTCCTGTCTCCGGAGAGCCAATCTGGATTCGAAAATCTCCCGACGTCGGCCTCTGCGATCCAAGTTGCGGCTGGGCCGAATTGGAAGGGCATATGCGATTGCCCTGCCGGAAAGGAGGAGCAGAGCCCACCGCCCTCGGGGGAGGACGCGGGGTCTCACGCGATCGTATTCGACCAACCCGATGGCGAAGGATCAATCAGGCCTCCGCACATCACGTTCTCAGCCCGGCCGCCTCCTGCAGCGCTTGCGACAGCGTGATGTTCATCTCGAACGCCAATGCCGCCTCCTCGACGACGGTCTCATGCTCCGCCATCGCCGCGCCCGCCTGCTCCAGCACGTCGCGGTAGTCGTCCTTGAACTGCGGGATATCAGCGATCTCGGGGAATTCGTAGAACGACGTCGCCTCGGGCCGCAGCTCGAGCGAACGCGCGAGAATCCTCTTGATGATCTGACCGCCGCTGAGATCACCGAGATAGCGCGTATAGGCATGCGCCAGCAGCCGATGGCCGGAGCCGGCTCCCGCTTCCTGGATGACCCGGACATAGGCGATGGCCTCGGGCAGCAGCGGCAGAGGGCTCGCATCGAACCACGCAAGATCAAGCTTGATCGCAGCACTGCGATGCAGCTCCGGCCGCACGATGCGGCCCATCACCGGCGTTCCCTGATGGCGGAGCAGCTCCGCTTCGAGCGTCTCGTAGACCGGCATCAGATTGCGCAACAACAACGCGTAGGCCTGCCGCGTGCCGCGTCCCCGCAGCAGCTCGGCGACGATCCCGGTCCGCTCCGCGGTGACGTGCAGCGTCTTGGTACGCTCGCGCATCGCCTGCAAGAGACTGGCCGGGCGCGCGCTGCGTCCGGCCGTCTCGATCCGATCCAATTCGACTCTGTCCAACATGCCTCGACCTGCAGCAGTCAGCGCGGCGGCGCCAGCCCGTGTTTCACGCCCCAGTCGAACCAGCTGTCGACGACGGTGCCCGACAGTAGGATACCGATGCCGCCGGTCAAGGGACAAAGCACGGCGAACCACCAGGCCCAGCGATGGATCGATTCGGCCGTGGCATTGAAGCCCATCGTCCAGCGCCAGAACAGCGCACCGCGTTCGAAGGCCGTGCCGCGGTCGACGATCTGCTCGAGCTCACGCTCGCCGCCGTAGCGGCTGATCGCGAGCACCGTCGCGCCATGCATCGCGAACAGCAGCGCCGATCCGTACAGGAAGGCGATCGAGAGCATGTGGAATGGGTTGTAGAACAAATTGCCGTGGGTGATGGAGAAGTTGTTGGTCCAGTCGAGATGCGGGAAGATGCCGAACGGCACCGCCTCGCTCCAGCTCCCCATGAAGATCGGCCGGATGAAGCCGAGCACCAGATAGAGCCAGATCGCCGCCGCGAACGCCCACGACACATGCGTGCCGAGGCCGAGCGCCCGGGCGCGGCGATAGGTGCGCGCCCACCACAGCAGGATCGACGTCGTCAGGAAGAAGCCGGCCATCAGCCACCAGCCGCCCTCCTGCAGCGGCGGGAATATCTGCAGGCCGTATTCCGGCGCCGGCGGCTGCAGCGCCAGCCACGGGAACTGTCGAATGAACTCGAGCGGGCTCCAGTTCACCGACGCCAGCATGTTGAGACCGATGATCTCGATCGCGACGAAGCCGGACATCAGCGAGGCGAGGCCGAGGAAGCCGAGATAGACCGGCCCCACCTGGGCGTCGCCGACCTTGCCGAACCAGTAGTTGAAGCTGCCCTTGCCGAGCCGCTCCCAGATTCCGGGCTCGATCGGGATGCCCGGGTAGATCGCACTGCGAACTTGGATCTGCGTGAAGATGTTCTGGTATTGGGCCATGGTGACCTCTCCTTGAACTCATTGCGGCGGCGACCAGATCGGGACCCTGCGCCACCACTCCCACCAGTCCGACCAGGCATTGCCTTCCGGCAGCAGCCAGGCGGGACCGGAGATGACGATGCACACCGCGCTGAAGAACACGGCCGACAGCGCCAGGAACAGGCCGACCCGGTGGATGCCGAGCGTGCCGACCGAATAGCCGATCAGATCTCGGAACATCGTGTTCTCGTGCTCCGGCGACTTCATCTCCTCACCCCGGCCCGGATTGCTCGCCGAGAGGATCAGTCCGCCGTGCAGCGCGAGCGCGAGACAGGTCGTGAAGAAGAACGTGATCGCGATCATGTGCGCGGGATTGTAGTGGAAGTTGCCGAACTGATAGCCGGTGTTCGACACCCAATCGAGATGGGTGATGATGCCGTAGGGGAAGGCGTAGCTCCACGAGCCCATCAGCACCGGACGGATCACCTCCAGCGTGAAATAGGCGAAGATCGCAAAGCCGAAGGCGAACGGCACGTGATAGCCGATCGCGAGCTTGCGGCAGATCTCGACCTCCCGCAGCGCCCAGGAGACGAATGCGCCATGCGCGCACACCGTGATGAGCTGCCAGAAGCCGCCCTCGGTGAGTGGCGCGAATGACAGCCCGTATTTGGCGTCGGGCGGGTTGATGCTGATCTGCCAGAGATTCCACGTCGGTCCGAGCGCCGTGGCGTAGAGGATCAGCGCCACGCCGACGAAGGTGAAGAAGATCGTCGTCACGCCGAAGAAGCCGACATAAAACGGTCCGACCCAGAAATCGAAGAGGTCACCGCCGATCAACGTGCCGCCGCGGACGCGGTATTTTCGTTCAAAGCTGAGCATTGCCATCGGTCCTGCCTCCGCTGCCCGTCGCTCGATATGCTGCGTGTCGTATCGTCGTGTCGTGAATTCGTGGACAAGAGGATTTGGGAAGCGGGCGAACGGGGTCTGCCGCCGTCGCACGTCCGCTTCCCTCTGGTCGTCGAGCTGTTAGCTGAGCTTCAGCGGGGTCGCCGGCTCGGAGATCGACGACGTCTTCGCTGCACGCGGTCCCTCCAGCCAGTTGAACCGGTTGGTGCTGAGCAGGATGAAGTGAATCACCAATGCCAGCCCGAACAGGAACACGCCGAGAGCCACGAGAACCCTGCGGGGATCGAACAACAACCACAAGCGCCACATAGTTTTCTCCTTTCGATCAGGTCAGGTAGGAGAGCACGATATTGGCGTAGTGGGTCGCCCCATCCAGCGCCGCCGCCTTGTAGCCAGTCGGCCCGGGCAGCCAGGGACGCCACATCCAGGCGAGAATGTGGGCGACGATCGCAACCGCCGTGAAGACCACAAAGCTCGTCATGAAGATGCTATGGAATTCCCTCGCCTCCGCTTCGGTCAGCCCCGACAGAGAGCCTCCCTTGTTTGGTACGTCCACCATAGTGGTACCTCCTGGTGTTGGCCTTTCGGCCGGATGCCACTCACCGAGATGAGCGGCGTCGAAGCGCCATCCCGTCGCCGGGATGGCATCCATGCGGCGAGCCGCACGAATTCCTAGCAATACTTGGAGAGCGAACTCACAGCTCTCGAAACTCATAACCCCATGAAGGACGAGGTCGCGCAGTTCGCGGCCTTGATCCTTGCTTCACCGACGATCGCGCCGAGCGGCGCGGGCCGGTGGCCGGTGATGATGGAGCCGATCCGGCGCAGCACGCCCTCGACCATCAGCACGGCGAAGCACACCGCGTAGACCAGGAGATAGTCGATGCGCTCGCGCGATCTCGGCGCGACGTCACGATCAATGCGCTCGTATAACGACATCGTGCTCTCCCTCTCCGCTATCCCCGTGCCTATGCGGCCTGGCCCGTTGCGAGCTGCGACCGCGCATGCGCGAGAACGTCCTCCGTCACCTTGTCCAACCCGGCCTGGCGCGCGCCGCGCTCGGCCGCGTCGCGCAGCCGCTTGGCCGCCGAAATCCGCACCAGCACCGGCTGCGTCTCGATGATCTGATCCAGCGCGAGCTTGGCGCCGTCATCCCACGGCAATTCACGCTCGAGTCGCGCCGGCGTCGCCGCGATCTGGTCGAGCTGGGTGGCGAGCGGCAGGATGTTGAACAGCGCATCGAACAGCGCGTTGCAGACCTCCTGCACGACATAGGTCGCGCCGGAGTAGCCCATGAACGGCGTGCCGGTGTGGCGGCGGATCACCGTCCCCGGGAACGAGGCCGGGATGTAGATCGACCGGTTGCCGGCTTCCGCCGCATACATGCGCTCGTTATAGCTGCCGAACAGCACCAGCGGCGGCCGCTCATGGATGGCCTTGCGGATGGCGTCGTTGTCGGTCTTGGCGCCGGCGCAGCGCGAGATCGCGAAGCTGCAGGGCAGCCCGAGCTCGGTCTCCAGGAAATTGCGCAGGCCCCGCGCGTAGGTCTCGGACGCGACGATGCCGAAGCTCGCGGTGCCGAAGAAGTCCTGCGTCACCGAGCGCCACAGGTCCCACAGCGGCTTGATCGTCGTATGCTTCTCCCGGGTGATGAACGGCTCGGGATCGAGGCCGAGCATCTCGCCCAGGGAGCGCAGGAATTTCGTCGTCGAATGCAGCCCGATCGGCGCCTGCAGATAAGGCCGCTCCAAGGTCTCGCACAACAGCCGCCCGAACTCGCGATACATGCAGACGTTGACGTCGGCATCGACCAGCTTTCCGACATCGGCGAGATGGCTGCCGAGCGGAAACACCATGTTGATCTCGGCGCCGATGCCTTCCACCAGGCGACGGATCTCGGCGACATCCGACGGCGTGTTGAAGGTGCCGTAGATCGGGCCGATGATGTTGACGCGCGGCTTCTCGCCGTCCTTGCGCGGCTTGCGCTCCGGGATCTTGCGCAGGCCGTATTCGCTCCACAGCCAGCTCAACGCGCGGTTGGCGCTCTGCCACTGGTCCTCGTCGATCGTGCGCGGCAGGAAGCGCTTGATGTTGGAGCCTTCCGGCGTGACGCCGCCGCCGATCATCTCGGCGATCGAGCCGGTGACGACCACCGCCGGCAGATCCGGATCGAGCGCGGCGCGGGCGCGCTTCATCGCCTGCTCGGTGCCCTTCTGGCCGAGCTCGTCCTCGCCAAGCCCTGTCACGACGATCGGCAGCTCATGCGGCGGCAGGCCGTCGGTGTAGTGCAGCACCGAGGTCACCGGCAAATTCTCGCAGCCCACGGGGCCGTCGATGATGACCTGCAGGCCCTTGATCGCGGTGAAGGCGTAGACCGCCCCCCAATAGCCGCCGGCGCGATCGTGGTCGAGGATCAGCATCACACCATCTCCTCGGACGTGCGCTTCCTGGCCTGCGCCGCGACCGCCTTGCGGAACTTGTCGCGGAATTCGGGACGTTCGACCGGTGTGACCTGCCACACGCCAGCATTGTCGCCCTCGCCGACACCTTCGAAGAAGTCGCGCATCTCGTCGAAGCGCGCCTTGCCTGCGATCGCCGCGTTGACGACCTGCGCCAGCGAGCCGGCTCCGGAGACACCAAACAGCGGCCGCGCCGAGATCAGGTTGGTGAAGTAGAGTGACGGGATCGCGCGCGCCTTGGCCTTCTGCACGACCGGCGTGGTGCCGATGGCGAGATCCGGCGCGAACTCATCGACCGCCGCGAGATCCTGCTCCAGCGAGGCGCGGTACTGCACGCGCACACCGCGGCTCTCGAGCCAGGCACAATCGGCCTCCGACCAGCGCGTGCGCGGACAGGCGGTGCCAACATAGCGCAGATCGGCGCCGCTCTCGGCCAGCAGACGCCCGACCAGCAGCTCCGATCCCTCATATCCCGACAGCGTGATGCGGCCGCGGATCGGCGTGGCCGCAAGCGCCGCGCGAATTGCCGGCAGCGCCGCGGTCTTGGCCGCATCGATCTGCGTACGTCCGACACCGCAGACCGCGCCAACGGCCTCCAGCCAATCCGCCGTGCCATCGCAGCCGACCGGCCCCGAGCCGATGATCGGACGGCCCGCTGCCTCGAACTCACGGATCGAGGCCGTGTAGAACGGATGGATCGCCGCCACGGCCGCGCAATCCAGCGCGCCATACAGCTCGCGCCATTCGCGCGTCGGCACGGTCGGACCAGCGGCAAGGCCGAGCGGCGCCAGCATCATACCGATGCCGACGGGATCGGCGGGAAACATCTCACCTAACAGCGCGATGGTCGGCCGATCGCCGCGCGGCGCGCGCGGCGCCTGCACCGGGCCCTGCTCCGCTTCGCGGCGCGCGTAGTTCAGCATCGCGCCGGCGAGCACGTCCTTGGCCTCGGCATGGGTCGGCACGCCAAACCCGGGCACGTCGATGCCGATCACGCGAACGCCGTTGATCTCCTTCGGCAGGATCTGCAGCGGCACGCCCGAGGCGGTGGGGACGCAGAGATTGATGATGACGACGCAGTCGTAGTTGGCGGGATCGGCCAGCTTGAAGACCGCCTCACGGATGTCCTCGAACAGTTTTCCGGTGACCAGCGTCTCCGAGTTGAACGGGACGTAGCCGACGCTGCGCCGCGCGCCGTAGAAGTGCGAGGTGAAGGTCAGGCCGTAGACGCAGCAGGCCGAGCCCGACAGCACGGTCGCGGTGCGCCGCATCCGCAGGCCGACGCGCAGCGAGCCGAACGCCGGACACATGCTCTGCGGCTGGTCGTGCGGTCCCGCCGGATAATCCGCGGCATAGCGCGCCAGCACCTCGCTCTTGCCGGCGGCATCCGCCGCCTTCTTGAGCTCGGCTTTGCCGGCATGACAGCCGAGCGCCTCGGGCTGCACCGGCAGGAGGCCTGCCTCTGCGCCGCTCTGCGCGCTCATTGCCTGATGGACCACAGGATCGCTCATTGCATTACATTCCGCTCGTCGGCCGATCCCATCACAAATTGTCGTAGATCACTTCGAGCGACGGCTTGGTCACCGCGGCGCTGCCACACATGTCTTCGAGCGTCGCCTGCTCCAGCACGACGCCGCGTCCCACATCCGAGCCCTTGAACAAACCGAGCAGGCCGTCATGCGTCAGTGGGTGCGGATGCTGCGGCGGCGCCTCGGCGACGTTCTTGGCGAGATGCTCGAACAGCGGCGCCCAGGGCGTTCCAGGCCGGCCGATGATCTGATAGCTCGCGCTCTTGCGGCGGATGTCGTCGTCCGCCGGGATCGAGGCCAGCACCGGAATGCCGGTCGTCTCGGCAAATGCGGCGGCCTCGCCGGTGCCGTCGTCCTTGTTGATGACGATGCCGGCGACGCCGACATTGCCGCCGAGCTTGCGGAAATACTCCACCGCCGAGCAGACATTGTTGGCGACGTAGAGCGATTGCAGATCGTTGGAGCCGACGATGATCACCTTCTGGCACATGTCACGCGCGATCGGCAGGCCGAAGCCGCCGCAGACGACGTCGCCGAGGAAGTCCAGCAGCACGTAGTCGAAACCCCAATCGTGGAAGCCGAGCTTCTCGATCAGCTCGAAGCCATGGATGATGCCGCGTCCGCCGCAGCCGCGGCCGACCTCGGGCCCGCCGAGCTCCATCGCGAACACGCCGTCGCGCTTGAAGCAGACGTCCCCGATCTTGACCTCCTCGCCGGCAAGCTTCTTCTTCGAGGAGGTCTCGAGGATGGTCGGGCAGGCCCTGCCGCCGAACAGCAGCGAGGTGGTGTCGCTCTTCGGATCGCAGCCGATGAGGAGCACCTTCTTGCCCTGCTGGGCCATCATGTAGGACAGGTTGGCGAGCGTGAAACTCTTGCCGATGCCGCCCTTGCCGTAGATCGCGATGATCTGCGTGGCCTTCTTCGGTGCAGCCGTCGACGGCGCATCCGGCTCGATCGCCGCTTCGGCGCGCAGGGCATCGGTCATCTCACTAATTTCGGCACTGATCTTGGTCGGGGCGTTCATGCTGCAGCTCTCCAGTCCAAGACCATTTTGAGACATGACGGATCGTCGAACGCGGTCCGGTAGGCGCTCTCCGCGGACAGAGCGTCGGCGTGGTGCGTGATCAGCCCGTCCAGAGACAGCCTGCCGGTGTCGATGAGATTGCGCACCGCGAGCAGATCCTCGTGCTTCCATTCGGCGGCGACGCGGATCGCCGCCTCGCGCATGAAGGCCGGCGGATAGGAGAAGGTGAGCGGCGCGCTGTAGAAGCCGGCGAGGATGATCTCGCCACGCGGCGCCAAGCGAGCGATGAGACTGTCGAGCAGGCCGGCATCGCCGCAGGCATCGAAGATCAGGCGATAGTCGCGTCTGCTGTCCTCTGCGGGATCGATGACGCGATAGCCCGTCGCGCCAACGGCGCGCTCCGGATTGCTCTCCCACACCACGGGCGGATCGCCGCCCATCGCCACGATCAGCCGTGCCAGCAGACGGCCGAGCACGCCATGGCCAACCACGCATTCGGCCTGGCCGTCACCACCGATCGACAATGCATGATAGGCGGTGGCCGCCAGCGCCAGCAGCACGCCGCGCTCGCCGGTCGTTTCATCGATCGCAACAATGCGCTGCGCGGGAACGTTGAGGCGCGAGGCGGCGGCGCCAAACAGGCTCCTGACCTCGCCGAAGCAGCGCGCCGCGCCCGGCACGAACACGCGCTCGCCTTTGCGAAAACCGGAATGCGGGGCGGCGTGCGCGACGCGGCCCACCGCCTCGTAGCCTGGTACGAGCGGATAGCCCATGCCCGGGAAGGATGGCATCCGTCCCTCGTACAGCAGCCGCTCGGTGCCGGTGCTGATCGCGCTCCATTCGATGTCGACGGTCAGGCAGTCCGGGGCATCTGCGAGCACCAGGTGCTGCAGCGACAATTGCCTCGGCCTCCCCAGTACGACGGCGATCGCGTCCATAGCCCAACTCCCCAGCGACGCCCGCTTAGTTACGGGTGTCAGGTTAGCCTGACTGAAAGAAGTGTCAATATTTATTTACAGTCCGGGTGTCAGCTTTTCGCGACAATCACGCTTGCGATCAGCGGAATTCGCGTACGAAGCACTCGCACCTGCGAAAAACCCGCCGCCTGGAGCAGGTCGCGCAAGCGGGCGGCGCTGCGCGGCCGCCCCTGTCCCATCGCGCGGAGATAGATCTCGAAATAGGCGCTGACGCCGTCGGCCCCGCCGGCCGCCTCGCGCATCGGCTCGCCCAGCAGCAGCACGCCATCGTCAGGCAAGGCGGCGCGCACCTTCGCGAGCAACCGCGCCACGGCGTCGTCGTCGTGATCGTGCACGACACGAATCAGCGAGATCACGTCCGCGCCGGTCGGGAGCGCATCATCGTAGAAGCTGCCGGCCGTGATCGTGACGCGATCGGCGAGCCCGGCCCTGGCGAGACGCTCCTGCGCGATCGCGGCGACCCCGGGCAGATCGAACAGCTCGAGCTGCAGTTGCGGCGCAGCCCGCGCGGCGGCGGCGAGGAAGCTGCCGTCACCACCGCCGACATCGAGCAGGCAACGGTGGCCGCTCAGGGGATAGGCTGCGAGGACGATGTCCGCGATCATCGGCTGCGACGCCGCCATCAGCGCCGTGTAGGGCGCGACGCTGTCGGGTGTCAGCGCATCGCCGGTCTTGTCCAGCGCATACGGCCAGTACTGCGCGAGCCGGCGCTGGCGGTCATGTCCGCGCAGCAGCGCCACGGGATCGGTGAGATCGGCATACAGCGCGGCGTGATGTCGAACCATGGCGGCGATCCCGGGATTGCCGACCAGCGCCGCGCCGAGCGGCCCGAGCCCGTAGCGCGCCGCACCGCGGCGCTCGAGCAGCTGAAGCGCGGACGCCGCCTCGCACAGGCTGAGCATCGCGTCGGGGGCCATCGCCGCGCGCGACGCCAGTGTCGCGACATCGCGGGGGCCGGAACGCAAGCCTTCGAACAGATCGAGCTGCACGCAGGCCGCCAAGGTCTGCGAATAGACGAAGCCGGCGCAGAGATCGAACAGCTGCGCGGCACGCTTGCGCGCGATCGGCCGCGTCAACGGAAACGCCGCCGCCCAGCGTTGGAATGCCGCACTCGCCAGCAGCCCGTCCCGCCAGCCGCGCCAGCGATCGCCGAAGCTGACCGGCGCCGGCGTGTTGTGGCGGATGGCCCCAGGCATGGCGCTACGGCTCCAACCACGAAGGTTGCGCTGGCTGACGCAGTTGATTGGTCCGAATGGCTCGACACACGCAGGTGCCCACCCTCCCCTGGAGGGGGAGGGTCGCCGCGCGCGAAGCGCGCGGCGGGGTGGGGTGGGCTCGGAAATTGGTGCTTATGAGTCCCGATGCCCTTCGCTGCGCCTGCCTAAGCCTGCGGGGTATCACCGGCACTGCGCGCGCGGATGGGCTGTCACCCCACCCCGCCGCGCGCTTCGCGCGCTTCGACCCTCCCCCTCCAGGGGAGGGTGAGCAACGCTCGTGTGGTGAGACCGTCGCCATCCCATGCGGCCGAACAATCACGCCGCCGACGCCGCCAGGCGGCGCGGCACGAGGCGCTTGGCTTCCTGCTCCATCAGCAAACGCAGCTCGTGCGCGTGGGCGCAGGGCGGCATGGTGCGGATACCGTCGGCGACGAGGTCGTGCAGATAGCTGACGGCGCCGGTGAGCCCATAGATCAGCACGGCGTTGGGCCGACCATGCGCGGCGTCCTGGCCGACGGGCTTGCCCGCCTCCTCTTCATCACTGGCGGCATCGCGAATGTCGTCGGCGACCTGATAGGCCTCGCCAATGGTCTCGCCGAGCGTGCGCCACGCTTCCGGATTCTCATGCCCTGCCGCAGCGGCACCCGACACGGTGGCCGCCGCAAACAGCGCGCCAGTCTTGGAGCGGTGATAGCGCGACAGATCGATCTGCGGCTCGCATTCCCAGGCTTGCCCAGCCGAGATGCCATGCGGCACGCCGACGGCATCGCCGATGGTCGCGATCAGCTGCGCCAGCCGCAGCGGCGAGCAGCGCGACTTGGCCAGCGTCTGGAACGCGAGCACGATCAGCGCGTCGCCCGCGAGCACCGCGAGCGGCTCGCCGAACGCGGCATGCACCGAGGGCCGCCCGCGTCGCAGCGCCGCGTTGTCGAAGCACGGCAGATCGTCATGCACCAGCGAGGCGCAGTGCAACAGCTCGATCGCCGACCCGGCGGCGTCGGTCGCCGCGGGCTCGTCGTCGCCACAGGCTGCGGCCACGGCATGACAGAGCCGGGGCCGGACCCGCGCGCCCTTGGGGAACACTGCGGCCTGCATCGCCGCCGACAGCCGTGGCGGACATCCGGGCCGGTCGGCCAAAGCGACCGCTGCGACGAGGGATTTCTCGATCCGGGCCACCACGTCCATGTCCGCCTCCCCTATCGCGAGGTCCACCCGGCCCTCGCTTATGTAAATTACAGCTTACACCCATAATGTAAATCATGCTAGACATTTCCCGTGTCAGGTCCTGCGGACGGGAGGTGCGAGGAAATGGCCGATCACCGCCTGATCGTGGTTGGCGCCGGCATCGCCGGGCTGGCCGCTGCGCTCACGCTCGCCGCGCGCGGCGCCGAGGCGACGGTGCTGGAGCGCGCGCCCGCGCCCGGCGGCAAGATGCGCCAGATCGCGATCGGACCTGTCAGCATCGACTCCGGTCCCACCGTGTTCACGATGCGCTGGGTGTTCGACGAGCTATTTGCCGAGATCGGCACCGCACTCGACGATCATCTCACCCTGACGCCGCTCGACGTTCTCGCTCGTCACGCCTGGACCGATCGCCGCACGCTCGATCTGTTCGCCGACGAGGAGCAATCGGCCGACGCCATCGGTCATTTCGCCGGACGCAGCGAGGCCGAGGGCTATCGCGCCTTCTGCCGCGATGCCCGCCGCATCTTCGAGGTCCTGCGCGATCCGTTCATCCGCACGCCGGCGCCGAGCATGACGCATCTCCTGCGCACCGCCGGCTTTCGCGACCTCACCGCGATCCGCCCATTCCAGACGCTGTGGAAGGCGCTCGGCGGCTATTTCCGCGATGCCCGCCTGCAGCAATTGTTCGGCCGCTACGCGACCTATTGCGGCTCGTCGCCGTTCCATGCGCCGGCGACGCTGATGCTGGTCGCCCATGTCGAGCAGTCCGGCGTCTGGCTGATCGACGGCGGCATGCACGAGCTCGCCGCGTGCCTCGCGGCGCTGGCGCGGCGCCGCGGCGTCACCATCCGCTATGACGCCGAGGTCGCGGGCATCGCGACGAACGCCGGCCGCGCTGCGGGCGTGCGGCTCGCCAATGGCGAGCAGATCGCCGCCGACGCCGTCATCGCCACCGCCGATGTCGCGGCATTGGCGCAGGGCCTGTTCGGACCCGAGGCGGCGCGAGCCCTCCCCGCCATCCCGGAATCGGCGCGCTCGCTCTCGGCGATGACCTGGAGCTGCATGGCGCGCGCCGACGGCTTTCCGCTGTTGCGTCACAACGTGTTCTTCTCGCGCGACTCCCGCGCCGAGTTCGAGCAGTTGATCGACCGTCGCACGATGCCGCAGGAGCCGACCGTCTATGTCTGCGCGCAGGCGCGCGACGACCAGCCGCGCAAGGCTGCGACGAGCGAGCCGCTGTTCGTGCTGATCAACGCCCCCGCCACCGGCGACCATCACAGCTTTGCTCCCCCGGAGATCAGCCAATGTGCCCGCCAGACCTTCGACCTGTTGCAGCGCTGCGGCCTCAGCATCGCGACGACGCCGGAATTGACCCGCGTGACGACGCCGACGGACTTCAACCGGATGTTTCCGGGCACGGGGGGCGCGCTGTACGGCCGCAGCTCGCACGGCTGGATGGCATCGTTCCAGCGGCCGGGCGCGCCGACGAAGCTGCCGGGGCTCTACGTGGCGGGGGGCAGCGCACATCCGGGACCGGGCGTGCCGATGGCGGCGCTGTCGGGCCGGATGGCCGCTGCACGGGCGATCGCGGACCTCGCTTCGACCGCCTTGTCCCGGAACACGGCTATGCGTGGTGGTATGTCGACGCGCTGAGCGATGACGGCCGCTTCGGCATTACGCTCATTGCCTTCGTCGGCAGCGTGTTCTCGCCGTACTACGCGTGGTCGCGGCGGCGGGGAGCGGCTGATCCCGAAAATCACTGTGCGCTCAACGTTGCGCTCTATGGCGCGCGCGCGCGGCGCTGGGCCATGACCGAGCGCGGACGCGGCGCGATCACGCGTGAGCCTGCGAGCCTCAGGCTCGGTCCGAGCAGCCTCGCCTGGAACGGCCGCGAACTCACTATCGAGATCAGCGAGGTCAGCGTGCCCTGGCCGCTGCCACTGCGCGGTCGCGTCCGCGTCGTGCCGACGGCGCTGACCGAGATCGCGTTCACGCTCGATGCCGAGGGACGCCATCGCTGGCAGCCGATCGCGCCATGCTGCCGCGTGTCGGTCGATTTCGATCATCCGGATCTGCGCTGGCGCGGCGACGGCTATTTCGACACCAACCATGGCGACGCGCCGCTGGAGCGCGACTTCCAGAGCTGGCAATGGTCGCGCGCGGCGACGCGCACCGGCACCGTGATCTCGTATGACACGGTCGCACGCGACGGCGCCAATACGTCGCTCGCGCTGCACGTCGACCCCGCGGGCCGTCTGGAATCGATCACGCCGCTCACGGAGGCGCCTTTGCGCAAGACGCTGTGGCGCGTCGACCGCAGCGCCCGCGCCGACGCCGGCGCACCGGTGCGCGTCGTGAACACGCTGGAGGACGCCCCGTTCTACGCGCGCTCCCATCTCGCCGCCCGTCTGCACGGCGAGGATGTCGAGGTGATGCATGAGAGCCTGTCGCTCGACCGCTTCCAGATGCCGATCGTCCAGGCCATGCTGCCGTTCCGGATGCCGCGGTGGTGAGGATGGGACAGGGGCGACGTTGGCTGCAGTCGCTGGCGAGCGCAGCGGACCTGCAATGGTCGCGGAACGACGGCGGAATGCGGCGAGACAGATTCCGATAATAATAAATCTCTTGCTATTTATCTGAAATCATGATTGTCTACGCGCATCCCGCCTCACCGCAGAGGGGCGTAGCGCGCGATCGTCACGACACGCGAGGTGGGGATGCGATGGCCGCGAGAGATCGCAGCATCCTCTTCGACGAGGGTGCCGACGAACGATGTCTTGCGGACGTGAAGTCGCAGCGTCCTGATACCCCGACGCTGGTATCAAGCCGCGATGGCGCTCATGTGCCGCGTGGTGATGGTGGCCAACAAGCCCGGCGCACCAGGGAGACTGCGTATAAGCGTGAAGACCGTCGCGCAGGGAATGCCGGTGGC
>NZ_JBNPUY010000003.1:0-643967 GCF_051168395.1 Bradyrhizobium sp. HKCCYLRH1030 | reverse complement strand
AGCCCTCAATCCCGAGACCCGCAAGGACTCCGCCGTCCACGTTTCTCTTTCTTCATCTTCACTTGTCAAACAGCCCGCACTTGTTAGTTCGCTTCGAACTAATTAGTGCATCAACTTCTTTGGTCTCTTTCACCGTGGAAGTCCCGATTGCCGGGGCGCTTCACATAGCTGATTTTGAGAGACCGTCAAGAGCCTTTCTGAAGAAAAACTCAGGAGCCAGTCGGAAGAAGAAACATCAAAGAAAACAACGTTGGTCCCGAAAGTCGGGGGCCTCAGTCATCAGTGATGTCCGGCTGGCGTGGTGGTGAGATAGTGCGATGCCGCATCCCGCGCAAGAACTTTTTGCGACGGCTGTGCAGAAATGTGGATAGCGCTGTCGCCGCCCACGCTCGGCCTCCTCACACGCCGTTTCTGTTCCATTTTGGAGCGGCGGGCGCGCGCAGCGTCAGGAATTGTCGCCTTCGGTTGCACCAGCGCACGATGCGAGTGCGGCATGGGCATCAGGACGAGATCCTTCCGCCGGACAAGGTTGGTCGGACAGACGCTGTCGAGATTGCTGGTGCCGATTTCGAGGGTCGCGATCCCCTCCCCCGCCTGCGACGATCGCGGCGCGGCGCGGAACGCCAATGGTTCCGGACCGAACGGGCCGCTGAGCCCGGGATCGAAGTTCGCGGCGTCGCACACATTCGCGAATGCGAACTGGCATTGGTCTCGCCACCGCGAGCACGGAAGTGATGCCAGGGATACGATCGGCGATATCCGCAAGCCTGGCGGTGACGCGGCCGGGAATGGCTCGGCTGTCCCGGCCGGATCGGTCAGCCCTGTTGCCGCAAGCTCCGGAAATACCACCAGCCCGACGAGGGCGCCCTCGCCACCAACCAAACATGCTTCAATCAGCGCGGGCTTGGAATTGGTTCATCGTGCTCGCGTCTCTGGACTGACTTGCCCAACGCACGGACGTTACGGTCGCTTGGGACGTCGATCCTGTCGAGCGCGTCGTTGCAGCGATGCCAGCATCAATTCGAGCCCGCATGCAGCAAGAGCAGCCGCGGCATTGTTGCTTGGTCGACATTGTTGCCTGGTGACCTGCCGCGTGGTGACCTCCGCGGCGCCGCGTCGTCCGAGGCCGGCGCGAGACGGCGTCAACGCGATCGCGGCGGCGTGCTGCGTGCTGGAGCCGTCAGGAAGCGATCGAGCTCGACGATCGCTTCGGCCTCGCGGGCGCGCCGCAGCTGCCTGGCCTGCTCGATGCCCGGGGGCAGACGTTTCGCCCTGTCTCGCGCTTCGCGCGCCATCTCCAGCAACCGCTCACCCAACGACATCGTCTGCTTGACACGCCGGCGCCGCTTCTTTTGACCTTCTACGTCCATGCGGGATTGCATCCAGTTTCATTGATGCGTATCGACGACTCTAGATCAGGAGCTGCCGCGCGCATCAACATAAGTGAATCGGCCGTGACCAACGAAGTCCGGGCGGCAGAGCAGCAGCGGCCGGCCGCGCCGGGAGCATCGAGGCTAGCCGCAGCACCGCCGACGGCTCCTTCGCACGGCTGGGATGCGTGGACCGGGGGCGGTCTCTGCCCGCCCCGGTCCCATCGGCTGATGCGCGCGGTTGGGCAGAACGAGCATGCGCTTTCGCCGCAGCGTCTGGAGCCAGTCCAGCACGTCGTTGCGCGACCTGAGTGGACGAGGCAATGCCACTCAGGCCTGCGCGAACTTGATGGTCGACACCGGCCAGCGGCCGTCATGGCCACCGATGGTGATGCGCAGACCGTGGAGTTCGTCAAGATGGACGTACTCCACTGTTCCGGCCTTGCCGTCGCTCAGCGCCACAGCCTTGCCGACCAGCTCGGTCTGCGCCCGTTCGAATTCGCGCAGGATGCAGAAGGCTCGCGTCTTGACGGCAACCATGAGGAACTTCGAGACCTGAGGGGGGAACCGCCGGGCAGCACAGGCCGCTCGACGGTCGTTCAAGTCGGCACGCGGACGCCGAACGTCAACCCGTCCTCAAGCAATCGTGCGCGCCGCAAGGCAGCGAGCGCCGGGCTTGCCCATCAGCGGCACTCGAAATTCGCCGCATCCTCGAGGCTGCCGCTGCCCTTGTAGGTCAGCACCTTCGGGAACGCGCAGAGATCGCGTGTGCGCCCGGGCCATGGCACATCGGGCGCGCGCCGCGCGGTGGCCCGGATCGCCTCGGGCGCCGCGGCCGTGCCCTCCACCCATCGGTCCAGCGCGGTCAGCAAGTCGAACTGATCGGTGGCGGGTCCGCCGCCGCAATGGTTCATGCCGGGAACCAGGAACAGCCGCGCGAAGCCGTCGGCATCAGCGCCGTATTTGGTCTTGAGCTGATCGACATAGTCGACGGTGTCGAGCGCCGAGAAGATCGGATCGGCCGTGCCGTGATAGAACAGCATCTTGCCGCCCTTCGCCTTGAAGGCGTCGAGATCGGTCGAGGTCGCGGCCTCATATTCCATGCCGGCGTCGAAGCCGCCGGCGCCCTTCATCACCTTCCGCGGATCGCGGTCGAGATCGAAGTTGCGTACCCAGGCGACGAGATCCTCCGGCGTCTCCGGCGGGCTCATGAAATCATAGGCGACGCCGCCGGGAATGAGCGTGAGGTTGCGCGCATTGGGCGGACTCGCCTTGGGCGTACCGAGCTTCCAGGCGCGCCAGCCGGGCGCGGCGAGGCCGGGATCATACGGCCAGCGCGCATAGATCAATCCGCCCATGGAATTACGGCTGCCGTCGAACATCAGCTTGACGGCTTTCAGCTTGGGGACAGGCAGGCACTGCGAGTTCTGGCCCTCCTTGCAGGCGAGCGCGGCCGGATCGAAGCGGCAGGCCATGACGTCCTGCACCATGCCATCCTTGGCGCCGTCGGCGCCATCGCACGACGCGGTCACGGCATCGGCCACCAGCTTCAGGTCCTCGTCGCTCAGCGCGCTGCCGACATCGGCCTTGCCGTCCGGGCCGGGCGGCGCGATCGCCAGCAGCGCCTGCTCCTGCGCGATCACATCGATGCCGGCCAGCGGCACGCGATAGGCCGGCGCGCCGGCGATGACGCCGTCGAACAGCTCCGGGAATCGCTGCGTCACCGCCATCGCCTGGCGGCCGCCGTTGGAGCAGCCGGCGAAGTAGGAGCGGCGCGGCGCCTTGCCGTACAGCTTCTCGGCCGCGGCCCTGGCGGCAGCAGCCACCGGCGGAATCGAGCTGTAGCCCTTGTCGCGCCGCGCCTGCGGATCGAGGCCGAACAGATAGGGCCCGAGCGGCCCCGGCTCCTCGAGATGGCCTGCGTCGGTCGAGGCCACGGCATAGCCGTTCGAGAGTCCGTTGGGCGGCGTGTTGCCGGTGAGCAGGCCGAGCGCCGGGCGCAGCACGCCGTCGACGCCGCCGCCGCCCTGAAAGACGAACTTGCCATTCCACGTCGCAGGCAGTCGCAGCTCGTAGCCGATAGCATAGGGCTTGCCGTCGATGCCGGTACGCTCGTTGATCTTGCCCCGGACCAGGCAGTGATCCGGCGCAGGTGCGGTCGCGCCCGCAGGCGCGGGCGGCGCCAGTTGCACGCCGCCCGCAGCGACGAATTCCGCCGTGACGATGCGGCCGCTGCCGGAGAAGCCCTGAGCCAGCGTGGCACAGCTCGCCTTGAAATCCTCCGCATGCGCGGACGCCATGGCCGACGTCGTCAGCAAGACCGCGGTCAGCGCCGTCACACGGATCGTCATCACGGTCGTCCTCACACCTGCGGGCCAAAGCCCGTCACGCATCGTCGTTGCTTCGCGGCACGCTCGATCGCTTCCGACCATAGCCAAGCCTGCGCCCGCCGCAAGCGGCCGTGCGCATGGGTGCGATTGAAAACGTCAGCCGAAGCGTGCCATCTGATGGGTGTCAAGGAAGCGTCGAGGGACATCATGGCTGCGGACATCAGGTTGAATGCCTTTGCGATGAACTGCGTCGGGCACCAGTCGCCCGGCCTGTGGCGGCATCCGCGCGACCGTTCCTCCGACTACAATCGCCTGCCCTATTGGCTCGACCTCGCCAAGACCTTGGAGCGCGGCCGCTTCGACGGACTGTTTCTCGCCGACGTGCTCGGCGTCTACGATGTCTATGGCGGCAACCCCGAAGCGGCGCTCCGCCACGCCATCCAGGTGCCGGTGAACGATCCGATGATGCTGATCTCGGCGATGGCCGCCGCGACCTCCCATCTCGGCTTCGGCGTCACCTGCACCTTGTCCTATGAGCCGCCCTACCCGTTCGCGCGGCGGATGTCGACGCTCGATCATCTCACCGAGGGCCGCATCGGCTGGAACATCGTCACCGGCTATCTCGACAGCGCCGCACGCGGCATGGGCAGGGAGCGCCAGACCGCGCATGACGATCGCTACGACGTCGCCGACGAGTACATGGAGGTCGTCTACAGACTGTGGGAAGGCAGCTGGGAGGACGACGCCGTCAAGCGCGACCGGACAAGCGGCGTGTTCACCGATCCCACGAAGGTTCACCGTGTCAGCCATCGCGGCGAGAACTACCAGCTCGACGCCATCCATCTCTGCGAGCCGTCGCCGCAGCGAACGCCGGTGCTGTATCAAGCCGGCACCTCGCCGCGCGGCCGCGTGTTCGCCGGCCGGCATGCCGAATGCGTGTTCATGTCCGGCCCGTCCGCCAAGATCATCGCGCCGCGCGTCGCCGCGATCCGCCAGGCCGCCGCCGACGCGGGTCGCGCGGGCAGCGACATCGTCATCTTCAGCATCGCCACCGTCGTGCTCGGCGAAACCGATGCGGCGGCCGAGGCGAAGTTCGCCGACTATCGCCGCTACATCGACCACGAGGCGTCGCTGACCCTGATGTCGGGCTGGACCGGCGTCGACTTCTCGACCTACGACCTCGACCAGCAGGTCCGCCACGTGCTCAACGATGCCGGCCGCAGTGCGATGGACAACGTCACGCGGGCCGATCCGGACCGGGTGTGGACCGTGCGCGAGGTTGCCGAGCATGTCGGCATCGGCGGTATCGGCCCGGTGTTCGTCGGCTCACCGGCGAAGGTCGCCGATCTCATCGAGAGCTGGATCGAGCAGACCGGCGTCGACGGCCTCAACCTCGCCTTTGCGCTGTCGCCGGAGAGTTTTGCCGATGTCGCCGACATGCTGGTGCCGGAGCTGACCAGACGCGGCCGCTACAAGAAGGCCTACCAGCCGGGAACGCTGCGCGAAAAGCTGTTCGGCCGCGCCCGGCTCGCGGCGCCGCATCCGGCGGCGAGCTACCGGCCGTAATGCTGCTGGTACTCAGCCCGACAGACGCGACAGCAACACAGCCACCGCCGCCTCGATCGGCTTGATGATCGGCACGGCGAATTGCCGCTGCAACTGATCGGCGGCCTGCGCCAGCGGCCCGCCGCCGATGATCACGGCCTCGGCGCCGTCCTCGGCAATACAGGCGCGCGTGGCGTCAGCCAGGGCGGCAGCAAGCCGCGCCGGATCGACGGCGAGCGCGGCCGGGTCGCCCTGCGTCAGACGCGTCCCGGTGAACTGCGCCGACAGGTTCAGCCTGTCTGCAAGGCCCGCGATGCTCGCGACCAGCGCGGGCGTCACCGTGGCAACGCCGAAGCGCCGCCCGCCCTCTGCGGCCTCGCGCATCGACGCCTCGCCGATGCCCGCCACCGGCAGCGAGCACTGGCTGCCAAGCTCCGCGGCGCCGGGATCGCCGAACGCCGCGACGATGATGCCGTCGCAGGCATCGCGATGCGCGCGGCCGATATCGACCACTTCCGCCGCCGATGCGGCCAGCGCCTCGGCATCCACGATCATGGCCGGCGCCCGCGTCGCGGTCGCGCCGACCACCTCAGCCCGGCCGGCGCAGCAGGCGGCCGCAATCGACACCATCATCGCGGTGGTCGTGGCCGAACTGTTGGGATTGATCAGGAGGATGCGGGGCATGAGGACGGTTGCTCAGATGACGAAGCTCTCCTCGTGAACAATCGTCGGCCAAAGGTCAACTCCAGGCCCATTCGCCTATGGGGTGGCGGGCGTCCGCCGTTCGTCGCCGGCGCTCACCCGATCCGCATCGACAATTCGACTTCGTCGCCGAACGGCACCGACAGATAGCCGTTATCAGGCGAACGGACGTAGGCGAGGTAGTCGGGGCTGTGGTCGGCATTGTCAGCGACGATGAACGCGCCGGCGCTGAGCCGGCTCTCGAGCAGCGCCAGGATATCGCCATACAGCGGCTTGGCGCCGTCGAGCAGCACGAGATCGATGGTCTCCGGCAGATCGGCGCTCAGCGTCTGCAGGGCGTCGCCCTGGCGGATCTCGACCAGATCGGCCAGGCCGCCCTCCGCGAGGTTGACACGGGCACGGGCGACCTTGGACGGCTCGAACTCCGTGGTGATCAGCCGGCCGCCGCCATTGTCACGCAGCGCCGCGGCGAGGAACAGCGTCGAGATGCCGAACGAGGTGCCGAATTCGACGATCGATCGCGCACCGACGCCGCGCGCCAGCATGTAGAGCAGCATGCCGGTGTCGCGCGACACGGGCAACGGAAAGTCCTTGAGCTGCGTGTAGAGCTCGACATGGCCGGACCGGCTGCGCATCAGTTGCGCGCCCCGTTCGGCCATGCCGGCGAAGATCGGGCTCGTCTCCGGCCGCAGCAACGTGGCCTCGGCAAGCAGGCGGTCCAGCAGCGGCGCCACCGGCTGGGTGGTCAGGGTGATCATTGATATTCTCCGTGGTCTCGATGCGTGTCGTTTGCGTCGAAGTCAGAATACGAATAATCATTCGCATTCGCTAATCGCATTTCGGAACGCTCCATGGCCCCACCTCGAAAAGCCCCGATTTCCCCGCGAAAACTGCCGCAGCAGGCACGCTCGGCCGACCTCGTCGCGGCCATTCTGCAGGCGGCTGTTCAGGTTTTGACCAAGGAAGGCGCGCAACGTTTCACCACGGCCCGTGTCGCCGAGAAGGCCGGCGTCAGCGTCGGCTCGCTCTATCAGTACTTCCCGAACAAGGCGGCGATCCTGTTCAGGCTGCAGAGCGACGAGTGGCAGCAGACGACGAAACTGCTGCACGGCATTCTGGAGGACACGCGCCGTCCGCCTCTGACGCGATTGCGCGCGCTCGTTCACGCGTTCCTGCAATCGGAGTGCGACGAAGCCGCGGTGCGTGGCGCGCTCGACGACGCCGCCCCGCTCTATCGCGACGCGCCCGAGGCACGCCAGGCCAGGGCCCGTGGCCGCCGCGCCATGCTCGCCTTCATGCGCGAGGTGCTGCCTCGCGCCGGAGAGACCGAGCGCGCGCGGGCCGCCGACCTGATCAAGACGACGCTCAGTCAGGTCGGCAAGCACTTCTCGGAAACGCCGCGCAGCCGGGCCGAGATATCGGCCTATGCCGATGCGATGGCCGACATGTTCTGTGCGTACCTCTCCACCGCGAACAAGCCTCACAGACGTAAGGCCGAGTAGTCCTAGAGCCGGCGCGTCTCCGGTCAAGCGGCCTCTCGGGGCACTCCCGCCATGCGCGGCTTGTCCCGCGCACCACGCCTCTCCCACGCACACTGGGAACCTCTGCACGGCCACGGGCTGCCGCGACACTACGTTGACTTGATGCCGTCGTATCCCAGATCGCCGCTGACTTGATGCAGCGCCGCAGGTCGGGGGCCCGCAGCCAACAACGGACCTCTCATCAGAGTCCGGGAGTGCCCGTTAAGGGCGATTATCGGACTCCAAATCACCGCCTTGAACGCTTGGCGATTTAGCGGCAGGTTTACCTGGTTGGAGGAACCCATGGCCGTCATCACGACAATTGTTGCGATTGCCGCCGTTCTGATCTCCGCGATGCAGTGGCTTACCGCGAAACAGAAGATCGCCGTCGATGCTCTCGAAAACCGCCTCGAAATTTACGAAGACATCGTATCGATGGTCGCTGAGTTTTCCGGAAGTGGAAACTTTCCGGTCGAATTGCACAAAAGATTCATCCAGACGATGAGGCGAGCCCGCTTCTATTTCGGGCCGGAAGTCGACGAGTACCTCGACACGCTGCGTCTAGCAATGCACCGGGGTGATGGCAGCCTCGGCTTCCGGCAAAACCTCTCGGAGGAGGAGTTCGTCAACGTATTCGACATGGTCGACGAGAGCTTCGAGACGCTAGATCGAATGTTCGTGCCGTATATGCGTAACGATCAGCGGATGCCGTTGGCCTGGTGGTCTAGTTGGAAACAGCAAATCGGCTCAAATCGGTCCGATCTGAGACGCCGAGTTGCTTCCGTCGGGAAGAAGCCAAAGGGCCAATCTGGTCCCTGGGGTTCTAAATGAAATCGTCGTCAACGTGACCGTCACAGGCTAACGTTGCTTCGGTCGAAAGGTCCCCCAACGCTAGGCTGGAGAACTCCAATGGCGCGCGACCTCTATGACGCAATGAACGTATTAACGATTGATCTCGGGAAAGCCGTCATAGGGCGTTACGATAGTGCAGATGAAGCGGCCAAGATGATCGCAGGCACGTCCATCAACTTACCCGCCCGCATCTTTAGCTACCTAGAGCGAGAAATGGCGTTCGCCAAGGAAGAGTGGGCACCAAACACTAGCTTCGATCCGCCAACCGGCGTCATGGTCATCAACGGGATCAGAGTAAACCGGGATGACGACACTTAATCATCCGCCTCACTCCTGGGCGTCCGAGAAAGGCTGAATGCGGATGCCGCCGGCTCGATCGCAGAGGTCTGCCTTAGTCACGGGCTGTCCTCCCGAACGTGCCCACTCCGCGGCTCCTGCCCCCCATGGCTGCCGGCTCGGCGCACCGCGCAAGTCTGCGGGCTTCGGCCAAATCCGCTCGTGAGCTCCCGCGCTTCATTTCAGCCGGCAGTTCGATCGGACATGCCCGCCCAGACCTCTGCGGAGAGGCGCTAAGACGTCATGGCCGGGCCGAGGCCCTGCCATGCCGTCGCGGCAGAGGGGCGTGATATGCCGAAGCCCCAGGGCTTGCGTGACGAGCCAATGGCTTCTCCTCGCGCGTGCGCGACGAAACGGAATTCGCCCGCATTCTCAGGCTGATTTGCCCTGTCCAGTCCCGCCACGAAAAATATTCTTGTTTCTTTTTTTCAGAATTCATGATTGTATCACCCCATCCCGCCCGATCGAGAGGGGCGCTTCGCGAACGTCACGAAACGTTGGTGCGGGATGCGATGGCCGGTTCTCGTCGCAGCGTGCGTCAAGCGCGCGGACGAACGATGGGAGCCGGACGGCGAAATCGCGTGGTCCTGATACTCCGATGCTAGTATCAAGTCTGCGACGAGGCTCGGCTTCGCGCAGGCGACGGTGGCCAGAAAGCTCGGCGCGCCGGGGAGAACGCGTATAAGCCGTAAGCCCGTTGCGCAGGGAAGGCCGGATGTCCGGCTGATCCTGTGGTAACCGCCGCGTGCTTCCTTTTTTGCACGCGGGCCATGGGTGTCAGTCGACGCCCGGCCTTCCCTGTGCCCTCTCTCGATGGAGGGACGAACGGCAGACATCTCTCGGACGCTCTGCGCGTGGCGAGGATGCGAACGGCTGTCTCGTCAGATCTCGCGCGCCAAGAAAACAAAACTTCTCGCGGCATGGGCACATGAGAAACTTTCCTCTCCATATGAACAGATCTGCAAAATTGCGCAGGGCTGACGATCCTGCGAATGATCCTGGACAATTGCATGCAACCGCCTGTTTGGGAGATTGCCGAATGACACCGTCCTTCAGCGGCCTGCGTCGCGCGCGGCCCTTGCATCTCGCCCGTCGCGGCGTCCTGATGATGGCCGCGGCCCTGCTCGGCGCGCTCGCCACGTCGCAAGCCGATGCAGCCGAGACGCTGCGCATCGGCTATCAGAGATCCTCGACCCTGATCGCCCTCCTCAAGACCAATGGCGAGTTGGAGAAGGCGCTGGCGCCGCTCGGCATCAAGGTGTCGTGGCACGAATTCTCCAGCGGCCTGCCGCTGCTGGAAGCGATCAACATCGGCAGCATCGATGTCGGCGCCGATGTCGCCGATACCGTCCCGGTGTTCGCGCAGGCCGCGGGCGCGAGGCTCGCTTATGTCGCCGAGGAGGCCGCCTCGCCGTCGGCGCAGGCGATCCTCGTGGCAACGGCTTCGCCGGCCAAGACGCTCGCTGAGCTGAAAGGCAGGAAGATCGCGGTGACCAAGGGCGCCGGCAGCCACTATCTGCTGCTCGCCGCGCTCGCCAAAGCGGGTCTCACCTTCAAGGACATCACCCCCGCCTATCTGCCGCCCGCCGACGGCAGGACCGCTTTCGTCAGCAACAATGTCGATGCCTGGGTCGCGTGGGATCCGTTCCTGACCAGCACCATCCGCCAGTCAGGGGCGCGCGTGCTCGCGGACGGCAGCGACGGGCTTGCCAGCTACAAGCGCTACTATCTCGCATCCGCCGACTACGCCGCCGGGCATGGCGACGCCCTCAACGTCATCTACGGCAAGCTCGTCGAAACCGGCAAATGGGTGAAGGCCAATCCGGCCGCCGCGGCGAGCCAGCTCGCTGCCCTGTGGGGCATCGATGCCGCCACCGTCGAGGAGGCCAACAGCCACCGCTCCTACCAGGTCGGCGCGGTCACCGCGGCCGGCCTGTCGGAACAGCAGAAGATCGCGGATGCTTTCCTGGCGGAGCGCGTGCTGCCGGCGAAGGTGGACACATCGGCGTTGGCGATCTGGACTCCCAAAGCGCCGTGAGCCACACAGGAGCCGAGATTGTGCCCGGCAGCGAAGCGCGGCACGAGGCCCGACGACGAGCCTGAACGAAGGAGACCACCCGTGACTGCCCATCTTCCCCCGACCGGCCGCATCACCGAGCATCCGGCGCATCGCATCTTCGTCGATCGCTGGTCGCCGCGCGGCTTCAGCGACGAGGCGCTTCCCGAGACGGAGCTCCTGACCTTCATCGAGGCGGCACGCTGGGCGCCCTCCTCCTACAATTCGCAGCCCTGGCGCTTCCTCTACGCGCTGCGCGGCTCGGCCGAGTTCGACACCTTCCTGGCGCCGCTGGTCGAATTCAACCGCGGCTGGGCGCAGCATGCCGCGGCGATCGTCTACGTGTTGTCGAAGAAGACCTTCATCCCGGCGGGCAAGACCGAGCCGGCACCGACGCGCACGCATTCCTTCGATGCCGGCGCGGCCTGGGCCAATTTCGCCAACCAGGCCGCGTTGTCCGGCTGGATCACCCATGGCATGAGCGGCTTCGACGTCGCCGCCGCACAGACAGCGCTCGGGGTACCCGACGGTTTCGCCGTGGAGATCGCGATCGCGGTCGGCCGCAAGGGCGATGGCGAAAAGCTGCCGGCCATGCTCAAGGAGCGCGAGAAGCCGAGCGCACGCCTGTCCATCGCCGAGATCGCCTCGGCCGGCCTGTTCCCGCAGCGCTTCGGCGGCTGATCGATGTCGCAGGGGCGGCGCACCGCGCCGCTCCTGACGGACCGCGAAATCTGTGGCAGAAGATGCGATCTGCTTGAGGAGAGTTGATCCGCATGCCACCGCCGAAACCGCCCGCCTTCGAGACCCTGAGCCTGCACGCGGGCCAGCACCCGGATCCCGCGACCGGCGCCCGCGCGGTGCCGATCTATCAGACCACGTCCTATGTGTTCGACGACACCGAGCACGCCGCGGCGCTGTTCAATCTCGAACGCGCCGGCCACATCTATACCCGCATCTCCAACCCGACCACGGCCGTGCTCGAAGAGCGGCTCGCCGCGCTCGAAGGCGGCGTCGGCGCGGTCTGCACCGCGAGCGGCCAGGCGGCGCTGCATCTGGCCATCGCCACGCTTCTGAATGCGGGCGATCACATCGTGGCCTCCTCCTCGCTCTATGGCGGCACCATCAATCTGCTCGCGCACACGCTGCCGCGCTTCGGCATCACCACGAGCTTCGTCAAGCCCAGGGATCACGACGGTTTCCGCACCGCGATCAAGCCGAACACGCGGCTCCTGATCGGCGAGACCCTCGGCAACCCCGGCCTCGAGGTGCTGGACATCCCCAAGGTCTCGGCGATCGCGCACGCGGCCGGCGTGCCGCTCCTGATCGACAACACCTTCGCTACGCCCTATCTCAGCCAGCCGATTTCCCAAGGCGCCGACATCGTGATGCACTCCGCGACCAAGTGGCTCGGCGGCCATGGCATCGCGATCGGCGGCGCGATCATCGATGGCGGCCGGTTCGACTGGCGCGCCTCGGCCAAGTTCCCGCAGCTCACCGAACCCTATGCCGGCTATCATGGCATCGTCTTCGACGAGCAGTTCGGCGCGGCCGCCTTCATCATGCGCGCGCGGACCGAAGGCCTGCGCGATTTCGGCGCCTGCCTGTCGCCGACCAACGCGTTCCATCTGCTGCAGGGCGTCGAGACGCTGCATCTGCGCATGGAGCGGCACGTCACCAACACCCGCGCGGTGCTGGAGGCGCTGACCGCCAACAAGGCCGTCGACTGGGTGCTGCATCCTTCGCTCGAGACCCATCCGGACCATGCGCTCGCCAAGGAGCTGTTGCCGCGCGGCGCCGGCTCGATCATCTCGTTCGGCATCAAGGGCGGACGTCCCGCGGGGCGCAAGTTCATCGAGAGCCTGAAGCTGATCAGCCATCTCGCCAATGTCGGCGATGCCAAGACGCTGGTGATCCACCCCGCCTCGACCACGCATCAGCAGATGGACGCAGCCCAGCTCGCCGCGGCCGGAATCGGCGAGGAGCTGATCCGGCTCTCGGTCGGCATCGAGGCGGCCAGCGACATCATCGACGATCTCGGACAGGCGCTGCGCGCCTCGCAGAAGGTGTGAGCCCATGCAACTGTCGATCGGAGATCATGAGGTCTTCGCTGCCACGGGCGGCCGCGAGTTCGATTCGTCCCTGCCCGCCGTCGTCTTCATCCATGGCGCCGGCTTCGATCATTCGGTCTGGGCGCTGCACAGCCGCTGGTTCGCCCATCACGGCTTTGCCGTGCTGGCGCCCGATCTGCCGGGCCATGGCCGCTCGACGGGGCCGGCGCTGCCGACCATCACCGCCATGGCGGATTGGATCGTCGGGCTGTTGCAGGCGGTGAACGCGAAGCCCGCTCACCTGATCGGCCATTCGATGGGATCGCTGATTGCGCTGGATGCCGCGGCGCGCCATCCCGATCGCGTGTCGGCGCTCAGCCTGATCGGCACCGCGGCAGCGATGACGGTCGGACCTGACCTCCTGAAGGCCGCCGAAGCCAACGATCACGCCGCCGTCGACATGGTCTCGATCTGGGGGCTCGGTTTTGCCGCCGAGCTCGGCGGCAGCCGCGCGCCGGGGCTGTGGATGCATGGCGGCGCGCAGGCGACCCTGGAGCGCTGCGCGCCGGGCGTGCTGTTCAACGATCTCTCCGCCTGCAACGCCTATCAGGATGCGCTGGCAGCGGCGGCCAAGATCAAGGTCCCGACGCGGTTGATCCTCGGCGAGAAGGACATGATGACGCCGCTGAAGGCCGGCAAGGCGCTGGCGGCTGCAATCGCGCAATCGCGCATCATCGTGCTGCCGGGCGCGGGACATACGATGATGGCGGAATGTCCGGATGCGCTGCTCGATGCGCTGATCGAGTAGCTTGCGGTCACGGTTCTGCCATTGGATGCGACCTCGTGCCGCCGACATGCTCCGTCGCGGCGCGGAACGGAGGGCGACGGCGAGCCGTTGCCCTCCGGCACAACGAACAGAAAGGAGCACGCAGATGGATCTGCGCAAACTTTTGACGGTCGCAACCATCGGAACGATGTCGCTCGCGGTCGCATCGCCGCTCGCCGCCGCGCCGTTGCTGCCGAACCACCCGGCGCCGGCCGCCGCCACGCAGAACGCGACCGAGCTGCAGCAGGTGCAATATCGCCACTGGCGCGGCGGCTACGGTCATCGCCACGGCGATTACGGCCATCGCTATGGCGGGCATCGCCACGGCTACGGTGCGGGTGCCGCCGCCCTGGGCGGTCTCGCGGCCGGCGCGATCATCGGTGGCGCCATCGCCAACAGCCGCGCCGAGGCCGCCAACGCCCAGGCCTATTGCGCCCAGCGGTTCCGGTCCTACGACCCGGGCTCCGGCACCTATCTCGGCAATGACGGCCTGCGCCATTCCTGCCCGTAGCGACGCCAAGGCCGATGCCGGTCTCCGGCATCGACCGCCGCCTGGACCCATGGCGCGCGACAAAACGTCCGCCGCGACAAATGCAACGAAGTTCGTCTCATCCGGTTGAGTATGAGCCTGAATCAACGGGAGACATCGGGATGGTCACCTTCAAAGCCGCCGCGACGCTCGCCATCGCCGGCGCACTTTCTTTGTCCACGCTGCACTCGGTCTCGGCTGCGCCGCTGACGTCGCTGTCGGCAGCCGCCAAACCGGGCGCCGAAAGCTCGAATGCCGTCCAGGTCCGCTACGGCGGCTGGCATGGCGGCTGGGGCGGCGGTGCCGCAATCGGCGCGGGGCTGTTGGCGGGTGCCCTGATCGGATCGGCGATCGCCGCCCCCTCCTACTATGGCGGCTACGCGCCCTATCCCTACTACGGCGGGTATCGCTACGCTGCCTATCCCTACGGCTATGGCGGCTACTACCCGGCCTACCGCCCCTATTACGGCGGCTACGGCTACGGCTACAGCTACGTGCCGCGCCCGATCTATCGCAGCTACGGCTATTCCTATGGCCCGCGGCCGTGGCGCCACAGCTACGGCTATTACCGCGGTCCGGGTTGGGGCCATCACCGCCACGGCCATGGCGTGATCCGCGCCCATCATCGCTGGTGATGTGAATTCGCCGGTGCGTGCGGCTGGCCCGACGCACCGGCAGCTTCCCTTCGATGGGTCTCAGGCCCCGGCAGCCGCTGACGACGACAATCCCTGCCGCGCTTCGATGATGCCCCGATCGATCCGGGCGACCTCCGCCGCAGGGATGACGTACTCGTCGTGATCGCGCCAGGCAAACACGACGAATGTCGCCAACGCGCCCATTGCGCCGAGCGCCACCATCCACCAGATGTGCCAGATCAGCGCGAAGCCCATGACCGTGGCGAAGAAGGCGCAGACGAATCCCGTGGGGGAGTTTTTTGGCAGCTCGATGTCTTGGTAGTCCTTTTCCCGCGTATGGAGCTGCTGGTCTTTTGCATTTTCCTTGATCCGCCAATACGCATCCTGCCCCGTCACATTCGGCAGCACCGCAAAATTGAACACCGGCGGCGGTGAGGACGTGGCCCATTCGAGCGAGCGGCCGTCCCAGGGGTCGCCGGTCGTATCGCGTAGGAGCTCGCGATCGCGGATGCTGAAGACCAGTTGGAGAATCTGAAGAATGACGCCGATCGCGAGCAGCGCCGTGCCGAACGTTGCAGCTGCAAGCCAGGGACGCCATTCCGCGACATCGTAGTGCTGCATCCGTCGGGTCATGCCGAGCAGGCCGACGACATAGAGCGGCATGAAGGTCACGTAGAAGCCAATGAGGGTGAACCAGAACGCCGCCTTGCCCCAGCTCTCATACAGCCGAAAGCCGAACGCCTTTGGAAACCAGTAAGTGACACCCGCGAACACCCCGAACAGCACGCCGCCGATGATGACGTTGTGGAAATGGGCGACTAGGAACAAGCTGTTGTGCAGCAGGAAATCCGCCGGCGGCACCGCGACAAGCACGCCGGTGAGCCCGCCGATCATGAAGGTGATCATGAAGCCGACCGACCACAGCATGGGCGTCGTGAAGCGCACCCGCCCGCCATACATCGTGAACAGCCAATTATAGATCTTCACGCCCGTAGGCACCGCGATGATCATGCTCGCAATGCCGAAGATCGCGTTCACGTTGGGGCCCGCCCCCATCGTGAAGAAATGATGCAGCCAGACCATGAAGGAGATGACGCAGATCGCCATGGTCGCCAACACCATCGAGCGATAGCCGAACAGCGACTTGCTCGAGAACGTCGCGACCACCTCGGAGTAGATCCCGAACGCCGGCAGAACCAGGATGTAGACCTCGGGATGTCCCCAGGCCCAGATCAGGTTCATGAACATCATCATGTTGCCGCCGGCCTCGTTGGTGAAAAAGTGGAAGCCGAAATAGCGGTCGAGCATCAGCATCGTCAGCGTCGCCGTGAGGATCGGAAACGCCGCGACGATCAGCAGGTTCGTTGCCAGCGTGGTCCAGCAGAACATCGGCATGCGCAGATAGCTCATGCCCCGGGTGCGCAGCTTGAGGACGGTGGTGACCAGGTTGATGCCGCTGACCAGGGTCCCGACGCCGGAGATCTCCAGCGCCCAGATGTAATAGTCCACGCCGACTCCCGGCGAGTAGGTCAACTCCGACAAGGGCGGGAACGGCAGCCAGCCGGTGCGCGCGAACTCGCCGACCACGAGGGACACGTTGACCAGCAGCGCGCCGGTGGCCGTGAGCCAGAAGCCGACGGAGTTCAGCGTGGGAAAGGCGACATCCCGTACCCCGAGCTGCAGCGGCACGACCAGATTCATCAGCCCGATCACGAACGGCATCGCCACGAAGAAGATCATGATAGTGCCGTGGGCGGAGAAGATCTGGTTGTAGTGCTCCGGCGGAAGATAGCCGTTGGAATGAAACGCCACCGCCTGCTGCGTTCGCATCATGATCGCATCGGTGCCGCCACGCAGCAGCATCATGAAGGCGAGCAGCATGTACATCACGCCGATCCGCTTGTGATCGACGCTGGTGATCCATTCACGCCAGAGATAAGGGAAGTACCCCTTCGCCAAGACCCATCCGAGGACACCGAGGATCGCCACCAGCACGAGGCCTGCGGCCACGAGCGGGATGGGCTGGCCAAAGGGGATCGCCGACCAATCGAGCTTGCCGAGCATGGACGCCCCCGGGGATCAGCGAGTAATATGTCGGCGCGATGGCCGCGAAGGCCGGCGGGCGCGCGCAAGAGCAACCAACGCGATGCCTCCGAGCCCAAGTGCCAATCCAATTCTGCTGAGCTGCCCGGCCGGCGGCAGCTTCTTGCGCACGAGCCAGCCGCCGCTCACCGCGGTGCCAGCGGCGATCGGCGCCAACACGGCACCTGTGCTGCGTGGTGCGCCCTTCGCGCGCGACAACAGGAAACGGAACGCCGTGCTCAGGAGTCGCTCGGTCGGCCAGCGCGCCAGGGCATAGGAGATCTGCCCGAGCCGCGCCGGCCAGCCGACGGCGACTTCGTCGTGAGGAGCGCGGATCAACTGCAAGAACGTCTCGGCGACGTCCTCAGGCCGATACAGCAGCGGTCCTGGATCGAGATTGCGGCCGGACATGTTGGCGCCATGCACGAAGCCGGGCGTGTCGACCATCGCGGGGAATACGCTGCAGACGTGGATATCCTTGTGACCGGCGAGTTCCTGACGCAAGCTCGCCGAGAAGCCCCGGAGGCCGAACTTGCTGGCGGTGTAGGCGGCGGCGAACGGAGTCGAAGCCCATCCACCGAGCGAGATGTTGTTGATCAAGGTTCCGCGCTGCTGCCGCAGGAAGACCGGCAGAACCGCATAGGCACCGTTCATCGTCCCCAGCAGATTGACCTCGATGGTCTTACGGTGGAGCGCGATGTCGGCGTCCTGATAGGCGCCGAACACCCCGGTTCCGGCGTTGTTGATCCAGACATCGATGCCACCGAACGTCTGCACGGCCTGATCGGCCAAGTGCATGACCGCGGCTGCATCGATCACGTCGGTGCCGACGGCGATGGCGCGCCCGCCAAGGGTTTCGCATTCAGCCGCGACATCTTTCAGCACGTCCACGCGCCGCGCGGCCAGCACGATGCTGGCCCCTTCCCGCGCCAAGGCGAGGGCCGTCGCCCGGCCGATGCCGCTCGAGGCGCCCGTCACCACGACGCGCGTTCCCTTCAGATCACGCATCAGCCGGCGCGCCTCGGGGCAGGCATCCAGCAGCCAGCCGAGCGCGCGGCGCAGCTGCTGCGCGCCCCCGGTATCGAACCATCGGCCATGGGAAAAGACGACGCGTTCGGGCGCCAGCGCAATCAACCGCGCCGCCGCGAGCCGGACGGCACGGCCGCCGAGCCGCAGCAGCATCCGCAGATAGGTCGGTGCCTTGCCATCAGGCGCGGTGATCCCGAGCAGATTCGCGGCGGTCCGCGCCACGATGCCCAGACCTTCCGGTGCAAGGTTCTGCACGAGGTCTGTCAGGACGAGTGTGCGGCTCGGCCTGTGAAACAGCGCCACTTCGGTGAACATCGGTGCGGCAACGAGCACCAACTGGATATCTTCGGACCATTCGTCCGGCGTGAATTCGGTCAGCTCACGATCGATACGCAGGCCGCTGCGGCGAACCTGCTGGCGCTCTGCCAAGCCGGGCGCTGCGAAGACCCGCGCATTCGGCAGGGCCGCCTGCCAGTCCGGCAGGAACATCCAGTGCGCGACGTTGGGCGCGAGCAGATATTTGATGGGTCCCAGCTGCTCCAGCTCCTCCCGCAGCGCATGAGTGAAGCGCGTGGGCGAGTGCAGCAGCAGATCACCGCTCGACAGGCGGATCACCGTCATGCGCACGGAGAGCGGCAGTCCGGCGGCCCGAATCCGGCCGCCGTCGACGATCCACACATTGTCCGCCACGGGCCGCAAGCCATGGCCGTCGCTTCGAGGCTGAGTTATCTGGTCCATGAGAGTTCCGCCGACGAGATGCCCGTCAACAAACCTCCGGCGCGGCGCATGGTTTCAATCGGCTGGGAATGCGGATCCCAAGGCCGGCCGCCGGCAAGGTCTATGCCCGCCCGGCAGATCCGGCTCTGCTCGGGTCCCTGCGCCCTGCATCGCCGCGCGATAAGTCGGGGCTCAACGCAGGTAACTGGCCAGGTTCAGGCTCTGGATCTTGGAGATGGCGGTATAACTCGCCGTGAGCTGGGCTTGATAAGTCGAGAGCTGGGCGGTCACCGCCGCCACATCGACGCTGGTCAGGTCGGTCGCCAGGCTCTCGGCATAGCTCTTGTAATCGGTCTGCTGCGACTTCGCGCTCTCGATCCGGGACGCCGCATCGGAGAGCTTGGCCTGTACCGTGGCGACATCGTCGACCGCCTGATCGGCAAGCGACAGCGCGGAGGTGATGTCGGTTCCGGACAGGGTCGAGCTGTTGGCCACGAACTTCAGGACCCGCATGACCTCCTCGAACGCCGGGTTGTCGGCAGTAACGCCATAGGTGACCGACTGCCCATCGGAAACCCGGACCGTGGCAAGCTCGCTGTCGCCCTGAAAATAGCTGGTATCCGTCGTGGTCAACGATCCCGTGCCGGAAGCGAAGCTCGACGTATCGACCGCCGCCGTCGCGGTCCGCGCACCGCCGAACAGATATTGCCCGTCGTACTGGGTGTTCAGAATGCCCGACATCTGCTGCAGCAACTGCTGCGCGCTGCTGATCGCGGACGTGGTTCCCGTGCTGCTGCCGGAGCTCGCAGCGCTCAGGGCCGTGCGCAGCTGACTGACGATGTCCGACACCTGCCCCACGGCAGAGTACATGACCTGCACTTTGCTGTCCGCCAGAGTCGCAGCGTCGATGTAGGACTGCGCCCGCGTGACAGAGACCTGCAGATTGACGACGTGCTGGGTGTCGGCGCCGTAACCGGCGAGATACTCGGCCTTCAGCCCCGAGGCCTCCTGCACCTGGAGGTTGGCCATGGTCGCCTGCGTCCGCAGCGCGCCCGTGATCATCTGGTCGGAGTTCGAGAATGTCGCAATCCGCATCGTCATGATGTGCACTCCGGACTAGGTCGATTGCACGGCAGTGAGCAGAGACGAGAACATGCTGTTGACCACGGAGATCAGCTGCGAGGCGGCAGCGTATTTGTTCTGCAGCGAGCTCAGCCGCGCCGTCTCCTCGTCGAGGTTGACGCCCGATTGCGAGGACAGCGAACTGGCATAGCTCGACTGGGCCGTCGACTTCGCGGTGTAGGCAGTGGAGGCCTGCGACGCCTTGCTGGCGACATTGGCGACGATCGCCGCGGCGTAGTCGGCGAACGAGCCGGTCGTTGCGCTCAGGCCGCCAGCCGAGGCGAAGCTGGTCGAGCCGGTCAGCTTGTCAACGAGCGCGTCGATGACCGTCGCCGAGCCGGCCGTCAGCACCTGGCTGCCGGTCGTCAACGTCGCGGAGCCGTCGAGCGTGCCGGTGGGCAAACCGGCCGCGCCGCTCAGGATGCTGCTGTTGACGGCAAAATTGGCGGCGCTCGTGCCGGTGACGAGGTCATTCATGCCGAAATAGTCGGAGAAGCCGCTGCCGCCGACCGCGCTGGTCATGTCGTTGATCGCGATGCCGTTCGACGACGACGTGGCGCTGATCGACATGTGTCCGCTGGAATCGATCGAGGCAGAGACCCCGGAGATGCCGTTGAGCGCCGTGACCAGATCGCCCACCGTCGCATAGGACGACAGGTCGAGATCCTCGTACGAAACGAGATTGCCGCTCTGGTCAGCCACGGCGATGCGGACCGTTCCGGACGCCGACAGGGCCGTCGTACTGCTGACGCTCGCCGACCCGGTCAGAGCGGTCGGAGGTGGAACGGCCGATGCGCCATTGGTGATCGCATTCAGCGACGATTTCAGCTGCGAGGCCAGCTGATCGAGCTGGGTCTGCGCGGCCGGCAGGGTCTCGTCCCGCAACGTGACCAGCGAACCGATCTTGCCCGACGTGATCTGCGACGTGACGTCGACGCCGTCGACCATGATGCCGCTGAAGCCGCCGGACGCATAGCTCGACGCCGCCGAGACATTCGCCGAGGCCGTATAGCTCAGCGTGTGCGCCGAGCTGTCGACGAGAGCTCGCCCCGACGAGGTATAGACCTGAAGGTCGCCGTTCGACGCCGCGTAGTAGCTGACGTTCATATAGGACGAAAGGTCCTGCAACGCGGCATTGCGCTCGTCCTCGAGATCGGCGGTCGATTGGCCGGACGCCGCCATCTTGCGGATCTCGACATTGAGATCGGCGATCTGTTGCAGGTCGTCGTTGGCGCTCTGAACCGACGACGCGATGTCCTTGTCGGCGTTGGCCCGCAACGTCTGCACACCGCTCGACGTGCTGCGCAGCTGGCTGGCGAAGTCATCCAGCGCGCTGACGACTGCCGATTGCAGCGAAACACTGCTGGGCGAGCTCGCCAGCGACGACAAGGCGGACTCCAGCGATGCCAGCGAGTTTGCCAGCGACGTTCCCGTCGTCGAGGTGCCGGATGTGGACGCGCTGCCGAACAGCTGCTGCAGTTGCGTCAGATAGTTGTTCGTGGTGTCGGCCGCGCCGAGCTCCGAATTGGCTCCGATCAAGGATTTCAGCAGCAGCTTGTCGACATTGCTCGAAATGCCGGTAATGGAAACGCCGGTCCCGATTCCGCCGGTCACGTTCGTGACCTGGTTGGCCGTCTTCTGCGTATACCCCTTCGTGTCGGCGTTCGAGATGTTCGACGACGCCACGCTGATCTGCAGCTCCGTGGCCGAGATGCCGCTGAAGGCGACCAGCCGTGCTATGTCGAGCGACATTGCCCTACTCCCGCTGTTGGCTGGCCATCACGCCCTCACGTTGGTTCCACAGGACGTCGCACGCGCGGTACGACGTCCACCGGCGCCATAGGGCGAGGCATTCGCGATCTGCTCGCGGATCGCCTGCATCACCGCCTCGATGCGACGATTGCTGGCTTCGATCGCAGCCCGCAGCCGAACGAGGTTCTCGTCCATCGCGCCACGAAGGTTGAAGATGTGCTCCATGAGCTGCTCGCGCAGCACACGGTCGCGGACGTCGAGGCTCGCCGTTCGCCTGGCGCATTCGGCGACCCGCTGCTCAAACAGCCCGGCGAGCCGATTCTTGTCGTCGAGCTGCTTGGAACGCGAGGCCGGGAGCCCTTTGGCAAGCTCCGCATTCTCCTCCGACACCACCGCGATGAGTTCGTCGATCAGCGCGATCAAGGTCCGCACTTCATCTTCGCTGGCCGGCCGCTGATCGGCCTGAATTGCGTGTTTCATCCTGTCGCTCCCATCCTACTGTTCACGCTGCGGTCGGCGGCTGATCTGCGCGACACGGGCGTAGGTATTCAGCGCCGTCACCCTCACGGTGGCGACCTTGAGCTCTTCGTCGAGCAGCGCGCATTCACGGAGCAGCTTTCGTCGGACCGTTTCGATATCGTCGATCAAGGCCAGCAGTTGCGCGCGGTCGTCCTTGCCGGCGGTCGCAGCGCGCAGTCTCAGCCGCTGCAGCCTCTTCAGCAGAGCCTCGCCCTCGCCGAGCCGCTCCCTCTTCAGGTCGGCCATGATCACCTCATCGACGAAATCAGCGTGTCGTACATCTTGTTGACGGCCGAGATCACCTGCGATGCCGCCGAATAGGCCTGCTGAGCCGAGATCATGTTGCTGAACTGGCCCGTGGTGTCGGTCGTGCTCGATTCCAGCTCACTGCCGTAGATGGTTCCTGCACCATTCTCGCCGGACGCCTGCAGGGTCGCATTGCCCGACGTCGCCGTCGACGTGTACATGCCGCTGCTATGCGCCACGAGACCATTGGGATCGGCGAAGGTCGCTACCGCGAGCTTGTAGATCGGAACCGTCTGTCCGTTGGAATAGGTCGCCTCGACGAGACCATTCTTGCCGACCGAAATGCTGCTCAGCGTGCCAAACGAGATGCCATCGGAATTGGCGCTGAAGTTGGAGACGCTCGGCGTCGTGCTGCCGGACGACAACTGGGTCAGGCCGTCGGTACCGCCGCCGGTGGTGCCGAAGCTGAGCGCGATCGAGCTCGCCGCGGCGCCGTTGTTCCAGGTGATACCGAGATTGGTCGAGGATACCGTGCTGAGCGAACCATCTGAGTTGAAATCGATCGTATAGGTGCCGCTCGTCACGGTGCCGTCCGACGCCGTCGCCGGCGCGAAATCAGCGGTCCATTCGTTCGCCGTCGCCCCCTTGGTCCAGGTGACGTTGAGCGTGTGCGATTGCCCCAGCGAATCGTACACGGTCATCGAGCTGCTGAAGGTGTCTCCGCTCGCGGCATCGGCCGGCAGGTTGGCCGCAAGCGACGTCTTGGTCGTCGCCCCACCATTCGTCAGCGCCACCTTCGTATTGACCGGCTCGAGGCCGTTGCCGACCACGTTGCCGGTCGCATCGGTGCGCCAGCCTTCGAGATAGTAGCCGTCGTTCTCGAGATAGCCGGCATTGTCGGTGGTGAACGCGCCGTTGCGGGTGTAGAAAGTCTCGCCTCCGGCCGAAGTCGAGTTGGTCGCGACGAAGAAACCCGAGCCCTGGATTGCGACGTCGGTCGCGTTGGTAGTGGCGGCCAGCAGCCCCTGCTGCGTGATGTTGGCACGGCCGGAGACCGAGACGCCACCCGAGGAATAGGCTTTCGAACTGCTCGATGCCGTCACCAGCTGCTCGAACAGGCCGGAGGTGGTCTTGTATCCGGTCGTATCGGCGTTGGAGATGTTGTCGCTGATCATGGCGAGCGACGAACTCTGCGCATTGAGCGCCGAGATCGCCGATGACAGGGCTCCAGAAAGACTCATGATTGTACTCCAGGTAATGCCGTCAGGAGGTGACGCCGATGATGTTGCTGGCGCTGACAGGAACGCCGCCGACGGTGAGCGAGGGCGTGCTGGTCGAGGTGTCGATGCCGGTTACGGTCCCGGTGACCGTCGTGTAGTTGAGGACCGAGGTGCCCGCGGAGTCCGTCGCCGTCACGGAGATCGTGTACTGGCCGCCGTCGCTGAGCTGATTGCCGCTGGAATCGGTGCCGTCCCAGGTGATCGAATTGGTGCCCTTGTTGCCGGTCCCGGTGCCGGTCCAGACCGTGCTTCCGGAGGAATCCTTGATCGAGATCGAAACGTTCGACGCTGCCGACGACAGCGAATAGCCGAACGTCGCCGAGCCGTTCGAGAGAACGGCGGTGTCACTCTTCGCCTCGACGGTGTGACCGATGTAGTTCACCGAATTCAGCGTCACCAGGCTCGAGAACGAGCCGGCCAGCGAGGTCATGCTGCTGTTGAGCGACTGCTGCGAGGTGTAGTTGGCGTAAGACGTCATCTGGTTGATGAAGTCGGTCACGCTGGTCGCGTTGAGCGGATCCTGGTTCTGGAGTTCGCTCACCAGGAGCTGAAGAAAGTCGGTCGAGCTGAGCGTCGTACGCGATGTATCGCTGGATGATGAGGTCGATGAGGTGGTCGCAGTCGACGAACTCGCGGCAGAAACGGTCATGGCAGAACTCCGGCTCGCGCCGCGAACGGCGGCGGGACACAGCACGACCACGCGGTCGTGAAGGCGTTTGCTGATCAAACGGCCGGAGCGCCGATTCCAGGCGCATAATTAGTCGGTCGAATTAGTTGATCCGACGGCAGAATTTGCCGCCGCGCGGTTGCGCTGAGTGGGCAAAAATCGCCTGGTGCGAGGCCCCGATCTGCATCGGCGCGACGGCTCGCCGTCGCCGCACTCGGGCGCCTGGATTCGCGCGCAAGCGAGCTCGACAGATTGAGCGAGATGACAGATGCGATAGTGTTGCGGTTCCAGCGCCGAAGTCCAACCGGCCAAAGCGTAGCCGCCCAAGGTCGGCCCTGGCTAGGGCTCAGCCAGGCTGGTGGGCGTCGGCCGGGGCGGTTGCCGCTTCCTCTTGGGTCAGGCGATGGGCCGCAGCAAGGATGCGCGACGTCAAGCCCGCGGGTGCACGCGCCGGCGGCGACGACAGCGCCTCACGAACAAGACGTGCCTCGGACAGCAATCGATCGGCTTCGGGAGAGGATGCAAGCAGATCAGCAGCTGATTGACGCTGCTCCGCTGGCCAGCGCGAGATGTCCTCACCCAGCCTGCCGATCAGATCCTCGAATTCCCTGACGTCCATCGTCCGCCCAATCCAGCGCTTCCAGCTTGGTCATAAAGCATTCAGCCCGCGAACGAAATTGATATCGGCAATTGTGGCGATCGACCGCAACCGGACACGGAAAACTCCGTACTTTTCGGGAGCCGTATGCACGCGAGGCCGCACTGGATACCGAAACGGGAGACAATGCAGCCCGTTTCTGATCCGTTTCCCAAGATTTCCGCGGTGCGGCAGGGGCCTGATTCGCCAGAGCTACCGAGGGTTGGCCGAATCACCGGCCGCTCGCTTTCCCCGGGCTGCCGCCTCGACAGCCTCCCACGCCTCCCGCAGCTCCAGCAGACTTCCGGTGATCCGCTGGAAATTCTCGCGCATGTGAGGTCGACCGTAGGCCCGCAGCGCGGCCACGATCAGGGCGTTGTAGGTTCCGAACAGCTGGTCGGCGACCGGCCCGCCGCGCGTCGGATCGAGGTGAAGGCTCAATCCGCGCAGAATGGCGGTCGCCCGGGTCACATGGATGTGCCCCTCCTCGAAGCGGCGAGCCTCCTGCGCCTGCAGCGACTTCTGCAAGCTCATCATCGCTCCGTTGAGCAGCATGATGACGGCCCGCAGCGGCGGAACGGCCACCGCAGCGCCGCGATAGGCCTGACTTGCGAATTGCGCCATCGAATTCTGGGTCATCAGTTACTCGAACTCGCGTTGAGAAGGGCTTTCAGATAAGTGAGCGTGTTGTTGGCGCTCTCGATCGCAGCCTGATATTTGGCGTACTGCGCCGTAAGCTGCGTCTGGAACGTGGAGGCCGAGCTCTTGATGTCATCGACCTTGGCCTGCATCGTGTCGTCCTGCGAGCTCAGATTGTCGATCAGCGTCTGCAGCGATCCCGTGCTGGATGATGCGGTCTTGGCGATCTGGTAGATCTGGGTCGCGAGCCCCTGTGTGGAGGTCACGGTGATCGATTGCGACGTCGAGCCGGCATAGGTGAAGGCCATCCCGGCATAGATGGTCCCGGAATTGCCCACGATCGTGTTGCCGCTCACCGTGAACAGGGAGCTGTCGCCACCGACGGACGCCGCCGAAAGATTTCCCGACGAATCCACCGTCAGGTCAAGGGTGAACGACTGCGGCGACGACCCGGTATTGACCACGCTGAGCTGGCTCGACGAGGTCTTGGTCTGCGCCGACAACAACGTCGTCACGCCGCTCAGATTGGTGCTGAGGATCGTCGACAGCGTGCTGGTATCGAGTTCGAGCTCGTTCTTCTCGTTGAACGACAGGCCAAGGTCGGCCATCGTCAACCCGCCGACCGAGGTTCCGAGCACGGCCTGAAGCGAATTCATGATGTCGCGCATGGTGCCGTCGCCGAACAGGACGGAGCTCGAGGACGCCGTCCCGTCTGAATTGGTGGTCTGCTGCGCGATCACGGCATCGCGGAATGCATTGTAGTCGGTAACGAATGTCTGCAATGCCGACGAGATCTGGCTCGTGTCCGTCCCGATGGTGACGGTCAGCGTCGTTCCGGACGGGGTCGCCTGCAGCAGGTCGAAGGTGACGCCACTGAGAACGTCGGTGATGTCGTTGGTATCGCGCGTCAGGCTGATCCCATCGAGCGTGAATTCCGCTGCCTGCGCGGTCTGCAGCACCGTCGCGAAGGCTCCCGAGCTGTCGGTCACCCCGAGCTTGTTGAGGACGTCGTCCCCGGACGAGCTTGCATAGGTGATGTCCGCGGCATCCTGGGTCCCCGTCAACACCAGCTGATAGGACCCGCTCGATACCTGGACGATCGACGCCTCGACATTGGTCGTGGAGCTCTGGGCATTGATCGCGTCGACGACATCCTGCAGCGACATGCCGCTGGTGATGGTGATGTCGGCCGTGCTGCCCCCGGACAGGCCGAGCGAGAACGTACCGGAATAGCCGAGTGCCGCGGTCTGGCTCGACTGCGTCGTACCCGTCACCTTGTGAGCCGTGGCGACCTGGCTGATCGTCAGCGTGTGGCTGCCGGTCGCGGCTCCGTTGCTCACCGACATCGACAGAGCCGATGAGGCGCTGACGTCGCCGGTCGCGCTGATGGTGGCGGCCCGCGTGGCGAAGGCGTTGGTCGCAAGCGAGTTCACCATCGACGTCGCCAGTGACGACAATCCCGATGACAGCGTCTTCAGCGTGGTCTGCAGCGTCTGATACGCCGTGATCTTGGCCTCATTGGCCGTGATCTTGGTCGAGATCTGGGTCGCCTGGGTGAGCTTGGCATTGACGGCGGACTCGATCAGCGCGGTCCAGTCGATCGTGCTCGTCGTGCTCGTGCCCGACGTCGTGAGCGAGCTGCTCGAGCTCGTCGACGATGATGAAGACGACGACGTCGTGCTGCTCGTGCTCGAGGTTGCGCTGCTCACCGTCATCCGTCGTCGTCCTCCAAGGAAGAAGCCGGACCGGCGAGGCGCCGGCCCGGCAGATCACGGCTCAGCCCAGCAGCTTCAGGAGGTACTGCGGGATCTGGTTGGCGGCGGCTTCCGCCGACACCGCGGCCTGGGTCTTCACCTGCGCCGACGACAGCTTCGCCTGCTCGGACGCGATGTCGACGTCCTTGATCGCGGAATTGGCCGATTGCAGGTTCTGCGTCTGCGTGGAGATCGAGTCGGCCGAGAAGTTGAAGCGCGACTCCTGCGCGCCGATGTCGGCGCGGGCCTTCGACACGGTGTCGATCGCGGTGTCGAGAGCGGTCAAGGCTGCGGTCGCGCCGGTCTGGGTGCTGACGTCGAGCGACGAGACGCCGAGCGTGCTCGCGGTGAGATCCGACAGCGTGATGTTGATGGTGTCGGACGCGGACGAGCCGACCAGGACCGAGACGCCCGACGAGAAGGTGCTGGTGCCGTCGAGCAGGCTCTGGCCGCTATAGCGCGTTCCGGTCGCGATCGACGAGATTTCACTGGTGAGCTGCGAGAATTCCGACTGGATGTAGGTGCGGCTGGTTCCGACCGTGGTGCCCGATGCGGACTCGGAGGCCAGCGACTTCATGCGCGCCAGGATGTCGCTGATGTTGGATGCGCCACCATCCGCGGTCTGCAGGATCGACGTCGCCTGCGCCGTGTTGGTCGCAGCCTGCTGCAGCGTGGTGATGTCCGACGAGATACGCGTCGAAATGGCGAGACCGGCCGCGTCGTCCGAGGCTGACGTGATGCGCGAACCGCTCGACAGCTTGGAGAGCGAGCTCGTCTCCTGGTTGGAGTTGATGTTCAGGTAGCGGACGGCGGAGTTGGCGGCGATGTTGGTGGAAATTGCGGGCACGGTGAGGACTCCTGAGTGATCGGCAAAGCACGCCGCATCGTGGAAGGACTGACGGTGCGGATCGGCCCCGTCTGACCGATCAAACGGAAGCGCCTGCGGGAATCAGGCGGGAATTCTCCCGCGACGGGATTTTTATGGTTAGCAATCCGTGAAGGCGCCGCGAATGTCGCGCTCGTGACGCCGCAGCATGTCGCGCAGATGCTGGCGTCCCCGTTTCAACAGCGACTCCACGGCGGCCACTGTCGTGTCCATCACCTCGGCGATCTCGCCGTTGCTCATGTTCTCGTGATACGATAGGATCACAGCGATCCGTTGCTGTTCCGGAAGCCGCTGCATCGCTCCCTCCAGGAGGTCGCTGAGTTCCGCACGCTCGATGACGCTCACTGCATCCGGCTTGCCGTCCGCAACCTCGGGCACCACATCGACATTCTCGGTCCGCGGCTTGCGCCGGATGTCGATGCAGCGGTTGCTGACGACGCGATAGAGCCAGGTCGAGAATTTGGCGCGGCCGTGCTGCCACCGCCCGCGGTGCGTCCAGACCTTCAACATCGTATCCTGCACGACGTCCTCTGCATCGGCAGCATTGCCGACGATGCGCAACGCAATCGCATAGGCGCGGTCGATGTGGCGCTCGACGAGGAGACGAAATGCGAGTTCCTCTCCGGTGGCCAGCCGGTCGAGCAGATCCTTGTCCTCGTCAAAGATCGCAGCCTCGCCTGGCGGCGCGGAGTCGGGAACGGTGCTGGCCGACTCGCTCGACAGCAGCGTCGCAACGTCCGGCGCCTCCGGCTCCTTCGAAGATACGCCATCGGCCGGGGCCCAGACGTCCAGCGCGTAGCTCATTTCCGAATCTCCAACCCGCAATGCCGACTACGCAGTTCGCAGACGGCTTCCGATCGTTGAACGCTGCGATCGAGAGAAGCAGGCGAAGATTTTTTGTGACTTTTCAGGTAGTTAGATGGAATGTTTTGCCTAGGGACAGGCAAATTCTGCCGCACGCGGATCGAGCGCTCGACGGTCGTTGAGGAGGAAAGGCCGATGTTCGGCATGGCGGGGATTTCATTCCGGAAGACGAATTCAGCAGAAAACGCGAGCTGCAACGCTTACTAACAGCATCCGTGGATGCGTACCGCGCACGCCAAATCCGCGCTCGCGCAAGGTCCGGAATTCTTGCGAAACGATCATCTCGCTCGGCAATTTTTTCCGAATCACCTCGACGAAATTATCTCATTTTTCGACTCTGTCAGTTGCCGCAGACGCGATTTTTGAATCGCGTGACGATTTTTGCGACATGACGCGCCTGATCTGTCGCGTTCGTACGTTGTAGTTGCTGATGACGCGACAAAATGGAGCGAACGACGTGATGCGTCGCGCGCCATCGACACATGCCTGGATGTCCATCGATGTCCATAGCGTCACCGAATGTTGCTGAATGTTTCGATCGATACAGACTCTCCGGAGCGGAGTTGCGTTCAACGTATCAGCGTGAAGCGCGGGATCCGCACAGCGATCGCTTTTGCGCGCCCAATCGCTCACGTCAGTGCTGGTTAACTTGATCAGACCGGACGCGAATGCTCGTACTTCCGCTTCTGCAATCACGATGTCGATTCAACCGTTGGGGTTTCGAGCGGCGCGCCCGGCAACATTGCGAAACGAAGTTCGCGTTTTCCGTGTTGAGAGCCTCGTCCTACGCGCATCATCGCAAGTCATCGGCGCAAGCACATGCGCGATCGACGCGCCTGATTGGCTGACGTGGTCCGTTTGATTGTGCAGGAGGACCCGGCATGACGCGACAAGACCCGAAGACCATTGACGACGACCCGGTGCAAGCCCTGCGCGCTCTCGGCGTCAAGCTCGGTCAGCAGCAAGGTCGTCGTCTACAATGGCTGTCGCGGACGTTCGGGCCGCCGATTCACTGCGGCGACCGTCCATCGCTTGGCCGTGGCCGTACGGTCGTCCTGCTCGACCCGCCGACGGGCGCGGGTGCCGAACTGCTGCATGGCTCGCTGACAACGTATGACGCCGTGGTCATCCCCTTCGGCGAAAATCCTGCGTTCGATTTCCTGAAATCCAAGTTGACCGCGTTCGGTACCGTCGGCACCTCAGCCGACGGTCCGCATGAATTGTGGTGGGGCGGCCGCGACTGGCCTGCTCCGGAGGCGGCACCCGCAACTGCGATGCGTGTCGTGTCCTGCCATCCAACGACGGTCGGCGACCTGCACGTCTATCATCTCAGGCGCTCGCTGCAGCGGTTCGGGCTCCCATTCGACATCGAGGCGATCGATCGACGCCCCGGCGAGCGTCTGAGCGCTGCCGACAAGGCCGACTTCATCGCGCGGATGTGGCAGCGTCACCGCGAGCCGCTGTTGTACGTCGAGGCCGACGTGATGTTTCAAGCCGCCCCGGACCTTCCTCATCTGACGGGCTGCGACTTCGCCGTCCATAAGTGGAACGGCTGGGAGATGTCGGCGCGTACCCTCTATTTCGGTCGCTCCAAGGCGGCCGAGACAATGCTGACGACCTGGCGCGAGATCGCCTCGTCATACCCCGATGTCTGGGGCGGCTATCTGATCGACCAGGCCTGGAGTGCGGTAACGTCTCAGATCGCGCTCGACACGGTCTGGCTTCCCCGCAGCTTTCATGCCGTTGCAGGGGAAGCCGGGGTCCGCAACGCGACGATCGTGCACAATCTGAAGCCGACCAAGGCTGATCTTGGTCCCGACCCGGACTTCGCCGAGGTGGCGCGGTCGCCGCGGCGGGCTGGGCGCGTCGGCGCGCTGGAGTCGCTGCTCGTGGTGCGCTCGAGAGTGAAGTCCGACCGGGGCATCACGGTCATCCTGCGCGACGTCGAACGCAGTAGCGCACGCGCAACGGCTGACAGCATCGAGAGGCTGACCAGCGCCTTCGTCGCCGATTGCGGCGGCTTTGGCCGCCTCGAGCTTTCGCTGTGCTCGTGGCCGCCGGAGGTTCGCATCGCGAGGGAGGCCGCTTTGCTGGCCGACAACATGGTGCTCGAGATCATCCCCGGTCAGGAACTGCCGGCGGATCTGTTCGCCGCCACCGCCGCCTCGGAAGCGACGCGCCGGCCCGCCAGCTTCAACGCCCATCGCCACTGACGCCAGCCAGGACAAATCATGTTCGACACCATCATCCTTCTCACCGGCAGCCGCGACCAGCAGCTCGCATTGTCGGAGCTCCTGCGGGCGCACAACCCTGCCCTCGCATTCCGTTTCGCGGTCAGCCTGCAGGACATCGAAGCCATCGAGCGCGACGTGCTCGGCAGATCCCGCCTGCTTGCCTTCACGACCGGCGTCATCGTGCCCGCCGCCATCCTTCAGGCGGTCGGCCACGGCGCCTACAATTTTCATCCGGGCCCGCCGGATTATCCCGGCTGGGCACCGGCCCATTTCGCGATGTACGACGGTGCGACGCGCTTCGGCGCGACGGCCCATGCGATGGAGGCCCGGGTCGACTGCGGCGCGATCGTCGGTGTCGAGACGTTCGACATCCCGCGAGGCGTCGATGTCCGCGGCTTGGAGCAGATGACGTTCGTGCGGCTCGCCTATCTGTTCTGGCGGATGTCGCGCGACCTCGCCTGCCATGCCGGCCCGCTGCCGGCACTCGGCACCGGTTGGAGCGGCGCGAAGAGCACCCGGCAGATGTACGCCGCCATGTGCGACATGCCCGTCGACATCGATCCGGCCGAAATGGCGCGCCGCATCCGCGCCTTTCACGACGATTTCCGCGGCATTCCACTGACCCTCAACCTGCACGGCACACGGTTTCAGCTCATGCGCGCCGCGGACGCTGTCGGCGAGCCGATGACGGTTGACGCACCGGCGCTGGCGCTCGCATCGTGACTAGCGCTTGAGCGGCTTGATCACGGTCTGGTCGAGCCGCGTTTCCCAGCCGTGACGTTCCAACTCGGGATCGTCATGCTCCTCCTGCGGCCAGCCGACGCAGAGATACGCAATCAGGCTCCATTCGGACGGCAACTCGAGTTCACGACAGACAGCCGCCGGGTCCAGGATCGACACCCAGCCGACGCCGAGACCTTCCGCGCGCGCTGCCAGCCAGAACGTCTGGATCGCGGCCACCACCGAGTAGCGGAGCGTTTCCGGCATCGTGGCGCGGCCGAGACGATGACCGGTGGCAGCGCCCTCGTCGGCACAGACTGCGAGATGGACCGGCGCCTGCGTCAAGCCTTCCAGCTTGAGCCTTGCATAGAGCGCGCGGCGCTCACCATCATAGCCGGCGAGCGCGGCCTGGTTCGCGTGCTGGAAGTTCTCGATGACCGTCGCGCGGCGTTCAGGGCTCTCGACGAGCACGAACCGCCAGGGCTGGCAGAAGCCGACGGATGGCGCATGGGACGCGAGCGCGAGCAACTTTTCGATCAGCTCTGGGGAGACCGGATCGGCGCGGAAACGGCGGACGTCGCGACGCCAGCGCACCAGCTCGGCAAAGCGCTGCCGGAATGTCGCGTCGAACTGCGGAGGGCTTCGGCCTGGCTCGCTCATGCGCCCTCCCCGCTCAGGACGTGCAGGAACGATCCGGTCACCGACCCGCGCCGGGCGCCGCGCTCGGCGACGACGCCGCCCGACGCATCGCGGCACGCGATCAGCGGATCGTCTGCCTCGCTCAGGATGGTTGCATAGTGGAATTCGTGACCGTGAACGACGGCCCCTCTTCCGCCGAGACTGCAGTCGGCCAAGAGCGTCGCTTGACGATAGCCGAGATGCAGACGGCGGCGCGCGAACGACGTTTCCAGCGACAGCAGCCCGGCCATCGCATGCCGGACACCGTGAGCATCCTCGAGTCCTGTCCCCAGCGTCATGTAGCCGCCGCACTCACCGTGGATCGGCACGCCGCGTAACGCCATCGCGCGCAACGCATCGAGGAACGACCGCGCCGAGGCCAACCGTCCCGCGTGCAATTCGGGATAGCCGCCTGGCAGCCAGACCGCGTCGGCTGCGGGATCGGGAGCCTCGTCGTTCAACGGCGAGAACGGAATGGTCTCCGCGGCCTGAGCGCGCCAGTGCCGGAGGAGGTGCGGATAGCTGAACGAGAAGGCGGCATCTGCTGCGAACGCGATGCGCTGTCCGGGCGGTTTGAGGCCGAGGCTGGATGTCTGCGCCGCCAGATCGGGCGCGCGGATCGGGTTCGCGAGAGCGAGCAGCGCGTCGAGATCGACCGATCCAGACAAGCTGGCCGCGAGACGCTCGAGATGGGCCTCGATGGCCGTGATCTCCTGGGCCTGGACCAGGCCGAGATGACGTTCCGGCAAGGTCAATTGCGCGTCCCGCGCCAGAGCGCCGAGGACCTTGATTCCGATAGCCGCGAACGCCGGCTCGATGAGCGCTCGGTGGCGCTCGCTCGCGACCCGATTGAGGATCACCCCGGCCACGCGAACATCGTCGCGAAAACGCGCGCAGCCGAGCGCGACGGCGGCGGCCGTCTCGGTCTGCCCACTGACATCGAGAACGAGCACGACTGGCCAGCCGGTCAGGGCTGCGAGATCCGCGGCCGAGCCGCTGCCCGCGCGCCCGGGATGTGACGCACCATCGAACAGGCCCATGACGCCCTCGATGATGGCGATATCGGCGTCGGCGGCAACGCTGCAGGCAAGCCCGAGCAGTTGCCGCGCCGACATCGCCCAGCCGTCGAGATTGTAGCTCGTCCGTCCTGCAGCGGCCGTGTGATAGGCAAGATCGATATAGTCCGGGCCGCATTTGAAGGGTTGCACGCGCGCGCCGCGCCGGCTGAGCGCACGCAAGAGCCCGAGCGTGACCGTCGTCTTGCCGGCGCCGGAACGCGGCGCGGCGACGATGATTCCGTTGGGCGCCACCATGGTCATGGCCGCAACGCCGCCGAGGCTTGGCAAAATGTGCTATGCGAACGGACATGAAGGAAACTGCGGATCCGCCGAACCAACCGCTGAAGCGTGGCTGGACGACCGGCAGCTGCGCCACGGCTGCGGCGCGCGCCGCCTACGAGCTGCTGATCACGGGCAACTGTCCTGCCATGGTCGAGATCGCCTTGCCCGGCGGACGTCGCGTCGGCTTTGCGATCGCGATGCATGAGACCGACGGCACCAAGGCAACCGCGGGCGTCGTCAAGGACGCCGGCGACGATCCCGATGTCACGCACGGTGCGCTGGTCAAAGCGACTCTGCAGCGCGGTGCAGACAAGTCCGGCGTGACGTTCCGCGCCGGCCCCGGCGTCGGCACAGTGACGCGACCGGGATTGCCGCTGCCGCCGGGAGAACCTGCGATCAATCCGGTGCCGCGCGAGATGATCGCGGCGGCGATCAATGAGGCCGCTGCCGCGCTCGGCGCGGCGCGCGATGTGGCCGTCGAGATCTCCATTCCCGGCGGCGAGGAGCTCGCCAGGAAGACGCTGAACCCGCGGCTCGGCATTGTCGGCGGCCTGTCGATCCTCGGCACCACGGGAATCGTGGTGCCGTTCAGTTGTGCTGCCTGGATCCACTCCATCTATCGCGGTATCGACGTCGCGCGCGCGGCTGGCCTGCCGCACATCGCCGGCGCGACGGGAAGCACGTCCGAGAAGGCCGTGCAGCAGCTCCATGGCCTGCCGGAGACGGCGCTGATCGACATGGGCGATTTCGCCGGCGGCATGTTGAAATATCTGCGCCGGCATCCGGTCGCCCGCGTCACCGTGGCCGGCGGCTTCGCCAAGATGACCAAGCTCGGCCAGGGCCTGCTCGACCTGCATTCGCGCGCCGGCGAGGTCGATCTCGGCTGGCTCGCGAACACGCTGCATGACGCGGGGGCGCCGGCCACGCTGGTCACGAGCGCACGCACGGCCAACACCGCGCTGCAGGTGCTGCAGGAGGCCGAGCGGGTCGGATTTCCCGCCGGCGAGGCCGTCGCGCTCGCCGCCTGGAAGACGGCGCGGCGTGCGCTGGGCGACAACGACATGGTCCTCGACGTCGCCGTGTTCGACCGTGACGGCCGGCTGGTGGGACAAAGTCAGGGACCGGCTCATTCGCCCCTCCCGCGGAAGCGCCGCTGATAGCCGGTATCGTACAGCGCGCTGTCGCGAAAATCCTCGGCTGCGAGCGCGCGGCCCACGAGGATCAGCGCGGTCCGCTCCACGGCGGAAGCCGCGGCTTGTCCGACGATCGTCGCCAGCGTGCCGGTCAGGACCAACTGATCCGGCCAGCTCGCGCGATAGACGATCGCCACCGGGCAGTCGTCGCCGTAATGCGGCCGCAGCTCGTCAACGACTCTATCGAGAACGTGGATCGAGAGATGGATGGCGAGCGTGGCGCGCGACTGCGCGAACAGCGAGAGCTGCTCCGTCTCCGGCATGGCCGACGCGCGGCCGGACGTCCGCGTGAGCACCACCGATTGGGCGAGGCCCGGCAAGGTCAGTTCGCGGCCAAGCGCGGCGGCAGCCGCCGCGAACGACGGCACGCCCGGTGTGATCGTGTACGGGATCCGCAACGCATCGAGGCGCCGCAATTGCTCGCCGAGCGCGCTCCAGATCGAGAGATCGCCGGAATGCAGTCGCGCCACATCTTCGCCCGCGAGCGTGGCGCGCTCGATTTCGGCGACGATCTCGTCGAGCGACATCGGTGCCGTGTCGACGATACGCGCGCCGGGTGGACAATGATCGAGCAGCGCCCGAGGGACCAGCGAGCCCGCATAGAGACACACCGGGCAGCGCGCGATCAGGTCGCGGCCGCGCAAGGTGATCAGGTCCGGCGCGCCTGGACCCGCGCCAACGAAATGCACCGTCATGAGGCAGGCTCCGCAACAATGGCGCCGTCGCCCTCCGCCACCGCGCAGGTCGCTACGGCGTTTGCGACGCGCACGAGGATCAGTCGGGCATTCACGCCGGCGGCAGCGAGCGCCGCCGTCTCGGCAACCGAAGGTACACCCTTCAAGCACCTGACGCGATCGCTCCGCGTGATCGCGCGATCGGCAACAGCCGCCATGTCAGCAGAGGCGATGGCGACGAGCGGACGGCCAAGCCGTTGCGCGGCGCAGATCACGCCAGGCTCACTGGCCTTGTCAGCCGCAGTGGCGAGCACCGCCACGTCTGCGGGCGCGAGGCGCACAAGCGAGAGCGCATGCGCGATGACCGCCTCTATATCTGCGACGTCGGCGGCACGCCGGCAACCAATCCCGAGCGCGATCATGGCTTCGTCACCCGCCACTGCGTGATCGGCATGGCCTGCCGCCAGCCATGCATGCGGCCAACCGGCTCGATGCGCGAAACGGCGATGCGGATCAGTTCACCGCCATGCTGGCCGAACAACGCGCTCAGCCGCGTCTCGCCTTCGAGCGACACCACGTTGGCGACGAGGCGGCCGCCGGGTTTCAGCCGCGACCAGACGGCTTCGAACACCCCCGCTTCCGAAATGCCGCCGCCGATGAAGACCGCATCCGGCGTTTCGAGATCCGCCAGCACCGCTGGCGCGCGCCCCGTCACCAGTGTCAGCTCGGGAGTGCCGAGCGCCAGCGCGTTGCGCATCGCCCGGTCGGCCCGGTCCTGGCGCGCCTCGATGCCGATTGCGCGCAACGAGCCATGACGCAGCAGCCACTCGATTGCCACCGAACCCGAGCCCAGCCCGACGTCCCACAACAGCTCGCCCGGACGCGGCGCCAGGGCCGACAACGTCACGGCGCGGAGCTCGCGCTTGGTCAACTGGCCGTCATGCTCGAACAGGTCATCGGCAAGACCGGCGGTCAGCGGGATCACGGGCGCATCAACCTCCGCTTCGACATCGATCGCGATCGTCGTCAGCGGATGAATATCAGAGAGATCGAACGCGTCGGCCGACGCGCTGCGCACCCGTTCGTGCGCGCCGCCGATCGCTTCCAGCACCGTCAGGCGCGAGCGTCCCATGCGGCGTGAGGTCAGCAGCGCGGCGAGCCGTGCGGCAGTGGAACCGTCCCAGGCCAGGGCCAGAATGCGCGCCGCCGGCGCGAGATGGCGGATGATCCCTTCGAGCGGGCGGCCGTGCAGCGTCACCTGCGTCACATCCTGCAGCGGCCAGCCGAGCCGTGCCGCTGCGAGGCTGAAGGCCGAGGGCTGCGGGACGCAAAGCATCTCGGCGGACGCGAAACGCTGCATCAGCTGCTTGCCGACGCCGTAGTTGAAAGGATCGCCGCTTGCGAGAACGACGACGGGCTCTCCCCGTCGCGCCGCGATCTGGTCGAACGCGAGCTTCAGCGGGCTGGGCCAGGCCAGCCGTTCCCCCGCAATCAACGGCGCCGCAAGCTCGAGATGGCGCGCGCCGCCGACCACGAGCGCCGCCTGCGCGATGAGACGTCGTGCAGACGTTGAGAGACCGTCAACACCATCCTCGCCAATCCCGACGATGGACAGCCAGCGCTGCGCGTTGCAAGTTGCGGCCGAGTTCACCATGGACCCTGCCCCGCATGCGCATCCTCATTCTCGGCGGGACGACCGAGGCTTCGGAGCTGGCGAAGCTGCTCGCCGGCGACGACCGGTTCGCAGCGACGCTCTCGCTCGCCGGCCGCACCGCTTCGCCCAAACCGCAGCCGCTGCCGACGCGCATCGGCGGCTTCGGCGGCATCGCCGGACTCGAAGCCTGGCTGCGCGATCATGCAATTGACGCCGTCGTCGATGCCACGCATCCCTACGCCGACCAGATCTCGCGACATGCGGTTGCAGCCTGCCATGCGCTGTCGGTGCCGCTGGCGTCGATCCGGCGCGCGGCATGGCAACGTCAGGCCGGCGACCGCTGGATCGAGGTCAGCAGTGCCGACGACGCGGCTTCCGCGCTCGGAGCAGATCCGGCGTGTGTGTTCCTCAGTCTTGGGCGCCTGGAGCTCGCAGCCTTCGCAGCAGCCCCGCAGCATCACTACGTCGCGCGAACCATCGATCCGCCTGGCGACGTCGCGTTGCCGCCCGACATTCGCTTCGTCCACGATCGCGGGCCGTTCGACGAGGCGACAGAGGAAGCCTTTCTGATCCAGGAGCGCATCGCCTTCGTGGTGTCGAAGAACTCCGGAGGCGCCGCGACCTATCCGAAAATCGCAGCCGCGCGGCGGCTCGCGATTCCCGTGGTGATGATCGCCCGACCCGACAAGCCGCAGGGCGTCGCGCTGGACGGCGCGCGAGCCGCGTTGCAATGGCTGGAGGCACGACTGGCTCATGCGCCGCCCTCGACCTCGCGGCGCAGCGTATAGACAAACGGCGCCTTTCCCTCGCGCGCGATCAGGCGCGTGGCGGTCGATCCGATCAGCACGAGCGTTCGCATGTCCGCCTTGCCGGGATCGACCTCGCCCAAGGTGGTGATGATCCGTCGGACATCACCACTGCCGGCGGCCCGCACCATGACGACGACGGTCGACTCCGGCTTGATCCGCCGCAACAGCGCGAACGCCTCGCCCAGCTGATGAGGTCGCGCCTTGGACAGCGGATTATACAGCGCGATGACGAAGTCGGCGGCGGCAGCCGCCTCGAGGCGGCGGCGGATGGTCGTCCAGCTCTTGAGATTGTCGGACAGCGAGATCGCGCAGAAGTCGCCACCGAGCGGCGCCCCGACCTCGGCCGCCGCCGCCAGCATCGCGGTGACACCAGGCTCGACGCGGATGTCGAGGTCACGCCACGCCGCCGGTCCCGCCTCGACCGCTTCGAACACCGCCGCGGCCATCGCGAACACGCCGGGATCACCGCCCGACACCACCGCGACCTGCTTGCCGTCGCTTGCGAGCCCGAGTGCGTGGCGGGCGCGGTCGAGCTCGACGCGATTGTCACTGGCGTGCCGGATTTGACCCGGACTCGTCGTCGTCACCCTGTCGAGATACGGTCCATAGCCGATCAGATCGGTCGCGCCTGCGATGGCGGCCGCGGCGGCCGGCGTGATCAGTTCGGCCCGCCCCGGGCCGACGCCCACGATCGTCAGCGTACCCGTCATAGCCGACGCCCTTGTCCGGGGATCAGGATCATCGAGAAATAGGGGCCGCGGTCCAGTTCCACCTCGGCCAGCGGCGCGACACGCTGCGCTTCCATCGTACCGCGCTCGACATAGAGCGCGCGATCGAGCAATCCGGCGCTGATGATCGCGCGCTTCACTTTAGCAAGGTTGCGCCCGACCTTCATGATGACGGCGGCCTCGCAACGCGTCAGCCGGTCATGCAGGACGTCCTCGCCCAGCGTGCCCGGCAGCACGGACAGGACATCGTCGCCCCAGGTGATGGGAACATTGGCCTTGGTCCAGCAGCCGGACATGCCGGTGACGCCCGGGACGACCTCGACCGGATGATCGCGCTCGAGCCGCCGCCACATATGCATGAACGAGCCGTAGAAGAACGGGTCGCCTTCGGACAGCAGACCGACCGATCGCCCCGCCGCCAGATGCGCGGTGATGCTCTCCGACGCGCGCCGGTAGAAATCGGCGATCTGGGACTGATAGGACAAGTCGGCGACGGGCAATTCCTCCGTGACCGGATATTCGAGCCGCAGCTCGTGGCGGCCGGATTCCATCAACGGCGCCACGATCCGTCGCGCGTTGCCTTCCATGCCGCGCTTGGCAAAGAACGCCACCACGTCGACGGACCGAACCAGACCAGCGGCGCGCAAGGTCAGATAGCGAACGTCGCCTGGACCGACGCCGATGCCGTACAGCGTACCCGGATCGGCCGAGCCCGCGATGGTGTCGAGCAGGCTCATTCGACGTCGCTCGCGATCGCATTCACCGCAGCAACCGCCATGGCGCTGCCGCCCTTGCGGCCCTTGACGATCAGATACGGTACCCGACCATCGGCCGCGAGCGCCTCCTTGGACTCGCGGGCTCCCACGAACCCCACAGCCGTTCCGATCACCGCCGCCGGTCGCGGCGCGCCCTGATCGAGCATGTCGAGCAGATGAAACAACGACGTCGGCGCATTGCCGATCGCCACCAGGGCGCCGCCGAGATGCGGCCGCCACAGCTCCAGCGCTGCTGCGGATCGGGTCGTGCCGAGCTGCGCGGCGAGCGCCGGCACCTCGTGCGCATCGAGCGTGCAGATGATCTCGTTCCTCGCCGGCAACCGCGCCCGCGTGATCCCCTGCGCCACCATCTTGGCATCGCACAGGATCGGCGCGCCACGATCGAGCGCCTCCCGCGCCGCGGTGGCGAAGTGTTCGGACATCGCGATGTCGGAGGTGATCTCGACCATGCCGCAGGCATGGATGATACGCACGGCGATCTTCTCTTCCAGTCCGCGGAAGCGCGACAGATCGGCCTCGGCGCGGATGGTCGCGAACGAGCGGCGATAGATCTCCGCGCCGTCCTTGATGTAGTCGCGCAGCTCAGACATCGGCCTTTTCTTTCGTTTCGAACAGCCCGTCGACGTCGATCTCGGTGGGATCGAGCATGCCGCAGGGCTCGCTCTTCACCGTGCCGTTGCGGACGACGTGATAACCTTCGCCCTCGCCGACCAGCACGACGTCCGCGGCTGCCGAGCGTGCGCAGCCCTTGGCGCAGCCGGAGACGTGCAGCGTGCCGTTGAATCCGGTCCGAGCCATCGCATCCGCGAGCAGGCCGGCATGCTGTCGCGTCGCCAGTCCGGTCGATGGACAGCAGCCGACGCCCGAGCAGGCGTCGATGCGCATCAGTGGATCGGCATCGTCGACGACCAGACCGAGCCGGGCGGCATCCGCCGCCAGTTGCTCCGCGATCACGGCACCCGCGGCGACATACAGCGCGCGCCATGGTGACAAGCGGACCTCGGCGACATCGTGTGCCGCAAGCATGGCCGCAAGCCGCGCCAGCGTGCCGCTATCAATGCGGCCGAACGGCACGCCGAGACCGACGGCGCAGGTTTGATCCGTCAGAGCGATGACGCCGCAACGTCGCTGCGAAATGGTTGCCGACGCCGTCGCGACGGCGTTTGAAACATCGAGGCCCAGTTCGGCGCGGATGGCAGCGCTCGCTTGCGGCGGCAACGTCGCGGAACGTCGCGTCGGGCTGTGTTGCAGCACCAGCCGCGCGAGGTGAACGGCCGTCGACGCCGCGTCGGTCACGGCTGCCGTTCCCAGCCACACATAGTCGTTTGAACCGGCAATGCCGACGGCGATCCGCCTCGCCTCAGTACCACCACAGGCGACGAGACGAACGTCCGCGGCGAGCCCGGTCAGCGGCAGCCTGCCGCCACCGTCCAGCGCAAAGCCGAACTTGGGCGGCAGCGCATGGAGCGCCTGATCCGAGGCCAGCAGCGTCTCCAGCTCGGCGGCGACGGGGCGCATGTCGACCCATTCGGCCGGGTCGAGTCCCGCCAGCGGGTTGACGACGATGTTGCGGATGGCCTCGAGCTCGGCGCTGTCATCGAGCAGGCCGAGCGATGCCATCAGCTCCCACAGCGGCGCGAGCGTCTCGGACGATACGCCGCGTATTTGCAGATTGGCGCGGCGCGTGAGGTCGATCTGGCCGTTGCCGTAGCGCCGAGCGGCCTCGGCAAGCTCACGCAGCGCCGACACCGGCAACGCGCCGCCATGCGGCCGGACACGAACGATGAGGCCGTCGCCGCTCGGCATCGGCCGCCGCGCGCCCGGGCACCAGCCCTTGATCTCGACCGAGGCGGTCATGACGCGCTCTCCGCTTGCGTCAGGCGCGTGCGGGCATGCGCAAGCTCATCGGCGACGGCATTTCGGCGTGGCACCCACAGCTGCCGACGCAGCGCGTCTTCGAATCGCGCCACGATCGCGGCGACGGCCGCGGGATTGCGTGCGGTCATGCCGTCCAGCACGGCCTCGTCACGCAGCAGCGCGCCATGCGCCAGATCGAACAGGTGCTCGGCAACGGTGTCGGAGGTAGCCGCAAAGGCGTAGAGCGCGTCGACGCCCTGCGCGATCTCGGCGACGCCGCGATAGCCATGCGCGAGCATTCCCGAGATCCAGCGCGGATTGGTGAGACGGCCGCGCACCACGCGGGCAATCTCCTCGCTGAAGCTCCGCGCCGCGGGCGCCTCCGGACGGCTGGTGTCGAGATGCAGCAGTACGGGCGACGCGCCGAGCGACGCTGCAGCGGCTGCGAAGCCTCCGGCGAAATCGGCCACCTCCTCGCCATCGAGGAGGTCGCGCTCACGATCGTCCTGCGGATGCACGAGGGCATCGGCGCTACGGACGCGGGCGCGGAACGTGTCGGAGGCCGACACGCCGTCATGCGCTCCGCCGAAACTGTAAGCGGTGCTCTCAAGATACGCTTCGCCGAGCTGCGACCGGCTCGTCCAGTCCATCCCGAGCGCGAGGTCGGCGGCAACGGCGCCGTAGCTGCCGGGTGCGCCGCCGAACACGCGCGCCAGGCTCTCGCCGCGCCGCCGTGCCGCGGCCAGCGGATTGTCGGCATCGTCCTCGTCGAGTGACGCCACCTTCTGCACGGCGAGATCAAACAGCGCGATCTGCGCTTCGAACAGGTCGCGGAACAGCCCCGAGATCCGCAGCGTCGCATCGATGCGCGGGCGGTCGAGCATCGCCAACGGCAGCACGTCGACGCCGGTGACCCGATTGGAGTTGAGGTCCCAGCGCGGCCGCGCGCCGAGATAAGCCAAGGCCTGGGCCAGATCGTCGCCGCCCGTGCGCAGCGATGCGGACGCCCAGAGATCGAGCATGAGCGCGCGCGGGTAGTCGCCATGATCCTGCAAATAGCGCCGGATCACCTCATCAGCCGCGCGTACGCCGACCAGGGCCGCGGTCCGGGTCGGGATCGCGCGCGGATCGATCGCGGTCAGATTGCGGCCCGTGGGCAGCACGTCGAGACGGCCGCGGCTCGGCGCTCCGGCGGGACCGGCAGCAACGCGCCGGCCATCGAGCGCGGCGAGCAACGCGCTGCGCTCGGCCGCAGCGCTCGCGGCGATCCGTGCGGCGATGTCGGCGCGATCGACCGTCACCGCCTGCCCCATCGCCGCCGTGATCGCATCGGCCAGCAGGGCGGTCGCCGCCGTGTCGGGCGCCTCCCCAAACACGTGCAGGCGGTCGCGCACCGCGAGCTCCTTGATGTCGCAGAGCTGCGCGTCGAGCTGCGCGATCGCCTCGCGTCCGGTCATGGCACGGTCGAGCCCGCAATCGGCGGCCAGGCCGCCCTGCCAGGCCCGCGCGACGATCTCCTCCTCGAGCAGTTTCAGGCGGCGTTTGTCGAGGCCATCCGCCTCGGCATATTCCTCGACCAGCCCCTCCAGCTCCAGCAGGGATCCGTGCAGACCGGCCTGCGACAGCGGCGGCGTCAGATGCCCGAGCGTCAGTGCCGACAACCGCCGCTTGGCCTGCATCGCTTCGCCGGGATTGTTGACGATGAAGGGGTAGATCACCGGCAGCGGGCCCAGTACGGCCTCGGGCCAGCACGCATTTGACAGCGCCAGCGCCTTGCCCGGCAGCCATTCCAGCGTGCCATGCGCACCAAGATGGATCAGCGCATCGATCCGCTCGGCCTCTCGCAGATATGCATAGAGCGCGACATAGGCGTGCCGCGGCGGCACGCTGGTGTCGTGATAACCGGACTTGCGATCGGCGCGACTGCCACGATCCGGTTGCAACAAGATCAGGAGTTTTCCCGCACGCAGCACCGGAAAATGGAAGGCGCCATCCCGGAACGCCGGGTCCGCTTCCGCCTCTCCCCAGATGTCATGTAGCGCACGCTGCAGATCGTCCGGCAACGGCGCCAGAGCACACCGATAGGCCGCGAGCGGCACCACGAGCTGATCTGCCTCGTCCCGCAGCAGCGTTTCGATATCGTCCGCAGTCGGCGCTACACGGCCGATATCGTACCCCGCCTCCGCCAACAACCGCGCAATGGCGGCTGCGCTTGCGCTGGTGTCGAGACCGACGGCGTAGCCGCAACGCCCGCCGCGCGACGGATAATCGGAGAGTACCAGCGCCACGCGCCGCTCGCTGGCCGGCAGCCCCCGCAATTGCGCCCATCGCGCCGCCAGTTGCGCGACGTAAGCAATGCGGTCCTGTTGAGGCACATAGCGCATCGCGCTGAACTGCAGACGCTCATCCGCCGGCGCCTCGCCCTTGAACGCAATCGGGCGCGCCAACAGCCGGCCGTCGAGCTCCGGTAGCACGACATTCATCGCAAGGTCCGTCGGCGACAGTCCGCGCACCGACGAGGCCCAGGCCTCTTCCGTGCTCTGCGCCTGGATGATTTGCAGAACTGGTGCATCGGCCACGTCGAGCACCGTGGTGCCGTCGTCGCGCAGCGCCGAGAACGCGGTGGCGTTCAAAATGATCGCAGGACGCCGGCGCTGGACGAGTCGCGCCAGTGCATCCCCAATATTGGGATCCTTCAGGCTGGTCACCGCGACCGCGACTGCCGCCAGCCCTTTGGCTTCGATCGCCCGCATCAGCTCAGCAATCCCGGCCGTATCGGCAGCGAGCAGGCTCGCACGGTAGAACACGATCAGCGCGCTCGGCCGCGCATCATCATGGCTGCAGAGATCATCGATGCCGACGGCTCCGCGATCGGGCATGAAGCCGACGATCGAACCGATCGCGATCGGTTCGGCAAACTGCGCGTCGCGCCCGAGCAGCGTCGCGAGATAGCGCAGGGCCTCGCGCGCATTGCCGACCCCGCCCTCGTGCAGATAACCGTAGAGACGCGAGGTCGCGTCCTGCGGCAAGGTCGAGAGCTCAGCAAGCCTGTCGTCGGCGCGATCGTCACCCGGCAGTGCCGCGAACAGGATGTGGCGGCTGCGGCAGACCGATGCGATGCGCTCCAGCCCGTAGCGCCAATAGTCGAGCCCGCCGAGACAGCGCACGACGACGGCGCGCGCGCCCAGCACGACGCGGTCGACATAGAGATCGACCGACATCGGATGCTTCAGCCGTTTCAAGCTGGCGAGGCGCAGGCTCGGCAGGTCATCCGACGACACGGTCCAGGCTTCGGCCAGCGCCGACAGGTCGGTGTCCGAGAACGACAGCACGACGATCTCGGCCGGCGACTGTGCAAGATCCACGGCCTGTTCGAGGTCGTCGAGATCCGCGCCCGTTGTCGCCAGCAGGTGCATCGGTGACGCCTATCCTGTGATCAGGCTCTGGATGGCGGCGGCATCGAGGCCGCGCTCGCCGATGATCACCAGCCGCCCCTGCCGCGATTCGCCCGAGCGCCACGGGCGCTCGAACTGATGCTGGATGCGGCTGCCGACGGCCTGCACCAGGAGGCGCAGCGGCTTGCCGGCGACTTCCACGAACCCTTTCACCCGCAACACATCATGTGCGTCGACGGCGGCCGCGATGCGGTCGACGAGCGCATCGGGCGAAGCCTGCGCCGGAACGTCGAGCACGAAACTCTCGAAATCGTCGTGATCGTGCTCGGCCTCGTTGTCGTGATGCGACGGCCGGGCCGCGAGATCGTCCTCCGCGGCGGCACCGAGTCCGAGCAGCACCGAAGCCGACAGCCTGCCGTGCTCCGTCGCGATCACCTTGACGGCACGCTGCACCTTCGCCGCGATCTCGGCGGCGACATCCTTGCGCTGCTCCTCGCTCATCAGGTCGCTCTTGTTCATCACGACGAGATCGGCGCACAACAGCTGGTCCTCGTAGACCTCCTCCAGCGGATTGTCGTGATCGAGCGACGCATCGGTGGCGCGCTGCGCGGCGAGCGCTTCGGGATCATCGGCGAAGCGTCCCGCGACCACCGCCGGACCATCGACGACCGCAACGACGCCGTCGACGGTGACGCGCGTCGCGATCTCGGGCCAGTTGAAGGCCTGCACCAGCGGCTTCGGCAGCGCCAGCCCCGAGGTCTCGATCACGATATGCTCAGGCGGCTCCTTCTGATCCAGCAGGCTCCTGAGCGCGGGGACGAAATCATCGGCAACGGTGCAGCACAGGCAGCCGTTCGACAGCTCGACGATGCGATCCTCCGGACAATCCGGCACGCCGCACCCCTTCAGGATGTCGCCGTCGATGCCGACATCGCCGAACTCGTTGACGATGATGGCGAGCCGGCGACCGTTCGCGGTCTCGATCAGGTTGCGCACCAGCGTGGTCTTGCCGGCGCCGAGGAAACCGGTGACGATGGTGCAAGGCGTCTTGGCGAACGACTTCGTCATGGCGATGCGATCTCTCGTTTTCAGCGTGGCGCTGACAGCGCAGGCACGCGGGCGACGGTGTTCTTGCGAATGTATTCGGGACGCTCGCGCCAGGCCGGCAGACCGGCGTCATGGCGCTGATGCAGTTGCGCAAATGTCAGCACATCCCGCGCATGCAGATCCGGATCGAGCGCGCCGAGCACATAGGTCCATTTGCCCGGCGCCGTCACCGCAACCGTGCACGCACGATTGCAGTTCGACAGACACTCGACACCGACAACGGTGACACCGGCGCGCTGCGCGGTCGGCAACGTCTCGATCGCGGCGAGCAAACGGGCTCCGGCCCGCGGCTGATCAGGCGGCGTAGGTTCCGTCCCCTGCGAACGGCAAGTGACGCAGACGAACAGCGTCGTCTCACCAGTCTCGGATGCGGTCATCAATCAGCCGATCACGCCGGCCGCCGTCGCCGCGGCGACCCCACCCACCAGCACGATGGCAGCGCCCGCGAGCCGCAGCGCCAGCGGCGCAGCCGTCTTGGCCTTTGCCGACAGCAGCCTGGTGCCGAGGAACGCGCCGGCGGCGATGATGGTCTGGATCACGAGCAGACCGACGAGATAGGCCCCGAGCGGGGTATTCTCGGCCCCGACGATCGATTCGCCCAGCGCATATCCATGGACGAGACCGGTCACGGCGAACAGGCCGGCGACGGGCAGCACACCGAAACGGCCACGCATCACCACCACCAGCCCAACCACGACGGTGGTCAGGCCGACCAGCAGCTCGGCAGCCGGGATGTTGGCCTTGGCCACATGAAGGCCGACGCCCGCGATCATCGCGGTGGTGAAGGCGAGCACCGGCGCGAAGCCGCGGCCCAGAAGCGCTGCAACGATGCCCGCGCCCACGATCGCCGCCAGATGGTCGATTCCGATGACAGGATGGCCGAGGCCGGACAGCATCCCCTGCGCAAACGTCTGCGGCAGCTTGCCCCCCATCATGTGATGCGCGAAGGCGGGATCGGTGGCGAGCAGCACCAGGCTCGCGGCTGCAAAGGTCGTGGTACGGGTCAACTTCATGGCCGTCTCCGTCGCTTGCCGGCTCCCCAGAGGACCGGACGATGCGCTGCATCCGACGGCACCCCGCCCATCCCGGCGGGATCAGAACCAGCATCGCGACTCCCCGCGCGACGGGTCGGCCAACAGCAATGTCGACGGCAGGTCTCCTGGCTCTCGGGTCACCGCATGAAGCCACCTTCCCGGTTTCCCAGTGGTGTCTTGGCCTCACACTCGCCGATTACAGTTGCGGGGGCAGCCACGGCCTTGGGTCAAGAACCCGCACCGTGTTCCCTAAATCTCTCCTTTCGGAGAACCGTCATCTGTTAGATACGGGTCGCACCAAAGCCCGTCAATCGGAATCGTCCCCATGGTCCCCGCCCCGCCGCATCCCGCCCTGCCGCGCCTGACGCTGGTGCTCGGCGGTGCGCGCTCGGGCAAGAGCCGCCATGCCGAGGCCCTCGTCACCGCCCTTCCCGCGCCTTGGACCTATGTTGCAACCGCGCAGGCGTTCGACGCCGAAATGACCGACCGGATCGCCCAGCACAAGGCGCGCCGCGCCAAGGGATGGCAGACGCTGGAGACGGCGCATGATCTCGCGGGCCTCGTCCGGGCAAGCGGAGAATCGGGCGTACCGATGCTGATCGATTGCCTGACGCTCTGGCTCAGCAACGTGATGCTCGCCGACATGAACGTGCCGGCCAGATGTGCCGAGCTGATCGACGCGCTCAGGAACGCGCATGGCCCGATCGTGGCCGTGTCCAACGAAGTCGGATTGGGCATCGTGCCGGACAACGCGCTCGCGCGCGCCTTTCGCGATGCCCAGGGGCGACTGAACCAGGACATCGCGGCCTTAGCGGATCGCGTGATCCTGATGGCGGCGGGACTGCCGCTGACGTTGAAGTGACCAGGAGAAAATGCCGATGACCGGAAGTGCCGACGATTCACGCCACAAGGCGAAGATGGAGAACCGCAAGGCGGTGCAGGATGCCGAGGTCGCCTCCAAGACCGTGGAGAAGGGCCTGCTGATCGTTCACACCGGCAAGGGCAAGGGCAAATCGACGGCGGCGTGGGGCCTGATGCTGCGCGCACTCGGCCGCGGCTTTCGCATCGGCGTCGTGCAGTTCGGCAAAGGTGCGTGGGAAACAGGCGAGCGCAAGGCGATCGAGAAGTTCGGCGATCAGGTGTCGTGGCACACGCTCGGGGAAGGCTTTACGTGGGAGACGCAGGATCGTGCGCGCGACGTCGCCGCGGCCGAGCGCGCCTGGGCGAAGGCTAAGGAGCTGATGGCGGATCCGTCGATCCGGCTGCTCGTCCTCGATGAGCTCAACATCGCGCTGCGCTACGATCACCTTGATATCGCAGACGTCGTCGCCACGCTCGCAGGGCGCCGTCCCGATCTGCACGTCGTCGTCACCGGCCGCAACGCCAAGCCGGAGCTAATCGAGGCCGCCGATCTCGTCACCGAGATGAACCTCGTGAAGCATCATTTCGCGGCCGGCGTGAGGGCGCAGGAAGGCATCGAGTACTGAGTTCATGAGCGCGCGGGCCATCATGTTCCAGGGCACCGGCTCCGACGTCGGCAAATCGCTGATCGTCGCGGGGCTCGCGCGCGCGCTGACATTGCGCGGCCTCAAGGTGGCGCCGTTCAAGCCGCAGAACATGTCGAACAACGCCGCCGTCACCGCTGATGGCGGCGAGATCGGCCGTGCCCAGGCGCTGCAGGCGCGCGCGGCGCGGCGGCCGATGACGGTGCACATGAACCCGGTGCTGCTGAAGCCACAAAGCGAGATCGGGTCGCAGGTCGTGGTGCAGGGCCGCGTCATCGGCACCGCCAAGGCGTCGGCCTATCAGGCGATGAAGCCGCAACTGATGGCGGCCGTGCTCGACAGCTTCCATCAGCTCGCGGCGGATGCCGACATCGTGCTGGTCGAAGGCGCAGGCTCCGCCTCCGAGATCAACCTGCGCGGCGGCGACATCGCCAACATGGGCTTTGCGCAGGCGACGCAGATTCCGGTGGTGCTGATCGGCGATATCGATCGGGGCGGCGTGATTGCGAGCCTGGTCGGCACCAAGACGGTGATCCCGCCGGACGATGCCGCGCGCGTGGCAGGTTTCCTCGTCAACAAGTTTCGCGGCGACCCCGCCTTGTTTGCGTCGGGCATGAACGAGATCGCGCAGCGGACGGGGTGGACATCGCTCGGGCTCATTCCGCATTTTCCGGATGCGCGCCGCCTGCCAGCGGAGGACGCGCTTGGCCTGGCTGAACGCGGATCATCGGGAGGACAACGGCCGAAGGTCGTCATCCTCGCCTACCCGCGCATTTCCAATTTCGACGAGTTCGATCCGTTGCGGCTGGAAGATGGAATCGATCTGCAGTTCTTGCGGCCAGGCACGCCGATCCCCGGCGACGCATCGATGGTGATCCTGCCGGGCTCGAAGGCGACGATCGCCGATCTCGCCGCCCTGCGCGGCGCCGGCTGGGACATCGATCTGGCCGCGCATCTTCGCCGCGGCGGTCGCGTGCTCGGCATCTGCGGCGGCTATCAGATGCTCGGGCGCGTGATCAGCGATCCCGATGGGCACGAGGGTGCAGCTGGTTCCGTCGCGGGACTTGGCCTGCTCGACGTCGAAACGACCCTGACCGATGACAAGGCGTTACGCGAGGTCCAGGGCACGCTGACGCACGATAAGCTCTCGTTCCGCGGCTACGAGATGCACATCGGCCGCACGGAGGGACGGGCGACACAGTGCCCCTTCCTGACCTTCTCCGATGGCCGGCGCGATGGCGCCATCGCGCCTGATGGCCTGGTAGCCGGCTGCTACGTGCATGGCCTGTTCGCCGACGACGGCCTGCGCAGCCATTGGCTGCGCGGCCTCGGCGCGACGACCAGCGGCCTCTCCTATGAGATCGATGTGGACACGACGTTGGATGCACTCGCGGCGCATCTCGAGCGCTACGTCGACGTTGACCGTATCCTGGCATTGGCGAGCAAGCCCGCGCCGCCCGTGGCGGCTACAGGATCCTGACCAGGACGAGTCCTGCGACGACCAGGGCTTGAACCAGACAGGCCAGCCGATACAGCCGCAAGGCCTGCCGGATGTCGGACGCGTCGAGATCGGCGCGCCCGTCGCCCATCCAGGCATCGGTGACGAGATGACCGTGATAGACGCGCGGCCCCGCCAAGCGCAGTCCGAGCGCACCGGCCATCGCCGCTTCCGGCCAGCCGGCGTTGGGCGAACGGTGCTTCGACGCATCGCGTGCAACGGCTCGCACCGCGGCCGAAGCCGAGGCGCTCGGGATGCAGGCCGCGGCGGCTGCGATCCACAGCGCGGACAGGCGCGAGGCCGGCAGGTTGACGAGATCGTCGAGCCGCGCCGCCGCCCAGCCGAACGCGCGGTGACGGTCCGAGAGATGACCGATCATGCTGTCGGCGGTGTTGAGAGCCTTGTAGATCAGGATGCCCGGCAGCCCGCCGACGACGAGCCAGAACACGGGTGCGACGACGCCATCGGAGAAGTTTTCTGCCAGGCTCTCGATCGCGGCCCGCGCGACGCCGGCCTCATCCAGCCGCTCGGGATCGCGGCCGACGATCATCGAGACGGCTCGGCGGCCGCCCTCGAGCCCCTCCTGCCCCAGTCCCTCTGCAACCGCGGCGACATGCGTGTCGAGACTGCGCTGGGCCAGCAGGCTGCTTGCCGCCACACCAAGGATGATGGTTGCGACCGGTTCGCCGACGAGCGCCTGCATGACCCATGTTGCGGCGAGACCGGTGGCCATCATCCCCGCGACGAGCAGGCACACGAGCGCAATGCCGCGCGCGCGTCGTGCGGCAAAGCCGTCTGCTGCCCTGTTCCAGCGGCGGTCCCCCCATGCTATCAGCGCGCCCACCCACATCACGGGATGACCGATCCGCTGCACCAGGACCTGGGGATAACCGACCGCCGCCTCGACGAGGAGCGCCGTGAGCGCGAGAGAGACGAACATCGATCTCCACTGAAGGAAAGACATGTAAAGGAAAGAGATGGACGACAGAGCGACTAGCATGCGCGCGGACGAGCCGGAAGCGATCCTTCACGGCGGCGATCTCGCTGCGATCAGCCGTCGCTATCCGGATGCGCCAGCGCCGTGGATCGATCTGTCGACCGGAATCAACCCGATCCCCTATCCCGTGCCGGCGATCCCGGCTGAGAGCTGGGCGCGTCTGCCTGGCAAATACGAGAATGACGCTTTACGCGCAGCGGCCGCGGCTCGCCATGGCGTGGCAGAGCCCGACATGATCGTTGCCGCGCCCGGCACGCAGGCGCTCTTGCAGATCCTGCCCAGACTGCGCCCACCCGCGACCGTCGCCGTGCTCGCGCCGACCTATGAGGAGCATGCGCTGTGCTGGCGCCGTTGCGGTCATCGCGTCAGTCTGGTCGATGATCTCGATGCGCTCGCTGGCGCCGATGTCGCCGTGGTCGTGAATCCCAACAATCCGACCGGCCGCCTGCTGCCGCGCGACGCACTGGTCAGCATCGCAGCGGGGCTGCGCCGGCGCGATGGTCTGCTGATCGTCGACGAAGCATTCATCGATCTTTATCCCGCCGATGCCAGCCTGGCAGCCGACCTGCCGCCGGCGACGATCGTGCTGCGCTCGTTCGGCAAGGTTTACGGCCTTGCCGGCGTCCGCCTCGGTTTCGCGATCGGCTCCGTCGACATTGTACGGCAACTCCGTGATGCGCTCGGGCCTTGGGCCGTGTCCGGACCGGCGCTCGCGATCGGAACGACGGCGTTGGCGGATGAAAACTGGTTGCACCAGACACGCGCCCGTCTCGCGAAGGATTGTTCGCGCATTGACGATCTTCTGAGCATGGCCGGCTGCGCGGTCCTCGGCGGCACGCCGCTGTTCAGACTGATCACATCGCCGAGCGCGCCTGACATTGCCGAGCGGCTCGCCCGCCATGGCATCCATGTCCGGCGTTTTCCGGCTCAAACAAGCTGGCTGCGCTTCGGCCTGCCGGGCCATGAGACAGGCTGGCAGCGGCTAGCGCAGGCGCTCGGCAGCGCGTCCTAGCCGAGAACGCAGGCGGCCAGCAGCAGCGTTTCCGTGACCTCGATGCTGGCGCCGTGGCAATCGCCGGTGATGCCGCCGAGCCGCCATTGCCAATAGAACGCGATTCCCGGAACCAGAGCGATCGCGATCAGCGTCGGCACCGCACCGGCCAGCGCGCCGATCGCGAGCGCGCCGCCCCAGGCGACGATGACGTTCCAGCCGACGCTGTTCGAGATGCTCGCCCCCAGCCCTGGCTTCAACGACAGCAGGGTCTTATTGCAGATCAAAGTCCCCCAGCGTGCCCAGGCCGGGATCAGCACCAGCGCCCAGGCCGTCGGGCCCGTCGCCAGCTCGGCGATCAGCACCAGCTTGGCGGCGATCTGCAAGCTGATCGCGACGACGGCAAAGCTGCCGGCATGGGGATCGCCCAGCACGGCGATGAAGCGTTCCGGCCTGCCATGCGAGGCGCCGAACGCATCGGCGACATCGCCGAGCCCATCGAGATGCAGCGCGCCGGTGATCCCGATCCAGGCGACCAGCACGGTCAGCGCGACGATCCAGGGATCGGCATCATGAAAAAGGCGGCCGACCAGCGCCAGACAGGCGCCGATCACCAGTCCGGCTGCCGGAAACCAGACCGACGCCCGTGCAAGATCGTCCGGTCGCGACTCAGCGACCCGCGGTGTCGGCAGCCGTGTCAGGAACTGCAATGCGATCCAGAATTCACGCAGACTCATGGCTGGATGATCTCGACGATTTCGCCCCAAGATACACCATCACCGCCCTGCCCGGCTTCGAGCGTGATCCGCGTGCCGGGCCGGATGCGCAGGCTCCACAGCTGGCGCAGCGGCCAGCCGAGCAAATGCGAGAGCGCTGCGCGCATGGCGCCGCCATGCGCCACCACCAGAACCGGCGCAGGCTCGGGCCGGGCAAGGATACGATGTGTTGCGCGCGCCACCCGCGCCTGCAAATCGGACCAGCTCTCACCGCCCGGCGCCCGGACCTCAGCATCGGCATGGAAGGTGTCGAGCAAGGCTTCGCCTCCGGGCTCCGCGGCGATGTCGCGATGCGTCCGCCCGTCCCAGAGGCCGAAATCGAGCTCGCTCCAATCCGCGTCGATGTCCAGCGCGCAGCCGGTCAGCCGGGCATAATCCTCCGCTGCCGCACGTGCGCGCGCCAACGGCGAGCTGACGACGCTGCGCCAGATCCGACTCCGCGTCTGCCGCCGGAATTGATCCCAGCCGAGGTCGCTGAGCGGCGGGTCGGTACGGCCGTCGAGATGGCCGTCCCGTCCTGTCGTCCCGTGCCGCAGCAGATCGATCCGCATCAGGCTTCGCGACCCGATACGGCGGCCTCGGCGAACGTCGCCATGCCGTTGTGGAGTGCGCAGGCGAGCCGGATGATCGGCAGCGCAGTGGCGGCGCCCGAGGCCTCGCCGAGCCGCAGATCGAGGTCGATCAGCGGACGGGCACCGAGCGCGTCGAGCACGATGGCGTGGCCGCGCTCGGCCGAGCGATGCGAGAACAGCAGCCACGGACGGCAGGAGGGATTGAGGCGGACGGCGACCAGCGCCGCGACCGAGACGATGAAGCCGTCGACCAGCACCGGCCAGCGCCGCTGCGCGGCGGCGACGATCGCGCCGGCCATCGCAATGATCTCGAAGCCGCCGACGGCAGCCAGGACGTCCGCGACGGCCGCTCCCGCCGTGAGCCCGTGTCGCCCCAACGCATCGGCAATCACCGCAGCCTTCCTCGCCCGTCCGTCGGCGTCGAGCCCGGTGCCGCTGCCGACGATGTCCGCGGGCGCGCATGACAGCAGCGCAGCGGCGATCGCTGCCGCCGACGTCGTGTTGCCGATCCCCATCTCGCCGAAGATCACGAGCTGCGGCGCGTGATCGGCCTGCCGCGCCACCGCGCGCCGTCCGGCGTCGGCCGCGAACGCAACCTCCTCCGGCGTCAGCGCCGCCCCGGTGCTGAAGTCGCACGTGCCGCGCCGCGGCTTGTCGACGACGACACCGGGCACCGGCTCATCCGCCAGCGTACCGACATCGACCACCTCGAGCGGACAGCCCAGGCTGCGCACCAGCACCGAGATCGCCGCGCCACCGGCCGCGAAGTTGTGCAGCATCTGCACCGTCACTTCCGGCGGATACGCCGACACGCCTCGCGCCGCGATGCCATGGTCCCCCGCGAACAGCACCACCGGGACCCGATCGGCCCCCGGCCGCTCCAACGCCTGCAGCGCCGCCAGCTCGACCGCCACCTGCTCCAATCGCCCAAGGGCACCAATCGGCTTGGTCAACTGGGCCTGGCGTTCCAGCGCCGCCTGCCGATGGAGCTCGGACGGGGTCACACAATCAAGGCTGATCCATTCGGGAAGCACCACGGATCCTTTCAGCATCACTCGGGTTCGGGACGATTGCCACCGCGAGGCGGCCGAGACAAGCTCCGTGAGGCGCCCTATTGTCATCGAACCGTCATCGAACGTGACGACAGGTGGCTGCCACCCAGCCCGAAAGACTCTCATGGAATACTTCCGCCGCTTCACCTTCCTGTTCGCCGCTCCCGTGTTCGAGACCGACGACCTTGCGGGCGTCCGCTTCAACCAGATCATCGAGGAGATCCAGCGCTCGGGCTTCGAGGTGGTGCGCGCCCGCAAGCTGGAGGACGCCGAGATCGCCGTGCAGACGGATGCCGCGATCGGCTGCATGGTCGTCGATTGGGGCAAGAAGGGCCTGGAAGGCAAGACGGCGTCGCTGATCAACCTGATGCGCCGTCGCGGACTGGACTTCCCGATCATCCTCCTGATCCGCCGCAAGCGGTTCGAGGATCTGCCGGTCGAGGTGCTCGACTTCATCGACGGATACGTCTTCCTGTCGGAGGAGACTCCCGCCTTCATCGCCAAGAACCTGGTCAGCCGGCTGAAGCAATATGCCGAGACACTGAAGACGCCATTCTTCGGCGCGCTGGTCGACTACGCCGAGGAAGGCAACCAGCTCTGGACCTGCCCCGGCCACAATGGCGGCGTGTTCTACAGTCGCAGCCCGATCGGCCGGGTGTTCGTCGAGCATCTCGGCGAGGCCGTGTTCCGCGACGACCTCGACAATTCCGTGCTCGATCTCGGCGATCTCCTGACCCATGAGGGGCCGGCGCTGCGCGCGCAGAAGGAAGCGGCGCAGATCTTTGGCGCCGAGAAGACCTATTTCGTCCTCAACGGTACCTCGACCTCCAACAAGGTCGTGCTCGGGGCCCTGGTCACCGACGGCGACCTCGTGCTGTTCGACCGCAACAACCACAAGGCCGCCCATCACGGCGCGCTGCTGATCTCCGGCGGCGTCCCGATCTACGTCCCAACGGTTCGCAACCCCTGGGGCCTGATCGGCCCGATGCGCTGGGATCTGCTCGATGAGGAGCACCTCCGGCAACAGATCCGCGACAACCCGCTGGTCAGGGACCCCGACGCCTGGCGCAAGCCACGCCCATTCCGCGTCGCAGTGGTCGAGCAGTGCACCTATGACGGCACGATCCACAGCGCCGAGATGATCCTGAAGCGGATCGGGCACCTCTGCGACTACATCATGTTCGACGAGGCCTGGGCGGGCTTCATGAAATTCCACCCGCTTTACGCCGGCCGCTTCGCCATGGGCCTGGGCGATCTCGGGCCCGACGCTCCCGGCATCATCGCCACGCAATCGACCCACAAGCAGCTCGCGAGCTTCTCCCAGGCATCGCAGATCCACGTCAAGGACCGCCACATCAAGGGGCAGCGGCGGCGGATCGAGCATCGCCGCTTCAACGAAAGCTTCATGCAGCACGCCTCGACATCGCCGTTCTACCCGCTGTTCGCCTCGCTGGACGTCGGCGCGCAGATGATGAAGGGCCGCTCCGGCGAGGTCCTGTGGGACGACACGATCCGGCTTGGCATCGAGTTGCGCAAGAAGATCCGGGCGATGCGCCGCGAATTCGAGGAGAAGGAGAAGGATCCGGCGCGGCGCTGGTTCTTCGAGCCATTCGTTCCGGATCGCGTATCGATCCCCGATGCGGCCAATCCCGGGGCTAGCCACGACGTGGCCTGGGAGGCGCTCTCGACCGACCAGCTCGCGACCGATGCCGCGCTGTGGCAGCTCGCGCCCGGAGCGGCATGGCACGGCTTTCCGGATCTCGCCGCTGGCTTCACCATGACCGACCCCAACAAGCTGACCCTGCTGACCCCGGGGTTCGATCGCGCCACCGGCGGCTATGCCGAGCACGGCATCCCGGCTCCGATCGTCGCGCAATATCTGCGCGAGAACCGCATCGTGGCGGAGAAGAACGACCTCAACTCGCTGCTCTTCCTGCTGACGCCGGGGGTCGAGGCGAGCAAGGCCGGAACCCTGATCAGCGGTCTGGTCGCCTTCAAGCGGCTCCACGACGACAACGTGCTGCTGGAGGACGCCATTCCGGAGTTCACCCGCAAGCGCTTTGCGCGTTACGGCAAGCTGCGGCTGCGCGACCTCTGCGCCGAGATGCACCGCTTCTACCGCGAGGCCGAGGTGAGCGCGCTGCAGGCGAAGCAGTTCCAGCCGCAGCACTTGCCTGAGATCGCGATGTCGCCGCGCGAGGCGGCGCGTGCGTTGATGCGAAACGAGGTCGACTACCTGCCGATCGACCAGATCGCCGGGCGCATCGCGACGACGCCGTTCGTGGTCTATCCGCCGGGCATCGCCACCATCGTTCCGGGCGAACGGCTGTCCGAACGCGCCCAGCCGATGATCGATTACCTCAAGATGTTCGAGCGGGCGTTCAACGCCTATCCCGGTTTCGACGTCGAGATCCAGGGGCTGTACAAGGAGCTCGACGAGTCCGGCCGGATCCGGCTCCATACCTATGTCTGCGCAGAGTAATTCGAACCATGGACAGCGCGATCACGGCTCGCGAGACCGAGCCGCCGGTCCTCGTCAGGCCGTCACGCGACGAAGATGTCGAGGCCATGCTCTCGATCTACCGGCGGCACGTCCGCCGCGGGGTCGAGGACAGCGCCGCCGGTTCCGGGGCGCCCGAGCCGGACGATCTCAAGCAGCGGCGCAAGAATCTGCGCAATCATCGGCTGCCACATCTGGTCGCGACATTCCGCGGCGAGGTCGTGGGCTATGCCTATGTCGTCCTGTTCAGGAAGCGGCCAGCCTATCGGTTCGCGGTCAAGCATTCGATCTATGTCCACCATGAGCATCTCGGCCGTGGTGTCGGCCGGCTGCTGATGCAGGCGCTGATCGATGCTTCCGCAGCGGCCGGATATCGCCAGATGATCGGCTATATCGACGCCGACAACGTCGCCTCGCTCGGCATTCATGAGCGCTTCGGGTTCGCCAGGGTGGGGCTGCTTCCGGGCGTCGCCTACCGTTACGGCCGCTGGTGCGACACCGTGATGGTGCAGCGCTCGCTGGGCCCCGGGGCCAGCGACGCACCGGCTGGGCTGCGCCGCTGAGCCGCAGGGTCAGGAGGGAAAGTCGGCCGCCTTCACCTCGATGCGGTCGGCATGCAGCGACCAGTCGCGCAGCTCCTGCTGTTCGCAGAACCGGGACTTTGCGATCTCTGCGGCTTCGCCTTCGCTCTCGGCCTCAACCTCCAGCGTGCTCTGGCAAATCTCGCACTGGCGGCCGTTCTCGCCCAGCACGTCCTTCATGAAATGGATGACATAGCGCGACATGCAACCTCCTGTCTCTCACGGAGTGCTCGGAGGTGATGTTACCGCGCTTCCCAGCTCGCTGTTGACCGATATCAAGCGGTCGATGCAAATATTTGACGCAGCTCGTGGAACCGGCGCTCAGGCGCCGACCGAAGGCAGGCTCGCGGCGGCAATTGCGACGAACTGCGAGACGGCGCGACGGACGCGGCCGTGGGTCGACTTCAGGATCGCGTTCAGCCTGCGCATCGGACCAACTTCCCTTCCGCGCCGAGCGAAAAACGTGGCCTAAGCTCATGGCGCCACAGGAAAAATGATCAGCCTCCATCGTGCTGTCGAGACAGCTCGGAAAATAGCAATGTCCGCTTCGCGGAAGCCGCCCGGGAGAGAAGATTTGTTGCCACCTCGCGGCTTGCGACGCATGAAATCTTCTCCTCGCAATTCCTCTCTCCCGGCTAGGCGGGTGTCACTCCGAATGCCTCGCGGAAACGGGCGCTGTAGCGCGGCCAGGCCTCGGGGTTGATGAGGCGCGGCGGCCGCCCGCCGTCGAGCGCGGCGAGCAGTTGCTCGGCGGCGATCCGGCCCATGTTCTGCCGCGCCTCGCGAGTCACGCCGGCCGTATGGGGACTCGCCAGCACGTTGTCGAATTGGAGCAGCGGATGGTCCGGCGGCGGCGGCTCCTTGGCCCAGACGTCGAGGCCGGCGCCGGCGATGCGCTTTTCGCTGAGGGCGGTGAACAGCGCCTCCTCGTCATGGATGAAGCCGCGGGCGGTGGTGACGAAATAGGCGCTCGGCTGCATCAGTGCGAACTCGCGGGCACCGATCATGCCCCGGCTCTCCCTCGTCAGCGGGCAGTTGATCGAGACGAAATCAGAGCGCCGCATCAGGTCATCGAGTTCCACCTTCTCCGCGCCGCGTGCCGCGATCTCCTCCGGCGAGAGATACGGGTCATAGGCCAGCACCGTCATGCCGAGGAGGCCGCGGCACAGCTCGGCAACCCGGCGGCCGACATGGCCAAGCCCGACGATGCCGATCGTCCGCCCCTGCACCTCGTTGCCGATCAGATCGTTGCGGTTGACGTCGCGCTCCCGGCGCAGCCGGCGGTCGGACTGGATGATGCGCTTCGACAGGGTCAGCATCATGCCGAGCGTGTGCTCGGCCACCGAATGCGCGTTGCCGCCGGACTGGTTCACGACGAGGACGCCGGCCCCGGTGCAGGCGTCGACGTCGACCGGGTCGTATCCGGCCCCGTTGCTCGACACGACGAGGAGGTTTGGGGCGCGGCGCAGCAGGTCTGCATCGACATGGAAGCGCGGCGCGAGCTCGTCGCGGGCCGCCCCGATCTGGTAGGCGTGAGCCGCCGCGAGGATCGGCGCCGTCTCGGCCTCGGAGCTCTCGTTCTCCAGCCGGTCGAGCCGGACGTCGGGGCGTGCGGCGAGCAGCTCGCTGAAGATCGGGTGGGCCAGATATTTGACGTAGAAGACGCGCTTGGAATTCGCGGCCATGAACAGGCGACCTCCTGGTGTCTTGGTTCTTGATGTCGGACTTGAAAGGCGGACGCCTGACCGGCCGGGCCGGCATGTTGACAATCGTCCCGGTGCCGTCAAGCTCAGCGCCAAACAGCGCCCCCCATCAGGGACGACCGGAGGAACAGCAATGGCCGCCGATGCCGATGCGGCGCGATCCGCAAGCACCGTGCCGAATTGGCACGAGATCGTGCTGCAGACCTTCAAGCGCAACGCCGTCGACCTCATCCCCTACGTTCCCGACCGCGTCCTGACGCCGCTGATCCACAGCCTGCACGACGATCCGTTCTTCACGACGTTTGCGACGGCGCGCGAGGAGGAAGCGGTCGGCATTCTCGCAGGCGCCTGGATGGGCGGGCGCCGCGGCGCGCTCCTGATGCAGACATCGGGCTTCGCGACCTTGCCCAACGTGCTGGCCTCGCTGGTCGTGCCCTGCCAGATCCCGCTGATCATGATCGTGTCCGAGCGTGGCACGCTCGGCGAATTCAACTACGGCCAGTCGCTGGTGTGCCGGACCATGCGCCCGGTGCTCGATGCGCTGGCGATGGAGCATCACACCATGACGCGCCTCGACGAGCTCGAATTCATCATGGACCGCTCGATCAAGCAGGCGGTGGCGACACAGGCGCCGGTGGCGCTCATCCTGTCGCCGCTGCTGACCGGCGGAAAGGTGTTCGCATGAGCGCGACCATCAGCAACACCAAGGTCATGAACCGCACCGACCTCACCTGCCGGCTGGTCGCGAAACTCAAGCACGAGGAAGCTGTCATCGGCGGCATCGGCAACACCAATTTCGATCTGTGGGCGGCGGGCCCGCGGCCGCAGAATTTCTACATGCTCGGCAGCATGGGGCTTGCCTGCCCGATCGCGCTCGGCGTCGCCCTGGCGCAGCCGCAGCGCCGGGTGTTCGCGCTCGAGGGCGACGGCTCGCTGCTGATGCAGCTCGGCTGCCTGACCACGATTGCGACGCTGGCGCCGAAGAATTTGGCCATCATCGTCATGGACAATGGCGTCTACCAGATCACCGGAAACCAGCCGACGCCGGCCCGGAACGCCGACATCGTCGCCATTGCCGCCGGCTGCGGCATTGGCGCCAGCCATTGGGCCGCAGACGAGGAAGATTTCGAACGCTTGATCGCTGTTACGTTCGAGGCGCCCGGCCCGGTGCTGATTGCGGCGAAGATCGACGACAAGCCCGGTGTGGGCGCCACCAGGCGCGATCCGGCGCAGATCCGCGAGCGCTTCATGCAGGGTCTGGGAGTCCGGCAGCCGATCTGAGGCGCCGGACGAAAGCTGTTCGCGGTACGATGAGAAGGCCATGTTCCGGCTTCCGAGCCACATTAACTAAACCGGTGCCTCAAGCGACCGTGACCCCGGTTCGTGGCCCGGAACGTGCTAAGCAGCGTCCATGAAGATCGCGATCCGCCTCTCGGCCTGGCTGCTCGCCGCAGCCGTTGCCTTCGCAACGCTGGGCCCGCCCAGCTATAGGCCCCATTCGCAGCTTGGACAGGACGGCGAACACGCCCTCGCCTTCATCCTGATCGGCCTTGCGTTCGGCCTCGCCTATCGCAGTCATCGGCTGCTGACCACCGGGATTGCGGTGATCCTGATCGGTGCACTCGAACTCGCGCAGTTCCTGGCGCCAGGGCGTCACGCACGGCTGGAAGACTTCGTCGTCGACGCCGCGACCGCCTGCATCGGATTCGGCCTGTCCGCGGCCATCGACTGGCTCATCCGACAGATCCGCACGCAAACCGCATGACAAGAGGCCCCGCCGCTGATGCGACGAGGCCCCTGCCTGTCAGAATGTCAGATCACTCGATGATCTTGATGACGCGGCGGGTGCGCGGATCGACGATCACGCGGCGATCGTTCACGACGGCATAGCGATACTCGGTGTAGCGCGGTACCGGACGCAGTTCGACGGTGGCGGGCAGCGGCTCGCCGACCACGACACGCTCATGGACGACCACCGACGGCGCGCGCTCGGCCTCGATCGAGTTGATGACCGCGTTCGGAATCTCCAGGCCCGCACCGACGGCGGCGCCGACCGTGCCACCAACCATGGCGCCGACCGGACCGGCAACGGCGCCGCCGGCCGCAGCACCATTGGCGGCACCTTCGACGGTCGTGGACTGGGCGAACGCAGCGGTCGACGCCAGCAGCGAGGTGGCGATCAGCGAAACGGCAAGACGGGTTCTCATCATTGTCTCTCCTCCAGTGCTTTCGAGATGCCGTTCAACACCAAGGGATCGCCTGCAGTTCCGGTTCCAAATGGCCGAAACTTCATCATGCCAAGGGAACCATCATGCCAAGGGAACCAAGCCTCGAACTCTTCACCATCGCTCGCGGCGGATCACGCCCGAGTCCTGCGATCGATCGCCCTCCGATGACATCGAGAGGGCGCAGGGAATGCCGGGTGAAGGCCTCACCCATGGCCCGCCTGCTGAAAAAAATGCAGGCGGCAGGTACCACAGGCAAAGCCGATCAACCGGCATTCCCTGCGCGGCGGTCTTAACGCTTCTTTCGCGCTCTCCTCGGGGACCGGCTGATTGACCCCGTCGCTCGCGCGAGAGCTAAGCTCTCGTCGCGCGCTTGACCTCGGCACCGGGAGGCCAGGACCACACGACTTCGCGTCCGTGATGTGTCGTTCGTCCGCATGCGCAAGCACATGCTGCGACACCTCACGGCCACCGCATCCCTGCCCCACGTGTCGTGACGATCGCGCGCAACGTCCCTCTCGGCGAGACAGGATGCGCACATCATGCACGATTTCTGAAAAATGGAAAGCAATTTCTTGGCGTCGCAGCGATGTGCGCGAGATCAGCTTGATTTCGTGGACGAATTCGATTCGTCCGATGCGGCGTGTCGTAGCCCTGGCGGCGCTCGTTTCAACCACGTGAGCACAAAGTGCCCAGACTGATTTGCCCGACGAGCGCGTGCAACCCTTGTCCTTCGGATCGCTTCTGGCTCGTCACGACCTTCCCGGTCGATGGCGGCGATGTCCGCGCTGGAGGCCACATCGGAGCAAATCTTGGAATGGTCAGCAGACAGCTCTTGACCAAAGTGGAACCGGCAGCCGTTATTGCGCAAGGCGATGGAGTTCGGTCGATCGGATGATGGACAGATGAGGCTGGTGAGGGTGACGCTGGTCGCGGCGTTCATGCTTGGGAGCATGCAACCGAGTCATGCTGCCGTGCGCATTGTTTTTGATCAGGGCGGACGGATTGGAAACTATATCGACAGGTTCAAAGTTTTACGCGACTTCGGCGCGTCCGTCATCATCGACGGGATCTGCGCCGGCGCCTGCACGCTCGTGCTGGCGTACATTCCCCACGACAGCATCTGCGTGACCCCAAGAGCCGTATTCGGCTTCAGGGTCGCCGACAATCCTGGGCCCGATGGGAAGGCTATTCCCAACCCTGAAGCCACGCAGATGCTCTATGATCGTTACCCACCCGCAGTCAGGCAATGGATTACGCGGCACGGCGGCATGACCGCGCGCGCGATCTACCTCCGCGGCCGGCAACTCCAAGCGCTGTATCGGCCCTGCACCACCGATGTGGAAGGTGGACGAGGCCAGCCACGGTAGCCAATGCCCACGGATGATGCTGCGCCGGGTCACCATGACGAGGCGATCCCGCAGTGGCCGGGCTCGAGGCCACCCAAGAGTTCTCGGATTCAAACCCCGACTCTGAAGCCGAGCCGCGTCTTGAATTGCTAGAGGACTGTAAACACGCCGGTGATTTTGACGGCTCTACGCCTCAACGGCAGCTTGCGTTTTGTCGGCGATATTACGGGCTCACTCGTGAAGCTGCCATGTCTGCTTCGGACCATGTCGGACCTTCCCGTCTGCGGGGGAGGTCCGTTGTTAGGGTCGAATCGGAAGCAAGCGGTCGGGCGCGTGGAGGGCGCGTTTTGACCCATCGGCGACATCGGCAGCGCAATATGATAGAGAACGGTTGGTGCCTCCGATGGACCGGTCGTATTCAACATTTTCGGAGCTCTAACGTGCGGCTGCCTAGGGACGTCTTATCGGTCGTGGTTGCGCTGCTCACCGGTGTGCTGCTGGTTGGCGACAGAGCGGCCGAGGCGCATCCGCATGTTTGGGTCACCTCGACAAGCGAGCTGGTCTATGCGGCCGACGGCTTCGTCACCGGCGTACGACACGCGTGGACCTTCGACGATAACTTTTCGAACCATGCGCTGCTGGGCATGGAGACCAAGACCAATGGCGTTTATACCCGCGAAGAGTTGCAGCCGTTGGCGAAAATCAACATCGAAGCGCTGAAGGAACATAGCTATTTCACATCTCTAAAGGCTAACGGAAAGCTCACGTTTGAAGCGCCAATCGATTATTTCTTCGACTACGCGGGCGACCGCCTGACTCTCCATTTCACGCTGCCGCTGAAGACGCCTGTGAAGTCGAAAAGTCTCCTTCTAGAGATAGTTGATCCTTCGTATTTCATCGATTTCCAGATGGCAAAGGACCATCCGGTCAAGCTCGTGGGCGCCCCCGCCGACTGCGAGGCGTGGATAGCTAAGCCAATTGGTAACGATCGCGACCGCAAGATGGCACAGGGTGCGAGCGAGGATTCCTTCAAGGAGGGCGGCGCGAACGTCCGTGTCGGCCTGCTGTTCGAGAATAAGATCATGGTCGAATGCCCTTGATGACGCTCGTTCGCACCCGCCGCTGCTCATAATACGCTCCGGGCTCCGGCGCAGAACGAAAAGTCACGGCGCAAATCTGATTTCTGCTTGTGGCCCCTTTCCGGACCTTCCGGAGTGGCGCTGAGAATGTCCGCTCTCGGGCCCGATCGGAAGTAGGCGCCGGAGTGCCTCAGGGCCCCTTTTGACCCCAAGCGACCCACCAAGGCTTGCTTTCATCAACTCTCGCCAGCCGACGGAACATTCCGGGTTGACACCGGTTCGCCCAAGTTCCAGTGCGCGCGTGGAGCCGACACGCGTTTTCTCAAGGGGTCCGCTGATGTCATCGTCCGATGTGGTCAGGAGTGCTCACGACCGCCGTCAACGAAGGCTGCTGATCGTGTTGGCCTTGGGATTTGTCGCCTTTGGCGCCGCCGCGGCGGGCCTGTTCTACGTCTTGCAGCCCGAAACTCTCCGGATCGCCGTCGGACCGGCGGCGAGCGACGACCACAAGGTGGTCCAGGCGATGGCCGACGCCTTCGGTGAGGAAAGCAGGACCGTCCGGCTCTCCCCGATCACGACCGGCGGAGCGGCTGAATCCCTGGCCCTGCTGGCCGCCGACAAAACCGACCTGGCGGTCGGCCGCGGCGACCTCGGCATGCCGCCCGATGCGCAAACACTGGCCGTCCTGCGCAAGAACTATGTCGTGCTGTGGTCGCCCTCCGGGCGACGCGGCAACGAGCCCAAGCAGAAGGCCGGCGGCAAGATCGCAGATATCGCCCATCTGGCAGGTCACAAGGTCGGCATCATCGGGAGGACCGGAGCAAACGTCGCGGTGCTCCAGGCCATTCTGGAGGGCTCCGGCGTGCAACCCGATAAGGTTGCCACGGTTCAATTCGGGACAGACGAGATCGAGAAGCTTGCGCAAGACCCCACCCTCGATGCGTATCTCGCCGTCGGTCCGCTCGACAGCAGGATCACGGTGGACGCCATCACCGCGACCTCCCGAGCCCGCGGAGCTCCGACGTTTCTTCCGATCGAAGCATCGGAGGCCATTGCCCTGAAGCATCCGCGCTACGAGGCCGAGGAAATTCCAGCCAGCGTCTTCAACGCGAAACCGGCCTGGCCGGAGGACAAGGTCGACACGATCAGCGTCAATCACCTGATCCTGGCCAAGAAGGAGCTTTCAGAAGCCAAGGCGGCGGCCTTCTACCGGCAGCTTTTCGCGGTCCGCGACACGATCACGCAAGGCCTCGCCGGCGCTTCGCACATCACGAAGCCCGATACCGAGAAGGAGACCGAGCCTTCCGTACATCGAGGCGCCGCGGCGGTGATCAACGGCACGGAGCGAACCTTTCTGGACAAGTACAGCGATTATTTCTGGTTCGCCTTGCTCGTACTTTCCGGCATCGGTTCGGCCGCCGAATGGCTGCGCCGCTATCTGAACCGGGATGAACTGGAGGACGACACCAGCGGCCGCAACCGCATTCTTGCGGCGGTTTCGGAGGTGCGCAATGCCGGCTCGGAACACGATCTGCTGAGCTGGCAACGAGAGGTCGACGGGATCATCGCCGAGACACTCAAGGGCTATGACGATGGAGCCATCGAACCAGAGGACTTGGCGGCATTCGGCTTGGTCCTCGAACTCTTCAACCATGCCGTCGCCGAAAGGCGAGCGACGCTGCCGAGCGGCGCCCCCGATCAATCATGGACGCCAAGTCCAACCCTCGCCTCTCGGCGATAGGCTCGGCTCATGAGGAGGAGATTTCGTGCGTCGACACCAGTTCGAACGCACCTTACCACCGGACTTTTTCGATGTTCTGGACGGAGGGCGCCGCGTGGCGAGCGCGTCGCAGCATCCGCAAACAGCCATCGGGCGCGACGGATCGACGGCAGTGCGATGCCGCCGCGCCGCTCAGTCGATGATGCCCGGCCCGTCGGTCATGGCGCGCGCAACGCCCTCCTTCATCTGCTTCACCACCTCCGGTGCGTGCCCCTGCCAAAGGACGACCTCGGCAATGACCCGCAGCGGCGCGCGGGATCGATGAGACCGCGTCGGATTTCCCGGGAACTTCTTGTCCGTCAGGTTCGGGTCGTCGACGAACGGACCGGTGGGCTCGACGACGTAGATCCGTCCCCGTCCGTCACCGGCAGCCAACTCGGCGCCCCAGATCGCCGCATCCAGCGTCGCCGTGAAGTAGACCCAGGACATCGGCTCCGCCTCGGTGAAGTTGGACGGATACCCGACAGCGATCAGGTCGCCCGGCCGCAGATCGGCGCGCGTGCCGTGGAAGAACGATTGCGCAAACACGGTCGCAACAGATGACATCAGTGACCTCGGATGGGTTTCCAGCACTCGTCGTCTGCCGCGGAGCGACGGTCGAATGCAAATAACTGTTTCGTCAGGTGAGGTCATTGTCGCCGAGGCTTTTGCATCCTCGGGGACCTTTCTATTAACCGAAAGTTCAGCGCTTGCGGTGCTTACAGTAGATCAAGCGAGATACTGCAACCGGAGCGAGGGTTGCCAGATACGACAAGTGGACCGGGGCCATGGCTGAGGTTGGACAAAGGCAATATGGCGCAGCCAGCATCTCCCCCGGCGCAAAAACTCCCGACTCGACGAGGCGGATTGTCCGCTTGGTCCTTACGACCGCGCTGATCGCATACTCCTTCTTCGGTTGCACGTCTTTTGGTCACGCAACCGATCGTGATCCGCTATTCGAGAAGCACGAGTCCGTCGAAGAGATGGTCAATAGACACGCATCTGATGACGAACTGTTTCGAGAGTATCCATCTCTCGAGAGCACACCAATTCCGATCGCGTTTGGCAGCAAGATCTACAAGATCCCACGCAATTATCTGGTCGATTTGAGCAGGCCAGATGTCGAGCCGACCAAGAATACGATCTTCGAGATTCGTGTCCTGCTTCCTGGACTGGTGCCAAGGACAGCGGACAACGCCAACAAGTTCCTGAAACCTCCCTATTACGGCGGACTTGGAGATCAATTGAACGCGACGATCCACGGCTGGCAGAAAGAGCTGGATTTGTCCGCACGACAGCTTGAGTGGAATCGCTGGTGCGCCGACAAGGGACCGGGCGTATTCCGGGCGGTCGAATCCGGTTACCGTCTATGTGAGGCTGCCGACCAAGAGCTCTACTTCAAGGACACGACTGAAGGCCCTCTGATATTTGCCTGCGATAAGCTCACGAACAAGAACCCCGGCTGCACGATTGCGGACGCGACTGGGGCGCAATGGGGTGTCCTGTCCTTAGAATTCAGCCGCAAATATCTCTATCAGGCGGACGAGATCCGAAAACGATTTCGGTCTCTTCTGGAGTCTTTTGCGGAGGACCAAGCACTTCTTCGTCCGTAGCGATGGCGTGGCCGCAACCTCGCGAGGGTCAAGCATACTGGACTGCCCACTCGGTAAGAAGATGATCCGGTGCACCCGGGCCTACCACGCGACCAAATCATAAGTAATGCCCTCGAAACTGGCATCGACACGGACGAAAACCGGAAACCAGAAAAAGTGAGCCGCAGTCGGGAGCTTGCCAAGGTGTCGAACGACATTCAGGTTGGGGACCGTGTCAGGCTGCTTGGCCTGCCTGATTGGCTGGTGCATGACCTTCCCGCCAGCGAGCAAGCGGAAATGCGCGGCTTTATCGGCCAATCCTGCGCGGTCAATGAAATTGACAGCCATGGCTACTACTGGCTTGGATTCGGTACGACTATCGTCGACACAGATGGAGCTCGCTACAGTGGTCACTCATTCTGTGTCCCGCGAGACTTCATCGAACGAGACCCTCTGGACCAGCCTCCTCCATAAAAGTTGCAGCCCTTGCCTAGGTACAGTCATCGGGTAGCAACGATCGAGATCGGCCGCGCCGGCTCGGTACGAATGTCTGTGGCCATCTGCGACACACGTCCCGTGTGACTGCTCCCCGGCCCTCTCAGCGCGAGCGAAGCTCGTCGCGCCACCGTGACGAACGGGGAGAGGGAACGCACGATGCTCGGCGGGAGAACCTGCAACGCGAGATCGCGCAGCGACCAGGCCAACGTCAAAAGCGCACTTTGCCTCCCCACCGGCATCGCGGGCGCGCGTTAGCGCGAGCCGGGAATCCGACCACAACGGTCTACGATGGCGCGAGCCGCGTCTGGCCTCAGCTCGTCCTGTATTTGCCATCCGTGGGTATGGACTCCGGGCTCAGCCGCTGCGCGGCTGCCCCGGAATGACGGCGGAGCACATTTCGGTGACCGTGCAATCAACCGGCGCCATGTGGCGCAATCGTGGGAGCCGAAAACTCAGCTCACGGGAGCGGCCGCGCGGTCCGTCATCCACCCCAGCCCGTCCACCGTCGTCGCCTGCGGCTTGTACTCGCAGCCGATCCAGCCGCGATAGCCGATCGCATCGAGGTGGCGGAACAGGAAGGCGTAGTTGATCTCGCCGGTGCCGGGCTCGTGGCGGCCCGGATTGTCGGCGAGCTGGATGTGGGCGATGCGGGCGAGATGCTTCTGCATCGTGCGGGCGAGATCGCCCTCCATGATCTGCATGTGGTAGATGTCGTACTGGACGAACAGATTGTCGGACTCGACCTCCGAGATCAGCTGAAGCGCTTGTGCCGTGCGGTTGAGGACAAAGCCGGGAATGTCGAGCGTGTTGATCGGCTCGATCAGCAGCTTGATCCCCTGCGCCTTCAGCGCGGTCGCGGCGAAGCGCAGGTTGCGGACCAGCACCTGGTTGAGCTCGCGCGGATCGGCATCTTCGGGCGCGATGCCGACGAGGCAGTTGAGCTGGCGGCAATCCAGCGCCTTCGCATACTCGATCGCACGACGCACCCCGTCGCGGAATTCGTCGACGCGATCCGGCAGGATGGCGATGCCGCGCTCGCCCGCGGCCCAATTGCCGGCGGGCAGATTGTGCAGCACCTGCGTCAGCCCGTGGCGCGCGAGCTGCTCGCGCAGCTCGGCCTTGTCGAAATCATACGGGAACAGATATTCGACGCCGCCGAAGCCGGCCGCCTTGGCGGCGGCGAAGCGGTCGAGGAACGGCAGCTCGTTGAACAGCATCGTGAGGTTGGCGGCAAAGCGCGGCATGTCATGGGTCCTCGACTGAGTGCGATGGCTGCGGTCAAGCCGGCTGCAAGGTGCGCGCCGGCTCGGCCGGCGTCTCGTCGACCGGCAGATCGAGCACCTCCTCGAACTCCACGACGTTGTCGATCTCGGTACCCATCGCGATGTTGGTGACGCGTTCGAGCACGAACTCGACCACGACAGGCACCTGGTATTCCGCCATCCATTCGCGCGCGGTCGCGAACGCAGCCTGCGCCTGGCGCGGGTCGGTGACGCGGATCGCCTTGCAGCCGAGGCCCTGCGCGACCGCGACGTGGTCGACGCCATAGCCGCCGACCTCCGGCGCGTTGATGTTCTCGAACGAGAGCTGCACCTGATAGTCCATCGAGAAGCCGCGTTGCGCCTGGCGTATGAGGCCGAGATAGGCATTGTTCACGACGACGTGGATGTAAGGCAGGTTGAACTGCGCGCCGACCGCGAGCTCCTCGATCAGGAACTGGAAGTCGTAGTCGCCGGAGAGCGCGACGATCTCGCGCCTGGGATCGGCGGCGCGGACGCCGAGCGCGGCCGGCAGGGTCCAGCCGAGCGGCCCCGCCTGCCCCGCATTGATCCAGTGGCGCGGATGGTTGACGCTGAGGAACTGCGCGCCGCCGATCTGCGACAGGCCGATGACGCTGACATAGCAGGTGTCGCGGCCGAACGCCTTGTTCATCTCATGATAGACGCGCTGCGGCTTGATCGGCACCTGATCGAAATCGCTGCGCCGGAGCATCGTGCGCTTGCGATCCTGGCACGCCGCCGGCCACGCCTGCCGTTCGCGCAGTCTGCCCGCCTTGCGCCACTCGCGTGCGACGGTGATGAACAGCTCGAGCGCCGCCTTGGCGTCCGAAACGATGCCGAGATCGGGATTGAACACGCGGCCGATCTGGGTCGGCTCGATGTCGACATGCACGAAGCTGCGCCCCTTGGTGTAGGTCTCGAGCGATCCGGTGTGGCGGTTGGCCCAGCGGTTGCCGATGCCGAGCACGAAATCGGACTCCAGGAAATTGGCGTTGCCATAGCGATGGCTGGTCTGCAGGCCGACCATGCCGGCCATCAGCACGTGATCGTCAGGAATGGCGCCCCACCCCATCAGGGTCGGCACCACAGGCACGTTGACGGTCTCGGCGAAGGTGACGAGCAGATCACTGGCATCGGCGTTGATGATGCCGCCGCCGGCGACGATCAGCGGGCGCTCCGCGGCATTGAGCATCTCCAGCGCCTTCTCGATCTGTTTGCGGCTCGCCGCGGGCTTGTAGACCGGCAGCGGCGTGTATGTCTCGTCGTCGAACTCGATCTCGGCGAGCTGCACGTCGAGCGGCAGGTCGATCAGCACCGGTCCCGGGCGGCCGGAGCGCATGATGTGGAAAGCCTGGCTGAACACGCGCGGGACGAGGCCGGGCTCGCGCACCGTCACCGCCCACTTGGTCACGGGCTTGGCGATCTGCTCGATGTCGACGGCCTGGAAATCCTCCTTGTAGAGCCGCGCGCGCGGCGCCTGGCCGGTGATGCAGAGGATTGGAATGGAGTCTGCGATCGCCGAATAGAGCCCGGTGATCATGTCGGTGCCGGCCGGGCCCGAGGTGCCGATGCACACGCCGATGTTGCCGGCCTTGGCGCGGGTGTATCCCTCGGCCATGTGCGAGGCGCCCTCGACGTGGCGGGCGAGAATGTGGCGGATCGAGCCGCGCCGTTGCAGCGCGGAATACAGCGGATTGATCGCCGCGCCGGGAACGCCGAAGGCGCAGGTGACGCCTTCCTTCTCCAAGATTCGCACCGCAGCATCGATCGCTCGCATCTTCGCCATCTCGCGCTTCCTCTTTTGGTTGATGCGCGAGGATCGCTGCTGACGGCTGCGATCTCAATTCAGTCGTCGATTTTTCCCACGATGCGGCACGCTCGGCAAAACACGGGTGGCCTCAGTTAGTTAGGACGACAAACAGCTGACATGTCCTAACAGCATGACGGTTCGATGGTGCTATTCGAACAGCGGCGCGAGCTCCATCTGCGGCACCAGCACGAGGCCCTTGTCGGTGATACGAATTTCCGGAATGACCGATAGAGGAATCAAATTGAAGCCCATGTAGGGAATGGTGCAGCCGGCTTCCGCCCATTCCTTCTTGAGCAGCTTCACCTCCTCGGCGACCTCGGTGACGCGCTTGTCCGACAACAGGCCGGCGATCGGCAATGGAACCATCGCCCGCACCTTGCCGTCGGCCACGACACAGACGCCGCCCTGCTGCGCGCCGATCGCGGCGACGGCGGCCTGCATGTCGGCCTCGTTGGTGCCGGCGACGATGATGTTGTGGCTGTCATGGCCGACGCTGGAGGCGACGGCGCCGCGCTTGAGGCCGAAGTCCTTCAAGAGCCCGTGCGCGACATTGCCGGCCGACTTGCCGTGGCGCTCGATCACGGCGACGAAGCAGAGACCGTAGCGCGCAAACAGCGTCTCCCAATCGTTGGCCGGCTCGATCGCGACCTTGTCGTGGATCAGCGTGATGCCGGGCAGCGCCGTCTTGATCGCGTTGACGGTGCAGGCCTTGGTGGGCAGCTCCGGCGTCAGCGTCACCTTGGCCGGCAGCTTCACCGTGGCATAGGCCGCCTTCGGGTACTGATAGCGCTGCGACAGCGCCTGATCGAGCCGCGGCGTGATCTTGCCCTTGTCCACCACCAGCTCGCCGCCATACCAGGTCGATTGCGGCTTCAGGCCGTCGTCGAGCAGCACCAGATCGGCGCGGCGGCCACCGCCGAGACCGCCGATCTCGCCATCCATCGCAAAGCGCGTCGCGCCGTGCAGCGAGCCCATCGACCACGCCTGCTCCGGCGACATCCCCGCCTTCACCGCCTCGCGCACCACCCAGTCGAGGCCGAACAGCATGAGATCATCGGCATCGCGATCGTCGGTGCACACGGCGGTGCGCTTGTGCGAGGCGCCGAGCTCGGTGACGGTGCGGATCGCCTGCGGCAGGCTGTGCCACGGCGTCGTCGGCGGACCACCGCGCAGAAAGATCCAGACGCCGGCATCGAGCAGGTCGTCGGCGATGTCGCGGTCGATCGCCTCATGCGTATCGGTGACGCCGCTCGCGGCATAGGCCGCGACGAACTCGCGGCCATAGACATGCCCGGACACCGGCCGTCCGCGCTGCAAAGCCGCCGCAAGGATGGCATGGCTGCGCTCGTCGCCCATGCAGACCGGCACGAAATCCATCTTCTCGCCGAGCGCGACCGCCTCCGGCCAGCGATCGAACAGGCCGGCGATCTTGTCCGGCGTGAGATCGCCGCCCGCCGTCTCCAGCGCCGCCGAGGTCGCCGGCACGGTCGAGGGCACGGTGAGGAAGATCGACAGCGGCGCCTGCCGCGCATCCTTCAGCATCGCCTCAACGCCGGCGACGTCCATGACGTTGCCGATCTCGTGGCTGTCGCAGAAGATTGTCGTCGTGCCGTTGAGCAGCGCGGCCTCCGCATAGGCGCAGGCCGTCACCATCGAGGATTCGATGTGGATGTGCGGATCGACGAGGCCGGGCGCAATGATGCCGCCGGCCGCGTCATAGAGCGCGAAACCGCTGCCGAGCGCCTTGTGGGCGCCGGCCGGCTTCACCGCCGCGACGCGTCCGCCGGTGACCCACAGCTCGCGGTTCGGGAGAATGCGCTCCGAATAGGTCGACAGCACGCGGGCGCCGGTGATGACGAGATCGGGTGCGGCGCGACCCGATGCGACGTCGGCGAGCCGCCGCGTCATGGTGTGCAGGGGGCCGACCGAGAAGCGCGTGAGTTTGGTCATGGCAAGGCTCGCTGGACGTGTTCAGGTGATCCGCCACGATCGTTGCGCGCGATCCGGGCGACGGCAAGCCCAAATAGGGCGGCGGAATTGATTACGACTTGGGCAGCGGGGCCCCCTCATCGTCCCCGATCTTGACGACATCAGCTGCGCACCCTAGGGGCGAGAGATCACGAATGCGTCACCCATGAAGGGATCCCATGCTCAGGTTGCTGGCTGTGCCGATCGAGTTGCTGCGCCTCGTCATCTGCATCCTGCAGGCGTTGGTCGGTGCCGTCAGGGGCCGCAACCGGCAGCGCTACGAGGCCAAGATCCTGATCGACGCGCCCCGCGATGCGGTCTGGCGCTTCAATGTCGCCGAACGGATGGTGCTGAACGGGCCACCGGTCCTGGAGATCACGCGCGCCCCCCTGCCCGGAAGCCGCGACCTCTGGCTCGGCCGCGTCGCCGTGAGCGGACAGCCGCGGACGCAAGGCGTGTTCCGCGAAATCGAGCGCGACGAAGCCAGGGGGATCATCCGTTCTCAGAACGTGGCGCATGAGCTGAGCGTGCCGCCGGAGGGCGGACGTGATGCGCATGCGGGCGTGAGCGTCGTCGCGACCCCGCAAGGGACGCTGCTGACCATCTTCAACGAGCTGACGATCCGCAGCTTTCGCGATCGCATCATCTATCCGCTCAGCGTGCGCAGGCTGACGCAGCTGATCAAGGCGGAATGCGAACGCGAGGCCGGCACGCACAGCCGTCTCGCCGATCTGGCGAACCACGGCCTGGTGCTCTCGGCGCTGGCCTTTGCCAGCTTCTGGTACATGTTCAGCCTGAAGGAGGCGGTGCTGCTGGCGATCGTCATCACGATCCATGAGGCCGGCCACGCCGCGGCGATGCTGATGGCCGGCGTCGGCATCCACGCCGTCTATCTCGTCCCCTTCTTCGGCGGCGCCATCGTGCCGAAGACCGCCTATGGCAGCGAAGGCCGGCTCGGCTTCATCGCGCTGATGGGACCGGCGATGAGCCTGATCCCGACCCTGGCGCTGGCCGCGATCATGCCGGCCGGCAAATCCGACCTGCGCATCGCGATGGAGATGTTCGCGGTGATCAACGCCGCCAATCTGCTGCCGATCTATCCGCTCGACGGCGGTCTCATTCTCAATGCGCTGATCGGCTCGGCGAGCCGGAAGGCCGCCCTGCTCGCCGGCTGGATCGGCGTCGTGGCCGGCCTGGTTCTGGCGCTCCATTTCCACTCATGGCTGATCGGCATCCCCTTTCTGCTGTTCGCACTGCAGCGCTATCTGGGCGGACATCAGGCGATCCAGCTCGAGCCCCTCTCGCTCCGCAACGGCGTCGCACTGGCGGTCGGCTACGTCCTGACGTTTGCGGCCTACGCCCTCGTGATCAAGACGATGCTGGCGACGCGGGCGTTCTAGCCTCGCCGCCTCGATCATTGCGGCGGTGATCACGAACGGGATTCGGCCGATCGGCCTATTGATAGAGGCCGATCAGTGTCCGCAGCTCCGAGGTGACGCGCTCAACCGCCTTGGGCGCGGTATTCTGCTTGAAGATGAAGCCCTCTTTCGCCAGCGTGCTGATCCTGAACTCGCATTCGCCGGCATTGCGATCGACGATTTCCAGCCGCACGATTGCGGGGCTCATGTTCAAGAAGCCAGCGCCGATGACCGCCTTGAGGACGCGCCGAGGTGGCGCGATGTCGTCCTCAGGCACCAGCTCGCCGAGCTTCGCAAGCACGGCTGTCCCCAACGCGAGCGCCTCATCCGGAGCTATTCGCCGAACGATCGTCTGCATGCAGGTTTCGGTTGGAAGAAACTTCATCACGAACCGTCCCCCCACCATCAGTTTCGACGCGAGATGAGGCGGGACGATCCCGCCGTACTCGCCGGACTTGTTGAGCCATCGATCGAAGATCTCGGCGTCACTGATCGACATTGACATGACTCCGTGAAAACAGCGTGGTTGTGGCGGCTCGGTCACTCGCGTTGGCCGGGATTGTCGACGCTGGCGGCGCTGCCGTCAACTGGAGCGCATTTGGCCGATCAGAACGATCGGTGGGTAGGCAAAGGCGCTGTCATGCACCCTCCTCACGCGACATCGTCGTGGCGCCGTGCCCACCGTAGCCACCGAGCTCGTCGATGGACGGTAGGCACGCCGCCGCCTGCTGCGGCCGCTTTGCCCACGACGGGCGAGCGGCGTCAACGCGCCTTGGGTGGCGACACGAGACTGCGGCCGCCATTGTCGAGCAGTGCGGTCTTGTAGGCCATGCTGCGGATCGGCGGGCATGCCAGGACGGCATCAATGAAAACGTCCGGCGGACGGTACCAGTGGGCCGCGATGTAATGGACGATCAGGACGGGCGCTACGTAGATGTTGCCTCGATAGGGCACGAAGACATTTTCGGAGCCCGTCGGCGCATCGAACTGGCAAAGGTCACAGGCGTGAAAGCCCGCACTCACCATCGGCTGCCAGGGATTGGAACAGAGCTCTTTCAGCCTTTGCATGAACGGCCTGCTGACAGGACCGGTCTCGAATTCAGTTTCGGTCCCGAGCCATCCCACGGCGGTGAGCGCGTCACAGTCGACGGGGAAGTAGCTGCAAGGCTCAAGATCCTTGATCGACGTCATGTTCAAAGGCCTCGCCAGATGTCGAAATTCCTGGTCACCGCCCCGGCATCACAGCAGAGCACCTGCAACGGCATGCAGCCTGGTGGCTATCCCGTGAACCTGACGGCGCTGGACCGGCGCTGAAATCTGGACGGGGGCTGAAGACATGAGCCGGGGGCGATGTTGATCTTCCTGAGTCTGATCATGCAACACTCGCCGAAGTCTGTTAAGAGAGCGCCCCGAACGAGAGGCAGAACGGTCGATGCGGGCATTTGTCGGCACGGATTTTCAGACGGCGACGACATGCTGACGTGAAGACCGCCTCGCGCTCCGATGGCACGGTGATCTGCGCATGACAAGCAAACGGCCAGTTGAACTCCTGATCGGCTTCGCCCGGGAGAAAGTCACACTGGAAGCGGCCAGAGCCGAGGCCATGTTTCGGAAGTTCATGTCGGGCGGCTTCTCCTACGAGGAGATCTCGAACCGTCCGGATTGGCCGACCTACGCGTCCGCAGAGGTTCTGGCCACCATCCTGCCGCTCATGATCGACGAGATGCTGGCCCGCGACGACACCGTAAACTATCTCATCTATCCCATGCTGACGGCCGTGGATCCCTCCGGCGGCGGAAGCGATGCGATGGCGGAACGAGCGGCGCAGCTGGCGGAGCTGGTCGATGACACCTTTGCCGAGAAGGTTCTACGGCTGTTGACGGCTGTGCGCGACGATCCTCCGATTCCCATCGCGCGATTGGATAGGATAGCTGCGTTCTGGAAAGACAAGGCGCCGACGCGGTGATCACGTCGGCAGACTCGGGTCAAGCGGGTGTGCCGCACAAGACGAATTCGAGTGTGGGCAAGAGCGTTATGCGCTCCCCCATGCACTATCGTGCCTTCGCCAGGGTTGCGCGCGATCGCTCCGATCAGCCCAATCGCCCATCGCTAGATCTGGCAGATCGTAGAGTGTCGGATCCCGAGACAAAAGATGTCCAAGTCCAACCACGTGAACCTCGGCCGGGTCACGGAAATCATGATCGTTGCCGACGCACGTTATCAGTATGTCACCTTCGGCATCGTAGTGGACGTAGTCCATGCTCCGCGACTTGTCGAACACATGCTGACAAACATAGATGGCTCGATTCGACGGTAGATCTGATAATATCAATCCCTGCCTCCCTTCTCGCACGTCCGGAGTCTGTCGATGGCGTGAAGTGATGGCGGATTGTCGACACGATGTGCGCGGCAGTCAATCGGCCTGTCCAACGCCATCGCCGCTGGACGGCCCCACTCCACCCAGCGCCGCTGTCAGCTCCGCCGCAATATCCCGCACCATCCCTCCGACCACAGGCACCCGCTCCTCCGTCAGGCGGCTCGCCAGGCCCGAGATGGAGATGGCAGCCACCGGCTCGCGGCAGGAATCGTGGACGACGGCGGCGATGCAGCGCAGGCCGAGCCTCGCCTCCTCGTCGTCGACGGCGTAGCCCTGGCGGCGGATGGTCTCGAGCTCGCGGAACAGGTCGCTGGCGCGGATGATCGATTTCTCGGTCAGGCGCGGCATGCCCTGGCGGTGGATGATGCCGTTGACGTCGTCATCGGAATAGGTCGCGAGCACCGCCTTGCCCATGCCGGAGGCGACCATGGCGAGGCGGCCCCCGACCTTGGTCAACGAGCGCATGATCTCCCGGCTGTCCAGCCGCAGCAGCACCATCAGCGATTCATCGTCGACGACGGCGAGATTGGCGGTCTCGCGCGACTGGTCGCGCAGCCTTCGCAGATAGGGAATCGCCAGCGCGACGAAATTGCGCCGCCGCGTGAAGGTCGCGCCGACGGCAAAGCTCTGCGCGCCGACGTGCCATTTCGATTCCATGCGGTCGAACTGGACGAAGCGGCGCTTCTCGAGCGTGGTCAGCAGGCGATGAACGGTCGAGGTCGAAAGCCCGGCACGGACGGCGAGATCGCTGAGGCGATAGCCTTCGTCGTCTTCGGCGAGAATCTCCAGGATCTGGAGCGCGCGGCCGACGGATTGCACGCCGCCGTCGCGGGGTTCGGCCGCAGCATCCGCGCGTGGCTCGATCGTCTTGCGACGGATCACGTGGCGCCTCTCTGCACCGCCCTCACAGGCGGCGCCGTTGCCGGACGGACGGATCTTGCTTCGTCACGCTATCAAAGAAAGTGCCGCCCCGGCGAGACGCCGGAGCGGCATTCGCATCGATTTGACTTAGAGCAGGCCCGCGCCGCGCGCCCACTTGTACTTGGCGCCGAGCACCTCGACCGGCAGCTCGGTCGAATAGGCATAGGCCGGGATGCCGTTCTGGTAGAGATATTCGGCGGCCTCCTCGACCTCGACGTCGCCGGCGAGCGAGGCGACGATCGGCTTGACGAAGCCCTTGGCCTCCATCTCCTTCTTCACCTCGACCATGTTGCGGGCGAACACCATCGGCGGGGTCACGATCGTGTGCCAGTAGCCGAGGATCAGCGCGTGGATGCGGTCGTCCGACAGGCCGAGCTTGACCGTGTTCACATAGGTGATCGGCGGCTCGCCGCCGGTGATGTCGACCGGGTTGCCGGCGGCACCGAACGGCGGGATGAACTTGCGGAAGGCGGCATCGAGGTCGGCCGGCATGGTCATCAGCGATAGGCCGTTGTCGACGACGGCGTCGGACAGCAGCACGCCCGAGCCGCCGGCGCCGGTGATGATGAGGACGTTCTCACCCTTGGGCGTCGGCAGCACCGGCACGCCACGGGCAAACTCGAGCAGCTGGCGCAGCGAGCGGGCGCGGATGACGCCGGACTGCTTCAGCACGTCCTCGTAGATCTTGTCGTTGCCGGCGAGCGCGCCGGTGTGCGACGAGGCGGCCTTGGCGCCGGCCGAGGTGCGGCCGGCCTTGAGCACGATGACCGGCTTCTTCTTGGAGACGCGCTTGGCGGCTTCCGCAAAGGCGCGGCCGTCCTTGAGGTCCTCGCAGTGCTGCGCGATCAGGTTGGTGTTGGGGTCCTGCTCGAAGAAGGCGAGCAGATCGTCCTCGTCGATATCGGACTTGTTGCCGAGGCCGACGATGGCAGACACACCCATTTTCGCCGAGCGCGAAAAACCGATGATCGCCATGCCGATGCCGCCCGACTGCGACGACAGCGCCGCGTGGCCCTTGACGTCGTAGGCGGTGCAGAAGGTCGCGCAGAGATTGGCCGGCGTGTAGTAGAAGCCGTAGATGTTCGGCCCCATCAGGCGGACATTGTACTTCTTGCCGATCTCGACGATCTCAGCCTGCAGCTCCGGCTCGTTGGCTTCGGCAAAGCCCGAGGGAATCAGCACCGCGCCGGGGATCTGCTTCTCGCCGCATTCGGTCAGCGCGCCGGCGACGAACTTGGCGGGGATCGCGAACACCGCCGTGTCGATCACGCCGGGCACGTCCTTGACGCTCTTGTAGGCCTTGTAGCCGAGGATCTCGGAGGCCTTCGGGTGGATCGGGTAGATCTGGCCCTTGTAGCCGCCGTTGATCAGGTTCTTCATCACGGAGTTGCCGATCTTGCCGTCCTCGGCGGAGGCGCCGATCACGGCGACCGCCTGGGGCTTCATGATGCGGTTCATCGCGGTGACGATTTCCTCGTTCGAGCGCGGCGCCGGACGGGGCTTGTAGTCGAAATCGACGACGATGCGGACGTCGGCCGCAATCGCGCCGGTCTTGGTCGCGAACACCGGATTGAGGTCGAGCTCGACGATTTCAGGGAAATCGCTGACCAGCTTCGACACCTTGACGATGACGTCCGCCAGCGCCTCGCGGCTCACGGCATCGCCGCCGCGCACGCCCTTCAACATTTCGTGGGCTTGGATGCCGTCGAGCATCGACAGGGCATCGTCCTTGGTCGCGGGAGCGAGGCGGAATGTCACATCCTTCAGCACCTCGACCAGCACGCCGCCGAGGCCGAAGGCCACCAGCTTGCCGAACGAACCGTCGGTGATCGAACCGACGATCACCTCGGTACCGCCGGTCAGCATCTGCTGCACCTGGATGCCTTCGATCTTGGCGTCGGCCTTGTACTTCTTCGCATTCGCGAGAATGGTCTCATACGCTGTCTTCGCATCGTCGGCAGTCTTGACGCCGACAATGACGCCGCCGGCTTCCGTCTTATGCAGAATGTCCGGCGAGACGATCTTCATCACGACCGGAAAACCCATGTCGCCCGCGAGCTTGGCCGCTTCGGCCGCGGACTTCGCCAGGCCCTCCTTCGGCACCGGAATGCCGTAGGCGTCGCACACGATCTTGCCTTCGGGCGCGGTGAGGCTGGTGCGTTTATCCGCCTTCACACGATCGAGAACGTCTCGGATCGTGGCCTTGGCATTCGGGATGGCGTCAGACATCGGGGCTTCCTCCTGGAGATTGCTGGTCGTTTATGGCATTTGGTATGCCAGACGCAAACTTTGTCAAGCGCAACGAAGATGTGGACACGCTGAAAAAGCTCGCAGCTTGACATCCTGGCATCTGGTATGCCAAAAAACTTGAACGCAAAATGCTGTAAACAAGCATCTCCCAAGGAGAGGAGACGGTCTTGTCTACAGAAAAAACGAACAAGGCATTGCCCATCATGGCCGAGGCCGACATCGCGATCGCTCGCATCGCCCCGGAGACGAGCTTCAAGAATAAGGCCTATGAGGCCTTGAAAGAAGCCATTCTGAAGATGGACATCTACGCCTCGCCCGAGCCTGTCATGCTCGACGAGCGCGCTCTCTCCGAGCGCCTCGGTGTCAGCCGCACGCCCATTCGCGAAGCGATCGCGATGCTGGAGCAGGACGGCTTCGTGAAGACCGTGCCGCGCCGTGGCATCGTCGTGGTGCGCCGGACCAAGAGCGAGATCGTCGACATGATCCGCGCCTGGGCGGCGCTTGAGAGCATGGCGGCGCGGCTGATCACGACGATCGCGCGCAAGAAGGACATCTCGGCGCTGCGCGACTACTTCAAGGACTTCGGCAAGGACCGCCCGCCGCAGGAGCACGTCGAGGAATATTCGAAGGCGAACATCGCGTTTCATCAGGCGCTGATCTCGCTGTCGGAATCGCCCGTGTTGGTCGACATGACCAACGACATCCTGCTGCACGTGCGCGGCTATCGCCAGCTCACGATCGGGCGCACCGATCGTATCGCGGCCTCCCTGCCCGAGCATCTCGCGATCATCGAGGCGCTGGAGGAACGCAACACCGAGCTCGCCGAAAAGCGCGCCCGTGATCACACGCTGGGCCTCGCGACCTATGTCGAGACGCACGGCCAGGAACTATTCAGCTGACAGGTTCAAACAGAAGAAGACGCCGCAAAGCGCCTTCGTAGACGACCAGGGAGAGAGGCGCATGGCGCAGACTGCTGTTAAGACCGAGGCACCGGACACGCACGAGGAGCTCACGGACGGTTTTCATCTCGTCATCGACGCGATGAAGCTGAACGGGATCGACACGATCTACAACGTGCCGGGCATTCCGATCACCGATCTCGGTCGCATGGCGCAGGCTGAAGGCATCCGCGTGCTCTCCTTCCGTCACGAGCAGAACGCCGGCTACGCCGCCGCGATCGCCGGCTTCCTCACCAGGAAGCCGGGCGTCTGCCTCACCGTCTCCGCTCCCGGCTTTCTCAACGGACTCACTGCGCTCGCGCATGCGACGACGAACTGCTTCCCGATGATCCTGGTCTCGGGCTCCTCGGAGCGCGAGATCGTCGACCTGCAGCAGGGCGACTATGAAGAGATGGATCAGCTCGCGATCGCCAAGCCGCTGTGCAAGGCGGCGTTCCGCGTGCTGCACGCGCAGGACATCGGCATCGGCTTCGCCCGCGCGATCCGCGCCGCCGTCTCGGGCCGTCCGGGCGGCGTCTATCTCGACCTGCCGGCAAAGCTGTTCGGCCAGGTGATGAACGCGCAAGCCGGCGCGGCCTCGCTGGTCAAGGTGATCGATCCGGCCCCGGCGCAGATCCCCTCGCCCGACTCGGTGAAGCGCGCGCTCGATCTGTTGAAGAACGCGAAACGCCCGCTGATCATCCTCGGCAAGGGCGCGGCCTACGCGCAGGCCGACGAGGCGATCAAGACCTTCGTCGAGAAGAGCGGCGTGCCGTTCCTGCCGATGAGCATGGCCAAGGGCCTGCTGCCCGACCTGCATCCGCAGTGCGCCGGCGCGGCGCGCTCGACCGTGCTGAAGGACTCCGACGTCGTCATGCTGATCGGCGCCCGCCTCAACTGGCTGTTGTCGCACGGCAAGGGCAAGAGCTGGGGCGAACAGCCGAAGAAGTTCATCCAGGTCGACATCGAGCCGAAGGAGATGGACTCCAACGTCGAGATCGCGGCCCCCGTGGTCGGCGACATCGGCTCGGTCGTCACGGCTTTCAGCGAGGCGATGGGCAGCAACTGGCCCAAGGCTTCGGTCGAGTGGCTGAGCGCGGTGCAGAAGAAGCGCGAGGACAACGTCGCCAAGATGGCGCCGCGGCTGATGAACAACAACTCGCCGATGGACTATCACGGCGCGCTCGGCGTGCTCCGCACCATCATCAAGGAGCGTCCCGACGCGATCCTGGTCAACGAGGGCGCCAACACGCTCGACCTCGCCCGCGGCGTCATCGACATGTATCAGCCGCGCAAGCGGCTCGACGTCGGCACCTGGGGCGTGATGGGCATCGGCATGGGCTCGGCGATCGCCGCCGCGGTCGAGACCGGTAAGCCGGTGCTGGCGATCGAGGGCGACAGCGCCTTCGGCTTCTCCGGCATGGAGGTCGAGACGATCTGTCGCTACAATCTTCCGATCTGCGTCGTTATCTTCAACAACGACGGCATCTATCGCGGCACCGATCAGAACTCGGCGGGCGACGACCCGGCGACCACCGTGTTCGTCAAGGGCGCGCGCTATGACAAGATGATGGAGGCCTTCGGCGGCGTTGGCGTCAACGCGACCTCGCCAGACGAGCTGAAGCGCGCCGTCAACGAAGCGATGGATTCCGGCAAGCCGACCTTGATCAACGCCGTGATCGATCCTGCTGCGGGATCCGAGAGCGGCCGTATCGGCAACCTCAATCCGCAGAGCGTGCTGACGAAGAAGAAGTAAAGGCCACCCGCAAGGACATCAGATGCCCGCTGTCGCGGGATGACCAATCGTTACGGAGAGCAAGACATGACCAAGGCGCTCGAGGGCGTTCGCATTCTCGATTTCACCCACGTCCAGTCCGGACCGACCTGCACGCAGCTGCTGGCCTGGTTCGGCGCCGACGTGATCAAGGTCGAGCGGCCGGGCGTGGGTGACATCACCCGCGGCCAGCTTCAGGACATTCCCAACGTGGACAGCCTCTATTTCACGATGCTGAACCACAACAAGCGGTCGATCACGCTCGACACCAAGAACCCCAAGGGCAAGGAGGTTCTGACCGAGCTGATCAAGAAGTGCGACGTGCTGGTCGAGAATTTCGGCCCCGGCGTGCTCGATCGCATGGGCTTCCCCTGGGAGAAGATCCAGGCGATCAACCCGAAGATGATCGTCGCCTCGATCAAGGGCTTCGGCCCTGGTCCCTACGAGGACTGCAAGGTCTATGAGAACGTCGCGCAGTGCACCGGCGGCGCCGCCTCGACCACCGGCTTCCGTGACGGCCTGCCGCTCGTGACCGGCGCGCAGATCGGCGATTCCGGCACCGGCCTGCACCTCGCCCTCGGCATCGTCACCGCGCTCTATCAGCGCACCCACACCGGCCGTGGCCAGCGCGTCACCGCCGCGATGCAGGACGGGGTCTTGAACCTCTGCCGCGTCAAGCTGCGCGACCAGCAGCGCCTCGAGCACGGCCCGCTGAAGGAATACAGCCAGTTCGGCGAGGGCGTGCCGTTCGGCGACGCCGTGCCGCGCGCCGGCAATGATTCCGGCGGCGGCCAGCCCGGTCGCATCCTGAAGTGCAAGGGCTGGGAAACCGACCCGAACGCCTACATCTACTTCATCACCCAGGCCCCGGTCTGGGAGAAGATCTGCGACGTGATCGGCGAGCCGACCTGGAAGACCGACCCGAACTACGCCAAGCCCGCTGCCCGCCTGCCGCGCCTGAACGAGATCTTCGGCCGGATCGAGCAGTGGACCATGACCAAGACCAAGTTCGAGGCCATGGACATCTTGAACGAGTTCGACATCCCCTGCGGCCCGATCCTGTCGATGAAGGAGATCGCCGAGGACGAGTCGCTGCGCAAGACCGGCACGCTGGTCGAGGTCGACCACCCGACCCGCGGCAAGTATCTCTCGGTCGGCAACCCGATCAAGCTGTCGGACAGCCCGGCCGACGTCACGCGCTCGCCCCTGCTCGGCGAGCACACCGACGAGATCCTGCGCCAGGTGCTGGGCTTCAGCGACCACCAGGTCGCCGAGATCCACGACTCCGGCGCACTCGATCCGCCGCGCAAGGAAGCTGCTGAGTAAGCGGCAACGCAGCACCAAGGCAGGAGCGGCGCGAGCGCCGCAGCACCTACCTCCCACCGACATCAAGCCGCCGGCATCGCCCGGCGGCTTTTTGATTCCCGCCCACCGAGACTTGACGTCTCCTTGGCACGCTTCTGCGAAGGATATCGCCCGCTGCCCTACTTGTCGCGCTGAGATCCACCCAAATCCCAGTCGGGCCGAACCTTTTGGTCTCTTGCGCGGCGATAAGCTGGCACCGGGTCGCGTCACCGCCAGCGCCGATAGTCGCTTGAGAGCTTTCTCGCGCACGCGCGCTGACAAATCAGACTGCGATAAACGTTGGAGTTTCTCGGCTGCCTCGGGCGTACCGATATCATGCAGCGCCCAGATGCACTTGATTGCCAGGGATTCGTTGTCGTTGTAGGCGAGATAATCATGCTTGCGCAACGCCGTCCGATACAGGCAGTCAATGGTGACCGGCAAACGCAAATCTGAGGTTATCGGTCGACCTCTCTGTCAAACTCTCCTCAAGCTCGACGCGAACGATCTCGGGCGTAGTTCGCGGATTTGCGCCGAATTGCGCGATGAAGGATTCCTCCGAGAGGCCTCCTTGCACAAGGTCCCAAATGAGGCGCCTTTTCGGGACGTCCATATCCGGCTCCAACGTCCAACGCTTCCAGTTCGATCGACCAGCTGAGGACAACAATAGTTGTCGATCTTAGCTAGATAAATTTGCAATGTCGACGCGAGCGTCTGGATGACGCCTGTCCCAGTCGTAGAGAATTCGACGGCTTAGGACCCTGGCTGTGTGAAAACGCTGCGCGGCTGTTATGATTCTCCAGTGATTCTTTTGGGGGAATCGATGAGGCGCTTCGTTGAAGAGGCGGATCGTGGGCAATGGACGCTGTTGCCTGAATGCCTCGATGATTTCATTGACGAGAGCAACCCCGTTCGCGTGATCGACGCATTTGTCGAAGCGCTCGATTTGTCTGAGATGGGTTTTGAAGGGGTGGAGCCGGCAGCCACCGGTCGGCCGTCGTACCACCCCTCGGTTCTCCTGAAGCTTTACATCTACGGCTATCTGAACCGGGTGCAGTCGAGCCGGCGGCTCGAACGGGAGGCCGGCCGCAATCTCGAGGTGATGTGGCTGCTGGGTCGGCTCGCGCCTGATCACAAGACCATCGCCGACTTCCGTAAAGACAACGGCCTGGCGCTTCGCATGGTCTGTGCGCGCTTTGTCGAACTCTGCCGTGGGATGGGCCTTCTGGCGACGGCGAGCGTCGCCATCGATGGCAGCAAGTTCAAAGCCGTGAACAACCGAGACAAGAACTTCACACGGGCAAAGGTCCAACGGCGGCGTGCTCAGCTGGAGGAGAGCGTCGCGCGTTATCTGAGCCAACTTGACACGGCCGACCGCCAGGAGCCGACAGAGGCGCTGGCTGCGAAGGTGACGAGACTTGCCGAGAAGCTCACGAAGCTGAAGGAGGAAATGGGCAAGCTTGCCGCGTATGAGAAGCAGATGCTTGCGTCGTCCGATCAGCAAATCTCTCTGACCGATCCCGACAGCCGCTCGATGGCAACGAGCGGCCGCGGCTCCGGCGTTGTCGGCTACAATGTACAGGTCGCCGTGGACACCGAGCACCATCTGATTGTGACGCACGAGGTCACGAACAGCGGTTCAGATCGCGCCCAACTTGCTAACATGGCCAAACAGGCAAAGGCCGTTCTCAAGAGCGAGACGCTCGACGCTGTAGCCGATCGCGGCTACTTCAATAGCCCAGAGATCCTCGCGTGCCACGAGGCCGGAATCACGGTGACGCTGCCCAAGCCGCAGACGTCAAATGCTAAGTCGGAGGGACGCTTCGGTAAGCAGGACTTTGTCTATTTGCCAGAACAGGATGCCTATCGCTGCCCAGCTGGAGAGCGATTACCGTATCGCTATACAAACGAAGAAGACGGCAAGGTGTTGCGGCGCTACTGGACCACAGCCTGTCAAACCTGTTCGCTCAAATCCCAGTGCACGCCGGGGCCGGAGCGGCGGATTACACGGTGGGAGCACGAGCATCTGCTTGAGGCAGTGCAGCAGCGCCTTGACGCAAACCCGGAAGCGATGCGCCAGCGGCGCGAGACGGTCGAACATCCGTTCGGCACGATGAAGGCCCGTATGGGAGCGACGCACTTCCTCACTAAATCGCTCCCAAAAGTAGCCGCCGAGATGGCCCTATCGGTTCTGGCGTACAACCTCACACGGGTCATGAACATCGTCGGGGTCAAGCCGTTGATCGCGGCAATCACAGCCTGAGAAACGCCCGCGTCCTCGTGGTCAGGACGGACGTCCGCAAGGCCGTTTTTACACGACCAAGACCCATCTGAGACATTTCGCTAGCATCCCACATTGTAGTAGCGAAGGCCCCTTCCAGAGTTCTGCTTTGAACCGACACGATGGTCTTCCCTCAGATTGAGGGCAGGCATGAGGCTGCGAAAATTCCCGATCCCATACCTGGAGGCGGGGCGTTGGCCCGCGTTCTCATCGTAGGCGTTTGACTCAAATCAAATAGAACCCGCCTTAGGCTCATAGGGTTTTGCATGGTGGGCTGTCGCGAGGTTCTTTCCAAAACTCTATCGGTGAAGAGTTCATGTCCAGGCGCGTACCTCCTGTCGAAAACCGTGGTCGATCCATTCGGTTCTGGTTGGGGTTGCTCCTCGTGGTCTGCACGGTTCCGGCAATGCTGGTCGCCGGCTACCTGATCACCGACTCGTATATTGCGGCACGCGACAATGCAGAACGCAATACCGTGGCCACAACACGCGCGCTGATGCAGGCGGTCGACCGCGAGCTGCTCAGCGTCCAGTCGAGCTTGCGGGTGCTTGCAAAGTCACCCTACCTGCAGTCCGGTGATCTTGCCGCCTTTCATGAGCACTCGCGCGAACTGCTGCAGTGGCTGACAGGCAATGTAATTGTCATCGCGGACGCGGCCGGACAACTCCTGGTCAGCACGATGGTCCCCTACGGTCAGCCGTTGCCCAGAACCAGCATCCCAGGCCTGGTCCGCACCATCTTCGAGTCCGGCCGACCTGCGATTTCCGATTTTTATATCGGAGCCACATCGAGACAGCCTCAAATCGCCGTCGGTGTGCCCGTGTTTCGGGACGGGAAGGTCGCGTATGCGCTTGTGATGGGCATTCTTCCCGCGAATGTTGCCGTAATCTTGGAGCGGCAGAAGATACCGGAGGGCTGGATCGTGGCGATCCTCGACACCGGCGGGACTATCGTCGCCCGGACCAAAGATCCGGAACTGTTCATCGGCCAGCAGGGAACGCCTGAATTCCAACGCCAGACGTCGAGGGCGCAGGAGGGCATATACGAGACCCCGACGCTGGAAGGTATCGCAGTCATCGGCGGATACCACCGGTCGTCGATCACGGGCTGGATGATCGCATTCGGCGTTCCCAAGAGCGTCTATACGACGAATCTGCGATGGGCACTGATGATCCAGAGCGCTACCGCGGTCCTCGTGCTGTTGCTCGGTGCGTTGTTGGCGGCAAGTATCAGCAGGCGAATCGTCCGCTCGATCCGCGCGATGACGACCCCGGCGCTTGCGCTGGGACTGTCCAGGAAGATTGATGTCCCGACGGTCGAAATTCGGGAGGTGAACGAGCTAGGTCACGCTCTGACAACGGCTTCCCAATTGATCAACCAGCGCGAGGTCGAGCGCGACGAGGCGCAGCACCAAAAAGCGCAAATCGAGGAGTCGCTCCGGCGATCACAGAAGCTGGAAGCGATTGGCCAGATGGCCGCCACCATCGCCCACGATTTCGGAAATCTGCTCACCCCGATCCTAGGAAACTTGGATATGCTCGAGGAGCGGATCGATGATCCCCGCTCGCGATTGCGTATCAATAATGCCCTGGCTAGTGCCAAACGGGGCCAGCAGCTCGTCCGCTCCCTTATGGCCTTCGCACGCCAAGAGCCGTCGGCAGTGACGATCATCGACATCAATCAGGCGATCCTTGCCATGGAGGGAGTGCTGGAGCAGTCGCTGGGCACAATCGGCAAGCTGATCTTCAACCTCGCATCGGAGGCTTGGCCCGTACGCGGCGACGCAACCCAACTGGAGATGGCGATCATCAACCTGGTCGTCAATGCGCGCGATGCCATGACCGCGGAAGGCACCGTGCAAATATCGACGATGAATAGGACGCTGCACGGCGAGCACGACAATCTCTCGGGCGATTACGTGGCAGTCGCGGTTTCCGACACGGGCTCGGGCATGCCGCCTGAAATCCTCGCGGTTGCATTCGAGCCCTTGTTCACGACCAAAGAGCCGGGCAAAGGCACCGGGCTCGGTCTCGCCAGCGTTTATAGATTTGCCAAACAATGCGGCGGTGTCGCGGTGATCGAGAGTGAGCTCCGCAAGGGAACCACGGTCACGATCTATCTGCCGCGTGCGCGCAACGACGCAACGACTGATAGCGGTGACTCTCGGCTCGGCCAGGCCGCCGACCTGGGCGACGTGAAGTGACGTGCTTGGCCCATTTCGGGCCCAGAGGTCATTGATTGCGACGGTGTCGTTGAGAGCCACAGCAGACATCTGCCGAAGATGCGACAGCCTCTTCGTATCCGGCGGCCGGCCAGGCCGCATCCCGCAAGGGGTGGGAGGACTCGTAGTGGTCAAAGCAAGTTGATCCGATCTGCTTCATCCCCCGACATCCACGCCGCCATGCGCATGCTCTGGTAACATGAGTTCGCCCGGCGCATCGTGGTCACAACCGTCCTACAACGTGCCAGGTTGCGATGGCCGTCCTCCAGCTCTTTCGAGGTTGAACGCTTACCTGCCGAAAATTCCGCCCACCACGCGGTGCATCGCACCGCCGATCGCGCCGATGGGACCTCCGACATTGCGCTGATGTCGCGCGCGTCCCGTGCTGCGACGGGCTTGGCGGTCGGATTTGGCAGCCTCGGCGGCCGCGTCCATCAGGACCTTGTGCTGGGCGGCATTGAGGAAGCCGGTCGTGGGGTAGCCGCGCTCCTCCTGCCAATGGGCGAGGGCGGCGCGGGTCTGTTCGTCGAACGTCCCGTTGATCTTGGTGCCGAACCCGAGCCTGGTCAGCCCTCGTTGCACCGCGCGACGCTTCGCCTTGGTGAGGCCGATCTGGTTCTCGGCCTGCTGATTGGCGTCCTGGGCAGCGATCACGGTATCGGCGGGTGCCGACGCTTCACGAGGTGTGCTGCTCAGACCAGCGTGAGCGACCTGCGCGCTTCCGGCGATCGCTAGGAGGGACAGTGCCAGGATCAAGGCGCGCATGGCCTTTCCTTCGCCGATGATACGTTTCTAGAAGAGATACAGCGCGCCGAACTGAACGATCAACATCCGGTCATGCCGCTCCGTGCGATTGCAGGGTAACTGCGGCCCGGGCGGCACGGTTCCCTGGCCCCGCGCCATTGTTCCCTCGCGTTGCACGCGGAGCACGCGATCGGAGCGCACCTGGGAGGTGTCCAGCAGTGGCCGCGATCCCGGATCGTCGTGGGCGAGCCAGCCGCGGCAGGCAAGCCGTCGCATAGCCGCGAATGCGTATCTAATTACCTTTTAACTGTTCTGAGCCCCCCATTGGGCGGCTCTTTCTGCATGAGGAGCCAAATTTCGATTGAAAATCCAAATCGTCACATTCCTGCTGCATCGCAAAATGCTCATACCGCCATGCAATATAATCCGTTGTATCTGGCATCTGGTATACGTAAATTCTCGTCAGTCAGAACGTCATACCGCCTCACTGAAGGAGACAAACCATGGCCAAGACCGTCGCCCTCCCCCTCGTCCAGCCCGTGTCGCTGTTCGGCCGCCTGCTGGCGACCCTCGACCGCGTGCTGATGACCAGCGCCCGCGCCGCCAACCGCAACGGCGACCTGCCCTATTTCGGCCTCTGAGGCTCGGCGCGCTTCGCGCGCGCAGGCAGCCCTCGAAGCCCAACCAAGAGCCCCGGATCTCCGGGGCTTTTGCTTTTGCGACCCCCACGCGACCTGCGACATATTGGCCCCGTGGGCGTCCCACCCGATCTCCTCAATTGCGGTCGGTCACCTCTTCATACCAAAATCAAATCGGTCGATTTGCTGCGGATGCTCCTCTTGCTGCCTGATCCCGGCTGCCAATACAACTTTTGGCTGCATGGCATGGCAAGGAAGTCCGGGGCTGGCGACGGCCTGAAGCTGGTCACGGTGGGGATGACACCGGCGGGCTCGACAGGTCGGTGGTTCGATTGGGCACAGCGGCCGGAAGAAGCCGTGCGCTCTCGGGAATGAAGGGGAGAAAGCGTCGATGAAGCGTTCCGTGCGCGTGGCCGTTATGGCTGGCATCGCCCTGATGGCAGGGCATATCCCGGCTCTGGCGGGATGGGAGCCTGTCCGGCCGGTCGAGTTCATCGTTCCGGCTGGCACCGGCGGCGGTGCCGATCAGATGGCCCGGACGATCCAGGGCATCGTCACCAAGCACAACCTGATGAAGCAGCCGCTGGTCGTGATCAACAAGTCCGGTGGCGCCGGCGGCGAAGGCTTCCTCGACGTCAAGGCGTCGGCCGGCAATCCCCACAAGATCATCATCACGCTGTCGAACCTGTTCACGACGCCGCTCGCGACCGGCATTCCGTTCAACTGGAAGGACCTCACTCCCGTCGCGATGCTGGCGCTCGACGAGTTCGTGCTCTGGGTCAATGCCGAGAAGCCCTACACCACCGCCAAGGACTACGTCGATGCGGTCAAGCAGGCCGGCGGCACCCTCAAGATGGGCGGCACCGGCTCGAAGCAGGAAGACCAGATCATCACGGTAGCCATGGAGAAGGCGACCGGCGCGAAGTTCACCTACATCCCCTACAAGGGCGGCGGCGAAGTGGCCGTGCAACTGGTGGGCAACCACATCGATTCCACCGTCAACAATCCGATCGAGGCGGTGGCGCAGTGGCGCGGCGGCAAGGTCAGGCCGCTCTGCGTGTTCGACGACAAGCCGATGGGCTTTGACGAGCCGATCACCGACGGCAAGGCCTGGAAGGACATCCCGACCTGCAAGTCTCAGGGGCTCGACATCGAATATCTGATGCTGCGCGGCATCTTCATGTCGCCGCGGGCCACCAAGGACCAGATCGAATACTACGTCGACCTGTTCAGGAAGGTGCGAGAGACGCCGGAATGGCAGGACTTCATGAAGACCGGCGCCTTCAACACCACCTTCATGACCGGTGCGGACTACGCGAAGTGGGTCGAGACCGAAGAGAAGCGGCACGAGCTCCTGATGAAGGAAGCCGGCTTCCTGGCCTCGAACTGAGCGGCTCGCATGAGAAGTCACGATGGATCGGCCGGCCCCAGCCACAAGGCGGTCGAGGCCGGCGTCACGCTCGCCATCGCGCTGTTCGGGATCATCGTGATCATCGGCAGCGTGAAGGCGGGAATCAATTGGGGCGCTGAGGGGCCGCGGGCGGGATTCTTTCCGTTCTATGTCGGCCTGCTCATCGTCGCGGCCAGCGCGATGAATGTCCGCAACACGCTGCGCGAGGACGACGGCCGTGTCTTCGCCGAATGGGGCCAGCTCCGCCAGGTCATGAGCGTGGTGGTGCCGACGGCGATCTATGTCGGCGCCCTGCCCTTCATTGGCCTCTACCTCGCGTCCATGATCTTCATCGCCTGGTTCATGCGGTGGCTCGGCAAATATGGCTGGCTCACGGTGGCAGCGGTCGCGATCGGCATGCCGGTCGTGACCTATCTGATCTTCGAGCGCTGGTTCATGGTCCCCCTCCCCAAGGGGCCGATCGAGGATCGGCTCGGGCTCTAACAAGAAAACTCATCCGCTGAGGGTTGCAGGACCAAGCTGGCATGGAAGAACTCGCCAATCTGTTTCACGGCTTCGCAGTCGCCCTCCAACCGTTCAACATCATGGTGATGATCCTCGGCATCGTGCTCGGCGTGATCATCGGCGTGCTGCCGGGACTGGGCGGCGCCAACGGCGTCGCGATCCTGCTGCCGCTGACCTTCAGCATGCCGCCGACCTCGGCGATCATCATGCTGTCCTGCATCTACTGGGGCGCGCTGTTCGGCGGCGCCATCACCTCGATCCTGTTCAACATCCCCGGCGAACCATGGTCGGTCGCCACCACCTTCGACGGCTACCCGATGGCGCAGCAGGGCAAGGCGGGCGAGGCGCTCACGGCAGCGTTCACCTCGTCCTTCGTCGGCGCGCTGTTCGCGGTCATCATGATCACGCTGATCGCGCCGCTGGTCGCTGGCTTCGCGCTTCAGTTCGGCCCGGCCGAGAAATTCGCCGTCTATTTTCTCGCCTTCTGCAGCTTCGTCGGCCTGAGCAAGGAGCCGCCCTTCAAGACGATCGCGGCGATGATGATCGGCTTCGCGCTCGCGGCTGTCGGCCTGGATTCCATCACCGGCCAGCTCCGCCTCACCTTCGGCGTCACTGAACTGCTCAACGGCTTCGACTTCCTGATCGCCGTGATCGGGCTGTTCGGCATCGGCGAGATCCTGCTGACGATGGAGGAAGGCCTGAGTTTCCGCGGCGGCAATGCGCAGATCAATCTGCGTGTCGTGCTGCACACCTGGAAGGAGATGCCGGCCTATTGGGTCACGTCGCTGCGCTCCTGCCTGATCGGCTGCTGGATGGGCATCACCCCCGCCGGCGCCACGCCGGCTTCGTTCATGAGCTACGGCATCGCCAAGCGCCTTTCCAAGCGCGGCAAGAATTTCGGCCATGGCGAGATCGAAGGCGTCGTCGCTCCGGAGACGGCAGCCCATGCGGCAGGCACGGCGGCGCTGCTGCCGATGCTGTCGCTCGGCGTGCCCGGCTCCCCCACGGCCGCAGTGCTGCTCGGCGGCCTCTTGATCTGGGGCCTGCAGCCGGGCCCGATGCTGTTCGTCGAGCAGAAGGAATTCGTCTGGGGCCTGATCGCCTCGATGTATCTCGGCAACCTCGCCGGCCTGCTCGTCGTGCTGACCTGCGTCCCGGTCTTCGCGGCGATCCTGCGCATTCCCTTCAGCATCATCGCACCGCTCATCCTCGTGCTCTGTGCCATCGGCGCCTATTCGGTGCACTCGAGCACGTTCGACGTGGTGCTGATGCTGGTGTTCGGCGTGCTCGGCTATCTGTTCAAGAAGTGCGGCTATCCGCTCGCGCCGCTGGTGCTCGCCATCGTGCTCGGCGACAAGGCCGAGGAGGCCTTCCGGCAGTCACTACTGGGATCCCAGGGATCGCTCGCGATCTTCTTCTCCAACGGGCTGGTCGGCACCATCATGGCGCTCGGGTTGATCGCGCTGTTCTGGTCGGCGATCCAGCAGGGCTACAACCGGTTGCGGGCGCTCGCCGCATAAACTCGCCCTTGCTCCGATAGTTGAACTACAAATATCCTCTGCTGCGTCGTATTGTCGCTGCAGCGATTTGCCTTGCTTCTGCAGGCTTTTTTCATCGATCGCTGGCCTAGCAGCGGGCACGGGCTCGATGAATCCGCTTGTTTATTGGCATATCATATACCAAACTCCGCATAGCTGTTAGGACAAGAATAGACAGCCTGGAGGAAACATGACGGACTTGGCTCACGCGGGGGCGCCCGCATCTGCAAGAGTAAGCGACGCCTATCGCTGGACGCAACTCGCGGTTGGCGTCCTGGCGATGGTGATGATCGCCAACTATCAATATGGCTGGACCTTCTTCGTCCCGGATATCGCCAAGACCTTCGGCTGGGATCGCGCGTCGATCCAGTGGGCCTTCACCCTGTTCGTGCTGTTCGAAACCTGGCTCGTGCCGGTCGAGGGCTGGTTCGTCGACAAATACGGCCCGCGCATCGTCGTGCTCGTCGGCGGCGTGCTCTGCGCGATCGGCTGGATGATCAACGCCTACGCCACCTCGCTCAACGGCTACTATCTCGGCATGATCATCGCGGGCATCGGCGCCGGCGGCGTCTACGGCACCTGCGTCGGCAACGCGCTGAAATGGTTTCCCGACAAGCGCGGCCTCGCGGCCGGCATCACCGCGGCCGGCTTCGGCGCCGGCTCGGCGCTCACCGTCGCGCCGATCCAGGCCATGATCCGCGACTCCGGCTTCCAGACCACCTTCCTGTATTTCGGTCTCGGCCAGGGCATCATCATCGTCATCCTCGCCTTCTTCCTGTTCGCGCCCAAGGAAGGCCAGGTGCCCGCGGTCACTCAGAACACCAACCTCGTCCAGAGCCGCCGCAACTACAACCCGACCGAAGTGATCCGTCAGCCGATCTTCTGGCTGATGTACTTCATGTTCGTGATCGTCGGCGCCGGCGGCCTGATGGTGACGGCCAACCTCAAGCCGATCGCCGGCGACTGGAAGGTCGACAACATTCCGGTGACGCTGATCGGCATGACCATGACGGCGGTGACGTTCGCAGCGACCATCGACCGCGTTCTGAACGGCCTGACGCGTCCGTTCTTCGGCTGGATCTCGGACATGATCGGCCGCGAGAACACGATGTTCATCGCCTTCGGCATGGAAGGCATCGGCATCTGGGCGCTGTACATGCTCGGCCACGATCCGGTGTGGTTCGTGATCCTGTCCGGCTTCGTGTTCTTCGCCTGGGGCGAGATCTACTCGCTGTTCCCCTCGACCTGCACCGACACGTTCGGCACCAAGTTCGCCACCACCAATGCCGGCCTGCTGTACACAGCCAAGGGCACGGCAGCGCTGCTGGTGCCGATCGCGAACTACATGCAGCAGTCATCAGGCAATTGGGACCGCGTCTTCATCATCGCGGCCGGCGCCAACATCCTGGCATCGATCCTCGCGATCGCGGTGCTCAAGCCCTGGCGGAGGGTCGTGGTGCAGAAATCGACGCTCTGACGCGCCCCTTCGCGCTGCAACAAAAATAAAAAAGGACGCTTCCAGATTGACGACGCTCGGCATTTTGCCGAGCGTTTTCTTTTGCTTGGCGGACGATTTCGCTCTCGTTGCAAAGCAACATGTCGCACCCTGTGTCGCAGGCCATATTGCAGACTGGAATATATTATACCAGAATGACTTCGTGCGCAGACGAGGAGCGCGCTCGCAGCGGCATCCTCCAAGAGAGCGCGTTAGGGAGGACACATGGTTTCCAGCACAGAGGCGACACCGCCTGTCCAGGCACAGTCCAGCGGCTTCCGCTGGCTCCAGCTCGCGATGGGCATCATCTGCATGGCGATGATCGCCAACCTGCAATATGGCTGGACACTGTTCGTCGATCCGATCGACGCGAAGTTTCACTGGGGTCGCACGGCGATCCAGCTGGCCTTCACGATCTTCGTCGTCACCGAAACCTGGCTCGTGCCGGTCGAGGCCTGGTTCGTCGACAAATACGGCCCGCGCCTCGTCATCATGTTCGGCGCCGTCATGATCTCGCTGGCATGGGTGCTGAACTCCTACGCCGACTCGCTCACCCTGCTCTACGCCGGCGCCGTCATCGGCGGCATCGGCGCCGGTGCGGTCTACGGCACCTGCGTCGGCAATGCGCTGAAATGGTTTCCCGACCGCCGCGGCCTCGCCGCCGGCGCCACCGCGGCCGGCTTCGGCGCGGGCGCCGCGCTCACCGTCGTGCCGATCGCCAGCATGATCGCCTCGAGCGGCTATCAGAGCGCCTTCTTCACCTTCGGCATCGGCCAGGGCCTGATCGTGTTCGTGCTCGCGATCTTCCTGCGGCCGCCGACCCACGCCGCGCCTGCGCGCAAGAAGCAGCTCAACCTGCCGCAGAGCAAGATCGACTACACGCCGCCGCAGGTGCTGCGCACGCCGATCTTCTGGATCATGTATCTGGTGTTCGTGATGGTGGCCTCCGGCGGCCTGATGACCGCCGCCCAGATCGCCCCGATCGCGCACGACTTCAAGATCGCCAACGAGCCGGTGTCGCTCGCCGGCTTCCAGATGGCAGCGCTGACGTTTGCGATCTCGCTCGACCGCATCTTCGACGGCTTCGGCCGTCCGGTGTTCGGCTGGATCTCGGATACGATCGGCCGCGAGCACACCATGTTCATCGCCTTTGGCACCGCCGCTTTGATGCTGCTGACGCTGGCGAATTACGGCCACAACCCGATCGTGTTCGTGCTCGCGACCGCGGTCTATTTCGGCGTGTTCGGCGAGATCTACAGCCTGTTCCCGGCGACCTCGGGCGATACGTTCGGCAGCAAATATGCCGCGACCAACAACGGCATGCTCTACACCGCGAAGGGCACCGCCTCGCTCCTGGTCCCGCTCGCGAGCCTCGTCTCCGCCAAGTATGGCTGGCAGGCCGTGTTCGTGATCGGCGTTGCGCTGAACGCGACGGCGGCGCTGATGGCGCTGTTCGTGATCAAGCCGCTGCGCCGCGCCTTCATCCTCGGCAAGGAGGCGGCGGTCACCCAGCCTGCGGCGCAAGACGTTCGCACCACGGCGTAAATCACCCGCTTCTTCCCGCGACTGCAGGAGGCGCATCCCGATGCGCCTCCTTTTCTTTTTTCTTTTGGCGCGCCGTGCATGCCAGATGCCAATCCGAGCATACATTTGACAGCATCGCTGACCTTATTTTCCAGGCATCTGCCCAGAAAACATCAAGATCCCAATTGACTTCTGGCATAACGTATACCAGACTTCCTTCTGTTCAAGACAACAAACGGGAGGGTGCCATGAAAGTCGGAGACATCCTGCGCAACAAGACGGCGCGCGTGATCACGGTGCGAATGAATGAGACCGTCGGCGTCGCGGCGCAGTTGATGCGCGCCAGCAATGTCAGCGCCCTCGTCGTGAAGGACGTCGTCCGCACGGAAGGCAACACCGCCGCCGGCATGTTCACCGAGCGCGACGTGGTGCGCGCCATCGCCGAGCACGGCGCCGCCGGCGTCACCATGAAGGTCTCGCAGTTGATCTCGCCGCAGCGGCTGATCTCCTGCAGCACTGAGGACACGCTCGAGCACGTGCGGCATCTGATGAACGTGCATCACATCCGCCACCTCCCGGTCATCGTCGACTTCGCGCTCGCCGGCGTCATCAGCATGCGCGACGTCTCCAGCGCCTTCGACGAAGCGGAAGCTCCGGTCGCCGCCTGACGCGTACAGCCGGTCCGCGGAACCGGTTCATGACTGAGAGAGTCTTGTCGGAGCAGCGCGCCGCCTGTTAGGCGGTGCGCAGAGAGGAGCGGCACAGTAAGATCGCCGCTCATGCTGACCCGACAGGATTCCTTGCGATGAAAGCCTATGTCTACGGCGCCCAGGGCGCCGCGATCACCGATATCGCAAAGCCCGCGCCGAAGGGCACGCAGGTCCTGGTGCGCGTGCGCGCCTGCGGCCTCAATCGCGCCGACCTCGGCATGACAAAGGGGCATGTGCATGGCGCCGCCGGCGGCGTCGGCACTGTGCTCGGCATGGAATGGGCCGGCGAGGTCGCCGAGCTCGGTCCCGACGCCAGGGGCGTCAAGATCGGCGACAAGGTCATGGGCTCGGGCAGCGCGGCGTTCGCCGAATACACCCTTGCCGACCAAGGCCGCCTGTTCCAAGCGCCGTCGAACATGAACTTCGACGAGGCCGCCACGCTCCCGATCGCGCTGACCACGATGCACAATGCCGTCGTCAGCAACGGCGCATTGCAGCCGGGCCAGCGCGTGCTGGTGCAGGGCGCGAGCTCCGGCGTCGGCCTGATGGCGATGCAGATCGCCAAGCTCAAGGGCGCCTCGCTGGTGGTGGGCTCCTCGACCGATGCGATGCGCCGCGGACGGCTCAAGGAGTTCGGCGCCGATCTCGCCATCGACTCCAGCGATCCCGCCTGGGTCGATCAGGTGCTGCAGGCGACCAACAGCGAGGGCGTCGATCTGATCATCGACCAGGTGTCCGGCAAGGTCGCCAATCAGAACCTCGCCGCGACCAAGGTCCTCGGCCGCATCGTCAATGTCGGCCGGCTCGGCGGCACCCATGCCGACTTCAACTTCGACCTGCACGCGGCGCGCCGCATCACCTATGTCGGCGTCACCTTCCGCACCCGTTCGATCGAGGAGATCCGTACGATCTTCGACGAGGTGAAGAAGGACATCTGGGGCGCGGTCGAGCAGCGCACGCTGCGGCTGCCGATCGACCGCGTCTTCGCCTTCGACGACATTGGCGCGGCGTTCGCGCACATGGAGGCGAACAAGCATCTCGGCAAGATCGTGGTGACCTTGTGAACGCAACCTTCTGAGATTTAGAAGCACTCGAAACAGCGCGCGGTCCACGCACATGGACCGCGCGATCCCGGCTTTCATGGTGCGGCCTCGGCTGCTACATCCGCCGCCATGAGAGACGCCGCCTCCCATGTCGATTCCGGGAAAACCCGTGTCGCCGCGATCTCGATCGCGGCGAGCGCCAGCATGGCCGCGGCGAAGTTCATCGTCGGCGTCCTGATCGGCAGCCTCGCGCTCGTCTCCGAGGCCCTGCACAGCGCCGTCGACGTCGTCGCCACCGTGATCACCTGGATGGTGGTTCGGGTATCGGACCGGCCGGCCGACGACGAGCATCATTACGGCCATGGCAAGCTGGAGAGCCTGTCGGCGCTCGGCGTCATCGCCCTGCTCTACGTGCTGGCCGGCGGCGTGCTGGTGGAATCCGTCAGCCGGCTGCGCGAGGCGGCGCCGCCGCCGTCGCTGTCGGCGATTCCGTTCGTGGTGCTGCTGGTCGACATCGCCGTCAACTTCTGGCGCGCCCGCGCGCTGCACCGCGCCGCGCACGAGACCCACAGCCAGGCGCTCGCCGCCGACGCGCTGCATTTCGCCTCCGACGTGCTCGGCTCGATTGCCGTCATCGCCGGCCTGGTCCTCACCGCGTTCGGATTCTGGTGGGGGGATTCCGCCGCCGCGGTCGCGGTCGCCCTGATGATCTCGGTGCTCGGCCTGCGGCTGGCGCGCTCCACCGTAGAAACACTGCTCGACCGTGCACCAGAGGGCGCGGCCGAAAAGGCGCGCGCCGCGATCCGTTCGATCAACGGCGTCGTCGATGTCGAGCGGCTGCGGGTCCGGCTCGTCGGCGCAACGCATTTTGTCGACGCCACGGTGCAGGTGCCGCGCACCTACCCGATCGACCGCGTGCACGAGATCAAGCGCGATGCGCAGGCCGCGGTCGATGCCAGCCTGTCTGGCGCCGACGTCACCTTCACGACGGTGCCGGTCGCGCTCAGCAACGAGAGCGTGCGCGAGCGCATCATGGTGATCGCGCGCAATTCCGGCCTCGCGATCCATCACGTCACCGTCCACGACGTCGGCGGCCGCCTGATCGTCGCGATCGACCTCGAGGTCGACGGCGACATGAGCCTGTTCGCGGCGCATGCGATCGCGCACGAGCTGGAACGCAGCATCCGCGACGAATTCGGCGCCGACGTCGAGGTCGACACCCATATCGAGCCGCTCGAACCCGAGCTGCCATTCGGCGTCGACGCGCCGGTGCAGCGGATCGCCGAGATCGCCGCAGCCCTGCAGCGTCTCGCCGCCGAGACCGACATGTACGACGTGCACAATGTCCGCGTCCGCAACACCGAGGCCGGCGAGATCGTCAACTTCCACTGCCGCGCGGCGCCGTCGATGAGCGTGCTGAAGGTGCACGACAATGTCGACCACATCGAGCGCGGGGTGCGTCGCGCCTTCCCGAGCGTCAAGCGCGTCATCAGTCACGCCGAGCCGCCGCACGGCTGAAGCCTGAACGTCATGCTGCGTTCCCGCTTCGGACTCACTCTGCCGGCTTTTCGCCATGGCAATTCCGCATTGGATAAGATTTATTAGCTTTTGCCAAATCGTTGACTCTCGACAGCCCGAGAAATCTGGATTCAAATCAACTTGATTCGGAAGCGGCTGGGGCTCTTTCGAAATTCGGGTATCCAAGAAGTTTCGGGGGTCTACAGCATGGCGCGTGCGCATGCCGCGAACGCGTGCGTCCAATCTTCTGATTCCATCAAGGGGTTGGCGCAATCGATCGCGAAACCGGCCTATCAAAGGCTGCTGACTGCTGAGCCGGTATTGCGTCGTGCTGTCCCTACTTTGATCATCGCCTTTCTCGTCACGATCTGTCTCGGCGCCTTCGTCCAGGTGCTCGACCAGAGCCGTCAGAAGCGCGGCGCGACCAAGCGCGACCTGGCCGCGATCTCCGACCTGCTCGCCGACCGTATCGGTCATCTGGCGACGCGCCCGGACCGCATCGCCCACATCGAGCATCTGCAGAGCCTGCTGCCCGACCTGATCCCCGCCTGGGGAGCGGCGGCCGGACGCCACGTGATCGTCACCGGCGCCGACCACCGCATCCTGGCCCGGGTTCCGGTCGACGCCGCGCTCGGCGAGAACGACCGCATCCTCGATCTGATCTCGACCGCGCAGCTCTTGGCCACGCCCGGCCTGCAGGGCGCGGTCACCGAGATCACCTTGCCGAACGGCCGTCCAGCCTTCGCAGTGTCGCAGTTGATCAAGGCGCTGCCCGGCCGCGTCGTCGTGATCCAGGAGAAGCTCGAGCCGATCTGGGGCTCGGACGCCGCGCTCTCGGTGACCCTGTCGGCGACGACGGGCTTCGTCGTGCTGATCCTGGGCTTCGCCTTCCACTGGCAGTCGACCCGCGCCCGCGAGGGCGACCTGATCAACGACGCCGTGCGCGGCCGCATCGACACCGCGCTCAATCGCGGCCGCTGCGGGCTGTGGGACTGGGACCTGTCGCGCGGGCGCATCTTCTGGTCGAACTCGATGTTCGCGATGCTCGGCCTGGAAAACCGCACCGACCTCCTCACCTTCGGCGAGGTCAACGCGCTGGTGAACTCCGATGACATCGACCTGTTCGAGATCGCCGACCAGCTCGTCGCCGGCGACATCCACCAGATCGACCAGAGCTTCCGGATGCGCCACACCGAGGGCCACTGGATCTGGCTGCGGGTGCGCTGCGAGCTCAGCCAGGGCACCTCCGATTCCGGCCTGCACCTGATCGGCATCGCCGTCGACGTCACCGAGCAGAAGAGTCTGGTCGAGAAGACCGTCGAGGCCGACCTGCGCCTGCGCGACGCGATCGAGACGATCTCGGAAGCCTTCGTGCTGTGGGACGCCAACAACCGGCTGGTGCTGTGCAACTCGCACTTCCAGAAGCTGCACAAGCTGCCGGACTCCGCCGTGATCCCCGGCACCTCCTATGAGACCGTCATCGAGGTCGGCAAGATGCCGGAGATCCGCACCCGGCTGCACGACCACAGCCAGCAGGCGCCGGGCGGCCGTACCTTCGAGGCGCAGCTCGACGACGGCAGCTGGCTGCACATCTCCGAGCGCCGCACCAAGGACGGCGGCTACGTCTCGGTCGGCACCGACATCACCCGCATCAAGGAGCACGAGCAGAAGCTCGTCGACAACGACCTGCGCCTGCGCGCCACGGTCATCGACTTGCAGCGCTCGCAGAGCGCGCTGGAACGCCAGGCGATCGAGCTCGCCGACCTCGCCGAGAAGTACTCGCAGGAAAAGACCCGCGCCGAGGAAGCCAACCAGACCAAGTCGAAATTCCTCGCCAATATGAGCCACGAGCTGCGCACTCCGCTCAACGCCATCATCGGCTTCTCCGAGATCATGGGCAGCGGCATGTTCGGCTCGCTCGGCTCGGAAAAGTACCAGGAGTACTGCCACGACATCCTGACCTCGGGTCAATATCTGCTCGAGGTGATCAACGACATCCTCGACATGTCGAAGATCGAGGCCGGCCGCATGAAGCTCGACATGGAGCCGCTCGACCTCGCCAAGACGCTGGCGGAATCGCTGCGCGTCGTCTCCGGTCGCGCCTTGGACAAGAGCCTCGTGCTCGACGCCGACATCGGAGGCAGCATCCCGGTCGTCGCCGACCGTCGCGCCACCAAGCAGATCATGGTCAACCTGCTGTCGAACGCGGTGAAGTTCACCCCGGAGGGCGGCCGTGTCACGATGCGGAGCCGCGTGTTCGAGGACAAGGTCGTGCTCATCATCGCCGACACCGGCATCGGCATCCCTGCGCATTCGCTGGCGCGCCTCGGCCGCCCGTTCGAGCAGGTCGAGAGCCAGATGACCAAGACTTATCACGGCTCCGGGCTCGGCCTCGCCATCGCCCGCTCGCTGGCCCAGTTGCACGGCGGCTCGATGCGGCTGCGCTCGCGGCTGGAGCACGGCACCGTCGTGCGCGTGACCCTGCCCCGCGACGCGTACAAGGCCACGGCGAGCATCTCGGTCGCGGCGTGAGCGCGGCGGCCGTACTGCCGTAGCGTGGGCACTTTGCCCACCCTACGGCAACATCATCAAATCGGACTCACATCTCAAAGAGATTGCACTTCAGGATCAGGCCCCACAGGCATGACAGCGCTCTCGCGTGACGGATGATGCCCGAGGCATGCGATCGGCTTGCCCTTCGGACATGCAACGCCGACGCAGGCGGATGACGGCATCATGACGTCGCTTCGTGCCTAGTCAGCAACATCGGCGGAACGTGGTATTGACGCACCTGCACGTCAGCAACTAAGGCAGTTGCTCCAAGATCTGGAGTACCGCGCGTGATCATTGCCTTCATCGTTGCCGCCTTCGCCTATCGCTTTGCCATGCTGGGCGTCTCGATCCGCAACGAAAAACGGCTGCGCGCCGACGGCGCAACCGAATACGGCGCATCCGTGTCGCGCTGGTTGGCCATCGCACATGTCGCTTTCTATCTCGCCGCGACGGCCGAGGGCCTCGTCCGGGATGCGCCGCTCGACGCCGTCAGCATCATCGGGTTCGTGATCTATCTGTTCGGCGCGGTGATGCTGCTTGTGGTGTCGCAATTGCTCGGCCGCCTCTGGACCGTCAAGCTGATGCTCGCGGGCGACCACGCGCTGGTGACCCATCCGCTGTTCCGGATCGTGCGCCACCCGAACTACTTCCTCAACATCCTGCCCGAGCTGATCGGCTACGCGCTGACCCTGCACGCCTATCTCACGCTCGTGGCCGGCCTGATCATCTATGCCGTGCCACTGGCCTTGCGGATCCGGCAGGAGGAGAAGATCATGCGGGAGCAATTTGCGGCGTACTGAGCGGAGCTAGCCGCTCCGCGAGTTCGCCGCGCGGACCGCAACTTTCACCAAGTCCGACGCTCGACGCCCGTGCAAGGGTTCGGTGACCATCATCGTACCCAAGGGAGCATCGCGATGCTGAAGCGGATCTGGCACGGCTGGACCAGGGCGGCGGATGCCGATGCCTATGAGGACCTGCTGCGGTCAACGATCTTTCCAGGGATCATCGATCGGGAAATCGAGGGATTTCTGAGCATCGAGCTGCTGCGCAGGCCGCTCGAAGACGAGGTCGAATTCGTGACGATCATGACCTTCGCCGATCAGACGGCGGTGGTTCGCTTCGCGGGTCCGGCGCATGACACGGCGGTGGTGCCGCCCGCGGCGCGGAAGCTGCTCAGCCGCCATGACGGCCATGCCGGGCATTATGAGCTGAAGACCACGCGCCACGCGCAAGGTCAGGGTTCCGCGACCGCATGAGAGCCCGAAGTCTGCCGACGACGCCAGCAAGGTCGGTGACGACGCCGACCGTCGCCACGGCAGCAACCTGGATGGCGACGCTGCGCTCGCAATGACGAGAGGAGACAGTGTACGCCATCATGGCGAGCGCAGCGGAGCAAGCCCGGGCCATTGTTCACCGCCGGTGCTGAGGCGCTGGGCCAGCGGCAACTCCGCGGACGCGCGCCTCACGCCTGCAGGCTGGGCGCGACCTCGCGGGCGATCTGGACCAGCGCCGCGATCAGCGGGGTCATCGGGTCACGCTGCGGGATGACCAGGCCGATCTGGTAGTTGATGACGGGATCGACGATCGGGATCGAGCGCACCTTGTCGGCGAGGCCGAGCGTTTCGGCGAGCTTGGCCGGCATCACGCTGGCCCAGCGGCCGGTCTTGACATGGGTGTACAGCACCAGCAGCGAGTTCGACGTCAGCGTTGGCGTCACCTCGTTGCCGGCGGCCTTCAGAGCGCGGTCGATGATGCGGCGGTTCTGCATGTCCGGGGTCAGGAGGCACAGCGGCACCTGCCCGACCTCCTGCCAGGTCACCTGATCGCGATCGCCGAACATCGCGTCGGGCGCGGTCAGCAGCCGGTAGCTCTCGTTGTAGAGCGGGATGGTGCGGACACGGCCGATCGGCTCGTTCTCGATGTAGGTCAGCCCGGCATCGACCTCCAGGTTCTCCAGCAGCCCCAGCACGTCGGCCGACGTGCACGACATGATGCGGAACCGGACCTCCGGATGCTTGGCGCGGAACGGCGTCGTCAGCGACGCCACCATGCCGAGCACCGTCGGCACCGCCGCGATCCGGATCTCGCCCGATAGCTTGTCCTTGAGCCCGTTGATCTCCTGGCGCATCGCGCGGAAGTCGCCGACGATGCGGCGCGCCCAGTCGAGCGTGCGCTCACCCTCCGGCGTAAAGCCCTGGAACCTGGAACCGCGCTGCACCAGCATAACGCCGAGGATCTCCTCGAGCTGCTTGATGCTGGTCGACATCGTCGGCTGGGTCACGCCGCAGGCCTCGGCCGCTCGGCCGAAATGACGCTCCTTGGCCAGCGCCAGCAGCAGTTCGAGCTTGTCAATCAAGAGGTCGGCCTTCCAGCGGTTGAAGGGCCCAGTTCCGCACGTTTTCGGCGGTGCGGGCCACGGAGAAACCTATCACGGCGCGGCGGGCCCGGACACGGTAAAACGCGGCCGCAAGCCGGTCGCGCGAAGGCCTGTTTTTCGTCAACTTCTAGCTATCTCTCGATTGCGTTTCGCTATCGCAGCACGGGACTGCTTTATTGATATCTTGAGCAATTCCAATTTGGATGTGCGAAACGCTTGCAACGCAGAATCGGGATCAGGATGACGCCGGTGTACGAGACGTGGGACGCGGCGCGCGGCGCCGAAATCATCGCCCAACATAGCGGGATGGAGGGAGCAACCTTGCCCATCCTCCATGCGTTGCAGGAGACGTTCGGCCATGTGCCGGAGGATGCCATTCCGATGATCGCATCCGCTCTGAACCTCTCGCGCGCCGAGGTTTACGGCGTGTTCACGTTCTACCATGATTTCCGGGCCAAGAAGGCCGGTCGTCACGTGCTGAAGCTGTGCCGCGCCGAGGCCTGCCAGGCCGCCGGCGGCGATGCGCTCGCGGCGCGCGCCGAAGCGAAGCTCGGCATCTCCATCGGCAACACCACGGCCGATGAGCGCGTCACGCTCGAGCCGATCTACTGTCTCGGCCTGTGCGCAACCGCGCCGTCGGCCATGCTCGATGGCCGCCTGGTCGGCCGGCTCGACGAAGCCCGGATCGATGCTCTCGTCTCGGAGGCCCAGCGATGAGCGTGCGTCTTTTTGTCCCGTGTGATGCCGGCGCCCTCGCCGTCGGCGCCGATGAGGTTGCCCACGCGCTGCACAAGGCGGCGCTGGAGCGGAAGGTCGATATTGAAGTCGTACGCAACGGCTCGCGTGGGTTGTACTGGCTCGAGCCGCTGGTCGAACTGGAGACGGCGCAGGGCCGGTTCGGCTTCGGACCGGTGACGGCAGACGACGTGCCGTCCCTGCTCGATGCGATCGTCGCCGACAAGCCGCACAAGCTCTCGCTCGGCCTGACCGAGGAGATCCCGTGGCTGAAGCGGCAGACCCGCCTCACCTTCGCCCGCTGCGGCATCATCGATCCGCTGTCGCTCGACGACTACCGCGCCCATGGCGGCTACAAGGGCCTGACCCGCGCTCTGACGCTGACGCCCGATGCTGTGATCTCCGAGGTCACGACCTCGGGCCTGCGCGGCCGCGGCGGCGCAGGCTTCCCGACCGGCATCAAATGGAAGACGGTGGCGCAGACCGCGGCCGACCGCAAATACGTCATCTGCAACGCCGACGAGGGCGACAGCGGCACCTTCGCCGACCGCATGCTGATGGAAGGCGATCCCTTCGTCCTGATCGAAGGCATGACCATCTGCGGCATCGCGGTGGGCGCCACCAAGGGCTACATCTACACGCGCTCGGAATATCCGCACGCGATCGCGACCATGACCAAGGCGATCGACATCGCCAGGAAGGCCGGCCTGCTCGGCAGCAACGTCGCGGGCTCGAACTACAATTTCGAGCTGGAGGTGCGCACCGGCGCCGGCGCCTATGTCTGCGGCGAAGAGACCGCGCTGATGGAGAGCCTCGAGGGCAAGCGCGGCATCGTCCGCGCCAAGCCGCCGCTGCCCGCCCATCATGGCCTGTTCGGCAAGCCGACCGTCGTCAACAACCTGTTGTCGTTCGCCGCCATCCCCTTCATCCTCGACGAGGGCGCCAAGGCCTATGCCGATTTCGGCATGGGCCGCTCGCGCGGCACGATGCCGATCCAGATCGCCGGCAACGTCAAGTTCGGCGGCCTGTTCGAGACCGCGTTCGGCATCACGCTGGGCGAGCTGGTCGACGACATCGGCGGCGGCACCTTCACCGGCCGCCCGGTCCGTGCGGTGCAGGTCGGAGGCCCGCTCGGCGCCTACTTCCCCCGCGCCCTGTTCGACACGCCGTTCGACTACGAGGCGTTCGCCGCCAAGGACGGCCTGATCGGCCATGGCGGCATCGTCGTGTTCGACGACAGCGTCGACATGTCGAAGCAGGCCCGCTTCGCGATGGAGTTCTGCGCCATCGAATCCTGCGGCAAGTGCACGCCGTGCCGTATCGGCTCGACGCGCGGCGCCGAGACCATCGACAAGATCCGCCGCGGCGAGCGCGTCGCCGAGAACATCGCCCTGGTCGAAGACCTCTGCGGCACTATGAAGCTCGGATCGCTCTGTGCACTCGGCGGCTTCACGCCCTACCCTGTGCTCTCGGCGCTGAAGCACTTCCGCGAAGATTTCGGCCCCCAGCAGCCGCGCTTGCAGGCTGCGGAATAAGATATCGGGAACAAGGACACCGACCATGTCGCTCATCCACGAAACCGATTACGGCACACCGCTCTCCAAGTCCGAAAAGATGGTCACGCTCACCATCGACGGCCAGAGCATCACCGTTCCCGAGGGCACCTCGATCATGCGCGCGGCCATGGAGGCCGGAACGCAGATCCCGAAGCTGTGCGCGACCGACATGGTCGACGCGTTCGGCTCGTGTCGCCTCTGCCTCGTCGAGGTCGAAGGCCGCGCCGGCACCCCGGCCTCCTGCACCACGCCGGTGGCCGCGGGCCTCGTCGTTCACACCCAGACCGAGCGGCTGAAGAAGCTGCGCAAGGGCGTGATGGAGCTCTACATCTCCGACCATCCGCTCGACTGTCTGACCTGCGCTGCCAATGGCGATTGCGAGCTGCAGGACATGGCCGGCGCCGTCGGCCTGCGCGACGTGCGCTACGGCTATCAGGGCGACAACCACGTGTTCGCCGACGCCTGCGGCGAAGCCAATCCGGCCTGGCTGCCCAAGGACGAGTCGAACCCCTATTTCACCTACGATCCCTCCAAGTGCATCGTCTGCTCGCGCTGCGTCCGCGCCTGCGAGGAAGTGCAAGGCACGTTCGCGCTGACCATCTCCGGCCGCGGCTTCGACAGCCGGGTGTCGCCGGGCATGAGCGAGAGCTTCCTCGGTTCGGAATGCGTGTCGTGCGGCGCTTGCGTACAGGCCTGCCCGACTGCGACCCTGACCGAGAAGAGCGTGATCGAGATCGGCCAGCCGGAGCATTCGGCGGTCACCACCTGCGCCTATTGCGGCGTCGGCTGCGCCTTCAAGGCGGAGATGCGCGGCGAGGAAGTCGTGCGCATGGTGCCGTACAAGGATGGCAAGGCCAATCGCGGCCATTCCTGCGTCAAGGGCCGCTTCGCCTATGGCTATGCGACCCACAAGGAACGCATCCTCAAGCCGATGATCCGCGAGACCATCGACCAGCCCTGGCGCGAGGTCTCCTATGACGAGGCCTTCAAGTTCGCCGCCGACAAGCTGCGCGGCATCCAGGCCAAATACGGCCGCGACTCGATCGGCGGCATCACCTCGTCCCGCTGCACCAACGAAGAAACCTATCTGGTGCAGAAGCTGATCCGCGCCGGCTTCGGCAACAACAATGTCGACACCTGCGCCCGCGTCTGCCACTCGCCGACCGGCTACGGCCTTGCCACCACCTTCGGCACCTCCGCCGGCACGCAGGACTTCGACTCGGTCGAGGACAGCGACGTCATCATGGTGATCGGCGCCAACCCGACCGATGCGCATCCGGTGTTCGGCTCGCGCATGAAGAAGCGGCTGCGCCAGGGCGCCAAGCTGATCGTCGTCGATCCGCGCAAGATCGACCTCGTGAAGTCGGCGCACGTCAAGGCCGACTATCATCTGCCGCTGCTGCCCGGCACCAATGTCGCGATCCTGACTGCGCTGGCCCATGTGATCGTCACCGAAGGCCTCGTCAACGAGACCTTCGTGCGCGAGCGCTGCGACTGGAGCGAGTTCCAGGACTGGGCCGAGTTCGTCGCGCTGGAGAAGAACAGCCCCGAGGCGATCGCCAGCATTTCCGGCGTGGACCCGGAAGCGATCCGCGGCGCGGCCCGGCTCTACGCCAAGGGCGGCAACGGCGCGATCTACTACGGCCTCGGCGTGACCGAGCACAGCCAGGGCTCGACCACGGTGATCGCGATCGCCAACCTCGCGATGGCGACCGGCAATATCGGCCGCCGCGGCGTCGGCGTGAACCCGCTGCGCGGCCAGAACAACGTGCAGGGCTCGTGCGACATGGGCTCGTTCCCGCACGAGCTGCCGGGCTACCGCCACATCTCGGGCGACGCGGTGCGCGACCAGTTCGAGGCGATGTGGAACGTCAAGCTCAACCCTGAGCCGGGCCTGCGCATCCCGAACATGTTCGACTCCGCGATCGAAGGCACCTTCATGGGCCTCTACGTGCAGGGCGAGGACATCCTGCAGTCGGATCCCAACACCACGCATGTGGTGCAGGCGCTATCGTCGATGGAATGCGTCATCGTGCAGGACCTGTTCCTGAACGAGACCGCCAACTACGCCCACGTGTTCCTGCCGGGCTCGACCTTCCTCGAGAAGGACGGCACCTTCACCAACGCCGAGCGCCGCATCCAGCGGGTGCGCAAGGTGATGACCCCGCTCAACGGCATGGCCGACTGGGAGGTGACGATCGGTCTCGCCAAGGCGATGGGCTTCGAGATGAAGTACAATCACCCATCCGAGATCATGGACGAGATCGCGGCGCTGACGCCGACCTTCGCCGGCGTCTCCTACCAGAAGCTCGAGGAGATGGGATCGGTGCAGTGGCCCTGCAACGAGAAGAATCCCGAGGGTTCGCCGATCATGCATGTCGACGGCTTCGTCCGCGGCAAGGGCAAGTTCGTGGTCACGGAGTATGTCGCGACCGACGAGCGCACCGGCCCGCGCTTCCCGCTCCTGCTCACCACGGGGCGCATCCTGTCGCAGTACAATGTCGGCGCCCAGACGCGGCGCACCGAGAACGTGGTGTGGCATGGCGAGGACGTGCTGGAGATCCATCCGCACGATGCCGAGCAGCGCGGCATCCGCGACGGCGACTGGGTGCGGCTGACCAGCCGCGCCGGCGAGACCACGCTGCACGCGCTGATCTCCGAGCGCGTCGCCCCCGGCGTGGTCTACACCACCTTCCACCATCCGCTGACCCAGGCCAACGTCATCACCACGGACTATTCGGACTGGGCCACCAACTGTCCGGAGTACAAGGTCACGGCAGTGCAGGTGTCGCAGTCCAACGGACCGTCGGACTGGCAGAAAGCCTATGACGAGCAGGCCCGCAACTCGCGCCGCATCGCCCCGGTCGTGGAGGCAGCGGAGTAGCATGACCGATGCAGTGCGCATCGCGGATCGTCTGGTCTGGCGCGACGGAGCCCTCACCGAGGGCCACCGCCGCGTGCCGGAGGAGACCGCGGTCGCACTGACCTACAATGGCGGCACCCAGGCCGTCATGATGGCGACGCCGCAAGACCTCCGCGACTTCGCCATCGGCTTCAGCCTGAACGAAGGTCTCGTCACGAGCCGCGACGACATCATCTCGCTCGACGTCGTCGAGCTGGATGACGGCATCGAGCTCAGGATGTGGCTGCCCGACGCGCAGGCCGAACGCTTGGCCGAGCGCCGCCGCAACATCGCCGGCCCCACCGGCTGCGGCCTGTGCGGCATCGATTCGATCAGCGAAGCGGTGCGGCCGGCGGCGCATGTCCCGGACGGCCGGCGTTTCGCTCCGCGCGACGTCATGGCGGCGCTTGAGGCCATCGAGCCGCTGCAGAAGCTCAATCACGAGACCCGCGCGGTGCATGCCGCGGCGTTCTGGACTCCCGCGCGCGGCATCGTCGGCTTGCGCGAGGATGTCGGCCGCCACAACGCGCTCGACAAGCTCGCTGGCCACCTCGCGCAAACGCGCTGTGCGGCGAGCGAGGGCATCGTGATCCTGACGAGCCGCGTCTCGGTCGAACTGGTGCAGAAGGCTGCTGCCATGGGCGCACCCATCATGGTCGCGGTCTCCGCCCCGACCGCGCTCGCCATTCGCATGGCCGAGGCCGCCGGCATCACGCTGATTGCGGTGGCCCGCAACGACGGCTTCGAAATCTTCACCCATCCCGAACGGATCGTCGCGAGCGCCGAGACCGGCGCGCGATCAACACAGACGGACAACACCCATGTCGCATAACCCCTCCGAGCGCCTCGTCTACATGGCCAACCAGATCGGCAAGTTCTTCCAGAGCCAGGGACAGGAGAAGGAGGTCGCCGGCGTCGCCGAGCACATCAAGAAGTTCTGGGATCCGCGCATGCTCAAGACGATCTATGCGCACCACGACGCCGGCGGCGCCGGCCTCGACCCGGCGGTGAAGGAAGCGATCGGCCGGCTGAAAGATGCCGCGGTCGCCAAGGAAAAGGCATAGGCGGCCGGCCGTCCTACCGCGCGGCTGGTCGGGTCATCCCTCCACGAGTGCGGTGAACACGCGCCGCACCTCGGTCTGCGTTTCGCGCAGCCGCGCCTCGAGCGCCGAGAAATCCGGCGCGTCGCCCGCCCGGGCCATCACCCGCAGCAGGTCCTCGCCGGCCTGATCCGGCTTGAACTTGTCGCTGACGCACAGCCGCACGATCTGCGTCAGATCGTGATAGAGCCGCGCAGCCTGACGCAGGATCACGGCTTCAGCGCGCGGCAGCACGCCGAGCCGCTCGGCATTGTCGAGCACTGCAAGCGTGCTGACATCGAGAATCTCCGGCGTCGTCGCGGCGTGGACGAGCTGCAGATATTGCGCGACGAAGTCGATGTCGACCATGCCGCCGGCGGCGTGCTTGAGGTCCCACAGATCGGCCTCGCCCTTCTCGGCCGCGATCGCGCGGCGCATGTCGGCGACGTCGCGCGCGATCGCGGTCCTGTCGCGCGGACGCTGCAGCGCGGCCTGGATGATCTCCTCGATCCGGGCCCGAAACGCCGGCGACGCCGAGATCACCCGTGCCCGCGTCAGCGCCATGTGCTCCCAGGTCCACGCCTCCTGCTCCTGGTAATGCGCAAAGGAGTCGATGTGCGAGGCCAGCGGGCCGGCGCGGCCCGACGGCCGCAGCCGCATGTCGATATCGTAGAGCACGCCGTAATTGGTGCGCGAGGTGAAGGCCGAGATCAGCCGCTGGGTGAAGCGCGCGAAGTAGTGCGCGCCCTGCAGCGAGCGCTCGCCGTCGGAATCCGGCGCATCGCCGTCGAAGTCGTAGAGCAGGATCAGGTCGAGATCGGACGAAGCCGTCATTTCGCGCGCGCCGAGCCGCCCCATCGCGACGATCGCGGTCTCCTGGCCCTTGATGCGGCCGTGCTGGGCGGCGAAGCGCTCCGTCACGAGATCATGCACGGTGTGCACGATGCCCTCGGCGACGTCGGCGAAGGCGGTGCCGGCCTGCTGCGCCGACACCGTGCCGGAGAGGATGCGCGTGCCGATCAGGAACAGGCTCTCCTGGCCGAACAGCCTGAGACGATCGAGAAACTCCTCATAGGTCCCGGCATCCTTTAGCGTCGACGCCAGCCGCTCTGACAATTCGCGCCGGTCGGGGATCGCGCCGAAGAAGCGCGGATCGATCAGGCCGTCCATCAGCCGCGGCTGCCGCGCCAGCATGTCGCCGAGCCGGGGCGCCGCCCCGAGCACGAGCGCGACGAGCGCCACGAGATCGCGGTTCTGCCCGAGCAGGGTGATCAGGCGGCCGCCGAGTTGCAGCGCCTGCAGGAAGCGGTCGAAGGCCACGACGGCGCGATCCGGCTCGTCGGCATGCGCGAGGCCATCGATCAGCGCGGGCAGGAAATCGGTGAACGCGGTGCGCGTCGCATCCGTGCGGAACACACGGTACTCGCCCGCCAGCCATTGCTGCAGGGTCTTGGCGACCATCACCGGATCGCGGAAGCCCAATCCGGCAAGATGCTCCATCAGGCGCGGCTCGTCGGGACCGGCGCCGTAGTTCACCGCCGGCAGGCTGACGGTGCCGGTGGGGTCGCCCTCGAACAGCCTGGCGTAATGTCCCTGCACGACGTCGAGATGGAACAGCAGATCGGTCGCGAACCGCTCGCGGCTGTCGTAGCCGAAGAAGCATGCGAAGCGGCTCACGCCCTCGACATCGTCGGGCAGGCTGTGGATCTGCTCGTCCGCCATCATCTGCAGCCGGTGCTCGACCCTGCGCAGGAACTCATAAGCCGTGGTGAGCTCGTCGCGCGCCTGCTCCGTGATCCACTTGCTGGCGGTGAGCACGTCGAGCGCCTGCAAAGTCGGACGGACGCGCAGCTCGGGATGACGGCCGCCGGCGATCAGCTGCTGAGTCTGGGCAAAGAACTCGATCTCGCGGATGCCGCCGCGACCGACCTTGACGTTGTGGCCTTCGACCGCGATCTCGCTGTGGCCGCGATAGACCTGCATCTGCCGCTTCATGTCGTGGACGTCGGTCAGCGCCTGGAAGTCGAGATGCTTGCGCCATACGAACGGCGACAGCTCCGCCAGCATCGCCTCGCCCGCGACGATGTCGCCGGCACAGACCCGCGCCTTGATCATCGCGGCGCGTTCCCAGGTGCGGCCCTCGCGCTCGTAGTAATGCAGCGCTGCCTCGGTCGACATCGCCACCTGCGTCGAGGCCGGATCCGGCCGCAGCCGGAGATCGACGCGGAACACATAGCCGTCCGCGGTGCGGCTCTGCAGCAGCCGCGCCATCGCTTGCGTCACGCGGACGAAGAACGGCTGCGGCTCGATGTCGCGGGCCAGCGAGTTGATCTCGGGATCGAAGAACACGATCAGGTCGATGTCGCTCGAATAGTTGAGCTCGCCCGCTCCCATCTTGCCCATCGCGAGCACGAACAGGCCGCTGCCCTGCTCCGGATCGTCGGCATCAACGGGCGCGAGCCGGCCGCGCACCGTCTCCAGGCGCAGCAGATACCGCAGCGCCATCTGCACCGAGGACACCGCGACGTCGGTCAGCCCCGCCGTCACCTGCATCACCGGCCACACGCCGCCGATGTCGCACAGCGCGATCAAGAGCGCCGCCTCGGATTTCAACCGGCGCAGCAGGCTCATCACCTCGGCTTCGCTGGAAGCGGCAAACACCTCGCGCCCGGTGCGGGCGATCAGCTCGGCGAGATGCGCCTGCGGCTCGCTGCGCAAAAGACGGTCCAGGCGATGGCCGTCGGCGCGGACGAGATCGAACAGATAGGGCGAGCACTCGGCAATCCCGAGCAGGATGGTTCGCGGCCAGCCGTCGGCGAGCAGCTGGTGGAGCGAGGCGGCCAAGGACGGCTCGAGCTCGGCGAGCCACTCGTGGAGGCGCTGTTCGGCTTTGTCGGGCGCACGGACATGTGGGCCGGCAACGAAACGTTCGGCCAGCGTCTGCCCGTCCGCGTTTCCCGGCGCGGATGAGATCATGCGGCCTTCTGTGGCACATCCTGCGCCGGCGCCGCAAGCTTCGCGGGCACGCCGGCACCAGCCGGCAGCACCAGCGTCGCGATCAGCCCCGGCCTGGCATCGGCGAGCCGGAGCTCGCCGCCATGCAGGGTCGCGACGGCGGACGCCAAGCTGAGACCGAGGCCGGAACCGGGCAAAGTGCGGCTCGCCTCCAGCCGCACGAAACGCTCGACGGCGCGCTTGCGCTCGGCCTCGGGAATGCCCTCGCCATGATCGGTCACGCTGAGCAGCACCTGTCCGCCCTCGCGCCGCGCCTCGATCAGGATTTCGCGGCTATCAGCGGCGGCGGCGGCATCGAGCGGCAGCGCCGCCGGCTTACCGTATTTGATCGCGTTCTCGACGAGATTAGCGAGCGCCTGGCTGATCAGCTCGCGATTGCCATGCACCGGCGCCGCCGCGGCCTTGACCCGCAAGGTCATCTCATTGTCCTCGGCCAGCGGCTCGTACAATTCGTGGATGCCGCCGGCGACCTCGGCCGCATCGAACTCGACCATGTCGCCGCGCGCCTGCCCGGACTCCGCCCGCGCGATCATCAAGAGCGCGTTGAAGGTGCGGATCAGGCCGTCGGATTCCTCGATCGTGCGCTCCAGCGCGGCGCGATATTCGTCCTCGGAGCGCGACTTCGCCAGCGCCTCCTCGGCGCGGTTGCGCAACCGCGTCAGCGGCGTCTTGAGATCGTGCGCGATGTTGTCGGAGACCTCCTTGAGGCCGGTCATCAGCGCCTCGATGCGCTCCAGCATCGCGTTGAGATTTTCCGCCAGGCGATCGAGCTCGTCGCCGCTGCGCCCGACCGGCAGACGGCCGGAGAGATCGCCATCCATGATCCGCCGCGTGGTGCCGGTCATGGCATCGATCCGGTGCAGCACGCGCCGCGCGACAAAGATGCCGCCGCCGATGCCGAGCACCACCACCACCAGCACCGACCATTGCGCCGCCTTGGCGACGATGCCGAACAGGCGGCGGCGCTCCTCGAGATCGCGGCCGATCAAAAGCCGAAAACCGCTGGAGAGCTGCGTGACATAGACCAGCGCGCGATGGCTGTGCTCGGTGCTGTCGTCGAGCCGCCGGTAGAACGTCTCCGACCAGCCGGACGAGCCCATCACGCCCGGCGCCAGCGAGCCGACATTGCCGGCGATCGCCTGTCCGGTCGGCGTGGTGATGAGATAGAGATTGGCGCCCGGCCGCAGCGCGCGGCTCTCGATCGCGCCGACGATTCCGCGCAGGCCCCAGCGGGCGAAGATGTCGGTCATCTCGCTGATCTCGGAGGTGACCGTGGTCGAGATCTGCTCGGTGATGAGCCGGCGGGTGTTCCAGGCGAAATAGCCGAGCAGCGAGGCTGCGAACAGCGCAAACAACAGCAGATAGACCAGCGTCAGCCGGAACGCCGTGGTGCGGATCAGCTTACCGAAGGCCGTCACGGATCATGTACCCCGCGCCGCGGATGGTATGGAGCAGCGGACGGTCAAACCCCTTGTCGATCTTGGAGCGCAGCCGCGAGATGTGGACGTCGATCACGTTGGTCTGCGGATCGAAATGATAATCCCAGACGTTCTCCAGCAGCATGGTGCGCGTCACCACCTGCCCGGCATGCTTCATGAGATATTCGAGCAGGCGGAACTCGCGCGGCTGCAGGGTCAGCTCGTCCTTGCCGCGCGCGACCCGGTGCGACAGCCGGTCGAGCTCGAGATCGCCGACCTTGTAGGTCGTCTCCTCGGCCGGGCCGCCATGGCGGCGCGACAGCACCTCGACGCGGGCGAGCAGCTCGGCGAAGGCATAGGGCTTCGGCAGATAGTCGTCGCCGCCGGCGCGCAGGCCCTTGATGCGGTCATCGACCTGGCCGAGCGCCGAGAGAATGAGCACCGGCGTCCGGTTGCCCTTGTCGCGCAGCGCGCCGATCAGCGACAGGCCGTCGCGCTTGGGCAGCATGCGGTCGACCACCAGCACGTCGTAATCCCCGCTGTCGGCCATGGCGAGCCCCTCCTCGCCGTCGCTGGCGAGGTCTGCGACATGTCCGACCTCGCGGAACGCCTTGACCAGATAGTCGGCGGACTCGCGGTCGTCTTCGATGATCAGGAGGCGCATTGCGGAAACGGGGGCGGCGGTCACGGTTCGATGTCCATCTACATGGACCGGCCGCCGTTTCCGTGCAAGGCGGCATGGGCCCGAGGTTGATCGGCAGCAAAGTGGGCGGTGAGGCTGGGGGACCTCACCGCCCGAGTTCCTTCCGACGGAGGGGGGCGTTGTCCAACGGAAGGTTTGCGGGAGCGGAACTTAAGCCCGCCCCCAGGAAGAGCCGCCGGCGCGGGGGCACATGCCGGCAGTCTCCCATCTCGTAAGGGCCTTCTCGTGAGGGCCTTGGCCCTCGCTCAGCCCTTGGCCAGCGGCACCGCGACGAAGCGCGACTGCCCGCCGCTCTTCACACGCATCAGCACGCTGTTCTTGTTGTCGGCCTTGGCGGCGTTGATCGCTTCGCGCACGTCACCGGCCGAGGTCACCGACTTGCCCGCGACCTCCAGGATGACGTCGCCTTCCTTGAAGCCGCGATCGGCGGCCGCGCTCTTCGGATCGACCTCGGTGACGACGACGCCGTCCTTGCCGGCGCCGGCGACGCTCGACGCGGGCGCCACGGTCATGCCGAGCTTCGGCACGTCGGCGCCGCGGGTCGGGCTCGAATTGTCGCCGCCGGTGTCGGCCTTGGCCTCGATCGTGTTCGGCAGCTTGCCGAGCGTCAGGTTGATGGTCTTGTCCTCGCCCTTGTGCAGGACGTTGAGCTTGACCGAGGCGCCCGGCGCGATGCCGCCGATGGTGCGGGCGAGCTCACGCGCGTCCTTCACCGGCTCGCCGTTGACCGCGGTGATGACGTCGCCGGACTGGATGCCCGCCTTCGCCGCCGGACCGTTGGCCTGGGGCTCGGCAACCAGCGCGCCCTCGGCCTTCTTCATGCCGAGGCTGTCGGCGATGTCCTGCGTCACCGGCTGGATCTGCACGCCGATCCAGCCGCGGCTGACCGAGCCGTTGTCCTTGAGCTGCGCCACCACGCTCTTCACCGTCGAGGCGGGGATCGAGAACGCGATGCCGACGCTGCCGCCGGAGGGCGAGTAGATCGCGGTGTTGACGCCGACGACATTGCCGTCGACATCGAACGCCGGACCGCCGGAATTGCCCTTGTTCACGGGCGCGTCGATCTGGATGAAATCGTCATACGGGCCGTTGCCGATGTCGCGGCCCACCGCCGAGACGATGCCGGCCGTCACCGTGCCGCCGAGGCCGAACGGGTTGCCGACCGCCAGCACCCAGTCGCCGATCCGCGGCTTGCCGTCGGCGAGCTTGGCGAACGGGAAGTTCGTGCTGCCCTCGACCTTGATCAGCGCCAGATCCGTGCGCGGGTCGGTGCCGATCACCTTGGCGCTGTAGGTCTTGCCGTCGTCGGTCGTCACCTCGACCTTGTTGGCGCCGTCGACCACGTGGTTGTTGGTCACGGCATAGCCGTCGGCGGAGATGAAGAAGCCGGAGCCCTGCCCGGTCACGGCGCGACCGCCACCGCGGCCGCCGCGACCCGGCATGCCGGGAATGCCGTTCTCACCGCCGAAGCGGCGGAAGAAGCGCTCCATCGGCGAGCCCGGCTGGAACGGCGTATCGTCGTCGCTGTCGTCCTTGGCGACCTTCTCGGCGATGTTGACCTTGACCGAAATCACCGACGGCTTCACCCGCTCCACGATGTCGGCAAAGCCGACCGGGCGCGCGACCTTGCTGACCTCGTTGGCGACCTGCGCATGGGCCGAGGTCGAGAACAGGTCGAGCGGCGCCCCCTGCGGCGACAGGCCATAGGCGGCGACGCCGAGGCCCGCGACGACGGAGGCCATCAGCGCGAACTTGCGCGCCGAGAACAGCCCGCGCCGGGGCTGGCGATAGGACGGAAGGGAGGACAGGTCGGTCGGACGGTCAGTCATACGGTTTTCTCCGCAAGCGATTTTGGTCAAGGTCTAAAACTTGGGTCCCGGGCTGTGCGCCCCGTTCGCCAGTGAAGATGGGGGCTGCCGCCTTACGGCGTGCTGGCTGCGGCGTTAAACTTCTGTAATGGATGGACACGAACACTGCGGCGGAATGGCGCAGATGGTGGAGCGAGGCGGAAAAGCCTTGCGAGACCAGGGGCTTGCCCACGTCCCGGCCGCCCCGTAGCGGCCATCATTTTGGCCGGTCCGACCAAAGTCGTAACCCCCGTAGGGCGGGTTGGCCGCAGGCGTAACCCGCCGCCTTTCCAACAGCCCCGATCCAGCCGCCGCACATCCGCCCGCACCTGAGCCAGCCCCCGGCGGATGACGCTTGCGCTCATCCGCCTACCCGTCCGGTGCGCTCGCAATGACGCCCGGAGCAACTATCCTGATCCCCACTATCAAACAGCATGTGGAGAAAACTAACCGCGCGTCGAGCCTCCACATCCTCGCGACGCATCCCGCGCCCGAGTCATGCCCTTCAAACTCGCACCCTCGCATCGAGGGCACAGGGAAGGCCGGGCGCTGGCCGCGCCCGTGGCCCGCCTGCGGAAAAAAATGCAGGCGGCAGGTACCACAGGTCTGGCCGAACACGCCCGGCCCTCCCTGTGCGATGGTGTTAACGGTTATACGTGATCTCCCCGGGGACCGGCTGTCTTGCCCCCGTCACCGGCGGATCATCACCACCGGCTTGGCCGCAGCATCGGGCGACCAGGACCACACGATTTCACATCCGTGATCCGCCGTTCGTCGGCGAGGCCAAAGCCCCGCTGCGGCAGCCCGCGTCCATCGCATTCCGCAACCCGCGTCCGTGACGATCGCGATACGCTCCCTCAGCGGTACGGAACGCGGTGGAAGATACGGGTGATTTGGGGGAGAACGCAAGAGGATTTTTGATTTTCGGAATAAAGCCACCCATTTTACGACCCCACGATTTGGCTAATAGGAAGGGCCGCAACGAAATTCGGGAAACGATCAGCCGTAATCCCTATAAATTTTCGGGATTGCAACTTCAGGCAACACCCCGCTCCGAATGAACTCTGATACTCTAGCTTGCGATTCAATTCGCCAGTCATTGCATTGCTGTCAGGCATCTCCAATCAGCTTGACGACGCCGCGAAGCGAGCGCCCCAACAGTGATACGCAATCTCACATTATGGGTCGGAGCTTCTGCTGTACGTGTGGGAAGACTATGGGTGCCTGCTCGCAACACTGAAACGGTGCTGGCGAGGTACACCAAGCAAACTTTCTGTCTCACTGGCCACGAGCAGTTCCCATATTGTTTTCTAGGCTCCGCAACGGCAGTTCGATGGCACGACAAGTACTTTCTTTTATGGTGTCGCCACCAAACGAAAGATTACGCACCTGATGATGTCACGATCCCAATCGAGGACGGAAAGATACTTGTGTCGGGATCGCGCCTTCTTTTCGTAAGCACCGATAGCAGCAGTATTGACGAAGATTTCAACGATCTACAGGCAATGGAGTTCGTGCCTGAAAACTATCAATCTCCAAATCTTGAATCGGCATTCTTTCCAATCCAGGAGAGCGATGCGTGGAACGGAAATTCCGACACTCAATTCTACCTGTTTGGTTATCCTACGGAGTACCGAAGCGTTGACTACGAGATCCCGCATGTACATCTAAAACAGGTAGTCACCACCGGAAACTACATCGGAGCGAGCCATGCCCGGCATGTGCATCGTATAAAGATCACAGGCAAGACGCCTTTTTCTCAAGACGGCTTGAGTGGCGGCCCCATCTATCATATCGCACGAGACAGGAATTCCTACTTCGTAGGACTTGCTGGAATAATGATACGCGGTGGAAATCAGCACGTTTACTTCATCGACGTCCGGTTTATTTTGTCGCTTCTCCGATCGGCTTGGCCAGCATGATCAGGAGCAAGCACAGCCGGACGAACGTTGCGACACCAAGGTTTATCTCTGAAGCTCGTGTGTTCCCGGATCGCGCCATGTATTTTCAGCCGCAGGTGTGACGCGAGCAGCCGCCACAAAACTCCACCGTCGTCCCCGCGAACGCGGGGACCCATAATCCGCGGCGGTCCTTGCTTAGAACGACTGGTCCCACATCTCGCCAACGACATCTTCCTGTGGTTATGGGTCCCGGATCGGCGCGTGCTGCGCACGCTTGTCCGGGACGACAGCGGAGCGCTTGGTGACGGCTCGCCCATCGACGATCCGAAGGGCGGCTTAGCCGAAGACGTAAGCCGCCGCGTTAGTGGTCGGGTGGCGATGGCGGATTACGCTGCGCTAATCCGCCCTACTCGTCCGACGCCGGAGCTACACACCGTGCTCCCATCACGCCACCTGCAACGACCCAAGGAACCTGCTCACCTCGCGCTTCAGCCGCCCGCTCTCCGCCGACAGCGACCGTGCCGCCGACAGCACCTGCGACGACGCAGACCCCGTCTCCGACGCTCCCCGCTGCACGTCGTCGATGTTGCGGGAGACGCGCTGGGTGCCGTTGGCGGCGTGCTGGACGTTGCGGGAGATTTCTTGCGTCGCGGCGCCCTGCTCTTCGACGGCGGCGGAGACGGCCGCTGCGATCTCCGACAGGCGGCCGATGGTGCTGCCGATCTCCTTGATCGAGCCGACCGACTCCGCGGTGGCGGCCTGGATGCCGGAGACCTGCTGGGCGATCTCGCCGGTGGCCTTGGCGGTCTGCTCGGCCAGCGCCTTGACTTCGGCCGCGACGACCGCGAAGCCGCGGCCGGCTTCGCCCGCGCGCGCCGCCTCGATGGTGGCGTTGAGCGCCAGCAAATTGGTCTGGCCGGCGATGCTACTGATCAGCTCGAGCACGTCGCCGATGCGGGTCGCGGCCTTCGACAGGGTGCCGACGCGCTCATTGGTGCGGTTGGCCTGCGCCACGGCCTCGCTGGCGATGCGCGCGGATTCCTGCACTTGGCGGGAGATCTCGCTGACCGAGGACGACAGCTGCTCGGCGGCGGAGGCCACCGTCTGCACGTTGGACGAGGCCTCCTGCGAGGCGGCGGCGACGTCGGCCGACAGGTCCTGGCCGCGCGCGGCCGTGCTGGTCAGCGTCCCGGCAGAGGCTTCGAGCTCGCTAGAGGCGTGCGACACCGCATCGACGATCTCGCCGACCGCCTGCTCGAACTGGCGGGCGAGCTTCGCCATGTCGTCCCGGCGCTCGTGCTCGCGGCGCGCCTCGGCGTCCGCATGCTCGGCGCGCAGCCGCTCGGTCTCGGCCATGTTGTCCTTGAACACCTGGATCGCCGTCGCCATGGCGCCGATCTCGTCGCTGGCGCCGCGGCCGGGAATTTCGACGGCGACGTCGCCGCTCGCGAGCCGCCCCATCGCCCGCGTCATCGACGCCAGCGGGCCGACGATGCTGCGCGCGATCAGGACCGCGACGAGGCAGCCGAACAGGATGGCGGCGGCGCCGACCAGCATCTGCAGCGAGATGGTGCTGTCGATGGCGCCCTCGGCGCGCGCGCGAGAAGCGTGATAGTCGGCATTCACGCCGGCCTCGGCGGCCTTGAGCGTGTCGATGCTCCGGGCGATCAGCGGCTCGATCGCGGTGGCGTAGATGTCCTCGGACTTCAGCGCGGCGGCGGCGGTGGCCTCGAACGCGGTCTTGTTCAGCTCCAGCGAGGCCCTCACCGGCGCGATCGCGGCCAGCACGCCCGCCGGCGGCGACGCGCCCTCCAGCGTGGCGAGCCGCTGCTCGACATTGTCGACGCCGGCGCGGAAGGCGGAGGCGGACTTGGTGTCGCGCAGCGCCAGGAAGCGCCAGGTCGCGATGCGGACGAGCTGCAGGCGGGCGTCGATGTCCGCGACCGCGGTCATGACCTCCGGCTCCTTGCTGATGCGCGCGGCGATCGACAGCTTGGCGGCCTTGGCGGCGAGGTCCTCGCCGCCCGGCAGCAGCGCGGCGCGGCCGGTCTTCATCTGCTTGACCGCATCCTGCAACTGATCGCGCTGGGTCTTCATCTGCGCGATCTCGCCGGTGAGATCGCCATAGAGCTTGCGCTGCTCCGCCGACAGCCAACCGGCGGTGGCCGCCTGCAGCAGCGCGGTCGCCGCCGCCTCGCGCTCGGCGGCCTCCTTGAGCGCCGGCTCGTTGGCGTCGTGGATGTAGCGCAGGTTGGCGCGCTGGATCGCCTGCAAATGGTTGGAGATCTGCAGGATGCGCGCGGTCGCGTCCGACAGCGCCGACATGCTCGCGACCTGGTCGCGCACGGCCCACAGGTTCCACACCGCCACGGCCGCCATCACGGCACCGGCGACGATGAGCGCCGCAAAGCCGGCGTAGAGACGCCCCCTGATCTTCAAGCTCATCATGTCCTCGTCCGCTCCCCCAAGAGCGGCAGGCGGGCGAACTGACGTCGCCACGCGCCTGCCCCGCAGCATCGGCCGCCTGGCTGGCGACTCACAGCTATGCTGTATGCACGATGGGGGATATTTACTAATAGCGGGTTAGACGGCCGCGGCTCGCAGCTGCCGGTGTGACGCGAGCGGCCTCCACCAACTCCGATGTCGTCCCTGCGAACGCAGGGACCCATACTCCGCGGCGGTTGTCGTGAAACAAGACTGGTCCGACATCCCGCACAACAGCATCTCCCTGTGGCTATGGGTCCCTGCGTTCGCAGGGACGACAGCGGAGGACTGGGTGACGGCTTCGCGTGATGGCGGGGACGACGCTCTCTCCGCCGTCATTCCGGGGCGCGCGTGAGCGCGAGCCCGGAATCCATAGCCACGACTCGCAGTTGGTGGAGCAATACGCCGAAACGGCCCGTCGCCACCACAACCGCTCGTGGTTATGGATTCCGGGCTCATTCGCGTGCCGCGAATGCCCCGGAATGACGGCGGAGATGATGGCTGGCTGTTGTCGTGCGGCGCTAGCCGCCCGATCAGCTTGCCTTCACGCTCACGATGAACGCATCCACCTCGCGCTTCAGCGTCTCGGCCTGTTGCGACAGCTCGCCGGCGGCGTCGCGGGCCTCAGAGGCGAGGCGGCCGGTTTCGGCGGAGGTGGAGCTGATCTGGGCGATGTGGTTGGAGACGTCGAGGGTGCCGCGGGCGGCTTCCTGGACGCTCCGGGAGATGTCCTGGGTGGCGTTGCGCTGCTGCGAGGTGTCGACCTCGATGCCGGACATGATGGCGCTGATCTCGCTGAGCGTGGTCGAGATGCCGTCGATGGCGCCGCGGGTCTCGGCGGTGATGCCCTGGATGCTGGCGACGTGGGCCGAGATCTCGTCGGTCGCCTTGCTGGTCTGGTTGGCGAGGTTCTTCACCTCCGAGGCGACGACCGAAAAGCCCCGGCCGGCCTCGCCGGCGCGGGCGGCCTCGATGGTGGCGTTCAGCGCCAGCAAATTGGTCTGCGAGGCGATCGCCTGCACGAGCTGGACCACGGCCCCGATCTTCTCGGCGGCGTCCGACAGCGCGTGGATGGTGTTCTTGCTCTTCTCGGCCTGCGAGGCCGCGCCCTCGGCGCGCTGGGTGGCGTCGGAGACGCGGCGGCTGATGGTGCCGATCGAGCTCGTCATCTCCTCGGTCGAGCCGGCCACGGTCTGGACGCTGCGATTGGCGTGGTTGGCGGCGGCCTCGACCGCATTGGCCTTGGCCGAGGTATCGTTGGCGGCGCGCGACAGGGTCTCGGCATTGCTCTTCAGCCGGATGGCCGAGGACGCCACGCTGCTGACGACGCTGGCGACGAGGTCGTTGAAGGAATGGATGCGGCCGTCGAGAAAGCGCGAGCGCTCGCCCTGGCGCTGCGCCTCCTGCAATTCGCGCGCGGTGAGGCGCTGGCGCTCGATGCCGTTGGTCTTGAACACCTCGAGCGCGCCGGCGAGCTGGCCGATCTCGTTGCTGAGGCCGAGGCCGGGAATGCGCGTGTCGTATTTCTGGTCGGCGACGTCGCGCATGGCCGAGACCATCGCGGCGAGCGGGCGCAGGATGCCGTTCTGCACGGCGGCATAGGTCATCAGGCAGACGGCGCTGGCGAACACCGCGATGGCCGCGCAGGCCATCAGGAAGTAGGAGAACGCCGACTGCGCCTGGTGATAGATCAGCATCGCATGATCACGCGCCGGGCCGCTGAGATTGGCGAAGTCCGACGACAGGCTGGTGATCTGGTTGTTGAGATAGAGCACCGCGATGAAGCCGGTGCCGCCGCCGATCGCCAACAGCATGAGGAGAGAGGCGACGACGCCTCCCACGAGGAAGCGGATCGTCAGATTGCTGTTGGAGAACATCGGCTTTGCCCGGGTACGTCAGACGGAATGTCAACGCACACTTCCAGACAAAGGTAAAATAAGCTGAAAGCGCCGGTAGGTGCGGAGCACGGGAAAGCACGGGGGTTTTGCGGATCGACGGCGCGTTCTCATTTGCTGCGCACGCTTCTTACTCGCGACAGCCGGCCTTCGCACCACGCGCGCTTTCAGCCCGCCTCTCTCCGTCGTCATGGCCGGGCTTGACCCGGCCATCCACGTCGTCCGGCACTCTGGGATCCACGTGGATGCCCGGGTCAAGCCCGGGCATGACGGAGTAACTAACTGGCAGGGGATCGTGGCGTTAGCGGATCATCACGTCGCCGGCGGCTTCTCGGCGGCCATCAGCGCGGCGAGCCGCGCCTCCTCCTCGGCCGTCAGCTTCGGCGTGGCCTCCGCGCCGCGCTGGCCGCGGCGGCGGACCTGCCACCACAGCGCCAGGCCACCGCCGAGCAGCAGCACCGGCGGCAGCAGCCACAGCAGGAGGGTCTGGCGCTCGAACCGCGGCTTCAGCAGCACGAACTGGCCGTAGCGCGCGACCAGGAAGTCGAGCACTTGATTATCACTATCACCGGCGGCGAGACGCTCGCGCACCAGCAGGCGCAGGTCGCGCGCCAGCGGCGCGTCGGAATCGTCGATCGACTGGTTCTGGCAGACCATGCAGCGCAGCTCGCGCGACAGCGCGCGGGCGCGCTGCTCCTTGGCGGTGTCCGACATGACCTCGTCGGGCTGCACCGCATGCGCCACCGGCGAGCTCAACAGCAGCAGCGCGAGCGCGAGGAAGCCGAGACTGCGTCGCATCCGCCCTACTCCGCCGGCTGCAGCGCACGCGCGGCGCGCGCCGGCCGCGGGGCGCCGACGCGCAGGCGCCGGTCGGACAGCGACAACAGGCCGCCGAACGCCATCAGCACCGGACCGAACCAGATCAAGAGCACCAGCGGCTTGTGATAGATGCGCACGGCCAGCCCGCCGTCGGCGGTGGCATCGCCGAGCGAGACGTAGAGCTGGCTGACGCCGCGCGTCATCAGAGCGGCTTCCGTCGTCGACATGCCGCGGGTGGCGAAGCTGCGCTTGCTCGGCATCAGGACGCTGAGCTGCCTGCCGTCCTGGCTGATGACGAAGGTGCTGACGACCTCGCTGAAGTTCGGGCCCTGGCGCTGGCTCATGCCGTCGAACTTGATCTGGTAGCCGGCGAGATTGCGCACGTCGCCCGGACGCAAGGTGCTGATCAGCTCGCTGTTCCAGGTGGTCTCGCAGACGATGCCGAGCAGCGCGACGCCGAGGCCGGCATGCGCGAACGCCGTGCCCCACACCGAGCGCGGCAGGCCGCGGGTCCGGTGCAGCGCCGTCTTGAACGGCACGCGGGCCACGCCGCTGCGCTCGACCAGATCGACGACCGAGCCGGTGATGACGAACACGCCGAGACCGATGCCGAGCGGCGCCAGCGCGCTGCCGCCGCGCGCCCAGGCCCAGACGATCGCGATCGCCACCAGCGCCACGACGCCGGCCGCGAGCAGCCGTTGGGTCGCCGCGACGAGGTCGCCGCGCTTCCACGCCAGCATCGGGCCGAACGGCACCATCAGCAGCAACAGCGCGAACAAGGGGCCGAAGGTGATGTTGTAGAACGGCGCGCCGACCGAGAGCTTGAAGTCGAGCGCCTCCATGATCACCGGGTACAGCGTGCCGAACAGCACGGTGGCGCAGGACACGGTGAGCAGCAGATTGTTCAAGACCAGCGCGCCCTCGCGCGAGATCGGCGCGAACAGCCCGCCCTGCTTCAGCGCGGTGGCGCGGCCGGCGAACAGCGTCAGGCTGCCGCCGATGAACAGCACGAGGATGCCGAGGATGAACACGCCGCGCGTCGGATCGCTGGCGAAGGCGTGCACCGAGGTGATGACGCCGGAGCGCACCAGGAAGGTGCCGAGCAGGGACAGCGAGAAGGTCAGGATCGACAGCAGGATGGTCCAGACCTTGAGCGCGTTGCGCTTCTCCATGACGACAGCGGAGTGCAGCAGCGCGGTGCCGGCGAGCCAGGGCATCAGCGAGGCGTTCTCGACCGGGTCCCAGAACCACCAGCCGCCCCAGCCGAGCTCGTAATAGGCCCAGTACGAGCCCATGGCGATGCCGAGCGTCAGGAAGATCCAGGCCATCAGGGTCCACGGCCGCACCCAGCGCGCCCAGGCGGCATCGATGCGGCCTTCGAGCAGGGCTGCGATTGCGAACGAGAACGAGATCGAGAAGCCGACATAGCCGAGATAGAGCATCGGCGGATGCACGGCGAGGCCGATGTCCTGCAGCACCGGATTGAGATCGCGGCCCTCGATCGGCGGGTTGGCGAGGCGCGCGAACGGATTCGATGTGGTCAGGATGAACAGATAGAACGCGGTCGCCACCCAGGCCTGCACCGCGAGCACGCGGGCGCGCAAGGACAGCGGCAGATTGTTGCCGAAGGCCGCGACCATGGCGCCGAACAGCGCCAGGATCGACACCCACAAGAGCATCGAGCCTTCGTGGTTGCCCCACACGCCGGTGATCTTGTAGAGCAGCGGCTTCATCGAGTGCGAGTTCTCGAACACGTTGGCGACGGAGAAATCCGAGGTCACGTGCAACGTGATCAGCGCGATGAAGGAGAGACCGGCGAACAGCAATTGCGCCAGCGCGGCCGAGCGGCCGACATTCATCAGGGCGACGTCACGCTGATACGCGCCGAGCATCGGCACGGTGGACTGAATCAGCGCCAGCGCAAGCGCCAGCACCAGGGCGTAATGTCCGCTCTCTGCAATCACTGCGTCGCTCCTGCCGCGCTCTTGTCAGTGCCCTCGCGCATCGACACCGGGCCCGGTTTGGCGCCGCCTTTCGGCTTGCCGTAATCGTCCTTCCAATGGCCCTGCTTCTTCAGGGCATCGGCGACTTCCTTCGGCATGTAGGTCTCGTCGTGCTTGGCGAGCACGGTGTCGGCCTTGAACACGCCGTCGGCATCGAGCGCGCCCTCGGCGACGACGCCCTGCCCTTCGCGGAACAGATCCGGCAGGATGCCCTTGTAGGCGACCGGCAGCTTGGCGCCGCCATCGGCGACCTCGAAGCTGACGGCGAGATCGTCGCCGCGCTTCAGCGAGCCCGGCTGCACCAGGCCGCCGAGCCGGAAGCGCTTGCCCGGCCCGATATGTTTCTCTGCGACCATGGTCGGGGTCGAGAAGAACACGATGGAGTCGCGCAGCGCGTTGAGCACCAGCCCTGCGGCGACCGCGAGCACGAACAGCGCCCCGCCGATGATCGTCAAACGCCTCTGCTTGCGTGTCATCCCTTGATCCCGTTGGCGGCGGAAGCGCCGCTCATCCATCCAAGCCGAAAGTCTTCACGCCCTCGTTGAGCTGCCGCAACCGCTCGGCATCGCCGGACACCGCCTGCCGCGCATCCGACAACGCCCCCTTGGCCTTGTCGAGATCGCCCATCACGACATAGGCGCGCACCAGGCGCAACCAGCCCTCGACGTCGTCGCCATTCTGCTTCAGCCGCGCCGCCAGCCGGTCGACCATGCCGCGGATCATCGTCTCGCGGTCACCGTCGCTCATGCTCTTGGCCGCGGCCATCGCCTCGCTCGGCAGCGCCGGCACCTCGCCGCCGCCGACCCGGCCGAGCGCCGCCGTCACCAGCGGCCGCCACGGCGCATCCGCCGGCGCCTTGCCCAGCATCGCCCGCCAGATGTTGGCCGCATCGTCCTTGCGGCCGTCCTGCTCGGCGGCGAGACCGAGATAGTAGTTCGACTTCGGCTCGTCGGCCTCGAGCGCGTGGGCCCGCTCGAACTCCGCCTTGGCCTCGGCGGTGACGACGCCGCCAGCGGCGGCCGTGATCATCTCGCCGAGATCGGCGCGCTTGGCCGCGCCGTCGCCGGCATAGGTGATCATGTTGCGATAGGCCCGAATCGCGTCATCGGTGCGGCCGAGCCGCGCCAGCACCGGGGCGAGCACGGTCCAGCCGCGGCCGTCGGTCGGGTTCTTCTGCAGGTGCTGCTCGACCTGCACCACCAGCGTTTCCAGCGGCTGCGTCCCATTGGGCGGCGCCGCGCGTGCGGTGAGCGGGAAATCCGGCAGTTGCGGCGAGCCGAGCGGCAGGTAGACCGCGAGCGCCACGATCGGCACGCCGATCAGCGCCAGCACGGCCGACGCGCGGCGCAGGCCGAGGCTCGGCTTCACCGCGGCCTCGCCCTCCTGGTCCGCGGCGGCCAGAAGGCGGCGGCCGATCTCGACCCGCGCGGCTTCCGCCTCGACCTTGCCGATCAGCCCGGTTTCGACGTCGCGCTCGATCTCGGCCAGCTGGTCCTTGTAGACGACGACCTCGCGACCGCCAGACGCGGCCCGCGCGCCCAGGCCGAGCGGCAGCAGGACGGCGAAGATCGCCGCGGCCGTCATCACGGCGAACACGAACCAGAGAGTCATCGGACAGAGTTCCAGTCAGCGCCCACCGGCAGGCGCGCCTCGCGCCGCTTTTAACCAGCACCGTTCCCGGCGGCAATTCACATTTGCCGCCGTGGTAGCGCAGCCGTCCGCGCCAAAAAACTCAGGAGGATTACGTAATTAGGGGACCTCGAACTCGGCGCTCTTGGCGAGATAGCTGCCGTGCCCGTTCAGGGCCATAAGGAAATAGGTGCCTGGCCGGACATGGTCGGTGAGCCTGATCCGCAGCGACCCGACCGGGACCGGAGAGGCGATGGTGGTGACGGGATCGGGAAGTGGCGCCCCGCTCGTCTTGTCGACGAGCACGACCTTGGCCTTGATCATGAGGTTGCGATAGGTCGCGCGGACGACGCGGTTCTCGACCTCGACGAAGTTGATGACGGAAATCATGGTCTTGATGAAAATGGATGGAACTTGGCGGAACCTATGCGTGGCCCCGGGGCGAGGTCAACCTGAAATTGCAAAATCAAAAACGTCGACAGACTAGCAGAAAATCTCAACCGGCGCGCGAGGATTTTCGCTCGCCGTTCATCGCGTTCTCGGCCGACCTGCTCATCAATTGGGCGTAGTCGTTGCCGAACAGGACGTGACAGAAGCGGATCGCCGCCGACACCTGCGACTGCCGATAGGCGCGCGCCCGCGCGTCGCCCGAGCGCAGCGACTGCACCAGCGCTTCGGTGGCCTTCTCGACATATTGCTGCAGATCGGAATAGGTCCGCAGCGTCACCTCGTTGATCGCGAGCTCGCTGGCATAGTTGCGGCAGACGGCGACGAACTCGATCAGTGCAGCCACCTCCTCGACCTCGCTGCCATCGACGCCGGCGCCGGCCGGAATGTCCTTGTCGGCGCGCTGGCGCAGGATGCGGCGGACGCGGCCAGGCACGCTGTCGATCTCCGATTGCAGGGCATTGGAGATGTCGGCGCGGATCGCGGTGAGCTGCTTGCCCCAGTTCGATTCCGAGCGCAGGTCGAGCTCGGTGCGCAGGCCGCGAACGCCGTCATGCAGCGTCTTCAGCGTATCGCCGAGATCGGAGAAATGACCGCGCCGGATGTCGGCGCGCAGCACCGAGGCGAGACCGGCGAGATCGTTGAGCGCGATGGTGACGGCGACGCCGAACGGGGTCGCGGCGACCCTGATCTCGTCGTCGGAGGCGGCGATCTTGGTGGCGAGACGGATGATCTGCCAGGGCGCGGCGAGCCGCTGCATCACCAGCGACAGTGCGAACGGCAGCATCGAGGGCGTCTGCAGCGACGGCACGTTGATGGCTTCGGTGACGGAGGCGATCTGCGAATCGCCGAGCACGCGGATGATGCCGGGCAGCCGGCCGTTGAGGCCGTCGAGCGCCTCGCGGTTCTGCAGCACCAGCGCGATCGGCAGCAGATCCTCGATCACGCTGGGGGCGCCGATGCGGGCCAGCGCGCGCTGGCGGTCGCCGGTCGCGTTGGGGCCGACGAGGTTCATCAGCGCCTCGGCGGCGGCGCGCTGCAGCTTGCGTGCGGTCATCTCGACCTCGCGCGAACTGTCGCCGGAGACCGACATCGCGGCCTCGAATTCGGCATAGCGCTCCGGCGCGCCTTCGCGACCGAGCCACTGCCAGACCGGCAGCAGCGAGGCACGGCGGATCTGGCCGGGACGGAGAGGACCGGTGGAATCGGTGAGGAACGGGTCGAGCGGCCGGAACAGCCGACGCGGGCCATCGCCGCTCTGGCGGCGCTCGTCGCGGCCTTGCGGACGGGCGACCTCGATGGCGGGTTGGGGCCGCGCCGGGTCGGCTGCTGGAGCGGGAGCCGGCGGCGCGACGGGCCGCACCACCTTGCGCAGCTGCTCGAGCACCAGGGTCGCCACGGCGACGTCCTGGCCGCGCTCGATGGCGCGCTCGAATTCGCGCATCAGGAGCGACTGCGCGTTCGGCGGCAGCTGCCCGAGATATTCCCTTAACCGCTCGTGAGCTGTCTGACCCATGCGCCGGCGTGCAAATTTCCACGGCGAGAGCGCACATCGCGCACCCCTGCCCGAACCATAGCGTCCGCGGTATTAAGAACACCTTTAGGATGGCGAAATTCGCCGCCCCGTCAAACGCCGGGAAGTCTCAGCTCCGCCCGCAGTCCCCCGGTCGGGGCATCGCCCAGGGTCAGGCGGCCGCCATAGAGCGCAGCCAGATCGGTGACGATCGACAGCCCGAGCCCCGACCCCGGCTTGGATTCGTCCAGCCGCTGGCCGCGCCGCAGCACCTGGGCGCGCTCGGCCGCCGAAAGGCCGCGGCCATCGTCATCGACCACGATCCGCAGCATCGGCGAGGCCCCGGACTGGGCCGGCGGCTCCACGGTGAGCTCGACCGAGACCCGCGAAGCCGCCCATTTGCAGGCATTGTCGACCAGATTGCCGACCATCTCCTCGAGATCCTGGCGCTCGCCGCGAAACCGCGCGGCGGGATCGGCGGTCGCCTCGACCACGATGCTGCGGTCGCGGTAGATCTTTTCCATGGTGCGGCGCAGCGCCTCGATGGCCGGCGCCACCTCCGTCACGGTGGACACGATGGTGACGCGCGCGGCGATCCGCGCCCGCTCGAGGTGGTGGGCGACCTGGTCGCGCATGAAGTCCGCCTGCTCCATCACCTTGGCCGCGAAGGGGTCCGCCGCATGGGTCGCCGCTTCGTTCACGATGACCGAGAGCGGCGTCTTGATGGCATGGGCGAGATTGCCGACATGCGTGCGCGCCCGCTCGACGATCTCGCGATTGGCGTCGATCAGGGCATTGGTCTCGCGGGCCAGCGGCGCGATCTCCACCGGAAACTCCCCTTCCAGCCGCTCGGCACGCCCGGACCGGATGTCGGCGATCGATTCGGAGATGCGTTTCAGCGGCGCGAGGCCATAGCGGACCTGGAAGATGGTCGTGAGCAGCAGCACGATCCCGAGCGCGGTGAAGGTGCCGCCGAGGTAGTAGTCGAAGCTGCGGGTCTCGTCGAAGATCTCCGAGGCATCGCCGGCGACGCTGACCAGGAACTTGCCGTCGGAGCCGAGATCCACCGGACGCTCGACCATGCGCAGGTCCTGGTTCTCCGGCCCTTCGACATAGCCGATCCGGATCCCGGCCGCCGTCAGCTCGATCCCCTGCTCCTCCAGCTTGGGCAGCTTCTTGTCCCACAGCGAGCGCGAGGCCCGTACCTCCGGCTTCTCGGTGTCGGTACGGGTGATCTGCCAGTACCAGCCGGACAGCGGCAGCTCGAACAGCGGCTCGCCCAAGGACTGGAATTGGCGGTCCGGCGGATCGTCGGGGGTGGCGACCTCGGCGATCAGGGTGCGGAGATAGAGGTTGAGCCGGCGATCGAAGGCGCGCTCGGTCGCATTGCGATACACCGAGGACAGCACGATGCCGGTGATGGCGAGGATGACCACGAGCCACGCGGTCGCGGACAGGAACAACCGGGTGGCAAGTGAACTCTGGCGCATGACCGCAAACTAGCGAAACGGCCGGCGCCCGGCCACCTCGAATGGCTGGCTCCGGAAACGGATCAGGCGCCTGCGGCCGGCGGCGGGGTCAGCAGGTAGCCGAGGCCGCGCACGGTCTGGATGACGTCGCAGTCGAGCTTCTTCCTGATGCGGCCGACGAACACCTCGATGGTGTTCGAGTCGCGGTCGAAGTCCTGGTCGTAGAGATGCTCGACCAGCTCGCTGCGCGAGACGACGCGGCCGGAATGATGCATCAGATAGGACAGCAGGCGGTATTCGTGTGAGGTCATCTTGACGGGGTTGCCCGACACGCTGACCTTGCCAGTGCGGGTGTCGAGGGTGACCGGCCCGCAGGTCAGCTCGCTCTGGGCGTGGCCGGCCGAGCGGCGCAGCAGCGCGCGGATGCGCGCCAGAACCTCTTCCAGGTGGAAGGGCTTGGCCACGTAGTCGTCGGCACCGGCGTCGAAGCCCTGGACCTTGTCGCTCCAGCGGTCGCGCGCGGTGAGAATCAAGACCGGCATCGCCCGGCCATTGCGCCGCCACGCCTCCAGCACCGAAATGCCGTCCATCTTGGGCAGGCCGATGTCCAGCACGACAGCGTCGTAGGGCTCGCTGTCGCCCAGATAGTGCCCTTCCTCCCCATCGAACGCACGGTCCACGACGTAGCCGGCGTCGCTCAGGGCCGTGGTGAGCTGACGGTTGAGATCCGGATCGTCCTCGACAACGAGCAGACGCACGCTTGCCTCCAAAGCTGAACTGCACGATTTCCGCCCTCAAGATGAACCGGAAGGCCGTGAACCGTGCATGAACGGAACCCGAGCGACCAGGTTACTTTTTGGTCATCTCGATCGGGACCGCCGGCAGGGGCCGACAGAATTGGGGCGGATATAAGCTCTGAAAGACGGGCATGAGAAGACCCGCCGCACGGATGGCGGGGCTCGAACGCGGATCTGAGGGACGCGGACGGACGTTACCCGGCCACGCAATGGAGCGGATCGAACGGTCCTCGCGTCAGGTGCGGAAGAACACGAACCAGATCAGGCCAAGGACGAGCAGCGCCAGTCCGGTGGAGATGGCCAGGATCGCCAGGACGGACGGTCCAGGCTCGCCCTGCCGCGCTTCGGTGGGGGTCTCGACGATCTGCGTCGGTCGTCTGGCTGCCATGGTGCCCTCAGCTCACTGTTATTCGCATTCCGAGCGGTGAAGCGCTCTGTCACGCACTCCCGTTGGCAACGTCGGCAGCCAGATGATGTTCCGGGCGGCGCCCCCTGCGACGGGTTAACGCCGATCCGAGAATCTGCCGGCCAGCTTGTTGAATCCGCAGCCTCGGGTGTTATCCTCGCGGCTGCCGCGAGAACGACGCCCGCAGCAGTCCGGTTCGGAGCAAGCCGTTAGTTCGGAGTTAAGTGGAGTAGGTCATGGCCCCGCGCGCCAATTGGAAGGGTTTTCTGCGCCTGTCGCTCGTGACCTGTCCGGTCGCGCTCTATCCGGCGACGTCGGAGTCCGAGAAGGTCTCCTTCAACCAGATCAACCGCAAGACCGGCCACCGCATCAAATACAGCAGGGTCGATGCCGAGACCGGCGAGGAAGTCGCCAATGACGACATCGTCAAGGGCTACAAGGTCGACACCGACACCTACATCGAGGTCACCAAGGACGAGCTCGAGGACATCGCGCTGGAATCGACGCACACGATCGAGATCGACGAGTTCGTGCCGCGCACCGACATCGACAGCCGCTATCTGATCCGTCCCTATTATCTCGTCCCCGACGGCAAGGTCGGCCACGACGCCTTCGCGGTCATTCGCGAGACCATCCGCAGCATGGACAAGGTCGCGATCGGCCGGGTCGTGCTCACCAATCGCGAGCACATCATCGCGCTGGAGCCGCTCGGCAAGGGCCTGATGGGAACGCTGCTGCGCTACCCTTACGAGGTGCGCAACGAGGAAGAATATTTCGACGACATCCAGGATGTGAAGATCACCAGCGACATGCTGGATCTCGCCAAGCACATCGTCGAGAAGAAATCGGCCGACTTCCAGCCGGAGAACTTCGAGGATCACTACGAGGCCGCGCTGATCGAGCTCATCAACAAGAAGCGCAGCGGCGTGACCATCGCCGCCAAGGCTGCACCGAAGTCGAGCGGCAACGTCATCAACCTGATGGACGCCCTGAAGCGCAGCCTTGCCAGCGAGGGTGACAAGGCGCCCGCCGCTGGCGCCCCCGCGCCGAAGGCCAAGGCCAAGAAGCCGAAGAAGCGCGTCGAAGGCCAGCGCGAGATGCTGCTGCCGATCAGCGGCAAGAAGGCCAAGGACGAGCCGAAGAAGGCCGAGGAGCCGAAGAAGTCGGAGAAGCCGGCACGAACCACCGCACGCTCACGCAAGGCCAGTTGAGGCCTCGATACGGCGAACGACCTCCGAACCTTCGCGCGGCGCACGGGTCCTGTGCATAATGGTCGCTCGACCGCGACTCCCGCGAGTTCCAGCTGTTGCCGTGGGCACGCCATCGCGCGTGGTGTTGCGGGTCATCCACCAAGGACACCGCATCGATCGCCCCCCAATTGGTGGAAAAAATATCTGCCTAGGTCAGGTAAGTCGATCCTGCGATGGTGGTCCGGCGATCAGGCGCGGATTTGTGATCGTTTCGACATCACTTCGATGCTTGCGGAATGATCACGTCGCACCTAGCTCTGCGGCGCGGGATGGTGATCCGGGCGTAGGCTTCCTGATGGAAGATTGATGTGCCTGATCGGTCGGGACGACGCTGGCGAAGTCGTCTCAGCCGCACGACGCGGCGTATCAGGGGGATGTGGATGTTTCAGCACGATGCGGACCAACGCCGGGCGCAGTACGCCTAGCGATGGCACGGGTTCAGCTGTCCGAGCTCTCCGCTTTCGCAGCCGTCGCGGATTCGTTGAGCTTCACCAAGGCGGCCGCTCATCTCGGCTGCTCCTTGCCGACCATCAGCCAGACCATCAAGAGCCTCGAGGAGCGGCTGGACGTCAGGCTGTTCAACCGGACGACGCGCAGCGTGGCCCTCACCGAGGCCGGCGAGCGCCTGCTGGCGGAGATCCAGCCGATTCTCGAACGGGTCGACCAGGCCATCGAGAGCATCAACGCGTTCCGCGACAAGCCGATGGGTACCCTGCGCCTGACCGTATCCCGTGTGTTCGCCGTGAGAGGGCTCGGGCCCCTGATCAGGTCATTCCTGGCCGAATACCCGGACATCCATATCGAACTAGCTGTCGACGACACCAACAGTGACATCGTGCGCAATCGCTTTGATGCCGGCATCAGATCCGGCCACCGGGTGGAGCGCGACATGAAGGTCATCCGCGTCTTCGACGAGTGCAGCTTCGTTGCGGTTGCCGCCCCCGGCTATCTCGCGGCGCATCCCGCGCCGGCCGTGCCCGAGGATCTCCAGGCCCATAATTGCATCCGACATCGGGTCCCTGCCGACGATACGCTGCAGCCCTGGATCTTCGAAAAGGGCGGCGAGCGCACCGAGATTGCCGTGGACGGCTCCCTTATCGTCAACGACTTCGATCTGGCGCTGAATGCCGCGCTCGACGGCATCGGCGTCGCGTATCTCGTCGAGCCGATGATCGAGTCGCATCTGGCCGACGGACGGCTAATGCGGCTGCTGCCCGGCTGGCGCTACGCGACGCCCGGACTGTTCCTGTACCATCCGAGCCGCCGGCAACCGCCGATGCCGCTGCAGGTCTTTCTCGACTTCGTCAAGCGCTGGCGCAGCGGCGTCACGCTGGACGCAATGTCGCGCGCGGCGGATTACGACGCACGCGGGTTGGTAGCAGCGACGTCACATCGAACGTCGATTCACGTCGAGCCCAACCGTCGCTGAGATCGCGTTGCGAGGCTGGAGAGGTCAATCGCGCGTCGGCAGCGGCGCTGCGAACGCGCCATGATGTACGCAGCTTGCGATGTGCACCGGGATTGTTCGGGATTCCCATCTAACCTATTCACGATTATCACCATTAACAAATCGACACCGCGAGGCCAAAACCGCGGCGTGACTGCGTCGATGCTGGTGCGTGCGAGCAGCGTGTTAACGACGATCGAGTGGGCTTCGAACAAAGCAGAGCGCATTCATCAAATTGAAATTGGCTCATGCACACTTCATTCAACCATTCCGCCGGCCGCGCTGATCGAGCCGTCGTCGGAATCAGAGGTGTGGGAGCGGCAATCTGGCGAAGCCAGGGGCGACACGCGGGGGGCCGTGTGCATCGCCATCAACCGGAGAAACGGGAAATGAAGACGTTGAGGGGCCTGCTACTCGGAGCGGGAGCAGTGATATTGTCCGCCGCGGCGGCGCAGGCTGCGGATCTTCCACTGAAGGCCAAAGCCGTCGAATATGTGAAGGTGTGCTCGCTGTACGGCACGGGCTTCTACTACATTCCCGGTACCGACACCTGCATCAAGCTCGGCGGCTATCTGCGCGCCGAGACCGCGCTGTGGACCAACAGCAACTATGGTGGCGCCTATTCAGGCCAGGCCGGCGCCGATAACCGCCTGAGCAACCGCTATCAGACCCGTTCGCGCCAGGATCTGAACATCGATACGCGCACCGCGACCGAATATGGCGTGGTGCGTACCTATTTCGAGACCGTGCTGAACTGGACCTCGGGCTCCTATGGCGGTGCGGGCGCCGGCGCGACGTCCTACACCGGCGACGCCATCTCGGGCGGCATCGTCGGCGTCTACTACGCCTTCATCCAGTTCGCCGGATTCACGATGGGCAAGGCCGTGTCGACCTTCGACGCGCCCTGGACCAACTATCCTGGCAACAATTTCGACGGCCTGGTCGGCGGCAGCGGCTCCAACAACGGCGTCAACCAGTTCACCTACACCGCCGATTTCGGCCAGGGCATCACCGCCGCGGTCTCGCTGGAAGACCAGACGCAGTTCTTCACCACCAACATCTGGAACACCTCGGGCATCACCGCGGCCGGCGTGCTCGGCGGCAATTATGGCTCGAGCAGCTTCGGCGGGACGGTGTCTCCCGACATCATCGGCATGGTTCGCGTCGACCAGGCGTGGGGCATCTTCCAGGCGTCGTTCGCCGCGCATGACAATCATGCCGCCTATTACGGCGCGTCCGAGACCTCGGGTCATCCCTCCGACAAGTGGGGCTGGGCCGCGCAACTGGCGCTGTCGATCAAGAACATCCCGACCGGTCCAGGCGACGTCGTCAACCTGCAGGCGGTCTACACCGACGGCGCGAGCCGCTACAACTTCCAGAGCCTCGCCAACACGACCTATTCGATGTATGGCAGCGCGGGCGTAGCCGGCGCCTATCAGAGCATCGGCTTCGCCGGCGTCGGCGACGCGGTGTTCGGCACCGGCACGGGCCTGTCGACCGTGCAGACCTGGGGCATGCGCGGCGCCTTCACCCACAATTGGGATCCGCGCTGGAATACGGCGCTGTATGGCGCCTATGCCCAGGTGCGCTATGGCCAGACGGGATCGAGCCTCATCTGTGCCGGCATCGCCGCCACCGGGATGCTGACCGCGGGCTCGACCTGCAATCCCGACTTCAATCTCGGACAGATCGGCCTCATCACCCGATGGACGCCGGTCAAGGGCCTCACCTTCTCGGCCGACGTGACCTACAGCCACCTCGACCAGAAATATTCGGGCACGGCGATTGCTCCGGCCGTCACGAGCACGGCAAAGCCGGCCGCGATCTACCAGCTCAAGGACCAGGACACGGTGAGCATGCTGCTGCGCGCCCAGCGCAACTTTTGAAGCTGGGCTGTTGAACCTCTGACTGCTCGACGAGCTTCCGGCGATGCCCCCGCCGGAAGCTTCGTTCGTGGAGACAGGCGGCGCGTCGCGAGGGATGGGGCGAAATGCGGCAGGCGTCGTGCGGATCACGACGCCTGTGACTTGTCTGACGGCGATGATCGCGCGGCGGCGTGACCGGCCGGCTACTTGATCGAGGTGTTGATCGCGGTGAACTTGCTGCTCAGTCCCGAGCCCAGGCCGTTGACGGCCGCCAGGATCACGATGCTCAATCCGCCGGCAATGATGGCGTATTCGATCGAGGTCGCGCCAGCCTGATTCTTCAGGAAGCTCGCAATCAACTGCCGCATCTACCTCTCCGGTCGGGCTCGATCATCTGACGCGCCGGAAGGGCGCGCCGAGGCCGGGATGGACGCCCCGCCGGAAACCCTCCGTCATCGGCTTGAACAATCGGTTAACCCGATGAGGTACCTGCGCGGCCCAGATTCGGAGCCGGCATTCCATCGCAGGCCCGCCCTCGCCCGACCTCCGAGATCCGAACCGGGGTGCAAGCAACTGAACTTGCTTCGCTTTATTCTCAGTCCGCGGCCCCCGGCCGGTTGGCGGCAAAGCCGAGCCGCTGAATCCTCGTCCGACACATTCAGAAAAAATTCGGCTTATCCGCCAGATGCCACGTCATGATCTGGGTCAACGGCGATGGCGTGGACCGCCTTAAAGGTTATCCTGGTCGCTATGAGCACAACAGATTCCGCCCGTCCCCAGCTCAAGATCCGCAGCGTCGCGCTCGACACCGGCCGCGAGAACGTGGTCGTGATCTCCCGCCGCTCGAAGGCGTTGCGGCCCGAGGTGTTCCGCGGCTTCAGCCGCGTCGAGCTGCGCTGCAACTCGCGGACGCTGCTGGCGACCCTTCTGATCACCGACGACGACGCACTGGTCGGCCCCGACGAGATCGGCCTGTCGGAGCCGGCGATGCGGCGCTTCGCCGAGCCGGCCGGCACGCGGGCGACGGTGTCGCCAGCGACCCCGCCCGAGAGCATGGAAGCGGTGCGCGCCAAGATCCGGGGCGAGACCTTGAGCGACCAGGCGATCGCTGCCGTGATCGAGGACCTCACCCACTACCGCTACTCCGACATGGAGATCGCGGCTTTCCTGATCGGCTCAGCCAGCTTCATGAGCTCCGGCGAGCTGCTGGCGCTGACGCGCGCGATGGCCAATGCCGGCACGCAATTGAAATGGCCCGAGCCGGTGGTGGTCGACAAGCACTGCATCGGCGGCATTCCCGGCAACCGCACCTCGATGGTGGTGGTGCCGATCGTCGCCGCCCACGGCCTGACCATTCCAAAAACCTCCTCGCGCGCGATCACCTCGCCAGCCGGCACCGCCGATACGATGGAGGTGCTGGCGCGGGTGAATGTCGGCGCCGACGAGATGAAGTCGATCGTCGCGGCCTGCAATGGCTGCGTGATCTGGGGCGGCCACGTCAATCTGTCGCCGGCCGACGACGTCCTGATCTCGGTCGAGCGCCCGCTCAGCCTCGACACCCGCGAGCAGATGGTCGCCTCGATCCTGTCGAAGAAGCTGGCCGCCGGCTCGACGCATCTGCTGCTCGACCTGCCGGTCGGGCCGACCGCCAAGCTCACCAGCGGCGCGGAGGCGATGCGGCTGCGCAAGCTGTTCGAATTCGTCGGCGACCGTTTCGGGCTCAAGGTCGAGGTGATCACGACCGACGGCCGCCAGCCGATCGGCAACGGCATCGGTCCGGTGCTGGAGGCCCGCGACGTGATGGCGGTGCTGGGCAACGAGCCGTCGGCGCCTGCGGACCTGCGCGAGAAGTCGCTGCGGCTCGCCGCGCATCTGCTCGAATATGATCCGAAGCTGCGCGGCGGCGCCGGCTACAACAGGGCGCGCGAGCTGCTCGACAGCGGCGCGGCGCTCAAGCAGATGCTGAAGATCATCGATGCGCAGGGCCCGCCGGAATGCCGCAGCGAGCTCGGCGATCTCGCCTTCGACGTCAAGGCGGAGCGCGACGGTGTCGTGTCCGCGATCGATTGCCTGCGGCTCAATCGCCTGGCGCGTACCGCCGGCGCGCCGGTGAACAAGGGCTCCGGGATCATGCTGTTCAAGAAGATCGGCGATCGTGTCGACCAGGGTGAACCACTCTATCGCGTGTTCACCTGCGATCCGTCGGAGCATGATCTGGCCGCAGCCGCAGCTGCCGCCAACCACGGCTATGGCTTCGCCGACGGCGCGAATGGTCGTTCGTGATGAACCGTCATCGAGCATCGATCCATCGTCCTCGGGAGACCACCGCATGAGTGTGACCGTTCGCTTCTGCGGTGCCGCGCATACCGTAACCGGGTCCTGCTATCTGGTGCGGAGCGGCAAGAGCCAGTTCCTGATCGATTGCGGCCTGTTCCAGGGCCAGAAGACGCTGAAGGAGCTCAACTACGGCGACTTCCCATTCCGTCCCGCCGACATCGACGCCGTGCTGCTGACGCATGCGCATATCGACCATAGCGGCCTGCTGCCGAAGCTGGTGCGCATGGGCTTCGACGGCAAGATCTTCGCCACGCGCGGCACCATCGATCTCTGCTCATGGATGCTGCCCGATGCCGGCAACATCCAGGAGCAGGAGGTGCTGGCGCTGAACCGCCGCAACATCGCGCGCGGCCGCGGCGAGGTCAGCCCGATCTACACCCAGGCCGACGCCATCGCGGCGCTGCAATACTTCCAAGCCGTCCCCTACGAGACCTGGACCGAGATCATTCCAGGCGTTCGCGCCCGCTACTGGAATGCCGGCCATCTGCTGGGCTCCGCCTCGATCGAGATCGAATTCGCAGGACAAGGCGCCGATGGCGGACCGCTGCGGCTGCTTGCCTCCGGCGATGTCGGGCCCGACGCCAAGCTCTTGCAGCCCGATCCGAAAGCGCCGGAGGGTTTCGACTACGTGATCTCGGAGGCGACCTATGGCGACCGGATTCGCGAGCCGACCACGCCGGAGCTGCGCCGCGGCCGTCTGGCCGGCGAGGTGCGCGACGCGGCGGCGGCCAAGGGGGCGCTATTGATCCCGGCCTTCGCGGTGGAACGGACGCAGGAGCTGATCGTCGATCTGGTCGGCCTGATGGAGCGCGGCGAGATTCCGGCCGCGCCGGTGTTCCTGGACTCGCCGCTGGCGATCCACGCCACCGAGGTGTTTCGCGCGCACACCGAGAGCCTCGACGGCGGCAGCGATGTCGGCCGTCTGTTGTCGTCGCCGCATCTGCGCTTCACCGAGACGGTCGATGAGAGCAAGGCGATCGCCAAGCTGACCGGATTTCACATCGTCATCGCCGCCAGCGGCATGTGCGATGCCGGTCGCATCCGCCATCATCTCAAGCGCTGGCTGTGGAACAACCGCGCCACCGTGCTGCTGGTCGGCTATCAGGCCAACGGCACGCTGGGGCGCTTCCTGCAGGACGGCGTCAAGGCGGTGCGCATCCAGGGCGAGGAGATCAAGGTCGCGGCACGCATCCGCATGATCGACGACTATTCCGGCCACGCCGACGGCGCCGAGATCGCCCGCTGGATCGCGGCCCGCCGCCCGATCGCGCGCGGCCTTTTTCTGTCCCACGGCGAGGATGCCGCGATCGCGGCGCTGGCAGCGCGCGTCGCCGAGCGCATCGTGCCGACCGCGAAAGTGTTCTCCCCCCTGCTCGACGACGTCTACGAGCTGACGAGCGCGGTGCCGACGCCGCTCGACGTCGCGCGCCGGCGGCGGCTGGCGCCGGAGGCGGTCACCCGGCTGGACTGGCACAACGACATGTCGGGCCTGCTGCTCGACATCCACGAGCGGATCGAGCAAGCCGCCGACGATCGTGCCCGCGGCGTCATCATCCGCCGCCTGCGCCGGGCGCTGGAAGAGTGATGCGAGCGGCGTAGCCGCGAAGGCCGCGCCTGCGATGTTCGTCGTCGAACGGTCACACTTTGATCGCACCTTGAGGACCATCAGGTGCGGTGCGAAGCTCGCAGACGGCGACGCTCTCGCAGCTTGTGCATATTGAAACACACAACGTGCCGACGGCTGGTCTCCGAGAGCTGTTCTGATAGGCTCGACACGTGGTTCATGACAACGGAACGATCCGGGTGAACCGGGCGCAGGTGGGGAAACGAGGGGCTCTCACATGCATCAACCATCGAAATGGTGGGCGGGACTGATCGCTGTTGCCGTGCTCTGGCTCGCGGCCGTGAGCTTCAAGACGGCTGATGTCGAGGACGACATTGCGCCGCGGGCACGCGCCGCCGTCGCGGCCGCCGTCCCCGACACAGCCGCGGCCCTCAAGGTCACGGTCGCGGGCCGTGACGTTCGCATCGCAGGGCCGGAGTTCAGTCCCGATCAGTCGACGAAACTGGAGGACGCCGCATCGGTCAGCGGCGTCCGGCTCGTCGAAGGCACCTACGACAAGCTGCCGACACCGAAGCCCTATGCCTTCCGCGCCACGCGAAACGGCGGCCAGCTCGTGCTCGAAGGCGCGGTGCCGACGCCCGCCGTTCGGAATGCCGTGCTCAATGCCGTCCGTTCGTCCGGTGGTGAAGTGGTCGATCGCCTCTCCTATGCGCTGGGGGCTCCGGCCGACTTCGCGGCCATCGCGAGCCATGGATCGGTCCAGGCCGCCAAGCTCAATGGCGGCACGTTCGCGCTCGCGGACAAGGCCTATTCGATCGCAGGTGCCGCCGCCTCATCGGACGTCTATGAGGCTGCCGTCGCGGCGACGCGGCAGCTGCCGGGCGGCGCCGTGCTCAACAAGGTGGCGATCCTGCCGCCGGAGGCAAAGCCGTTCATCTGGAGCGCGGTTCGCGAGGACAACACGCTGGTGATGTCCGGCGTCGTTCCGAATGACGATATCAGGCGCGCGCTCGAGGCCGCCGCGATCAAGGCCTGGCCCGGCGCGTCGGTGATGCATCACATGCAGATCGCCCGTGGCGCGCCTGCTGGCGATTTTGGCGCCTACACGTCCTATGCGCTGGCGGAGCTTGCCAGGCTGAGCACGGGCCGCGTCGTCATCTCCGACGCCACCTATGCGATTTCGGGCGAGGCGCCCTCCACCGCCGCCTACGATGAAACGATGGCCGGGATCGGCAAGCTGCCGACCGGGCTGAGCTTGGCGAAAGCCGAGATTCTGCCGCCGGAGATCAAGCCCTATCGCTGGTCGGCGGAGTTCGACGGCACCGGCTTGAGCCTCACAGGTCTCGCGCCGAGCGGAGCGGCCCGCGAGGCGATGCTGGGCTCCGCCAGTGGACAGTTCGACGGCAAGCCGATCAAGAGCCAGATCGGCATCGCCCGCGGCGCCCCGGATGGCGACCTTGCCAAAGCGAGCGCGAGCCTGCTGCAGCAGCTCGCCAGGCTGTCGCAGGGGCGCGCCGAGATCAGCGACACCCAGGTCTCGCTCAGGGGCGTCGGGCTTGCCAACGTCACCGGCGCAGCCGTGCGCGAGCAACTGGCCGGCGCCCTGCCCGCGCCGTTCGCGCTCGCGTCCATCGACGTCCGCGACGGCCCGGTCTCGCCTTACGCGTTCGGACTGCAGAAGCAGGACGGCCGTGTCATGCTGAGCGGCTACGTGCCTGATGACGCCGCCCGCCGCGATCTCGTCGACGCCGCCACAACGACCTTCATCACCGAGACGGTCGAGGACGGTCTGAAGATCGGCGACGGTGCGCCAAAGGATTACGTGCAGTCGCTGAAGGCGACGTTCCCGGCGCTGGCGCGGCTGTGGTCGGGCGCGCTGACGGCGAAGGACGCGGCGATCACGGTCGACGGGCTCGCCATCTACGACAAGTCGGCCGAGCAGGTCCGCAAGGAGCTTGCCGAGGCGGTCGGCAGCGGCTTCAAGCTCGACGACGTCAAGATCGGCGTCAAGCCGGAAAGCCCGCCACTCGCGGTCGCGGAGTGCCAGCCGGCGTTCAACGGACTGCTCGCCAAGGGCCGCATCCGCTTCAGCACCGGCAGCGCCGAGCTGAGCCGCGCCTCGCTGGCGCTGCTCGATCACCTGGTCGAGGTTGCGCAGCGCTGCAAGGATGCCGAGATCGCGATCGAAGGCCACACCGACAATGTCGGCGACGAAGATAACAACATGGACCTCTCCAAGCGCCGGGCGGCGGCGGTGGTCGGCTACATCGGCGACGCCGGCATCGACACCTCGCGCATGACCTCGGAGGGCTACGGGCAGACCAAGCCGGTCGCCTCCAACGACACGGCCGAAGGCCGCGCGCAGAACCGCCGCATCGAATTCGTCGTCAAGTGAGGCGCTGACATCATGATGTACGACCTTGCGACATTTCCGTTCTGGATCATCCTCGCCGTCGGCATCGGCGGCTTTGTCGGCTGGCGCACCTGGTCGGACGAGCCGCGGCCGGACTGGCTGAGAAGCTGGCTGCTGCCGGCGACGCTCGCCCTCGTCATCGGGATCCTGATGGCGCTGCTGACCGTGCTGCCCGGACGTGCCGGCCTGTGGCTCGAGGTCGGCCTGCTGATGGTCGGCGCCTATCTGCTCGGCTGCCTGATCGGCGGACAGCTCAGGGAATATGTCGGGTTGGGTGACACCAGTGCGATGTCGCCGGGCGGGCCTGGAAGCAGCGTCGCGTTCGCCGGCGCACCGGCGGCGGCCAGTCCTTGGGCGGACAGCCCATCGCCGGCTGCGCAAGCCGCAGCCAGCGTCGAGGCCGATCGCCTTGCCACTGAAGCTGCCGCGAAAGCTGAAGCCGAACGTGTTGCGGCCGAAGCCGCTGCACGGGCGGAGGCCGAGCGTCTCGCCGCCGAAACGGCCGCAAAGGCCGAGGCTGAGCGGCTCGCCGCGGAAGCCGCGGCAAGGGCCGAGGCTGATCGCCTGGCGGCTGAAGCCGCAGCGAAGGCCGAAGCCGAACGTCTCGCTGCCGAGGCGGCGGCAAAGGCCGAGGCCGAGCGCCTTGCTGCGGAGGCCGCCGCGAAAGCAGAGGCCGATCGTCTCGCCGCAGAAGCAGCCGCGAAAGCAGAGGCCGATCGTGTTGCGGCTGAAAAGGCCGAAGCCGAACGCTTGGCCGCCGAAGCAGCGGCGAAAGCCGAAGCAGACCGTCTTGCGGCAGAGGCCGTTGCGAAAGCCGAGGCGGAAGCCCGGCGTCTCGCGGCCGAAGCGACCGCCAAGGCCGAGGCCGATCGCCTCGCCGCCGAAGCGGCCGCACGCGCGGAAGCCGATCGCCTGGCCGCCGACGCCGAGGCGGAACGGCTTGCCGCCGAGGTCGCCGCATCATCGGCCCCGGAGAGCCCGGCCTCGGCCGACGACAGACCGCCGGCCCTGCCCGCCCCCGAGGGCGCCGCCGACGATCTCAAGCTGATCAAGGGCATCGGTCCCAAGAACGAGCGCGTCCTCAATGACATCGGCGTGCATCATTTCAGCCAGATCGCGGCGTGGAGGCCTGACCATGCGAGCTGGGTCGGCCATCACATGGCCTTTCCCGGCCGGATCGAGCGCGAGCACTGGATCGCGCAGGCCAAGCTGCTCGCGGCCGGCCTCGACACCGCGCATTCCAGCGCGGTGAAGTCCGGCGCGATCACCATCGACGAACATGCCGACGCGCCGCTGAGCGAGGACGAGGCGAGCTACCTCCTGGCCCACCTGCCGGCGCTGATGCCGCCCGTCGAGAACGAGGACGTCCATGGCGGCGCCCGCCCGCTCGGGCTCGTCGCGCCGCGCGGCGGCCAGGCCGACGATCTCAAGCTGATCAAGGGCATCGGCAAGCAGAACGAGGCGCGGCTGCACGGCCTCGGCATCTGGCATTTCGCGCAGATCGCGGCCTGGACCGCCGAGCACGCCAAATGGGTCGGCTCGTATCTGGCGTTCGCAGGACGAATCGAGCGCGAGCAATGGATCAGTCAGGCCAAGGAGCTCGCAGGCGGCGCGACCACGGAATTCGCCCGCCGCGTCGAGGCTGGTCTGGTCAAGTCATCCGCCGACGACGGCTCCCGCGGGCAGGACAACGTCGAGATCGTGCAACCACGCGAGTAGCGGCGCCAACTGGAGCATGATCCGGAAAAATGGAAACCGGTTTTCCGAAAAGATCATGCTCAAACAAAGAGATGAGATCATGATGCGCTTCCGTGGAATCGCATCATGATCTAAACGAATCGTCGGGTATGCAAAGGCGCTGACTTGCCCTCTCGTCACGCGCGATGGTGATGGCGCCGTGCCCACCCTGCTTTCCTACTCGGCGAGCTCGACCGCCTCGCTGCGCGACGGGCCGGCCAGCGGCCGCTCCTCCATCAGCATCATGCAGACCGAGGCGCAGGCCAGCATCGCGGTGGCCGCGGCATAAACGAAGCGGAAGGCATGGATCATGTCGGCTTCCGCGATGCCGCTGACCGCGCCATGGGCGCCCTCCGCCAGCGAAATGTCGGCGCCCAGCGCCATCAGCAGGATGGCGCTGAAGGCCGCGACCGTGAACGAGGACATCATCGAGCGGAAGAAGTTCATGGCGCCGGTGATGGTGCCGATCTGGGAGCGGTCCACCGCGTTCTGCAGCGACACCACCGAGATCGGGAACGCCGTGCCGAGCCCGATGCCGTAGATCGACAGCAGCGCCATCAGCACCCAGAGCGAGGGCGTCGTCACCGTCATGACCGCGGCGGCGATGGTGCCGATGATCGTGCCCACGATGGCGACGCGCTTGTAGTGCTTGACCCGGGCCATGGTGCGGCCGGCAACCGCGGCGCCGAGGGTCGAGATCGCCGCGATCGGAATCAGGCCGAGACCGGCCTGGCTCGGGGTCAAATGATAGACCAGCTCGTAATAGAGCGGTAGATGGACCGTGAGCCCGATCAGGGCGCCGAGTGCGCAGCCGCTCGCCAGCATGCCGTAGGGCACCACCGTTCCGCCCATCAGCGACAGCGGCAGGAACGGCTCATCGGCCCGCTTGGCGTGCCAGACGAAGGCCAAGCCGAGCGCCACCGCGCTGCCGATCATCGCCAGCAGGGTCGGCGACAGCCAGGCCAACTTGTGGCCACCCCAGGTCAGCACCAGCATGAACACGACGGCCGAGGCCATCAGCAGCAGGCCGCCGGCCCAGTCGACCTTGCGCAGCCGGTGGTAGACCGGCAGCCGGCCCATCTTGGGCAGCAGCAATGCGAGCGCCGCGATCGCGAGCGGGACATTGATCCAGAAGATCATCGACCAGTGCAGATGGTCGGCGAAGAAGCCGCCGATCACCGGCCCGAGCAGGCCGGCGAGCAGCCAGACCCCGCTGAAATAGGCCTGGTACTGGCCGCGCTCGCGCGGGCTGACGACGTCGGAGATCACGGTCTGGACCACCGGCATGATGCCGCCGCCGCCGAGCCCCTGCAGGCCGCGGGCGAGGATCAGCACCGGCATGTTCGGCGCCAGCGCGCAGACCACCGAGCCGACCACGAACAGGCTGAGCGCGGTGATGATCATCGAGCGGCGGCCATAGATGTCGCAGAGCGTGCCGAACACCGGCGCCACCGCGGTCGACGCCAGCAGGTAGGCGGTGATCACCCAGGAGAGATTGGTGACGTCCTGAAACTCGCGGCCGATGGTCGGCAGCGCGGTCGCCACGATGGTCTGGTCGAGCGCGGCCAGGAACATCGTCAGCAGCAGGCTCATCAGGATGGTGCGCACCTCGGCCTGGGTCAGCGGCACCGGCGGCGCAAGCGACGGCGCATCCTCGATCGCCTGAACCTGCGGCGGAATGGCCGGCAGCTCGGCGGCGATCTCTTCGGGCAGGGATTGGGACGCGGCAGGGTAATGCGTCTGCCGATCAAACTTGTTCATGGGATGAATGCCGTGCCCGGGCGCGACGACGCCGCGCGGATTCGCTGTCTGGCGAACTACTTAAGGCATAATTTTCCCGTGCGGCAGCGGGTCGGGTGCATGGGTGCATTCCGACAGCACGGGAACGGTCGCATCATCGTGACTTGCTGCGGGTGCGAGGTGATCGCGCTATTTCGGCCGTCGCTTCAACTTGGCCCGCTTCGGCAGCAGCACCGGCCACTGCACGATGTGGTCCTCGAGCTGGTCGTCCGGAACGTCGTCCTCGGTGCCCTCGACCCGGCCGCGCACCGAGACGCCGGCTTCATGGACCGTCTGAGGATCGCCCGAGATCAGGGGATGCCACCAGTAGAGATCGCGCCCCTCAGCCACGAGGCGGTAGCCGCAGCTCGGTGGCAGCCAGGTCAGCGTGCGGACGTTCTCAGGTGTCAGGCGAACGCAATCCGACACCTGTTCGGAACGATTCGGGTAGTCCTTGCAGGCACATAGCCCGGCATCCAAGAGCTTGCAGGAAATGTGGGTGAAGTAGATGTCGCCGGTATCCTCGTCTTCCAGCTTCTCCAGGCAGCAGCGCCCGCAGCCATCGCAGAGGCTCTCCCATTCCACCTCGGACATCTCTTCCAAGATCTTGGTTTTCCAGAACATTCCCTCCTGGCCCGAGGGACGTTTGAGCGGTGCGGTCATCGGGCGATTCTCAAAGAGGGCGTGAGGTGGCCGCCATCTAGGTGCCCGGCCCCGAGCCGCGCAAGGGGCTTTGCCGATTACGGCGGCACGTTAGCTTTGTGCATCAAATTATGAGCGGAACCATTGGTTTGTGACCCCCGCTCGGCTAGATAGATGATTGAGTCACTCCGGCGGCGGCGCCGGCAATGCGGCTTGGGGTCAGGTGCTCGGGTTCGGGCGGCTGACTGTGCAGTGCCATGGGTTTGCCGCAACAATCGCGCAAGACCCTTCGATGGCCCCCAGCCCCACTTGCTGAGTGCTTTCGAAGCCAGCTGACACGCTTTCGAAACGACCAGGGTTCCCGTGCGGCAGATCATTCCAGACGATTGGAAGAAGCGGATCAACAATTTCCGCCTGGATCTCGACGCCCGCTTCGATTCGGCGCTGTTCTCCTCCCTGCGCGGCACCCGCGAGCTGTATGAGCGCTATTCGGCGTTCATGGACCGCTTCTATGTCGGCGGCTGGAAGCGCTGGGTGTTCGTCGAGCCGTTCTCGGAGGCGGCCACGATCGGGCTCGGCGGGCTGGTGCTGATGCTGGCGCTCGCGATCCCCGCCTTCCGGGAAACTGCCGATGAGGACTGGCTGAAGAAGTCCGACCTCGCCGTGACCTTCCTCGACCGCTACGGCAACCCGATCGGCAGCCGCGGCATCAAGCACAACGATTCGATTCCGCTGGAGGACTTCCCGGACAATCTGATCAAGGCGACGCTCGCCACCGAGGACCGCCGCTTCTACGACCATTTCGGCATCGACATTGCCGGCACGGCGCGCGCCCTCGTCACCAACGCCCAGGCCGGCGGCGTCCGCCAGGGCGGCTCCTCGATCAGCCAGCAGCTCGCCAAGAACCTGTTCCTGTCCAACGAGCGCACCATCGAGCGCAAGGTCAACGAGGCGTTCCTGGCGATCTGGCTGGAAACCCGGCTGACCAAGAACGAGATCCTCAAGCTCTATCTCGACCGCGCCTATATGGGCGGCGGCACCTTCGGCGTCGACGGCGCGGCACACTTCTATTTCAACAAGTCGGTGCGCGACATCAACCTCGCCGAAGCCGCGATGCTGGCCGGGCTGTTCAAGGCGCCGACCAAGTTCGCCCCCCACATCAACCTGCCGGCCGCCCGCGCCCGCGCCAACGTCGTGCTCGACAATCTGGTCGATGCCGGGTTCATGACCGAAGGCCAGGTGTTCGGCGCCCGCCGCAACCCGGCCTTCGCGGTCGACCGCCGCGACGAAAGCTCGCCGAACTACTTCCTCGACTACGCCTTCGACGAGATGCGCAAGCTGGTCGACACGTTCCCGAAGTCCTACACCGAGCGCGTCTTCGTGGTGCGGACCTCGATCGACATGACCGTGCAGCATGCGGCCGACGAGGCGATCGAGAACCAGTTGCGCCAGTTCGGCCGCGACTATCACGCGACCCAGGCGGCAACTGTCGTCTCCGACCTCGACGGCGGCATCCGCGCCATGGTCGGCGGCCGCGACTATGGTGCCAGCCAGTTCAACCGCGCAGTCGACGCCTACCGGCAGCCGGGATCGTCGTTCAAGCCTTACGTCTACACCACCGCACTGCTGAACGGCTTCAAGCCGACCTCGATCGTGGTCGACGGCCCGGTCTGCATCGGCAACTGGTGCCCGCAGAATTATGGCCATTCCTATTCCGGCTCGGTGACGCTGACCCAGGCGATCACCCGCTCGATCAACGTTGTCCCGGTCAAACTGTCGATCGCGCTCGGCGGCAAGGAGGGTCCGAAGGCCGGCCGCGCCAAGATCATCGAGGTCGCGCGGCGCTTCGGCCTCAAGGCGCCGCTGCCCGACACCCCGTCGATGCCGATCGGCTCCGACGAGGTCACGGTGCTGGAGCACGCGGTCGCCTATGCGACCTTCCCGAACAAGGGCAAGGCGGTGACGCCGCATTCCGTACTGGAGGTCCGCACCGGCGCCGGCGATCTGGTCTGGCGCTGGGACCGTGACGGGCCGAAGCCGAAGCAGGCGATCCCGGCCTCGGTTGCTGCCGACATGGCGGGCATGATGAGCCACGTGGTCAGCGAAGGCACCGCACGCCGCGCCGCACTCGACGGCATTCCGACCGCCGGCAAGACCGGCACCACCAACGCCTATCGGGACGCCTGGTTCGTCGGCTACACCGGCAACTTCACCTGCGCGGTCTGGTACGGCAATGACGACTATTCGCCGACCAACCGTATGACCGGCGGCTCGCTGCCGGCGCAGACGTGGCACGACATCATGGTCGCCGCGCATCAGGGCGTCGAGGTCAAGGAGCTGCCCGGCGTCGGCATGGGCGAAAAGCTGCCGCAGTCGGCGTCCGCCGCGATGGCACAGGCCGGCCAGCCGAAGACGCTGGAGATCAAGCCCGGTCCGCCGCCGATCCTGACCCGCCGCGGCGCCGAGGTGCTGGTTCAGGTCGAGAAGATGCTGGACGATGCGGCGCGCCTCGCCGAGAAGGCCGCGCCTGCCGATCCGCGCAAGCCCGGCAAGCCGGTCTCATCGAGCGCGCTGGCCTTCCCTGAGAACTACGCCGCGGCAACGGCCGACGGCGTCACCACCCCTGCCCTGCGCAAGAACTGACGTCAGCGATCCCCGTGCGGCTGCTCTTCATCACCTTGGTTACGCTCCTGATCGCCACCGGCGTCGGCATCGGCGCGACGTGGATGACGACGACCCGCGGCACCGAGTTTGGTACGCTGACGATCGGCGCCTGGACGGCGCGTCCGAAAACAGGCACGGCCGATGTCGACCCCTATGCGCGCGCGACCATCACCCGCAATGGCGAATTGCCGATCGGCACCGGCGACGGCGTGGCCTTCACCGCCACCACGGACGACAAGAGGAAGCCGCTCGACGGGCGCTGCGACATCCTGGTCAGCGGCGTCACGCCACCCGCCCGGTTCTGGACGCTCACGCTCTACGACCGCAAGGGCCACCTCGTCGCCAACACGCTGCAGCGCTACGGCTTCACCAGCCAGGAGCTGGTACGAGGTGCCGATGGCTCCTTCGAGATTCGTGTCGCCGCGCGCTCGCGCTCCGGCAACTGGCTGCCGACCGGCGGCATCGAGCGCTACGCGCTGATGCTGCGGCTCTACGACACGCCGGTCGGCGTCGCGACCCGCACGCAGCGCGACGCGCCGATGCCGTCGATCACGACAGTAGGTTGCCCATCATGATCCGGCTGCTGTTCACGGTCGTGGTCGGCGTGCTGCTCGGCGGCGTGGTCCATCTCGTCAGCGTGCTGGCGCTGCCGCGGATCTCGACCCAGGACGCCTACTCCCGGCTGACGCCGATGACCAAGCTGAACGCCGTGACGCAGTTGCCATTGGCCGATCCCGGCAATTCACCGATGCCGTTCATGGATCCGGCGTTCGCCATGGCGATCTGCCGCTACGATCTGTCCGACGGACCGCTCAAGCTCACGGTTCCGGTGAGCCAGGCCTATACGTCGGTGTCGTTCTACACGCGCAACGAGATCGCCTACTACGCCATCAACGACCGCTCCGCCGGCAAGCGCGTGATCGAGCTCAACCTGATGACCGAGGCGCAGCACGAAGACCTGCCCGAGGACGAGGAGATCACGGCCGCCGACCGGCTGATCATCGATTCGCCGACGACGACCGGGTTGATCGTGCTGAAGGCCCTGGCTGCCGAGCCCGGTCTCATGCCGCAGGCGCAGGCCTCCCTTGCAGCGGCAAGCTGCGGCGTACAGACCGAGGCACCGGCCAAGGCCGAGAAGCCGCGCGGCAAGCGATAAGCCAATACGACGTCCTGGATGAATTCGACAACACTCTCTTCATCCTTGGTGGCATAGTCGTTGTCGCGCGCCGCTGCTATGATGGATCAGGACGGCGGCGCTTCGCTCAACATCAGGTCATGCCTCTCGAAATCGAACGGAAGTTTCTCGTCAAGTCCGATGCTTGGCGGGATCAGGCGACGCACAGTGAACGCCTTCGCGACGGCCTCGTCGCACGTCAGGACGGCCTCAAGGTCCGCGTTCGCTGCTATGGCAACCGGACGACGCTGTGCGTGAAGAGCGGCCGCCGCGGCCTGACCCGAGATGAATTCGAGTACGATATTCCCGCGGACCACGCCGCGATGCTGTTCGCGCATTGCGACGGACGCATCCTCGAGAAGACGCGTCACTATGTGCCGGCCGAAAGCGGCGTCTGGGAAGTCGACGTCTACCACGACGCGCTCGAAGGCGTCGTCATCGCCGAGATCGAGCTGCCGACCGAAACGACCGTCGTGACCCTTCCCGACTGGGTCGGCGACGAGGTCACCGGCGATCCGCGCTACAGCAAGGCCAACATGCTGACGGAGCGCTCGCGGGCGGCGAAAGTCCCGGAGCTGCGGCGCGCGCGCCTTGCAGGGCTGTGATGCACGCACGGGCCGTTGCGGCTTGACCCCTGTCAAATCACCCGTCGAGGGCACACCTTAAACAGCGCGGACTTGGCGGTCTGAACGATCGCGCATGGAGTTTGCACGATGAGTTCATCGCAGGTGATGTCACAGGCGCTGCGCGCCAAGATCATGTCGGCCGACGAGGCGGCCGCGCTGGTCGAGCCCGGCAACCATGTCGGCATGAGCGGCTTCACCGGGTCGGGCTACCCGAAGGCGGTGCCGCTCGCGCTGGCGCGCCGGATCGAAGCCGCGCATGCGCGCGGCGAGCCGTTTCGCGTCGGCGTGTGGACCGGGGCGAGCACCGCGCCCGAGCTCGACGGCGCGCTCGCCCGGGCTGATGGCATCGACCTGCGCCTGCCCTATCAGTCCGATCCGGCGACACGACAGCGTATCAACGCCGGCAGCATCGACTATATCGATCTGCATCTCAGCCATGTCGCACAGTTCGTGTGGTTCGGTTTTCTCGGCCATCTCGACGTCGCCGTGATCGAATGCGCCGGCATCCTGCCCGACGGGCGGCTGATCCCATCGACCTCGATCGGCAACAACAAGACTTGGCTCGATCTGGCGGACCGCGTCATCATCGAGGTCAATTCGTGGATGAACCCGGCGCTGCTCGGCATGCACGACGTCTATTACGGCACCCGCCTGCCACCGCATCGCAAGCCGATCCCGATCGTGGCGCCCGGCGACCGCATCGGCGAGACCACCTATCGCTGCAATCCGGACAAGGTCATCGCGGTCGTCGAGACCCACGCGCCCGACCGCAACACGAGCTTCGCCGCCCCCGACGACGTCTCCGGCGCGATCGCCGGGCACATCCTGGAGTTCTTCGCGCACGAGGTGAAGCAGGGCCGCCTGCCGCGCAATCTGCTGCCGCTGCAATCGGGCGTCGGCAACGTCGCGAACGCCGTGATGGCCGGGCTCGACGACGGGCCGTTCCCGCATCTCACCGCCTACACCGAGGTGCTGCAGGACGGCATGCTGAACCTGATCCGCTCGGGGCGGATGGATCTCGCCTCCGCGACGGCATTGTCGCTGAGCTCGGAAGCTGCGATCGAATTCAATCGCGAGATCGAGTTCCTGCGCGACCGCATCGTGCTGCGGCCGCAGGAGATCTCCAACCACCCCGAGGTGATCCGCCGGCTCGGCGTCATCGCCATGAACGGCATGATCGAAGCCGACATCTACGGCAACGTCAACTCGACCCACGTGCGCGGCAGCAGCATCATGAACGGCATCGGCGGCTCCGGGGACTTCGCCCGCAACGCCTATCTGTCGATCTTCATGACGCCCTCGACGGCGAAGAATGGGACGATCTCCTGCATCGTGCCGATGGTCACCCATGTCGACCACACCGAGCACGACGTGCAGGTTCTGGTGACCGAGCGCGGCCTCGCCGATCTGCGCGGCCTGTCGCCCAAACAGCGCGCCCGCACCATCATCGATCAGGCGGCGCATCCAAAATTCCGGCCGGCGCTGGCGGATTATTTCGAACGCGCCTGCCGCGATTCGACTGGCAAGCACACGCCGCATCTGCTCGAGGAGGCGTTCCGCCTGCTCAGGCCGGAATGAGCGCTGCGGCCCGATCACCGCAGCGGCACGTGTCGTAGGCGACGGGATCGTGGCTGTTCACGATCGTGACCCGGTCGCCATGGTCGCATTTCAAGCGCCGCAGCCGCTCCTGGTTGGCGATCCGCATCGTGCGATCCTGATCGCCCTTGCGCTGGAACAGCCCGAGCAGCAGCGGCATCCGTGGCCGCGGATCGAGCTGGCCGTGGAAGAAATAGGCATCGCCGGCGTGCAGCAGCCATTTGTCGCCGCGTCGCACGGCGACGCCACAATGGCCGCGGGTATGGCCCGGCAGAGGAACGATCAGGATGTCGCCGCTGCGATCCACGGCAGCGCGGACACCGCGAAAGCCGAACCAGTCCTCGCCGTCGTCGCCGTAGAACTGCCAGTCGGGACGATGCCGCCATTGGCCGGCGACATAGCGACCGCGCGGCGGCGCCGGAGACCCCTCGACGGCCATCGCATGCTCCCCGCGATGAACGTGCACCTTGGCCCTCGGGAAATCGCCGATGCCGCCGGCGTGGTCCCGGTCGAGATGCGTGAGCAGGATGTGCCTGACGTCGTCGGGCGAGAAGCCCAATGCCTTTACCTGCTGCAGCGCCGTCTCCGACGCATCGAGAAGCGGCGCGGCCTGCCTCACCCAGCGTGCCCCCAATCGTGCGGGCGCGGCGATGTCACCGGTGCCGATGCCGGTGTCGACGAGGACCAGGCCGTCATCGCTTTCGATCAGCAGGCAGTGGCAGACGAGGCGGGCGCGCGCGAACAGGCCGCCGCTGCCGCTCACCAGCCGACCGCCGCGTGGGCACATCGTGCCGGTGTTGAGGTGGTGGACGCGCATCGATCTTCTCCTTCATTGCCGATATCGGGCGCATCCTTGCGTGCCGGTCAGAGATAAGTAAAATATTTATCAGTGATACGCATCATAGGCTGCTCCTATGGATATCCGCGAGCTCCGCTATTTCTCCGCCGTGTTCGAGGAACGCAGCCTGACCAGGGCAGCGGCGCGCTGCTTCGTCTCGCAGCCATCGATTTCGCTGGCGATCGCCAACCTCGAGGCCGAGCTCGGCACCGAGCTGTTCCTCCGCCACCGCAAGGGTGTCGTGCCGCTGGAGGCGGCCGAGCGCCTGCAGCCGATCGCGCGCCGGATCGTCGGCGAAGCCGATGCCGCCCGCAACCTGTTCCGGCACGGCGCGCCGAAGCAGGCGCTCAAGCTCGGGCTCATGCGCACCCTCGACGGCCGGCGCGTGACCGCGCTGCTCAAGCCGCTGACGGCGCGCGAGGATCTCAGGCTTCACATCGTCGGTCCGACCGAGCGGGCCGACGGACGCATCGTCTCAAAAAGCCTGGTCGGCGACGGCGAGCATTTCCTGCCGCTGTGGAGCGAGCGCTATGTCGCGGCTTTGCCGCTTGCGCATCCGCTCACGCTGAAGCCGCGCCTGCGCGCGGCCGACCTCGCCGACGTCGCCATGATCGACCGCTGCCATTGCGAGCACAGCGCGCTGGCGCGACGCAGCGGCGGGCCGCGCGAGATCGCCGCCATCGCCGAAACCGAGGATTGGGCCCTGGCGCTGGTCGCCGCCGGCGTCGGCGTCGCGATCGTTCCCGAGGGCGTCGTGCACGGCCGAAGCGACGTTGCGGTCCGCGAGATCGAGATGACGTTGAAGCGCCAGGTCGGACTCGCCTACTCCGCCGCGCGTGCTCCATCCGAGGCGCTGAAGATCTTGATCGCGACGCTGCGCGCGGCAGCGCCGCAGAAGCTCCGTGCGACAGCAGGGCGGCAAAAGGGAGCACCGGCCAAGCCAGGCCGGCGCCGGAGCAAGGTCGCGCCGGGCTAGCCCCGCGTCGTCAGCGGCCGTTCGATCAGGGGCCGCGCGGCGACCGGCGGATTGGCGGTCTGAGCCGCCAGTTCGTGGATCAGGCGATCGGCCTCGGCGGCCATGCCGTCGGGCGCCTGCAGCACCAGGCGCTCCAAGGCCCAGCGGTAGGACGAGACGCGCTGCTCCAGGCTGATCTGCACCCATTGCACGATCAGCGAGTTCTCCTGCATGCGCGCGACCGCATCGGCTTGCTCGCGCGGCGAGAGCTCGGTCATGTATTTCATGCTGGCATCGCGCTTGCGATCGAGATCGATGACGCGGATGGCCGACGCGAAGAACGGCTCGAAGCGGGTGATGTCGTCGCGCACGTCGTCGATCAGCTGGGTGTAGCGCGAGGCGTGCGAGCGGTGCGGCTCGTCGATCAAGGCCCGCCCATAGGCTGTGCGGTCGAACACGACCTTCTGGCGCCACGGCGAGGCCGACGGCTGATAGTCGCCGAACACGCTCTTCCAGGCAGGGCGCGAATGCGGTGGCTCGATCAGCGGATAAGCGAGATCGCGCAGCTGGCGCTCATTGTCGGTCAGTTGGAACTGCGACGGCCTGACGCCGACGCTGGCGGTGGCTTCCGCCCCGATCCATTTGTGCATGTCGTCATTGCGCATGTCGGCGCGGGTGCGGCCGAAATCGCCGCCGCTGCAGGCGCCGAGCAGTCCGCCGACGAGAACGAGTGCGAACACCGGCGGCGCGCGCCGGACCGGATTCACGATGGCCGGCATTCCCGTTTCCCCCGACCTGTCAGCGGCGACGGCGACGGCGGCTTGGTGCTGTGCCCTCGCGGGGCCCGCTATCGTCGGTCGTGGTCTCGCGCTCGATCCGAACGACGGGAAGAATCAGGATCGTTCCCATGCCCTCCTGCGGCGCGCCGGTCACGGCAGGCCGCGCGCGACGCGCAACGTCTGCCGGGAATTCAATGATGGTCGCCATGTCCACTCTCTTTCGTGCCCGAAGTTCTTACCCCCTGAAAACTCCCCGTCGCCCGAACTTCGCAGGCAAGAGGGCACGCAGAACTGACGATCACGAATGCCGGCGCATGAAGCTGCACGTTGGCATTCGGCGCGGCGAAGATCAGGCTGGCCGCGTGACGCGGCCAAGGCGAGATCATCGAACGGATCGATTAAGATCAGGACGTGGTTAAGAGGATATTAATGCGCGGGCCGCCCGACACGGATCGCGTGCACCGGCGGGAGAGAAGGCAAGCCAGCGTTGCGCCTTTGTCTCACCGGGTCATTTCGGCCCATCTTCACCGATTGTTTTCCTTAACGCCGTATTAAAACAACTCCGCTCTAATCGGCGCAACGATTGCCGAAGTTGCGTACCCCGACATGACAAGATCATCGCTGTTCCCCGGCTTCGACGGGTTGCTCACGCTCTCGCGCCGCGAGGGCGTCGACATCAAGCCCACTCTGCTGCGCGTGCTGACCGACCTCTATGTCCAGGCGAGCGCGCATTCCGCCGACGAGGAGCGGCAGTTCGTCGAATTGGCCTCCCGTCTGGTCGACGACGTCGACGATGCGACCCGTGCGGCGGTGCGTGCGCGGCTGGCGATCTATCCGGCGACGCCGATCGAGATCCTGAACAAGCTGGGCTTGCGCCCGGCGCAGAGCGAGCCGACGCCGCCGCTCGCCGGCCCCATTCCCGCATCGCTTCGTTCGTCGCCTCCGATCCCGCCGCGCGACGACGCGGCGTCCGGATTGTCGATGCAGCCGAAGGATGCCGCCGAGCTCAGCGAGATGTTCATGCGCGCCGCCTCGCACGAACGCATCGCCATCCTGCAGAACCTCGCCACCACGCCGCTGAGGCCCGCCGCGCCGACGCCGTTGCACCGCGCGGTGCATGCGATCGAGGCGCTGGAGATGGCCGCGTTCAACGCCGACGTCGAGACGTTCACGATCGAGCTCGGCGAGAGCCTGATCCTGCCCTCACGCATGACCCACGAGGTTGTCAACGATCCCCATGGCGAGCCGCTGGCCTGCGCCGCAAAGGCGCTCGGCATGCCGGCGCCGGTGTTCGAGCGCGTACTGCTGTTCCTCAAGCCCGAGATGGGCCAGTCCGTCCAGACCGTGTTTCGGCTGTCACGCTTCTACGAGCGGCTCAGCGAGCGCGCGGCGCTGATCATGCTAGCGGCCTGGCGCGGCTCCGGGATGGCCGCGATCAGGGCCAAGCATCGCACGGCGCTCTATGACGACGAACGTCAGCACGTCCGTGGCAGCACGGCGCGGGCCGGCACCGCGACGAGGCCGATCGTGCGCACGGGAACCGATGGCTTCAAGCGCTGACGCGCGATCGCGGTCCCGAATCTTAGCGATGATCAGGGACGCTCGCGCACGAGATCGAGAAAATGACGGCCCTGCCTGTCCTCGGTCTCGATGATCCAGGCGTCGGGATCGAAGCGCAGCTCCTTGACGAGCCGCTCCTCGATCTGCGCTTCCGCGACCGGCTGCGGCGATATCGGTACGAAGAAGCGGTCGATCGGCTGGCTGTCGTCATAGACGGTCTGCGGGGCGGGAACATAGAGCTGGGCCGTGCCATCCATCATCGCGACCTTGACGAAGACCGCGCCGGCTTCCTCCGCGCCACGGTGGCGGATCGCGCTGAACGCGCCGGCCGACTGGCAACGCCGCAGATAGGCGCTCACCCAGATGCTGCTCTTCAATCGCATGATGGTTCGATGCAGGTGCAAGCGCGCTGCAAGTCGCAGCCGCCCCTGCTCTATTCGATCGGGTGACCGATGACAATCGCAAGCTCGCGCACCAGGCGGTCCGACACCTGGCCCGTTACCGGCAGCTTGCGCTCGCGCTCGAACTTCTGGATCGCGGCCAGGGTGTCGGAGCCGACCATCCCCGTCGGCTTCAACTGGCCATAGCCGTATTCGGTCAGCGCACGCTGGACCGCGGCGACACGACGGACATTGCCGCCCTGCTGCGTCGGCTGCGGACGCGGCACGTTGCCCTGACCGCCGCTGACCGAGCGGACGAGATCGGCCAGAGGATCGGCATATTTCTGATCCGGACGCGGCTCGGTGGCGCGCTGCTCGACCGCCCTCTGCTCCGCCGCCCTGGTTTCGGCGGGCCGCGTCTCGATCACCTTCGGATCCAACGGCGAGATGTCCATCGGCCGGGGCCGCGGCAGCGGATTGGAGCTCGTCAGATGGGGCGGAATGGTCACAATCGACCCGAACATCGGCGCCGGATGCGGTCCCGATTGCAGGAACAAGGCATTGACGATGATGGCGCTGCCAGCCGCGCAGGCCAGCAGGCCCGCAAACAGATCCTTCGGACTGTACAGCATGGCCCGCAGCAGCCAGCCGCGCCCCTCCGCCACGTCGACGACGGCCGCAGCGGCGCGCTTGCGACGGCGCGGCGGCGCCGGATCATCCTCTGCAGCTCGTCTAGGCACTCTTCTTCACCTGCATGACCTGCCCTGGCTGGGCGGAGCGCGAGGGTGACAGCGGCGTGACGGTGGCGCCCGCAGCGGCCTCGGCCACGAAGTTGATCGGCAGCGCGATCGTGACCGTGGTCCCCTCGTCGATCTTGCTTTCTATCGACATTTCGCCGCCGTGCAAGGTCACGAGGCTCTTGACGATCGAGAGCCCGAGGCCGGTTCCCTCGTGACGGCGCTGGTAGGTCTTGCCGGCCTGGAAGAACGGATCGCCGATGCGCTTGAGATCATCGGCGGCGATGCCGACGCCGGTGTCGGTGATTCGCAGCAGCAGGCGCGCGCCGTCGACGCCCGCCGAGACTGTGACATGGCCGCCGCGCTCGGTGAACTTGATGGCATTGGAGACGAGGTTGAGCACGATCTGCTTGAAGGCGCGCGGATCACCGGTGACCATCGGCAGGTCCTGCGGCACGTCGGCCGACAGATCGACACCGTTCTCGCGCGCCCGCAGCGCCAGCAGGTTGCAGCAATTGATAAGCGCCACTCGCGGCGCAAACGGCTCCGGCGTCAGCTCGAAATTGCCGGACTCCATCTTCGACATGTCGAGGATGCCGTTCACGACCGACAGCAGATGCTGGCCGGAATCATTGATGAGCTGCGCATATTCGCGGCGCCGCGCCGCGTTCAGCACCAGCACCTGCTCCTGCATCAGCATCTCGGAGAAGCCGATGATGGCGTTCAAGGGCGTGCGCAGCTCGTGGCTCATGGTGGCGAGGAATCGCGTCTTCGCGGCGTCGGCGCGCTCGGCGGCGCTGCGCGCCAATTCGAGCGCCTGCTCCTGCAGCTTGCGATCGGTGACGTCGCGCATGACCGCGACCACCTCCTGCTCCGACCCGCCCGGCGCCACGCCGATGCGGTCGAGCGGGCGGCAACGCATTTCGACCCAGATGAAATCGACCGGATGATGAAAGGCGCGGCCCTCGCCCGGCGCATCGCGGCGCAGGCGGAACTCGACACTCGAGGCTTCGCTGCCGCCCGCCGCTTCCGACAGCGCCGTGAGATAGGCCGGCCGGTCGGCGACATGGACCCGTTCGAACAGGCCGTGGCCGTGCAGCTGCGCGACCGGCGCGCCGAGCAGCGTCTCGGCCGCCGGCGAGATGAACATGACCGCGCCGTTGCGGCGGTGACGGGAGATCACGTCGCTCATATTGCGCGCGAGCAGGCGATAGCGCTCCTCCTCCATCGACAGCAGCGTCACGCTGGTGCGCGCGAGCGTGTCGGCGGCAAACGCGAGCACGGCCGCATAGAGCGTGGCTGAGGCGACGCCGAACGCGAGCAGCCCGGTGCGCAAGGCGGGGTTGGTCTCGGGCTTCGGCAGCCAGCCGAAATGACCGATGAGGATCAGCAGCAGCGCGCAGCACAGTGCGAGCCCCGCGGAGAACACGACGACGCGGCGCGAGGCCGAGAACGAGGCTTCCAGGGGGACGACGATCAGCCACACCGCGGCAAAGGATTCGATGCCGCCGGTCTCGATCGACACCGCCATGATCAGCGCCGACAGTGCCAGCGACGACAGCGCGCAGGCGCTCTCGTAGCGGCCGGTGCGCGACAGATACCAGGACAGCAGAATGGGCGCGATCAGCCAGGACAGCGCGCCGACCTCGAGCGCGCTCGGCGCACCGCGCATCGCGAGAAAGGCAGGAAACACGGCGAAGGCGGCGAGGCTGCCCAGCAGGCGCGGCGCGATGAAGGCGCGATGGCGCGCGCGCGTCATCGCATCAGTTCGAGCCGATGGATGCAATAACGCATCGAGACAATCGCGGATGATACTCAACACACTCACGGCTCTCGCGCCTCGGCCTGTCGGTGGTTCTCACAAAGAGAACGCGCCGGGACGCCCCCTGTCGTCGGAAGTCACCGTGTCAGACTCGCATTAAGCGAACGCTAAGGGCCAGACTGCGGTGAGCCCGCCATTCGGCCGGGATGGTGAATGCATCGTTTCCGGCCGGGCCTGCGGTTGCGAAAGCGGCGCGATCTACAGCCGGTTGCACGGCGCGTGCGCCCGGCGCCAATGAAAAATTTACTCCGAAAAAAATCCAGCGCCCGACTTCGCGAAATCTCAACCAATTAAGCCCAATGCAAGCAGTCGCGACATAGAACAATCAGCTGCGATCCCGTTGCGCGACTTGAGCACGCGAGATCAGCAGCACGGTCGGGGTTGCGTGATGTTCTTTCTGCTTCGGATGGCATTCTGGCTCGGACTCGTGCTGGTGCTGCTGCCGCGCGAGAAGAGCCCGGACGCCGACAAGCTGCCGCAGATCAATGCGCACGAAGCCGTGCAGGCCGCGACCGCGGCCGTCTCCGACATGAGCCAGTTCTGCAAGCGCCAGCCGCAGGCCTGCGAGGTCGGCGGCCAGGCCGCGACCGTAATCGGCCACCGCGCCCAGGAAGGCGCGCGCAAGATCTACCAGATCATCACCGACAAGTCCGACGCCGCGGAGAAGCCGGCCGGCGCCGACAAGTTCATCGGCCCGGTGAAGCCGGCCAGTCTCGACAAGCGCGGCAACGATCACACCGGCTCGATCGACGCCCCCGTGCTCGAGGAGATTCCGCCGGGTGACGCGCCGGCCGATACGCTCTCGGCCGACGATCTCGCCGCCGAATGGCATCTGCCGCCGACGCCCTGAAGCGACGGAACCGACTGTCGCTTTCGTCCTCCCGAACGCCTATATGAAGGCCGACATCGGGACCGAAGAGCATCATGACGATCGACGACATCCGCGACAATTTCGCCCTGCTGGACGACTGGGACGACCGCTACCGCTACGTGATCGAGCTCGGCCGCACCCTGGCGCCGATGCCAGAGGACGAGCACTCCGCCGCGAACAAGGTGCAGGGCTGCGCCAGCCAGGTCTGGCTGTCGAAGCACGTCGATCACAGCGGCGCCGTGCCCGTGCTGAACTATCTCGGCGACAGCGACGCCCACATCGTTCGTGGTCTGATCGCAATTCTGCTGACGCTGTATTCCGGGCGGACTCCGCAGGAGATCATGACCATCGATGCGCCCGCGGTGTTCGACGAACTCGGGTTCCGCGAGCATCTGACGCCGCAGCGCTCCAACGGCCTGCGCTCGATGGTCGAGCGCATCCGCGCCGACGCTCGCGAGGCGCTCGCCACGGCGTCCTGATCGGTTCGGCTACTTCTCCCGCTCGGGCCGCTGCTGGCCCAGGCCCATCTTCTTGGCGAGCTGCGAGCGGGTGACCGCGTAGTTCGGTGCCACCATCGGATAGTCCGGCGGCAGGTTCCATTTGTCGCGATATTGTTCCGGCGTCATGTTGTACTGCGTGCGCAGATGTCGCCGCAGCGACTTGAAGCGCTTGCCGTCCTCGAGACAGACCAGATAGTCCGGGTGAATCGATTTCTTCACCGGGACCGCTGGCCGCGCCGGCTCCGGCGCGGGCTCGCTTCGTCCCGCTGCGACCCGCGTCAGCGCCGCATGCACCTGGCTGATCAGAGAGGGAATCTCCGCCGCCGGTGTCGGGTTGTTGCTGAGATAGGCCGACACGATGTCGGCCGTCAGATCGATAAAGCTCTTGCCGACCGCTTCGGTCATCGAACCCTCATCCCGCTCCGCCCTGCGACCGTCGATCGCAAAGTATCCCTCGATCGCAAGTATCACTCGCGCCGAGTGGCAGCGTTGTCTCGCGATTCTGCAAGCAATATGGGCAAATGACTGGCAAAATAACAAGATAGTGAGGACTTCTTCTTGAGAAGTCTGTCACCCGCCAAGTACTGCGTACCGTACGCCAGCCGAATTCAACCTGACCGTGTGATCCGGCCGCGTCAGGTCCGGCCTTCGAGATGGGTGCGCAGCTCGTCGATCGACGCAAAGCGCATCATCCCTTCGGGCATCTGCGCCTCGATCGAGCCGTCGGAATAGAGCGAATAGGCCATCCCATCCACCACACCCGACTTGACGATGCTGACGGCCGGCGCGTCCAGGTCCTTCGGCTCAGGCAGCGGCGGGGTTGGCTCGGGTTCGACGAAGGCCGGCGCGGCCCGCGCCAAGCGCCGCGGGAACGGCGGGCGCAGAGGCTCCGGCGTCCGCTCCGGTCGAGACCAGCCGTCCGACGGGCCCGACTCGGTCGCGGCAGGCTCGTCCAGCGGCATGGGCGGCGGTGCGCCGAGGGGCGGTGACCGGAAATCCGTCGGCAACGGCTCGGCGCCGCGCTTCTCCGCGCGCTCCCGTTCCCGCCGCGACGACGACGCAAACAGCAGGTTGCGCTTGGGCCGCTCGGCGGGTTCGGCTGGCGGCTCGTCCGGCGCCGGCAAGGGCTCGGAGGCGCGCAGCGAGCCTGACAAAGGAGACGAGGACAGAGGCGACGACGACAACCCCGAGGACAGGGGAGACGACAGGTCCGGCATGCGGGGACGCGGACGTGGCGAGCCCCCCTCGCGCCAGACGTCCTCCGTCGGCGGCACCGGGGCGGTCTCAAAGTCGGTCTTGCTGGCGCCGAGCGGGAGCTGCAGAGGCTTGGCCTCGGACTCGGCGCCCGGACCCGACCTCAGCCGGCTCGAAATCACCTTCAGCTCGCTGAGGACGGCCGCCAGTCCGAACAGGATCAGCCCGCTGCAGACGCCAAGGGTCCCCGACAGGATCAGCGTATTGCCGACGCTGAACTCCTTGACCGGAATTCCCCAGGCGATCGCCCCGAGCCCGGCCAACACGGCGAGGGCTCCGGCGGCCAACATTGCACTCATCATCGAACTCATCCCCTAATGCGCCGGTTCCGGACGGTGTCCCGACCGAAATCACATTAGATAGCTGCGGTTGCGCGCGTCCTTGAATCCGGTTTCTAGTCCAAATCCGCGACAATTTGCAGCGGAAGTTCGGCCAATCCTGCTGAAGTTCTCGTCCGCCGTGCAGCCATCGTCATGATGTCGCCACAATATACATCGGCCAACCCTCGGCATTCATTGAGGTTCCTCCCGGGCTCTTCCGGCCCCTGTGGTTCAGCGGGCGTTCATTTGACTGTGCCAATATGGCGCTCAGCAGCCGAAATTCGGGTCCCCGCTGCGCTGCGAGAAGCATACCTTCCCATAATTCCGACACCTCGGAAGCCGGGACGCGCTATACGGAGGCGGGGAACACAGGCCTGAAACGCGGAAGCGGGGTCGCCAGGGGACGCCGGGTCACACTCAGCCATGACAACGATAACCACTTCGGTTCTTGAGACCCCGACGCGGCGGTCCCTCGAGCGGACGTATGACGATCTTGCACTGTTCGTGCTTGCCGCGGTCGCGGTGGTGGCCGGACTGACCTTCCGGGATTACGGCCTCGGCTGGGACGATTACACCCATGCCGAATATGCCGATCTGTTGCTGCGCATGTACGGCTCCGGTTTCAGGGACCAGGCGGCGCTGTCGTTCGCCAACCTGTATATGTACGGTGGCGGCTTCGACATGGTTGCAGCCCTGCTGCACAAGATCCTGCCGCTGGAATTGTTCGAGACGCGCCGGCTGGTCGGGGCCGTCGTCGGGCTGATCGGCCTTGGCGTGACCTGGCGCCTGGCGCGTCGCATCGGCGGTCCGGTGGCCGGCCTCGCCGCGCTGCTGCTGCTGGCGCTGTGCCCGATCTTCTACGGCCACATGTTCATGAACCCGAAGGACGCCCCCTTCGCGGTCGCCATGGTGGTGCTGCTGATGGGTCTCGTGCGCCTTGCCGAGGAGTACCCCTACCCCTCGCCGCGCACCATCCTGATCCTCGGCCTCGGCTCCGGCTTTTCGATCGGCTCCCGCATCCTGGGCGGCATGGCTGTCGTCTATGCGATGGTCGGCTTCATGCCGCTGTTCTTGGAGGAGTACCGCACGCAAGGGCCGCGCGAGACGATCCGCCGCTTCGCCCACGTGCTCTATGTGCTGATCCCCGGCCTGATCCTGGGCTACCTGATCATGGGGCTGATCTGGCCCTGGTCGATCATCGAACCGGCCAACCCGTTCCGGGCCCTGACCTATTTCTCGCACTTCTTCGAGAAGCCGTGGAAGGAGATGTTCGACGGGGCGCTGGTCTCGGTGCCGGACATGCCCTGGTCGTATTTGCCGACGCTGTTCGCGCTGCAACTGCCCGAACTGATGATCGCGCTGTTCGTCGCCGGCGTCGTGGCCTCGATCATGTCGCTGTCGCGGCCCGACGTGCCGGCGCGCCGGAAGAGCATCCTGCTGATGCTGACGCTGGCGGCGACGCTGCCGATCCTGATCGCGATCGTCAAACGCCCGGCGCTCTACAACGGCATCCGCCACTTCGTGTTCGTGATCCCGCCGATGGCGCTGCTCGGCGGCATCGCCTTCTCCTGGCTGCTGTCGTGGCTCAACGCCGACGAACGCCGCAGCTGGCAGCCGGTGGCAATCGCCGCGTTCTGCTTCGGCCTGCTGCTGCCGCTGGCGGAGATGATCCGGCTGCATCCCTATCAGTACACCCACTTCAACTTCATCGCCGGCACCGTGCGCGAGGCCGACACCCGATTCATGCTCGACTATTGGGGGCTGGCGCTGAAGCAGGCCTCCGACGGGCTGAAGGAGCAGCTCGACGAGCGCCAGGAGGTGCCGCCGATCGGGCACAAATGGAAGGTCGCGGTCTGCGGCCCGCAGCGGCCGGCCCAGGTCGCGCTCGGCCCCGATTTCACCATCGGCTGGGACAGCCACGCGGCCGACTTCGCCATGACGCTCGGCGAGTTCTACTGCAAGGGACTGACTGCCCCTGTCATGGTCGAGATCAAGCGCGACGACGTCGTGTTCGCCCGGGTCTACGACATCCGCGGCCGCAGCATCTCCAGCCTGCTGTCGATCCCGGCGCCGTGAGCGGCCTGCTCAGCCGCGCGACATGACTGCTCCCCCTGCCCCGCGCCTTGTCGCGCGGCGGCGGGCCGCCTAGGCTCGGGTCAGCCCTGGAAATCGGAGAATGCCATGTCGCCCGCCGAAGCGCGCCTCAAGGAAGTGCCGTCGAACATGACCGAGGCCGAATGGTCGCAGCGGGTCAATCTCGCCGCCGCCTACCGCCTGGTGGCGCTGTTCGGCTGGGACGACCTGGTGGACACTCATATCTCGGCCCGCGTGCCCGGCCCCGAGCATCACTTCCTGATCAACCCCTACGGCCTGCTGTTCGAGGAGATCACCGCCTCCAGCCTGATCAAGGTCGACCTCTACGGCAATCAGTTGTCCGAGAGCGAGTACAGCATCAATCCCGCCGGCTTCACCATCCATTCCGCGATCCATGAGGTCCGCGAGGATGCCGGCTGCGTGATCCATCTGCACACGCTCGACGGCGTCGCGGTGTCGAGCTGCGCCGACGGCCTGCTGCCACTGAACCAGATTGCGCAATACGTGACCCACGACCTCGCCTATCACGACTACGAGGGCGTGGCGCTGGACCATGACGAGCGGCCGCGGCTGCAGCGCGACCTCGGCAGCAAGAACAACATGCTTTTGCGCAATCACGGCACCCTGACGGTCGGCCGCTCGGTCGCCTCCGCCTTCGAGCGCATGTATCACTTGGAGCGTGCCTGCTCGATCCAGGTCCGCACGCGCACGCTCGGTCCCTCGGCCTATCCCGTGCGCGACGAGGTCATCGACAAGAATGCGAAGCTGTTCGACAACGAGGATCGCGTCGAGCTGCGCTCCACCCAGCTGGTCTGGCCGCCGCTGCTGCGCCGGCTCGATCGCCTCAATCCGGGCTACCGGAATTGATTGTCGCCCGCTGATCGGTTAGTCTGAACCCATCACCCTCTACGCTTTTCGGAATGAAACGCCGCCCAATTCCGGGCGGCGTTTTTATTCGTGCGATGACGTGCCCCGTCAGCAGCATCCTGCCCGAGCCATGCCCTGCCGCTCGGACGGGCCGTGCAGTTGCTGCAATTCCTCGGCCAGCCGCCGCTCGACGAAGCGCCGCTCGTGCTCGGCAAGGCGGGTGGCGAGCAGCTTGCGATAGCGCCGCACATTGGCCTCGCGCGAGAACCGCAGGCGGGCGGCGGGCCGCATCCTGCCGCTCGCGGCGCTCTCCATCGCGGCGCCATCGGCTTCGACATCGACGCGCGGAACGATGCGCATGGCTGCCCCGCCGCGTGGGCGCGGCGGCTGATCCTCGCGGTCGAGCTGACGCAGCGCGCCGAGCACGTCGGCCAGATAAAGCGGCCTGGCGATGCCCGGGATCTTGCGCAGGCCCGGCTGCGACTCGACAGCATACATGTCCGACGCCCAGGACGATAGGATCAGCCGCTTCTCGGCCAGTGACAGCTTGCGGTCATTCAGCAGGTCCGCCGGCGACTCGTAGTGCGAGACCGAATGGAATCCGGCACTGCCCGCGGTGATCGAAAAACGGTGCTCGCTCATGGCGTCTCTCCTCTTCCACTCCTTTCACCAGAGACAGATGCTGCAACGGCGCGGGCGACACGCCGCCCGCGCCGTAGCTCGAACAAGGCGTCAGGCCGCCTTCTGCTGCGCGATCTTCTCGACCGGCGCCGTGCCGATGGCGATGCGGCGCGGCTTCATCGCCTCGGGAATCTCGCGCACGAGCTCGATCCGCAGCAGGCCGTTGTCGAACGCCGCGTTGGTCACCTGCACATAGTCGGCGAGATTGAACTGCCGCTTGAACGGCCGCGACGAGATGCCCTGATAGAGGTATTCGCGGGTCTCCTTGTCGCCCTTGCGTCCTTCCACCGTGAGCACGTTGTGCTCGGCGGTGATGGACAGTTCGTCCGGAGCGAAGCCCGCCAGCGCCAGCGAAATCTGGTAGCGGTCGTCGCCGATCCGCTCGATGTTGTACGGGGGATAGTGGTCCTCGACCGCGCGCTGGGTCTCGTCGAGCAGGTCGAACAGACGGTCGAAGCCGATGGTCGAACGCCACAGCGGAGAGAAGTCGTAGGTCCTCATAGCCAAGTCCTCCTAGGAGCAAGATGGATACGAAGGAGCGCCGAGCCGATGCGGACTTCAAAGTCCCGGAGATGTCCGAGTACCAAGAGACTTCTGAGTACCAGACAACCGGTCAGCGCCCAGATTTCGACCGGGCCCTGATGGCACCCGGCGCCGCCGAAGCGGCAGCAGACGAATTAGAAAAGCCGGCATCCATTTCAAGAGGAACGGATCGATTTTTTTGTCGCAGCCTTTTTTTCGCAGCGCAACACCCGTCAGGCGGCCACGGCGGACAGCCGCTGCAGCCGCATCGTCGCCTCCCGGAGCACGCTGACCAGCCGGTCGCGCTCGCGCTGATCGATGTCGCCACGCGACAACACGGCCTGGCAGTGCGCCACCACGCGTTGCTCGCTCTCGATCAAAAACCGCGTCAAGCGACGGGGATCGCCCATGCTCATGACGGAGGTCGGGTTGGGCGGCGGATGATCGTATTGCCAGGCTGGCATGATCGGGCCTGCGAGCTCGCGCTGCTGATGAGACCGGGCGGCGCGACAGCGCTCAACCACACCTCCCGTCGACCGTCGGCCCGATCACAGCCGGCTCACTGAACGCAATTGTGGCCGGTTCTGGACGAACTGCGATCGTCAACCTGATTGATAGCTGCCCGTTGTGGCCGATCCACGACCGCACAGGGCAGCGATCAGTTGTTTGTAGATATTTCCTTCAGGCAGCCGGGGCTGGCTGCGGCCAGCCCCGGCTTCACCAGATCAGAAGTCCATCGACGGCGCGGCCGCGGCGGCGTCCGCCTTCTTCGGCTTGTCGGCCACCAGCGCCTCGGTGGTGATCAGCAGCGAGGCGACCGAGGCCGCATCCTGCAGCGCGGTACGGACCACCTTGGCGGGGTCGATCACGCCGGCCTGCACCAGATCCTGGTACTCGCCGGTCGCGGCGTTGAAGCCCCAGCCATAGGCATCCTTTTCCAGGAGCTTGCCGACCACCAGCGAGCCGTCCTCGCCGGCGTTCTGCACGATCTGCCGCACCGGCACCTGGATGGCGCGCCGGACGATGTCGACGCCGGCCTTCTGGTCGGCGTTAACAGTCTTGACGCCGTCGAGCACCTTGGTGGCGCGCAGCAGCGCGACGCCGCCGCCGGGCAGGATGCCCTCCTCCACCGCGGCGCGGGTGGCGTGCAGCGCATCGTCGACGCGGTCCTTGCGCTCCTTGACCTCGACCTCGGTGGCGCCGCCGACCCGGATCACCGCGACGCCGCCGGCGAGCTTGGCGAGCCGCTCCTGCAGCTTCTCGCGGTCGTAGTCGGAGGTGGTCTCCTCGATCTGCAGCCTGATCTGCTGGGTGCGCGCCTCGATGTCCTTCCTGGCGCCGGCGCCGTCGACGATCGTGGTGTTCTCCTTGTCGACCACGACCTTCTTGGCGCGGCCGAGCATCGACAAGGTGACGTTCTCCAGCTTGATGCCGAGATCCTCGGAGATGGTCGTGCCGCCGGTGAGGATCGCGATGTCCTCCAGCATGGCCTTGCGGCGATCGCCGAAGCCCGGCGCCTTGACGGCGGCGATCTTCAGGCCGCCGCGCAGCTTGTTGACGACCAGGGTGGCCAGCGCCTCGCCTTCGACATCCTCGGCGACGATCAGCAGCGGCTTGCCGGACTGCACCACGGCTTCGAGCAGCGGCAGCATGGTCTGCAGACCCGACAGTTTCTTCTCGTGGATCAGGATGTAGGGATCCTCGAGCTCGACCCGCATCTTCTCGGAATTGGTGACGAAGTACGGCGAGACGTAGCCGCGGTCGAACTGCATGCCTTCGACCACCTCGAGCTCGGTGTCGAGGCTCTTGGCCTCCTCGACCGTGATCACGCCGTCATTGCCGACCTTCTGCATGGCCTCGGCGAGGAAGCGGCCGATCTCGTTGTCGCCATTGGCCGAGATGGTGCCGACCTGCGCGATCTCGTCATTGCTGGTGATCTTCTTGGCGTGCGACTTGAGATCCTTGACGATCGCGTCGACGGCGAGATCAATGCCGCGCTTCAGATCCATCGGGTTCATGCCGGCGGCGACCGACTTCGCGCCTTCCTTGACGATGGCCTGGGCGAGCACGGTGGCGGTGGTGGTGCCGTCGCCGGCGAGATCGGCGGTCTTCGAGGCCACCTCGCGCACCATCTGCGCGCCCATGTTCTCGAACTTGTCCTCCAGCTCGATCTCCTTGGCGACCGTCACGCCGTCCTTGGTGATGCGCGGCGCGCCGAACGATTTCTCGATCACGACGTTGCGGCCCTTGGGACCGAGCGTGACCTTCACGGCATTGGCGAGGATGTCGACGCCGCGCAGCATGCGATCGCGCGCGTCGGTCGAAAACTTCACGTCCTTGGCAGCCATGTTCGTCGTCTCCTTTCTCTCGATGACTGTCAGTTGAGGGAATCACGCAGCCTTCTTGGCCGCGACGGGCGTGTCGATGATGCCGAGCAGATCGCTCTCCTTCACGATCAGGAGATCCTTGCCGTCGATCTTGACCTCGGTGCCCGACCATTTCCCGAACAGCACGCGGTCGCCGGGCTTGACCTCGAGCGGCACCAATTGCCCCTGCTCATTCCGCGCGCCAGGACCCGCGGCAACGATCTCGCCCTCCTGCGGCTTCTCCTTGGCGGTGTCGGGAATGATGATGCCGCCCTTGGTCTTCTCCTCGGCATCGATACGGCGCACGAGCACGCGGTCGTGCAATGGACGGAAATGCATGCACATCCTCCTTTACAGATCAGCGATGTCATAAGCCTCGGGTCCCATCAGGCCCCCGAGCGAGCAACGACCTAGGAAAGCCGAACTTTTCGTTCAAGAGGGTCACGTAAATTTTTTGGCACTCTCGGGGAACGATTGCCAGTGCGGCTCTTGAACCGGGCCGGCCGCTTTCCCAGTTCTGTCGTCGCCAAAAAATCCTGATCGCGCTTGTTGGGGATCACGATGCAGCTTCCGCCTTTTCTCCGGGCCGTCCTGGCGCCTGCCATTCTGCTTTGCCTGATGACCGGGCCTGCCTTGGCCCAGATTCCCGATCTCAAGCTAGGCCGGGTGCCGACGCTGGCCCCGCTGGTCAAGGAAGTGACGCCCGCCGTCGTCAACATCTCGGTCGAAGGCAAGGTCCGCCAGGACAATCCGCTCTACCAGGACCCGCTGTTTCGCGAGTTTTTCGACGTCCCCAAGCAGGTCGAGAAGCAGATCAGCGCCACCGGCTCGGGCGTCATCGTCGATGCGCAGCGCGGCTACGTCATGACCGCCAATCACGTCGTCGAGCACGTCACGACAGCGCAGATCCGCACCAAGGATGGCCGCAAATTCGCCGCCCGCCTGGTCGGGCGCGATCCCGCCACTGATATCGCGCTGCTGCAGATCAGGGACCCCATCGACCTCAAGGCCATCGCGCTTGGCGACAGTGATGCGCTCGAGGTCGGCGACTTCGTGATCGCCGTCGGCAACCCGTTCGGTCTTGGCCAGACCGTCACCTCGGGTCTCGTGAGCGCGCTCGGGCGAACCGGCCTCGGCAAGCAGGGCTACGAGGACTTCATCCAGACCGACGCGGCGATCAATCCCGGAAATTCCGGCGGCGCGCTGATCAATCTGCGCGGCGAGCTGGTCGGCATCAACACCGCGATCATCTCGCCCGGCGGCGGCAATGTCGGCATCGGCTTCGCCGTCCCGATCAACATGGCGCGGCGGGTGATGGAGCAGCTCGTCGCCAACGGCCGCGTCGATCGCGGCCGCATCGGCGTGACCCTGCTCGACCTGGATGCACCGGCCGATGGCCGGATTCAGGGCGCGCGCGTCGCCGACGTCACCGTGGGCTCGCCGGCCGAACGCGCGGGACTGCGCAAGGGCGACATCATCGTGAAGGCGAACGACATGCCGGTGCGCAGCGCCACGCAGGTGCGCAACCTGATCGGCCTCACACCGGTCGGGCAGCGCGTCCGTCTCGTGTTCGAGCGCGACCGCGCGCTCGGCAATGCGACGGTGGAGGTCGCGCCGGTCACCGAAGAACGTGCGCGCGCGAGAACCTCGGGCTGAGAATTCAACTTCAGTTCGTTGTTAGCTGCGCGTACCACGTGGAGTAAATTTTTACCGTGCATCAAGCATGCAGCGAGACGCCGATACCTCTCTAAACGCCTGTTAAGTGCTATCGCGCTTATTGCAACCCCGCGGAGGTATTGAAATGCGGGGTGATGGTTTGGCGTTCAGTTTGCCACGCTGGCGCGTGACGCGCTGGCTGGCCGACCCGGGATATCCGGTGTCATCAGATATCCGCCGCGCGTTGACGCGTGAGCTCTACGGCTGCTGGTCGGTGTTCGCCGGCGGCGCCATCAACACCGTTGCTGTCGCCGCAGCGCTCGCACTGCGTACGCCGAGCCCGCTCTTCATCACCTGGTTCGTGCTCGAAGTCGCGATCTGCCTGTCGCGGCTGATCGTGATGATGATTGCCTACCGCCGCGCCCGCGAGCGGCTGGCGACGCCGACCGACATCCACATCCTGCTGTCGGTGGCCTGGAGCGCCAGCGTCGGCTTCGGCGTCGGCATCAGCCTCGCGTCCGGCGACTGGGTGGCCGCGTCACTGACCTGCATCTCCTCGGCCGCCATGGTGGGCGGCATCTGCTTTCGCAATTTCAGCGCGCCGCGCCTGGTCGGCACGATGATCCTGTTCAGCATCGGCCCCGTCATCCCCGGCGTCGCGACGTCGCATGAGCCGTTGTTGTTCGCGATGTATCTGCAGATGCCGGTCTACTTCCTCGCCATGACCGGCGCGGCGTTCCGGCTCAACAAGATGCTGGTGGCGGTCATGCAGGCCAAGCGCGAGAGCGACGAGCGGGCGCGGCTCGATCCACTCACGGGCTTGCGCAACCGCGCCGGCCTGATCGATGCGCTGCAGAGCAGGCTCGACGCCGGCGGCGATCGCAGCTTCGCCGTCCTGTATCTCGATCTCGATGGCTTCAAGCCGGTCAACGACACCTTCGGTCACGCCGCAGGCGACGAGCTGCTGAAGATCGTCGGCCGGACGCTGCGGCAGACCGCCTCTCGCGGCGACGTCATCGCCCGGATCGGCGGCGACGAGTTCGTGGTGCTCGCCGGCGATCCTGCGCTCGACCACGCGCTGGCGCTCGGCGAGCGCATCATCGAGGTGATGACCTCGCCGATGGCCCTGCCGGGCGGCGCGCATGTCCAGATCGGCATCAGCATCGGCATCGCCGTCGCGCCCGAGCACGGCACCGATCCGGAAGCCCTGCTGTTCGCGGCGGACGCCGCATTGTATGAAGCCAAGTCGAGCGGGAAATCCTGCTGGCGATTGGCTTCGGCCGAAGCCAATCTCGCAGCGCTGCGCAAGATCGCCGGCGGCGATCTTGCGGCGAAGTCGGTCGCCAGCGCGGCGTGAGTTCAGCCTCGTGCAAACAATCAGCGCCGTCGCGGTCGTAGCCCGGACGAGCGCCTGCACTACCGTGGCATCTCCGCGAGCGCGGCGAGGATGCGGGCCCAGGAGCGGATGCCCTTGTGATAGCTCTTGAGGTCGTATTTCTCATTCGGCGAATGGATGTTGTCGTCGTCGAGACCGAAGCCGACCAGCAGTGAATCGAGACCGAGCGTCTTCTTGAAGTCCGTGACGATCGGGATCGAGGCGCCCGAGCCCATCAGGACGGTCTCCTTGCCCCACTCCTCGGTCAACGCCTGCCTGGCAGCCGCCAACGGCTTCATGGTCCAGTCGAGCGCGATCGCAGCGCCCGCCGAATGATCGCCGAACTCGACCGAGCAGTCGCCGGGGATGCGCGCCGACACGTAGTCGCGGAAGGCCTTGCGGATCTTCAGCGGGTCCTGGCCCTCGACGAGGCGGAACGAGACCTTCGCATGCGCCAGCGACGGAATCACGGTCTTGGAACCCTCGCCGATATAGCCGCCCCAGATGCCGTTGATATCGCAGGTCGGCCGCGACGAGATTTGCTCGATCAGCAGACGATCCTTCTCGCCGGCGGGGATCGACAGGCCGATCGGCTTGAGGAAGCTCTCGGGCGTCAGGTTGAGCTTCTTCCACTGCTCCAGGACCTCCGGCGGCACATCCTTCACGCCGTCATAGAAGCCGGGGATGGTGATGCGCCCGTCGGCGTCGAACAGGCCGCCGAGGATCTCGGTCAGCACGCGGATCGGATTGCGCGCGCCGCCGCCGAACACGCCGGAATGCAGATCGCGATTGGCGGCCTTGATCTTCACCTCTTCATAGAGGAGACCGCGCAGCGAGGTCGTGATCGCCGGCGTGTTCGGATCCCACATGCCGGTGTCGCAGACCAGCGCGAAGTCGGCCTTGAACTCGTCCTTGTTCGCTTCGAGGAATGGCACGAAGTTCTTCGAGCCGACCTCCTCCTCGCCCTCGATCAGCACCGTGATGTCGAGCGGCAGCGATCCCGTGACCTTCTTCCAGGCGCGGCAGGCCTCGACGAAGGTCATCAGCTGGCCCTTGTCGTCCTCGGCGCCGCGCGCGACGATGATCTTGCGGCCGTCGGCATGGTCGGCGACCACGGGCTCGAACGGCGGCCGATGCCACAGCTCGAGCGGATCGACCGGCTGCACGTCGTAATGGCCGTAGAACAGCACATGTGGCTTGGCCGCGCCATCTCCTTTGCCACCATGGCCGTTGCTCTTGCCGACCACGGCCGGATGGCCGGCGGTCGGCCGCACTTCGGCGGCGAAACCGAGCGTCGCAAGATCCTTGGCAAGATGGTCGGCTGCTGCCTTGCAATCCCCAGCGAAGGCCGGATCGGCCGAGATCGACTTGATCCGGATCAGCGCAAACAGCCGCTCCAGGCTGTTGTCGAAGTCGGCGTCGATGTGGTCGAGAACGGATTGAAGCTGCGCATTGGCCATGGCCACCGGATCCTTCGCATGTAACGGCTATCGGCCCGCTTGTAGCTCCGTTGCGCGGTCCGGGCCAGCCTCATGCAAAGGCAGCAAATGCCGCCTGCCCCCCAATCGGCGCAGATGACATGACAAGGCCATCACGCCGACCGGGAACACGACACCATATCAACGCCGCAGCAGTCCACCTAGCGCGCCACGCACGAGGGAGCGGCCGATCGAACTGCCCAAGGAGCCGCCGACCTGCTTGCCGAGATCGGCCGCGATCCCGCCCACCACCTTGTCGGAGACCGAGCGGGCGACGTTGCGCGCGATCACCTGCGTGGTCGAGAGCTGGCCGCGCTTGACGTTGGTGCCGAAGATCGTCGCGGCGATGTCGCCGATCTTGCCGAGCACGCTGCCGGAGGAGGCTTCCGTCGTCGCGGCGGTTCCGCTGATCCGCTTCTGCAGCAGCTCGTAGGCGGACTCGGCGTCGATCGCGGTGTCGTATTTGCCCTTGACCGGGCTCGCGGCGATGATCGCCTTGCGCTCCTCCGGCGTGACGGGTCCGATGCGCGCCGACGGCGGCCGGATCAGGACGCGCTCCACCATCGCCGGCGTGCCGTTGCCCTCCAGGAACGACACCAGCGCCTCGCCCTTGCCGAGTTCGGTGATCACCTTGGCGGTGTCCAGCTTAGGATTGGGGCGGAAGGTGTCGGCGGCCGCGGCCACCGCCTTCTGATCGCGCGGCGTGAAGGCGCGCAGCGCGTGCTGCACGCGATTGCCCAATTGCCCGAGCACCCGGTCCGGAACATCGAGCGGATTCTGCGTGACGAAATAGACGCCGACACCCTTCGACCGGATCAGCCGCACCACCTGCTCGATCTTGTCCATCAGCGCCTTCGGCGCATCGTTGAACAACAGATGCGCCTCGTCGAAGAAGAACACCAGCTTGGGTTTGGCGAGATCGCCGACCTCCGGCAGCTCCTCGAACAGCTCGGACAGCATCCACAGCAGGAACGTCGCGTAGAGTCGCGGGCTCTCCAGCAACCTGTCGGCGACGAGGATGTTGATCATGCCGCGGCCGTCGCGGTCGGTCTTCATGAAGTCGGTGAGCATCAGCGCCGGCTCGCCGAAGAACTTCGTGCCGCCCTGGTTCTCGAGCACGAGCAACTGCCGCTGGATCGTGCCAACGGTCGCGCGCGTGACATTGCCGAACGACTGCGCCGCCTTCCGGATCGGCGCCAGCGGATCGGCCTCCGCATCCGCCCCCTTCTTGCCGGCCTCCGGAATGATCGCGTCGAGCAGCGCGCGCAGATCCTTCATGTCGATCAGGGCGAGGCCGTTCTCGTCGGCCACGCGAAACGCGACGTTGAGCACGCCTTCCTGGACATCGTTGAGGTCGAGCATCCGCGCCAGCAGCAGCGGTCCCATCTCGGTAACGGTGGCGCGCACCGGATGGCCCTGCTCCCCGAACACATCCCAAAATACCGTCGAGAACTGATCGGGCTGATAGGTGAGGCCGAGCTCGGTGGCGCGCTTGAGGATGAAGTCCTTCGCTTCGCCGGTCTGCGAGATGCCCGAGAGATCACCCTTGATGTCGGAGGCGAAGACCGGAACACCGGCACGGGCAAAACCCTCGGCCATCACCTGTAGCGAGACTGTCTTGCCGGTGCCGGTCGCGCCGGTGACCAGTCCATGGCGATTGGCAAGCGCAAGCGTCAACCAGGCCGGCTGCTCGCCGGCACCCACGAAGATCTTGTCGTCGGTATCAGCCACGGGTTTTCCGGATGGTGCCATGATGATCCATCTTTCGAGAGAGAATGTTTCGCATCACACGTGGTGCGGAGCATCGCGCGCGATAACATAGTTGAGTTTCGCGAATTGGAACCAGCGTCAGGGTGCTCACCTCTTCGCACGGCACGCACTCTTCTTAGCATTGGTGCTGCGCGATGCGCACGTTTGATCCGTGGATTCAACATCCGGTCTTGCATCGCTGCAACAGTTCATCGTCGATCGCGAATCGATTCGCGCACCGAGCCGGCTCCTCGCTTGTAATTCACGGATCGTCCGATCAAGATGAATTCAGCGAGAGGACATCCGGTCGTGGGGGACCGGATGAGACGGGGTTCACATGAACGAGTTGATTGAGCCGCTGGCCAGAACGGCCGGCATCAGTAAAGTCGTGGCTGAAATCATCGGCATCGGGCCTGACTTCCTCAGCGGCAATGGACGGCAATGGCAGGCGCCGCAGCCGTCAGCCGGTGAACTTTTTGCGTTCGGCCGCGACCAAATCGAAGCCGATCAGTTGGCACGATCGCGACAGGCACACCCGGCCTGAGCCCGGTTGCCCCAAGCCCGACCGCCCGGGCCATATCACCTGAAGCACCTTCGCGCGCGCCGAGTATCATGACATATCCGATCACCGAACTCGAAGGCATGACGACCTTCTATGCCGCCAAGCTGAAAGCTTTGGGCATCCGGACCACCGACACATTTCTCGAAGCCGCCCGGACCGTGAAAGGGCGTAAGGCGCTCGCCGCCAAGACCGGCATCAGCGAGCAGCAACTGCTCGATTGGGCAAACGCCGCCGATTACATGCGCATTCCCGGCATGGGCAAGGCCAAGGTCTGCCTCGTCCGCGCAGCCGGGGTGACCACCGTGCGCGAGCTGGCGCACCGCAATCCCGCCCGGCTGGCGCAGAACATCAAGGAAGTGAACACCCGGCGAAAACTGGTTCGGATCCTGCCGTCGGAGAAGTCGGTCGGCCAGCTCATCGAAAGGGCGCGCCGGCTGGAGCCGAAGATCAGCTATTGACCAGCCTCTAGATTGACCGTGCTTGTGCGGTGCGACACCTTGACTTGAGGGTGGCAACCGCGCAAAGCGGCGCCTATGAGCGCCATTTCGCCGCACTCCGCCCCGGACCTCGCGTCGAGCCACCCGCTGCTGCGGAGCTGGCTTTCGCGTCCATTCCCGGCGGTGATGGGCATTCTCAACGTCACACCGGATTCGTTCTCGGACGGCGGCCGTTTCGATGCACCGGAACGCGCCATTGCGCAGGCCGAGCGCTTGATCGCGGCCGGCGCCGACATCATCGACATCGGTGCCGAGTCCACCCGGCCCTACAAGGGCGCGGTGCCGGTCACGGCCGAGGAGGAACTGGCGCGCCTGCAGCCGATCCTGCCCGCGGTCGTCGCACTCGGCGTGCCCGTGTCGATCGACAGCATGAAATCTCAAGTTGCAGGCTACGCGCTGGACCATGGTGCTGCGATCGCCAATGATGTGTGGGGTCTGCAGCGCGATCCCGCGATGGCCGATGTCGTCGCCGCGCATGGCGCGCCGATCGTGGTGATGCACAACCGTGCTGCCGTCGATCCGGAGATCGACATCGTCGCCGACATGATCGGCTTCTTCACGCGCTCGCTCGACATCGCGGCCAAGGCCGGCATTCCCCGTGGGAACATCGTGCTCGATCCAGGCATCGGCTTCGGCAAGACGGCGGAGCAGAGCATGATTGCGCTGGCCCGGCTCGATGCATTCGCATGCTTCGGGCTGCCGCTGCTGGTCGGCGCATCGCGAAAACGTTTCATCAGCACCGTGGTGGCGTCGGAGCCGCAGGAGCGGCTCGGCGGCTCGATCGCGGCGCATCTGATTGCGGCTCGGCGCGGTGCTGCAATCATCCGGGCGCATGACGTCGCCGAAACGGTTCAGGCCGTAGGCGTGGCCGCGGCAATCGAGGCACTGCGATGACCGATACGATCTTCATCAAGGGCGTTCTCATCCACGCGCGTCATGGCGTGATGGAGCATGAGAGCGAGGTCGGCCAGCGCTTCGTGATCGACCTCGAGCTCTACACCGACCTTTCGGACTCCTCGCGCAGCGACCGCCTCGCCGACACCGTGTCCTATTCCGACGTGGTGGAGACGGCGACGGCGGCGTTCAAGGACTCCAACTACCGCCTGCTCGAACGCGCGGCCGGCGCGGTGGCCGATGCGATCCTGTCAACCTTCGCCCGCATTCGCGCCGTCAAGGTCACGGTGCACAAGCCGCATGCGCCGATCGCCGCCATCTTCGAGGATGTCGGCGTGGTGCTGACGCGCTCGCGGCATCCATGACGGCGATGGCGAGCGCGCTGGTTGCTCTCGGCGGCAATGTCGGCGACGTCAGGGCGACGTTCCGGCGCGCCATTCCGGAGATCTGTGCGCGCGCGTCGGCGGCGCTTATCGCGCGCTCGTCCGACTACATCACGCCGCCATGGGGCGAGGAGCAGCAGCCGCCCTTCATCAATGCCTGCATCGAGATCGCGACCGCGATGCCTCCACGGCCGCTGCTCGGCGTTCTGCACGCGGTCGAGCGCATGTTCGGCCGCAATCGCGCGCAGGAGACGCGGTGGGGTCCGCGGACGCTCGACCTCGATCTGATCGCCTATGACGATTTCGCGATCGACACCCCCGATCTCACGCTGCCGCACCCTCGGCTGTTCGAACGCGGCTTCGTGCTGGTACCGCTGGCCGAGATCGTGCCGGCGCGACGGATTGCCGGCCGCCGCGTCGATGAGGCCGTGCTCGCCGTTTCGCGCGACGGAATCCGGCCGTTGCCGTCAGCCGAATAGCTGACATCTCCGGCCAAACAACCGTTTGGCTTGGCCGCCCTGACGTGGCATTTTGCGCCACAACAATCGCGATAACAGACGCCCCGGGAGACGCGATCCGCATGACGACCGAGACCGACGATCTGCGACTGGCCGCCGATTTTGCGCCGGCCGGCGAGGCGGACTGGCGCAAGCTGGTCGATGGCGTGCTGAAGGGCGCGGCCTTCGAGAAGCTGGTCGGCAAGACCTATGACGGGCTAGAAATCCAGCCGATCTATCCGCGCGCCAAGCATGCCGCGCCGGTCGCCGGCCGCGCGCCATCGGCGCCATGGCAGGTCATGCAGCGCGTCGATCATCCCGATCCGGCCAAGGCCAACGCACAGGCGCTGATCGACCTCGAGAATGGCGCGACCGGGTTGTCGCTGGTGTTTGCCGGCTCGAACGCCGCGCATGGCTTCGGCCTCGCCGCCAGCCCCGACGCAGTGGCGCGCGCGCTCGACGGCGTGCATCTCGATGCTGCGATTGCAATCGAATTGCACCTCGGCGACTCGCTCTCGCCCGCCTCGCTTCTCGCCGACATCGTCAAGCAGCGCGGCATCAAGGCCGCGGCCTGCGACATCCGGTTCGGCCTCGATCCGACCGGGCATGCGGCCGCTCGCGGCGCAAGCTCGCATGACGCACCGACGCTCGGCGGCAACTCGGGCGCGCTGGTCAAGCAACTGCACGAGGCCGGCTTCAAGGGCCCGTTCTTCGCCGCGGACGGCCGGGTCGTGCACGACGCCGGCGGATCGGAGGCGCAGGAGCTCGCTTTCGTGCTCGCCTCCGCCGTCGCCTATCTGCGGGCGCTCGAAGCCGAAGGCATCGCGCTCGAGACCGCGCGCGGCATGATCTACGGCCGGCTCGCCGCCGACACCGATCAGTTTCTCACGCTGGCGAAATTCCGCAGCCTGCGGCGGCTGTGGGCGCGCATCGAGGAGGCCTGCGGCCTGGCGCCAAGGCCGCTCTTCATCTCGGGCGAGACGGCGTGGCGCATGCTCACCCGGCGCGATCCTTACGTGAACATGCTGCGCGCCACCATCGCGACGTTCACGGCCGGATTGGGCGGCGCCAATGCCGTGACGGTGCTGCCGCACACAGCCGCACTCGGCCTGCCCGACGCGTTCGCGCGCCGTGTCGCCCGCAACACGCAATTGGTGCTGCTGGAGGAAAGCAATCTCGCCCGCGTCGCCGATCCCGCCGCCGGTGCCGGCGGCATCGAGGCGCTGACCAGCGAGTTGTGCAGCGCCGCCTGGGCACTGTTCCAGGAGATCGAGAAGGCCGGCGGCGTCGTTGCGGCGTTGCAGGCGGGCCTCATCCAGACCAAGGTCGCCGCAGTGAAGCAGGCGCGCGATGCGAACATCGCCAAGCGGCGCGACGTGCTGACCGGCGCCAGTGAGTTTCCGAATCTCAACGAGGCCGAAGTCGCCGTGGAAGCGGTCGCCCCTCTGGCCGCGCCGCTGGCGGCCAAGGCTGCGCTCAGCTTCGCACCGCTCACGCCGATCCGCCTCGCTGAAGGATTTGAGCGGCTGCGTGACCGCTCCGACAGCCTGCTGAAGAGCCAGGGACAGCGCCCCTCGGTCTTCCTCGCCAATATCGGCACCGCCGCCGACTTCACCGCCCGCGCGACCTTCGTCCGCAGCTTCTTCGAGGCCGGCGGCATCGCCGCGATCGACGGCCAGGGCGGCGCGGATCCGGCCGCGCTCGCAGATGCATACCGCGCCTCCGGCGCCGCGATCGCCTGCCTCTGCTCGTCCGACAAGGTCTATGCCGAGGCCGCGGTTCCGGCGGCCAAGGCCCTTCAGGCCGCGGGCGCACGACATATCTATCTGGCAGGCCGCGGCGGCGAGCGGGAAGCTGCGTTGCGCGAAGCGGGCATCGGCAGCTTCGTGTTCGCCGGCGGCGACGCGCTGAAGACGCTCGAGGACGCCTATACGCATCTGGAGTGAGCATGACCGACGACACCAAGCCTCTCCTGACCGGCGGCTGCCAATGCGGTGCCGTCCGCTTCGCGTTCAAGACCACGCCGAACAAGGTCAGCATCTGTCATTGCCGGATGTGCCAGAAAGCCTCCGGCGCGCCGTTCGCCTCGTTCGCTGAGATCGACCGCGAGCACTTCGCCTGGACGCGCGGTCAGCCCGCCGCGTTCCGTTCATCCACGATCGCCGAGCGCTTCTTCTGTCCCGCCTGCGGCACGCCGCTCGGCTTCGGGCGTATTGATGGGCCGCGGATCGAGATCATGACCGGCAGCTTCGACCGGCCGGACCGGGTGGTGCCGACGCGACAATATGGCTCGGAGTCGCGACTTGGCTGGGTGGTCGCGATCGCCAATCTGCCGAGCCAGACGACACAACAGAACTATGGACCGGAGAAGATGGCGACCATCGTCAGCCATCAGCATCCGGACCACGATTGAGACGAGGACGCCGGGCCATGAGCCGCATTCCCGATTTCACCGCGATCGCGTTCGAGCCCACGGCCACGCCGGCTCCCGCAGGCCCAGCCGAGCCGTGGCTCACGCCCGAAGGCATTCCGGTGAAGCCCGCCTATGGCGAGGCCGATCTCGCCGGCATTGACTTCCTCGACACCTGGCCGGGCATCGCGCCGTTTATGCGCGGTCCGTACCCGACCATGTATGTCAACCAGCCTTGGACGGTCCGGCAATATGCCGGCTTCTCCACGGCGGAGGATTCCAACGCGTTCTACCGCCGCAACCTCGCCGCCGGCCAGAAGGGCCTCTCGGTCGCCTTCGATCTCGCCACCCATCGCGGCTATGATTCCGATCATCCGCGCGTCGGCGGCGACGTCGGCATGGCCGGCGTCGCAATCGACTCGATCTACGACATGCGCACCTTGTTCGCCGGCATTCCGCTCGACCAGATGAGCGTGTCGATGACCATGAACGGCGCCGTGCTGCCGATCCTGGCGCTGTTCGTCGTCGCCGCCGAAGAGCAGGGCGTGCCGCCGGAGAAATTGTCGGGCACCATTCAGAACGACATTCTGAAAGAGTTCATGGTGCGCAACACCTACATCTATCCGCCCTCGCCCTCGATGCGGATCATCTCCGACATTTTCGCCTTCACCTCGCAGAAGATGCCGAAGTTCAATTCCATTTCCATCTCCGGCTATCACATGCAGGAGGCCGGCGCGACGCAGGATCTCGAGCTCGCCTATACGCTCGCCGACGGCGTCGAATATCTGCGCGCCGGCATCGCGGCAGGACTCGACGTCGACCGCTTCGCGCCGCGGCTGTCGTTCTTCTGGGCGATCGGCATGAACTTCTTCATGGAGGTCGCCAAGCTGCGCGCCGCGCGGCTGCTGTGGGCGAAGCTGCTGAAGCCGTTCAACCCGAAGGATCCGCGCTCGCTGTCCTTGCGCACCCACAGCCAGACCTCGGGCTGGTCGCTGACCGCGCAGGACGTCTACAACAACGTGGTGCGCACCGCCGTCGAGGCGATGGCAGCCACGCAAGGCCATACCCAGTCGCTGCACACCAACGCGCTCGACGAGGCGCTGGCGCTGCCGACCGACTTCTCCGCGCGCATTGCCCGCAACACCCAACTGTTCCTGCAGCAGGAGAGCGGCACCACCCGGATCATCGATCCCTGGGGCGGCTCGTATTATGTCGAGCGCCTCACCCGAGACCTCGCCGCCAAGGCCTGGGGCCACATCCAGGAGATCGAGGAACTCGGCGGCATGGCCAAGGCGATCGAGGCCGGCGTGCCGAAGCTGCGCATCGAGGAGGCCTCGGCCAAGACCCAGGCGCGGATCGACACGGGCCGCCAGTCGGTGATCGGCGTCAACAAGTACAAGCCGACCGACGAGCCGCCGCTCGACGTGCTCAAGGTCGACAATTCCACCGTGCGCCGGCTGCAGATCGACAAGCTGTCGCGGCTCAAATCCGAGCGCAAGCAGGCCGAGGTCGATGCGGCGCTGGCGGCGCTCACGCGCTCGGCCGGTGACGGCAACGGCAACCTGCTGGCGCTCGCGATCGACGCGGCGCGCGCCAAGGCCACCGTCGGCGAGATCTCCGACGCGCTGGAGAAGGTGTTCGGCCGCCATCGCGCCGAGATCAAGTCCATCACCGGCGTCTACAAGCGGGAGATTGCCGCCATGTCCGGCAAAGCCGAGAAGCTGCAGGCGCTGATCGAGGCGTTCGAGGAGGCCGAGGGCCGCCGGCCACGCATCCTGGTCGCCAAGATCGGCCAGGACGGCCACGACCGCGGCCAGAAGGTGATCGCGTCGGCCTTCGCCGACATCGGTTTCGACGTCGACATCGGACCTTTGTTCGCCACCGCCGACGAGGCGGCGCGGCAGGCGGTGGAGAACGACGTCCACATTCTCGGCGTCTCATCGCTGGCGGCCGCGCATCTCACCGCGGTGCCGGAGCTGAAGGCCGCGCTCAAGAAGCAGGGCCGCGAGGACATCATGATCATCGTCGGCGGTGTCGTGCCGCCGCAGGATTACGATGCGCTGTACAAGGCCGGTGCCGAGGCGATCTTCCCGCCGGGCACCGTCATCGCCGACGCCGCCGAGGAGCTGATCCAAAAGCTCAATGCGCGGCTGGGGCACAGCGAGGCGGCGGAGTAGTCCGACTGCGTCACACCCCACCGTCATTCCGGGGCAAGGCCAAAGGCCTTGAACCCGGAATCTCGACATTGTCTTGCGTCCATTCCCGAGAGCGTCGAGCTATTGACGCGCTGTAATCCATCGCCGCGCGTTCGATCTGGGCACGATCGAACCTTTGCGGTACGTGCGCGCACAGACAACCAAACCCGGATCACAAGCCTCATGTATTCTACCAAACTGCTTGTCGCCGCCCTGTTCGGCCTGCTCACCCTCTCGCCGGCGATCGCCGCCGAAGCCAAGCCCGATGCGTCGATCAAGACCAAGGCCGCCGAGGCCAGCGTCACGCTGAGTGCCGACATCAAGGCCGATCCGGCGCTCGCCGCGAATTGCCTCGCCGAAGGCCGCAAGTGGATGGACAAGCAGGCCGCGGACGCCGCCAAGGACTACAAGGCGGACAAGGAACTGTTCCGCGACGGCCCTTACACCTATGGCCGCGACTATTCGGTGCGTTCGATGGTCGCCGATCGCTATGTCAGCGTGCTGCGCAACGACTACATGGACACGCATGGCGCCCATCCCAACCGGACGGTCGACACCATCCTCTGGGACAAGGCCGCCGCCAAGCGCATCTCGATCCGCCCGTTCTTCAACGAGACCGCCGACAACGGTCCGACCATGACCGCGATCAGCAAGGCGATCATCGCCTCGCTGCGAGCAGAGAAGAAGGCGCGCGACGCCGGCGACACTGACGAGTGGTGGTTGAAGAGCGTCGAGCCGAAGCTGCTCGGCATTGGCGCCGTCACGCTCGCGCCCTCGACGCTGGCCGGCAAGAGCTCGGGCCTCACCTTCCACTATCCGCCCTACGCCGTTGGCGCCTACGCGGAAGGCGACTATGTCGCCTTCGTGCCCTGGGAAACGCTGAAGCCCTATCTCAGCGCGGAGGGGCAGGCGATCTTCGGCGGCGCGAGGCCGAAGGGGGATGCGGAGGAGAACTAGCTGGCCGGGCCGCTCGCATCCGCTATAACGGGCGCATGTCCTCTCGTTCTCCTTCGCCAAATACCACGACCTTGGCCGACGATATCAGCGCCGGCAGCCGCGCGGCGCTGGCGCGCGCGATCACGCTGGTCGAGAGCCGCCGCGCCGACCATCAGGCCGCCGCGCGCGAACTGGTGCAGGCGCTGCTGCCACGGACGGGGCACGCGATCCGCGTCGGCATCACCGGCTCGCCCGGCGTCGGCAAGTCCACCACGATCGATGCGCTCGGCATGTTCCTGATCGGACAGGGCCACAAGGTCGCGGTGCTCGCGGTCGATCCGTCCTCGGCGCGCACCGGCGGTTCGATCCTCGGCGACAAGACGCGGATGGCGCGATTGTCCCATCACGAGCACGCCTTCATCCGCCCCTCGCCCTCGTCGGGCACGCTCGGCGGCGTCGCCGCCAAGACGCGCGAGGCGATGCTGCTGTGCGAGGCCGCAGGCTTCGACGTGATCCTGGTCGAGACGGTCGGCATCGGCCAGTCCGAAACCGCGGTCTGCGACATGACCGATTTCTTCCTCGCGCTGATGCTGCCCGGCGGCGGCGACGAGCTGCAGGGCATCAAGAAGGGCCTGGTCGAGCTCGCCGACATGATCGCGATCAACAAGGCCGATGGCGACAACGTCAAGCGCGCCAACATCACCGCGGCCGACTATCGCGGCGCGCTGCATCTGCTCAGCCCCCGCTCCGAGCACTGGCATCCGCCGGTCGTGACCTATTCGGCGATATCAGGCACGGGCATCGCCGAGCTGTGGCAGAAGGTCCTGGATCATCGCAAGGCGATGATCGCCTCCGGCGAGTTCGCCGCGCGGCGGCGCGACCAGCAGGTGAAATGGATGTGGACCATGCTGGAGCAGCGCCTGATGGCGCGGCTGCGCACCGATCCATCCATCCGCGCGAAGGTGAAGAAGCTGGAGAGCGACGTCGCCGAGGGCCGCGTCGCGCCGGCGCTCGCCGCCGAGCAGCTCGCGGAGATGCTGACATGAGCGAGCGGCCGCGCGTCCTGATCACCGGATTCGGCCCGTTTCCCGGCGCGCCGTCCAATCCGACCATGCCGCTGGTGAAGCGGTTGTCAGAGCTGCGGCGGCCAGCGCTGGATGACGTCGCCATCAGCAGCCACATTTTTCACGTGACCTATGCGACCGTGGATCGCGAGCTGCCCGCGCTGATCGCCGAGCGGCGCCCGCATGCGCTCATGATGTTCGGCCTCGCCGGGCGAACGTCCTATCTGCGGATCGAGACGCGCGCACGCAACGCGATCACCACGACCTTCCCGGATGCCGACCGCCACGTCGCGCGCAAGGGCGTGATCGTCCCGGGTGCACATCCGATGCCGTTCGGCCCGCACATGGCGCGGCTGCTGCGCGCGGCGCGCGCCACCGGCATCGATGCCCGGGCCTCGCGCGATGCCGGCAGCTATCTCTGCAACTATCTGAGCTGGCGCGCGATCGAGGCGACCAAGGCCGCCGAAGGGCCGCGGCTCGCCGCCTTCATCCACATTCCTCCCTTGCCGCGTGCCGGCACGGCGTTGCCGCACGGCAGTTCGCGCATCACGCTGGAGGGGCTCGTCGATGCCGGCGAAGCGATGCTGACGGAGCTGGTCAAGGTCGTGCGACAGGCGTCCTGTCGCACGAGCTGACGCCGATGGTGGTATGACCGCTGACGGTCAGCGCGGGATATCAGATGCTCCAGCGGCGCCGACCGCCAAATCCCCCACCGATCAAGCGCAGCAGGAGCAACAGGACCACGGCGCCGATGAAGGCGTTGATGATCGCGGCGACCAGTCCGACACCCAGATGAATGCCGAGCTGCGGCAACAGCCAATTGCCGATGAAGGCGCCGAGGAGGCCGACGATCAGGTCGCCGATCAGGCCGAAGCCGCCGCCTTCCATGACGCGGCCCGCGAGCCAGCCCGCGACAATGCCCACGAACAGAATAACCAGTAGACTCTCATTTGACAGATGCATGACCCTCTCCTCGCCGATCCATTGCGGGAACAATGTCCGCGAGTCCCATTGGTTCCCTCGGGAGAGGCTCACCGGTTCGACGGGCAACCCACGCCGGCGGGCGATCTGACGTGAAGATTTAACCCTACCGCCAACAATCCCGGGCGCAGGCGCTCATCCTCAGCATCAGCATTGAGGCTTTCGGCTTAAGTCGTGGCCGCACATCATCTTTTATCTTTTGCGCGAGACACTGACCATGGATGTCAATCGCCGCCGCATTCTGGCTGGATCGGCTGCCGGCGCCGCCGGGGCATTGGCCCTGCCGGCGGATGCCGCGCAGGCCGCCCCCCTGATCTCCGCACTCGGCCGCGACGCCACGCAATATGGCGTCAAGCCCAACAGTCCCGACGACCAGACCCGCGCGCTGCAGCGTGCGATCGACGAGGCCGCGCGCGCCCAGGTGCCGCTGGCGCTGCCGCCGGGCACCTACAGGACCTCGATGCTGCGGCTTGCCAGGGGCAGCCAGATGGTCGGCGTCCGGGGTGCCACCAAGCTCGTGTTCACCGGTGGCGGCCCGTCGATGCTGTCAGCAGAAGGCGCTGACGGCCTCGGCATCAGCGGCGTCGCGCTCGACGGCGGCGGCATTGCCCTGCCCCAGCGGCGCGGCCTGCTTCACGTTGCAGCCGGCAACGATGTCAGGATCCATGATTGCGAGATCACCCGCTCCGGCGGCAGCGGCATCTGGCTCGAGCAGGTTTCCGGCGACGTCAGCGGCAACGTCCTCACCGACATCGCGGTCACCGCGATCGTGTCGTTCGATGCCCTCGGGCTGATCGTGTCGCGCAATACCATCAAGGGGACGCGCGACAACGGCATCGAGATCCTGCGCACCGCGATCGGCGACGACGGCACGATGGTGCTCGACAACAGCATCACGGACATCAAGGCCGGCCCCGGCGGCTCGGGCCAGTACGGCAACGCCATCAACGCCTTTCGCGCCGGCAACGTGATCGTGCGCGGCAACCGCATCAGGAACTGCGACTACTCGGCAGTGCGGGGCAACTCGGCCTCGAACATCCAGATCGTCGGCAACAGCGTCAGCGACGTGCGCGAGGTCGCGCTCTACTCTGAGTTCGCATTCGAGGGCGCCGTCATCTCAGGCAATACGGTGGATGGTGCCGCCTTCGGCGTCTCCGTCTGCAACTTCAACGAAGGCGGCCGCATCGCGGTGGTCCAGGGCAACATCATCCGCAATCTGATCCCGAAGCGGCCGATCGGCACAGCACCCGACGACGATGCCGGCATCGGCATCTATGTCGAGGCGGACTCCGCGGTGACCGGGAACGTGGTCGAGAATGCCCCGTCCTACGGCATCGTCGCCGGCTGGGGTCGATATCTGCGCGACGTGGTGATCTCCGGCAACGTCGTCCGCAACGCTCTGGCCGGCGTCGGCCTCTCGGTCGTGCCGGGCGCGGGCACGGCGCTCGTCAGCAACAACATCATCTCCGGCACGCCCCGTGGCGCGGTCATCGGGCTCGATCACATCAAGCCGGTGACATCGGACCTGACGCAGGACGGTGCGCAGCGATTTGCCCATCTGACTGTCAACGGCAACGCCGTCAGCCGGTAACAGACTAATAAGCGACCGCCAGCGCTGGATAGCGGCGCTCGATGGCATCGAGATCGACCACCGGCTCGTCATACTCGGCGTCGGATTGAATGCCGATGCTCAAGGCCTGCTCCAGGGCGAACATGTCGATGCGGGACGGCGCGACGGTCGGCTCCGGCGCGATGTCGTCTTCGGCCACATAGTCGGGTTCGATGACGTCGTCCGGTTCCAGATCATCCGCGGCCAGCTCGATCTCGGGCTCGACGATGATCTTGGACTCCGCAAGGATGGTTTCGAGCGAAGGCGGCAGCGCAATGGGGCGCCGCTCGATGGGATGATTTTCATGGAGACGGAGTTTGATCGGCTCAGGCTCGGCGGGGCGCGCGGGCGCCGGTGGCGCAGCCACAACGGCAGCCGGCGTCTGGCTGGGCACGATGCTCACCTGCTCGGGCTCGGCGCGGGATAGCGCCTGCCAGGTCTGCACCGCGGCCTTGGCCTGGCGGATGTCGTCCAGGAGAGACTGCTCGGTGTAGTAGCGGCGCCAGCGGCCGCTCTGGAACAGCTCGGTGAGATGGTCCAGGCGCCTTTCGGCAAGCGCGCACCAGCGTGCAGCCAGTTCGCGGCTGCAAGCCACGTCCGGTCGATGTGTCATGGGGGAGCCCGTGAGATAAGGGGACGGACGCACTCGGCACGAATCAACGCAACGTGACGTGAATATTTTGTGGAAAAGGTTAACAAAGTCTAGCTAATGCCATGTTGTTTGGCGGCCAAACCGTAGTCGTGCGGAAATTTTGTCCGTGTTTTTTCGGGCTTTGGCCAGGCGCGGAGCGCGAACGCGACCAACGGGATCCCTAGACAACCCAAGGATGTTCGACTCGGGGTGCGCGAGACACTGCCGGATATCGACGTTGCCGGGCTTCGACCTCGCCTAAAATGAAAGACCCGTCCGGGGGGACAACCGGACGGGTCGAGCCATATGGGCGCTTGGGGTGGATGGGCGCTCGCGCCGTATATAGCCTTGGGGAGGGGATCACCGCTCCCACATGCTTTCTGTCGTGATCGCCCCGCTGCACGTTCAAGGCGAGCGGGAGATTTTCGGAACGTTCACGAAAACGTTGGCGTCATTGCTGCGCGGGCCGAAGCGCGTCGCCGGCTGGAGACGCCGCGGTCACCGCGGCCGGCGCCGGGCGCAACTCGCGGGCCGCCGCGGGCTCCGTTTGCAGCCCCGCGGAAGGCACAGCAGCAGCGGGCGCATCCTGCGGCGAGACCACGGCCTGGACCGCCGCCAAGGCATCCGCCTGCCCTGCCCCGAACAGATCGTCGCGTCCGGGGGTCCCGAGATCGCGCGCGGTCCCGGTCAGCACGGTCCGCACCGTTTCCGGCTTCAGCGCCGGATTGCGCTCCAGCACCAGCGCCGCAAGCCCGCTGACATAGGCCGCGGAAAACGAGGTGCCCGAGATGATCTGATATTTTCCGTCCGGCGCCGGCAGGAAGATCTCGGCGCCGGGCGCGGCCAGCGCGATGTAATTGCCGCGGTTCGACGCCGGCAGCAACTGGTCGCTGTCATCGGTCGCACTGACGGCGATGACGTTCGGATTGCCCGCAGGATACAGCGGCGGCGACTTGGCCCCGGCATTGCCGGCCGCGGCGACCATCACGACGCCCTTGGAAGCGACGGCCGCGATCGCGCGCTCGATCACCGCATCCTTCGGGCCGGCGAAGCTCATGTTGACGATCTGCGCGCCGTGCAGAACCGCGTAGTCCAGCGCCTTCAGGATCACATAGGAGCTGCTCTCCGGCCCGCCGCCTTTCTTGGCCATGCCGAAGGCGCGGATGGCGATGATGCGTGCATAGGGCGCGCTGCCCATCAACCGCTTGTGCGACACGATCACGCCGGCGATGCCCGTGCCGTGCACATGCGGCCCCTCGTCACCGCCGAGTGCGTCGAACGCGTCGAACGACGCGTCGGCGAATTCCGGGTGCTTGAGATCGACCGCGGAATCGATCACTGCGATGGTGACGTTGGAGCCCTGGGCCAGCCTGTGCGCTTCGGGCAGCCGCAGCTTCGCCAGCGCGTATTGCGCGGGATCGCCCTCGGCGGGCGGTGCGTTCTGCTGCTGCAGCGTGTAGCGGTAGTTCGGCTGCACCGAACGCACCCTGGCATCTGCCGCGAGCGCACGGCTGACCGCCTGCACCGAGCGGCGATCGGTGATCCGGAACAGACCGATGGTGGCGCCGATCAGCGGAAAGCGCTGCGAGCTGATGCGCTGCAGGCCATGGCGGCGCGCCAGCGCGTCGGCCTGATCGGCCGAGAGCCCGTCATCGATTTCGGCGACGATCTCGTTGGCGATGGTCCGCGGGTCGACCGCGGCCGCAGCTTTCGGCTCGCCCCGCTGCGTCACCTTGGCGGACCTGCCTTTGTCCAATCTTCCTTGGGACCGCCGGCCCTGCCCGTCCGCCGTCACCGGCCGGCGGTCGAGACATTCACCCGAGGCGCTGCGATCCGCCGGGTCGCAGGAGGTCTGCAGGTTCGGTGCAAATCGCGCATTGGGCAAGGTCGGGCGCACGGTCATCGCCGTCGGCGGCGGCGCACGCATCGCGGTGCCCGGGTTGATGCTCGGCACCCGGCTCGGGATGTTGATGTTGGGCGAACGCATCATCGCCTGGGCATGGGCACTGAGGTCGCCACCTGCGAAAGCAGGCATTGCGACGACAATCAGCATCACGACCGATCTGGCGAACTGGAGCGGCGAAGTAGACGACATGGAGCCTCCGAATGACGTTCGGACGGCGCGGGCCTATTGCGCGGCCACCGCGAGGCTGACGATCTTCTCGCGCGCCAGACGGCCGATCAGGCTGTCGGCCTCGGCCTTCGACAACGGCCGGTCGCCGAGTTGCAGCTTGAACAGGCCGCCCTTGGCGCCCTCGACGATCGAGGCCTGGTAGCTGTCGAGCAGCGCCGAGATGTCGGCCATGCGCGCATCCGGCGCGAACCGCACCAGCGCATAGGCGGGCGCGGTCGATCCGGCGACCTGCGGTCCAAGGCCGCGGATCAGCGGTGCGGCCGGGGCCGGTGCTTCGGCCATCCGCGAACGCGTCATGCTCTCGGGCGCCCGCTCCGCCGGGGCCGGCGCAGCGGCGCTCGGCGGCGGCGGCGCGGCCATCGGCCTGCTCGCGGGCTCGGGCGCCGCGGTCTTGTCCTGGACCGAGGCGGTCTGATAGGTCGCAGTCTGCGAGCGCATCAGCACGGCGCCGATCACGCCGGCCTGCGCCAGCACCAGCAGCGCGCCGAGGCTGACGGTCCACGCCAGGGTCCGCGGCGACAGGCTGTCGAAGAAATCCATCAGCCGCGCGCTGAAGCCGCGCGGCGCGGCAGGCTTCTGCACCGGATCCGCCTCGATCGCCGCGAACAGCTTCTGCATCGCACGCATCGACGGCGCGCCGAGGCTTTCGTTCAGCGCGATGGTCTCGGCATACTCCTTCTGGATCTCCGCATACTGCCTGGCGAGATCGGCATCGTTGGCAAGAGCCTCCTCGACCCGGCGCATGTCGCGCGCGCTCAGCGTGCCGGCGGCGTACCACGGCAGCAGGAGTTCGATCTCTCCGGGCTCTTGCTCCAGCATCTTGCTCAAAGCCATCATGGCCAGCCTCTCTCAATGCCGGCCGCTTTCAGGAGTTCGGCCAATTTCTTGCGCGCATAGAACAGGCGCGTCTTGACGGTGTTTTCCGGAATTCCGACGATCTCGGCCACCTCCTCCACGGACTTCTCGTGGTAGTAGACGAGATCGACGATCTCCCGGTGATCAGGCGAAAGCGCCGTCAGGCACTTGCGCAATGCTTCGCCGGTATTCTTCTTCTGGACCGCGACCTCCGGATCGTCGGAGGTATCCTCGATCGCGTTCGCGGCCTCGTCTTCCAGCTCAACGTCCTTCCGGCGCCGAAGGGCCGACAGGGCCTTGAACCGCGTGATCGCCAGGAGCCAGGTGGAGACGGCAGAACGGCCTTCGAACTTGCCGGCCTGACGCCACACGTCGAGAAAGACCTCGCTGATGAGGTCTTCCGCGACCTGCTCGTCCCGCACGAGCCGGAGCCCGAAACGGTACACCCTGACATGGTGCCGTCCGTACAGCACCTGCATGGCGAGCCGGTCGCCTTGAGCGATCCGGGCAATCAGGGTTTCATCTGACGCCGCTGCTGTCACGCTCAATGGCCGTCTCGCAAGATTGGTCTGGAGGATTGACGTCGCGGTTCGAACACAACCGCAAAAATCTTCAAAATACCGGAAAGATACGTCCCGAAATGTGAGTTGGCGCACAGACTTGCAGATTTCGCTGCAGCGCCCAGGTCGATCGTGACCAGCGGGTTCCCGCCTACCATGTTCCGCCCGTTCCCGCCAACTGCACGCCCTGAAAGCCGTAGATTCCCCGTCGCAGCACGACGCCGGCGGCCTCTTCGTCCATGCCCATAGATACCAAAGTTAAATGCTTTCCCACGTAGATTTTAAGCCAACGACGAAGAATCGCGAGCACATGGGCACGACGGCACCGCCTATTCCCAGTCCTGATGTCGCTGAGGCCGGGGACGCGCAACCGTCTCCGGCCAGCGACCTGCGTGCGCGTCGTGCCGGGCGGCGCCGGCAGATGCTGGCGCTGGTCGCCGGATGCTACCTGATCGACGCCGTCATCCTGCTGATCTACGCCGAGGCGGGAACCGTCCCGGTCACGATCGCGCCAGCCTACGCAGCGACCGGCATTCTGACCGTCGCGCTGTGGACCGCCCTGTCGGAGAGCGGCTTCAACGACCGTTTCCGCGACCACTACCTCGTGGTGCCGCAATCGCTCGCCAGCATGATGATCACGGTCGCGTTCTGCTACATCGCGCCCGAAGTCAGCATCCTCTTCCTGTGCACGCTGTACATCGTCGTCGCCTTTGCCTCGCTGCGGGCGACGCCGCGCCAGAGCGCGATCTGCTGGACGTTCCTCGCGATCGGGCTGGCGGGATTGTTCCTGCTCACCGACAAGCCGCTCGGCATGCCGCACGACAGCGGCCTCGAGCGGCTCGCGACGCTCCTGGTCTTCCTCCTCACCATCGCCGGCTGCATGTTCCTCGGCATCTTCTCCAGCGCGCTGCGCGAGACGCTGTACCAGCGCGGACAGAAGCTCAAGGAAGCCTATCGCCGCATCGAGGAGCTGGCCGAGATCGACGAGCTCACCGGCGCGCTGAACCGGCGCTCGATCATGGATGTGCTGGACGAGGAGATGGCGCAGGCGCGGCAGGGCGGCCAGCCCTGCTCGGTCGTGCTGATCGATCTCGACTGGTTCAAGCGCATCAACGACACGCATGGTCATCCGACCGGCGACGACGTGCTGCGCACCTTCGCCATCACCATCTTCGCCAACATTCGCGGTAGCGACCGCTTCGGCCGCTACGGCGGCGAGGAATTCCTGCTGGTGCTGCCGGGCGCACCGGCCGACGCCGCGGCGCGGCTCGCCGAACGATTGCGCCAGATCATCGCCGGCCTCGACTGGAGTGCGTTTTCGACCGGCCTGCAGGTCACGTTCTCGGCCGGCGTAGCCACCCCGCGTGGCGACGAGACCGCCGATTCGCTGCTCGCCCGGGCCGATCGTGCGCTCTACGACTCGAAGGCGCAGGGCCGCAATCGCGTCACCAGCGCCTGCGCCGTCCCGGCATGACCCCGAAACCCGCCCCGAACGAAAGCCTGCTCGATGAGCTCGAGGACACGCTCGCGCACGGCACCGTCGCCCGGCGGGTCGAGACCCTGCGCAAGGTGACGGACCTGTTCGTCGACGGCGCGACGGACTTCGCCGATGATCAGGTCGCGCTGTTCGACGACGTATTCGAATGCCTGATCGAGCACATCGAGATCTCGGCCCGCGCGCTGCTCGCGCGGCGGCTGGCGCCGCTGGCGTCGGCGCCGCCGCGAACGCTCTACCGGCTGGCCGATGACGACGCCATCGATGTCGCAGGCCCGGTGCTGTCGAAGTCCGAACGGCTCGACGAGGCCGCGCTGATCCGCACAGCCGAGACCAAGAGCCAGGCGCATCTGCTCGCGATCTCGCTCCGGCGCGTGCTCAGCCGCGCCGTCACCGACATCCTGCTCAGGCGCGGCAACGACGAGGTCGTTCACAGCACCGTCAGCAATCCCGGCGCCGACGTCTCGGAGGCCAGCCTCGACACGCTGGCCGATCGCGCCGCGCTGGACGAAAACCTCGCCGCGTGCCTCGCCATGCGGCCCAATCTGCCGCGCCACCTCTATCTGAAGCTGGTCGCCAAGGCGTCGGCCACGGTCCGCGCGCGGCTCGAGGCAGCAAACCCGAAGCTCGCGCAGGAGGTCTCCTCGGCGGTGCGGACGGCAGGCCGGCGGGCGCGATCGAGCGCGGTGGCGCTGACCAGCCAGACCGAGATCGCGCACGCGCTGGTGCGCTCACTGCATGCCGAGGGCCGGCTCGACGATCGTCTCGTCGTGCAGTTCACCGAGCAGCGCAAGTTCGACGAGGCCAATGCCGCCGTGGCAGCCATGGCCAACGTGCCGGTCGCGGTCGCCGAGAGCATCATGATCGAAAGCCGCGCCGAGGGCGTCATGATCCTCGCCAAGGTCGCAGGCCTGTCATGGCCAACGGTGAAGTCGATCATCCTGATGCGCGATGGGCTCGCCACCACCGCGACGACCGATCTCGACGCCTGCAAGGCCACCTATGAGCGGCTCCGGCGGTCCACCGCGCAGCAGGTGCTGCGCTTCCACCGCGTGCAGGACGCCGCAACGCCGATGCAGGTGTAGTCGCCTCCTGGGCTAATAGCGCAGCACCCTCGCGCCGATGAGCGCCCCGAGCCCGGCCACGATCAGCGCGGCCACCGTGTACCAGGTGGCCACGAACAGCGGCGAATCGTCGGTGCAATGCGCGGCATAGAGCGTCGCCGCCATGCCCGCCGAGACCAGCCCGGCGATCGCGCCCGTCATCGCCGGACGCGACGGCGCGCCATGGCGCAGACCGAACAGCGCGGCGGCCAGCAGCGGCAGCGACAGCACGGGAATGGCGCTCATGCACACCATCGAATTGTGGCCGACCAGCCGCGCCATCATCGGCGTGCGCTGCGGCAGCATCATCTCGGCCGCCATGCCGCCGACGAGGACGATGATCGGCGCGATCAGGAGCCAGCTCCAGCCCTGCAGCGAAGCTTCGGGGCGCGACAGATGCAGGCTGATGATCAGCGCCGGGATCGCCAGCGCCGTGGTGACGACGAACTTCAGGTCGAAGAACGGATTGCGCACCGCGAGCCAGACGTCCGGCCGGACGCCGAGGCCGATGAGCAGCATCGCGGTCGAGACCGGCGTTGCCGCCATCAGGGCCAGCGCCAGCACGATGCCGACCGGCTGCGCGCGCTGCGCATTGTCGGCCGCGAGGGTGCGGATGAGCTGATCGGTGTCCATGGTCAGGTATCCCGTAGCTTGGCCGTGAGGCTTGCGAGTGCCCGGTGCAGCGCCACCCGCACCGCGCCCTCGCTCATGGAAAACTTCTCCGCGGTCTGCTTGATCGAGGCAGCCTCGACTGCGATCGACTGCAGCACGTCGCGCTGACGCTGCGGCAGGGTCTTCAGCTGCGCCTCGACCTCGCCGGCCGAGACGGTGGGCGCCGGCGGCTCGTCGGCCAGCGTCTCCGAGAAATCGTCGATGTCGACGAACACCCGCCGGCCGCGCCGGCGCAGCATGTCGATCAGCTTGTTGCGCGCGATCGCGAACAGCCAGGGCGCGAACGGCGCGTCGACGTCCCAGGTGTGCCGCTTGAGATGAACCGCCAACAGAATTTCCTGCACGATGTCCTCGGCCTGGTCGGGGGGCTGACCGGCGCGCGCCAGCCCGCGCCGTGATGCTGCGCGCAACACCGGCGTGATCGCCCTCAGCAGGCGATGATAGGCCTCGTCGTCACCGGCGACGGCCTGGCGCATCCAGCCCGTCCACTCGTCGTCACGCTCGCGCAACTCCGCTCCACCCCCAGCAATTCGCCCGAATCGTCAGCTTGTTACTCTCGCGACATCCTGATCACTAATTCGTGATGCGGACATTGGCCTCGGAACCATCCGAGTTGCGCCACAACGAGAGCACGCCACCGGGCAAGTCTTGGAACCGCTCCATAGCACCGAATCGAAAGGTGCATGATCAGGTTTAATGGGCCGCGCCGCAAAGTGCGGCGCCGCCCAGCTTTTGCCGTGAGCGGCAGGAAGATACCCATTTTCTGCCCCGTTCTCGACATCTGTCGGGGTCTCACTCCGGCCTGGGCTGGCGGGATGGGGAGAGAGCCGACGATGACGATCCAAGCCAGTGGACGTTCAGCATTGATCATTGCCGCCGCGTTCGTTCTGGGCCTCGTTGGCACTGGATTCGCCCGCGCGGCCGAACAGCAGAGCTACAGTCCGTTCTTGCCGGTGGGCTCCGAGAGCGCTCCGGCGGCGAAGCAGGACGGATTCCCGGCGCCGATGCCGGTCGAAGCCCAGGCTCAGGCCGCACCCGCGGCGGAATCGGCCGACGCCGCGCCGAGCGATGCGCCAGCGGCCTCGGACGTCACCGTGAACATGGTCACGGTCAGCAATGACGACAGCTCCGGCTGGGACAAGGCCTCGATCATCGGCAAGATATTCATCGCCTGCGGCACCCTGCTCACCCTGGGCTCGGCGGCACGGATGTTCATGATCTGAGGCGCCGCGCGGCGCCGCACCTACTTGATGCGCATCGATCCAGCGGGCACATTGCCCGCTGTTTTGATTTGCGGGGTGGGATCATGAGCGTTTACGAGCACATCATCGTCGAAGGCAAAGGCGCGGTCGGAATCATCACCCTGAACCGACCGAAGATGCTCAACGCGCTGTCGTTCGGCGTCTTCCGCGAGATCGCCGCCGCCGTGGATGACCTCGAGGCCGACGACGCCATCGGCTGCATCGTGATCACCGGCAGCGAGAAGGCGTTCGCCGCGGGCGCCGACATCAAGGAGATGCAGCCCAAGAGCTTCATCGACATGTTCTCGAGCGACTTCACCGCGATCGGCGGCGACCGCGTCGCGCGCTGCCGCAAGCCGACGATTGCGGCGGTCGCCGGCTACGCGCTCGGCGGCGGCTGCGAGCTCGCGATGATGTGCGACTTCATCATCGCTGCCGACACCGCGAAATTCGGCCAGCCCGAGATCACGCTCGGCACCATCCCGGGCATCGGCGGCACCCAGCGCCTGACGCGCGCGATCGGCAAGGCCAAGGCGATGGACCTCTGCCTCACCGGCCGCATGATGGATGCGGCCGAGGCCGAACGCTCCGGCCTCGTCAGCCGCATCGTGCCGGCCGACAGGCTGATGGATGAGGTGATGGCTGCGGCCGAGAAGATCGCATCGATGTCGCGCCCGGCAGCGGCGATGGCCAAGGAGGCCGTCAACCGCGCCTTCGAGACCCCGCTGTCCGAAGGCATGAATGTCGAGCGCAACCTGTTCCACGCCACCTTCGCGCTGGAAGACCGCGCCGAGGGCATGGCTGCGTTCATCGAGAAGCGCAAGCCGGTGAACAAGAACCGGTGAGATTGCTGCGGGTCACTCGCAGCTGAACGAATCGATCTGCCTCTCATGTCGACGGGTGCACCTCACCCGCTTACCAAGCGCGTATCCGCGCGCCGGGCCGCAGCACTGCGACAAACGGCCTGTGGCGAGCACGCCACAACAAACCATGGAAAAGCCCGCCGGATTCCACATCGGCGGTTTGTATGTGGCCGCCATCCGCCCTAAACAGGTAAACAACTGGTTAAGACAGTGAGACGCGGCGGAGTCGGATGGTGGGTCGAGCCAAAGAATTTGGCGTCGGCAAGATGCGTGTGCGAAGGATCGGCCTCGGCCTGACCCTCGCGGGCAGCCTTGTCGTCGTGTGCTCGCCTGCGCGCGCCGAGGATCTCGCCGCCGCGCTCGCGAAAGCCTATCAGACCAATCCGGCGCTGAATGCGGAGCGCGCGCGCCAGCGCGCCACCGACGAGAACGTGCCGCAGGCGCTTGCCGGCTATCGTCCGCAACTGATCGCGAGCCTCGGCGCCGGCCTGCAGGCGGTGCGCAATCTGCTGCCCAACAACACGATCCAGACCGCGACATTGAAGCCCTGGACCATCGGCGTCACCGTTACGCAGACGCTGTTCAACGGCTTCCGGACCGCCAACAGCGTCCGCATGGCCGAGCTGCAGGTGCAGTCGGGCCGCGAGGCGCTGCGCAATGTCGGCCAGGGCGTGCTGCTCGACGCCGTCACCGCCTACACCAACGTGCTCGCCAACCAGTCGCTGGTCGAGGCACAGCGCTCCAACGTCGCCTTCCTGCGCGAGACGCTCTCGGTCACGCAGCGCCGTCTCAATGCCGGCGACGTCACACCGACCGACGCCTCGCAGGCCGAGGCGCGGCTGTCGCGCGGGCTGTCCGATCTCAACGCCGCCGAGGTCAACCTCGCCATCAGCCAGGCGACCTATGCCCAGGTCATCGGCATGGCGCCGGGCCAGCTTCGCGCGGCCGACCCGATCGATCGCCTGCTGCCGCGGAGCCGCGAGGACGCGATCGCGCTCGGCAACAAGGAAAATCCGGCCGTGGCCGCGGCGAGCTTCGACGTCGACGTGGCCTCGACCTCGATCAAGGTCGCCGAGGGCGCGCTGCTGCCGAGCGTGACCCTGCAGGGCGGTGTCAGCCGCAGCCGCGATTCGGATCAGACGCTGGGTACCTTCGGCACCGACCAGGCATCGATCGTCGGCAGCATCACCGCGCCGATCTATGACGGCGGCACGGCGGCGTCGCAGACCCGCCAGAGCAAGGAGCTCGCGGCGCAGAGCCGCCTCGTGCTCGACCAGGTCCGCAACCAGGCGCGAACTGCGGTGGTCAGCGCCTGGGTTGCCAACGAGGGTGCCAAGGTCGCCGTCAGCGCCTCCGAGGCCGAGGTGAAGGCCGCCACCATCGCGCTGCAAGGCGTGTCGCGCGAGGCCCAGGGCGGCCAGCGCACCACGGTCGACGTGCTCAACTCGCAGGCCGATCTGATCCAGGCCAAGGCACGGCTGATCGGCGCGCAGCGCGACCGCGTCATCGCCTCCTATACGCTGCTCAGCGCGATCGGCCGGCTCGACGTCAAGAACCTCAATCTGAATACGCCGGACTATCTGCCCGAGGTGCACTACCACCAGGTGCGCGACGCCTGGCACGGCCTGCGCACGCCCTCCGGACAGTAGTGCGAGCGGTCATCGCTCAAGGCCGACGACCTTGCTTTGCCGATATTGCCGGATAGTCTGACGCACGACCGACTCCGGGGCTGTCATGACGGCATTGCGTTACCTGTTGCTTGTTCTCGTTCTCATCAGTTCAGGCAGCACCGCCGCGCTGGCGGACAAGCGCGTCGCGCTGATCATCGGCAACTCCGCCTACAAGACTGTCGCCAGGCTATCGAACCCGGCCAACGATGCGAAGCTCGTCGGCGACATGTTCCGCAACGCCGGCTTCGAGCGCGTCGACGTCAGGCTCGATCTCGGCGTGCAGGAGATGCGCCGGGCCTTGCGCGAGTTCGGGGCGCGGGCGCGCGAGGCCGAGGTCGCGGTGATCTACTACGCCGGCCACGGCATCGAGCTCGACGGCACCAACTATCTGATCCCGACCGATGCCGCGCTGGAGGCGGACAGCGACGTTCTCGACGAGGCGATCGCGCTCGAGCGCGTGCTGTTCGCGATCGAGCCGGCCAAGCAGTTGCGCCTCGTCGTGCTCGACGCCTGCCGCGACAATCCGTTCGCCAAGACGATGAAGCGCAGCGTCGCCTCGCGCAGCATCGGACGCGGCCTCGCCAAGGTCGAGCCGTCGAGCCCGAACACGATGATCGCATTCTCGGCCAAGGCCGGGTCGACCGCCGCCGACGGCGACGCCAGCAACAGCCCGTTCGCAACGGCGCTGGTGGCGCATCTGCCAAAGCCCGGCCTCGATCTGCGCCGCGCGTTCGGCTTCGTCCGCGACGACGTGCTGAAGGCGACCGGCTATCGCCAGGAGCCCTATGTCTACGGATCGCTCGGCGGCAACGACGTGGCGCTGGTGCCGGTCGTGCAAGCTCCGAGCGCGGCGGCCGATTCCGACGCGGCGATGCGGCGCGACTACGAGCTCGCCGAGCGCATCGGCAGCGAGGCGGCGTTCGATGCCTTCATCGAGAAGTATCCAAGCGGATTCTACGCCGCGCTCGCCAGGGCGCAGCGCGCCAAGCTCGCGCCGGCGGCAGCCAACGTCGCCGCGCCCGCCACGACCGACGTCACGCGCAGCCCGCCCGAAGCGTCAGGGCAACGTGCGGACAAGCCGCCCGCGGCGTCCGAGCCAGCCAAGCCCGCGATGGTCGCGGCGTTGCCGCCGCCCGCGGACAAGGTCGCGCCGCCGGACCCGGCACGCGAGCTTGCCAGCGAACTGCGGCGCGTCGGCTGCAGCACCTCCGACAGCGACGGCACCTGGGATCTCAACGCGCGCCGGGCGCTGGAGCGCTTCAACAAGCAGGCTGGCACCCGGTTCGATACCAAGCTCGCCAGCCTCGACGCGCTCGACGCCGTCAAGGCGAAGACGGCCCGTGTCTGCCCGGTGCTCTGCCCCAAAGGCCGGCGCGCCGACGGCGATGCTTGCGTCGCTATCGCCTGCCCCGCCGGTCAGGCGCGCGACGGGGATGGCGATTGCGTGAGGCGCAAGGACGAGCCGGTCGCGAAGAAGCCGGACGAGGCGCTCAGGCGCGACGAGCCGGCGCGCAAGAAGGAGCCGGCGGTGGCGGCGCGCTCCGAGCCGGAGCCGAAGCGCGTCAGCGGCGGCGGCCGCTGCACCAGCATCAGCCAGCGCTGCGCGATCGAGATCGGCGGCCGCTGCAATCCCGCCACCGGCCATTGGGAATACGGCCGCAACGGCGCCGGCGGCAACACGATGTCGTTCAACAATTGCATCGGCCGGATGATGGCCGGGCGGCGCTGAGCGGACGGCCGCGTCCGGAGACGAGACAACCGGGGCGATCTGGAACAGGCGCGCGAACTCGCCCACAATGGGCGGCAACCGGAGGCGCGCATGCTGTTCATGGTGATCGAACGTTTCAAGGACCGCGATCCGATTCCGGTCTACCGCCGCGTGCGCGATCCCGGCATCACGTTTCCCGAAGGGCTCAAATATCTCGGCAGCTGGATCGAGCCGAACTTCGACCGCTGCTTCCAGCTGATGGAATGCGACGACGCCCGCCTGCTGCAGCATTGGGTTCTCGCCAACGCCCGCGACACCGGCATGACCTTCGAGATCGTGCCGGTGGTGACAAGCGCGGAGACGCGCGAGGTGGTGGCGCCCTTTTTGGATGAGAATCCACTCGCGGGCGGACGATGCTCGACATCCTGACGCAGGTGCTCGCCGCATGCATCGTCTCCTACGCGATCGCTGTTCTAATGCCGTCGTGGCGGGCGTTGCTCGTGGCGACGCTGATCGTCGTGCTGCTGACTGCGTTCGACGGGATACGGCATTGGTGGTCGCCAGCGTCGGATCGTTGTCACAGCACCTGTACACTCAACGATCTGCTCGCCATTCCGCTGCTGCCGATTGCGAGAGCAGGCTTCTTGACCGGAGCAGCGATCCGCGCACTGACCTTCCTTCCGCATGCCCAAAGACTGTCGTCGCGGGCGATCATCATGATCTTGGTTGCCGGAGGGCCCATCGCCATCGCAATCGTCTTGTTCGCGCCGGATGTTGTTTTCTGGCACCCGCCCCGGCTGGGCTAGGCTCAGTCGATCGACACGGCCCTGCCCGAATTCGCTACCCCTCGAACGAAAACAGCTCGATCGGGTCGCTGAAGCCGCGTACCGGAAATTCGCCGACGCGCTCCAGCGCGAACGGGCCCTCGACGAGCTCGGCAAACGCACGCGACATCAGCACGGGACGGCCGACCTGCTTGGTCAGCGCCTCCATGCGCGAGGCCATGTTGACCGCGGGTCCGATCACCGTGAAATCCAGACGTGTCTGCGAGCCGATGTTGCCGTACATCACGTCACCGACATGGATGCCGATGCCGTAGCGGAGCGGCGCCCGGCCGCTCTCGGCGTTGCGTGCGTTCAGCTCCGCCATCGCCTGCCTGGCGCCAGTCACGGCATGCAGCAGGTTGGCACAGGCTGCGGGCTCGGTGAGCGGAAAGATCGCGAGCAGGCCGTCGCCGATGAACTTCAGGATCTCGCCGCCGTGCTGCGTGATCGGTTCCACCATCGCGTCGAAATAGCCGTTGAGCAGATCGATGACATCGTCGCGCGGCCAGTTGTCGGAGATCCTGGTGAAGTCTCTGAGGTCGCAGATCATGATCGCCGCGCGCACCGTCGTGCCGCTGCCGCGCCGCGTCGCTCCCGCCAGGACCATCTCGGCCGCATGCGGCCCGACATAGGTCTCCAGCAACGTCCGCGCCAGGCGGTTCTTGATGCGAATCTCGCTCACCAGCGCCAGCACCGGCAGCAGCCGCTGCAGCGCGTCGATGTCGGCCTGGTCGAAGCCACCGTGGCGATCGGTCGCGAACGTCACGAAATGCCGCTTGCCGAGCGTGTGATACATCGGCCAGGCGACGTAGTCGGTCAGGCCCTGCGCCCGCATCTCGTCATAGATCGCATGCTGACGGCCGAGCCTGGGATCGCGCGCCAGATCTTCGCGAATCTCCTCGGCACCGCCGTAGATTTCGGCGCCGGGGCTGCCGATGAATTCGGACCGCTCGCGGACGTCGTAGTCGATGCGGGCGATCTCGGCCCCTTGCATGCCGTCGCTCCACAGCATCCGGGCGCCGAGCCATTGCGGATGGTTGATCTGAACGTGCAGCGAGGCGCGCTTGAGCGGAATGCCGGCGCGCTGCAGCCGGATGCACATCTGCGCGAAGATGTTGTCGATGAAGCGCTCGTCGCGGGTGCCGTTGGTAAGCCAGTCCACGACCTCGTCGCCCAGGCGCTGGCCAGGGGCGAGATGGACGTCTGTTGCGGTCATGGCGATCTCCTGGCGGCTCGGCGTCGCGGTCCAGGAGATGTCGTGCCGCAATGCGAAAGAGTCAATCGACGTCATCGCATCGCGGCCCACCCGGATGGGCAGGATACGCCAGCTCCTCATCGGATCGGTGAGCCGGGCGCGCCTCGCGCGATGGGGCGGATGCTGCACACCCGCCCCATCGGCTCACATCACAGGATCAGAAGTGCACCACCGTCCGCAGGCCGAGAACCACCGCATTGCCGGTTTTGACACCGGCGCCATTGAAGCCCCGCCCGCCCGGATTGATGACATACTGGGCGTCGAACTTCAGGTTCATCCAGCCGGTCGCCTGCCAGCCATACCAGGCCTCGATCGGCACCTCGTTGCCGCCCGCATTCGGCGTCAGCGCCGCCGAGTTGACATGCGTGGTGCCGACCGCGAAGCCGACCTCGTCGTCGGGACGGAACGAGAAGGTGCCGGTGTGCTTGACGCCCCAGGAGATCTGGTAGTCCTGATACGCGGTGCGGTGATCGGCGACGCTGGTGTTGAGGAAGGTGTACCAGCCCTGCGCCTTGGGACCCTCGACCGTCAACCGCTGCAGGATCGATTCGTAGAAGCCGTAGCGGCCGCGCTGGCTGCTGAGGTTCTGATCGCCGACGCCGGGGCCGCCGGCATACACGCCGGTGATGCCGGGCAGACCGCCGTCGATGGTCGAGGCGCTGTCATACCAGCCGCCGACGCGCCAGGTGCCGTTGAGCGGACCGCTCGGTTCATACACCACCTCGACCGGCACCAAGACGCCTGCGGCCGGATTCGAGCGCGGAATGCCCGGCGCGAGATAGACGCCCGCGTCCGACGTCGTCAGATAGTTCGGATTGGCGTCGTAGACGCCGACCGACAGCTTCCATTCCTTGGTGAAGTTGTAGTGCACGACGCCGGCCCACTGGCTCACCGGCCAGTTGTAGATGTAGCCGCCCTGGATGTTGCCCGGCTGGCCGCCGCAGAAGGTCAGGTTGATGAACTCGCACTGGCCGAAGAAGAAGTCGGAGCCGACCGGCAGCCGGCCGCCCTTGAGCACGAGGCGGTCGTCGAACAGCTTCTGCTGATAGTAGAACTCGGTGAGGCGCAGGATGTTGCCGCGGCCGAACACCTCGTTGGTCAGCTGCAGCGCCGGAATGCCGGCCTCGCTGTTGAGATTCTTGCCGAAGCGATCGACCAGCGTCACGCCGATCATGCCGCCCTGGATGCCGGCGAGCTTGGCCATGTCGAACTTGGCCTCGAACCACAATTGCCCGGCATTGGCCGCGGTGTTGCGCGAGCCACCCGACAGATTGGTGACGGCTTCGTCGCCGAGCGTGAGCGCGAGCGAGATGCCCTGCTCCTTCAGCCTGGTCCGGCCGAGATCGCCGAACAGATACGGCCGCGTCCAGAAATCATCGACACCCGCATAGGGAATCGGCGGCGCCTTCATCGGCAGATCGGCCGCGACCGCACCACCGCCACCCAACAAACAAGACAAAGCAACCCCTACGCCGCACATGCGCGCGGTCGTCGCAAACCCACTCATTTTTCCTGCTCCTCGCAGCGTCCCCAGGCTCTGGATGTTGTTCTGTCGCGCCCGGCCCAGAGCCTCCGTCCCGGCACGCGCTTCCCCACGGCTCAATCCCCGGCCGCCGCCCATTCGAGGGGCGATTTCGTCAACCTAAGATTGGATGGCAATCCTAGCAAGCGCCGAGGCGCCTTTGAATAGTCATATTATATTTGGGAGTCGGTATAACCGTAACTGTGACATGAGCGTCACATGCCGCACTGCGGAATATCTGCTGTTCAGGTCCGACCACGTGAAGCCGTCCGTATGTCGCTACGCTCACGAGCGGCTCGCCTGGAAGCACGATGTCTCCGCGCGTCATTGGAGAGGAGCTGCGAGTTCGAGAGCTCTCGGGCCGAGGCAACTTCCTAGCGAGGCTGCGCATCTTGAACGAGGGCATTCCACTCATCGCGAACGGCGTCCCGAAGCAGACCAGGAGGGATCGCGCCCACGTTCTCTGGCGCAAGATGACTAGGCTGTGGGCTGCATGTCTCGATCAGGAAATTGACGGCATCGTCTGCTGTCTCAACCCCAGCGGCTTTGGCCGTCGGTGCATACGTGCGGACGCAGGCTTTGAGGTTAGAGACCACTTGACGCAATCTGTCGTTCGCAGCCCGTGCTGATACTAACAGCGCAGCGGCAACAAGCAGCAATGCAATTGCCGTTCTCAAGGCATCGATCCCCATGACATCCAGCCCATCAGAATTGCATCGGCAGTTGTGCAGTTTAAGTGTGTAAACACCAGTTACGCGTCAGCCGAGGGTCAGCCAGCTTCGGAGAAAAAAACTGCCTTGTGGCGTCACTGCCAGCTTACTTCCAGTTGCACCCTGATAGCGTAAACTTCCGCCGCGGACCGAAAGGCCCGAGACGGGCCAGAAGCGCCCTTGGTCTCCGGGTGACGTGCTGCGCCGGGCGAGTCGGAGCGATCGGGCCAAATTCGGTCGTGACCTGTCGTCGTTGATTTGCCCGACGAGCAGCGTCCCGGCCGTTCATGCAACGAAATTGGTCTCGGCCACCCCAAATCGGCCTTCGCCGGAACGGCGCATTTCATCAGCAGCTTCAACGCCATCGCCCGTTTCAAGGGCTTCGCGCAAAAATAAATCACTTCCGAAAATCAGCAAATCATGTCTATTCTCTCCACGTTCCGGTCCGGATGAGGGGCGTACGCGTCGTCACGAAACGTTGGGCCGGCAATGCGGTGGACGTGAGGGCATCAGCGCGCTTCATGCGCGGACGATTGATGCGCTCGCGGACGTGAAGTCGCGTGGTCCTGACACCCCGAAGCTGGTGTCCCCGCGGCGGCGAGCGAGAAGCGCGTCGTCGCGCACGGTGGCCAACAAGCCCGGTGCACCGAGGAGATCGCGTATAAGCGTTAAAACCGCCGCGCAGGGAATGCCGGATGAACCGGCTTTGCCTGTGGTACCTGCCGCCTGCATTTTTTTCCGCAGGCGGGCCATGGGTGAGGCCCTCACCCGGCATTCCCTGCGCCCTCATCACTCTCGAGGGCGGACGTCTTCCGCATCTCCTGGGTGCAATCGCGCCGCGGGATGGTGCGCGCGCGCCCGGCTGTTTGACTCGTTGGAAGATGGAATGAGACGCGCGCCTGCCGTCGCCAACGACGTACGGAATCCGCGCGCAGCCCCTACTCGTCCGTCTGGTCGTCGTGCTCGGCCTGCGACAGCTCGGCAAGGGCGAGGTCGCCGGAATCGGCCATGCGCGCCTTGGCGATGGTCCGGACATGCGCGGCGAGCGCCGGCATCCGCGCGATCAGCGCATGGAAATCCTGCGCGTCGAGCACCAGCAGCCGGGTCTTGCGCGTCGCCGTCACGGTGCCCGAGCGCTTGGTCCGGTGCAGCAGCGCGATCTCGCCGAAGAACGTGCCGTCGGCGAGCTTGACGCATTGCGTCGGCAGCTCGATCTCGACCTCGCCGGCAGTGATGAAATACATCGAGGAGGCGGCATCGCCGCGCCGCACCAGCACCTCGCCGGATTCGATCGTGCGCGCGCGCAGCAGCCGCATGATGTCGGCGATTTCGGACGCCGAAAGATGCGAGAACAGCGGCACCCGCGCCAGCATGCCCCAAGTGACGACGAAGTCGCGCCGCTTGATCTCCTCGGCGAACGCGGTGGAGATGATCGCGACCGGCAGCGCGATCATGGCGAAGCCCCAGATGATCGCGAACACCGTGATGATGCGGCCGAGCGGCGTCACCGGCACGACATCGCCATAGCCGACGGTGCCGAGCGTCACGATCGCCCACCACATCGCGTGCGGGATGGTGCCGAACTTGTCGGGCTGGACGTCGCGCTCGACCGCATAGAGCAGCGAGGCGAACAGCAGCACCGCGCCGGCCAGGATGACGAGGCAGCCGATCAGGATGCGCCGCTCGGCCTGCACCGCCGACAGCAGCGAGCGCAGCGCCGGCGAATAGCGCACCAGCTTGAGGAACGGCAGCACGATGCACACCGCTTCCAGGCTGCGGTCGCCGAGCACGAGCGCAATCGCGGCCGGCACGAAGGACAGGAGATCGATCAGGCCGAGCGCTGACAAGGCGTAGGCGAGCCGCTCCCGGTGCGGCGACTGGCGCCGCGGCATGTGCCCCGCCACGCTCCAGAGCCGAGCGACATACTCCGCGGCAAACACGATCAGCGAACAGACCTTGATCGCTCGCAGCAATCCGCCAATGGCGGCCGCGATGTCCGGGTCGGAGGCCAGCACCACCGCCAGCACGTCGAGCGTGATGACGAGCACGATGAACTGGACGACGCGCGAGCCGTGCGTGCTCGGCAGATGGTCGTGCTCGAGCAGCTCGTACAGCCGGTCGCGCAGATCGGGATCGCGAACGCTCTCGCCCGGCCCGAGCGTCGGCACGGTCAGCCTGCCTTGCTGATCGCGCTCTCGATCGCGGCCAGCGCAGCCTCCGCCTTGGAGCCGTCGGGACCGCCGGCCTGGGCCATGTCGGGACGGCCGCCACCGCCCTTGCCGCCGAGCGCCTCGGACGCAGCCCGCACGAGGTCGACCGCATTGAAACGCGAAGTGAGATCGGCGGTGACGCCGACCACGACCCCGGCCTTGCCGTCCTCCGAGGTCGCGACAAGCGCGACCACGCCGGAGCCGAGCTGCTTCTTGGCGTCGTCGGCCAGCGATTTCAGATCCTTCATCTCGATGCCGGTGACCACGCGCCGGAAAAACTTGATGTCTCCGATCAGAGTCGGACCTGTGCGGCCTCGCCCCTCCATGCTATCGGCAGCTTCCCCTGCTGACATGACACCGCTGACCCCGCCACCCATCGCGAGCTTCTTGCGCGCGTCCGACAGCTCGCGCTCGAGCTTCTTGCGCTCCTCCATCAGCGCGGTGATGCGCGCCGGCACGTCCTCGACCGTGGTGCGCAGCTCGGCCGCCGCCGCCTTGGCGAGCGAGAGGTTGTGGTTGGCATGCGCACGGGCGCCGCGCGCCGTCAGCGCCTCGATGCGGCGGACACCGGACGCCACCGCACTCTCCGAGGTGACCGCGATCAGGCCGATGTCGCCGGTGCGCCTGACATGGGTGCCGCCGCACAGCTCGACCGACCAGCCCATGGCGTTATTGCCGTGATCACGCGCGGCGTTGCCCATCGAGACGACGCGGACCTCGTCGCCATATTTCTCGCCGAACAGCGCGCGGGCGCCGGCCTCGCGGGCATCGTCGAGCCCCATCAGGCGGGTCGTGACCTCGGCATTCTCGAGCACGACGTCGTTGGCGATGTCCTCGACGCGGGCGAGCTCATCCGGGGTGATCGGCTTCGGATGGACGAAGTCGAAGCGCAGGCGGTCCGGAGAGACCAGCGAGCCGCGCTGGGCGATGTGGTCGCCGAGCACCTGGCGCAGCGCCTCGTGCAGGATGTGGGTCGCCGAGTGGTTGGCGCGGATCGCCGAGCGCCTGGTGTGGTCGACGTCGAGCTGCAGCGCCGCGCCGAGCTTGAGCGTGCCCTGCTCCACGGTGCCGATGTGCGCGAACAAGTCGCCGGCCTTCTTCTGGGTGTCGGTGATGCGCACGCGGACGCCGTCGCCGGTCATGAGGCCGGTGTCGCCGACCTGGCCGCCGGACTCGCCGTAGAACGGGGTCTGGTTCAGGACGATGACGCCGCTCTCGCCGGCCTTGAGGCTGTCGACCTCGGCGCCGTTCTTGACCAGCGCGGTGACCGCGCCTTCGGCGGTCTCGGTCTCATAGCCGAGGAACTCGGTGGCGCCGAGCTTCTCGCGCAGCGGGAACCAGACGGTCTCGGTCGCAGCCTCGCCGGAGCCGGCCCAGGCGGCGCGCGCCTTGGCACGCTGGCGGTCCATGGCGTCGGTGAAGGAAGCCTGGTCGACGCTGATGCCGCGCGACTTCAGCGCGTCCTGGGTGAGATCGAGCGGGAAGCCGTAGGTGTCGTACAGGGTGAAGGCGACGTCGCCGTCGAACATGTCGCCCTTCGAGAGCGAGGCCGACTTCTCGTCGAGGATGGCCAGCCCGCGCTCCAGCGTCTTGCGGAAGCGGGTCTCTTCGAGCCGCAGCGTCTCCTTGATCAGCGCCTCGGCGCGGATCAGCTCCGGATAGGCCTGGCCCATCTCACGCGAAAGCGTGCCGACGAGCTTGTGCATCAGCGGCTCGCGGGCGCCGAGCAGTTGGGCGTGGCGCATCGCGCGGCGCATGATCCGGCGCAGCACATAGCCGCGGCCCTCGTTCGAGGGCAGCACGCCGTCCGAGATCAGGAACGACGAGGCGCGCAAATGGTCGGCGATGACGCGGAGCGACGCCTTCTGCGGGCCCTGCGGGTCGGCATTGGTGAGGTCGGCGATGGCGCGGATCAGGGCGACGAACAGGTCGATGTCGTAATTGTCGTGCTTGCCCTGCAGCACCGCGGCGACGCGCTCCAGGCCGGCGCCGGTGTCGATCGACGGCTTCGGCAGCGGATTGCGGACCCCGCCCTCGAGCTGCTCGTATTGCATGAACACGAGGTTCCAGATCTCGATGAAGCGATCGCCATCGGCCTCCGGCGAGCCGGGCGGGCCGCCCCAGATCTTGTCGCCGTGGTCGTAGAAGATCTCCGAGCACGGGCCGCACGGGCCGGTGTCGCCCATCTGCCAGAAATTGTCCGAGCCGGCGATCCGGATGATGCGCGATTCCGGCAGGCCGGCGATCTTCTTCCAGAGGCCGAACGCTTCGTCGTCATCGATGTAGACGGTCGCGGTCAGCTTGTCCTTCGGGAGGCCGAACTCCTTGGTGACCAGCTTCCAGGCGAGCTCGATGGCGTTCTCCTTGAAATAGTCGCCGAAGGAGAAGTTGCCGAGCATCTCGAAGAAGGTGTGATGCCGGGCGGTGTAGCCGACATTGTCCAGATCGTTGTGCTTGCCGCCGGCGCGCACGCATTTCTGCGACGTCGTGGCGCGGTGGTACGGCCGCTTCTCGACGCCGGTGAAGACGTTCTTGAACTGCACCATGCCGGCGTTCGTGAACATCAGGGTCGGGTCGTTGCGCGGCACGAGCGGCGAGGACGGCACGATCTCGTGGCCGTTCGCAGCGAAGAAATTGAGGAAGGTCGACCTGATCTCGTTGACGCCGCTCATAGCAATCCAATCGAAGAAGTCCGGGAATTCGGCGGCAATGCTTTTAGACAAGGCGACTTCGCGTGTCCAGAAACTGTGCAGAAACATCATGGGCTTGCTGCACGGCTCCTAAAGCTGGTTGAAAGCCGCCGTGACGCGTTGACAGCTTGCGCGGGCTGGTGTTTGGTCCCGGACATAGACGACAGTCGCGTCGGGAGAGACTGGCCTTTGAGGTTCTGGTTGAACGTCAAGGGTCGGCGCCGAAGGAGCAACCGCCCCGGAAACTCTCAGGCAAAAGGACCCTCGCGACTGCAACTGCATCTGGAAAGAGACGCTTGTCCGGTTTTGACCGGGACGCGTCCGCCGACGGGATAATACTCTCAGGCACAGCGACAGATGGGGCTTCGGTGGCGTTTTTCGGGACTGGTCCCGAGGAACCGCGCGAGGATCCCTGATCGATGGCTGAACCGGCTGCCCCCCCTTTTTTGAAGCGAACGCCGCTCCATGCGCTGCATGTCAGCCTTGGCGGCAAGATGGTGCCCTTCGCGGGCTATGAGATGCCGGTGCAGTATGCGCCCGGCGTGCTCAAGGAACACCTCCATACCCGCAGCGCGGCCGGGCTGTTCGACGTGTCTCACATGGGCCAGGTCGCGCTGGTGCCGAAATCCGGCAAAGTCGCCGACGCCGCAGCCGCGCTCGAGCGGCTGGTGCCTCAGGACGTCATCGGCATTCCCCCGGGCCGGCAGCGCTATGCCCAGTTCACCAATGCCGAGGGCGGCATTCTCGATGACCTGATGGTGGCGAATTTCGGCGAGCACCTGGTGCTGGTGGTCAACGCCGCCTGCAAGGACGCTGACATCGAGCTGCTGCGCGACGGGCTGTCCGACGTCTGCGAGGTGCAGCCGCTGACCGACCGGGCACTCCTGGCGTTGCAGGGGCCGAAGGCCGCGAGCGTGCTGGCGAAATTCTGCGCTGATGCCGAGGGCATGCGTTTCATGGATTCCGGCCCGCGCACGGTCGACGGGCTCGCCTGCTACGTCTCGCGCTCCGGCTACACCGGCGAGGACGGCTACGAGATCTCCGTTCCCGCCGCCAAGGCCGAGCAGCTCGCCGAAGCGCTGCTGTCGGACAAGGACGTGCTGCCGATCGGACTGGGCGCCCGCGACAGCCTGCGGCTCGAGGCCGGGCTCTGTCTCTATGGCCACGACATCGACACGGCGACGACCCCGGTCGAGGCCGCGCTGGAGTGGTCGGTGCAGAAGGTCCGCCGCAGCGGTGGCGCGCGCGCTGGCGGCTTCCCCGGCGCTGACAAGATCCTTGCCCAGTTCGATGGCGGTGCGACACGCCGCCGCGTCGGCTTGAGGCCCGAGGGCCGCGCGCCGGTGCGCGAGGGAGCTGCGCTGTTCGCGTCGGCCGATTCAGCCGAGCCGGTCGGCCAGGTCACCTCTGGTGGCTTCGGCCCGACGCTGAATGCTCCGGTCGCGATGGGTTACGTGCCGACCACTCTCTCTGCGCTCGACACCCCATTGTTCGCCGATGTGCGCGGCCAACGCCTGCCGCTGCGCGTCGCCGCCATGCCCTTCGTTCCCAACACCTACAAGCGCTGAAGGACGTCCATGACCACGCTCTACACCTCCGACCATGAATGGCTCAGCATCGATGGCGACACAGCCACCATTGGCATCACCGACTATGCGCAGGCCCAGCTCGGCGACGTCGTGTTCGTGGAGCTGCCGCAGGTCGGCCGCGCGCTGAAGAAGTCGGAAGCCGCCGCTGTGGTCGAATCGGTCAAGGCCGCCTCCGACGTCTACGCGCCGATCACCGGCGAGGTGGTCGAGGTCAACCAGGCGATCGTCGACGAACCTGCGCTCGTCAACACCGACGCCGGCGGCAAGGCCTGGTTCTTCAAGCTCAAGATCGCCGACCGGGGCGAACTCGGCGGCCTGATGGATGAGGCCGCCTACAAGGCGCATACGGCGTGAGACGTGCGGTGCGGCGACACTCACCACTGTCATCGCCCGGCTCGACGGGGCGATCCAGTACGCCGCGCTCTCTCCGCCTGATCTCACCATCGATGTTTACTGGATGCCCCGCCGTCGCGGGGCATGACGAGGCATAGAGGATTTGCTCATGACCACGCCGCTCAAGCCGCTCGATGATGCCGCCACCAGCTTCGCCCGCCGCCATATCGGCCCCTCGCCGCGCGACGTCGCGGCGATGCTGGAGACCGTGGGCGCCAAGAGCGTGTCGGAACTGATGGCGCAGACGCTGCCCGGCACGATCCGGCAGACGGCGCTGCTCACCCTGGAGCCGGCGCTGAGCGAGCCCGAAGCGTTGTCACACATGCGAGCACTGGCGGCGCGGAATCAGGTCTTCACCTCGCTGATCGGCCAGGGATATTCCGGCACGCTCATGCCGGCGGTGATCCAGCGCAACATCCTGGAGAACCCGGCTTGGTACACGGCCTACACTCCCTATCAGCCGGAGATCAGCCAGGGCCGGCTGGAGGCGCTATTCAACTTCCAGACCATGATCTGCGATCTCACCGGGCTCGACGTCGCCAACGCCTCGCTGCTCGACGAGGCCACGGCGGCGGCGGAAGCGATGGCTCTGGCCGAGCGTTCGGCGCGGGCGAAGACCAAGGCGTTCTTCGTCGATCGGAACGTGCATCCGCAGACGCTGGCGGTGCTGCGCACCCGCGCGGAGCCGCTCGGCTGGCAGCTGATCGTCGGCGACCCCGCCGAGGATCTGGACGGCACCGAGGTGTTCGGCGGCCTGCTGCAATATCCGGACACGACGGGCGCGCTGCGCGATCCGCGCGCCGCGATTGCCAAGCTGCATGACAAGGGCGCGCTCGCGATCCTCGCCGCCGACCTGCTGGCGGTGACCGTGATTGCCTCGCCGGGGGAACTCGGCGCCGACATCGCGATCGGCTCGGCGCAGCGCTTCGGCGTGCCGATGGGCTATGGCGGACCGCATGCGGCCTACATGGCGGTGCGCGATGCGCTGAAGCGGTCGCTGCCCGGCCGCATCGTCGGCCTCTCCGTCGATTCACGCGGGGCTCCCGCCTATCGGCTGGCGCTGCAGACCCGCGAGCAGCACATCCGCCGCGAGAAGGCGACCTCGAACATCTGCACGGCGCAGGTGCTGCTGGCGGTGATTGCCGCGATGTACGCGGTCTATCATGGCCCCGACGGGCTGAAGGCGATCGCCCGCACCGCGCATCGGCGGACCGCGGTGCTGGCTGCAGGGCTGCGCAAGCTCGGCTTTGCGCCGGAAAGCGAGGCCTTCTTCGACACGGTCACCGTCGAGGCCGGCGCCAAGTCCGAGTCGATCATCGCCCGCGCGGAAGGCGAGCGGATCAATCTCGGGCGCGACGGCAGCAGGCTGCGGATCGCGCTCGATGAGACCACGACGGCCGATGTCGTCGAAGCCGTCTGGCGCGCTTTCGGCGGCGAGCTCTCCTACACGACGATCGAGGCGGAAGCGCGCGAGGCTCTGCCGGCCGAGCTCAAGCGGCAGCGGCCGTTCCTGACCCATCCGGTGTTCCACGCGCATCGCTCCGAGACCGAGATGCTGCGCTATCTGCGCAAGCTCGCGGACCGCGACCTCGCGCTCGATCGCGCGATGATTCCGCTCGGCTCCTGCACGATGAAGCTGAACGCGACGACCGAGATGATTCCACTGACGTGGCCGGAATTCGCCAGCCTGCACCCGTTCGTGCCGCGCGCGCAGGCCGCCGGCTATCATACGATGTTCGCCGATCTGACCGACTGGTTGTGCCGGATCTCCGGCTATGACGCGGTGTCGCTGCAGCCGAACTCGGGCGCGCAGGGCGAATATGCCGGCCTCCTGGCGATCCGCGGCTACTACGCCGCCCGCGGCGAGGGCCATCGCACCATCTGCCTGATTCCTTCCTCCGCCCACGGCACCAACCCGGCCTCGGCGCACATGGCCGGCATGGAGGTGGTCGTGGTCGGCTGCGATGCAGGCGGCAATGTCGATCTCGCCGATCTCAAGGCCAAGGCGGAAGCGCATAGCGCCAAGCTCGCCGCCATCATGATCACCTATCCCTCGACGCATGGCGTGTTCGAGGAGCACATCCGCGACATCTGCGACATCGTCCATGCCCACGGCGGACAGGTCTATCTCGACGGCGCCAACCTCAATGCGCAGGTCGGCCTCGCCAGACCCGGCGATTACGGCGCCGATGTCAGCCATTTCAACCTGCACAAGACCTTCTGCATTCCGCATGGCGGCGGCGGCCCGGGCATGGGCCCGATCGGCGTGAAGGCGCATCTGGCGCCCTTCCTGCCCGGTCACCCTGCGACCGACGGCGCGAGCGCGCATCCGATCGGGCCGGTCTCGGCCGCCCCCTACGGCTCGGCCTCGATCCTGACCATCTCCTACATCTACATGCTGCTGATGGGCGGCGACGGCCTGACCCGCGCCACCGAGATTGCGATCCTCAACGCCAACTACGTCGCGGCGCGGCTCGATGCGCATTTTCCGGTGCTCTACCGCAACGAGCGCGGCCGCGTCGCGCATGAATGCATCATCGACCCGCGGCCGCTCAAGCAGAGCAGCGGCGTCACCGTCGACGACATCGCCAAGCGGCTGATCGACTACGGCTTCCACGCGCCGACCATGAGCTTCCCGGTGGCGGGCACCTTGATGATCGAGCCGACGGAATCGGAGTCCAAGGCGGAGCTCGACCGCTTCTGCGACGCCATGATCGCGATCCGGAAGGAGATCGCCGAGGTCGAACAGGGCCGCTTCGGAATCGAGGCCTCGCCGCTGCGCCACGCGCCGCACACGGTGCACGACATCGCCGACGACGATTGGAACAGGGCCTACCGGCGCAGCGAGGGCTGCTTCCCCGCGGGCACCTCGCGCACCGACAAGTACTGGTGTCCGGTCGGCCGCGTCGACAACGTCTACGGCGACCGCAATCTGGTGTGCTCATGCCCGCCGGTGGCGGACTACGCCCAGGCGGCGGAGTAAGCCTCCTCACGCATGTTCCAGTGGATCGGGCGCCACGGCTCGCGACAATCAATGACGTGAGGCGTGCCGGGATCCGGAGCGATGAGCACCGCATGCCAACGCCAGAGATTGGCGTTGATCAATTCGGTGCCGCCCCACCAGCGCCGGATCGGATTATGGCTGCTGAAATCCTCCTCGCCGGCCAGGATCGCCTTGCCGAGCGGCGTCAGCGACAGCGTGCTCGCCTTGTAGCGCTCGAGGCGTTCACGGCTGTCGTGCATCTCGACCGAGAACGGCCGTTCGGCGAGGCCCGAAATTGCCGGCGCCGGCGCCAGTGCCAGACCGTCGAGCAACGCGCCTCCCTCCCAATAGTCATAGACGCGGCGTTGAAAGCGATCCCGATGATGCGGCAACAGGTCGAATGGGTGCTGATAGCCGGCTGACAGCAATTCGAGGATTCTCAGCTCCGATGCTCCCAGGCCCGTCGCAACACCAGGAAGCTCATCGAGCATCTCCTGCACGCAGCGGCGAAGCTGCGGCAGTGCACTGAGATCCTGCTTCAACAGATCGAACCAGGCTTGCGGCGTCGGCGCCCGAAACGCCTGCCATGCCAGATGGCCCAAATCGAGATGCTCACGCGCAAGCTCTACGCCGGCAATGGCCCGACCGGCGAGTCGCCCGGCCGGGGCATCGGATAGCGGGACATCGACATGCCGCAATACGATCTTCGTCGCGATCTCCGCGTGATGGCGCAGATAGTCCAAGAGCCAGATCAGCACCAACTGGTCGTTCGGACGGGTCCCCATCCACAGCTCGACGCTATCGCAACGGTCGACAAGTTCGAGAAAACTCTGACTCCGCCCGCCGACCGCCATGAAGTCGCCACGCGAGGCGAAATCCAACCAATGCCCGCGCTTCGGTCGCGCGGCGCGCTGGACGAGATAAGCCGATAACTCGGCATCTGATGGCAACGGTCCCCATACGAAACGATGGAGAATTGGCACCACCAGGTCGGCAAAGCCGCCTCTCCGAAGCGCTCCGGCGCTGGGATCATCGGCCGCTAGAATCAAACGCGTCATGCTGTTGGCTCCGGCACGACCTGATTGGCTCAAGACGCTATCAACACGCTCGCGATCGGCTCCCGGCGCCCAGGACTGGCGTCGGAAATGTCGGTGCCGCCGCGCGGATCCGGTCCGCTCGCCCGCGCACGCGCTTTCGACTATTCGCGCTGAAGATCGTATCCGGCGCTCGGAATTCAGGCTCACTGCATTCGATCATGCAGCAACCGCAGATTTCGGCAGAACACCACACATCTGCAAACGGGCGCCGGAGCGTCGGCAACGCAACGTCCACGGCACCCGCTGCCGTCTTACCTCTACTCCTCCGCCGGCTCCTCGCCGTCGGCGTCGGCGTCGCGCTCGGCGTTGCCGGCCAGGATCTGCTCGGCGATCAGGCCGGAGTTCTGGCGGATCGCGGCTTCGATCTTGGCGGTCATGTCCGGATTGGCCTTGAGGAACGATTTCGAATTCTCACGTCCCTGCCCGAGACGCTGGCTATCGTAGGAGAACCAGGCGCCGGACTTCTCGACGATGCCGGCCTTGACGCCGAGATCGAGGATCTCGCCCATCTTGGAGACGCCCTCGCCATACATGATGTCGAACTCGACCTGCTTGAACGGCGGCGCCAGCTTGTTCTTCACCACCTTCACACGGGTGGAATTGCCGATCACCTCGTCGCGCTCCTTGATCGCGCCGATGCGGCGGATGTCGAGGCGGACCGAAGCATAGAACTTCAGCGCATTGCCGCCGGTGGTGGTCTCCGGCGAGCCGTACATCACACCGATCTTCATGCGGATCTGGTTGATGAAGATCACCATCGTGTTGGACTTGTTGATCGAGGCCGTCAGCTTGCGCAGAGCCTGGCTCATCAGGCGGGCCTGCAGGCCCGGCAGCGACTCGCCCATCTCGCCTTCGAGTTCGGCCTTCGGCACCAGCGCCGCCACGGAGTCGACCACCAGCACGTCGACCGCACCAGAACGCACCAGGGTGTCGCAGATCTCCAGCGCCTGCTCACCCGTATCCGGCTGCGAAATCAGAAGCTCGTCGATGTTCACGCCGAGCTTGCGCGCATACACCGGATCGAGCGCATGCTCGGCATCGATGAAGGCGCAGATGCCGCCCTTCTTCTGCGCTTCCGCCACCGTGTGCAGCGCCAGCGTGGTCTTGCCCGAGGATTCCGGCCCGTAGATCTCGACGATGCGGCCCTTCGGCAGACCGCCGATGCCGAGCGCGATGTCGAGCCCAAGCGAGCCGCTGGACACCGTATCGACATCCATCGAACGGTCGTTCTTGCCCAGCTTCATCACCGAGCCCTTGCCGAACTGACGCTCGATCTGGGACAGCGCAGCGGAGAGCGCCTTACTCTTATCCATGGAGGAACCTTCGACGATACGCAGGGCGGTGGCGGACATTGGCGCTCCTTATGGCGGGGATTCGCGGGATGGACAAACGGTTAACGAGGTCGGCCAGCAATCTTGAGGTGAATGTACTCCATCCGTTCTTTGTTCGCAATATGTTCTTCTCGACATTCACACCTCTCTTTCACAAACCCCTGACAACCCGCGGGAGACACGCCTGCCGCTCGAAGGCCGAGGGCCGGCGCGCGGTGCACCGAGCACCAGCGAGGGAGCGCTGCCCGATCAGCGCGCCCGGAAGCGAAGTACGGCATGCGGGATGCTGGATGACGGCGACTGCGAAGGGATCCCGATTCCAGCTGGAGGCGGAAGCCATGCGCGCGAGCGGCGCAGCCGCCGACCGGCGATCACGCGGATTAAAACCAAACTGTCCGAGCGCTCCAACCTCATCTCCCGCACCAGCGGCAGACGCCGACCCAACTATAAATTGTTATTGTCGTCTCGGCCGTGTCCCATCATCCTGCTGGTCCTTCTCTGTGAGCCTCGCAGACTGCTTCCAATTTTCGGAACCAGCATGACCGGATCCAACAACGAACAGACCCTCACGCTGTGGCGCCCTGTCGGCCCAAAGGAGCTTGCCTTGATCGAGGCGTCGGGCATGCGTGCGTTTCCGCCGCGCCTTCCGGAGCAGCCGATCTTCTACCCGGTGCTGACGGAGGACTATGCCGTGAAGATCGCACGGGACTGGAACGTGCCGGCGAGCGGCGCCGGCCACGTGCTGCGCTTTGCGATCCTGCGAGGCTTCATCGACACCTACGAGGTGCGCGAGGCCGGCGGCCGCAAGCATCGCGAGTACTGGATTCCCAGCGAAGACCTCGCCGACTTCAACGCCGCAATCGTTGGACCGATCGTGCTCGTCAGGTCTTTTCCTTGAAACTACCAACTCCTACACGCGTGCGTAGATCGCACATTCCGTGGTTCTCCTGAGAGGAACGAAGTTCCATCGCCTCTTCTGCTTTTGTTCGGCTCGTCGTGCGTGCAGGCGCACGATTTCGATGCAGACGCGCAGCCGCGCGCAAGCGGCGGCCGGCCATCAGGTTCCGCATCACGTGGCGTGCAAGCACTCGACGGCCACCATATGACGGACGACAGATGAAGCGACGAACCTCGGACGCCCCCGTGTCGGACCCTGCCCAAGGATGGCCCGAGGAATGGCCCGGACAAAACCCGCGTGATCCGCATCACGCGCGCCGGCGCTCACGACATCTTCAGGCCACAAACCATTGTCATAAACTTTGGGTTGCGTTATAGAATCGTGGTTGTCGTACGTCTGAGCAGATTTTTGATCAGCCCCGGATTTGTTTGTTCGTTGCGATGATGGTCGCCGCACATCGTCTAGTGTATCGCCTTTGGTGTGCCGTCGACCGATCCCTTGCAGCCTGCCAGCTCCCGCACTTGCAGGCTCCGTCACACGTAAGCGCACGGCCCTGAAACCATCCGCGCCGAAAGAAAGCCCCGGACGACGTCCGGGGCTTTCGACGTTGATAGCTCCGCTCGGGATGCATCTCCCTCCGTCATTGTCGTGATGTCGGGGAACGGATCGCGTGCGTTGCGCTTCATATTGGCGATGACAACAAATGACGTGACGTGCCCGTCCTGCAGGGCCGGCCTTCAAAGGATCGAGCTTCACTCGCAGCAAGACGCGGCGGGAGAGAGGCGTTGTCCGGCCTGCGATGAACTCTTGGAGATGGTCGACGGCGCGACGCAGATCGCCTACCGACTGACAGTCGTGCCGGAACGGATCTTCGACCATAGCTAGGTGCGCGTCCCACGGCGGCCGATCGAGATTGCAACCTTGATCTGACGCAAGGCACGCCTACAGATTTCGCACTAGTTTAATTATGTCACTGCCGAACTGCCCTCGCTGGGAAGCTACGACGTTGACGCCGAGCCTCGGACCGCAGCGGTCCGAGGCTCATTCGTTGGCGCGCAATTCGTCCGGTTGCGCCGCACATCACCCATGGCAATCAGCCTAACGGAAGCGAACAGCGCGACCGACCGTATTTTACCGGAATTGATCCGAGTGGGTTTTGCGCTTCCATTTGTGGTGCGTACATCAAACCCAGCGGCCTGGGGCGGTCAGGGCTCACCGGTTTTGGCAATGCCGCTCTATTTCTTTCGTATCCGCAACGGCCACTTCTCAGGCGCGTCCGAGTATGGGACCGAGTGCGCCGACCGCAACGCAGCCTGGAAAGAGATGACCACCGTCTGTGCCGACATGGCCAGCAGCATCTCGCGCAAGCTCGCCGAAAACTCCGAATGGCAGATGGAGCTGCTCGACGAGGCAAGGCAGCCGGTCTTCCGCATCCGGATCGTCGCCGAGTCGCTGGATCAGGCCTGACGGCTCGCCACACCTCTTGTGGATCGCCGCAGGTGAAAGACACAATCTAAGATTGTTGCCAGCGAGGTTGCTGCGCGTCATTTCGGCAGCCGAACTTGATCGAGATCAAAATGCCTGTCTGCATCTTGGCAGACATTTAAATTTGTATGGGTAATCTGATCTTCAAATGTCCGCGAACGGGGATGAACGTGCAGCATTGGCTGGAAGAGCCGAAGCCAGGCGATCCCACGTGCTCCTATGAAACCGTGGTCTGCAAGGCCTGCACGCGGCTTCATTTCATCAATCGCGATACACGCAAGCTTCTCGGCGAAAAGGAATGAGGCGCTCGCGGCAATCGTTCAATCGGCGCTGGGAAGCCGCCGCATCGTGAACTCGATGGCCCCGTCGGGAAGCTCGCGCCAGCTTTCGACGGCGCTCATGTAGCCGGCCTTGGGATAGCGGGTCAGATAGTCGCGGGCCTTGGCGCGCGCTTGCTCGCGCGGCAGCGTGAACGTGTCGCGAACGTAGCCGTCGCGAGCCTGCGGGGCGCCCTTCTGGCGCCGGGCCGCCATCCGGCTGGCAATGTCCCGGGGGCGCATCCCCATCGACGAACTCCAACGCGCTGCCACACCATCAATATAGACGGGGCCGCGAAGAATCCGAGTCCGCAATCGGCAAGCGGGCCCGGGAGGGTCAGAGCCCGCCCGACCCGAGCGCGATAAATCTCAGTTGGTGCTGCCGACAGCCTTCGGCTTCTTGGCCGCGGTGGTCTTCATGGCAGGCGCCGCCTTGGGCTGCTCCGCCGCCCGGACGTTGCCCCAGGGATCGGTGCTCGTCTTGGCGTCCGGAATCTTGCGCATGGTGTCCCTGTAGGCCTGCTCCCGCGCCGCTTCGGCCTCTTTCTCCTCGGGCGACTTGGAGGGACCGTCGGCGAGAAGGTTGATGTTGGGCATCTGCGCCATTGCGGGAACCGCCCAGCCGGCCAGCACGGCGACCGCCATCGTCACGATCAGCTTCTTCATTGGTTACTCCCCGGTATAGGCGCCTTATACCATCGCTTCGCCATGCGCCAAGCCCGCGGCACTGTGCCGGAACGGTGGAGCGCAGGTCGGGATGTTCACGGCCGCATCGTCTGCGCGCACCTGCCGTCTGTTCCACGGCGTGCCATCATCATAGTTTTCCAACTCCGGCCTTTTCAAGCCGCCGCTCTGCGGCAACATTCCGGCGGCTCCGCCGATCGCGGCGAGGCAAGTCGATGCCAAGACACGTCGATGACACGATCATGGAAGGACCTCCGCGCGTGCCGAGCGAGACCCTGAACTTCACCACCGACGACGCGAGGCGCATCCTCGATGACGTGTTCGCGCCCTGGATCAAGGATCTTGGCTTGATCGTCGAGGACATCGCGCCGTCTCCGCAGGGCGAAGCCGGCGCCATCCTGCGCATGCCGTTCTCGCCGCGGCTCTGCCGCGACAATGGCGTCGTCTGCGGCCAGGCGCTGATGGCTTTTGCCGATACCGCGATGGTGATCGGGATGGTCACCGCCAGCGGCGGCTACCGGCCGATGACCACTGTCGACCAGACCACGCATTTCATGCGCGCCATTGCCTCCGCCGACGTGATGGCCGATGCGCGCGTGGTGCGGATGGGCCGCACCATGAGCTTCGGCCGGGTCACACTGACCAGCGCCGGCGATGGCAAGCCAGTGGCCATGGTGTCGAGCGCCTTCGCGATGCTCTGATCCGCGGCCTGGCCGGGTTAACGAAACGTGAAGGCGAGGGCCCGGGCTTCGCACGCCGGATTCATCTGATCGAAACGCGAGCCTGATTTATTTTAGGTGCTTTTGACGCGAAAGGTGACGCCGTCCGGCACCGGAATACAGGCCATGAGCGAGACGAGTGACAAGCGCATTGCACCGAGGCATCGGGTGCTGAAGCAGGGCAGGCTGGCATTCGACGGCGGCGGCGCGGTCGATTGCATGGTCCGCAACATGTCCGACACCGGCGCCAGGGTCGAGGTGGTCAGTCCGGTCGGTCTGCCCGAAGCCTTCACGCTGGTGATCCCAGCCGACAAATTCACGCGGCGCTGCCACGCAGTCTGGAGCCACGACAAGCGGATCGGCGTGGCATTCGACTGATAGCGGCCCGGCGGGCTAGACGCGCCGCAGGCGCCATCGCCACAACGCCACCAACAGGCCGGCCAGCACCCCAGCCGCGAGCAGGGCGCCGGCGGCGAACCGTCCGCCCGGACGATCAATCGTCCGTGACCACAGCGAGAGCCCTTCGCCATCGCGCGCCAGCCGAAACGCCACGACGCTGTCGCCGAGCGACGTTCCCGCCTCCGAATGGCCGCCGGCTGCGGTCACCACGAATTGCTCGCCCTTCCATTCATAGGTCATCGGATTGGCGACGCCCGGCGCGGGCAACCGGCCCTGCCAGAGCTCCTGACCTGAGACAGCATCAAAGGCGCGCAGATAGGCGTCCATTGCGCCGGTGAAGACGAGGCCGCCGGCTGTGACCACGACGCCGTTGACGAGCGGCGTGCCCCATTTGAACGCCAGCCCGAGCGGTGCGCGATCCTCGGTGGTGCCGACGGTCGAGCGCCACAGGATCTTGCCGGCCTTGAGATCGACCGCGACCATTTCGCCCCATGGCGGCCGGTTGCACAACAGGCCGAGCTTGGACATGGCGACCACCCGCGTCACCGCGAACGGCGACCCGCGCTGCAGCCCGACATCGACACCACGCGGCGGCGTCATCCCGTCAGCTTCCGCACGCGGGATCAGCCGGACGATGTGGATGGCACGGCTGACATTGGCGTAGAGGATCTGATGGACGGGATCGAACGCCGCCCCGCCCCAGTTCACGCCGCCGCCGGTCATCGGAAACAGCAACGTGCCCTGGATCGTGGGCGGCGTGTACAAACCCTCATTGCGCAATGGCGCGAGCTGATCGTCGCAGGAGGAATCCAGGACGCGCGGCACGGCCCTGAAAATATCATCCGCTGCGAAGCGCTGATCGAGCAGCGGCGGCACATGGGTCGGGAATGGCTGCGTCGGTGATAGAACCTCACCCTCGGCGGCGCCTTGCGGCACTGCGCGCTCCTCCACCGGCCAGACCGGCGCGCCGGTGTCGCGGTCGAGCACGAACACGAAGCCCTGCTTGGTCGGCTGTATGACGACGTCACGCGCCCCCTGCCCGGCATCGATTCGGGCCAACGTCGGCTGCGCCGGCAGATCGTAATCCCAGACGTCGTGGTGCGTGGTCTGAAACGACCAGGCCAGTTCGCCGCTTTCAATCCGCAAAGCGACCACGGAATCGGCATGCCGGTTGTCACCCGGACGCGCACCGCCGAAGAAATCCGGACTGGGCGACGAGGTCGGAAGGAAGACGAGGCCGCGCGTCTCGTCGACCGACATCGGCGCCCAGACGTTCGCATGTCCCGCCGCGATGCCGTCATGGATCAACGGATCGAAACTCCAACGCAGCGCGCCGGTGCGCGCATCGAAACCGCGGACCGTGCCTTTGGGCGCATCGACCCGCACATTGTCGCCGATCGATGAGCCGACCACCACGACACCCCCGCCCACCACCGGCGCCGAGGTGATCTGGAACTCGCCCGGCCATAGCAGATCCTTGGAAATGTCGATCCGCGCTTCGCCGTCCGATCCAAAGCCGGCGCAGGGCTGTCCCGTTTGCGCGTCGAGGGCGATCAGGCGAGCATCGACCGTGCCCATGAACAGCCTGCTGCGGCATGCCGCGCCGGCCGGCGCCCGCTCGTCCACCCAATGGGCAACGCCGCGGCAGGCATAGCGATTGGCCGGGCGCCGCCCGTCACCGACCTTGGGATCGAAACGCCAGCGCTGCACGCCGGTGCCGGGATCGAGCGCGACCACCTCATTGAACGGCGTGCAGAACACCAGGCTGTCCTCGACCAGGATCGGCGTCGCCTCGAACTTGGTCCGCAAGGCTGCCGCGGGCGGCCGGCTCTGCAGATCCCCGGTGTGATAGTCCCAGGCAGGCACCAGCCGATCGACATTGGAAGGCGTGATCTGCGCCAGCGGCGAGAACCGCGTTCCACCGGCATCGCCGCCCCAGTGCTGCCAGCCAAGGGCCGGCACGACCGTCAACTGGCTCCCGACGAGGACCGCGCAAACACCTGCTCGACGCAATGACATGACCCTTCCCTCCCGCAGACTGCATCCGAAGCGACGCACCGGGACGATGAAAGCAGCCTTCGCGGGCGGATCGAGCAGGATGGGACGGGCGGCGGCATCCGCGGGACGAGTGGTGAGGAGCGATGACGAATGGCAGAACCGAGAGGATGACCCGAACGAACGTCCCCCGCCAAACATCAGTGGCCGCCCTTGCGGGCGGCCACATCGATGCGCAGACGTCAGCCAGCTTCAGTAGCCATAGCCGCGCCGTGTCGGATAGTTCTGAGGTGCCCGCCCATAGCCACCGCCATAGCCGCCGCCGATGCCGATCCCGATGCTGACCGGCGGCGCCACGCGCACCGGCGGTCCATAATACGCGCGCGGCGGAGGCGGTGGCGCGTAGACGACGACATCGTCGTCAGGGTCGCGTCGGGGCGTGCGGCCGGCGCGCTTGGGAGGGTCCTCGTCGCGCTTCCTCGCCGGCTTCTCTTCGACCCGCTTCGGCGTCTCAGACTTCCGAGCCGGCGGAGGCGTCTGCGAGCATGGGCAGGTCGGGCCTGCCGCGGCAACGGCCGGCACGACCGGCAGGGTTGCCGAAGTGGCGGCCGGGATCGCTGCATTGGCGGCCGCCACCACCGGCGTCACCACGGGCCGGTTGCGCAGGCGCTCGATCAGCTTGCGCGCGGTCGGGGTCAGGTCGCTGTTCGGATAGCGGTCGAGAAAGCCCTGATAGGACGCCACCGTATTGATCAGCACCGCCTCGTTCCAGGCTGCCATCCTGTTGTGGAGGTCGAGCCATTCGCGCGCCTGCGGGCCATAGGGCGGCGCGGTGTAGAGCGTCACGAAGGCCTCATACGCCTCGACGCTGCCGTCGCCGACGATGATTTCGTTGGCGGCCTCGATCGGCTTGCCCTCCAGGCTGCGCTTCCATTCGTCGACGCTGCGCTTGGCGACGACCGGCCGCGGGCCGGCATTGGCAGCGCCCCCATCCGCCGACCCGACGAAGCGAAAATCCTCCGTCAAGGACGACGAATCCCACGGCGTCTGCCGGCCCTCGGTGACCTTGTTCACCGCAACGCGCACGCGCTTGAACGCCTGCTCGATGGGAAGGTCCGGCTCCCGCGCCGCCTGCAGCAGTGCGGTGGTATAGGGGCTGTTGGCGCCGGTGCCATCCTCGGCTTCCGCGCCGGGCGAGGTCGAGTAGGACAGGAAGGTGCCCGGCGCTCCCGTCTTTGTGTCGACCAGCGCGAGGCCACGGCCCGCGTTCTGGCTGATGGCGGGAAACGGATTGTTGCGGCAGGCGTCGAGCAGCAGGATTCGCATCCGGCTCGGCACCGAATTGAGCGTGTTCAGGAGATCGTTGAGACGCACGGCCTGCAGCGGAATGTCGGCTTCACGTCGCGGATCGACGTCCACGGGTACGAGATAGTTCTCGCCATCGATCTGCAGTCCGTGGCCGGCATAGAACACCAGCGCCACCGTGTCGGGTCCCTTGGCCGCGATCTTGGCGGCGAAGTCGCCGACCTCCCTGTTGAGGTCCCGCTGCGACAGATCGGCGGCGGTCGTCACGTCGAACCCCGCTTCACCCAGCATCTTCGCCATTGCCTTGGCATCGCTGGCGGGATTCGGCAGCGGCGTCACCGAACGATAGGCCGACTGCCCGATCACCAGCGCCAGCCTGCTGCTTTCAGCCAATGCGGGAGCAAGGCCGGCAAACAGGCCGCCGGCGAGCAATGCAGCCCTGAGAGCGTGCCGAAACATGGGATCTCCAATCTGCTCATGGCGTGCCTGTTGGTCGAGCCGGTTCGCGGCCCGGTTCATCCCGACGAGCACAATCCGGTGAGCACGATGCCGGACGGCCGGCGCCGTTCGCGCGCGCATGACCGCCGCCGGCCGCGACCGGACATCGTTGCGGCACGAGTCTCCCGCAGCAATGCCGCGATCTCTCGCTAGCGTGCGCGCCGCAATGGGGGACGATGCGGCATGCGGCGGATTGCGTCACGCGTGGGGCTGCTCTCGGGGCTGCTCTCGGCCCTGCTCCTGATCGGCTGCGCCGCCGACAGCAATGCGCGCCTGCCGGCCTTCATGCGGGCCAAGGCGCCCGAGCCGCCGCAGCCCGAAGCCGCGCCAGATGTCGCGCTTCTCGTGCGCAAGAATCTCGACATGATCTTCGTCGCAACGACGCTGCCACGTGATGTCGAGGCAACATCCGCCCGACATGCCGATGCCGGCGATACATGGACCGCCTGCGTGCGGGCTCAGATCATATCCGCCAGTGGGACCGCGCTCCGGCGCCAGACCTATCGGCTCTTGATCAGGCACAACGAGATCATCGACCGGCGGCGCGCGGCGACCGGCGACGACTGTGTTTCTGAAGATTACAAAGCCGTCCTGCCGACGAAGTAATTCCCTCCGAAGACAAGCTGGATCGGCCACGTCGGCTGGAACTCGCCCTGTCGGTGGGCGTACAGGAACGGGCTACCGCACCGGTCGCAGATTGTTAGTTCTTAGCTAACGCAAATCCGCAACCGCACAGCGAACGAATGGCTCAAATTTAACAATTCCTGCGGAACATCGGGGCCTAAACGCGGAATGACCCTGGACCTGGTTTTCCATGAACGTTCACCTCGTCGGCGATGACACGGCCAAGCTCGCTATGCTTCGCGGCATGCTGGCCGAACGCTGCTCGCTCACATCTGAACTGATCGGTGATGCCGACTTCAAAGGCGGCGACATCGACGCGATCGTCGTGGCCGCCGATCTGCGCCACGTCGACAACATCACCGCATTGAAGGAGATCTCGGAGCGGCTCTCGCGTATTCCGCGGCGGATCTTCCTGACCAACAACAAATCCCGTCTGTCAACGGTCCAGGCCTATGCGCTCGGTGCGACAAGTGTATTGTCGAGCACGCCGAGCCGCAATCAGTTGCTCGGAAAGCTGCTCGATGTGCGTCCCGGTTCTGCGGCCAAGAGCATCGCGGTCGACGACCGACAGGCCGCATTTGCCGGCGCGTCCTGCATCGCCTCGATGTTTGCAGCCGTGCTGGGCGGTGCAGCGATCGACGTCGAGGAGACCCGGCGGGCGGGCAAGCGGATCGCCGACTGTATAGCGGAAAACGGTCTGTCCGATTGGCTTGCCACCGTTCGCCGCCATCACGAAGGCACCTATCAACACTGCCTGCTCGTGACCGGCATCACCGTGGATTTCGGCTTGAGCCTCGGCGTCCACAGTTCGGATCTGGAGCGTCTCTACATGGCCGCGATGTTCCACGACATCGGCAAGGCCAAGATCCCGCTCACCATTCTCGACAAGCCGGGCCGGCTCGACGTCAAGGAACGTACGCTGGTGGAAACCCATCCGGTGGCCGGTTACGATGCACTGAAGGACAACGCAGCGATCACCGACGAAGTGCTGAAGGCGGTGCGCAACCATCACGAATTTCTCGACGGCAGCGGCTATCCCGATGGGCTGATGGCCGACAGCATCCCGGACCTGACGCGCATCCTCACCATCTCCGACATCTTCTCGGCGCTGATCGAATACCGCAGCTACAAGCCGATGATGACGCGCGAGAAGGCCTACGAGATCCTCCGGGGGATGGAGGGCAAGCTCGAGAAGCCGCTGATCGGCGCCTTCCGCGAGGTGGCGCTGATCCGCTGATCGCATCAGGCGACGTGCTGAACCGGCCGTTAACGCATCGATTCGAATTGTCTGCCAACGGCAAGTGTCTCTTGTCAGCTTTGCGCTAGTGTCGCCCGCGGTGTGGGTTGTCCGCGCCGCGAGGGGACCATCGGGACGTGGCCGAGATCATCGATCGCGCGATTGCGACTGCTTCATCGACGGCAAGGAACCAGCAGGCCGGTCCGCTCGAACGCGTGCGCGCCGCTGACCTGGTGCCGCTCGATACCGTTTCACCGCAGGCGTGGCAGGATCTGGCGGAGCATGCGCGGGAGCCGAACGGCTATTACCTGCCCGGCTGGGAACGCGCGGTGAACGCCACGGCACGCGGCCGCACCGGAACATCGGCGCTGTGCGCATGGGATGACGATCAGCCCTCGCGTCTCATCGGCCTGATGCCCACGACCTCTCTATGGCATGCCTGCAGGCTTCCCCTGCCCGCGCTCGCCAGCGGCCATCCCTACGGCACGCTGTGCACGCCGCTGCTCGACAGAAGGAGCGCGGAGCGGGCTGCGGCGCAACTGCTCGACGCTGCGCGACGAACAGGCGCGCGCGCCCTGCTGCTGCGAGACATGTCGCTGGCAGGCTCCGTGATGCAGGCGTTCGAGGCGGCGCTTCGTCGCGTGGATCTGCGCCCGCGCGTGCTGCAATCCTATGACCGGGCCCTGCTCGATGCGAGCGGGGACGCCGACACGGTGCTGCATGATGCGCTCGGCGCCAAAAAGCTGAAGGAGTTGCGCCGCCTGCGTCATCGGCTGGCCGAGCATGGCGACGTCCGCTTCGAGGTCGCGCGCTCTCCCGGCGACGTTTCCACTGCGCTGGAGACTTTTCTGGTGTTGGAGGCGAGCGGTTGGAAGGGGCGTCGCGGCACTGCGCTGATCCAGCACGACGGCGACGCGGCGTTCATCCGACGCGCTGCACCGGCGCTGGCACAGCACGAGGCCTGCGAGATCATCAGCCTCATCGCGGGCGACACCACCGTCGCCGCAGGCGTCGTATTGCGGCATCAGGATCGCGCCTTTTTCTTCAAGCTCGGCGTCGACGAGCGCTTCGCGAAATACTCGCCCGGTGTCCAGCTGACGCTCGACCTGACGCGGCACCTTTGCGCGGATCCGAAGATCAACGCCGCCGACTCCACCGCCGGTCCCGACCATCCCATGATCAACCCGATCTGGCGCGAACGCCTTGCCATCGGCGACGTGATTATCCCGCTCTATACGCGCGATCTGGTCGTCGAGCTTATTCACGGCGCATTGACTGCGCGACGCGAAGGCCTCGCCGTGGCACGCCGCGCCGTGCACGCGGTCCGCGCCGTCCGAAAGCGCCGGCCGACTACTCAGCCGCCTCGGCGTTGACCTCCGCCGACACCTGCCGGATGGCGCGCGCCAGCATCTGCGGATCCTGCGCGCCGGAGACGGCGTATTTCTGCGCGAAGACGTAGGTCGGCACTCCGGAGATGCCCTTCTCTGCGGCCTCCTGCGCCTGGGCCGAGACCAGCGCCACATCCTCGTCGGTCGCCAGCATCTTGCGGACCACCTCGGCATCGAGCCCGCACTCCGCTGCGGCCTGTACCAGCACCTCGACATCGGTCAGATCGCCGCCGTCGCGGAAATACAACTCCATCAGCCGCTGCTTCATCTCGGGCGCCTTGCCGATCTCGCCGGCCCAGCGGATCAGGCGATGACAATCGATCGTGTTGGGCTGACGGGCGACACGATCGGGATGATAGCTCAGCCCCTCCTGCTCCGCGGCCGCGACCACGCGGCCTGCGATGCCCTTGTAGGCTTCAACCGATCCGAACTTGGTCGTGAGGTACTGCTCGCGGCTGATGCCCTCGCGCGGCACCCAGGGATTGAGGAAGAACGGCCGAAAGTTCACCTCGACCGGCACGTCAGGCACGAGCTTCAGCGCCTCCTCGATGCGCTTCTTGCCGATGTAGCACCAGGGACAGACGACATCGGAGACGACATCGATGATCAGCGGCTTCAAGGTGCTCATGCGCGTGCCTCCGGGTTCCCATGGCTGCGCCCAAGATAAACCCGCGCACGGCCAACACAAGCGGGGTCACGGCGAGGTAACCATCTCCTTCAGCCTGAGCGCGGTGAGCTCATCGGCCGGAAAGAAGGTCTCCAACGCCAGCTCCGACAGCGTGATATCGACCGGCGTGCCGAACACCATCGTCGTCGAGAAGAAGCTCAGCACATCATCGCCGACCCGAAGCCGCAACGGGATCGCGACGCTGTCGGCCGCGAGCGGCGCCGATCGCGCGGGGATCGGATAGGACTTCAGCTCCTCATAAAGCTTGAGCAAGCCGGCATCGGCGGTTGCCTCGCATTGCCGGTGCAGTCTCTCCAGCAGATGGCCGGCCCATTCGGCAAGGTTCACCGTCCGCGCCGCCAACCCCTCCGGATGCAGCGCCACGCGCAGCACATTCAGGGGCGGCGCAAGCAGCCGCTCGGAGACACCTGACAGCAGCGGCGCGATCATCCGGTTCGCCGCGACCAGGTTCCAGTGCCGGTCGATCGCGAGCGCAGGGTTGGGCTCGTGGGCCTTGAGCACGAGGTTCATCGCCTCGCGCGCTTGCTTGAGCGCCGGATCATCCAGCGGGCGCTGCTGGAAGGCGGGCGCGTAGCCAGCCGCCACCAGCAGAACGTTGCGTTCGCGCAGGGGCACGTCCAGTCGCTCCGCCAGTTTGAGGACCATGTCGCGCGACGGCGCGGCGCGGCCGGTTTCCACGAAGCTCAGATGGCGCGCCGAGATCTCGGCATCGAGCGCGAGATCGAGCTGGGACAGATGCCGCCGCTGCCGCCATTGCCGCAGGTGCTCGCCGACATGAACGGGTCTGGCGCGGTCGGCGCGCGCCGAAGCAAGCTGTGCATTCATGAGCCAAGACCTAACACGCTGACGTCAGCACCTCCATGACCTGCCAGGTAATCGAAATGCCTCCCGGCGCAGGTCATCGTCCTCACCACAGGAGATGACGATGAGCAGGCAGCGCAATCTCGAGACCCTTCCCTTCACCGCCGCCAGCCAATGGCTGGCGGGTCTCGCGACATCGCTGTTGGCGCGCTCGCTCAATATGCCGGAGCCGCTGCTGTACGTCACGGGCAGCCTCGTCTTTGCACAGGTGTACGCGATCGAGACGAGAGCAGCGCGCTCGCTGCGCCCGGCGCGCCTGCGCCGTCAGCTCCTGGCCTGGTTCCGTTGAACCGCCCCCAACCGAAGGAGACCCGACATGATCACCTCGTCCGCCCTGCTCCGCCGCGCTCTGCTCGCCGATGCCGCCTTCAGCGGCGTTGCCGGGCTCGCGCTCACCTTCGGCGCCTCGCCGCTGGCGGCGCTGCTGCAACTGCCCGACGCGCTGCTGCGCGAGACCGGCCTGTTCCTGGTCGTCTACGCGAGCTTCGTCGGCTGGCTGGGCTCGCGGCCGGTGGCGCCGAGGCCGCTGATCGTCCTGGTCATCGCCGGCAATGCGGCGTGGACGGTCGGCAGCATCGCACTGCTGTTTTCGGGCCTGGTCGCACCGAACGTGCTCGGCGAGATCTTCGTCGCAGTGCAGGCGCTGGGCACCGGCCTATTCGCCGAATTGCAGTATATGGGCTTGCGCCGGAGCACCGCCGCGGTCACGGCCTGACCGGTGGTGAGCGCCGGGCTTCATGATCGAGCGGCCCGGCGCTCACGGCCAATCCGATATTTGGACATGCGCGGCGAACGCATCTTCTGCATAATCGGAGATCGACGGGAGATCGTAGCGATGCAGCCTCAGGTGATCGGAACGGAAGGCTACGCCACCGAGGCCGAGGATCTCTTCCTGCGCTACGAGAGCATCCCGTCGGAACAGGTCCATGCCGCCGTGCTTCATCTGCTGCCCAACGCGCCCGCGCGCGTGCTCGACATCGGCGCGGGCACGGGCCGCGACGCCGCCTGGTTCGCGGGCCTTGGACATCAGGTGGTGGCCGTCGAGCCGACCGAAGCACTGCGCGTCGGCGCCATGCAACTGCATGCCTCGCCGGCGATCACCTGGATCGACGACAGCCTTCCGGAGCTCGCCGCACTGGCCGCTCGTGGCGAGCAGTTCGACCTCGTCATGCTGACCGCCGTCCTGATGCATCTCGATGAGGCACAGCGGCGACGCGCGCTTCCCAACATCGCGGCGCGGATTGCTCCCGGCGGACTGCTGATCATGACGTTGCGGCATGGTCCGGTGCCGCCGGGCCGCCGGATGTTCGAGATCGCGGCCGAGACGATCGTCGAGCCCGCGCGGCAGCTCGGGCTGACGCTCCAGCTCAACCGGCATGGCGAGTCGCTCGGCGCGGAGAACCGGGCGGCCGGCGTCACCTGGACGACGCTGGCCTTCGGGAAGCCGTCCTGAGAGATCCGGACACGAGCCGATCGGATCAGGCCGCCTTGGCGCGGCTGGTCTGCGTCTTCGCCGGGGTGGATTTGGTCCTGCCACGATTGCCGGCAGCCGGCCGCCGGGTCTTGGCTTTGCCGCGAGCCGCCTCGCCCGATTGGGCTCTGGCCTTGGGCCGCTGCTTGGCCTTGTCCTTGACGAGCTTCTCGGCCTTTTTCTTCGCCTTCTTCTCGGCCTTGCGCACGTCCTTCGCCTTCACCCGCGTCCGCTCGGCGCGCGCCTCGGCCTTCTTCTTGGCCCGCTTCTTCTCGCAGGCGTCGCATTTGCAGCCGATCGGCTTCAGATAGGCTTTGAAGTAGTCCGTGCCGTAGTCGTAGTTGATCTCCTCGCCGGGCTCGATGTTCTTGATCGCCCGGATGAAGATCTTCTTCTTGCGCGGCTTGACGTCGGACTCGGCGTTCGGCTTGCAGGAATGATTGATGTAGCGGGCGACGTTCTCTCGGATCGAGCCGTCGATGGTCCAGCGCTTGTCGAGCTCGAACAGATATTTGTTCTCGATCGCGTCCTCGTCCGCCTTCTTCGAATCCAAAAGCGGACCGAAATAGCGGATGATCTTGGTACCCTTCTTGATCGGCTGGGTGGCGAACAGACCAAGCCCCGTCTTGGAGCGGCCGATGCGATAGGGTTTGGATTGCGGAATGACAGGCATGAGTGATGAGAAGACATGGACCTCGCGAGGCCGCCGTTCTAGGATAAATTCGCGACGATGTCAGGTGTTTCCCGCCGCCGTTTCGCGCCGTCCCCAGTTTGCAGCGTCCTGGGCAGGGACGAATTCCGGTCATCAGGGGCCCTCGCATGTCCGAATTCCTCCCACATCGCGTCGTGGCGCGACGAATCGGTGTCGCATTGATGCTCTGCACGGCGTGGATCGGACAGGCGGCTGCAGAGACCATCGCCAGCGCCTATACATCGGCCGCCGCCAAGGACTGCCGCACCATCGGCGGCAAGCAGGAGGATGACAGCTCGACTCAGACCTGCCCTGGCAAGGACGGCCTGATCCTGCTCGTCAACGAAGGCGATCTTCGCCAGACCGTGTCTGTGGGGCGCAATGTCCGCGCGGCCGCCAAGGAGCCGGCTGCTCAGACCTGGTTCGGACCGTTCAACTCCGCCGGCAACGCTGTCGAATGGAGGCTGGCTGACGGCAAGCCGTTCGCGATCATCCAGCGCTGGCAGATCGCCGACAACGACGATCAAGGCAGCAAGGGGCCGAAGGACAAGCCGATGCTGGTGGTGACCCGGCTGCCGCCCGGACCGGTGTGCCACGTCGCCTATGTCGACGCTGCCGCCAACTCCAATGCCAACGAACTGGCGCGGCAGGCGGCTGACCAGACGGCGCGAGGCTTTGCCTGCGGCAAGGACAGGGTGAAGATCGTCGGCGCGCGCGGCCGGGCCGTCGATCTGGCGTTGCCGCCCAATTAGCGCGCCGACTTCCGTCCGGACTTTGCGGTCTTGCGCACGGCGGATGTGCGCCTGCTCGCCGTCTTCGATGCGCCCTTCCCGGTCTTCGATTTCGCCGCCCGCTTGCGGCCACTGGTCTTGGTCTTTGCCGCCTTCCTGGCCGCGACGCGCATATTGTCGACCAGGTTGGGATAGCGCCGCCCGGCCCGACGGGCGCGGGCCTTGGCCGCCGCCTTTTCGGCCGGGGTGAGACGGGCGGAGGCCTTGCCGGCGCGCTTGCGCGGATTGGCCTTGCTCCAGGGAGCGCGTGGGGTTCGTGCCATGCGTTGCCAACGCACGATCCCCTACCCGGTTTCCGGTGTGTCGAACTACGCGCCCGGCGGCAGCTTCGGCACGGTGGCCCGGAGCATCGCCTCCAGCAGCGATTCGGCCGTGGTGCCCGGCGGCGAACGGCGCAGAATGTCGGCAAGGCGGCCGTCGAGCAGCAGCATCGTGTAGCCATGCACCAGCGACCAGGCGCGGGCGATCGCCGCCGACTGATCGAGCGACAATTCCTCGTCACCGACCGGGCCTTCGCTGCGCGCGGCGACCGACCCCGCGAGTCCGGCAAACGAGGCTTCCGCGGCCTCGTGCAGCGAAGGGCGCGAATAATCCAGACGCTCGGTGCGGAACATCAGTCCGTACATGCCGGGATTGGCCTGTGCGTAGGCGACATACGCGCGGGCCCGCGCCATCGCCCGCTCGATCGGCGTGCCGGGCTGCTCGCCGGCCGCTTTCATCGCCGCATTGAACCGCGTGAAGCCGATCGCCGCGAGCTCGCTGACCAGCCCGGTGAGATCGCCGAAATGATGCGTCGGCGCCGCATGCGACACGCCGGCCTCGCGCGCCACCGCGCGCAAGGTGAGTCCGGCCAGCCCGTCGCGCTCCAGCACGCGCTCGGCCGCTTCGAGTAGCGCATCGCGCAGCGCGCCGTGATGATAGGGCGCCGCCGGCTCGCCCGCGCTCACCGCGCGGCGCGACCGCGTCCGGGCCACCGCCGTAGCCGTCCGGTGCCTGCTCAGTCTTGCCTGTTCGATCTTCGTCATGCCTCTCCTTATACAAGCAATTTTGACAGCGTAAAGATTAGCCTTGACCTGCAGGCGCTCGGCCGGTAGCCTTATCTTTACATCGTAAAGATAAAGCCGGATGCAAGGGGAAGGAAGCGCCATGAATGGACAGTCGATGAACGGACCGTTGCACGACACAGCCCGCCAGCGCCCCACACCGCGCGACAACATCGCGCCGATCCCGTTCGAATGCGACGCGCCGTTCCTGAACGTCACCGGCGAACTGCCACGTGAGCTGAACGGCACGCTCTATCGCAACGGCCCCAATCCGCAATTCGACTCGCCGGGTTCGCACTGGTTCGTCGGCGACGGCATGCTGCACGCGTTCCATCTGGAGAACGGCCGCGCGTCCTATCGCAACCGCTGGATCCGCACCCCGAAATTCGAGGCCGAGCGCCGCGCGGGGCGCGCGCTGTTCGGCGGCTTCGGCCGCAGGCTGCCGGACGCGCCAGCCGAGGTCACCGATGGCGGCGTTGCCAACACCAACATCATCGCCCATGCCGGCCGCCTGCTCGCGCTCGAAGAGGCGCATCTGCCGACCGAGATCGAGCCCGGCACGCTCGCCACCCGCGGCTATCACGATTTCGGCGGCCGCCTGCGCGGCGCCTTCACCGCGCATCCGAAGACCGATCCGGTCACCGGCGAATTGCTGTTCTTCGGCTACAACGCCGCCGGTCCGCTGACGCCGGCGCTGTCCTACGGCACGGTCGATGCGGCCGGCAAGCTGACGCGTCTCAATCGTTTCGAGGCGCCCTATGCCAGCATGGTGCACGACTTCATCGTCACGGCCAATCACGTGCTGTTTCCAATCCTGCCGCTCACCGGCAGCATCGAGCGCGCAATGTCCGGCAAGCCGCCTTATGCCTGGGAGCCCGACAAGGGCGCCTATGTCGGTGTGATGAAGCGCAGCGGCGACATCAAGGACATCGTCTGGTTTCGCGGTGACGCCTGCTACGTCTTCCACATCATGAATGCCTGGGAGGACGGCAGCCGGATCATTGCCGACGTCATGCAGTTCGAGGAAGCGCCGCTGTTTCCGCATCCCGACGGACGTCCGACCGATCCGGCCAAGTCGGTCGCGCGGCTGTGCCGCTGGAGCTTCGATCTCGCCGGCAACACCGACCGTTTCACCCAGAGCTATCTCGACGACCTCACCGGTGAATTCCCCCGCATCGACGACCGCCGCGCCGGGCTCAAGAACGGCCATGGCTGGTACGCCTGCGCCAATCCGGACGGCCCGCTGTTCGGGGCGCTGTCCGGCCTCGTCCATGTCGACGGCGCCGGCACGCGCCACGCGACGCATCTGCTGCCCGCCGGCGACACCCTGTCCGAGCCGGTATTCGTGCCGCGCAGCCGCGATGCCGCCGAGGGCGACGGCTGGCTGCTGACCGTGGTCTGGCGTGCCGGCTCCAACACCAGCGACCTCGCCGTGTTCAACGCCACCGACATCGGCGGCGGTCCGGTGGCCCTGGTTCATCTCGGCCACCGCGTGCCCGATGGCTTCCACGGCAATTGGGTCGGCGCAAACGAAGCAAGTCATTGATAAAGCTTAGCTAAATATGTTGCTTCACAAAATTTTGACATTGTCAAGATTTGCTTGACCCGGTTCCGCCGGGATCCTACTAATCTTGGCAGTGTAAAGATTGGCCGGCGAGTTCTATGACGATCTTCCTCATCCTTGCGCCCTACGGCGTCTACGCGGCGCTGATGATGGTGGTCTCGGCCACGCTCAGCTTGGCCGTGGCCACGGCGATGTGCCTGGTCGTTGTCGCGGTCGACGTCGTCAAGGGACGCTCGATCAAGATTCTCGGCCTGGGCTCGGCGATCGTGTTCGCAAGCGTAGCCGCCTACCTCGGCCTCATCGATCCGACCCTCAGCGCATCCGCGGTGCGTCTTGCGGTCGACTGCGGCATTTTCGCACTGTCGCTCGGCTCGATGCTGCTGCGCGCGCCGTTCACGCTGCAATATGCGCTCGAGGCCGTACCGCCGGAAACCGCGGCGATTCCGGGCTTCCTGCGCGCCAATTACGTCATCACCGGCGCCTGGACCGTGTCGGCGCTGCTGATGATCGTCGGCAACCTGATGACGCTCTACGTGCCGGGCCTGCCCTATTGGACCGGCCTCGCCATCGCCTTTGCCGCCCGCAATAGTGCACTTTATTTCACGCGCTGGTATCCTGACTACCGCCGAACAAAGGACGTGGCAGCGCAGACTGCCGCCGCAATGTCCGGCCAAGATTCGTGACCGGGGTCTGCTCCAGGAGACGTGCGTGAAAATCGTGTTTGCCAAGCTGATTGCCGACTTCCTGTCGGCCGCGGTGTTCTTCATCCTGTACATCGCAACCGATGATGTCGTGCTGGCCACCGCCGCCGCGGTCGCCGTCGCCGTGGTGCAGGTGGTCTGGGCGCGCATCAGGGGCGTGAACCTCAGCTTCATGGCCTATGCCAGCGTCGGCCTCGTCATCGTGCTCGGCGGCGTGACGCTGCTGACCAATGACCCCCGCTTCATGTTCGCCAAGCCCGCGATCGGCCATTTCGCCATCGGGCTGATCATGCTCAAGCGCGGCTGGATGCTGCGCTACGTGCCGCCGATCGTGTCGGAGACCATTCCGGAATACGTCACCATCGCCGGCTATGCCTGGGCGGCGCTGATGTTCGCGCTCGGTCTCGGCACGATCGCGGTCGCCATGACCGGCGACATCAAGCTGTGGGTGCTCTACATCACCGTGGTCGCGGGCGGCGCCAAGGTCGCGGCCTTCGCGCTGCAGTTCATGGCCTTCCGCTTCGTGGTCGCCAACCGCCTCAGGGCGGCGCGGGCCTGATCGCTGCATCCGATCGCCGCAATGGGCTTACGCGCAAAGATGCGCTATAGGGGCGGCCGAACGCATCCTCGAGGTCGTTGCCTCGAGGTCCGCAAAATCGCAATGCCAGGAGAACGATCGATGGCTGTGGACGGCAACTGGAATCTGACCTTGAACACGCCCATGGGCGAGCGCAGCGCGACCCTGAGCCTGAAGAGCTCGGGCGCGACGCTGACGGGGACCCAGGCCGCGGAAGGCGATTCCGCCGAGATCTTCGACGGCACCGTCAACGGCGACGACGTCGCCTGGAAGGTCTCCATCACCAGCCCGATGCCGCTGACGCTGGATTTCAAGGGCAAGGTCGCCGGCGACACCATCTCCGGCGAGATGGGCATCGGCTTCATGGGCAGCTTCCCGTTCACCGGCGCGCGGGGCTGAGCGCTATTCTTTTGCGTGGATGCGTCGCATCGACACTCTCCGCTGTCGTCCCCGCGAAAGCGGGGACCCATACCCCCAGGGAGTGGTTCGAGGCACGCTGGCAATTGGCTTTTCGCCCGTCACGACGGCCGCGGCGTATGGGTCCCGGGTCGGCGCCGCGATCGCGCTGTCGCGCGCTCGTGGCTTGCCCGGGACGACACCGATTTTTTAATCGCAGCAGTCCCGCTTCACATCTCAAACAGCCCGGACAAGCGGACGCAGCCTCGCGGCTGATAACGCCCGAGGGATGCATCGGCATGTCCCTCTTCAAAATGCAGAGGGCGCAGGGAAGGCCAGGCGTCGGCTGACGCCTGCGGCCCGCCTGCGAAAGAAATGCAGGCGGCAGGTACCACAGGTGCAGCCGGAAACGCCCGGCCTTCCCTGCGCGATGGCTTCACGCTTATACGCAGTCTCCCTGGTGCGCCGGCTTGTTGGCCACCATGATCCGCGCGATGCGCTCAGCACCGCACGAACGTGACACCAGCTTCGGGGTGTCAGGACGCTGCGACTTCGCGTCCGCGCCAAGCCGTTCGTCCGCGTATCCGAAGACACGCTGCGGCTCCATCGCGGCCATCGCCTCCCCGCCTCGCGTGTCGTGACGATCGCGCGCAACGCCCCTCCGCAGTGAGGCGGGATGGCGAGATAAAATCACGATTTCGGAAAAATAACAAGTGATTTATTTTTTTTAGAATCTGCTCCTTGGAATCGGATCGAACATTGGCCGATGGCCCGTCACGGAAGCCGCGCCCCCTCATTGAGGTCCGGCCAGCGGGACAGTGCGCGCACTTGTTTGTATTTCGCCCCCTGGCAGGCATCGAAGCCATCAACCGTGAGGCGGGGACTTCCTATATCCATCGCTACGGCTGCCGCAATGGCTCAAGCAGTCATCGTTGCGGTCGCGATCGGAATCTGATTGGATCACCTAACTCACATTCGAGCTAGGAATTGGGTAATCATAGTCCAACCTGCTTCATTGGAACTACAATGAGATATCTCTTACTTCTTTCGGTACTACTTTCCGGTACCGCCGCGAAACTCGACGGCCTAGCCCTATGCAGGGATAAGCGGAAACCCGTCCGTTGATCGCTTACCCCATGTACGCCAGCCCTCCGCGCTGAAGCAGATGTGGGAAAAACTTGGCCGGGCCGCCCCTCAAAACCAGACCTGCATCGGCACGCCATGCGCGTCGCGCGGCGCAGCTTCTTCCGGTACGCAGCCCGCGCAGTCGCGAGCGGCCAGCGCGACCGCGCAGGCGTCGAGGACGTCGTCGGGCTTGGCACCGGTACCGATGCGGGCGCGGGTCATCCAGTCGTCGATGGCGGCGAAGCCTGCAGAAACTAACAAGTCGCGCCGCAGCCTGGCGCCATGTTCCGTCTTCTTCGACGGCAACGGCGCGCCGTGGAGGCGCAGGAACACCAGTTCGGGATGGGCCTCGCGGATGTCGCGGTCGCGATGCGCACGGACGAAGGCGTCGACCTCCATGATCTTGCGGCCGAGATGCCAGAGCTGACGCGAGGCGCGCGTCTGCCCGCGCCGCGACGCCTCGATGTTCGCCTCGTCTGGATCGGTGTAGTCCTGCCACAGCCAGCGTCGCGCGCCGGTGAAGACGCGGGAGCGATGCGGCGCGAGCTTGTCGCGCGCGAGCCGGTCACAGGTGCGCTCGCCGTCGTCGGTCATGCCGATCGGGATGTCGATCGCGGCGCGGGTAAAAGGAGCCGATAGTGCCGTCGAAACGTCGGCGGGAAAGGCGATGTCGCGCCGGTCGCCTGCAATCGACACCGCGACCCAGCCGCGGGAGAAGCCGTCGAGACCGATGATGCGGTTGGCGTGCATTACATCAGACTACCAGTTGCTTCGTTCAGCATCGTGCTCCTCTTGCCACGAACGCACGCTGAGCCCCACGGTAGTCGGAGCCGAGCTGGCCCCACAACAGCAGTGAGCTCCCTTCCCCCTTGCGGGGAGGGGTCGGGGGTGGGGGTCTCCGGGCGCTGAACGCTATGGGCGCGCACACACATCAACCACCAAACTATCGAGAGAGCGAGGTCGCATCGCGCTGCGTTTCCTCGCCCATCAGATAGAGCGCGACTCGTGGACCCCACCCCCAACCCCTCCCCGCAAGGGGGAGGGGAGCGCACCGTCGGCGTGCGAATTCGGTTGCCACTCTACGCGCTCAGGCGAGATGGGCCTCCCCCATACGCCAACGGCCGGGATCGCTCCCGGCCGCCGCAACAAACATCACGCCCGGCTCACCTCAGCCGAGGTTCAGCTCCTTGAAGAAGTCGTTGCCCTTGTCGTCGATGATGATGAAGGCCGGGAAGTCCACCACTTCGATGCGCCAGATGGCTTCCATGCCGAGCTCGGGATATTCGACGACCTCGACCTTCTTGATGCAGTGCTCGGCGAGGTTGGCCGCGGCGCCGCCGATCGAGCCGAGATAGAAGCCACCGTGCTTCTTGCAGGCCTCGCGCACCGCCGGCGCGCGGTTGCCCTTGGCGACCATCACCATCGAGCCGCCGGCCGCCTGAAACTGGTCGACGAAGGAATCCATGCGGCCCGCGGTGGTCGGACCGAACGCGCCGGAGGCGTAGCCTTCGGGGGTCTTGGCGGGGCCGGCGTAGTAGACCGGATGGTTCTTGAAGTAGTCCGGCAGGGGCTCGCCGCGATCGAGGCGCTCGCGCAGCTTGGCATGCGCCGCGTCGCGCGCGACGATCATGGTGCCGGTCAGCGACAGCCTCGTCTTGATCGGGTTCTTCGACAGAGTGGCGAGGATGTCCTTCATCGGCTGGTTCAAGTCGATCTTCACGACCTCGCCGCCAAGCGCCTGCTCGACCTCCGGCAGATACTGCGCCGGATGATGCTCGAGCTCCTCGAGATAGACGCCGTCCCTGGTGATCTTGCCGAGCACCTGGCGGTCGGCCGAGCACGACACGCCGAGACCGATCGGCAACGACGCGCCGTGGCGCGGCATGCGGATGACGCGGACGTCATGGCAGAAATACTTGCCGCCGAACTGCGCGCCGACGCCGAGCGACTGCGTCATCTTGTGGATTTCCTGCTCCATCTCCAGGTCGCGGAAGGCATTGCCATCCGGGGAGCCCTGGGTCGGCAGCGCGTCGAGATAACGCGCAGACGCCAGCTTCACCGTCTTCATGCACAGCTCGGCCGAGGTGCCGCCGATCACGATGGCGAGGTGATAAGGCGGGCACGCCGCGGTGCCCAGCGTCAGGATCTTCTCCTTCAGGAACGCCAGCAGCCGGTCCTTGGTGAGCACCGAGGGCGTCGCCTGGAACAGAAAACTCTTGTTGGCCGAGCCGCCACCCTTGGCCATGAACATGAACTTGTAGGCGTCCTCGCCCTCGGCATAGATCTCGGTCTGCGCCGGCATGTTGTTGGCGGTGTTCTTCTCCTCGTACATCGACAGCGGAGCGACCTGCGAGTAGCGCAGGTTGCGGCGCAGATAAGCGTCACGCGCGCCTTGCGACAGCGCCGCCTCGTCGTCGCCATCGGTGATGACGTTGCAGCCCTTCTTGCCCATGATGATCGCGGTGCCGGTATCCTGGCACATCGGCAGCACGCCGCCGGCGGAGATGTTGGCGTTCTTCAGGAAGTCGAGCGCGACGAACTTGTCGTTGGGGCTGGCCTCCGGATCCTCCAGGATGCTGCGCAGCTGCTTCAGATGGCCGGGACGCAGAAAGTGGTTGATCTCGCCGAACGCGGCTTCCGACAAGGTCCGCAGCGCCTCCCGCGACACCACCAGCATGTCGCGGCCCAAGACCTTCTCGACCCGCACGCCGTCGGTGGTGATCTTCTTGTAGGGCGTGGTGTCCGGCCCGAGCGGAAACAGCGGCGTGTGCTTGTAGGGCGGGACGGGCTTGGACTGGTCGGGGAAGGCGGTCGGCGCGTTCATGGCGAGCTCGTGGGGTTCTAAAGATGGCCGCCCAAAGCGGTCTTGACAGGTCTGATACGCTACCCGTCGGAAGCCTTGCAAGACATGTCTCGGCACAGCGGCAGAGGGGTACGATCATGGCAAGTTTTGTCCTGATTCCAGGAGGTTGGCACGGCGGCTGGATGTACGCTGCGCTCTCGGCCAGGCTCCAGCAGGCCGGCCATGACGCCTATGCGGTGACCTTGAGTGGATTGGAGCAGACACCGGCCCGCGCCGCCCATGCCGTCAATCTCGACACCCACATCGCTGACGTCATTGATCTGCTGACGATCGAGGACCTGTCCGAGGTCATCCTGTGCGCGCACAGCTATGGCGGCATGGTCGCGACCGGCGTCGCCGACCGCGTGCCGGAAAGGCTCGCCGCACTGATCTATCTCGATGCCTTCGCACCCGAGAACGGCCAGTCATGGTGGGATCTCGCCGGTGATGCGTATCGCCGGTTCGTGATCGAACGTGCCGGGCATGACGGGCTGACGGCGCTGCCGCGCGAAGGCTCCGATCCGCGCCGCCGGCCGCATCCGCTCGGGACCTTCATCCAGGCCCTGAAGCTCCACAGTCCGGCGCCGGCGGCTCTGCAGCGCACCTTCGTCTACGCCAGCGGATGGAGCGCGACGCCGTTCACCGCGCAATATGAGCGGCTGCGCAACGATCCCGCGTGGCGCGTGCACGCATTTGCGTGCGGGCACGATGTCGTGCAGCACGCACCCGACGAGACGTTCGACCTGCTGATCGAGACGGCCCGCGAGGTCGCCGCAACATGACGCCGCGACCGGCGCAATGTCGTACGGCGAGATCAATTGCGATCCGTCGCCGAATTATGTAACCTTAGATTGTTGACGTATTCATTTTCCTCCTGGAGGCGTCATGAAACGAGGTCTCTTCGTTGCCATCACAATTGCTCTTGCCCTGATCACCTTTGCCCTGACCACCTTGGCCCCCGGCAGCGCCGGCGCGGTCGGTCCCGGTCGTGCGTGCGGCGGATTTGCCGGCATCCCTTGCAATGCCGGTCTTTATTGCGAATTCCCGGCCGGCCAGTGTGGCCGGTTCGACATGATGGGTGTCTGCCGCCGAAAGCCGACGTTCTGCAATCGCATCTACATGCCGGTGTGCGGCTGCAACTTCCAGACCTACGGCAACGACTGCGAGCGCCGCGCCGCGGGCGTATCGCTGTCGCATCCGGGCCGCTGCTGGTTCTGACGAAGCGATCGCGCCGCTGCCGCCGGCAGGTGACCGCGGCCCGTCAACACGCGGTCACGTCGGCCGACGATCTTGTGCGGCCGCGGCGCATCGCGCTTGCATGACCTCCGCGCGCAGGCTTCAATGGCGCGGGGGTATTTGGAATGCAGTCATCGCTTTGCTCATTTGGCCGCTTGGCCGGTTTTGTTTTTCTCGTTGCGTTGAGCAGCGCGCTGCTGCCGCAGGCCGCGCAAGCGGATCGCTGTGACGACCTCGCCAAGGAATTGAAGAACGGCATCGACGGCGTCCGGATCGGACAGACCGCGGCGGGCACCGTCTATCTCGCCCATCCCAAGGCGCGCGAGATCACGCTCGGCTGCTCATCGAAGAACGTCAGCAATCAATTGTTCGGAAAATCCGAGCGCAAGCCGACGCCGGCCTTCATCGAGCTGATGGCGAGCGCGGCGGCGATCGTGTTCACCTTGCCGAAGGACGACATGCAGCGCGGCGTCACACGCTGTTACCGCCGGCTCGGGATCTTCCGCGGCGACGACGTCGCCAGCCGCTACCGCCGGCTCGACATGCGCTGCGCCCGAACCAAGACCGAGTCCTCGATCACGATCAGCCGCAGCAAGGACCAATAGGCCGGGGGTGACGCAACAGCCTTGCGGTTTCTGCGCCGGCGGCAGCGACCCGTTCACTATTCGCCGCGCCACCGACAGTTGCAGACAATTCGAACGATCTGATTGACGAAGTTTTCGTGAGCGATGGCCACGCTTGTCGCAACACCAAGCGAGGAGCTGGACCATGTCCGTTTCGAGCGTTTCGTCGTCATCGCCGCCGCCTTCACCGCCGCCGATCTCGACCGAGACGACCAAGCCGCAGACCCAAGACACGCAGGCGCGGAACCAGACGCAGCAGAGCCAGGCCGTCAATCCCGCCAAGACCGGCGACGAGGCGGCCGCGGAGAAGCAGGCCTCGCGTCCGCCGCTGCCGCCCGGCCAGGGCACCCGCGTCGACATTCTCGCCTGACGATCCCACACCCTCAGGCCAACTTCGTATAGCGGCGGCGCCTCAGGCATCCGCCGCTATACGTGTGATGGCATCGCCGATACGACTCCACCCCTGTCCCATGATGTCGAACTGAAACTTGTTGCCCGGGAAGACGAAGCCGTCATGGACCATCCGCAGATGCGTGCCGCCCTCGGCCGGCGTCAACGTCCAGGTCACGACGCTGTCGAGCCGTAAGCCGTGGGCCGGATTGGAGTCCGAACCGCCCTTCCAGGAATAGCTCAGCAGATGCGGCGGCTCACAGGCGAGCACCTCGCAATGAACGACGCCATCCCAGTCGCCCACCGGCTCGGTGCGGAAGGTGAAGCGATGACCGGTGGCCGCGACGAAGTCGTTCGGCATCAACCATTTCGCGATCAGGTCGCTCGTGGTCAGCGTGCGCCAGATCTTGTCGGGCGAATGGGGCAGATGCTTCTCCACCACGATCGCATGCGCCTCACCCATCACTCGGTCTCCTTCAACAGTGCCTCGAGGCCGGCAATGCGCTCATGCCAGAATGCGCGGTAGTGACCGAGCCAGTCGACCAGCGGCGCCAGCCCTTTTGGCGCGACGCTGTAGTAGTTGTGGCGGCCGTCGCGCCGTTCGCTGACCAGCCCGGCGTCGCGCAGCGCCTTGAGATGCTGTGAGATCGCCGGCTGCGATACCCGCGAGCCCTGCACCAGGCCGGTGGCCGCCACCTCCCCCTCGCGCGCGATGCGCTCGAACACGGCCCGCCGCGTCGGGTCGGCAAGCGTCTTCATGACGGATGTCAACTGGGCTTCGACGGTCATAAGGAATGTATAAGCAAACGCTTATACATTGTCAACGGGTGGCGCCGCGGAGCCTCGCCTCACGCATCCAGCGCCTTGTAGTGGCGGAAGATGCCGTCCTCGTTGAAGGCGATGCGGCGCTCGCTGCCGAGATAGGCTGATATGTTGGGCCTGCTGGCGACGCGGTCATGCAGCGCGATGAGGCTCGGGATGTTGCGCTCGAACGCCATCATGCGCTTCGGGAACGCGTAGCGCAGGCCGGCGACGATCTGGAACAGCGACAGGTCCACATAAGTGAGCCGGCGCCCGGTGACGTAGGCGCCACCGCTTTTCGATAGGAGCTGCTCGAAATAGCCGAGGAATTTCGGCACCCGCTCGCTCCAGAACTCGGCGGTGCGCTTCCTGGCCGGCGCGCGCTGGTCCTCGTAGTACAGCGTCGGCCCCAGCGGATGATGCGTGTCATGGATCTCGACCACGAAGTCGGTCACGGTGAGCTGCAGCTGATGCACCCAGAGCTGGCCGGCTTCGGCCTTCGGCGCGAGCCCATGGCGGCTGCCGAGAAACAGCAGGATGTTGGCAGTCTGGCCGATGACGCGGCGGCCCGCTCTCAGGAACGGCGGCGCGAAGGGCGGCGTGTCGCTGACCGCCTCCATCATCGCCGTCATCGTAGCGATGCCGTCCTCGCGCGCGACGTCGCGATAGGCGGCGCCCGCCTCCTCCAGCGCGAGACGCACATATTCGCCGCGGCCCTGGATCATGGGCCAGTAGTAGAGCTCGTAACGCATCGGCCATCCTCGCAGTGATGCGCCCACACGTTCGGCTCGGACGACGTAACGGACGCGGTGTTCGTTCGCCGCGAAGCAGTATAGCAGCCTGCCACCGCCGGTGCTCGTCAGATCGACCGGGAACAGCCGCCATCGGGCTCGCGCGGGGGGGGGAATTGTTGACAAGCAAAAGCGCCGCGGATTGCTCCGCGGCGCCTGATGAGGATCTCAAGTCAGGCTCAGCTGACCTGCTGGATTCCCGACAGCTGCCAATCGGCGCCGGCGTGGCGCAGGAAGGTCCAGATCTCCGTGACCTCCTGCGGCTGGTCGGAGCCCTCGACCACGCGGCCCGAGGCGCGCTCGATGGTCTTGTCGGCCGAGGTGAAGCGCATCGCGACCGTGGCATAGTCGGCGCCATTCTCGCGCCAGGCTTCGGCGAGGTCACCCTGCAGCAGCTTCACGGCACTGACCTTGTTGACCACACCGCGGGCCTGGTTCTGCTCGAGATCGCGCTCGAAATACGAGGCCATCTCGGGCGTCGACAGCAGCCGCAGGCGGCCGACATCCTCGTTCGACCAGGCGGACTGGATCTCGCCGAGCAGCCGCTCGAACGCCTCGTAGTCGGCCGGCAGGATCTGCAGCGGCGGCGTGTTGCTGCCACCGCCGAAGCCACCGAAACCACCAAGGCCGCTGAGGCCCGAGCGCAAGCTCGGCTGGCCGTCGGTGGGCGTCGGCGCCGGGCCGGCGGCATAGGCCGGCTGGTTGCGGCGCTGCCACCAGGCCATCCCCATGCGCACCAGGAACACCACCAGCAGGACCTGGAGGATCAGGCCGATGATCGAAGCGAAGCCGCCCAGCCCGGAGAACAGCCCGCCGCCGAACAGCATGCCGAACAGGCCGGCGCCGAGGAAGCCGGCAGCGAGGCCGCCCAGGAGGCCACCGGCGCGACCGCCGAACAGCCCGCCGCGGGAGGGCGCAGCCGTGTTGAAGCCGCCGGGCTGGCCCGGCTGGGTGATGGTGCGGTTGAACTGCGACGCCGATCCCGGCGCGGTGGCGGTCGGAGGCGGCGCGGAGAAGGTACGCGTGCCGCGGGAGCCCGAGCTGGAGCCGCCGCCGATCCGGGCGTCGGCCGCCGAGACGGCGAGCACCGTCGGCAGCGCCAGTGAAAGGGCCACGGCCATCGCCTTGAGGAGGCCGCTTTTGCGCTGCATGAAGCTCATCTGTGTTTCCCATAACTCCCCGGAATGGGGATGCCTGTAAGATGGGCACAACCCGCGAAAAGGGAAGGCGGCACGAGGCCGCGCGGCTGCGGCGCGGGGTCGCGGGATGAACGCGCCCGGCCGGCTTGCCAAGGAATTTGCCAAGGAACTCCGGTAACCTATTGCGGCGCCATGGTTTCCTTGACCGCCGCCACGAGCTGGCTGAGCGTGAAGGGCTTCGGCAGGAACGCGAACTGCTGGTTCTCCGGCAGGCTCTTCTCGAACGCATCCTCGGCATAGCCCGAGACGAAGATGATCTTGATCTCCGGATTGCGCTCGCGCATCGCTTTGAGCAGCGTCGGCCCGTCCATCTCCGGCATCACGACGTCGGACACCACGAGATCGAGCACGCCGTCGCACTCGTCCAGCGCCTCCATCGCCTCGACGCCGTTCGACGCCTCGATGACGCTGTAGCCGCGCGAGCGCAGGCCGCGCGCGTTCAGCGCCCGCAGGCCCTCCTCGTCCTCGACCAGCAGGATGGTGCCCTGCCCGGTCAGGTCCGCGCGCGGCTTCGACGCTTCCGCGACGGCCGGCTCCTTGGCGGCCCCGTTGGCCGCGTGCGGCTCGGCCTGGACCTCCGGCACGACGATGTGCCGCGGCAGGAAGATCTGGAACGAAGTCCCCTTGCCGACCTCGCTGTCGACGTAGATGAAGCCGCCGGTCTGCTTGATGATGCCGTAGACGGTCGACAGTCCCAGACCGGTGCCCTTGCCGACCTCCTTGGTCGAGAAGAACGGCTCGAAGATCTTCTCGCGGATCTCGGCCGGAATGCCGGTTCCGGTGTCACTGATCTCGATGCGGACGTAGTCGGCCACCGGCATGCCCTTGTAGGCGGCCTGCGCGACCTCGTCGGCCGAGACGTTGGCGGTGCGCACCGACAGCTTGCCGCCATCGGGCATCGCATCGCGGGCGTTGACCGCGAGATTCACGACCACCTGCTCGAACTGCGAGACGTCGACCTTGACCGGCCACAGGTCGCGGCCGTGAACCAGGTCGAGCTTGACCTTCTCGCCGATCAGCCGGCGCAACAGCATCGTCAGGTCGGACAGTGCGTCACCGAGATCGAGCACCTGCGGCCGCAGGGTCTGGCGGCGCGAGAACGCGAGCAGCTGCCGCACCAGCGTCGCGGCGCGGGTCGCGTTCTGCTTGATCTGCATGATGTCCTGGAACGACGGGTCGGTCGGCTTGTGCGCGTTCAGCAGGAAGTCGTTGGCCATCATGATGGCCGAGAGCACGTTGTTGAAGTCGTGGGCGATGCCGCCGGCGAGCTGGCCGACCATCTCCATCTTCTGCGACTGGTTGATCTGGTTCTCCAGCGCGCGGCGCTCGGTGGTCTCGAGCAGATAGACGATTGCGGCCTCGGTCTCGCGCTCGTCCTCGTCGACGGCGGTGACGAAGAACTGGCCGAAGCGCTCCTTTGCGCCCTCCAGCATCACCTCGACCGGCGGAATGTCCGCCTGCCCTTCCGAGGCCTGGTTGATCGCGGCGATCAGGAGGTGCCGGTCGCGCTGGCTGACGGTGCGGAAGATCGATTTCGCCGCGGCCACGTCGCCGCTGACGCTCTGCGCCAGCTTGGCGTAGCGCGCATTGGCCCTGACCACGGCGCCGCCGCGGTCGACGGTGGCGATTGCCATCGGCGTATGGTCGAAGAAGCGCATGAAGCGCACCTCGGCGGCGCGCTCCGGATCGGAGCGCTCGTCGCGGGCGCGGCTGATGACCAGGGTGCGCGAGGCGCCCGGCTTGCCGTCGGCGCCGAAGGCGAGCTTGTGGTAGAGCCGCGCCGGCATGGTCTTGCCGCCGCGCATCTTCAGGTCGATGTCGAACACCTCGGTGCGGACCTCGCCGGGCACCGCCACGATCGAGGTCAGCAGCGACGCGCCGTCGCCGGAGACGACGTCGGCGAGCTTCAGGCCGCCCGAGCCGATCTCGGCGAGATCGTAGTCGAGCCAGTTGGCGAGCGTGGCATTGACGTAGACGAGGCTGCCTTCCGGATTGACCGAGAAGAAGCCGCACGGCGCATGGTCGAGATATTCGATCGCATGCTGCAGCTCCTGAAACACGTCCTCCTGGCGCTCGCGATCCCGCGTGATGTCGGCGATCGACCACACCGCGTAGCGGGCGTGGCGCTTGGTCTGGCCGAGCGGGCGAACGCGCATGCGAAGCCAGCGCCCCTGCGCGCCTTCGGCCGCGGTGATGCGTACCTCTTCCTGCTGCCGCTTGCCCTCGCGCGCCGCCTTGAGCAGGCGGAACACCGCTTCGGAGACATCGGGATTGCCGATGAAGACACGCTCGACGGGACGCGCCTCCTGCGCGGTCGCCGCTCCCGTCATGTTGAGATAGGCGGCGTTGGCGTAGACGACATGGCCGCGCGGATCGGTCACTGCGAGGCCATCGAAGGCGTGATCGGCGATCGCGCCCAACACCGGATCGTCGGTCGACTTGTCGGCGAAGCGGACGATGCCGGCGGCGAACGCGAACAGATTGAACAGGCCGACGGTGGCGAGCAGCGACAGCAGGCCGAGAATATAGGGCTGCGCCTGGGCGCGGCCGATCGTCATCAGCGCGATCGCGACCGCGACGAGGCCGAACGCCACCAGCAGGATCAGCAGAATGCTGCCGCTGCGGCGCGGCCGCTCCGGCAGGCTCACCTGATCCTGTAACCCATCGTTGTCGGAATCGGCGCTCATGGCTCGGGGACGCGACCTGTCGGCTGGGAGCCCCAGCCCGTTCGCGCGGCTCCCCCTTCCACCTGCCTGAATCGACGGGTCAAGCGCAAGCCCGTCAAGCCGATATTCCATGATTTATCCGTATTTTGCGGTCCGTCCATGGACCGAATCGGTTGTCATCGCGGGCGCCCCGAGAGGTTGCGCCGCAGCCCCATCACGTAGCCGATGATCTCAGCGACGGCATGATAATGTTCCACCGGGATCTCCTCGTCGATCTCGACGGTGGCATAGAGCGCGCGCGCCAGCGGCACGTTCTCGACGATCGGGATGTCGTGCGCCTTGGCCACCTCCCGGATCTTGAAGGCGATGTTGTCGACGCCCTTGGCGACGCAGACCGGCGCCGACATGCCGCGCTCGTAGGACAGCGCGACCGAGTAGTGGGTCGGGTTGGTGATGATCACGGAGGCCTTGGGAACCGCGGCCATCATGCGCTTCTTCATGCGCTGCTGGCGGATCTGCCGGATGCGTCCCTTGACGTGCGGGTCGCCTTCCGACTGCTTGAACTCCTCCTTCATCTCCTGCACCGACATCTTCTGGCGCTCGTACCATTGCCGATACTGGAACAGGTAGTCGCCGATCGCGACCAGGGCGAGCAGCGCGACCACCGAGCCCATCAGATGCGTCGTCAGCGAGATCGTGACGCCGAGCAGCTCGCTGACGTCCATATGCAGCAGCGATTCGAGGCGCAGCCGCTCCGGCCACAGGATCATGACCATGACCGTGCCAAGCAGCACGAGCTTGAAGAGGCCCTTGGCGAAATTGGCCGCAGCCTGCTTGCCGAACAGGCGCTTGGCGCCGGCCAAGGGCGAGATCTTGCTCAGGCTCGGCTTCATCGGCTCGCCGGACCAGACCAGGCGATGCTGCATCATGTTGCCGGCGATCGCCGCCAGCATCACCATCAGGATCGGCACGCCGATCGCCGCGATCACGGCGAACGACAGGCTGCGCGCCAGCGCCAGCAGGCCGGCGCCGTCGGTGTGGATCATCCAGGAATTGGCGATCAGGTTGCGCATCGGCACCAGCACCGCGGTGCCGATCGAGCCCGAGAAGGTCGACATCACCAAGGTCGCGGAGGCGATCACGAACCAGGTGTTGAGCTCCTGGCTCTTGACGACGTCGCCGCGTTCGAGCGCCTGGTCCAGCCGTTTTTGCGTCGGGTCTTCTGTTTTGTCTTCGGAATCGGCCTCATCGGACATCGATCGGCCCCCTCACCGCGGCATCATCTCGTGCATGACGCCTTCGAAATAGCCGAGAAACGTTCCCATCATCGCGGTCAGGACCAGCGCGAAGATCAGGAAGCCGATCAGGATCGAGAGCGGCGCGCCGACGAAATAGACCTGCATCTGCGGCATCAGCCGCGCCAAGACGCCGAGCCCGATGTTGAAGACCAGGCCGAACACCAGGAACGGCGCCGATAATTGCAGACCGATCTTGAACGCCGCGGCAAACGCCTTGGTCGCCAGCGAGGCGACGTCGCCGCTCGGGATCAATTCGCCCGGCGCGAAGATCTTGTAGCTGTCGCTGAGTGCGGCGATCACCAGATGATGGCTGTCGGTCGAGAACAGCAGGGTCACGCCGAGCATGGTGAGGAAGTTGCCGATCAGGACGCCCTGCTGTCCCTGCGTCGGATCCACCGCGGTGACGAAGCCGAGTCCCATCTGCTGCGCGATCACGGAGCCCGCGACCTGCAGCGCCGACAGCGTCACCCGCGCCGTCGCGCCGAGCACGATGCCGATCACGATCTCGTGCACCATCATCACCAAGAGCGGCGACAACGCCTGCAGGTCGACCTGATAGGCCTGACGATGCAGCGGCAGCACGATCATCGTGAGCAGCAGCGCGGTCGCGAGCTTGATGCGGACGGGGATGTTGACCTCGCCGAGGCCCGGCAACAGCATCACCATGGCGCCGACGCGCGCGAAGGCCAGCATGAACACGGCGGCCAGCGCCGGAAGGAAGGATATATCGATGCGCATCGTCCGCCGTCACGGCCCTTTCGACCGCATGCTGGTGCGGCACGACGGTCTTTGAAGAGACAGCCTCCGAAGAGACAGCCTCCGACGAGGCAACCTGCGAAGAGGCAGCCTGCGAAGAGCTTGCCCGAAAGGCTGCCCGCGCGCGCCTGAAAGCAGCAGCGCCCCCCGCACTGCTCCTTACGACCGCTCGCAGCGCCCTCACGCAGGCCTGCCCTGCCGCCCCGGACATTGCCTCATCCGCCGATGATTCGCGACGAGATCCGCATCATGTGCGAATGCAGCGCATCGGCCATGAACGGCAGCGCCAGCAGCAGCGTCACGAAGATCGCGATGATCTTCGGCACGAACACCAGCGTCTGCTCCTGGATCTGCGTCAGCGCCTGGAACAGCGAGACGACCACGCCAACCACGAGGCCGACCACCATCAGCGGCGACGACACCAGCACGATGGTCCAGATCGCATCGCGCGCCACATCGAGCGTTTCAGCTCCCGTCATGTCCTGTCGTTCCTCACTGTCGATCGGCTCCGGTCCGGCACCCGCCTCATCGCGCGCAGTCGCGGCAGACGGCAAATCCCCTGGGCGCATCAGGCACGTGGCGGCCTGAAGCGTCACGAGCTGCGCCTAGATCGTCATCTTCATCACGTCTTCATAGGCCTGGATCACGCGGTCGCGCACCGACACCAGCGTCGACACCGCGACGTCGGTCTCGGCGACCGCCGTGACGACATCCATGACGTTTGCCTTGCCCGCGGCCATCGCGACCGCCTGACTGTCGGACTTGCGTCCGGCCTCCATCACGCTGCCGATCGCGTCCTTCAGCACCGCGCTGAATGACGGACCACCCTTGTCGGCGCCGTTGCCGCTACCGAGCACGTCGCGCACGCGCCCAAGGCTGCCGAAGGCACCGCTCGAGCCGCCGGTGTCGAGCACGCGCGCGGAATTCGCGTAGGCATTCGCTGCGGAGATTGGGGAGGCCATGACTTTCGTTCCTGTCCTAGGTCTTCAGAATGTCGAGCGTGCGCTGGATCATGCGGCGCGTGGCGCCGATGATGTTCAAATTCGCCTCGTAGGACCGCTGCGCATCACGCATGTCGGTCATCTCGATGAGCGGATTGACGTTGGGGTACTTGACATTGCCGGACGCGTCCGCGGCCGGGTTACTGGGGTCGTATTTGACGCGGAACGACGATTGATCGGGCACCACCTTGCCGAGTGCCACCACCTTGGCGTCGAGCGCACGATCGAGTGCCGAGGTGAATGTCGGGACCTTGCGGCGATACGGATCGCCGCCCGCCTTGGCAGCGGTCGAATCGGCATTGGCGATGTTCTCGGAAATGACGCGCATACGTCCCGCCTGCGCACGCAGGCCGGAGGTCGCGATGCTCATCGAGCGGAGGAAATCGCTGGAGTCGTTTGCCATGCTTGTCGGTCTCTGTCCTTAACCCGAGCTCAGCCCTTGCCGATCGCCGTCTTCAACAGATGCAGGCTCTTGCCGTACAACGAGGTCGCCGCGGCGTAGTCCATCTGGTTGGCGGAGACCTTCAGCATCTCCTCTTCGAGGCTCACCGCGTTGCCGGCGGGCCTCGTCTGAAATCCGACCTTGCGGTTCTGGTCGAAGCTCGCGCTCTCGCCCGACGACGGGGCGATGTGCGCGGTGCTGGTCCGGGTCAGCGACAGCGGCGCAAAGCCGCCGACCGCCTGGCCGGTTGAATCGAACTTCGGCTCAACCAGATCCTTCGGCTTGAAGTTTGGCGTATCCGAATTGGACACGTTCTCGGACAGCACGCGCTGGCGCTCCTGATGCCATTGCATCTTGGTCCGCAACGCCGACAACACGGGGAGATCGTTGATGGACATGGCGCTGCTCGGTTGTGTCCGACTACCGGACGGTTTGGGTAGGTAGAAATTGCCGTGCATATGGTTAACAGGGAGTTAAGAAAGGGTGCGATGCCCACCGGGACTATCCCGGTGTCTTGACGAATTCTTAGGAAAGTGCCGGGGTCCCAGCCGACCGATGCATCATTCCGGGACGGCGCGGCTCGCCAAGAAGTCGTTTTGGCCCGGCCGATTCATGGGTTATTAAGAGGCGGAGCGGCAGTTCCTGCCGTCATGCGTTAACAGGTTGGTTCCGGTTCTGAAGCTCCGTTCGCTGCCGGCGATGCGTTGGACAGACGAAAGACTTCGAAAGGACGCGGTATTTGCCGGGGACAGAGATGCAGGCACTGACGTTCTTTTTTGCATTCGTGGCGGTGCTGGCGCTGATCGGCCTCGCCGCTTGGCTGGTCCGTCGATTCGCGGGCAATCGTCTCGGGACCAACCCGAATCGCGGCCGCATGCCCCGGCTTGCCGTGATCGATGCCGCCGCCGTCGATGGCCGCCGCCGTCTCGTGCTCGTGCGCCGTGATAACATAGAGCATCTTCTGATGATCGGCGGGCCGACCGACATCGTGGTCGAATCCAATATCGTGCGGGCCATGCCGGCGCGCGAGCAATTGCCACAGCGGCCGGGCATCAGTGCCGAGCCGCCGGCGGCTCGCATCGCGCCGCTGCCGGATGCGCCATCCTGGGCCGACAACGAGCCGAAGACCGAGGCCGCCGAGCATGCCGAGTTGCAGATGCCGGAGTCGCCGCAGCGCCCGATTCGGCCGTCGTTCATCGATGAGGTTCGCCGCACGGCGCCGACTGCCGCAGAGCGGCGTGAGCCAGCACCGGCATTTCCGCCGGAACCACCGCTTCCTCCGCGCCGTCCCGACCCCCGCCAGGACCTCCGGGCGGACGTCCGTGGAGAACCGCGCGGCGGAGACGAAGCCCGCCTGGAGCCGCGCCCCGAGCGGGTGGCCCGCGGTGAACCAGTGATGCCGCGCCCGTTGCGCCCCGCCGAGCCGCAGCGTCAGGCCGAGGCGCAGCGCCCTTCCGAGGGGCCCCGGCTGCCGCCGGTGCGGAGCGCTGAGCGCGCAGCCGAGCGCGTCGAGCGCGCGGCGGCGCCGCCGCTGCCGCCGGTGGCCCAGATGCCGCCGCCCCCGCCCCCGGCTGCCCCGCCGCCCGCAGCGGCCGATTCGAGCGCCGAAGCCAATCTGGCCGAGATGGCGCAACGGCTCGAGGCCGCGCTGCGGCGTCCATCAGCCGATCCGTCGGCTGCTCCGGCCTCGGGTCCCCCGGCGCTCCGGGCGGCCGCGCGCAACGAGCCGCCTGCGGCGCAGGCCGCGCCGGTCAAGACCAGCTTCGAGAATCTGGAGGACGAGATGGCCTCGCTGCTCGGACGTCCGAAGTCGTCTCAGTGAGATCGCTGCTTCCCCCGCGTAGAGTTGTCTTCACCGCTGTTCTGACTGCCGGCGGTTTACTGGCGGGACGTGCTGCTGCGCAGGACATCAGCATCAATCTCGGCGCCGGCGGTGGCGGCGTCACCGAACGCGCGGTCCAACTGATCGCGCTGCTCACGGTGTTGTCGATCGCGCCGTCGATCCTGATCATGATGACGTCGTTCACGCGCATCGTCGTCGTGCTGTCGCTGCTGCGCACGGCGATGGGCACAGCGACCGCGCCGCCCAACTCGGTCATCATCGCGCTCGCGATGTTCCTCACGGCGTTCGTGATGGGCCCGGTGCTGCAGAAATCCTATGATGACGGCATCCGGCCCCTGGTGGAGAACCAGATCGGCGTCGAGGACGCGCTGCAGCGCGCCTCGGTGCCGCTGCGCGGCTTCATGCAGAAGAACGTGCGCGAGAAGGACCTGAAGCTGTTCATGGACCTCTCCGGCGAGCCGCCGCCGGCGACGCCCGACGACCTGTCGCTGCGCATCCTGGTGCCGGCTTTCATGATCTCCGAGCTCAAGCGCGCCTTCGAGATCGGTTTCCTGCTGTTCCTGCCCTTCCTGATCATCGACCTCGTGGTCGCGTCGGTCTTGATGTCGATGGGCATGATGATGCTGCCGCCGGTCGTGGTGTCGCTGCCGTTCAAGCTGATCTTCTTCGTGCTGGTCGACGGCTGGTCGCTGGTGGCCGGCAGCCTGGTGCAGAGCTACGGCGGGTAGGTTTCACCTCTCGGTGTGAGCGAAAGCCAGTCGGTCGTGACTTTCCATTGACACGTGCCCTCGATCAGTTCGCCCGGATTGGGCTCGCGACGGGGCGCGATGTGGGAGAGCCGCACAACTCGATGCGAGCTCGCTGTATGATGTGCCAGCCACCGCTCGAACCAAGCGCGGCCATGATCGCCGCCACAATGAGATCCGGCCATGCCGTGCCGGTGCCGAACACACCGGCTGCGGCCGCGAGTACGGCGACGTTGCCGATCGCATCGTTCCGGGAGCAGATCCAGACCGACCTCATATTCGCGTCGCCGATCCGGAAGCGGTAGAGCATGAGGGCCACGCCCGCATTGGCGACAAGGGCGAGCATGCCGACGATCCCCATCGCCTTCGCCTCCGGGAGGGTGCCGGTCATTGCGTGCCAGACAGTGGAGGCAAGGACAAGGACGCCAAGCAGGACGAGCGACCAGCCCTTCAGAAGGGCGGCGCGCGCTCGCCAGCTCAGCGCCAGTCCCGCCACTCCGAGGCTGATCGCATAGTTGGCCGTATCACCGAGGAAGTCGATCGCGTCCGCCTGCAGCGAGGCCGACCCGGCCGCCACGCCTGCTGCGATCTCCGTCAAAAACATGGCTCCGTTGATAGCCAGCGCAATCCAGAGCGCACGACGCCAGCGGGGGCTGTCCAGTTCCCTCGGAGGGGAAGAGGAACAGCAGTCGTCATGACAACCAGGCATATCGTCGCCTCTTACAAGATGATGCGACGTCCTATATGGACCCTGTAGCCACTATAGGGTCAAGCCATGTCACGACTGACCATCGGCGACCTCGCGAAGCGGACCGGCACCAAAGTCGAAACGATCCGCTATTATGAGCGGATCGGTCTGCTACCTCTTCCGGCGAGAACCGAGGGCAATTACCGAGCCTATGACAACGACCAACTGGGGCGACTGAGCTTCATCCGGCGTGCCCGCGACTTGGGCTTCTCCATCGACCAGGTCCGTGACCTGCTGGACCTCGCCGATCAGCGAGACCGCTCGTGCGACGCGGTCGACGTCATCGCCGGCCAACACCTGGCAGAGATCGAACGCAAGATCGCGGACCTCGTGGCGCTGCGCGACGAGCTTGCCGATGTCATCGGGCGCTGCAAGCACGGCACCGTTGCCGACTGCCGCATCATCGAAGCGCTTGCGCCGCGTCGCTCTGACTGAGCGAACAAGACAATGGCGTCGCAAGGCAGTCTCGACCTTTCGTCTGGACGCGCGTCGGGCGGATTGCGGACAGCATCGCGATGAGCTCGGCTTCAGCCTGGTCGGCTCATCTGGTGGCTCTCCGGCACTGCGTGTGGCGCCGAAATCAACGGCCGGCGATCGCCTGCTTGACGCCCTGGATGCGCGGCAAGGCGCCGGTCGCTTCCGACGGGGCCTTCGCGGCGTCCTTGCCGCCGTCCGGTCCTTTGCCGGTGGCATCCGGGAAACGCGCGCGCATGTCGCGGAGGAAGCCGTCGAGCGTGTCGACGCTCGCGGCCATCTTCGCGATCTGCGCGAATTCGGCGCTGGAGCCGCTCGCCGGCTTGCTGGCGACGTCGAACGCGATCTTGTCCGCCTCGCCGGTCATCAGCGGCGCATATTTCTCGCGGAAGCGGGCGAGGCCGATGGCGTCGTCGGCGAGCGCATAGCCGACCACGGCGCGCAGGATGTCGCCGCGCTCCGCCGGATTGAGCGGGCGGAAATCGCGCCAGCGATCGCCGTAGTAGAGCTCGATCTGCTCGGACGCCTCGCGCCAGCGCCGCGACGCCCAGTAGATGTCGGAGCGCAGCCGGATCGCCTCGCGGCCGCCGATGTTGCTGATGATGTCCAGCCCGAGGTCGTAACGACCGATGTCACTGTTGGCGCGCGCCTCCAAGAGCAGCCGCTGCTGGCGCAGCTCGCCCGCGAGATCGGCGATGCGGGTGGTGCGCAGCGCCTCGATGGCGCGGTCCGGCTTGCGGTTGGTGAGGTAGACCATGGCGAGACGCGCGGCGACCTGGGCGCGCGCCGCACCTTCGAGGCGGTGGTCGACTTGGTATTGCAAAAGCTCGGCGGCCTGGTCGAGCAGATCGATGCCGACCAGGCGGTCGGCGAGCTTGCGGATCATCTCGTCGCCGCGGCGGCCGATCGGAGTCAGCTCGCGAAACCCGTAGAAGATGCTGAGCGCATCGACCGGCGGAAGCTCGTCGGCCTTGCCGCTCAGGAACAACTGCGAGAACAGGCGGGAGGCTGCATCCTGGGCCTGCCGCGCCAAGTCGGAGTTGGGCATCAGGCGGGTGGCCTGGCGCGCGGCCTCGAGCGAGTCCGCGTAGCGCCCGGCCTCCTCGTAGAGCTGCGCCATCATCTGCAACGTCTGCACCTCGATGGCGTCGCCGCGCCAGATCGCCTGCAAGGTCTCCAGCTCCTTCAACGCGTCGGGCGGCTTGATCTCGCCGCGCTTCTGCAGAAGCTTGATCTCGAGCAGCTTGGCCTCCGCGGCCGCCATGCGGTCGTCGGAATTGACGGCGAAGCGATAGTCGTCGAGCGCGTCCTTCTCCTGCGCCATCGCCTCGGCGAGTCGGCCGCGCAGCACGGCGATGTCGGGCTTCATGTCCGCGGGCACGCCGATCACGTCGAGCTCGGCGCGCCGCTTCGCGGCGCCAGCGAAATCCTTGATCTCGAGCGCCGACTTCATCGCGTCAGCGATCACGACGCGCTGCAGATCGAGCGGCAGCGAGGCGATGGCGAACTCGACGTTCTTCAGCTTCTCGCGCGCGTCCGCGAACTTGCCCTGCCGGGCGAAGGCGAGGCCCTTCCACATCTGGGAGTCGAAATTGTTCCCGATCGACGGCGTGGCGAGATCCTTGAGCCCCTGGTCCGGCCGGCCCATCAGGATGCTCGCCACCGCATGGATCATCAGCATGGCGGTCTCGTCGGTGCGCGGGTCGGCGTCGGAGATCATCAGATTGGTGACACCGCGCGCCTCCGGGTACATCGCTCGCGCCATGTAGAAGCGCGCCAGCGCCAGCCGCGCCTGCGCCCGCCGCTCCGGCTCGGCGTTGGCCGCGGCCTTGATCAGGAGATCCTCGCGCGGCACGAACGGCTGGGTCTGGTTCTGCTGCCATTCGTCGATGTCGAACATCGGCCTGACAGCGGTCGGCGCCCGCTCCGGCGAGAAGCCGATCGACGACAGCGTCAGCCCGCCCGGCCGGCCCAGGATCACCTTGTCGGGCGCGATCTCGACGGCGACGTCATCCGAATTCGGACGAACCGCGATGCCGTGGATGGAATCGAGCAGCGACAGATCGACGAAATCCTGGCGCTTGATGAAGCCGCGGATCGGCGGCGGCGCCGTCACGACCAGCAGCGTGTCGCCGGCATCCGGGTCGGTCACCCGGTGCAGCATGCCGGCTCCGGGATTGGCGAGCGGCACCATCACATTGGCAAGCGCGGGATCGGTGACGTTGCGCATCACCATCAGCGGCTGCTGATTGGCCTGGCCCTTGTCGGCGAAAGACAGCATCCAGCTGCGCCCGCCGTCATCGCTGCCGAGCGAATGCATCTGCGGGCGGTTGAGCCGGATCCGGATGGCCTGCCCGTTATCGAGCGACATCCTGTTGACCTCGCCGATGATGGCGCCGCCCTTGGCGCGGATGGGCTCGACGTCGACGGGCTTGGTCGAATCGAACACCATCCATACCGTATCGCCGCGGCGGAACAGCGCCGCCGGCGTGACCTGGCCGAAGCCGAAGGTGAGCCGCAGGCCCTCACTGTCGCGCAGGGCCTCCAGGGTGGCGGCTCCATTGGCTGCCTTCTCGGCCGGCTTGGTTTCGGCAGGCTTGGTTTCGGCAGACTTGGTCTCGACGGGCTTGGCGGCTTCGGCTTTGCCGGCCTCCGGCTTCATCGCCTCGGGCTTCGCTGGTTCGGATTTGGCGGCTTCGGATTTGACGGCTTCGGGCGCAGCAGCTTCAGGCTTGGCGGCCTCGGGCGCGGCTTCGGCCTTCGCGGCGGCGGGCGCGGCAACAGCCGCTGCCGACGGCGCCGGCTGGGCTGCGGGCTCGGTGGCCGGCGCCGCGACCGCAGGCGCCGGCTTGGTCTCCGCCTTCATCTCCTTGGCGATGGTGTCGGAGGTCGGCGGCACGATCTCGGGCTGCGCAGCCTGCTTGGGCTTGTCGCCATTGGGTTTGCTGCCGTTGGGTTTGTCGGCCGCGGCCGCCTTGGCGCCCGGCAGCGTGTCCGAGGAGACTGCGGAAACCTTCTTGTCCGGCTGCTGATAGGCGACGTCGATGTTGTAGTTCTTCTCCTCGCGGAAGGCGCGAACGTCGACCTCGCCGACCAGGCCGAGCTCGACGACGGTCCTGCTGCCGTCGATGCGCTGGTTGATCGCGGCGACGTTCGGCGGCGCGACGAGCTTGGCGTCGGCGAGATCGAAGGACAGCGGCGCGGTGAAGAACAGCGACAGCTTCTGGTCGTTGAGCACCGAGGAGATGCCGACACCGTCGGGGATCTCGAACACGAAGCGCACGAAGGTCGGCTGCACCAGCGCGCGGACGCGGATCGGCGGCCGCTTCTTCGATTCCGCCTCGGCGCGCTGCAGCCGCAGCGCCTTCTCGGCGGCGCGCGCGCGCTCGGCGAGCTCGCGCACGACCTCGGCCGGCAGCGGCGGCGGCGGGCCGGTCCAGCTGTCGGGCAACAGGTCGATGAAGACGCGTTCGCCCGCGGTCATGGTGTTGACGCGGACCTTGCGCGACAGCGACAACCGCAGCGCCGAGCCGTCGGGGTCGCCGCGGGCCGATGAGATATAGTCGGGCGCCGCATCCACCCAGCGGTCGATCGGCACGGTGGCGGCGCGATCGAACCTGATCAGCAGAATCGAGCCGGCGGTGGTGACGTCGGCGCTGACGTCCTCGGCGAATTTCAGCACCAGCCGCGCATAGCCGTCCTGAGCCGACAGGCTCGCCTCGCCCGGCACCGGCGCAGCGCCTGCCGCGACCGTGGACAGCACCAGACCGATGACGATGGCCGACAGCAGGGCAAGGCCGGCGCGCGCCCGTGCGCGGGCCTTCGACCGCAATCCAATGGGAGTCGTGCGCGCCATGGTCACAAGCTTCCGGTTCGACATCCGCAACTTGACGGATACGCCTGCCCCGCCACGCCGGAAATCTAGGTGCCGGCGTTTAAGGGCGCATTAAACATGCGGCTCAATTGCTCTTCACAGGCACGATCTTGCCCTCGATCTTCGGCAGCTCGGCGCTGGTCTCGGGCCTGTCGGCGCCGGCCCGGCGCGCGAGCTCGACGGTGAGCCGCTCGGCGGCCTCCGGCGTCATCAGACCGAGAATGTCCGACATCTTGCGCGGGGCGATCTGCGAGGCGATCTCGATCAGCACCGACATCTCGAGCCGGTCGAACACCTTGGCGGCATCCTTCGGCTTCATGCCCTCGTACATCGTGACGATGCTCTTGAAGCGGGCGTTGTCGGCCTCGGTCTTGGCGGCCTGCGCGCCGGAAATGCGGCCCTCGATCGCCTTCATCTCCTCGGTCTTGGACTGGATGCGCTGCTCGGCGGCGCGCAACAGGCTCTCGCGGATGTCGATCTCGCGCGCGCGCGCGTCGAGCTCCTGGCGACGCGACTGCAGCCGCTCGAGGATCGCCTTCTCCGCCGGCGACACCTGCTGCTGGTTCTCCTCGGGCTTGATCACCACGCCCTCGGGCTTGGTGTCGGGAGCGGCGGGCTTGGGCGCCTCCTCCTTCTTCTCCTTCGGCGCGCCGTGCGTGGAGCCGGTGACGATGTCGTTGTCCTCGCGGCCCGGATAGCCCAGGTTCTCCTGGGCCCAGGACCGCTTGGTCGGGTGAGGGTCATAGTCGAAAACGTAGCCGCCATCGATCACGAGACCGGCCACCTTCAGGACCGCAAGGCAGGCCACCGCGATCAGGACGACGGGAATGACGCGGATGTTACGAAACGCATTCATGCGGCAAGGCCACCAGTCCTTCGACGTTCGGAGAATGCCTGGGCCGCGGCGGCAACCGCCTTGGCACCGGAGACGCGCACCGGCTCGGTCGTGATCGCCGGCACAGGCGCAGGCGCCGGCTCCGGCGCGGCTTCAGGCGAGGTGATGGGTCGCGCGGCGCTGGCGATGCGCGACAGCCGGCGCACCACGCCGTCGCTCTCGGCGAGCTGCTTGCGCAACTGGTCGGACATCTGCGTCGCGGCGGCGAGCTGATTGCCGAGATTGTCGTTGACGTCGCGCACCGCGAGCTTGAGGCCGCCGATCGCCCGCTCGGCGATCTCGGTCGCGGTGATCAGCTCCGCGATCACGGCCTTGAGCGAATGCTCGTCCGCCTTCAGCCGCTTAAGCCTGGAATTCAGCAGCATGCAATAGCCGATGGTCAGCACCAATAAGACCGCCACCAGGCTTTCGATGATCAATCCGAGGGAGTGGTTCATTGGGCCTCCATCAACTTGTTCTGGCCTTCTGCGCCTTCGAACATCGCAAGCGTCGTATTCGGCTTGCGCAAATTCTTGGTGACACGGATCGCGACGCGGTCGCCGACCCGGCCCATCCGTCCTTCCGTCAGCATGGTGCTGCCGCAGCGGACCGCGACCAGCGCATCGGGACGGATGTCGAGCGGCAGGGTGTCGCCGACCTTCAGCTTCATGAGCTGCTTCAGCGGCACGTCGGCCTCGTAGAGCACGGCGTCGACGGCGATCTCGGCCTTGGCGATCTCGGTGGCGAAGTGGCCTTCCCAGACGGGATCGCGGCCGAACTTCTCACCCATGAACATCTGCAACAGCACCGGCCGGATCGGCTCGATCGTCGCGTAGGGCAGCAGCAGCTCGATGTTGCCGCCGCGGTCTTCCATGTCGATCCGCAGCTTCACCAGGATCGCGGCATTGGCGGGCCGGCTGATCGCGGCGAAACGCGGATTGGTCTCGAGCCGGTCGATGGTAAAGCGCACCGGCGACAGCGGCCGGAACGCCTGCTCGGCATCGCTCAGCACCACCTCGATCAGGCGCTTGACCAGGTTGGTCTCGATCGTCGTGTAGGGGCGACCCTCGACGCGGAGCTGGGTGTTGCCGCGGCGGCCGCCGAGCAGCACGTCGATGATCGAATAGATCAGGGTCGAGTCGACGGTGGCGAGCCCGAAATTCTCCCACTCCTCCGCCTTGAACACGCTGAGCACGGCGGGCAGCGGGATCGAGTTCATGTAGTCGCCGAAGCGCACCGAGGTGATGCGATCGAGCGAGACCTCGACGTTGTCGGAGGTGAAGTTGCGCAAGGACGTCGTCATCAGCCGCACCAGGCGGTCGAAGACGATTTCGAGCATCGGCAGACGCTCGTAGGAGACCATCGCCGAATCGATGATCGCGCGAATGCCGGAATGGTCGTCGAGACTGACCTCGCCGGCGGTGAAGCCGAGGAGATTGTCGATCTCCTCCTGCGACAGCACCCGCTCGCCGCCGTTCTTGGTGGCGCCGAAATCGCGGCTGCCGTCCTCGACCATCGCGGCCCATTGCAGGGCCATCGATTCGGTGAGTTCATTGGCTGCTGCGGCTTCCGCGGCCTCTGTGGGATCCTCCGAGTCGAGCGAGGCTTCCCATTGCGCGGCTATCGCATCCTGGTCGACTTGATCGTTGCCCGCCATGATCGTTGAGCTTCTTTGCCTTACTGGACCACGATTTCCTTGAACAACACCGCGTTGACCTGGTTGGGCGCCAGCGCGACGTTGACCCGCTTGGTGAGCTCCTCCTTGAGCCGGAACAGGCCCGCCGAGCCGTTGAGGTCGCTCGGCCGGAGCTCGCGCAAGTACGTCTGGAAGATGTCGGTGACGCGCGGCAGCGTCGGCTTGATCGACTCGACCTGCTTCTCCTCCTTCACCTCGAGCACGATCTTCACTTTCAGATATTGGACGCGGTCACCGGGATTGCCGACCAGGTTGACGAGAAGGTCCGGCACCTCGACGAAGGCCGGCGGCTTCGGCGGCGGCGCCGCCTCGGCGTGATGCTCGTCGTTCTTGTGGCTGAAGAAGAAGAAATAGGCCGCACCACCGACGCCGAGCAGCGCCAGCGCGCCGACGACCATGATGATCAGCTTGAGCTTGCTCTTCGGCGAGCCTGCTTGCTCCTCGCCTTCGCCTGCTCCGGCGTCGTTCTCGGCCATAGCTTTCGGATCCTTCCGGAAAATCGAGCCGATGCCGCCAGAAAGCTTAATGACGCGAAACCAACGCTCCCAGCGCATCTGCGCTTTGTTGAGTGAACGCTACGGTAACAATGGTTAACGGAAGCTTTCTTTTGCCGAGGCGGTGGGAAAATCTTGCCGGGCAATTATGGTTAGCGAGACGTTATTGCCGGGCGTTTCGGACGCCATCGAAACTCTAATTCATTGATAAGAATACGATTTTCATAGTGGCACGGCTTTCGCTGTACCCCTTGCGAACCCGCCGGCTTGGGAGAGCTGAACGGTTCGTTGAAGACCCGGTCGAGACCGCCTTGGGAGAGGTGCCGCGAACGGGATTCGTTAAGAGGGGAGATCGACCGGTGGAGAACGCGCTTCTCATCGGATTGTCGCGACAGATGGTGCTGGAGCGGCAACTCGACGTCGTTGCCAACAACGTCGCCAACGTCAACACCAACGGCTTCAAGGCCGATCAGCAGCTGTTCGAGGAGTATCTCTCCTCCGGCGCGCATGAAGACAATTTTCCGGGCGCCGCCCGCAGGGTGTCCTATGTCCAGGACCGCGGCACCTATCGCGACTTCTCGCAGGGCTCGATGCAGCGCACCGGCAACGCGCTCGACGTCGCCGTCACGGGCGACGGCTTCCTGACGGTGCAGACCGCGGCCGGCGAGCGCTACACCCGCGACGGCAATCTGCACATGAACAATCTCGGCCAGCTCGTCACCGCCGCCGGTGACCTCGTGCTCGGCACCGGCGGTCCGATCGTGTTTCAGCCGACCGACCACGACATCAACATCTCGCCCGACGGCACCGTGACGGTGGTCGAGGGCGTCAACCGCACCGACTCGATCCGCGGCAAGCTGCGCATTGTCAACTTCGCCGATCCGCAGGCCGCGCAGAAGCAGGGCAACAACCTCTACGCCGCCGCCGGCGGCGCCATCCCGCAGCAGGACACCAAGTCGACCGTGCAGCAGGGCTACATCGAGAAGTCGAACGTCAGCGCGGTCGGCGAGATGAGCAAGATGGTCGAAGTGATGCGCGCCTACACCCAGGTCGCCAACATGCTCCAGGTCCAGAGCGACCTGCGCAAGAACGCGATCGAGAAACTCGCCGACGTTCCGGCCTGACAGATCTTGAAGGAGACGTGACATGCAGGCGCTTCACACCGCTGCGACCGGAATGGCGGCACAGGAACTCAACGTTCAGGTGATCTCCAACAACATCGCCAACCTGCGCACCACCGGCTTCAAGAAGCAGACGGTGGCGTTCCAGGACCTGATCTACGAGCACATGCGCCGCGTCGGTGCGCAGTCGTCGGACCAGGGCACGATCCTGCCCGTCGGCATCGACATCGGCGGCGGCGTCAAGACCGTCGGCACGCCGCGCTCGATGACGCAGGGCACGCTGTCGCAGACCGGCAACGATCTCGACCTCGCGATCTCGGGCGAGGGCTTCTTCAAGGTGCTGATGCCCGACGGCACCTTCCAGTACACCCGCGACGGCACCTTCCAGATGGACAATCAGGGCCGCATCGTTACCGCCCAGGGCAACCCGGTGCAGCCGACCATCACGATCCCGCAGAACGCCTCGGGCATCACCGTCAACGCGCAGGGCCAGGTCTCGGTGACGCTGCCGGGCTCGACCACCTCGAACATCATCGGCCAGCTCCAGGTCACCCGCTTCATCAACAAGGCCGGCCTGCAGCCGGTCGGCAACAACCAGTTCACCGACACCCCCTCCTCCGGGCCGCCGCAGGACGGCGTCGCCAACCAGGACGGTCTCGGCAGCATCACCCAGGGCAGCCTGGAGCAGGCCAATGTCGACGTCGTCAGCGAGATGAGCGAGCTGATCGCCGCGCAGCGCGCCTACGAGATGAACGCCAAGGTCATCTCGGCCGCGGACCAGATGCTGCAGTCGACCACTGCGCTGTTCCGCTGAGGTTCGAAGGGAGATCACCGTCATGACCCGTACCGTCCGTCCCTTCCTGCTTGCGGCCGCCCTGCTCGCCTCGACTGCGCTATCGGCGCTGGCCGGCGAGGCCGACGACCAGATCAAGGCGCCCGTGCTGCGCTCCACCGTGAACGTCACCGGCGACATCGTTCGCGTCGGCGACCTGATCGATAATGCGGGCGTCGCGGCCAACATCGCCGTCTACCGCGCGCCCGACCTCGGCACGACCGGCGTGCTGCCGGCCGCGCAGGTGATCGCGACCCTGCGCACCCACCAGGTGATCGGCGTCGAGGTCCGCGACATCAAGGAGGTCGAGGTCACGCGGCTGGCGCGAGCCGTCGACGCCAAGGAGATCAGCACGACGGTGGCCCAGGCGCTCGATCACCGCAACGGACTTGGCGATGCCGCCAACCTCAGCATCAGCTTCGACCAGCCGGTGCAGGACCTCAAATTCGAGGCCTCGACGTCGGGCACGCTGGCGCCGACCAGCGTCCGGTTCGACCCGCGCAGCGGCCGCTTCGACATCACCTTGGAGCTCGGCCATGCCAATGGCGCGAGCCCGACCAAGCTGCGCTACACCGGCACGGCGATCGAAACCGTCGAGGCCGTGGTGCTGACTCGCAACATCGACCGCAACGAGATGATCCGCTCAGGCGACCTGCAGACCGAGCGGCGGCCGCGCGCCGAGCTCGGCGGCGGCGACCCCGCCACGCGCGAGCTCGCAGTGGGCATGCAGATGCGCCGCCCGGCGCGCGCGGGCCAGGCGCTGAAGACCACTGACCTCGCCAAGCCCGACCTCGTGCAGCGCGACCAGGCGGTCACGCTGATCTTCCAGACCGCCGGCATCTATCTCACCACGCGCGGCAAGGCGCTGGAGTCGGGCACCGAAGGCGACGTCGTCAGCGTGCTCAATCTGCAGTCCAAGCGCACCGTGACCGGTCGCGTTTCGGGTCGCGGGCAGGTCTCCGTCGACATCGCCGTCGCCAAGCCGGCGCAGACCTCCGAAGCCGACATCGCCGCACCCGTCGCCGTCGCCAGCCGCCTTCCCACCTCCGCCACCCCGAAAGCCGAGTAAGTTTCATGTCGAAGTTCAAGTTTGATGATCGGGGCGTCTCGAGCCTGCGCCGGGTCGCGCTGATCTCGGTTTCCTTCGCGGTGCTGTCGATCGCCGGCGGATGCTCCTCGATCGACCGTCTCAGCCAGATTGGCGAGCGGCCGAAGCTGACGGAGATCGACAATCCGACCACGCAGCCGGGCTACAAGCCGGTGCAGATGCCGATGCCGAAGCCTGAAACCGTGTCCTACGCGCCGAACTCGCTGTGGCGCAACGGCTCGCGCGCCTTCTTCAAGGACCAGCGCGCCCGTCAGGTCGGCGACCTCCTGACCGTCACGGTCAGCATCTCCGACAAGGCCAATTTCGCCAACGAGACCCAGCGTAGCCGCACCAACAAGGAGGATTCGGGCATCACCGACTTCATCGGCGCGAAGACGCTCGGCGTGCAGGCGCAGAAGGTGCTGCCCGGCCGCATCCTGACTGCCGACGGCACCTCGTCCTCGGACGGCAAGGGCACGATCCAGCGGTCGGAGTCCTTGACCACCAGCGTCGCCGCGGTCGTGACGCAGGTGCTGCCGAACGGCAACCTCGTCGTCGAAGGCAAGCAGGAGATCCGGGTCAACTACGAGATCCGCGAGCTGATCGTGGCCGGCATCGTGCGGCCCGAGGACATCCAGAGCGACAACACCATCGACTCCACCAAGATCGCCCAGGCCCGCATCTCCTACGGCGGCCGCGGCCAGATCTCCGACGTCCAGCAGCCGCGCTACGGCCAGCAGGTGATGGATATCCTGCTGCCGTTCTGAGGCAAACCTCAGCATCAATGACCGGGCGGAGCGCCGCCCGGTCGCTCGGGAAGCCGCCCATGCTATGACCTCGCAAGGCGCAAATCGAAACGAGGACCAGGACACACGACCGAAATCCCTCCCCGCGGGAGGGGCGGACAAGGGATGGCCGAGCGCGATATGGGTCACGGCGCATGACCCCCGCAGCCGCCGCCCTTCTCTGAAAACGAGCTCCCACATTGCCCAATGCGAACCTAGGCGCGGCGGGTGATGTATACGCGGCCTCCGGTAGCTCCCCTGCCGGAGGCCGCGTTCGTTTTAGCTGTCACACCCGAGCTGACGGACCCCAGCTCAAGACGTTCCGGCCCTACCTCGGCTCACCCGAACGTCGCCTCGACCACACCGAGGCCGTCCAGCTCCATCCTTACCCGGTCGCCGGCCTTGAGCCAGATCGTCTTGACCAGGCTGCCGGTCAGGACGAGCTGCCCGGCCTCGAGCCCGTCACCACTGGCGGCGAGATGATTGGCAAGCCAGGCCAGCGCATGGACAGGATGTCCCAGCACATCCGCGCCAGTGCCCTCGCCGACCAAGGTGCCGTTGACGATGGCACGGCCCTGCACCGCGGCCAAGTCCGCTACGGCAGCGCGTGGGAGCGCCGGGCCGAGGACACAGCCGGCAGCAAAGAAATCGTCGGCGACGAGCGTCGGCGCGCCCAGCGTCTGCCATTGCACATAACGGTCGTCGACGATCTCGATCGCCGCGTGACAGTCGCCGATCGCCTCGACGACACGATCCATGGTGAACGGCGCGTCCAACGGCAGCAGGTCGTGCTTGAGCCGCACGGCGATCTCGCATTCGACGCCCACGCGGACGAAGTCGGCCGTGCGCAGTTCGACACCTGTCTGGTGAATACCGGACGCGAACACTCCGCCGGAACAGGGATGCGGAATGCCAAGATAGTCCTGCATCACCTTGCTGGTGCAGCCGATCTTGTAGCCGGCGAAGTCATCGGCCTGTTCGGCGAGCAGCCAATGGACTTCGCGCTGGATCTCATAGCCGGCAGCTTCATCCTTCGGCTGAAGCTGAGGCGGCAGAGCCCCCAAGGGCGCCCGTTGCTTGCGGGCATCTACGATCAGTCGCGCAGCGGAAAGTATCTCGTCTGCTCCCATGGCCCTTCAACTCCCTTGGCCCGCGGTCCGAACCGGCATCGCAGGATCTATGGTGAACGGATTGTTTATAAACGAGTTTTGGGCTCCCATCTCAGCTTCATCAACAATTTGAGACGGCGCGGCCGCAGCGCAAGCGGCTCGTTCAACCGATTTCACGTTTCACGATGCCGAGTTCGAGCAGACTTTCCGCAGCGGCGACGATCGCGTCCTCGTTGGAGCGCGAACTCCAGCCGCGCAGACGCCGCGCCTTGTCGACGCCCGCCTCGCTTGGACTTCGGGCGAGGCCATGTCGGGACCAGCCGCGCAGCGTTTCGCGCACCGGCGCTCAGCTCGCCTCCGTTGCGGCCACCGAACTCTCGCCAGGCGTCTTGAGCCAGGGCAGCTCGAACTGGCAGGTCAGCCCGCTCTCGGCAAACGTCCGCTGCAGATGCCTGACCGTGCGGGTCAGCAGCCGGCTGCCGAAGCCGACCACTGGCGGCTCCGTTGCCGGCGGGCCACCGCTTTCCTGCCAGCGAACATGCAGCGCGTCCTGCGCCAACGACCAGCTGACATCGACGTGGCCGTCGGGCGTGGTGAGCGCGCCATATTTGCTGGCGTTGCAGGCCATCTCGTGGATGACGAGAGCCAGCTGCGTCGTCAGCTCGACCGGAACCAGGATGGCGGGGCCGCTGGTGGCGAGTTGATCCGGTGTGCTGGCGAACGGCGCGACCTGACTCCTGATGAGGGCGGCGAGATCGGCGCCCTGCCAGTCGTTCTCGGCAAGGCTCGTGTGCGCCGTCGCCAGCGCATGCAGGCGTGACGTGAAATCGCGGACCTTGGCGTCGTGCCGCGGCAGCAGCTGATGCGCCAGCGATTGCACCACGGCAAGGCTGTTCTTGACGCGATGGGCCAGCTCATGCACGAGCAGCTCGCGCTTGCGGTCGGCTTCCTTCGCGGCCGTGACGTCGATGTTGACGCCGATCATGTACGGATCGCCGCCGCCCTCGCCGCCCAACATGCGGGCGCGCGCCTCGATCCAGCGGATCGAGCCGTCGGGCAGCGGCACCCGCCATTCCGAATCGAGCTCCCCGGTTGTCAGCGCCTGCTTGTTGTCCCGGTCGGCACGCGCCTGGTCCTCGGGATGCACCAGCGCCAGCCAGGCGTCATAGGTCCCGTGGAACGTGCCCGGCGCAAGCCCATAGAGCTCTTCGATCTCATCGGACCAGTGGCTGGCGCCGGATCTGCCGTCCCAGGTAAAGGTGCCAAGCCGTCCGTATTTCGCGGCGAGTTTGAGCTGCCCGGCCGTGCGCGACGCATCGTCCCTGGCTTGGGCGAGCATCCCGAAATTCTCCTGGATGACGCGTGCACTCTCCGCCTGCGCCTTTTCGGCCGCAGCTAGTCGGGCGTTGAGCGCCCGGACCTCCGGGGGATCGGAGGGCGCGGCCTCGCCGGGGATGGCGCGCTTGACGGCGATGCTTTCGAGCGGCCGGGCGATGCTTCGTCCGATGCCGGCCGCCAGCAGCAGCGCCAGGGCACAGATCGTCGTCGCCACGATGGTTGCGGTCTGCACCGTCGAGGAGATCGCCTGGGCGAAAGCCGCCTGCTTGATGCCGACCCCGACAGTCCAGTCGCTCAGTTGGGGACGCGCATTGGCGTTGATGATCCGATCGCCCTCGATCGACGGAAACTCCGCGATCCCCTCAGCCTTGGCAGTCGCCCGCCATCCGGCCGACGCCGGCTGCCCGGTCGAGGTGGCGTTCTTCGGGATGCGCGAAATGTAGCGGCCCTGGCCGTCCATGATGCCGACCAGCCAGTCGGCCGGCAGCTGCTGCTGGGCCAGCAGCCGGGTGTAGTTCGCGGCTGGCATGGCAATCGAAAGGCAGCGGAACGGCTTGCCGTCCTTGAAGACGGGGACATCGACGGTCGCCACCCACGCGCCGGAATTGGGACCGGTGAAGATGTCGGAGATCGACGGCCTTCCGGACTGAAAAGCGCGCTCCTGCGAGCCCCAGCCTTCGGGCGCGCGCTCGCCGAGCGGCTTGCCCGGCGTCGCCCCGGTGTTGAGCAGGATGCGGCCGCTCGCGTCCGACACGATGATCCAGCCTTCGCCGCTGACCGCACCGACGCGGCGCGCCTCCGCCTCGAAGTTGCTGAGATCGGCGGCACTGAGATCCGGAGACTTGCCCAGCACCTCGGCGAGCGCGATGTAGCGCCGCAATTCGGCGTCGACGGCACCGGAGATCGTCTGCGCGGCATAGGACAGGCCGCGCCGGATCGAGGCGTCGGCGGATTGCGCCATCGATACGATGACATAGGCGATCAGCCCGACGCAGGGCAGGAACAGAATGCCGGCCAGAAGAAGGAGGCGCCCCTTGATGCTCAAGGCGCCATAGGAACGCTGCATCGTTGCCAGCGCGCCCCTGGCTATGTCCGGCTCGCCCATGATTCCCCGCGGCGTTCCGAGATGGAACGGCCGATAATTCAGCAGACGCGAAAAAGTTCCGGACGCTTGGAAAACCAACAGCGCTCGCGGTCGTGCCGGCATTGCCGGCCCGCAGACCGCTCAGGTGACGAGTCGACCTCGCGCACACCGGCGCCGTCTCAGCAACAGACGCTGCGGCCGCACCAGGCAAGCGGCCGCAATCCCCGCTCGTTCAGGTCAATGTCGCGACCTACTCGTCGCGATAGACCTTTTCACGCTTCTCGTGGCGTTCCTGCGCCTCCACCGACAGCGTCGCAATGGGACGGGCCTCGAGCCGCTTCAGCGAAATCGGCTCGCCGGTCTCCTCGCAATAACCGTAGGTGTTGTCCTCGATGCGCTGGAGCGCCGCGTCGATCTTGGAGATCAGCTTGCGCTGGCGGTCACGGGCGCGAAGCTCGATCGCCCGATCGGTCTCCGACGACGCGCGGTCGGCGAGGTCCGGATGGTTCACGTTCTCCTCCTGCAGAGCCTGCAGGGTGAGCTTCGATTCGCGCAGGATCTCCTCCTTCCATGCCAGCAGCTTGGCGCGGAAATAGTCGCGCTGGCGTTCGTTCATGAAAGGCTCTTTTTCGGAAGGTTTGTAGTTCTTCAACTTTTCCAAGGTCAGCCCATCTGTACGTGCTGGCGCCGGTTTCGGCACCGGCGGACGGAATACGCCCGTTCGCGGCCGCGTTATATAGCGGCCTCATGTGACAGACAATATTTCCATCGGCACGGGCGCCCCGCCGTTCGGGCCGTTGCACAGGCAAATTCGGCCCCAGCCGGCGGGACGCCGTGGACGGCCTCAGTAACCGACCGTGAAACGGGCCCGCCGGTGGGCTGGACGCTCGATTTCGTCGGCCATCGCGACCGCGAAGTCCTCGAAGGTGACGAAGCTCTTGCCGTCGGCATCGACCAGCAGCTGATCCGTTCCGAGCCGGAACTTGCCCGTCCGGGGGCCGAAATCGATCATCGCAGAGGGCGACAGGAAGGTCCAATCGAGCTCCTTCTCCTGGCGCAGGCGGTCGAGGAACGCGGCGCCCTTCTCCGCTTCGGCCTTGTAGGCGGCCGGAAAGCCGGGCGTCGTCACCAGCCGCACACCCGGCGCGACCTCGAGCGAGCCGGCGCCGCCGACCACGAGGTAACGCGATACGCCGGAGTCCTTGGCCGCCCCGATCAGGGTCTCGACATCGCTGGCCGAGAAATGGATCGCGCTGATCGCGACGTCATGGCTGGCCCAGAGTTTCGCCAGCGCGGCGCGGTCGTTGGCGTCCCCCCGCACCGCCGTGACGTTGGCGTGCTTCTCGATCTTGTCCGGGTTGCGGGCAATGCCGGTGACCTGGTGGCCGCGGCTGGCCAGCTCGGCGGTGATGCGGGACCCGGCACGGCCGGAGGCGCCGGCGACGGCGATCTTCATGGGGAAACTCCTATGTTCGAGATCACGAGGTCGGATCCGAGGTCTGGACGAAGTCGCCTCGGTATCCGATAGTGACTAGATAGCGGAACGAATGCTGGTGTTAAGAGCGCACTTTAAGATCACCTGGTCACGCCGGAGTAACCGATGAGAGCCGCGAACGTCTATTCGGCCGACTGCCCAACGCGACAGATCCTGGACCGCGTCGGCGACAAATGGGCCGTGCTGATCCTGATCCTGCTGCGCAACGAACCCTTGCGCTTCAATCAGTTGCGGCGGTCGATCGAAGGGATTTCGCAGAAGATGCTGTCCCAGGTGCTGAAGAGCCTGGAGCGCGACGGCCTGGTGCGGCGGCGCGCGATCGCGACCGTCCCGGTCACCGTCGAATATTCGATCACGCCGCTCGGGCTGACGCTCGCCGCCGCGGTCGATCCGCTGCGCGACTGGGCCGAGCGTCATCTCAAGGAGGTCACCGCCGCGCAGCGGCGCTACGACGCGCAACAGCCGTCGAAGGCGGCTTGAACGCGCGAAGCGTCTCAGCTCCGCCCGGCCTTGGCGAGCTCGACCTCGACGCGCAGTTCGATCTCGGAGAGGATCGCATCCAGTCCCGGGTCGCCCGAGGTCTGCTTCAGGTCGGCCGCGGCATCGCGAAGCCGCAGCGCCATCGCAGTGTCGAGCTTGCCGGACAGCAGCGTCAGCTTGAGATCATCGAGCACGTCGAGCGCGCGCTTGCCGCGCTGGACCGAGCGCTTGCGGCGCTCCGCCGGCTCCTCCTCGATGCCCTGCAGCGCCAGCAGCGCATCGATGTTCGCCGTCTGCTTCGGCGCGAGGGTCGCGCGCGTGTCCTGCGTGGTGCCGACGTCAGGCAGCTTGAAGCCGCTGGACGAGGTCTTCCGCGTGGAGCTGGTCGACGAGCCCAGGGTCGTGCCGTTCGGTCCGTAGATGCGCATCGATGGCTCCCGCAAGCTTCGCGTGTCGAGCGGGAGATTGGCTCCGCCGTGGTTAACGGTGCGTAAACGGCCCGGCAAATTCTGCCGGGGCGGCAGCTTCGTTCCCCCGGAGTAACCCTGGACCGCGACAAAGCTTCGAGTCGATTTCACACTCTTTCAATGAGTTAGCCCGGAGCATCGCTGTGGCACGGCCCTCGCATAGTTAATGCCGATCATGCGGTCATGGGAGTGGCCGAGTGATCACTTGAAGAGTTCGAGGGGAGCATAGGATGCGACGCGTCCGAACTACGCGCCTGTTTCAGGTCGCCTGCGCCGCGGTGCTGGCGCTGGCATCTACCGTCATGTCTGCGAATGCGACCTCGCGGATCAAGGATCTCGCCAATATCGAGGGCGTGCGCCAGAACCAGCTGATCGGCTACGGCCTCGTGGTCGGCCTCAACGGCACCGGCGATACGCTGAACAACATTCCGTTCACCAAGCAGTCGCTGCAGGCGATGCTCGAGCGCATGGGCGTCAACATCCGCGGCGCCACCATCCGCACCGGCAACGTCGCCGCTGTCATGGTCACCGGAAACCTGCCGCCATTCGCCACGCAAGGCACGCGCATGGACGTGACGGTCTCCGCGCTCGGCGACGCCAAGAACCTGCAGGGCGGCACCCTGCTCGTCACCCCGCTGCTCGGCGCCGACGGCAACGTCTATGCGGTGGCGCAGGGCTCGCTCGCGATCTCCGGTTTCCAGGCCGAGGGCGAGGCCGCCAAGATCGTGCGCGGCGTCCCGACGGTCGGCCGCATCGCCAACGGCGCCATCATCGAGCGCGAGATCGAGTTCGCGCTGAACCGGCTGCCGAACGTGCGGCTTGCGCTGCGCAACGCCGACTTCACGACCGCCAAGCGCATCGCGGCCGCGGTCAATGACTTCCTCGGCGTCAAGACTGCCGAGCCGATCGATCCGTCGACGGTACAGCTGAGCATCCCGCCGGAGTTCAAGGGCAACGTCGTCGCCTTGCTGACCGAGATCGAGCAGTTGCAGGTCGACCCGGATCTCGCCGCCAAGATCGTCATCGACGAGCGCTCCGGCATCATCGTGATGGGTCGCGACGTGCGTGTGGCGACCGTCGCCGTGGCCCAGGGCAACCTCACCGTCACGATCTCCGAAAGTCCGCAGGTCAGCCAGCCCAATCCGCTGTCGCGCGGCCGCACCGTGGTCACGCCGCGCACCAGCGTCGGCGTCACCGAGGAAGGCAAGAAGTTCGCGGTCGTCAGGGACGGCGTGTCATTGCAGCAACTGGTCGACGGCCTCAACGGCCTCGGCATCGGCCCCCGCGACCTGATCAGCATCCTGCAGGCCATCAAGGCGGCCGGCGCGATCGAAGCCGACATCGAGGTGATGTGATGGCGACGTCCTTCATCGACTCCTATCATGGCCGCGTCGCTCTCAGCATGCCGACGGCCGCGGCCGTCACCGCGCCGCGCACCGATCTCGATCTCGCGGCGGCTCTGACCAAGGTCTCGCCCAAGGCACAGGCCAGGGCCAAGGCGACTGCAACCGACTTCGAAGCCATGTTCCTCAACAGCATGTTCTCGCAGATGACCAGCGGCGTGAAGGGCGAAGGTCCGTTCGGCGACACGCCGGGCACCGGCGTCTGGCGCTCGATGCTGACGGAGCAATATTCCAAGAACTTCGCCAAGGCCGGCGGCGTCGGCATCTCAAACGACGTCTTCCGCACTCTCATCCTGCAACAGGCCGGCAGCAGCTCCGGCGCCAACGGCAAAGCGTAGATGTTCGCGTGACGAGCGCGTGGGCGGCAAACGCTCACGCCGAAGGGAGTTATGAAATGACCGCACAGGGACAAGCGAAGAAGACGACCTACACGGCCGCCACCAGCGCCGCAGAGGCACGCGCGCTCGCCGACGAGATGGTGAGCGTCATGAGCGAGCTGATCGCGGTCATCGAGCAGGAGACCGAACTGGTCCGCGCCGGCAAGCTGCGCGAAGGCATGGCGTTCGGCCCCAAGAAGACCGAGCTGTCCCGCCACTACGTCACGACCGTGGGCCGCCTCAAAGAGAGCCAGAATTTCATGAAGCAGACCGCGCCGGAGCTGCTCGCCACCCTGCATCGTCACCACGACACCTTTCGCGCCATGCTGCAGGTGAACCTGACCGTGCTGGCGACGGCGCACGCGATCTCGGAAAAGATCGTGCGCGGCGTCAATGCCGAGGTTCAGCGCAAGAACATCCCCAGCACCTATACCGCCGGCGGCCGCCGCGCCGCCCCGGGCGCACGGCACCTCACCCCGCTCGCCGTCAGCCGGACGCTCTGAGCCTTACCGCCAGCCCCCATCTGCATCGCCGCGCCGCCTCGAGGGCCGCGCGGCCGCCGCCGTTTAACGCTCGGATAAGCTTAAAAGGCCGGCGCGAATCACAACGCGGTGTTCATCCTATTTCCTAACATAACGTTGATTGGTCATCGGCATAGTTGCAAGCGGGATGGGTTGGGAATTGACTCGATGGCCATGAGGAGGCTGCCATGAGTTCCGATTTCAGCGTAAGACCGGTAGGGACGCCTGCGTCCGTTCCGATAATTCCGCCGTCGAGCCAGGCGGTGGTGAGCGCTGTTCCGACGGACCTTCCTCCCAGCCAGACCGTGACCGCGGCCGAGCCCGGCGTCCCCGTGCGCAACGACATCCCGGTCAACATCGCAAACGATCTGTCCGTGTCACGCCAAGCCTATTACGATCGCGCCGCTGCCGCTCTGGTGTTCCAGGTGGTCAACCGCAAGACCGACCAGGTCGTGACCCAATATCCAGATGAGGCCGTGCTGCGCCGCCGGGCCTACTTCAACACGCTCGACCTGCAGAAGGATATGCAGAGGGCGGACGTGCCGCGCGTCGTGGCGACCGATCGCACTGCCTGAGCCCCCGCGGAACCGGGCCGCTTCATTCCGCCGCCCGCACGCCGCCCCACCGGGCGGCGTTGCCGTATCGAGCCGCGCAGCTTTGCCGGATCAACGGCTCCGTATCGCGTAGGCGGTGTCGAGATAGGTCTGGCCCGAGGCGGCGTCGGTGACCACGTTCTTGATCTGGGCCTTGCCGTTGCCGGCCGGCGTGAACTTCGAATCGCCGATCCTGAACGCATGAGACCGGGAACGACTTCCCGTTGGCATGTCTTCCGCTCCAGCCGCCCGATATAGAGCGTCGGATAGACGGCCACGTATCTGCTGTTGCTTCGCGCCGTACTGCGCAGGTTCGACTTGTAGGACGCAGACAGGATGCTGGCGATATCGGTCACGACGACGCGCCTCCCGCCCTGCCCCCGACGGTCAGCTCCGCCCGGACAACCCCGCGGCGATGTGGCAGTTGATTTCGATCAGCGACTTGAGCTTCGCCGGATCCGGGTCCATCTGCATCTCGATCGTCTGCTTCATCACGAACACGCCGATATTTGCGATGTTCTGGCGGATGTCGAGCGGATTCGGATTGTCGTCCGCCTCCATCGCGCTCATGAAGATCGTCCACAAGCGACGATTGAAGAGCAGAGCCTTGTACATGTTGCGATCAGGGCCGTTCCAATTGGCCTGGACTTCCTGCAGCTGCCGTGCCGCTTTCAAAAGAGCCTGAGCTTCGATCTCCCGTGGTGATGCCGTCGTCTGCGACGTGCGGGCATAGGCTTGAGCGGCATATGACATCAACTACTCCGGACTGACGCAGGGACACGACCAAACTGCTCAGGTTTTGTACTTTGTGTGCCTTTAAAATATGGTTAGCGGCCGTTAGCGGAATTTGTTTCGTAGCGTCACGGAGCACCACAAATCGCTTTGTTTGGTGCACCTCTTAATTTCTTGCGAACGCGGTGATTCAAAATGTCCGGACGAAGCTCGTACGTTGTTCATCCCGCCCGGGCGGCGCGAACTACACGAACAACGGCGTTCTCACAGAGCTGACTCACTGCCCCGACATCGAACGAAGACCAGTGCCGGCACGCTCGGCATAGCCTAACGCAGAAGCGGCGGGCATGGCCCGCCGCTTCGATGAGATGTTATTCCGGTACGTTCGCGCGTCAGCGCAGGAGCTGCAGCACGCTCGCCTGCGACTGATTGGCCAGCGCGAGCGCGGAGACCGCGATCGACTGACGGGTCGACAGCGCCTGGCTGTTGGCAGCCTCTTCGTTGGTGTCGGCCAAGGTCAAGTTCGACGAGCCGGTCTGCAGCACGTTGATCAGGTTCTTGTTGAAGTCCTGACGGATCTGCACGATCGAGAGGTTCGAACCGAGCGACGACGCTTCAGAGCGGATCGCGGTCGATGCACTGTTCAAGGTCGTGAGCACCTTGTTGGCCGAGTTGCTGTCGAGGAAGTCGCTTCCGACCACCAGCGCCGACAGGCCGAGACCGGTGCTGTTGAAGGTCACGCCGGTGATGTTCAGCGTGGACCGTCCGGTCTCGTTGAACACCAACTTGAGCGTGTCGCCGTTGAGCAGGTTGATGCCGTTGAACGAGGCGTCTTGCGCCGTGGTGTTGATCTGCGCCAGGACGTTGTTGTACTGCGCGATCAGGCCGGCACGCGTCGTCTGAGAGTTGGTGTCGGCCACCGGGGTCGAGGCCGTCACGCCGTTGAAGGCCATGCTGGCCGCGGTCGAAGAGCCGGCGACCGCGCCGATCGTCGACGATGCCGCTTCGTTGGTGGTGAGGATCGTAAGCTGGCCCGTCGTGCTCAGGCTGGCCTGCAGGTTGTTGGCCGCGAGCGCCGTATTGAGCTGTGCCAGCGTCGAGATCTGCGAAGCACCTGTGCCGAACGTTATGTTCGTCGCGACGCCGCCCCCTGTCGAGGCAATTGTCAACGTCTGTCCTGTCAAGGCTGGCGGATTTCGTGTGGTCGTGCCGGCGGTCAATCCGAGCTTGGCCAGGGCCGTGCCCGATACTGTCAGATCCTGCGCCGTGCCTGTCGCCAGCTGGATCTTGCCCGCTGCCACCGTGGACGGCGTTGCGGTGGCTCCGGTCACCGAATCGATGGCAGCCAGGAGGTTGCTGACGGTGTCGCCGACGCCGATATTGGTACCGGCCGAGACCGAGCCGGCCACGAAGGTGAACACGACACCGTTGACCACGAGCGTATCGCCGGTGGTGACGCTGCTCGCCAGGTCGTTCGAGGTCGAGCTCGCCGTACCCGACAGCCTGGTGGATCCGGTGATCGCAACGGCCGAGCTGAGGTTGTCGTTGTTGACCGTGCTGCCGGTCACGAAATTGTTTGAGGAGCTGCCGAGCAGGTTGTTCGCCGTCGCCCCTGAGATGACCGCGGAGGTCACGCTCGACTTGGTGGTGTATCCCGTCGGCGCCTGAAGCACTTGGCTTGCGATCGATTTGGCGCTGTCGACAAGCTTCTGAAGTGAGGTGAGACCGGTATTCGCAGCCTGGAGAACCTGGACACCGTTGCCGATGCTGTCGAGCAGATTCGCAATGTCGCTCGCGCGGTTGTTGAGCGATTGCGAGGTGAAGAATTCGGTGGGGTTATCGAGCGCCGTGTTGACCTTGTTGCCGGTGGCCAGGTTGTTTTGAGTCGTGGCCAGCAGCGATGCGGTGTTTTGCAGCGCCAGCAGGTTTTGGCGAACCGAAGCCGAGAGAACGATACCGGACATGTGTGTGAAACCTTCCTAGTTATTCACCAGGGGGTTCTAGTCCACCCACTTTTAAAACATGGTTAATGGCACTTTAAATTTCTTGCTTAACGACTGGTTGCGATCCTTGGCTCCACTCGTGTCCGGTTTCAGACCAGTATTGATACGGGCCGGACGGCCAAACCAGGCGAAAAAAAGCGGCGGGGTTTCCCCCGCCGCCTTGGTCGTCGAGATGCGATGCTTGTGGATCAGCGCAGCAGCTGCAGCACGCTCGCCTGCGACTGGTTGGCGAGCGACAGCGCGGACACCGCGATCGACTGACGGGTCGACAGCGCCTGGCTGTTGGCCGCTTCCTCGTTGGTGTCGGCCAGCGTCAGGTTCGACGAGCCGGTCTGCAGCACGTTGATCAGGTTCTTGTTGAAGTCCTGACGGATCTGCACCACCGACAGGTTCGAACCCAGCGTGGAGGCTTCCGACCGCAGCGTCGAGCTCGCCGAGTTCAACAGGGTGATCACCTTGTTCGCCGAGTTGTTGTCGAGGAAGTCGGTGCCCGAGGTGAGGTTCGACAGGCCAAGACCGCCAGTGTTGAAGGTCACACCGGTGATCGAGAGCGTTGACTTGCCGTTCTCGTTGAAGGTCAGCTTCAGCGTATCGCCGTTCAGCAGGTTGACACCGTTGAACGAGGCGTCGGCCGCGGTGGTGTTGATCTGCGCCAGCACGTTGTTGTACTGCGAGACCAAGCTCGCGCGCTGCGTCTGCGCGGTCGCATCCGCCACCGGAGCCGCCGCGGTCAGACCGTTGAAGGCCTGGCTGGATGCAGCCGACGTACCGCCGATCGCACCGATCGTGGCCGAAGCCGCGTCGTTGGTCGTGGTGATCGAGATCTTGCCGGTGGTATCGATCGAGGCTTGCAGGTTGTTGGCCGCGAGCTTGGTGTTGAGATCGTTCAGCGACTTGACCTGCCCTGTCCCTAGACCGAACGTGACACTCGTCGCCGTGCCTCCCCCTGTCGCGCCGATCGTCAAGGTCTGACCTGACAAGCCGTCGCCGACAGCAGTCAGCCCGAGCTTGCCCAAGGTGCCGGTGCTGCCCGAGAGCGTCAATCCCGCCGCCGGCGGCGTCAAGGTGATCGCACCCGCCGTGATCGACGCGGTGACGCCGGTCTGGGTCTGGATCGCCGACAGCAGGTTGCTGACGCTGTCGCCGATGCCGATGCTGGTGCCCGTCGAGGACGTGCCGGTGACGAAGGTGAAGGTGGTGCCGTTGACGACCAGCGTCTCACCCGAGGTGATGCCGGTGGCGAGGTTGTTCGACGCGGTGCCCGCCGTGCCCGACAGCTTGGTCGAGCCGGTGATCGCCACCGCGCTCGAGGTGTTGTCGTTGTTCACAACCGAGCCGGTCACAGCCGTCGAGCTGGAACCGAGCAGGTCAGTGGCGGTCGCGCCGGTCAGAGCCGCCGAGGTGACGCTTGACTTGGTGGAATAGCCCACGGAGCTCTGCAGCACCTGGTTGGCGATCGACTTGGCGCTATCGACGAGCTTCTGCAGCGAGGTGATGCCGGTGTTCGCGGCCTGCAGCACCTGCACGCCGTTGCCGATGCCGTCGAGCAGATTGGAGATGTCGGAAGCGCGGTTGTCGAGACCCTGGGCGGTGAAGAAGTTGGTCGGATTGTCGAGCGCCGAGTTGACCTTCTTGCCCGTGGAGAGGTTGTTCTGGGTGGTGGCGAGGAGCTGAGCCGTCGACTGAAGCGAGAGCAGATTCTGACGCACCGACGCCGAGAGAACAATACCTGACATTTTCATACCCTTCTGGTGTGAAACAAACTGCCCGATCCATTCAGGATCAAGGCGAAGCCCGTCGGTGACTGCACCACCGGGCGACGGGCGTTAAGGTAAATGCGAGCGGCTAACAAACAGTGAAGTCACGACCGCTCGCGGTCCCCGATGCGCGGCAACGGCACGGCCGCGCGGAGGTGATTTCTGCCGCGGATCACCTTGAAAACACCGCATATTCGCCGGGCGTGCGCGGCCGTTTACCGTCCGTTAACCATGATCGGAAAGGATTGCTGCGCGCCGACCGATCGAGCGCGCAGACTCCCCGCGCGATTTAGACTGGCAGCCGGACTGGTCACCGGCCTCGACGCAGCAGGTTGGGCGCCGCGCCGCCGCGGCAACGGAGAACGAGAATGGCCCTAAAAGTCGAACTGAAGCCGCATGAGCGCATCATCATCGGCTCCTGCGTGATCACCAACACCGACCAGCGCGCGCGCCTCTTGATCGACGGCGAGAACATTCCGATCCTGCGCGAGAAGGACATCCTGACGCCGGAGACGGCCGACACGCCGGCCAAGCTCGTCTATCTTGCGGTCCAGCTGATGTACATCTCGCCGGGCGCAGACGCGGATCACGGCACCTATTTCAACCTGCTGCGCGACATCATCACGACGGTGCCGAGCGCCTGGCCGATCATCGAGGCGATCAACGGCCATATCCTCAACGGCGATCTCTACCAGGCGCTGAAGGAAGCCAAGAAGCTCGTCGCCTACGAGAAGAAGCTGATCGAGCAGGCCGAAGCTGAACAGCAGGACAAGCCGGTGAGCTCGGCGGCCTGAGCCTCCGCCGAACACATCGTATATCGAAGGCCCGGCCCCGCCCATGGCGGGCCGGCTTTTTTGTCCTGACGGGCTCGTCGCAATACGCCATCCGCACCGTCGGCCCCCCTCCTCGTCCCCTCCAATGAAAAGCGGCGGGGTTTCCCCCGCCGCCTTCGTTGTCGAGATGCGATGCTTGCGGATCAGCGCAGCAGCTGCAGCACGCTCGCCTGCGACTGGTTGGCGAGCGACAGCGCGGACACCGCGATCGACTGGCGGGTCGACAGCGCCTGGCTGTTGGCCGCTTCCTCGTTGGTGTCGGCCAGCGTCAGATTCGACGAGCCGGTCTGCAGCACGTTGATCAGGTTCTTGTTGAAGTCCTGACGAACCTGCACCACCGACAGGTTCGAACCCAGCGTCGAGGCCTCGTTGCGCAGCGTGGAGCTGGCGGTGGTGAGCACGCCGATGACCTTGTTCGCCGAGTTGTTGTCGAGGAAGTCGGTGCCCGAGGTCAGGGTCGTCAGCCCGAGCCCCGCGGAGTTGAAGGTCACGCCGGTGATCGACAGCGTCGACTTGCCGTTTTCGTTGAAGGTCAGCTTCAGCGTATCGCCGTTCAGCAGGTTGACACCGTTGAACGACGCATCGCTCGCGGTCGTATTGATCTGCGCCAGCACGTTGTTGTACTGCGAGACCAGGCTCGCGCGCTGCGTCTGCGCGGTCACATCCGCCACCGGAGCCGCCGCCGTCAGACCGTTGAAGGCCTGGCTGGATGCAGCCGACGTACCGCCGATCGCGCCGATCGTGGCGGACGCCGCGTCGTTGGTCGTGCTGAGGGTGATCTTGCCGGTCGACGAATCGATCGATGCCTGCAGGTTGTTGGCTGCGAGCTTCGCGTTGAGATCGTTCAGCGACTTGACCTGTCCTGTCCCTAGACCGAACGTGATGCTTGTCGCCGTGCCACCTCCTGTGGCGCCGACCGTCAAGGTCTGACCTGACAAGCCGTCGCCGACGGCAGTCAGCCCGAGCTTGCCCAAGGTGCCGGTGCTGCCCGAGAGCGTCAATCCCGCCGCCGGCGGCGTCAGGGTGATCGCACCCGCGGTGATCGACGCGGTCACGCCGGTCTGGGTCTGGATCGCCGACAGCAGGTTGCTGACGCTGTCGCCGATGCCGATGTTGGTGCCCGTCGAGGACGTGCCGGTGATGAAGGTGAAGGTGGTGCCGTTGACGACCAGCGTCTCACCCGAGGTGATGCCGGAGGCGAGGTTGTTCGACGCGGTGCCCGCCGTGCCCGACAGCTTGGTCGAACCGGTGATCGCCACCGCGCTCGAGGTATTGTCGTTGTTCACGACCGAGCCGGTCACAGCCGTCGAGCTGGAGCCGAGCAGGTCGGTGGCGGTCGCACCGGTCAGAGCCGCCGAGGTCACGCTCGACTTGGTGGAGTAGCCCACCGCGCTCTGCAGAACCTGGTTGGCGATCGACTTGGCGCTGTCGACGAGCTTCTGCAGCGAGGTGATGCCGGTGTTGGCGGCCTGCAGCACCTGCACGCCGTTGCCGATGCCGTCGAGCAGATTGGAGATGTCGGAAGCGCGGTTGTCGAGACCCTGGGCGGTGAAGAAGTTGGTCGGATTGTCGAGCGCCGAGTTGACCTTCTTGCCCGTGGAGAGATTGTTCTGGGTGGTGGCGAGGAGCTGAGCTGTCGACTGGAGCGACAGCAAATTCTGGCGCACCGACGCCGAGAGGACGATACCTGACATTTTCATACCCTTCTGGTGTGAAATAAACCCCGATCCCTTCGAGATCAGGGTGCAGCCCAGGTCGATTTGAACGACCCCGGACGACGGGCGTCACGGTGAATGGCAGTGGCTAACAAACGCTGAAGGGTTGTGGTGCGCAGCCGCCTCAATCAGCGGAACAGGCTCATCGGCGCGGCTCATTGCCGCGTCATCGCGCAAGAACGCCCTTTGAAAAGGCTCGTTGATTCAACAAACGCGCCCGTCGTTCACAACGCGTCAACCACCTTTGGAAAGGTTTCGACGCGCCGCGACATTCTGCCGGCGGTCGTCATCGACCAGCGGACGACGCCGAGATGCGGTTTGCGCTCAGAGCGCCAGCGGCGGCGCATCGACCTCGATCAACGGCGTGAGACCGGCCGCGCGCTGGCGGCCGAACATGAGGACCGCCGCAATCAGCCGGTCGATGTCGCTCGTCCCGGTACGATGATTGACGATCGCGGCACGGATCGCCAGCCGTCCGTCGAGCATCGTGGTCGACGGCGCGGCGAGGCCGGATTCGTGGATGTCGGCGACGATCTCGCCGTTGAGCGCATCGGCATCGTCGGCACGATAACGGAAGCAGACGATGTTGAGATTGACCGGCGCCAACAGCTCGAGCTCGGGCTCGGCGCGCACCCGCGCCTCCAGATGGCGCGCGAGCTCGCAGCTTCGCGCGATCACGGCGCCGAGCGCATCCGCGCCGAACGTCCTCAGCGTGAACCATGTCTTCAGCGCCCGGAAGCCGCGCGACAGATCAGGACCGAGATCGCAGGGCCACTCGGCGCCCGCCGCGAGACCACGGGTTTCCCGGCGCAGATAGGCGGCCGGCGAGGCGAAGGCGTCGCGATGCTTGGTGCCATCGCGCACCAGCAGGAAGCCCGCATCGTAGGGCACCTGCCCCCATTTGTGAAAATCCAGCGCAATCGAATCCGCCTGTTCGATGCCGGCGAGCTTCGGTGCGAGCTCCGCTGACAGCATCGCAAGCGCACCGAAGGCGCCGTCGACGTGAAACCAGAGCCCCTCGGCACGGCAGAGCTCGGAAATATCAGCGAGGTCGTCGATGGCGCCGATATCGACGGTGCCCGCCGAGGCGACGACGAGAAACGGATGCAGTCCCGCGGCGCGATCGCGCGCGATCGCGGTCCGCAGCTCGCCGACGTCGATGCGATGTGCGGCATCCACCGCGATGCAGCCGAGCGCGTCGCTGCCCAGTCCGCAGATGTCCATCGCCTTGGCGATGCAGCCATGCGCCGCCTTCGACGTGTAGGCGCGCAAGCGCCGCCCCTCCTCACCGAGACCCGCCGAGCGAACCGACGCGCCGAGCGCGTTGCGGCGAGCGACCAGCACCGCCATCAGGTTGGCCATCGAGGTGCCGGTGACGAAGATGCCGCTGGCGCTTGCCGGAAAGCCGAACAACTGGCGCGTCCAGTCGACGACCTGCCGCTCGACCTCGATCGGCGCGTGGTCGCGGCCGCCGAGATTGGCGTTCAATCCGGCAGCCAGCATCTCGGCGAGCATGCCGACCACGGTGCCGCCGCCATGCACCCAGCCCATGAATCCAGGATGCACGTTGCCGGTCGCGTAGGGAACGACGAGCTCGCTGAAATCGCGATAGACCTCGACGAGATCGGTCGGCGCATGCGGCAGCGCGCTGCGGAAGCTCTGCCGTGTCGCCGGCGACATCGGCTGCCACACCGGCCGGTCGCGGATATCGGCGACATAGTCGATCATGTCATCGAGCATGCGATGACCGAGCGCGCGCATCTCGTCCCAATGTTGCGGATCGAGCGTCTCCGCCGTCCGCGACGCAGGATCGATGCGCAGCCCGACGGTCACGCCGCCTGCTCCGCCCGCGACGTGGCGCGCTTCTCGATCATGGCCGCGAAGGCCGCGAAGATCTTCTGCATCTGCGGCGGCTTGTAGGGGAAGACCTCCGGCGAATCCATGTTGTGGACGACGGCCGTATTGTCGGCCTCGAACACCAGCAGCGTGCCGTCCCTGGTCTCGGCGCAGTCGATGATGAAATAGTCGAGACCGACGCGCGCGGCGATCGCATCGAGCACGCTGCGATGACGGCGGCCGAAGCCGATGTCGAAGGTCTGCATGAAGGTCGCCTCTTCGAGGCGCTTGCTCTCGCTGCCGGCCATGTTGGCGTTGAGGTACCAGATGTCCCAGCGTCGCGCGATCGCCATGTGGCAGGCGTAGGCCGTGCCGTCGACGAACACGATGCGGTACTTGCGGAACTGACCGTCCTCGCTGGCATAGTCGACGAAGCGCGAGACGAAGAACTCCTGCTCGCTGCGCTCGTCGAGATAGAGCGACAGCTCGAGCGGCTCGTCGACCTTCTCCAGGCCGACGCCGGCATGCGAGCCGCGCGGCCGCACGATGACCGGGAAGGCGAGCGAGTGGTCGACGTCCGTGATCCATTCGCGCTCGTCGGCGATCCCGATCAGGCGCTCGCGGTCGACGGGAATGGTCGCCGGAATGGTGAGCCCGTCGATGCCGGCGAGCCGCGCATGCAGCTTGTCGCGATCGAGATGCCAGATCCGCTCCGGCGGATTCAGCAGCGGACGCGGCCAGCGCGCCGCGACGGCATCGATCTCGCGCAGCGCGTGCTGACAATCCTCGGAATCGGACGCGATGACGATGGCGACGTCATGAGCGGGCAAAGGCGCCAGCAGGTCCGCGCCCGGAACGACATAGAGCAGCAGCAGCTCGAAGTCGGTGTCCTCGAGCAGGAATTCGATCGGCGTGTTGCTGCCCATGTCGGTGGCCGCCGCGAGCGCGAGCACGCGCAGCCGCGGCGTCGCGCTGTTGCAGGCAACGCGGTAGAGCTGCTGCGACTGCAGAACGTCGTGCTGGATCGCGAGCCCGGACGATTTCTCGCCGATGAGCTGCGCGATCAGCGCGAGATCGAGCCCCTCGCCCGGCTCCGCGCGGCCGTCGAGCAGCTTGGCGAGCAAGGCGGCCCACATCGGTTTCAGGTCCTGGCCGTCGAAGGCGGCCTTGGCGAGCTTGGCCATGCCGATCCGGTCGGCACATCCTGCGTCGGTGGCGTCGGCCAGCGCGAGCAAATCAGTCGGCATTGCAGATGTCCCTGAGATCCTGGCTGCTCAGATCCGATACGAGCAGCTCTGTTTTGGCAACGATGTCGGCGACGCGGTCGATGTCGGATTCGAGATTGACCCGGGCCGCGGTGACGTCGTCGCACCATGCGTCTGTCACCTGGCGCGCGCCGATGCACAGCCGCAGCGCGGCCGACTGCGCCTCGCCCGCGCGTTCGATCCGCACCGGCTGGCCGATCAGGCACTGGCGCGCGGCAATCTCGGCTGCGCGTCCAGTGAAGCGGCTGCCGAGATCGCGCTGCAGCGCGCGATACACCGCCTGCGTCTCACCGAGGCCGAGCGGGCCGCCGTCACGCTGGAGCGCGAACGGGAAGATGGTGGGAAAGCCGAACTCGCCATCGCTCCCATCCGGCGCAGGCGCGCGGGCGGCGATCGGACGCAGCACCGGCGACAGCATCAGCAGGCTTTCGATGGCCTCGCCGAGCTGCCGGATCGCCATCCGGCGGAACGTCTCGGGCACGGCGTGATACGCGGCGATCTCCTCCAGCGCGGCCTCCCAGCGCAGCCATTGGCCGATATTGGCGCGCGGCGCCGTGCGCGCGCGCAGATCCGTCCAGGCGAGCGGCCAATCGCTGCGATTGACATAGTCGAACAGGCCGGGCGCGATCGGATGTCCGCGGCGCAGCGCAGCCGATGCGGCCGCGGGCACCAGCAGCGCGCCGCTGAAGGCGGGGCCGCCGAAGAACTTCGAGCCCGTGACGAGCACCAGATGGCCGCGTTCGAGATGATCGCGCAGCCGCGCCGCGCCGAGCCGCATCTGGCAGGCATCGACGACAACCTGCACGCGCCCCGGCCAGCGCCGCGCCACCTCGTCCAGGCAGGCCATGTCCGGCGCGCGCCAGCCGAGCTTGGAGGAATCCATGACCTGCAGCAGGACGCCACGGCCCCTTCGCACCAGCGCCTCGACGCTGTCGAGCACCTCGGCATCGATATCAACGCGCGGCTGCATCGATGCGCCGTCGAGCAGCGGCAGCGACACGGCGTCGCCCGAGAGCCCCTCGATCGGCGTGTTCGTCCGCACCGCCAGACCGTTCGCAGTCCGCGTGCTGAAATGGTGTCCCCGGGCGCTCGCGGCGGTGCCGCTTCCGGTCTGGTCGCTGCCGACGACGATGCTCGTGACGGCCTCGCCCAGCACCGCCCGCACCAGCGCCAGCGCATGCAGTTGCGAGTCGGTGCCGGACGGCGAGAAGACGATGTCGATCTCGTCGGCAAGGCCGAGATATCCGCGCAATTCGCAGCGCATCTCCTCGGTGCGCCGGTCGAGCGCGGCGTCGAGGCCGAGCGAGATCGCCGCATGCATCAGCTGCTCGCGCGCCAGCTCGACGCGCGCATAGGCGCGTTCTGAAATCGGCGAAGCCGTGCTCGATGCGAAGCACAGCACATCGGGTTCGGGCGACGGACCGCAGCCATAGACGTTGCGGCCCCAGGGGCGATCGAGCGCCAGGCGGGTATCGCCGCCATCGATCAGGAGATCGCCGAGCAAGGCAAAGAGATCGCGCAGTCCGGTCGCGGCGCCCTGCTCGCGCCGGTCGATCCGGGATGACTGGAATATCTGCGACCGGGTTACCGCCGGGGTCATCGCGCGGATCGTCAGGCTGCGTCGGCCGCGGCGGCGGTGGGAACCGCCACCGCCGACGCGAATTGCGAGGCGACATTGCCGTGAAACACGGACGGACCGACGTGATCGAGCCGGCTGTCGAGATCGGCCCAGATCTCGCCGCCGAGATCGGTCCATCGCTTGCAGAACGCGAAATCCTCGCTGAGATAGGTCCCGGTCGCCGGGTCGATCATGCATTCGAACAGCGCGAAGCGGTTCGGACTGCCGGCCAGCGCATCCTGCGAATGCTCGCGGAAGAACTGCAGCGGGGCGTAGGCCGGATGCGCGATCATCGTCTCGATGACGCGGCGGCGGACCATCAGGAAGCCGGTGCCGGCATAGCGCACGCGGGTGAAGCCGTTGACCACCGCAACGTGGTCCGGATTGTCGATCTCCAGCACGTAGTCGAGCGATGCCGCCGGCACGTCCATGCGGTTGGAATTGATGGCGCGGCGCGCCTTGTTCCAGTTGACCTTCTTGACCGGATAGACGCCGGCGACCATGTCGCCGCCGGACGCGATCAGCCGGAACACCTGCTTCGGCGTGAAGCCGATGTCGGCATCGACGAAGAGCAGATGCGTGGCCGAGGGATCGTTGAGGAACAGGGTGACGAGATTGGCCCTGGCACGGGTGATCAGCGCATCGCCGTCGCGCATGTGGACGGTGAGGTCGACGTTGGACGCGGCGCGCAACTCGCGCTGCAGGGCGAAGATCGAGCTCGCATAGATGCTCGACACCTGGCCGCCGAAGCATGGTGTCGCGACCACCAGATGAATGCGCTCGTCGGTTCCGTCACTCACGTCCGCCTCCAGACAAAGAGGCTCTCGCCCCAGATCTGAACAAAAGCTAAAGAGACGTGGTTAACGAAAACCTAACCGCCGCCCCCGGGGCGCTACAGATATTTCACCAGCGTCAGCTGGGCCAGCATCGCCGTCGTCTGGTAGGACGCCTGGAGGTTGGTCTGCAGCTGCAGGATCTGGCTCGCCACCTCCTGCTGCGAGATGCCCTCGGTCTGGTCGACCATGGCCTGCATCGCCGCCTTGGCCTGGGTCTGGCGCGCCGTGGCGTCCTTCATCGTGGTCTGGGCGTTGGCGAACTCGGTCTGGATATCCGAGATCGCCTGCTGGCCGAGCTGCGGCGTCAGGTTGGCGGCGATGCGCTGGCTGAGCGCACCGATCTGCTGCGGAGCATTTGCTCCCGCTGGCGGCGTGTTGACGGCGGCATAGACCGCGGTCTGCTGCACGAGGTTGCGGATCGCGAACTCGTTGCCCTGGACGCCGAACTGAATGCTCTGCGCCGTGTCGATCCGGATGCTCGCGCTCGACCGCGCCGAGCCGGGACCGCTGTTGCCGGTGTACCAGGCGACGGTGTTGGCCGAACCGTTGACGAGGCTGGTCGCCGATCCCAGCGGCGAGCCGGAGACGCGCAACGGCGGTGTCGGCGCCGTCACGGTGCCGGAGAAGCCGAGCGCCCCGAACGCACCCGCGTTCGAGCTCGACACCGAGAAGCCGGCGGCGTCGTTGGTGCGCAAGGTGATCACGCCGCCGCTGACCGTCGACGGCGTCGACGTGCCGCTGAGCGTATCGATCTTCGACAGCAGCGTCTGCACGCTGTCGCCGACATTGATCTGGTTGTTGCCGCTGGCGCCGGAGGCGACGAAGGTCAGCGTCTGCCCGTTGACGGTGATGGTGTCGCCGGTCGCAAAGCTGGTCGCGATCGAGTCGGAGCCCGCCCCGCCCGACAGCAGCGTCGCTCCCGTGATCGGCGCCGGCGTTGCGAGCTTGTTGTTGACCACCGTTCCCGACACGGCGCTCGCCGTGTTGAAGAAGTTGTCACCGGCGACGACCGCCGAGGCGGCGGTCAGCGAGGTATTGGCCAGCGTCGACAGCGCCGTGTTGAGCGCCGCATTGAGATTGGCGGAGGTGGCCGCCGGCGTCGCGCCGATGGCGAACGTATTGGTCGGCGCCGGCGTCGTGGTGGACGCCGTCAGCTTGATCGATTCCGAGGTGCCGTCGGGCAGCTTGAAGGTGAAGCTGATCTGGTCGCCCGCATTCGGATTGCCGGCGGTGAGATCGACCGAGATGCCCGCGGGCGAGCCGGACGGTCCGGTCACCGTGGCATTGGTCAGCGACGAGGTGACGCCGCTCAGCTTGAAGCCGAACGGAGAGCCGGCGACGTCCTCCGCCAGCGTGATCGGCATCGTGGCCGACGCCGACAGGTTCAGACGCCCGAGACCGTTGAGCCCGAGATCGGCCTGCTGCCGCTCGGCGATGACCTGCTTCAGGCCGGCCTGCGTCGTGGTGCCGTTCAGGATGTCGTCGGCCGATGCGATCGCCGGCCGGTCGGTGGCGCTGCCGGAGAAGATGTAGCGATCGCCGACCTGGGTGTTGAGGATGCCGGTGATGGCCGACAGGTTGGACAGCGCCGTCAATTGTCCCGTGGTCTGGCCGGTGCTGGTCAGGTTCTGCGGCGTCGCCGAGGCGCCACTCTGGACCTGGTCATGAATCTTGGACAGCGACTGCAGCGAGGTATTGACCGCGCCGATCACGGTATTGACGTGGGTCATCGTCAGCGTGAAGGCCGAGATGTTCGAGAGCTGCGCCCGCGCCGCGATCGCGAAGCCCTCGTCGGGGCCCATGCCGGCGTAGTTGTTCGCCTTGACGCCGCTCGAGAGCTGCGTGGAAAGGTCCGCGAGCTGGTTCGAGATGTTCCGCACGGACAGGCCGAGCAGAGAATTTCCGTAGTTGACACTGCTGATCGACATCTTACACGCGCCTCACTAAAATGCCTGGAGCAGGCTCTGCATCATGCTTTGCACGACCGACATGATATGGGCGTTGGCCGCATAGGTGTTCTGGACCTGGATCAGGTTGGACATCTCGCTGTCCATGTTGACCCCCGCCGTGCCCTGGAACTTCTCCTTCAGCGTGCTGACCACGACGGCCTGGCCCTGGCTGAGCTGGGTCGCCAGCGTCGAGGCACTGCCCTGCTGGCTGACGAACTGCTGCAGATAGCCGGACACCGTGCCCTGGAATGGCTGCGCCGCCGAGCCGAGGCCGGTGGTTGGCGAGTAGCTGAAGGTCGCCGAGGTGAGCTGCGCGAACAGGAAGTCCGGTCGCGTCGCGTCGCCGGCCGCGGTCTGCGGCGAGGTCGAGTAGGTCGACAGCTTGGTCGGATCGTTCAGCAATGCCGGGTTGACGTTGAGCCTTCCCGCGAGCCCCGTCATCTGCGAGCCGGTCGAGGTGATTGCGCCGGTGTAGAGCGCGCCGCCGTCAGTGAAAACCGGCAGTTGGGCGTTGCCGCTGGCGAGCGTCTGCACCGTGGTGGTGGCCGAGGCCGCCTTGACCGCCGCCTGGCTGGTGCCGTCATCGGTGATCCGCAGCGTGGTGCCGGAGGGATTGGAAAACTGCAGATGCGCGCCACCGAGCGCGCTGTTGAGCTGCGACACCACCGAGGCCATGCCGAGCGAGAAGTCGACGCCGACATAGGACGGGTTGGCGCCGGAGGCGTTCTTCAGCGGCAGCGCCGCGGGATCGTTGACGTTGACGATCTTGACCTGGCGCTGGACGTTGCTCGAATCCGTGTAGGTCAGGTTGATGGTGTTGCCCGCCAGCAGCCCGCTGGTCGAGACGTCGAAGCCGGCCGGAGGTCCCGCCACCGCGGTACCCGCCGTGGTCTTGTCGGACAGCGCCGAGGCCATCGTCGCCGCGAGCTGGTCGACCTGGGTCTGCGCCTGCACCAGGGTCTGGTCGCGCAGCTTGAGGTCGGCCGCGATCTGACCCGAGTTCAGGAGATTGTTCGACACGACGTCGAGCGACACGCCGTTCGACAGCTTGATGTTGAGCTGCCCGACGCCGGTCTTGGTCGGATCGCTGTTGTAGAGCGAGGTGGCGTCGAGCGTCCCCGGCGACGAGAAGGTGAACTCGGAGCTGAGGCCCGCGCCGACCAGCTGGATGCCCGAATTGGTGAATATGCTCGTGCCGTTGGTCGGGTCGGACACGACGCGGATGTCGACATATTTGGCAAGCGTGTTGATCGCGTTGTCGCGCTGGTCCTGCAGGGTCGCCGCCAGCGGGTCGGAGCTGTCGAGGCCCTGCAGCTGCGTGTTGAGCGTCGCGATCTGCTTGATCGCCGCGTTGGCCTGCGTGACCGAATTGCCGATGTCCTGCTCGACATTGGTGCGCAGGGTCTGGATGCCCTTGGTGGTCGCGTTGAGCTGCAGCGCCACGCCCTGCGCCGCCGACAGCGCCACCGACTGCGCCGACTGGTTGCTCGGATTGTTCGACAGCGACTGCAGCGCCGTGGTGAAATTGTTCAGCGCCGTCTCGAGCGTGCCGCTGCCGCCGGGCGTACCGTACACGGTCTGCAGCTGGCTCAGGATGTTGGCCATCTGATTGGCATAGGTCCCACCCGAGGTCTCGGTGCGGAGCTGGTTCTGGACGAACAAGTCGAGCTGACGGTTGACGCCCGTCGTCGTCACCGTCGAGCCGAAGCCGCCGCTGGCGACCTCGATCTGGTTCGGGTTCTGCGCGACGTAGCCGGGCGTGTTCGCGTTGGCGACGTTCGATGAGATGATCGAGAGCGCGGCCTGCGTCGAGCGCAGGCCGGACATCGCGGTGGCGAGGGCAGAACTCAAACCCATGTTCGGTAGCCTTATGTCAACTCAACTGCCACGTCTCAGCGCGATCAGCGCAGCACGTTCAGAAGATCCTGCACCATCGAATTGGCCGTCGTGATCACCTTGGTGTTGGCCGAATAGGCCTGCTGGGTCACGATCAGCTTGGTGAACTCGTCGGCGATGTCGGTGTTGGAGCCTTCCAGCGAGCCGCCCGAGATCTTGCCGGTCGCGCCGATGATGGCCTGGCCGGACTGGTCGGTCGCCTCGTAGGCGCCGCCGTCGAGCGCCTTCAGGTAGTTGGTGCCGTTGAAATGCGACAGCGTGACCTGCGCCAGGTTGATGGTCTGGCCGTTGGAGAAGGTGCCGGTGACGACGCCGCTGTTGTTGACGGCGACCGACTGCAGCTGGCCGGCGGCGAAGCCGTTCTGATTGATCTGGTTGATCGTCGCCGAGCCGATCGTGCTCGCATATTGCGTCAGCGCGCCCGAGGAGATGTTGAGGCTGACGGTGCCGAGCGTGGTGCCGTCGACCACGACGTTGGGAATGGAGATGTTGGAGGTCGTCGGCGACACCAGCGAGCCGTCGGAGGCGAACGTGAAATTGGTGCCGACGTTCTGCCAGGCCACGGTCGAGCCAGTGGCGCTGGAGTTGGTCTGGTAGAACAGGTTCCAGGTGTCCTTGTGGCCCGTGCCGAGCGTCGAGCTGTCGACCTTGCCCCAGCGCAGCTGCACGTTCACCGGCGTGCCCGACGAGTTGTAGGCCGTGACCGCGCCGCCCGAGATCGTCTCGTTGTTGAAGTTGGTGAGATCGTTGCCGATCACGATGCCGGTGCCGGGACTCGCCGTGCGCGTCAGCGCCACGGGTGACGTGAGGCCGAGCGCGGTGAAACCCGGCGAGGCACTGCTCAAGTTCCAGTCCTCGCCGCTGCCGGAATGCAGCGTGATCTTGCCGGCGGTGATGGTCGGCTGCACGCCGGTGACGGCCGCGATCTTCGCCAGCAGCGTGCCGACGGAGTCGCCGACATTGATCTGGGTACCCGAGGCGCCGGAGGCGACGAAGGTGAAGGTGACGACGTCGCCGGCGCTGCCTGTCATGGTGATGGTGTCGCCGGTGGTGAAATTGCTCGAGATCGAGTCGCCGCTGGCGCCGCTCAACAATGTCGAGGTCGTGATCTGCGCCGGCACCTTGTTCACGGCGGTGGCGCCGGTGACGGTGGAGTCGGCGTAGAAATTGGTGCCGACCGGCAGCGGCACGTTGGAGAGGTCGGCCGAGTTGAGGCCGCCGGCCGCGACCAGCGTGCCGGTCGCAGCGTTGCCGCTCGCGGCGGTCTTCGGCTGCGTCGGCAGGTTGGCGGCGTACTGGATTGCGGTGGTCGCCTGCGCCGGCACGAAATTGTTGGCGAATTGCAGCACGGTCGGCACGTTGCCGGTGGCGTTGCCGGTCTTCGGATCGACCGCGACGCCCATCAGGTAATAGCCGGCGCCGTTGATCAGGTTGCCGTTGGCGTTGAGCTGGAAGTCGCCGCGGCGGGTGTAGTTGGTGACGCCGGTGAAGACCGGCACGTTGTCGACGACCGAGGAGGCCTTCTGCACGTTGAAGAAGCCGTCGCCGTTGATCGCCATGTTGGTGGCGACCGAGGACGTCGAGACGGTGCCCTGGGTGGTGATGGTGGCCTTGGCGAAGGCGGTGACGCCGCCGGCGTTCTGGCGCGTCGGGTTGGTCGCGTTGGGAATGAGGTCTTCGAAGCTGGTGCCGATGCCCTTGTAGCCGACGGTCGACGCGTTCGCGATGTTACCGGAAATATTCTGCAGCGCGAATGATTGAGCGGACAGACCGCTCACCGAAGTGTTCATCGCGTCGAAGATACCCATACCAATCTCTCCACTGTGATGCCGGTGGCGGGTCGGCCCGCACCGCGTTTCGTGGAGAGCTGTCGCAATCGCTGTGCCAGATGAGAAAATGCTTTGAAATCAGCGCGTTGTAAAACAACAACGTAAAAAAACCGGCGTCAAAACTGGTGAACAATTGCCGAGCCGGCAGTTCTTGCCGGGCCGGACGCGCCAAATCGCGCTCCGGCGCGGCCGCTCGTCACGGCTACCGGCGCGTCCTGAAGACCCCCATCGAGCCTTGAACGGACGAGCCGGAATATCCGGGCGCAAATTCCTGTCAGGTCGACGACGGATTTGCCGGGTGGAACGTGAGCGAGAGCCCGTCCATGCAGTAGCGCAGGCCGGTCGGCTTGGGGCCGTCGTCGAACACGTGGCCGAGATGGCCGCCGCAGCGGCGGCAATGCACCTCGGTGCGGACCATGCCGTAGGTCTTGTCCTGGCGGGTCGCCACGGCATTGTCGAGCGGCTTGAAGAAGCTCGGCCAGCCGGTGCCGCTGTCGAACTTGGTGTCGGAGGAGAACAGCGGCAGGTCGCAGCCGGCGCAGGCGAAGGTGCCCTTGCGATGCTCCTTCAGCAGCGGGCTGGTCCAGGGCCGCTCGGTGCCCTCCTCGCGCAGGATCTCGTATTGCTGCGGCGTCAATTGCGCGCGCCACTCGGCCTCGGTCTTCTCGATCTCGAACTTCTCGGCGGCGCGGGCCGGCGCGGAACCGCCGAGGCAGCGCAGGGCGGCGAAGCCGAACAGTCCGGCGGCGGTGGTGAACATCATGCGGCGGTCGATCATGGACGTCTCCGTGCGGCGATGGGTTACCGGATCTACGGACGGGATCCCGCGAAGTTACGTCGGGCGCGGGCGCGACGGCTCACTTTCTTGCGAGGTGTCAGCCCTCCCCGGCGTCGGGACGGCGGTTCAAATCGGACGGCTGTGGCCGCAGCGGCAGCCGCGAGCCGGGCCGTTCGGCCGCCCGGCGCCGCGCTTCGGCCGCCCTGATCTCGCGCACACGCTCCTGCGCGCGGACGCGCTCGCGGTGCCGCGCCAGCGTCCCGGCCGCGGCGGCGCGGCCGCGGATCCAGAGATTGACGACATGGCCGGCGACCCGGCCGCTGACGCCGCCGGCCCAGACCAATTCGAACGGCGAGAACAGCTTCCAGCGGTCGTCGCCGGCGAGGATCGCCTGCGCGATCAACTGCCCGGCCATCGCCGAGGTGTTGAGCCCCTGCCGGCCGAAGCCGCTCGCAACCCACAGGCCTTTGCGGAGCTGGCCGATCTGCGGCATGCCGTGCACGGTCTGGCCGGTGACGCCGCCGAAGGTCTCGGCGATCTCGACGCGGCCGAGTTGCGGGAACACCGTGCGGATCCGGCGCTGCAGCGCCGCGGCAAATCCGCTGGGCCGGGCGTCCCAGGTCGTCTCCGGGCTCGCCCACATCAGCCGGTCGCCGTCGACGACGCGGAAATGATCGATGCCGTCGGTGTCGCTGACCGAGCCCCGGAAGGCGATCGCATCAGCCAGCCGCTCGCCGAGCGGCGCGGTGACGCCGCCGTAGCGCCACACCGGCAACAGCGTATCGGACAGCTTCTGCAGCGGCGCGCCGAGATGGATGTTGCCGGCGAGCACGATGTGCGAGGCGCGCATCCGCGCCGACGGCGTCACGATGCGCTTGCGCACGCCCGACGCGTCGATGCTGACCACCGGCGTGTCCTCGAAGATCCTTGCCCCGGCCCGGTGCGCGAGCCGCGCCAGCGCGTGAACGTACCTGCGGCCGTCGAGCTGGAACGCCTTGGGGTAATGGACGCCATGGAAGTAGCGGTCGGTCTTGAGCTCGGTCCTGACGCGCTCGACCTGCCAGCCCTCGACCTCGGTGTCGAAGTCCTCATGCAGCATCTGGAGGCGGCGGATCAAGGCGTCGCCGGCGTCGACATTGGAGACTTCGAGCGCGCCTTCGCTGAGCCCGATGCCCGGCATCGCCGCGGTGGCCTGGGCGCGGATGAACTCGGCACCGGACCAGGACAACGCCCATAGCGCCCGGGCATGCGCGAGCCCGACGCGCTCGATCAGATCCGGCAGCGGCAGGTCGAACCCGGGCATGACCGTGCCGATCATGTGACCGGATGCGTTCCATCCGACCTGGCGGCCTTCCAGCACCGCGACGCTCGCCCCCTGCCGGGCCGCGCACAACGCCACCGTCAAGCCGGCCAATCCCGCCCCGACGACGCAGACGTCGACATCGAGGTCGAAATTCAGCCTGGTGCGGCCGTGTGCACCTGCGGCATCCGCGTCATCGTTCATGCTTGTGGAAGTCTCGTTCATGGCGTTTTCTTAGCGAACCCTGCGCCGGACGTCATGACGCTTTTAATGGCGATAAAGAGACGTGGTACAGGCTGACCCAGCCTGAACGATTCGAGACGGAATTCCATGCGCCGATTGATGCTGCTGCGCCACGCCAAGACCGAGACTGACGCGCCGACCGGCCGCGACCAGGACCGCCGTCTCGACGAGCGCGGGCACCAGGATGCCGCCATGATCGGCGATTTCATCGCCAGCCACCCGCCGGTGCCGGAGCTGGTGCTGGTCTCGACCGCGGTTCGGGCGCAGCAGACCTGGGATCTCGCGCTTGCGGCGATGAAGGACCGCGTCCCGCCCCCGCAGGTCGAGACCGTTCCCGAGCTCTACGGCGCCGAGCCGATGCAGATGCTGCATCACATCCGCCTCGCGGCAGCGCGTGATCCGAAGCAGCTCCTGCTCGTCGGGCACAATCCCGGCATGCACGAGCTGGCGCTGGCACTGACCGGCGAGGGCGATTCCGAGGCCCGCCACGAGCTGATGCGCAACATGCCGACCGCGGGACTCGCGGTGCTCGATTTCGACACCGACGATTGGGGCGACATCAGCTTCACCCGCGGCCATCTCCTGAGGTTCGTCACGCCCAAGCTGCTCAAGCACGGCTCGGTCGATTGACAGGCAGGTCGGGTCCGGCGCGTAATGCCGGCGGACAGAGGAGGACCTTCGATGTTCAACTCGATTCTGGTGCCGATCGATCTGGCTGACACCGACCTCGCCAAGCCGGCCATCGCCACCGCGGCCACGCTGGCGCAGACCTGGAGCGGCACCGTGCATCTGCTCAACGTGATGCCGATGACGCCGGTGATGCTCGCCGAATACGTCCCGGCCGATTTCGATGCGCAGCAGCGCGAGACCGCCGAGGAAGCGCTGTCGATCGTGGCGCGCGAATCCGGCATCCCGGCCGAGCGCATCAGTTACACGGTACGCCAGGGCGGCATCTATCACGAGATCCTCGAGGAGGCGGCCAAGGTCAACGCCGACCTGATCGTGATGACCTCGCACCGCCCGGCGATGCGCACCTACTTCCTCGGCAGCAACGCGGGGCACGTGGTGCGCTATGCGAAGTGCTCGGTGCTGGTGGTGAGGCCGTGAGGCGCGGGCGGATCGCATCCGGAGTTCGAGACGCCCGCCTCCGGGGGTCCCTCAGGACGAAGGCTGAAATCCGGGAAAAGGCGCGTGGTCGTGGCCCTTCGTCGATGTCGGCTCTATCTCCGATAGCGATCGTATTCGTGAAGCCGCAGCAAACGCCGCAATGAGCCAAATTGGACGAAGCCGCGCTACGCAGAATTTCGGCGACAGCATGAACCCCGCGCGTCGACTCTATCTTAAATTGCAACATCATGATATTCTCGGCTAGTTTGATCACACGTTGATGATGAAATTGTTCGCCGACGATCCTGTCAGTTCTCGTCCACGTTCAGGACACGGAGAGGAAAATGACTGAAAAGCACCTTGTCTTGTTTGCTCTTACCCGTCCTAGCAGAGCACACGAATTGCAGGAGCCGAGCGAGACTATCGCGATAAAACAAATGCTCGAGGAGAAATGGGCAAAAAGTCTCGGAGTTGATCTGGACAAATTGAAGAAGAGTGTGACTGGCACCGATACCACTAGCACTCTTCATACGGGCGGCTCGACTCTTGTCGGGACCGAGACGATGCACAATGGTGTGGTCGACGATTGCGCTTCAGACCAAGAAAGCGATGGCGATCCCGACACGCCCACCATTACAGACGATATTCATAATGATGGTGGCACCGGCGGCGTAATCGATATTCCACTCTAGGCGGCCCCCGTGATTAGCAAAATGAAAAAAGTTCTGATTCTGTCTTTCGAGGACGACCTGCACGCTGTAGCAATCCAGTCCTTATTAAAGCGGCACAATGCCGTAGCTGACATTTTAGATACTGGAAGCTTTCCGGGCTCATTTGCACTTGTGCATGATAGTTCAGAACAAAACCTCATCTCTTTGAATGACAAGCAGTTGCGTCACTATCATTCCATTTGGTGGCGTCGGGCGAGTCCCCCTCAACCATCCAAGGATGTTGTAGAGACTGAGGAGTATCGCTTTGCTGCCCGCGAGAGCCGCGAGGCACTTTGGGGAGCAATTCATGCAAGCAGAATCCCCATATACAACTCGCCACAGGCAGAGATCATCGCTTGCTACAAACCTTATCAACTTCAGGTCGCGCAAGAATGTGGGCTACTCGTTCCCAACACATTAATAACAAATTCGCCGAAAGAGGCGACCGCATTCCGAGCCAAACATGATCAGGTCATTTACAAGACGTTCGGCGGAACCACGCTGATGATGACAGACACCCGACCGCTCACGGACGCAGACATGAGCGATTTATGGCGACTTCAATATGCTCCAGTTATTTTCCAGGAGTACTTAGCCAGGGGCCGCGAATTTAGAGTAACGATCATAGAAGATGATATCTTCGCTGCGGAAATTAAGATTCGAAATCCCAAAGCTCACTATGATTGGCGCCTCGATCAAGATTATCAGGTAATCAAAACGACTTTACCAAATGAACTATGCAATCAGATTACGCTTCTGAGAAGAACCCTGGGATTGAATAGCGGCTCCGTTGATTTGAGAGAAACACCGGATGGCCGAATATACTTCTTGGAAATCAATCCTTCCGGGCAATTCTTGTTCTTGGATACTTTTGGCGGCCTAGACACAGGAAACAGGTTTTGCCAATTGCTACTTCAATAAGAACACTTCCGCAGGCGACTTTGCTTTATTTCTTACTAATTGCTAGTCCATCGTTCGATCCGCATGGAGAAGGACCGCATCGACCTTGGCTTTAGTGTAGGCGGCAAGTCGTCTGGACCTCTATTCCCTCTGGGGTCATTCTCGATGGAGTTGGCGTTGATTGTCTGTTGGTCGATGGCCGCCTCTGCCCAAGCGCAGGACCGCACGGGTGAGTGTCCGCCGCGAATTCAGCCGCTCATGGAGAGCAGAGCGAACCGCGGGCCGACGTGACCAGGCCAACGATAATGAGGGTGCGCGTAGCCTTTTCGGGCAATGCCCCCGTCACGGCCACTCCGCGATGAAGCCCTTCGCCTTGTACGGCGCGATCTTGTCCCATTCGCTGAGCACGCGACGGCGGAATTCGGGATGGGTGTGCCAGAGATGGCGCGGGATGCCGAAGCCGTCGACCGTGAGCAGCATCTTCTCCACCTCGGGCCAGTATCGCTGCAGGGTCATCGCGTAGCGCCGCGCGGTCCAGCTGTTGCCGAGGCAGATCACGCTGCCGACATTGGCGAGGCCGAGCGCGGCGTCGATCACCGGCAGCGCGAGCGCGACGTTCTCGCCGGTATTCTTGGCGTGGTGCTCTTCAAGGATGCGCTCGGCCGGAATGCCGCGCCTCACCATGGCGGCCTTGATCAGCGTACACTCCGAGAGATCAGCGCCCGGCGTGATTCCGCCGCTGACCATGGCGTGGCGGAAGTAGCCCTGCTGCCACAGCTTCACCGCCGTCTCGGCACGCAGCTCCTCGTCGACGCGGGTCCCGAACACGAACAGGAGATCGGCCGGCCGCAGCGGCGTATCGGCGAAATGCCGCGCGTTGACCGCGGCGATCTCGGCGTCATCCGGTCTGCGCAGCGCGCGATCCTGCATCGGTCCTCTCCGAAAGCGACTCGCTCAGTCTGGCATGGCGCGCGAAATCTGCATGATCACATTCGGTGACCGGTGATGAGGTTGCGTGATCACGGCAGCAGCGCGGCCGGAATCTCCGTGAACGTGTAGCTGCGCGGCCTGTTGCGGGTGATGAAGCCGCCGACATACCAGGCGAACAGCGCGGCGAAGCCGATCAGGAACAACGCGCCCGACCATTCGGCGATGACGAACGCGCGCACCAGAAGCCCGGCCATCGCCACGGCGAACAGCGCAACCGCGGCGAGCGCCGCGCCGTAGGTGAAGCGGCCGAGGCCCGCGGTCAGCCGCGCGTTGCTGCCGCTCGAGGTGAGCCGCGCATGCAGGCCGAGGACGAAAGCACGATAGGCCTCGCTCTGCGGCGCCATCAGCGCCGCCGTCTGCCAGGAAGTCGAGATGATGCTCAGCCTGCGGCCATCGCGATGGGTGATGTCGGCCCGAAAACGCTTCGCCTGCATCGACACCGGCCGGTAGGACAGCCGGATCGCGGCGATGTCGGCATACGGCCACAGGCCGGTGCGGCCGGCGAACCGCCACGACAGGCCCTGCCCCGTGAGCTCGAACTGCTGCGCGGCCCCGATCAACGACGCCTTGTAGGCGTAGCGGATCGCGTCATGGCCTTCTGTGGTGATGTCCTGGGAAATGGATCGGTCCTGTTGCGTGTGGCGCGCGCCTTATCCTACAAACGGAGCATGAGCGAAACGATCTATTTTCCGCGCCACCTGATCCTGGCCGGGGCGATGGCCGCCGGCGTGCTGCTGGCGCTGGCGGTGCACATGCTCGGCGCCCGCTACGGCCTCGATCTCGGCGGCCTGTGGCAGACCGAGAGCGGCGCCTTCATGCCGGCGGGATCGGCGATCGCCTGGTGGCTGATCGCCACCGTCGGCTTCTCCTCGGGCTATTTCATCGCCAACATCATGCACAGCGCGGTATCGGGCGAGATCCCGCAGCGGATGCGCAACTTCCTGGTCGTGGTCGGCGTGCTGATGCTGGCCGGCATCGGCCAGGCGATCTCCGGCCCGAGCCCGGTGCCGTCGGCCTCGGGTGTGCTGGCCGGCCTCGCCGCGCTCTGCCTCGGCGCCCTGATGGCGTTCTGCGGCGCCAATTTCGCGTTGCGTAAGAGCTGACGCGTGGCATCCGGATGCGACGACGCCGCGCGGGATGTCCGCGCGGCGTTTTGTCTCATCGGCAGGTGACGCGATCAGCTCGCGGCGCGCAGATTGACGCTGGTCTCGGCGAGCTTGGTCAGCTTCATGTCGGTCGCCTTCTCCTCGTCGAGCGTCTTCTGCAGGACGGCGGCACAGTCGCTGCGGCCGAGTTGCTTGGCCCAGGCGATCAGGCTGCCATAGCGGGTGATCTCGTAGTGCTCGGCCGCCTGGGCGGCGTTGATCAGCGCTGCGTCCAGCACCGCCTTGTCGTCGACCTCGCCGGCGACCTCGTCGGCCTCCTCGATGATGCCGTCGATCGCCGGACAGTCGACCGCCTTGGCCGCGATGCCGTGCATCTTGAACACCTGTTCGAGACGCGTCACATGCGTCTTCGTCTCATCGAGATGGGTCAGAAAGCCATGCTTGAGCTTCTGATCCGTCGCCTTGTCCGCCATCTTCGGCAGCGCTTTGACGAGCTGGTTCTCGGCGTAATAGATGTCCTGCAGCTGATGAACGAACAGATCGTTCATCGTCTTGATGTCCTTGGTGAACAGTCCCATTTGTTTCACGTCCTCTCGGTTCGGAACATGGCAGGTCCCTCCCCTGACCGATCGTCGCCATGTTCGCTGTGCGCTAACCGGCGGCTACGGCGGTTGTTCCGGCGTGCCGCCCCTGCCGAACCGGTCGCAGGGACGAGGGTTCTCGTGAACCGCGCGGGCGACCAGTTGGACCGAATTGAGGCGGACGGGCCACCAGCTATGTGACCGGAGTGTGACAGACCTGCGCCGCATGGGTCGGAGCTGAGCTGTGTCAAGGACTGCACAAGGCGCGCATTTTAGCATAAGGAACAAGCTGTCACGAATTGCCCGCCTATCGATCAATGGTTTCGCCTCTTTTCCAAGATCTAGTACCGCCCCGCCGGGAGGATGAATGCAGCGCCTGCTGACCACGCTTGGGCGTGGCTTCAAGAAATGGATCGGCTGGAAGCGGCTGGGGATTGCAGCGAGCCTTGCGATCATCGCCTTCGCGATCACGACACTCGTGCGCACGCTGAAGGGCGTCGATGCCGGCGTCATCCTGACCGCGCTCACCGAAATCCCGCCCGGTCACATCGCCCTCGCGGCCTTGTGTGTGGTCGGCGCGTTCTGCACGCTGACCTTCTATGACTATTTTGCACTGCGAACGATTGGCAAGAAACACGTGCCCTATCGCATCGCGGCGATGAGCGCCTTCACCAGCTATTCGATCGGCCACAACATCGGCGCCACCGTGTTCACCGGCGGCGCCATCCGGTTCAGGATCTACTCCGACTACGGCCTGTCCGCGATCGACGTCGCCAAGATCTGCTTCCTGTCAGGCCTGACCTTCTGGCTCGGCAATCTGTTCGTACTCGGCATCGGCATGACCTTGCATCCGGCCGCCGCCACCGCGATGGACCAGTTGCCCCCGGCGGTGAACCAGCTGATCGCGATCGGCATCCTCGGGGCGATCTTCGCCTATCTCGGCTGGCTGACCGCCGGCAAGAACCGGCGCCAGCTCGGCCAGAACGGCTGGAAGGTGGTGCTGCCCTCGGCGCAGCTCACGCTCGTGCAGATCCTGATCGGAGTGGTCGACCTCGGCTTCTGCGCGCTGGCGATGTACCTCCTCGTCCCCGCCGCTCCGCCGATCGATTTCCTGTCGCTGTCGGTGGTGTTCATCCTCGCCACCCTGCTCGGCTTCGCCAGCCACGCGCCCGGCAGCATCGGCGTGTTCGATGCCGCGATGCTCGTGGCGCTGCCGCAGTTCGGCCGCGAGCAGTTGCTGGCCACCCTGCTCGTTTTCCGCGTGCTGTATTTCGTGATCCCGTTCGCGACGGCGATCTCCATCATGGGCATCAGGGAACTCTGGCTGAACGTCGTGAAGCCGTGGCAGGAGCGGCGCCGGCTGAACTCAGCCTGCGAGGACGAGGTCGCCGCCAAGCGCGCCGCGGCCACGGCGCCCGCCGCGGTTCCCCAGCGCATCAAGCGCCACTCCCAGCGCTGAGCAGCAATCGTCTCGCGGATGACGCGACGGTTCGACCCTCGACCGGTTGAACTCGCGTGCGATCCTCTTATTTCCGCCCCATCGCTGACGTGAATCCTTGCGCATGACCCGAATGCCCCTTCGTCCGCTGCTCGCCGCCTGCGTCCTGGCCGGCCTGCTCGCCCCTCTCGCCGCCACCGAGGCGGCCGCGCAGTTCGGCGCAGCGCCGCTGCAGATCAGCTGGGAGGTGCGCAACCGCTTCCGTCTCTTCCGGGAGGAGCGCGACTTCCTGCTGCATACCGAGAGCACGCGCGACCGCTCCATCCTCGCCGCCGAGCAGGCGTTGGCGGTGCAGAGCGACGGCCGCGGCTGGGCCCGGAACGTCGTCAACCGGCTCTGCATCGACCTCGCCGGCCGCATCAACGAGCCGTGCACGCGCGACAACGTCAAGGAAAGCTATCTCACGCCGATCGACCATCCGGTCACGGTGCGCCTGACCGGCCCGGTCCCGGTCGGCGCCACCTGCGCGTGGTCGTTCGACGACGGCGACGGGCCGCAGACCTCGACATTCGACTGCGCCGAACCGGTCAACCTGCGCGTCCGCTACGGCCGCCAGACCGTCGCATCCGTCGATGTCGCCAGCCCGGAAGGCACGCAGCAGGTGTCGACGGGAATCCAGGTCCGCGACGTCCTGATCGCCGGCCTCGGCGACAGCATCGCCTCCGGCGAGGGCAATCCCGACCGCCCGATCGCGCTCGCCGACGACGGCTTCTGCTTCCGCTCCTATCTCGGCGGCCCGACCGCGCAATATTATCGGCCGAGCCGGGCCGGCTTCAAAGGCGGCCGCGCCTGCGAGGCGCCGGACACGCTGCAGAACTGGCAGAAGCACAGCGCGGTCTGGCTCAACGCCGCCTGCCATCGCTCGCTCTACAGCTACCAGACCCGCACGGCGCTGGCGCTCGCGGTGCGCTATCCGCACGTCGCGGTCACCTACCTGCCGCTCGCCTGCACCGGCGCCACCATCGCCGACGGCCTGTTCGGCAGCCAGCGCGCGCGCGAATGCACGCCGGGCCGCGCCGCGACCACCTGCGCCGGCAGCGTCAACGGCCAGCTCGGCGAGCTGCGCGAGGCGCTGACCGCGGCCAAGCGTCGCCAGCCAGACCGCAAGCTCGATCTGATTCTGCTGTCGATCGGCGCCAACGACATCAACTTCTCCGGTCTCGTCGCCGACGTCATCGTCGATACGCCGACCGAACGCACGCTGTTCAAACGCTCAGGCGTGATCGGCTCGGTCGAGGAATCGCGCAGCGAGCTGGCGCGCGACCTGCCGCAGGGTTTTGCCAAGCTACGCGAGGCGCTGAAGCCGCTGGTCGGCGACCTCTCGCACGTCATCTACACTTCGTACGGCAACCCGGCACTGAGCGGCCCCGGCACGCCCTGCCCCGGTGGTCCGGCCGGTTTCGATATCCACCCATCGTTCAATGCCAATCCGCAGCGGCTCGCCAAGGTCGCGGGCTTCGTCGAGAACGAGTTCCTGCCGTCGCTACGCGGGCTGGCGCAATGTACCGCGGGAGTCCTGTGCCGCGATCCGCAGGCCGACCGCATGACCTTCGTCGATGCGCATCAGGCCGCGTTTGCCGATCACGGCTTCTGCGCCCGCTCGACGCAGGATCCGCCGTTCGACCGCGAATGCTTTTCGGCCGACGGCGCCAGCTTCGATCCGAACATCGTCAGCGCCGCCAACGAGCCGCTGCTGTGCGGCCGCGGCGCCAGCGAGTATCGTCCCTATCTGCCGCGCGCGCGCTGGATCCGCGATGCCAACGACAGCTACTTCTCGGCGATGACCTATCCGCAAGGGCTGCCGGCGGCGATGCAGCCCTCCGACATCCACGATGCGAGCTGGGGCGTGCTGTCCGCGGTCTATGGCGGCGCCGTGCATCCGACGGCGGAGGGCCATGCCGCGATGGCCGACGCCGCCTTTCCGGCCGCGGCGCAAGTGCTCAACCTCGATGCGGCCGAGCCCAACGTCACCAGCCAGCCGCTGCCGCCGGCGGGCGTGGTGAGGCAGTAGTCGGCCATTCGGGTAGGGATCGCAGAGGAAGAACGGCCTGAACCGCTCCGCTCCGCACACCGTCTTTCGGGACGCCCCTCCGTGAGCGGGCGCTCAGGAACAAAGGCTGTGGGGCGGCGAGATCGCGGGCCTCACGGTGAGTTCGGAGCGGATGGAGAGCCGGGCCGCCTCGAAAGAACGTGTCGGCCTCGACGTCCCAACGCTCAGCGCGCAAATCGACGCCGACCACCGCCAAGCGATCCTGATTGTCCTTGTGCCCAATATGGGTTGTTCACGCACATGGCCGCGAGGCCCCGGCCTGCCCTTCGACACTGGTCCCAGGACGTATAGGTGCATTCGACATAGGTGCTACCACCCCATTCCCACCTTTGTAGGCAGACAGGATAATTGGAATCATAGGTTTGAGCAGCGGCGATCGGGATCATGGAGATGGCCGCGCTCCCCGCGATGATCCAACGCAGCATCAGCATCGCTCCCTCGTCGAATTCCGACCGCTGCGGCCAATGGTCTCACGATCACCGGCAAGCAACGCCCAGATGATCATGGAGACCTTGTCCTCGACCACGCGGTTGATCTGGATCAAGCTCTTCGCCGACGCGGTGTCCGAGATCGCGATCCCTTGTCGGCCAGGAGCGAGGACGGTCGCAGTTCGGAAGCAGTCTACTTGACTGCAGCCGGCTTCTTCATCATCGGAGGCGCCTGCTTGGTGGCGGGGCCGGTTGCCGTCGTCGCCTGCGAGGGCAGATATTTGGCGAGGATGGCCGGATCGATCTGCGCCATGTTGCTATCCGGCAGGCGGGTCCAGGTCTCGTCCTTGCCAAACAGCGAGATGCCGAGATAGCCGTGCAGGATCAGCGTCTGCCCGTCAGGACTGACCCGCATATTGGCCTTCCAGATGTTGCCGTCGCGCGGATTGAGCACGTTGCCGCCTTCGTATTTCAGGCCCTCGCGCTTCATGTCGCGCACGAAGGAGATGCCGAGCACAGGCGCATTCTTGCGGTCATCGCTGCACTTCGAACAGACCTCGTTCGGATTGTCGCCGGGACGCGGAAACGTCTTGGCGATCACGCCCTCGAACACGCCGTCGTGGTCGATGAAGAGAAACCAGCCGACGGGCCTGCCATCCTCGACCTTCTGCCACAGACCGGCCGCGGTCGGCTCAGCCGCGAGCGCAGGCCGCGTCAGCAGAGCACCGGCAACGACGAGCGCGCCGATCGCGAGCTTCGTCACACCAGGCACCAGCCGAAGTCGGGGAAACGCATTGCGCATCATCATCTCACCTTGACCAAGTCACAAAATGAATGGCCGCACAGTACGGCCGTTTCATGCATCGTTCCAGCCCCATAACAGGTCTGGCGCGCCGGTGAAACCGGCACGCGCAGGAAACATTTCTTCACATTTGAGTTGGTCCGGCGGCGGAAGGTTCCATACCGCCGACAAATTAGTTGACGCCGAGCTTCTTCTGCAGGCTCGACGACGACGTCGTGTACTGGAACACCAGCCGCTTCTCCGGATACACGTAGCGGTGCGCCTTCTGCGCCATCAGCGCGCCCTCGTGGAAGCCGCACAGGATCAGCTTGATCTTGCCGGGATAGGTGTTGATGTCGCCGATCGCGAAGATGCCGGGCACGGAGGTCTCGAAGGCAGAGGTCTCGACCGGAATGAGATTGTGCTCGAGCGCGAGGCCCCACTCGGCAACCGGACCGAGTTTCATCGTCAGTCCGAAGAATGGCAGCATCATCTCGCAGGGGACGGTCTCGACCGCGTTGTCGTTGCCCTTGATCGTCGCAGCCGACAGCCGGCCATTGGCGCCTTCGAGCGCCGTCACCTGGCCGATGCGCAGATCCATCTTGCCGCCGGCGACGAGCGCGCGCATCTGCTCGACGCTGTGGGGCGCGGCACGGAAGTCGTCGCGGCGATGAACGAGCGTGATGCGCTTCGCGATGGGGTGCAGGTTGAGCGTCCAGTCGAGCGCGGAGTCACCGCCGCCGACGATGACGACATTCTTGTCGCGGAACTGCTCCATCTTGCGCACGGCATAGAATACCGAGGTGCCTTCATAGGCCTCGATGCCCGGCACCGGCGGGCGCTTGGGCTGGAACGAGCCGCCCCCGGCCGCGATCACCACGACCTTGCACTCGAACACCTTGCCGGCATCGGTGGTGACGCGAAAACCGGGATCGCCGATCTTTTCGACCTTCTCGACCATCTCGCCGAGATGGAAGGTCGGACTGAACGGCTTGATCTGCTCCATCAATTGATCGGTGAGACCCTGCCCCGTCACCATCGGCACGCCGGGAATGTCGTAGATCGGCTTCTCCGGATACAGCTCGGCGCATTGGCCGCCGACCTTGTCGAGGATGTCGATCAGATGCGCCTTGATGTCGAGCAGCCCCAGTTCAAAAACGGCAAACAGTCCGCAAGGGCCCGCGCCAATGATCAGCACATCGGTCTTGATCGCTTCGCTCATGTCGCTCTTCTCGTTGGAGGCGCCGCTCGACGGATGGCGGCAGATGGCGGTTCCGAATTTGTAGCCAACGGGGTGGTCGCAGGGAAGGCACAAAAGCCGCCCCTGGCTCGCGCGCGGCTTGCAGCGGTGGGCTTAGCCGGGTTTGAAGGGGACATGAATGATGGAGATCAATCGGTGACAGAGACGGCCCGCCGCGACCACGCGCCACGCCTGGAGGACTTTCCCTATCGGCTGACGGACAATGTCCGCTTCGGCGACCTCGATCCCAACCAGCACGTCAACAATGCTGTCTACGCGACCTACTTCGAGACCGGCCGGGTGACCTTGATGAAAGACCCGCGCCATGGCCTGACCCAGGACGGGCTGGCCTGGATCATGGTGCGGCTGGACATGCATTTCCGGGCCGAGCTGCGCTGGCCGGGCACGATCGAGCTGGGACTGGGGGTCGTAAGGCTGGGGCGCACGTCGGTGACCTGCGAGCAGGTCGTGTTCTCGGACGGGCGCTGCGTGGCGTCGGCCACCGCGGTCATGGTCCTGATCGACGAGGTGACGCGCAAACCGGCGCCGCTGACGCCGAATCTCATTGCTGCGCTACAGCCGTGGGTCCGCCGCGGCATGGCGATCGCGCCGCCGGCATAGGCCTGGCGGCGATCAGCCGAAGCGCGGCGATGAGGGCGCGAGACGAACGGTCAGGCCTGACGCTCGGGGGTGGAGACGACGAGGCCGTCGAGTTCGTCGGAGACCTTGATCTGGCAGGAAAGACGGGAATTCGGCCGGACATCGTAGCCGAAATCGAGCATGTCCTCTTCCATCGGGGTCGGCGGGCCGACCTTCTCGCGCCAGGCTTCGTCGACATAGACATGGCAAGTCGCGCAGGCGCAGGCGCCGCCACATTCGGCCTCGATGCCGGGAATGGCGTTACGGATCGCCGCTTCCATCACGGTCGCGCCGTTCTCGATCTCAACGGTTCGGGATTCGCCGGTATGGTCGACAAAGGTGATCTTGGCCATGTGTGCTCGTGCTGCGCAGGGAATGAGGTCGGGCTGTCCTATAACGGACCGCTCCGCTCCGCGCTAGTGCTGCCGCCGGCCGCTCAGGCCGCGCCGAGCATCTCCGAAATCGCCGCGCGGGCCTGCGCGATCGCCGTGCCGAGCCAGGCCAGCGCATCGGCCGGGTCGCCCGCCCGCAGCGCCGCTTCGAGCCCTTCCGCCGCGTCGGCGACGTCGAGCGCGCCGACGGCGCGGGCCGAGCCCTTCAGCGTGTGGGCGACGGTGGCAGCATCCTCGGGCAGCACCTGCAACCGCTCCAGCAGGCGGACGGCCTGGCTGGAGAACATGGCGAGCACCTCACGCTCGAGCGCGCTGTCGCCGAGCGTCATCCGGCGCAGCAGGTCCAGGCTGATCGGCCCGTCGTCGGGAACCAGCGGGGGCGAGGGCATCCATTCGATCCGTGAAAGGTCGGGAATCATGGCGGCAATCCGGTCCGGGCGCGCCGCGCGCGCCTGTGGTAAGCCAAGCACGACAATGGTTAATGCATTGTTACCGGCCCAATTGCCGCGGGTTTGCCGCGATTTGGGCCCGGCTCTGCCCCAATCACGGCAGAAACGGGAATTCGCAGAACTTCTAGAGTGTTAACGGCGGCTGCTGTTAACGATGATTAAGAATCTCTTAACCACGGCCATTTCTTTCAACAGGCACAGCCAATAGGATGATGCCCGGATGGAGTGGGTCACCTGGCGGAATTTGCCACCCCTGGTGCCTGCGAGGGATGACGTCCGGTTCGAGCGTTGCGAGAGGGCACTCGTACGCGGCTCGCCGGATCGAAATTAAGACGAGGGCTCGGACTCAACATGGCGAACACTCCGAAAAAGGTCAAAGACCCGACTGAAGTTGCGCTGTCCGCCATTCAGGAGGCTTTGAACATCAGCGATTCGTCCGCGCCCACGGACTCGCAGAGCTCGGTCCACGCCGACGGGGCTCCGCCCGTCATGCCGAACGGCGTGTCCAGTCTGGATTCGTTCGACTCGCGTCCGGGCATCGACCGCAGCAGCCTTGACGAGATCGAGCCGCCGCCGCTCGCCGCGCGCCGCCCGGCCAACGACGACCGCGAGACCATCGGCCAATTGCTGCAGGCGATCCAAAAGGGCCGCCCGTCACGCGGCGTCTACACGCTGGCAACCGCCTTTGCAGGCATCTGGATCGTCGGCTGCGTCCTGCTGACCATCGGCTTCCTGCCCGCTTTGCAGACCCTGATCGGCCAGAGCGGCGGCGTGCTGGTCATGGCAGGCCTCGCCGCAGTGTTCTTTGCCCCGGTTCTGCTGTTTTATTTCCTCGCGAGCCTCGCTTGGCGCGGCCAGGAGCTGCGCATGATCGCGCAGTCGATGGCGCAGGTCGCGATCCGATTCTCCGAGCCGGAAGGCGCCGTCAGCGATTCGATCGTGACCGTCGGCCAGGCCATCCGCCGCGAGGTCGCGGCGATGGGCGACGGCGTCGAGCGCGCGATCGCGCGTGCCGGCGAGCTCGAGATGCTGGTCGCCAACGAGGTTGCGGCGCTCGAGCGCGCCTACAGCGACAACGAGGTGCGCATCCGCGCCCTGCTCCAGGACATCGCCCATCAGCGCGACAACCTCGTCGGCCAGGCCGAGCAGGTCCGGAGCGCCATCTCGGGCGTCCAGATCGACCTTCGCCACGACATCGCGCTGATCTCGGACGCGATCGCCTCGCGGGTCGACGAGGTCGCCAAGAGCATCACCGGCGCGCTGGAAGAGCGCGGCGCCCACATCACGGCCGCGCTCGGCAACGCCGGCGACAACATGATCCTCGCGCTCGGCGAGCGCGGCGGCGATCTGCTCGACCGGCTCGAAGAGGCCAGCGCCGAGACCACCCGCGCCGTGCTCGACGCCTCGGAGCGGCTCACCACCAGCCTCAATTTCAAGACCGGCCACGTCCACGACGAGTTCGCCGACCTGTCGGACCGAGTCCACGAGATGCTCAACGAGCGCATCGACCGCATCACCAGCGAGTTCGAGCAGCGCACGGCGGCCATCGTCGACGGCATCTCGGTGCGAACCGAGCAGGTTCACGACCAGCTCAAGGCGTCCGGCGAGTCCCTCCTGCTGGAGCTCGAGCTGCGCAGCGGCGATCTCGTCACCAAGATCGACGAGGCGAGCCAGCGCATGTCCGGCCACATCGTCACGTCAGGCGAGAAGGCGAGCGAGTCGCTCGATGCGACCGTCAATTCGCTGGTCGCCAAGGTCGTCAGCCAGACCGAGAGCACCCACGACACGCTGTCGATCCAGATCAGCGCCTTCGACGAGCTGGTGAAGAACCAGGGCACCGAGCTCGCCGAGCGCTTCGCACGCGACAGCTCGACGCTGGGCGCGCTGATCACCCGGCACATCACCGAATTCGACCGCACGGTGAAGACCTATGGCGGCGAGATCGTCGAGCGCATGGGCCAGCGGACCCAGGAAATCTCCGACAATCTCAAGTCCTATGTCGATACGTTCGATACGCGGCTGTCGTCCAACAGCGGTGAGATCACGGCGACGCTGGATCAGCGGCTGAACCAGTTCGAGACCAATCTGCAGGCCCGCATCACCACCCTCGACACCTCGCTCGATGCGAAGATCAAGACCTTCGACGACAGCGTCGAGGGCCGCCTCAAGTCGCTCGAGGAGAACTTCGACAACCGCGCGACCTCGGTCACCTCGACGATCGAAGGCCGCCTCGGCACTCTGTCCAACTCGCTGACCGACGGCGCTGCCCAGGTGCTGCACGCGATCGACTCGCGGCTGACCGTGCTGACCTCCTCGCTGACCGATGGCTCGGCGCAGGCGATCCAGTCGATCGATTCCCGCCTCAACATTCTGACCTCCTCGCTGACCGACGGCACCGACAAGGCGCTCGAAGCGATCGATCAGCGCATCCACAGCCTGTCGAACATCATCGACGGCCGCAGCTACGAGCTGACCGAAGCCGTCACCGCGCGCTTCCAGGACATCCATCAGGGCATCGAGACCCGCGTCGGCTCGATCGCCAAGGACATCGACCATCGCGTGTCGCAGTTCGAGGACCTGCTCGGCTCGCGCGTCGAGGCCGTGGCCGGCCGCATCGAGAGCAGCGGCCGCCAGGCGAGCGACGAACTGATGACCCGCGCCGAGCTGCTGTCCGCCAGCATCAAGTCGCATGTGGAAGATGCGGAGCGGGCGCTGACCAACCTCGTGGTCAACACCAGCGAGACCATCCAGACCGGGGCCCGCTCGGCACAGCAGGCGCTGCTCAACGTCTCGACCGACGTCGGATCGCAGTTGAAGAACACCTCCGCCGAGGTCGAGCGTGCCCTGTCGAACGCAGGCAGCAGCGCGGCCGAGGCCGTCCTGACCAGTGCGCGCGAGGCCCAGGCCACGCTGGTGGCGGCCTCCGGCGAGACCGCCGACCAGATCAAGTCGCTGTCGGCCGACGTCGAGCGCACGCTCACGGCGGCAGGCTCGACCACCGCAGCCTCGATCCTCGCCGGTGCGCGCGAGGCCCAGAACACGCTGGTGTCCGCCTCCTCCGATGCCGCCACCCACGTCAAGTCGCTCGCCGTCGACGTCGAGCAGGCGCTGACGGCCGCCGGCTCGGCCACGGCAGCCTCGATCCTCGCCGGTGCACGCGAGGTCCAGAACACGCTGGTGTCCGCCTCCTCCAACGCGGCCGAGCACGTGAAGTCGCTCGCAGCCGACGTGCAGCGCTCGCTGACCAGTGCCGGGACGGAAACCGCCGAAGCCATCACGGCGGGCGCCCGTGATGCCCAGCATGCCCTGCTCGCGGCATCGAGCGAAGCGGCCGAACAGGTCAAGGCGCTGACCGTCGACGTCCAGCGCTCGCTGTCGATCGCGGGGACGACCACCGCGGAAACGATCACCGGCGGCGCCCGGGAAGCGCAGAGCACGCTGATCAGCGCTTCGTCCGAAGCGGCCAATCACGTCAAGTCGCTGGCGGCCGACGTCGAGCGCACGCTCGCCGCGGTCGGAACCAGCACGGCCGCAGCGATCGTCGACAGCGCCCGCGACGTCCAGTCGAAGCTCGTCACCGCCTCGACGGAAGCAACCGAGCACGTCAAGTCGCTGGCCGTCGACGTCGAGCGGACGCTGTCGTCCGTCGGCGCCGATACCGCGACCTCGATCCTCAACAGCGCGCGCCAGGCGCAGATGTCGCTGACCGCCACGTCGGCCGACACCGCGGCCACCCTGGTCGGCAGCGCACGCGAAGCCCAGGCGGTGCTGACGACGACCACGACCGAGACGGTCGCGGTGATCGTCGGCGGCGCGCGCGAGGCGCAGAACCTGCTGACCGCCACCTCCACCGACACCGCGGGCCAGCTCAAGGCGATGTCGTCGGAGATCGAGCGCGTCATCAACTCCGTCGCGGCGAACACCACCGATGCGATCCAGAGCAGCGCGCTCAATGCGCAGAGCGCGCTCGTCGCCGCCTCCAACGAGGTCTCCACGCGGGTCAAGTCGACCTCGACCGAGATCGAGCGCTCGGTGCTCGCCGCCGGCAACTCGTTCGGCTCGGCCATGACCGGCAAGACCGACGAGATCGTCACCTATGTGCAGCAGCAGAGCGAGCGGCTGTCGCAGATGCTCGACGGCAAGCGCGGCACCCTTGTGGAGGCACTCAACTCGAAGACCAACCAGCTCACGATCGAGATCGATCGCGTCACCACCGACGCGCTGAAGGCGATCGAGGTCCGCGGCCAGAACTTCGCCCAGAGCGTCAATGGCAACGGCTCCGAGGTCGCCCGCACCATCACCTCGGCGGGAGAGCTCGCGACCACCGCGATCACCAAGTCGCTCAAGGAGCTGGAGCAGGCCTCGCGCGCGGCGATCGAGCAGTCGCGCCAGGTCTCGGTGGCCGCGGTCACCGAGATGCAGGAGACGAGCAAGATCCTGCGCACCGATACGGTCGCCCTGTTCGAACGTCTGCGCGAGGGCAACATCCTGCTGCAGGAGGTCCTGACCGGCGCCCACGACAACCTCAACTCGCTGGAGCGGGCGCTGGTCACCCGGGTGGCCGACTTCGTCACCGCGATGAACGACGTCACCGCGCGCAACGGCACCGCGACGCAGACGCTCGAGGACCAGCTCAACGTGTTCAACTCCAAGACGTCGCGGGCGCTGGAGGATCTCAACTCGCTGTCCGGCCAGTTCGACGCGCATGGCAAGGCGCTGATCGAGGCGGCGGCCATCGTCGAGCAGAGCAACCGCGATGCGACCGTCTCGATCTCGGATCGCAAGACGACGCTGGAATCGCTGGTCACCACCATCGATCTGCGCACCGCCGATCTCGACCAGCGTCTGACGCGCTTCACCACCCTGCTCGACGAGTCCTTGGCGGCCGCCGAGGAGCGCGCCCGCGACATCGCCCGGGTCGTGGCGGAAACGGCGGGGGCCGGCTCGACCGCGCTCAGCCGCCAGTTCGAGGCCATCCGCGCCAACGCCGAGGAGGAACGCCGCCTCACCACGTCGCAGATGCAGGAGATCTACCAGCAGAGCACGCAGGAAGCCGATGCGATGTTCAAGCAGTCGGCGGAGAAGTTCGCCACGCTGGTGTCGAGCATGAAGCAGATGACCGCCGAGATGCATCGCGAGCTCGAGGCGACGCGCAACGAGCTGCGCCGCGGCGTGCTGGAGATGCCGCAGGAGGCCGCCGAGAGCACGGCGCAGATGCGCAAGGTCATCGTCGACCAGATCGAGGCGCTGGCCGAACTCAACCGGATCGTCGCGCATCACGGCCGCGGTCTCGACGTGGTCAGCGCGTCGCGTCCCGCCGCGGTCGCCGCCCCCGCGGCCGTGATCCGTCAGGAAGAGCCGATCGTCGCCGCAGCCGTCGGCGGCCGGCCGGACATGCGCCTGCGCGAGCCGGCTGCGACCAGCGTCGCCAACCTGCCGCCGCCGGATCTCGGCATGCAGCCGCCGGCCCCGCCGCCGCAGCCACGCCGGGTCGAGGCGCCGCCGATGGGTCCGGTCGCCGATCAGCGCAGCGACAACTGGTTGTCCGACCTGCTCAACCGGGCCGACAACAGCACCGCCGGCCAGCCCCAGCCGCCGCGTGGCCGCGGTCCGGCGCAGCAGTCGGGCAATCCGCTGGAGTCGCTGTCGCTCGACATCGCACGGCTGATGGACCGCAATCTCGCGGCCGAGATGTGGGACCGTTACCAGCGCGGCGAGACCAAGGCGTTCTCCAAGCGTCTCTACACCCCGGCCGGCCAGAAGGCGTTCGACGAGGTCGCCCGCAAGTACCGCGCCGACCGCACCTTCAAGCAGACGGTGGACCGCTACATCACCGAGTTCGAGCGGCTGCTCGACGAGGTCGCACGCGACGACCGCAATCCGCAGGCGCTGCGTGCCCAGCTCACCTCGGAGACCGGGCTGGTCTACACCTTGCTCGCCCACGCCGCCGGAAGGCTGGCGTGACGGGAGCAGCGAACAGCGACTAGCGGATGGCGAGGAGCCGACCGCGATGAGAATAGACAACGGAGGCCGCGAGGCCTCCGTTTCGCTTATCGGGGTCCAGTGAAGCGTTTTCGGATTTGCCCGTCGCCGGCCCGACCGGCACGGCAGCCGTCGTTGCAGGCGCCCGGGATGCCAGTCAGCATGAGACGGGACAATGCCAAGCCGAGCGTGGAGCAATCGGTGCATCGCCGCGGAGGGCACCGAGGCGCTGCCTCTCGCTACGCCCTGCGCCCGCCCGCCTCCCTCACCGCCGCCCGCTGGTGGGCGCCGCGGGCGCGGGCTGCGAGGCCTGGGCGTTGCTCGGGCTGGCGTTGCTGGCCCCGAACAGGACCCGGGTCGGATTGCGGTCGAAATTGTTCACGGCGCGGCTGATGTCGGACAGCGTGCGCCGTCCATCGGCCATCAGCGCGCCGGAGCGCTTGTCCAGATCCTCGGCGAGCTCCCGGATCGATTTCACCGTCAGGAACAGCTCGCCGCCATCCTTGCCGCCGGCCAGCGTGTTGAGACCGAGCATCAGGGTATCGGCCTTGCCCATGATGCCGTCGACACGGCTCATGACGCCATCGATGCGCTCGGAATTGCGGGCCAGCGACTGGGTGAACACCTCGAGATTCTTGATCGAGTTCTTCACGGCGTCCTGGTTGTCCGCGACCACCTTGTTGATGTTCTGCAAGGTGGCTCGGATCGCTTCGGTCACGTCCTGCAGCCGGGTCGGATCGGCACGCAGCATCGGCACGCCATCCTCGTCGAGCGGCGGCGGCGGCGCAGCCTCCTCGCCGCCCTTCAGCGAGATCGCGGCGACGCCGGTCAGGCCCTGGAACTCGAGCCCGACCAGGGTGTCCTTGCGGATCGGTGCGTTGTTCTCGACCATCGCCAGCGCGACGACGCGGCGCGGATTGTCGAGCTTGACCGAGATGACCTCACCGACCCGGATACCATTGAAGTTGACGCTGCCGCCGTTGCGCAGACCCGCGGCCGGACCCTCGAACACGACCCGCAGCGGGCTGCGCTGCTTGGTCGTGTGCAGGCTCTGAAACCAGAGGACAAATCCGATCGCCGCGGCAATCACAGCCAGCGTGAACGACCCGATCAGGACGTAATTCGCCCGCGTTTCCATTACCAACTCCGGTACCGGCACGTCGCGGCGGTCATCCGGCCCCCGCTTCCGTGCACTGTCGGTTGGCGCCGGACAGCGGCACCCACCCCATCAACTTTGTCGCGGCAGTCCCCACTCCCGCTCACAAAAATCGTCCCTGGGGCGCGTCGCGCTACCCCATCACGGCTCGGGCACGCTTGCCGTGGAAATACTGTCGGAGCCACGGATGTTCCGAGGCCTGCATGTCGGCCATCGATCCCGCGGCGATAATCTTGCCGTCGCCCAGCACGGCGATGCGGTCGCACGCCGTATACAGGCTGTCGAGATCATGGGTTACCATGAAAACCGTCAGTCCCAAAGTGCGCTGCAGGGTCCGGACGAGCTCGTCGAAATCGCCGGCGCCGATCGGGTCGAGCCCCGAGGTCGGCTCATCGAGGAACACCAGCTCCGGATCGAGCGCGAGCGCGCGTGCCAGCGCCACGCGCTTGATCATGCCCCCCGACAGCTCACTCGGGAAACGATCAGCAACATCGGGCCGCAATCCGACCATCACCAGCTTTGCGATCATGATCTCGTCGAGCAGACGCTGCGAGACCTTGAGATACTCCCGGACCGGGAACTGGATGTTCTGCCGCACGGTGAGCGAGGAGAACAACGCGCCCTGCTGGAACAGCACGCCCCAGCGCCGCTCGACGGCGCGGCGGCCGGCACGATCGGCGGCGTCGAGATCGACGCCGAACACCTCGATGTTGCCCGACAGCTTCGGCACGAGGCCGATGATGGTGCGCGTCAGCACCGACTTGCCGGCGCCGGATGGACCGACGAAGCCCAGGATCTCGCCGCGCTTGACGTCGAGGTCGAGCCCGTCGAGCACGCGCGTCTTGCCGAACTGCACGGTAACGTCACGCACGCGGATGATCGGATCGGAGACCTCCTGCGTCATCTCAGCTCACATCCCGACCGCGGCGAAGAAGATCGCGAACACGCCGTCCATCACGATGACGAAGAAGATGCCCTTCACCACCGACGAAGTGGTGTGGCGCCCCAGCGACTCGGCACTGCCCTGCACTGCCAGTCCTTCGACGCAGGCGACGATCCCGATCACCGCCGCCATCACCGGCGCCTTGAGCAGCCCGACCTTGAAATGATCGATCGAGATCGCATCGCGCAGGCGCAGCAGGAAGGCCTCGGGATCGACGCCGCCATAGAACCAGGCCACCAGCCCACCGCCATAGAGCGCGGCGATGTCGCCGAGGAAGGCCAGGATCGGCAGTGCGATCACCAGCGCGAGCATGCGCGGCAGGATCAGGACCTCGATCGGATCGAAGCCCATTGTGCGCAGCGCGTCGATCTCCTCGCGCATCTTCATCGAGCCGAGCTCGGCCGTGTAGGCGCTACCCGACCGGCCCGCGATCATGATCGCCACCAGCAGCACGCCGATCTCGCGCAGCACCAGCACGCCGAGCATGTCGACGACGAAGATGTCGGCGCCGAACCTTCGGAAATGGAAGATGCCCTGCTGAGCGATGATGCAGCCGATCAGGAAGGTGATCAGCACGATGATCGGCACCGCGCGCCAGCACACCTGCTCGAGATGATGGATGGTCGAGGTCAATCGGAAGCTGCGGGGATGAATGAGGACCCGGCCGCTGGCGACGATCACGGCGCCGAGCATGTCGATCAGCGCGGCGATCGTGCCGAAGATGCCGGCGACACTGAGGCCGATCTGGCCGAGCATGCCGGTGATGGTCACCATCGTCGCGTCGCCATTGGGCGCGGTGCTGACGCGTCGAACCTCGTCGACCAGGCTGGCGTAGTTCGCAGAGAGCCCATCGATCCGGACCTCGACGGTTCCGGTCGTGAAGCTGCGGCGCAGCCGCTCGATCAGCCAGGCGCCGAACGTGTCGAGCTTGGAGACTTGGGAGACGTCGATGGAGACATCGATCTTCTTGCCGGCGAGCTTTTCGGCATCGGCGACGAGCCGTTCGAGCGACGGCGCAAAGGGCGCAGTCCAGGCGCCGGTCGCGCGCAGCGACAGCGCGTTGCCATCGCCACTGCGCTGCAAATCAGGGCCGCCCTTCACGACGGCCATCCTCGGAGCCTTGGACGTCCGCTCCTTGACGAGAAAAATCCCACCGCGTCGCTACCACCTTGCCGGAGACCACTATCAACAGCCATAGTCGGTCAGATCGCGCAAGTCCCAAGCGCCTCATTCCGGTTCACAAAGCGCCAGACTTTCAAATGACTTCCAACGGTTTTCCAATACTGGACGCCCGGATCGGCCACTGGCCGATCGCCGGCAGCTTCACGATCAGCCGCGGCGCCAAGACCGAAGCCGTGACAGTGATCGCGGAGCTGCGACACGGGACGATGGTTGGCCGCGGCGAATGCGTGCCCTATCCGCGTTATGGCGAAACGCCCGATGCGGCGCTGAGCGCCCTGCTCGCGATGCGCGATGCGGTCGCCTCTGGTCTCGACCGCGCCGCCCTGCAGACGGCGTTGCCGCCGGGCGCGGCGCGCAATGCGCTCGACTGCGCGCTGCTCGACCTCGAAGCCAAGCGGAGCGGCCGGCGCATCTGGGACCTGCTCGGACGTCGCGCACCGGCACCGTGCGTCACGGCCTACACGATTTCGCTCGGGAGCCCCGATGTGATGGCCAAAGCTGCGGCCAAGGCCGCGCATCGCCCGCTGCTCAAGATCAAGCTCGGCGGCGACGGCGATCCTGCGCGGATTGCAGCCGTGCGAGCGGCGGCGCCGCAGTCACAACTGATCGTCGACGCCAACGAGGCCTGGACCGAAGCGAATTTGGAATCCAATCTCGCAGCCTGCGCCATCGCCGGCGTCACGCTGGTCGAGCAGCCGCTGCCCGCAGGGAAAGACGAAGCGCTCGGAAAGATCGCGCGCCCGCTCACCGTCTGCGCCGACGAGAGCGTGCATGACCGCGACTCGCTCGAAGCGCTGCGCGGACGCTATGACGCCGTCAACATCAAGCTCGACAAGACCGGAGGACTCACCGAGGCGCTTGCGATGGTCGAAGCCGCGCGCGCGGTCGGCTTCGACATCATGGTTGGCTGCATGGTGGCGACATCGCTGTCGATGGCACCGGCCATGCTGCTGACGCCTTTCGCCCGTTTCGTCGATCTGGACGGTCCGCTGCTGCTCGCCGAGGATTGCGAGCACGGCCTGCACTACGAGGACAGCCTGGTCTATCCGCCCGATCAGGCGTTGTGGGGCTGAAACGACAGGCTTCGGTGCGCGATCCACATCAGGACGCCGCCCGCTCCGGCCATCGCGGCCATCACGTAGTAGACACCGGGTCCATAGGCCGCATAGACCGGCCCCGAGAGGGCCGATGCCGCCGAGCCGACCACGCCGCTCGCAGCCGCATAATAGCCCTGCCCGCGCGCCGTCAGCTGCGCCGGCACTTGGCGGACCAACAGCCCCATGGTTCCAACCAGGGTCAGCCCGAAGGTGAAGCCGTGACTGATCTGGACCGCGGCGAGCCCACCCGCATGGGGCTCCTGGGCCGTGAGGCTCCAGCGCAGCACGGCCGCCATCGCGCCGATCATGACCAGGCTCGCGGGCGCCAGCGTGAACCGGGGCGACAGGGCGAACACGACGATCTCGGCCAGCACGCCCATGGTCCAGAGCCAAGCGATGGTCAGCCCGCTGAAGCCCTGCGCCTTCCACTCGATGGCGGAGAACGTGTAGTAGGCCGCATGGCTTGCCTGGATCAGCGCCGAAGCGGCGATGATGCAGAGGAAGCTCGGATTGCCCAGCAGACTGCGCCCGTCCCGGGCCAGGCCGGCGCCATGCGGCAGCGGCGGCAGCGCCTGCAGCAGCAGGCTGCTTGCCGCACCGCACAGCGCGACCGAGACGATGATCCAGATCAGCTCGGACGACGGCGCGAGGTCGACCAGCCCGCCGCACAGCAGCGTTCCGGCGATGAATGCGGCCGATCCCCACAGCCGCAGGCGACCGTAGTTCAGGCCATAGCTCATCACGCCACGGAGCGCATAAGCGTCCGTCAGCGGGACAACGGGTGTCCAGAGACAGCAGGTTGCCACGTAGACCAGGAATACCAGCCAGGGTTCGCGCTGGAAGGCAAGAGCCACAAAGCCCGATGCCGTTGCGAAGGTGGTCAGCCGCATCGCGGCGCGCAGGGCCTGCCGGCGCTCGGCAACCGCGGTGATCAGCGGCAGGACGGTGAAGCGGGTTACGGCGGGAACCGCAACGATGACCCCAATCCATGCGGCATCCAGGCCGATCGCCCGTAGCCATACGGGAAAGAACGGCAGATGCGTGCCCGAGAGCACGAACACAGCGCCATAGAACAGCCCCAACCTGTCCGCGAATCGGCGCGACAATACCGGCGATGTGGTGGAGATTTGTCGGGACAGTGGCATCAATTCAATTGCGATTCGATCAATATCATGGTGATCGTTATGCCAACGCGCAGCAATGTGCGCGATAGGTTTGCCATGGTCGATGAAGTCTTCGCCCTCTCGCCGATATCCGCCCGTGCGGCTCAGCCGAACGAGGCCGATTACGAGGCGATCCGCGACGCCTTCATGGAGACGTCCCGAGGCCGCTGGTTCCTTGGCGAATACGCCAAGCGCAACCGCAATGCCGACACCAGCATGGTGCTCGACGCGGTGGCCCGCATCGAGCATGCGCTGGCCTCACAGCGTCAGCAGCAGCAGGAGTTCGAGCAGGCCGACAGCAAGGCACTGCCCGAAGCGCTGGCCGCGATCCGCGCCACGGTCGAAGACGCCGCACTCGCCGCCGCCACTGCGGTCGACAGCATGGCCCTCGAGCAGAACCTGGCGCCGGTGCGCAAGGGCATCCGAATCATCAAGGAAATTTCCTGGCGCTGGCGCGAGATCGGTGCGGACTCGCGGATCTGCGACCTGATCGATTCACAGGTCACGTCGATCGAGGCCGCCTGCGACCAGCTTGCGTGCGCCGACCCCAAGGTCGCGCTGCTTGCGGCCTTCGAGATCATCAAGACGCGGCTGAAGGAGTTCGACGCGGAGAAAGCAAGCATTCCGCCCGCGGCTGACGAGATCGAACCGGCGACCGAGGCTGCGGCCCCGCCGACACCCGATGTCGCATCGGGTCCGACTGCGGCGGCGACGGTCTCGGCTGAGCCACAGGTGGCTCCGGAGCCGCAGCCCGTGCCGGAACAGATGGAGGCGGCCCAAGCCGGGCTCGAGATGACCATTCCGCTCGTTGCCGCAGTGGCCGCGATCGAATCGGTCGAGACATCCTCCGGCGCTGATGCCGTGATCATGGCGGCTGCAGCGGTTGAGGCCAGGATGGTCGACACCGCCGCTTCGGCGGTGGTGCAGCCCCCGGAAGCTGCGACCGAGCCGTCGGTGGACGAAGCCCTGCTCGAGATCGAGCAGCACGCCGCGGCGGCCCTGGATGACGCCGTCGCCGCAGAAGCCCACGACGAAGCCATCCTGGAATTGGTCGCGGCGGAGATGGGTGCCCCCGATCCGATCGACGATGAGGAGTTCAGCCGGGCCAGGACGCTCGGCTTCGATATTGAGGAGCCGACCTCGGTCGACGACGACATCGTCGCGAGCTTCAGCGAGACGGCGCCGTCGGAGCCGGATCTCGTGCTGACCACGGCAGAAGCCCCAGTTGCCAGCGCAGCGCCGGCTCCCGCTGCGCCCACGATGTCGGCTCCGCCGATGTCTTCCCCTCCGATGCCAGCCCCGCCCGCGGCGCCCCCGCGCATGGCCTCGCCTGCAGCCCCGGCGCCGGTCCCCAGCGTGCCCGTATCGCCACCGCTTCCGGAGGCGATCACCATCGAGACCCTGGCCGCCGTGGCGGCTGCGGTCGCAGCTCAATCTCCCGCAGCGGCCCCGAAGGCCGACGTTGCGCCGATCCAGCAGGTCCGCCCGACCGCCGCCGCGGCTCACAGCACCAGCGCGTCCGCGATGCCCAAGCCTGCCTACGAGCCGTCGCTGGGATCGACGCTGCTGTCGAACGGCCTTCTGCAGCGGCCGCAGGCACCCGCCAACGACTCGTTGGCGCCGATCCGTCGCATGACCCAGCCTGAGAAGATCGCATTCTTCTCGTAGGGCGAGTGCATCTCGGCCGCCTCCTGTTGAACCTCGATCACTGAGCACCGAAAGGTGCCGCGTTGATGGGTGACGCGGATCACGTACGCTGCTGCGTGATCTGCGTAGCCTGATCCTCAAGCCATTCGCTTTGCGCATGCTCGAGGAGAACGCCGTGTCCGTTCCGAAATTTCGCGCTGTAACATCCGCCTGGAAATCCCTGCTCATGTCCGCGCTGCTGGGCCTGATGGCCTGGGTCGGCCCGGACTCGGCGTTCGCCGCCGGCAGTGAGCTCGACAACCTTCACACACCACCGCGCGCGCTGGCAGCTCCCTCACCGGCCAAGGAGAGCAACACGCCCGCCGCGATCCCTCAAGGAGCCGAGCCACGCGTCGCGCTCGTGATCGGCAATGCGAGCTATCAGAACGCGCCGCCGCTGGAGAACCCGGACAACGACGCCCATGCTGTTGCCAAGCTGTTGAACTCGGCCGGCTTCGAGGTGATCACGGCGACCGATCTGACGCAGAACGAGATGCTCAAGGTCGTCGAGGATTTCTCGAGCCGGGTGGCAGCACACGGCCCGAACACCGTGGCAATGGTCTACTACGCCGGCCACGGGGTTCAGCTCGCGGGCGAGAACTATCTGATCCCGATCGATGCCCGTATCTCAGCGCCCTCCGACCTGACGACGGGGACCATCCGTCTGGTGGACCTGATGGCAACGCTCGACGCCATCCCGAGCCGCATGCGGATCGTCGTGCTGGACGCCTGCCGCAACAATCCATTCCCTGCCATCAACGATGCCGGACGCGGACTTGCCATCGTCGACGCGCCGAACGGCTCCATCCTCGGATACTCGACCTCGCCCGGCGCCGAGGCGCTCGACGGGCGTGGCGAGCACAGCCCGTACGCGCAGGCGTTCCTGAACCTGGCGCGGCAGCCGAACCTGCCGATCGAGCAATTGTTCAAGCGCATTCGCCTACAGGTGAACCAGAGCACCGACGGACGACAGACACCATGGGAAAGCTCCTCGTTGACCAGTGATTTCACCTTCTTCGGGGATACGCTGGTCGCGGCGGCGCGCCCTGCCGAGAATACGCCGGTGATCCAGATGGCGGCCAACCTGCCGAGCCGTTCCGTGCGGCAGGCCTATGACTACGTGCTGTCGGAGAACCGTCCGCAATATTATCGCGAGTTCATCGAGCTGTATCCGCGCGATCCGCTCGCCGACCGCATCCGCGCACTGCTCGCCGGCCTCGTGCAGGCCGCGGCGTGGCACCAAGCCGTGCTGGCGAATTCGCCGGCCGCCTATCAGAGCTTCCGTGAATCCTATGCCGACAGCCCATATGCGCCGGTCGCACTGCGGCTGCAGGGACAGCCTCGGCCCATCCCCGTGCTGCAACCGAGCCGTCTCATGATGCCACCGCAACTGGCACCGATCGCGCGACCGTTCAATCCCGGTCCGCAGATCCAGAGCCATCCAGCCCCGCAACCGACGCTGCCGGCCGCCACCGTGCCGCACGGACCGCTGCCGCCAACGGTGGTCACGAAAGGCAATGCCATCAACAACGCGGGTCCCAACAAGGTCGTCGATCCCGGGCCTATCGCTCAGACCAAGTTGCGCGACAGGATCGTGCCGCCGACAAATCCGCCCGTGGCTACGAAAATCCAGCGCGATCCACTGAAGCGCAGTCCTGGGCGGCCATTCGACGCCCGCGAAGTGCGGCGTCCCTTCCCCGGCAATTCCGGACCGTTCAAGCCGAACATCAACGCGTCGCATCCGTCGATGGCGCGTGGCCAAGGCGGGATGCAGGGCGGCCCGGCGCGGAGCACGCCGCACGTCGCGCAGTCCGGACTGCGGATGGGCGGCGGGGGATTTGCAAAAGGCGGCCTCAGCTTTCACTGAGGCTTGATCGTCAGGCGATCAGCCTGGCGTAGAGCTCAGCATCGACATTGCCGCCGGACAAAACGATCACCACCGTCTTGCCCGCCACATCCAGCCGGCCGGCCAGCAATGCTGCAAGCCCGACCGAACCGCCGGGCTCGACCACGAGCTTCAGCTCCCGGAAGGCAAAGCCGACCGCGCGCCCCACCTCCTCATCCGAAGCCTCGACCGCGGCCGACAGCAGTTGGCTGTTGATGGCGAAGGTGATCTCGCCTGGAATCGCCGCCATCAGCGCGTCACAGATGGTCCGGCCCTTTGCGTCGTGCGCCTCGCGGTGGCCGGCCCGTAGCGAGCGCGCATGGTCGTCAAAACCCTTTGGCTCGGCCACGACCATCCGGGTGTTGGGAAAGCGCGCCTTGACCGCGGTCGAGACGCCGGCAAGCAGTCCACCGCCCGAAGCCGGGACGATCACCAGATCCGGCGACAGGCCGAGCGCCGCGAGATCTTCGGCGATTTCACGACCGACGGTGCCCTGCCCCGCGATGACGTAGGGATCGTCATAGGGCGGCACCACCGTCGAGCCGCGCTTTGCTGCGATGTCGCGCGCGATCGCTTCGCGGTCCTCGCGATCGCGATCATAGAGCACGACGTCGGCACCGAACGCCTTGGTGCGCTCGCGCTTGGCCGCTGGCGCATCCGAGGGCATCACGATCGTGGCGTCCATGCCCAGCAATGTGGCGGCATGGGCGACGCCCTGCGCATGATTGCCGGAGGAGAATGCGACGACGCCGTTGCCGCGCGCTGCTTCCGGGATCGACGCCAGCTTGTTGTAGGCGCCGCGGAACTTGAACGAGCCGGTCCGCTGCAGCACCTCCGGCTTCACGAAGACGTTCGCTTTGAACCGCTCGTTGAGCACGGGAGCCGGCAGCAGCGGAGTCCGCACGGCCACGGGCGCGAGGACGCGTGCCGCCGCCTCGATGTCGGCGGCGGTCACGGGCAGGATCGGGGAATGAGCTGTCATACCCCTATTTTACCGCGCCCGATTGCCGAGAGGCAAGGGAACCGGTGTCAGGCGGCGCGGGCGGCCAGCTGCGGAACCGGCGCGGGTTGCCGCTGCGGATCGGTCCAGGTCAGGATCTCGAAACGGCCGTCCTCGTGCTCGACCAGCGCCGTGCAGCTCTCGACCCAGTCGCCGCAATTCATGTAGCGAATGCCGTCCTGGTCGCGGATGACGGCGCAATGGATGTGGCCGCAGATCACGCCATCAGCGCCATGCCGCCGCGCCTCCGAGGCCAGCGCCGTCTCGAACGCGCCGATGTAGTTGACGGCGTTCTTGACCTTCTGCTTGGCCCATTGCGACAGCGACCAATAGGGAACGCCGAACATGCGACGGAAGAAGTTGACCAGACGGTTCATCTGGATGGCGAAGTCATAGGCCTTGTCGCCGAGATGGGCGAGCCAGCGCGCATTCTGCACGACCAGATCGAAGATGTCGCCGTGGATCACCAGATAGCGTTTGCCGTCGGTGCCGGTGTGCAAGATGTTCTCGACGACGTCGATGCCGCCGAAATGCGTGCCGTAATAACCGCGCAGGAACTCGTCGTGATTGCCGGGGACATAGACGATCTTGGCGCCCTTGCGCGCCTTGCGCAGCATCTTCTGCACCAGGTCGTTATGCGACTGCGGCCAATGCCAGCTCGATTTGAGCGCCCAGCCGTCGATGATGTCGCCGACCAGATAGATCGTGTCGGCATCATGGTGACGCAGGAAATCGACGAGGAGATTGGCCTGCGAGCCGCGGGCTCCGAGATGAACGTCCGAGATGAACAACGTCCGAAAGCGCCGAGCCGGGCTTTCTTCACCAGCAGTCTCAAGTCCCATGCGCGCCCACCTAACAGTCCCTGATGACACCGCGATGACGAAACGCCGCACCGGCAGAACCCATCCTGCCGGACCGCGACCGGACACCGCTCGTTTGACGACTCGCGATGTCCCTCGTCACTGCCCCGCGATACCAGCGGGGTGCGACAATCAGGCGACAGGCGGGCAGCGCGAACAGGGAAAATCAGCCTCCTATCTCGGCACGGTGACGACGCGCAGATTGTTGGTGGTGCCGGTCTGCGCGAACGGAATGCCGGCGACGACGACGAGCAGGTCGCCGGCTTCAGCGAACTCCTCCTGCACGGCGAAGAAGGTCGCGCGCTCGACCATCTCCTCGTAGCTCTGCACGTCCTGCGACAGCACGCTGTGCGCGCCCCACAGCAGGCACATCCGCCGCGAGGTGTCCTCATTCGGCGTGATCGCCAGAATCGGCAGGCTCGGCCGCTTGCGCGCAACGCGCGAGGCCGAGGTGCCGCTCGACGTATAGGCCACGATCGCCTTGGCGTGGATCGCCGAGGCGAGATCGGCCGCCGCGGTCGCCACCGCATGCGGCGGCGTCTGCTCCTCGCCCGGCTGCGTCGCCTCGACGATCGAGCGGTACATCTTGTGGCCTTCGGTGGCCTTGATGATGCTGTCCATCATCGCCACCGCCTCGCGCGGATATTGCCCGCTGGCCGATTCCGCCGACAGCATCACCGCGTCGGCGCCGTCATAGATCGCGGTCGCGACGTCGGAGACCTCGGCGCGCGTCGGCGTCGGCGTCGCGACCATCGAATCCAGCATCTGCGTCGCGACGATCACCGGCTTCACCGCGAGCCGGCAGGCGCGCACCAGCTCCTTCTGCTTGCCCGGCACGTCCTCGTTGGGAATCTCGACGCCGAGATCGCCGCGCGCAACCATGATCGCGTCAGAGAGCTGGATGATGTCGTCGATCCGCTCCAGCGCCGCCGGTTTCTCGATCTTGGACATGATGCCGGCGCGGCCATTGATCAGGCCCCTCGCCTCCAGCACGTCGGACGGCTTCTGCACGAACGACAGCGCCACCCAGTCGACGCCGAGGTCGAGCCCAAAGGCAAGATCAGAACGGTCCTTGGCCGTCAGCGGCGATAGCTCCAGAATTGTGCCGGGCAGATTGACGCCCTTGTGATTGGAGATCGCGCCGCTGACGATCACCTTGGCCTCGATCCAGTCGTCGCCGAGGCCGGTGACGCGGACGCGCACGCGGCCGTCATCGATCAGAAGATCGTGACCGGGCGAGACTGCCGCAAAGATTTCCGGATGCGGCAACGGAATCGATGTCTTGTCGCCCTCGGTGCCGTTGAGAACAAATCGAATCGTCTCGCCGGCTTCGACCTGGATCTTCTTGTCGCGCAGCGTGCCGACGCGAATCTTAGGACCCTGCAGATCCATCAAGATGCCGATCGGCCGCTGCACTTCCTTCTCGAGGGCGCGGACCGCGGCATGGACCTTGGCGTGATCGGCCTGGGTGCCGTGGCTGAAGTTGAGACGAAAGGTGTCCACACCGGCGAGGAACAGCGCTTTCAGCATCTCCGGAGAATTGCTCGCGGGACCGACAGTCGCGACGATCTTGGCTCGACGGTGACGACGCATGATGTGTCCTTTCTCCTTAAGCCGTGTCTCGCGTCTCTATGACACGCATGTGATTGGCATGCGCGGACGCAGCGGAAGCGCTGATATACGCCCCGCAGCGTCCATTGCAAGCGCGACACGGAACACGCCAGAATTGTGCAAGAGAACAGCACGCCTCAGGCGTTGGAGCCGTGGATCGCGTCGATGACGGCGTCGGTCACCTGCTTGGTCGTCGCCGTGCCGCCAACATCGGGGGTCAGGATGCCGGCTGCACAGACTTTCTCGACCGCAGCCATCAGCCGCGCGGCCGCGTCCGTCTCGCCGAGATGCTCGAGCATCTGCGCGCCGGTCCAGAATGTTGCGACCGGATTGGCGATGCCCTTGCCGGTGATGTCGAAGGCCGAGCCGTGGATCGGCTCGAACATCGAGGGGAAGCGCCGCTCCGGATCGATGTTGCCGGTCGGCGCCACGCCGAGGCTGCCGGCCAGCGCGCCGGCGAGATCGGACAGGATGTCGGCATGCAAATTGGTCGCCACGATGGTGTCGAGGCTCTTCGGCTGCAGGGTCATGCGCACGGTCATCGCGTCGACCAGCATCTTGTCCCAGGTCACGTCGGGGAATTCGCGCGCCACCTCGGCGGCGATCTCGTCCCACATCACCATGCCGTGGCGTTGCGCATTCGACTTGGTGACGACGGTGAGGAACTTGCGCGGCCGCGACTGCGCCAGCTTGAACGCGTAGCGCATGATGCGGGTGACGCCGACGCGGGTGAAGACGGCAACCTCCGTGCCGACCTCCTCCGGCAGGCCGCGGTGCGCGCGACCGCCCATGCCGGCATATTCGCCTTCGGAATTCTCGCGCACGATCACCCAGTCGAGATCGCCGACGCCGACATTGCGCAAGGGCGAGGCCACACCGGGCAGGATCTTGGTCGGCCGCACATTGGCGTACTGATCAAATCCCTGACAGATCGGCAGCCGCAGGCCCCACAGCGTGATGTGGTCGGGCACGTCGGGAGCGCCGACCGCGCCGAAATAGATCGCGTCGAACTTTTTCAGCTCCGCGAGTCCATCGGCCGGCATCATCACGCCGTGCTTCTTGTAGTAGTCCGAGCCCCAGTCGAAGGTCTTGACGTTGAAGCTGATGTCGCCCGCGCGCTTGGCGAGCGCCTCGAGCACGCGGACGCCTTCGGAGATGACCTCGGGGCCGATGCCGTCGGCGGGAATGGCGGCGATGGAATGGGTGCGCATGAAAGAGCTCCGTTGATGAGGTCAGGACGGCGTGGCTGCTTGGGCCTTCGCACTTTGTGAACGTGACAGCAACAGGGTCAGCACCGCCGATACCACCAGCAGGCCGGCGACAAAATAGAGCCCGCCATTGAAGCTGCCGGTCTGGTCCTTGATCCAGCCGATCATCGCGGGACCGACGAAGCCGCCGAGATTGCCGATCGAGTTGATGGTTGCAATGCCCGCCGCGGCGGCCGAGCCGGACAGGAACATGGTCGGCATGCTCCACAGCGGCGGCTTCGAGGAGGAGATGCCGACATTGACGAGCGTGAGCGCAGCGAGGACGGCGGCGACACTGGTCGACAGCCCGGCCAACCAGAGCCCGACGGCTGCGGCCACGCAGGCCAGCACGACGTGCCAGGTGCGCTCGGCGGTACGGTCGGAATGGCGCGCCCACAGGATCATGACGATCACGGCCACGGTCGGTGGCACCGCGTTGAGGAAGCCGACGGTGAAGGACGACAGGCCGAACTGCTTGATGATCTGCGGCGCCCAGACGCCGAGCGTGTAGAGGCCGGCCGAGGTGCCGAAATAGACCAGCGCGAGCGCCAGCACGCGGATGTCGGCCAGCCCGCGCCAGATGCTGTGGCTCGCGGTGGCGGCCTTGCTCGCCACCTCTGCATTCATGGTGCGCACCAGCCAGTCGCGCTCGTCGTCGGCGAGCCAGCGCGCCTGCTCCGGACGATCGGTCATGTAGGCGAGCACGACGAAGCCGAGCAGCACCGCCGGCAGCGCCTCGATCAGGAACAGCCACTGCCAGCCCTTGAAGCCGAGAATGCCGTCCATCTCCAGCAGCGCGCCGGAAACCGGAGAGCCGAGAACCGTGGAGAGCGGCGCGGCGGCCATGAACAGCGCGGTGACGGCTGCGCGCTGGCGCGCCGGGAACCAGTAGGAGAGATAGAGGATGATTCCGGGGAAGAAGCCTGCTTCCGCAGCACCAAGCAGGAAGCGCAGCACATAGAAGCTCGTCGGTCCCTGCACGAACGCCATCGCGCCGGAGACGAGGCCCCAGGTGATCATGACCCGCGCGATCCAGATGCGCGCGCCGAACTTGTCCAGCGCGAGGTTGGAGGGGACCTCGAACAGGAAATAGCCCCAAAAGAAGATGCCGGCGCCGAACCCATAGGCCGAGGCTGACAGCCCGATGTCCTTGTTCATGGTCAGCGCTGCGAAGCCGACGTTGACGCGGTCGATGAAGGCTACGAAATAGAGCAGCATGATGAAGGGCACGATGCGCAACGTGATCCTGCGCAGCACGCGCGTTTCCAGCTCTCCGGCCATCGTCACCTCCCTGTCCCGTCTTGTCGTTGATCTGACAAGCGTAGGCGTCGAGCCAGGCCGGCTTCAATGCTCGCATCATTATACAAAAAAATGATATAATCCGGCCCATCACCTCTTCAGGACCCCACCATGGAATTGCACCAGCTCCGCTGCTTCGTGGCCGCCGCCGAGGAACTGCATTTCGGCAAGGCGGCGCAGCGGCTGCAGATGCTGCCCTCGGCGCTCGGACGCCAGATCAAGCTGCTGGAAGAAGACCTCGCGACGCCGCTGTTCGCCCGCACGACGCGCGCGGTGTCGCTGACCGAGCACGGCACGACCTTGCTGCGCGATGCCCGGGCGATCCTGGCCCGGGTCGAGGCGGTCGAAACCGGCTTCCGCCGCCGTACCCGAAGCACGAAGGCGCAGCGGCTGCGCGTCGGCGCCATCGACAGCGCGGCCGCCGGGCTGCTGCCGCAATTGCTGCACGATTTTCGCGAGCGGCATCCCGACATCGCGGTGCAGCTCACGGAGGAGAAGACGATCCGGCTGCTGCCCAGGATCCTGTCCGGCGCGCTCGACCTCGCCTTTGTCAGGCCGCCCGAGCGCACCGATATCAGGCTCGAATTCCGCGCGCTGCTCAGCGAGAGCGCCGTGGTGGCCCTGCCGCAGCGGCACCGGCTGGCCTCGCGTGCTGTGGTCTCGCTCGCCGACATCGCCGACCAGCCGCTGATCGTCCCGGACCGCCGGTCGCGGCCGCACAGCCACGACCTCACCATGAAGCTGTTCGCACAGGCCGGGCTGTCGCCGGCTATCGCGCAGTTCGCCGATGAGAAGCAGACCATCGTGCATCTCGTCGCCGCGCGGCTCGGCATCGCCATCGTGCCGCGCTGGACCTCGCGGCTCGCGGTCTCCGGCGTCCGCTTCGTGCCGCTGCGGATGACACGCGGCAGCACCGCCGGACGGCTTCCGCTCGCGGCCGTCTGGCTGCGCGGCTCGCGCGATCCGGCGCGCGAGGCCATGCTCGGCGTGCTCGACGCGAGGCTTGCGAAATACGCCCGCGGTGCCTGACCGCAAAATCCGCCGAACATCCTACCCCAGCGGCGCCTCCGCGACGTCGAGCAGCGCGCCGAGGCCATGGCGCAGGCCGCGCATCGGCTGCTGCTCCGACGACAGGCCGAAGGCCAGCAGCGATCGCCCGGTCACCGCGTAGACGTGGCCGAACGGGAACGACTGCGGCTGAGCATCCGGCTGGTTGGTGTCGAGCAGCGCCAGCCAATTGTGGCCTTCGGGCACGGACGGAAGCGTGAAGTTCACGACGTCGAAATGCGCGTTGTAGACCAGCAGGAGCGTCGCATCCGAGCCACGCCGCTTGACGCCGGTCTCCTGGGCGCGGCCGTCGAGCAGCATGCCGAAGCAACGCGCGTGATCGTCGGTCCACTGCTCCGTCGTCATCTCCTCGCCCGACGGGTCGAGCCAGGTCACGTCGTTGACGCCGAGGTCCTCATTGTGCGAGCCGATCAGGAAGCGGCTGCGATAGAGGATCGGAAACGCCTTGCGCATGGCGATCAGCTTGCGCGTGAATTCGCGCAACGCCCGCCCCTGCGGCGTGATGCCCATCCAGTCGAGCCAGGTGGTCTCATTGTCCTGCGCATAGGCGTTGTTGGTGCCGTTCTGGGTATGGCCGAACTCGTCGCCGGCAAGCAGCATCGGCGTGCCGTGCGACAGCAGCATCGTGGCGAGGAGATTGCGCTTCTGCCGCTCCCGCAACGCGGTGATCTCGGGGTCGTCGGTCGGTCCTTCGACGCCGCAATTCCAGGAGTGGTTGTTGCTGTGGCCGTCGCGATTATCCTCGCCGTTGGCCTCGTTGTGCTTGTCGTTGTAGGAGACGAGGTCGTTGAGGTTGAAGCCGTCATGCGCGGTGATGAAGTTCACGCTCGCCCAGGGCCTTCGGCCGCGCTTGTTGAACAGGTCGCCCGAGCCCGAGATGCGCTTGGCGAAATCGGCGAGCGTGCCGCCGTCGCCCTTCCAGAATGCCCGCGCGGTGTCGCGAAACTTGTCGTTCCACTCCGCCCAGCCCGGCGGAAACTGGCCGACCTGATAGCCGCCGGGACCGATGTCCCAGGGCTCGGCGATCAGCTTGACGCTCGACAGCACCGGGTCCTGACGACAGGCATCCAGGAAACTGCCGCCCTCGTCGAAGCCATAGGGCTCGCGCGCCAGGATGGTGGCGAGGTCGAAGCGGAAGCCGTCCACCCGCATCTCGGTCGCCCAATAGCGCAGCGAGTCCGCGACGAGCTGCAGCACGCGCTGGTGCGACAGGTTCACGGTGTTGCCGGTGCCGGTGTCGTTGATGTAGTAGCGCTTCTGGTCCGGCATCAGCCGGTAGTAGCTGGCATTGTCGATGCCCTTGAACGACAAGGTCGGCCCGAGCTCGTTGCCTTCGGCGGTGTGGTTGTAGACCACGTCGAGGATGACCTCGATGCCGTTGGCGTGGAACTGGTTGACCATGGTCTTGAATTCGGTCGCGAACGGCGTCTTCAGATAGCGCGGCTCCGGCGCAAAGAATCCGATCGAATTGTAGCCCCAGTAGTTGCGCAGGCCCTTTTCGACCAGATAGCTGTCATCGATGAAGGCGTGGATCGGCAATAGCTCGGCCGAGGTAATGCCCAGGGAACGCAGATAGGCCGGAATGTCCTGGTGCGCGAGACCGGCGAAGGTGCCGCGATCGGCTTCGGGCACCATTGGATGCAGCTTGGTGAACCCCTTGACGTGCATCTCGTAGAAGATCGTTCGCTCCCACGGAATCTCCGGCTTGCGCGAGCCTCCCCAGGTGAAAGCGGGATCGATGACCCGGCACTTCAGCATCAAGGGCGCACTGTCGCGGTCGTCGAACGACAGGTCCTTGTCGGCATGATCGAGCCGATAGCCGAACAGCTCCGGCCCCCAGCGCAGGTTGCCGACGAGCTGCTTGGCGTAGGGGTCGATCACGAGCTTGTTGGGATTGAACCTGTGACCGGCGTCGGGCTCGTAGGGCCCATGCACGCGATAGCCATACACGGTGCCAGGCCGCGCGGCCGGCAGGTAGCCGTGCCAGACCTCGTCGGTGTATTCGGGAAGCTCGATGCGCTCGAGCTCGGTCTCGCCGCTGTCGTCGAACAGGCACAGCTCGACCTTGGTCGCATGCGCGGAAAAGATCGCAAAGTTGACGCCGAGGCCGTCCCAGGTCGCGCCGAGAGGAAACGGACGGCCTTCGCTGATCCTGGTCTTGCGCAGATTGAACGCCGCCTGCGTCAAAGCGTCACCGAGGTCGGTGCGTTGGTCCATCCTTTGCCCCCTTCGTCCGATTCCCCAGATCGATTGCCGGGGGTCTCGATGATCAGCGTCGATTGCTAGGTTGCCGCTGGCGTCTCGTCCGGCACGATGACTTCCGCCTTGGTCTCGGTCACCGTCACCGAGGCGATCACAGCTCCTTCCGGCGCAGCCTTCGCGGCCCGCTGCTGCGCGACTTCCTTGGTGATGGCTGCGATGGAGTTGCCAATGCGTTCGACCATCTCGGTCAATTCCCCGGGCGACATCTTCAGCCGCTTGGTCACCACGCGGACCTGGGCCTGATCGGTCATGTCGAGCTTGTTGCGGGACGGCTGAATCTTCGGACGGCGCATCGGGAGTCCTCCTGCATGCCAGCTAACCTTGGCTGCGGAATTTGGTTCCCGCGACGGGCTCCCTCCCCCCCTGGGCATCGCCATGAAGACGTGCGTCACTGCTCTCGCGGCGCCATGCGCCCGAGTGATGTCATCGGTGTTGCCCCCTGATCAGGCAGAGGGCGCAGGGAATGCCGGGAGCTGGCCGCCCCCATGGCCCGCCTGCAGAAAAAAAGCAGGCGGCAGTCACCACAGGTTCAGCCGAGACATCCCGGCATTCCCCGCGCGATGGTTTTCACGCTTACTTCGCGATCTCCCCGGTGTCCGGCTTGGTAGCCACCGTCGCCCTCGGGATCATCGCCCGACGACTTGGCGCCAGCATCGGGGCGCCAGGACCACGCGACTTCGCGTCCGCAAGCTGCCGTTCGTCCGCGCGGGTCGCCCCACGCTGCGGCATCCTGCAGCCACCGCATCCCGCACCCAACGTTCCGTGACGATCGCGAAGCGCCCCTCTCGAGGAGCACGGGATGGCGACAATCAAGCATGTATTCTGAAAAATAGCAATCGATTTATTTTTCTCAGAACGAAGACCGGATCCAATCAGCCCGAGCAAACATCGGATGGCACGTGCCAGCTCCGTTGAAGCTTGGGGTGTTGTCAGATCGCAATCGGCGCCTACCGGGGAGGCCGACGGCGGCTTGGCTCAGACGGGCGTTGTGCATAGGGGTTCGGCAAGCACATGGCCGAAAGGCCCGCAGCCCCCGCTCTACACGCCTCCCACGACCGATACTGGCACGAGATTGTGCTGGAACCGCCCCATTCCCATGTCTGGAGGCACACCGGATCATTGCCATCGAACCGTTGAGCTGCGGCTGGAGCGGTTGCAAGCACGATGATCGAAGTCATGAGGAGAAGCGCGCGCATCATCACACATCATGGCATGAGGCTGACCAATCCGAAAGGGTGTGCCGCGGCCACGTCCACGCGGGCTTGATCGGCAGGCGCGGCGGGTTTCGGTATTCGCGTCGTCGGGTGACCATCTCTTGCTCCACGGAAAGCAGGCGATCGCAGCTGGCTTCGGCGGCTCATGACTCAGAAATAGGAGCGCGGCTGCTGCTTGATATGTTGGCCGAGGTAGCGTCTCACGGTCGAAAGATTTTTCGGTTCAGAAAGCTTCTCAAGTACCTGATGCACCAATTCATCGTTATCGGAGGCAACCATTGCGACGGCGTCCCTCAGGTTTCTAAGCTGACGCCAGGAAAGAGCGGGCTCCGCTGCTGCCACCAAAGCCCAAAATACAGGGCGCCATAACCCGGTGTCGAAGGGCTTCGACGCCTGAAATATGGAAAACAGCGCCTCTGAACGACTCCCCATGTTTTCAATGGCGCCAGAGGCAGCGACGTACTTTATGAGAAGTTCTTCGGCGCGCGGCGAGTTGCCGCGCTCAAGATATGCCCTAATCGGCCATGCCGAGACGGCTACACGATTGAAAATCTCCTCCTGACAGTCGGCTGCCAGAACCGCCTCTTCAAGGAGGCGGCTGTACGTTTTATCGGGCCAATGGCGTGCAACGTGAGATAGCGCCTGACACCTAAACCAAGGCGCTTCGATCCCTCTTGCGACGCTTAGCGCTTCGTCCGGGCGAACCGATGCGAGGCGGATCGCGAGATCTCTTGCTCTGGCCGGGGTCAGGGTCTTGCTCACGCAAACCGACTACCATGCCCCTCCGCAACGGCCAATTGGATCGAAGTAACGCCAGACTCTGGCCAAAGCCGCCGCATCCCGGCCATGACGGTCGGTTTTCTGGCCTGAAGCCAGGCTATGCCAGTTCAAGGCTGACGCATGGTCTCATTCCAACGCCATCGGCAGGACGTCTCCAGATCCGCAGAGCAGCAATGGTCTCGAACTCGGCGAACTTAAAACCCTTCGCCGCAGTCGACGCCACCGTAGGGTGGGCAAAGCGACGCCAAAGGCGGCGCGTGCCCACCATCGGTGGCGCTGGGTGCGGGCGGTGGGCACGGTGCGCGGAAAAGCTCGTCCGACAAGGCCGCACCCTGGCGCGCCTTTGCCCACCCTACGGCTCGGGTGACGCCGATTATGATCGCGGCCGGCGACCTCCTTCCGAACGATCTCGACCGCAATCCTGTCCGCCTACCCGAACAGATGCGCCAGCCAGAACGCGGCGCCGGCGGCGAGGCCGCCGACCAGCGCCGTCTGCAGCGCCGACTTGATCTTGTTGACGCCGGTGAAGTGGCCCTTGATGGCGCCGAAGATCAAGAGCGCGATGCCGGTGGCGACCACGGAGATGCGCAGCGCGGACGAGATGTCAGGCGCCAGCATATAGGGGATCAGCGGGATCAGGCCGCCGATCACGTAGGAGCCGCCGATGGTCACGGCGCTGACCGGCGCGCGCTTCGGATCCGGGCGTTCGAGGCCGAGCTCGAAGCGCATCATGAAGTCGACCCAGCGCTTGCGATCGGACGCGATCGCGTCGACCACGGTGGTCAAGGCCTGGCCTTCGAGACCATAGCCACGAAAGATCGCCGCGACCTCCTCGACCTCGCGACCGCGAAGCTTCTCGATCTCGTCGTGCTCCCGCTTCTCCTCGGCGGCATAATGCTCGGCGTCGGAGCGAGCGGCGAGATAGCCACCGAGCCCCATCGCGATCGCGCCGGCGACGACCTCGGCGAGGCCGGCCGTGACGATCACATCGGTCTTGGCGACCGCCGCCGAAAGACCGGCGGCGAGCGCGAACGGCACGGTGAGGCCGTCGGCCATGCCGATGACGACGTCGCGGACGACCTCCGACGCGGTGAAGTGCTTTTCGATATGCGGCGTTGCCGGCATGATGGCCTCCGATGACGTGTTCGACGGAGGCCCTTTAGCAGGCCCGGATGACAGGAGCGATCACCGCAGTCCCGGCACCATCCGCCGCAGGGTGCGATCGTGCAGCCAGTAATGGTGCAGCAAGGCAGCGCCTGCGTGCAGGCCGATCAGGATCATCAGGCCATTGGCCAGCGCCTCGTGCATCTCCTTCATGTCGTGGGCGAAGTCGCGGTCGCCGACCCAGGGTGAGGCGATCTCGAACAGGCCGAACACCGGCAAGCCGTAGCCGCGGGCGAACTGGGTGACGATGCCGAGGACCGGAATGGCGAACATGATGCCGTAGATCAGCAGATGCGTGATCTCGCCGGCATGAACGGTCCACGGGCCGAATTTGGTCGCTTCAGGCGTCGGCGGCGGATCGGCCAGGCGCCAGGCCAGGCGCGCCAGCGCGAAGCCGAGCATCGACAGCCCGAGCGAGACGTGCATGAACAGGCCCGTGTCGTGAGAGGGACGCGGCAGCATGTCGCCGAGATGGCCTGAAATCCAGGCCGCCGGCACCAGCACGGCGACGATCCAGTGCAGTGCGATCGCGACGGAGCCATACGTCTTGGCGGAGTTTCGAATACGCATGATCAGCTTCCTTCGGCCATTTGGCCCCGCTGCCGGCAAGCCGGAGCGCGGGGTGGTAGGACCGGAGGAGATAGCTCACCGGGGGCGTCGCGCCGCTGACGCGGGATGTCAGCCTGCTGTCAGAATGGACGGCGCCGGGGTGGCCTGGGACGTCGCGGGCTGCGGCCAGCGGAGTGCCGAGACGATGGCCGGCGCGATCGTGATCCTGGCGCCGCCGAGCTGGGAACGGCCGATCTGCAGCCGCCAGCCATAGGCTTCGAGCACGTCCTGCACGATCGCGAGCCCCAGCCCGCTGCCCGGCCCCTGCTCGTCGAGGCGGCCGCCGCGCTCGAGCACGCGGCCGATCTTCGCGTCCGGAATGCCCGGACCGTCATCCTCGACAGTGACGATCAGAGGGGTCGCACTGGCGACGATGCGAACCGTGCTCGCCGCATGACGCGCGGCGTTCTCCAAGAGATTGCCGAGCACCTCGGCGAGATCCGTCCGATCCATGCCGACGCGCAGGCTTGGGGGCACCTGGCCATCGAAGCTGACATGGGCGGCCGCCGGCGTGCGGCCGAGCGTCCCGAGCAGCGCATTCACCAGGGGCGCCAGCTCGGTCGCGGCCTCCGGCCCGCCGCGGGCCTTGCCGCGCAGCCGCGCCAGCGCCAGCTCGCGATCGACCTGCCGGCTCATCGCCTCGGCGACATCCTCGACATTGCGCGCCAGCTCGAGCTGGCCGAGCTCCCTCAACCGCGCGGCGTCGGCCGCGAGTGCGGCGAGCGGCGTCTTGAAGCCGTGGGCGAGATCGGCCGCACGGCTGCGCGAGCGCATGATCTCGCGGCTCTGCGCATCAAGCAGCGCGTTGACCTCGTCGACCAGCGGCGCCACCTCGGTCGGCACGTCCACCGGAAGATGCTGGCGCCGACCGCTGCGGATCTCGGCGACGCCACGGCGCAGCACGCCGAGCGGACGCAGGCCGAGAGTGACCTGAACCGACGTGCCGACGGCGAGGATGACGGCCAGCACGGCGAGCGCGATCGACAGATCCTTGGCGAAGGTCCGCACCGCGCTGGTGGCGCCGTCGAGGTCGTAGGCCACGGCCGCGCGTACGCGGATCTGGCTTTCCGGATTCATCAGGATGCCGCGCTCGGCGACCAGCACGTGTTCGCCATCCGGCCCGGCAAGCTCATGCTGATGCACGTCGCTCGGTCCGGGCTCGTCGATCGGCAGCGGCAGGATGGTGTCCCACAGCGAGCGCGAGCGCAGCAACTGGCCATGATCGTCCGAGATCTGCCAGTACAGCCCCGACAGCGGGACCACGAAGCGCGGATCGGCTGGCGGCCGCGCGACCACGATGCGCCCTTCCGCATCGACCTCGAGGCCGTTCAGCAATTGGCGCAGGTGAATGTCGAGATCGGAGGCGAGCGTACGCGCGACGTGGCGCTTGAACAGCACGACCATGCCGAAGCCGGCGACGCCGAGCGCGACCAGCAGCGCGATGGTGCCCGCCGCCACCAGCCGCAGCCGCAGCGAGCCGAGCCTCATTCCGCCGTCTCCGGGATCATGTAGCCGAAGCCGCGGCGGGTCTCGATGATCTCGGCGCCGAGCTTCTTGCGGACGCGCCGGATCAGCACCTCGAGCGCGTTGGAGTCGTGCTCGTGGCCGAGGCCGTAGACGTTCTCCTCCAGCTCATGCTGCGGCACGACGCGGCCGCTCTGCCGCAGCAGATAGGCGATCAGCCGGTATTCGAGCTGCGACAGCGTCACCGGCACGCCGGACAGGCTGACCTTCATCTGGCGCTCGTCGAGCGCCAGATCGCCGGACGAGAGCACCGGCGCCGCATGGCCGGCGGAGCGCCTCACGATCGCGCGCAACCGCGCCAACAGCTCTTCATTGCGAAACGGCTTCGGCAGGTAGTCATCGGCGCCGGCATCGATGCCATCGACCCGCTCCGCCCAGCTCGCGCGCGCGGTCAGGATCAGCACCGGCACGTGCCGCCCGGCGCCGCGCCAGCGCTTCAGCACCGACAACCCGTCCATGCCGGGGAGGCCGAGATCGAGGATCACGGCGCCATAGTCCTCGGTGTCGCCGAGAAACCAGGCCTGCTCGCCGTTGTCGGACGTTTCGACCAGATAGCCCGCCGCCTGAAGCGTCCGGGCCAGGTCGGACGCCAGCCGCGGATCATCCTCGACCAGCAGCACTCGCATCTATTTTTCCTCGATCCGTTCGATCTCGCCGCTGCGCGCATCGACATAGACCTCGCGCACGCGGCCATCGCGGCCGATCACCCGAAACTCATAGCGCCAGCGGCCCCGCTGGCGGTCGACATCGATTCCCATCACGTCGCCGGCGACCCGGCCGCGCAATCGCGGCAGGATCTCCGATAGCGGCAGGACGTCGCCCGCCTCGACGGCGCGGCGCACGGCGTCACGGCGCTCGCGATCATCCTCGCGCGCCACCGTCGCCGCGGATGCCGCCGTCGAGATCAGCATCGCAAATACCGTGATGCGCATGAACCGTCCGATTTGAGGCAAATGCATGATCTTCCCGGGGCCTGACGCTCTGATCTTCAAAGCTCGTCGTGATTTGTTGCGCTCTCGCCACTGGGTTCGAATTGCGGAGGTCGACTTGCGGGGGTCGACTTGCGGAGCGTTCGCAAATGCTAAGGAGATGGTGCGGATTTTAGTTTGAACTTCCGATGTCGGAATTGCGCTCAGGCCGATGCGGGGGTGGGAAACTCCAAGGGATCGGCATCCTGCCCGAGACAAGCTGACGTCTCGCTGACTCAACCTGACAGGATGCTGTCACGCTCGTTGCGACATCATCGCGTCCGGACGGAGCGAGCCGGGGGCGCGGTGAGTTCGGAGACGAGAATGCGTAAGACGATGACATTGGCAGCCGTGCTGGCGGGGCTGGGCGGCCTCTTGGCCATGTCACAAGCCAGCCGGAACGCAGCGCCCACGCTGGTGCCGGTGGCCCGTGCCGTTGACGGCGGTCTTGAAGCTGGTCTTGGAGCTGGTCTTGGGGCCTACCCGCATCTTGCGGCGCTGCATGCGCGGGCCGACGGCGAGCCGCTGAGCTACGAGCCGGCCCGCCGGGAGCGCGAAGGCGACGACGACGATCAGGACGAGTCGCGGCGGTGAGGCAAACCGGCTCTGCCGAAGCACTGACCGGAGCTAAGCCGGCAGTCCCGCTTCGTACCAGCGACGCGTCGCCCTGACGATGCGCACGACCGAGAGCATCACGGGGACTTCGACGAGAACCCCGACGACGGTCGCGAGCGCAGCCCCCGAGTCGAGCCCGAACAGGCTGATCGCGGCGGCAACCGCCAGTTCGAAGAAATTGCTGGCGCCGATCAAGGCGGCCGGAGCCGCGACGCACCAGGCCACGCCGAGCCGGCGGCTCAGCCAATAGGCGATCCCCGCGTTCAGATAGACCTGGATCAGGATCGGCACGGCCAGGATCGCGATGACGACCGGCTGCTTCAGGATCTGCTCGCCCTGGAAGCCGAACAGCAGCACGAGCGTACCGAGCAGCGCCACGAGCGAGACCGGTTGCAGTACCCGCAAGGTGCGCTCCAATGCCCCGTCCGTGCTACGCAGCAACGCCCGGCGCCAGAGTTGCGAGACGATGACCGGCACGACGATATAGAGCAGCACCGACAGCAGCAGGGTGGTCCAGGGCACCGAGATCGAGGCGACGCCGAGCAGCAGGCCCACCAGCGGCGCAAACAGGAACACCATGATGACGTCGTTGAGCGCGACCTGGCTCAGCGTGTAGTGCGGTTCGCCGTCGCACAGATTCGACCAGACGAACACCATCGCCGTGCACGGCGCCGCCGCGAGCAGGATCAGACCGGCCACGTAGGACGACAACTGGCCTGCGGGAAGCATCGGCGCGAACACGTGGCCGATGAAAACGCTGCCGAGCAGAGCCATCGAAAACGGCTTGATCGCCCAGTTCACGACCAGGGTGACGCCGATGCCCCGCCAATGCTCCTTCACGTTGCCGAGCGCGGCGAAATCGATCTTCAGCAGCATCGGAATGATCATCAGCCAGATCAGGGCTGCGACCGGCAGATTGACCCGCGCCACCTCCGCCGACGCGACAGCCGCGAACAGCCCCGGCATCAGATGGCCGAGACCGATGCCGACGATGATGCAGAGCAGGACCCAGACCGTCAGATAGCGCTCGAAGATCGTCATCGGATCAGGCCACGTCGGAGCGGAACGACGTTGCGCCCTCGCCCGTCCCGATCTCGCGCAGCCGCGTGCCCAGCGACATCGAATCGATGCGACCGAGCGGCAGATTGATGAAGGCGTCGATCCGGTTCTTCAGATAGCGGAAGGCGGTCGTGAACGCCGCAAGCTTCGCCAGCTCCGTGCCTGCGGCCGCCGCCGGATCCTCGATGCCCCAATGCGCAGTCATCGGCTGCCCCGGCCAGATCGGACACGCCTCGCCGGCGGCGTTGTCGCAGACCGTGAAGACGAAATCCATCGCCGGCGCGCCGGCGGCGGCGAACTCGCTCCAGCTCTTCGAGCGCAGATCGTCGGTCGGATAGTCCATGCGCGCGAGCGTCTCGAGCGCCAACGGATGCACCGCGCCCTTCGGCGTACTGCCGGCGGAAAAAGCGTGGAAGCGGCCCGCGCCGTCCTTGCGCAGGATCGACTCGGCCAGCACCGAGCGTGCCGAATTTCCGGTGCAGAGGAACAATACATTGTAGATGCGGTCAGACACGGCTCTTCTCCTTGCGCTTCGGCGGACAGCACGGGGTGAGACTTGCGATGACGGGCGCGCAGACCTCCGGCCGGCCGCCGCAGCAGTCCTGCAGCAGGAACAGCGCGACCTTCTGAAACTGCGTGAGATCGGCCCGGTAGACGATCGAGCGGCTGTGCCTGATCGAACTGACGAGGCCGGCGCGCGCCAGCACGGACAGATGCGCCGACAGCGTGTTCTGCGGCACCTCCAGCAGACGTGCGAGCTCGCCGGCCGGCAGACCGTCGGGCTCGTGCTGCACCAGGGTGCGAAAGGCCTGCAGGCGCGTCGGCTGCGCCAGCGCCGCCAAGGCCAGAACGGCTTGCTCGTTTTCCATATATCCAGAACTATCGATATGATGATCCGGCGTCAAGGCTGACGAGTTCGAATGGTCAGTGTCGACGATCGGGAGACGCGGCGCCCGAAGGCTCACCGCAAGCGCAGGCGGGTGCCATCGACGGTGAGCTCGCCGTCCCGTTCCATGCGTGCCAGCGCACGATAGAGCGCCTCATGGGTGACGCCGAGCTCGGCGGCCCAGTCCTTCTTCGACCGGCCGAGCTCGACCTCGCCGCCCTCCCCCTCGGTCTCGATGAAATGCACGATCCGCTCGCGCGCCGTCTTCAGGCTGAGCCGCTCCGACTGCGCCCGGACCTTGCGCAACTCGCGGGCGAGATGATCGCACCATCGGTCCCCGATCTCGGGACGACGCAACGCTTCGGCGAAGGCCTCGCGGTCGATCGCGAGCAGCGCTGAGTCCTGTGTCGCGACGGCGTCGCAATGATACGTTGACTGATCGAGGCTGGCCTCGGCGAGAAAGCCCCGTCGGGCCCGCTGCAGGACGATGTCGTCGCCGGCGCGCGAGCGGCGCACCAGCCTCACCTCGCCGGTCAGCACGAAGAACATCGCCCGCGGCCGATCCCCCCGGCAGAACACCGTGCCCTGGCGCGGCACCTGGATGCGCCGGGTCTGCAACCGCGCGGCCGCGGGCAGCGCGGCGAGCAACGGCGACAGCCGTGCAAGAGCGCGCCAGTCGAGCGACGGGCGCGTGCCCTCGGGCGAGAGATGGCAGGTCCTCGGCATATGATCAGGATCATATGCGCCGCCCGGCCGCGCGGTCTAGGGAAGACGCCACCGCGTTCGCTGAAATGGAGGTCCTCATGCGCCTGCGTCTCGCCGCCATCACGCTGGCCCTTGTTGCGTCCGCAGGCATCGCCACGGCGCAGCACCACGGCCATCACGACCACGGCAGCCATGGGGCGCTTCCGCCAGACCAGCGCGAGCGGTTGGCGTTTCCGCCCGATCTCGCCGAGCACACCCTCGCCAACATGCGCGACCATCTGCTGGCGCTGCAGCAGATCAACGACGCGCTTGCGGCGGGCGAGCCGGACAAAGCCGGCCAGATCGCCGAGCAACGCCTGGGCATGAGCTCACTGCGCCTGCACGGCGCCGCCGAGGTCGCCGGGTTCATGCCCCAGGGCATGCAGGAGGCCGGCACCGCCATGCACAAAGCGGCGAGCCGCTTCGCCATCGAAGCGCAGAATGCGGGTGTGACCGGCGACCTCAAGCCGGCGCTGAAGGCGCTCGGCGAGACGATGGCGGCCTGCGTCGGCTGCCATGCCGGCTACCGGCTGCGATAGCGCGCCGGACAACCGACCGCGCGCGGCGCGCACTCATGGATATTTCCAATATTCTAGAAATATCGTTTGACTCCGGCGGGCCGCATGCCGCATCCTCCACACCATGAAGCTCGATGACGCCGCTGCCCGCCTGGAAGCCCTCGGCAATACCACGCGCCTGAAGATCTACCGCGCGCTGGTGCGCGCCGGGCATGCCGGGATGCCGGTCGGCCGGCTGCAGGAGCGGCTGAAGGTCCCGGCCTCCACGCTGTCGCACCACGTCAAGACGCTGGTCGCGGTCGGGCTGATCTCGCAAATGCGCGAGGGCACGACGCTGGTCTGCCATGCCGAATACGACGTGATGCGCTCCCTGCTCGGCTTTCTCGTCTCAGAATGCTGCGTCGAGGAGCGCGACTGCGGCACCGCGAGGCCGGCGGCCTGATGATTTCGCCCTTTAATTCGATTATTCTAGAAGTATAGGAGGACGCACATGACGGACGCCAAGACGGTCGCTATCATCGGCGCCGGCCCGGTCGGGCTGGCGGCAGCGGCCCATGCGCTGGCGCGCGGCCTGACCCCGGTCGTGCTGGAAGCGGGTCCGGAAGCCGCGCACGCGGTGCGGCAATGGCAGCACGTCCAGTTGTTCTCGCCGTGGAAGTACAACATCGATAGCGCGGCGGCGCGGCTGCTCGCTGCGACGGGATGGAATTCGCCCGAGCCCGAGGTCTATCCGACCGGGCGCGAGCTGATCGAATCCTATCTCGCGCCGCTGGCGACGCGCACTGCGCTGCGCGACGTCGTCAGGACCTCGCATCGCGTCACCGCGATCAGCCGGGCCGGCTTCGACAAGGCCACGTCGAAGGGACGCGCCGATGCGCCGTTCGAGATCCGCATCCACAACGGCAAGGGCGAGGCGGCGCTGCAGGCCGACGCCGTTATCGATGTCTCCGGTGCCTGGTTCTCGCCCAACCCTGCCGGCCATAGCGGACTGCCCGCGCTCGGCGAAGCCGCGCATGCGGCGCGCATCGCCTACGCGATGCCGGACGTCCGAGGCGCGCAGCGCAGCCGTTATGCTGGCAGGACGGTCGCGGTGCTCGGCGCCGGCCACTCGGCGATCGGCACCCTGATCGACCTGGCCGCATTGGCCGAGGTCGCGCCGGGCACGCAGGCGATCTGGCTGTTGCGCGGCGACGATCCCGCGAAGGCGTTCGGCGGCGGCAGCGCCGACCAGCTCGCCGCGCGCGGCGAACTCGGCCTGGCCTTCGCCGCGCTGGTACGTTCGGGCCGCATCCGGCTCGAGCCCGGCTTCGGCGTCACGGGGATCACCGATGAGGACGGCCGGTTGCGGATCGCCGCGGACGGCGACCGCCGCATCACCGCCGACGAGCTTATCGTCGCCACCGGCTTCCGCCCCGATCTGTCGCTGCTCGCGGAGCTGCGCCTGCGGCTCGATCCCGCGATCGAGGCTCCTGTTGCGCTCGCGCCATTGATCGATCCGAACGAGCATTCCTGCGGCACGGTGCGGCCGCATGGCGCGCGCGAGCTGGCGCAGGCCGACGAGCCCGGGTTCTATCTCGCCGGCATGAAGAGCTATGGCCGCGCGCCGAACTTCCTGATGATGACGGGCTATGAGCAGGTCCGTTCGATCACCGCCGACATCGCCGGGGACAAGGCCGCCGCGCATCGTGTCGAGTTGAAACTGCCGGAGACCGGCGTCTGCACCCGCGGCGGAGTGGAGAGCATTGCAGCCCTGCCCGGCTGCTGTGGCGGACCGGCGCCATCGGGCGTAGACAGTTGCTGTGCCGATGACGCCAAAGCCAAGCTGGCTGGCCGCAGCGGCTGCGGCTGCTCATGACGCCGAGCCAAGGAGAGGTCGACGGGAATGCAGGCAAGACGGCTGGGCGTGGTCATCGCTCTCGGCACCGCCCAGACGCTGGCCTGGGGATCGAGCTACTATCTTCCCGCCATCCTCGCCGACCCGATCGCCAGGGATCTCGGCCTGTCCAACAACTGGTTCTTCGCCGCCTTTTCCGCCTCGCTGATCATCTCCGGCCTGTTGGGTCCGCGCATCGGCCGCCAGATCGACCGCGTCGGCGGCCGCCAGGTGCTGTGCGCCTCCAACATCGTGCTGGCGATCGGGCTCGCACTGCTCGGCCTGTCGCATTCGCTGTGGGTGATGGCGCTGGCGTGGCTGTGGCTCGGCGTCGGCATGGGGCTCGGCCTCTATGACGCCGCGTTCGGCGCGCTCGGGCGCATCTATGGCAAGGATGCACGCGGCGCGATCACCGGCATCACCCTGATCGCGGGCTTCGCCTCCACCGTCGGCTGGCCGCTGAGCACGCTGGGGCTCGCGACGATCGGCTGGCGCGAGACCTGCTTCGCCTGGGCGATCGCGCATCTCGTGATCGGCCTGCCGCTCAATTTGTCGCTGCCGCGGGCGACCGTGATGGCGCCCGGCGATATCCCGACGGGCAAGCCCAACATCCCGCTCGACCGCCCGATGGTGCTGATCGCGTTCGCGATGGCGGCGGCCTGGACCGTGACCGCGGCGATGGCGGTGCATCTGCCGCGGCTGATGCAGGCGTTCGGCGCGACGCCCGCGCAAGCCTTGTTCGCCGGCATGATGATCGGGCCGGCGCAGGTCGCCGCGCGCGTGTTCGAGGCCGGCTTCCTCAGCCGCTTCCATCCGCTCGCCTCGGCGCGGCTCGCCTGTATCACCCATCCGATCGGCGCCGTGACGATCGGGCTGTTCGGCGGGGGCGCCGCGGCGGCGTTCGCGCTGCTGCACGGCTCCGGCAACGGCATCCTGACGATCGCTCGCGGCACCCTGCCGCTCGCCATCTTCGGCCCCGTCAACTACGCCTACCGGCTCGGCCTGATCGGGGCGCCGTCGCGGATCTGCCAGGCCTTCGCGCCGCTGCTGTTCGGCCTGCTGATCGATGGGCTCGGCCGCGGCGTGCTGATCGTGTCGGCGAGCCTCAGCCTGTCGGCGCTCGCCGCCCTGATGCTGCTGCCGGCCGAGCGCGCCGAGACGGCGGTGCCGCTCGACACCACCGACAAGGCGGCTTGAGCCGGTAGCCCTTTCTTAACCAGCTTTCTGCGCCCACCGCTCACCGTGCCGCTACGGACGGGCATCCATGAGCGCATATACGAAAAGTTGAAGGTTGGATTGAAGGATACCCGTGGTCATACGGGGGTCATTCACGACACGATGGCATTGCAGCGCAAACACATGCTTCGCGTCGGGGCGGTGGCCGCCTGCGTCGGGATCTTCCTGGCCGGCGCCGATTTCGCCGTGACCGCGCTGATCGGCAACCAGACCGCGCGGCAGCTCAGCGAGCTCAGCAAGGTGGCGCTGCGCCGCTCCGAGGCGGCCATCGACTCGGCCGGATCGATCCTGAACCGCCTGATCGCGAAAGGTCCGATGGACTGCAGCGCCGTCGCGCTGCAGGCGCTGCGCCTTCACGTCTATCAAGGCACCATCATCAAGGACATCCGCACCGTCGACCGCGACGGCGCGGTCGAGTGTGCGGCCTATTCCGAAACGCTCGAATTCGACAATGGCTGGGCGCGGCGCGACGAGATGTTCAAGTCCGCCGACGGCGAGCTGCGGCTGTTCCGCGTCGAGCAGTTCACCGGCGCCGCGTTCGGCGTGATGCGCGACATCGACGCGCAACGGTCTCTGGCTGCGATCCTGCGCATCGATGGCAACCTGCTGGACGTGATGCCGGTCGGCCTGCGCGCCGAGAGCAACGTCACCCTGACCCTGCCCGATGGCGAGCAGGTGGCCGGCTATCATCCCGATGCATCCGCCAAGTCTGCGGCGCAGACCGTCGCGTTCACCACCGTGTCCGACCGCTATCCGCTGCGGGCCACGATCCATGTGCGGCCGCAGAGCCTGAGCACCCGCGGCGACCTCGCTTATCTCCCGACCATGCTCGCCGCCGGCACGCTGGGCGGCATGTTCGGCCTGCTGCTGGCGAGCTATCTCAGCCGGCCGGTGGACCCGGTCGCCGAGCTCGACCGCGCGCTCGCGGCCAACGAGTTCAAGCCCTATGTACAGCCGACCTTCCGACTGAAGACCGGCGACATCGTCGGCTGCGAGATCCTGGCGCGCTGGGAGAAGCCTGACGGCCGGCTGATCCCGCCGATGAGCTTCATCCCGCTCGCCGAGACCACCGGCCGCATCGAGAAGCTGACCTGGCAGCTTCTCAAGACCGCCTTGCGCGAACTGCAGCCGGAGATGAAGCAGGACAAGCTGTTCAAGCTGTCCGTCAACATCACCCCGCGCCATCTGCTCCGCGACCGCTTCATCGACGATCTGCGCAAGACGGTCGCGTCGTCATCGGTCTCCACCCGCCAAGTCGTGCTCGAGGTCACCGAGCGCGAGGAGCTCGCCGATCTCGCCAAGGCGACTGATGTCGTAAGGGAGCTCAGCGAGCTCGGCTTCCGCGTCGCGCTCGACGACGTCGGCATCGGCCATAGTGGCCTGTCCTATATCCAGCGGCTCGGCGCGCGCATCCTGAAGATCGACAAGTTCTTCGTCGACGCGATCACCCGCGACCAGTCCGCCATCGTGGTGGTGCAGATGCTGGTGGCGCTGGCGCGCGAGCTCGACATGTCCGTGGTCGCCGAGGGCATCGAGCATCAGGAGCAGGTCGATGCGCTGATCGCCTGCGGCGTCGAGGAAGGCCAGGGCTACCTGGTCGCGCCGCCGCTGTCGCTCGGCCGCTTCAAGCAGTTCCTCGACGTGCGCCGGGCGTCGGCCGTTCCCGGCCAGGCCGGCGAGCCGGAACTGGCCGCGTGACGGCGAGCCCGCGCGCGTCGGGCACGCGCCTCACTGCCGGGTCATCTGTCCGCGAATCTCGCCGCCCGGGTTCGCCTGGGTGTGGACGTTGGCGTACCATTTGCCGGCCAGCAGATCGGCCGCCTGCGCATCGGTGATCACGGCGGAGCCCGTGATCGGCGGCTCCGGGCTCTTGAACGGCAGCACGATGCCGGCATTCTTGCCGGGCTCGCTGGGACCGTGGAAATGCGCGCCGATCGGCGGCCCGCTGAGGCCGGAGAAGGTGACCTTCCAGCTCAGCGTCTTGGTTGCGGTGTCGAAGCTCGCTTCGGCCGCGCCCGACGCGGCGGACGCGTTCGGCGGCACCTCGTTGGCGGCCTTGAGCTCGGACTTCAAGACGACAGTTTCGGCGCGAGCCATCGGCGCGGCCGCGACCCAGGCGACGGCGAGCAACGCCAAATGAACGAATGTCCGTCCCATGATTTTCCTCCCAAATCGTTTGTGCAGTCTCGGTGTTCGAGACCCCACGGGCAAGCTGATATTCCGTGGAACGCATTAACACCCCAGGCATGAGCAGCGGCCCCGGCCGCGTTGATTGAACAATCCCGACCCCTGTGCCAAACAGGACGGGAACACAAAGGCCTCGAAAGAAAGCCATGGCGGATCGAATGGTTGCTTCCAGGACGGCGCGCGGCAAGGTGGGGCGGCCTCCGCTCGAACGTGCCGGCGAGGTCGAGGAGCGCATTCTCGACGCGGCAAAGACGGTGTTCCTCGCAAACGGCTTCGAAGGCGCGAGCGTCGACGAAATCGCGCAGACCGCGCGCGCCGGCAAGCCGACCATCTACGCGCGATTTCCCAGCAAGGCCGCGCTGTTCGCGGCCGTCATCGGCCGCCAGGCCGCGCGCAACACGCAGTATGAGAACCTGGTGCCGCAGGGCCGCACCTTCCGCGCCCGGCTGATCAGCCTCGGGCTCACCTTGATCGAGCGCGCCTTCGTCGAGGACACGATCGGCCTGATGCGCACCGCGATTGCGGAAAGTCCGCGCTTTCCCGAGCTGACGCTCGAGATCCAGGACACGGCGCGCAAGCGCGCCACCTGCAATGTGAGCCACGCGATCGGCGAGCTCGCGCGCGCCGAAGGTCTCGCCGGCAAGGGCGCGTTCTCGGCCGACCGCATCGAGGACAGTGCACGGATCTTCCTCGATCTCGTCGTGTTCGCCGTGCTGATCCGCAGCCTGCTCGGCGAGGACATGCGCGCCCTGAAGAAGGAAGCCCAGGCGCATGTCGAGAAGCGCGTCGACTTCTTCCTCGCCGCGACGACGTGATCCTAAATCTTTCTGTCCTTGCGCAGCTCCGGAAAGATCGTCTCGTCCTGCAGGATCACGTCCGCGGTGCGCTGATAGTGCGCCGTGAGCAGCGCAACCGCGCGTTCGGTGTCGGCGTCGAGCACGGCGTTCACGATGTCGGCGTGCTCGTCGCCGACGGGGCGTGACGGAAACGCCTTGCGGATCGACAGCCGGCGGTAGCGATAGAGCTGGTCGGCAAGCTGGCCGCAGAACGCGATCAGCGACTGCGAGCCGCAGTTCGAGATCAGGACCCGATGATAGATCCGGTGCAGCCTCTCCCACTCCGGATTGTCCTCGAACGTTGTCGCGCTGAGCGAGCGCGGCGCGCGGCTGAGCCGATGCTGCGCCAGCACCAGTTGCTCTTCCCAATCGGGCGTCGCCGCCGCCATCGACTCGCGCAGCGCCAGCGCCTCGACCCAGCAGCGCGTCTTGGTCAGCTCGGCGAGCTCGGCGCGGCTGATGTCCTTGACGTAGAAGCCGCGCTGCTCGCGCACCTCGACCAGTCCGTCGGCAGTCAGGCGGTTGAGCGCCTCGCGCAGCGGTGTCTGCCCGGTCTGATAGGTCTCGGTCAAAAACCGCATCTGCAGCTTGCGCGACGGCGCCAGCCGGCCGGACAGCAGGTCCTCGCGCAGCCGGTCATACACATGACTCGCCTGCGTCGACGGGCCCTGCCCCTCGGCCTCCAAAACCGCATCCACGCCCGATCTCCTCTGAATCAGACGACATGTATAGAGCGAGGCTGCAGAACATAAAATTTATAAATTCTGATTGATTTCGATTTTTTATGTAATAAAAGGGACGAGCCGGTTTCGCCGGCCAGGGACAGAAAACGTCGCGCGTCCTCATCCGGGCATCGCGCAGGAGGACACGCTCATGACCCGGTTTCCGGTCGCGGCTCTGCGCAGCGTCGATCTGGGCACGCCAGATCTCGCGCGTTCGGAAGCGTTCTATCGACAGACCTGGGGGCTGGAGCGCGTCGCGGAGGCCCACGGCATCGTCTACCTCCGTGCGACCGGCAGCGATCATCACGTCGTGGCGCTGCACCAGAGCGAGCGCACCGAGCTGCAGGCGGTGACTTTCCGCCTCGCCGAGTCCAGTGATTTCGATGCCGTCAGCCGCAACGCCATCCATGAAGGCGCGACGCTGATCGCAGCGCCGGCGCCGAACCCCGGCCCCGACGGCGGCGTGATCATGAGCCTGCGCGGCCCCGAGGGCGGCGTGCTGCGCTTCGTGCACGGCGACATTAGGCACGACGCCAGGCCGCCGCGGCCCGAGCTCCCGGAGCGGCTCGCCCACGTCAATCTCAACAGCACCGATGTCGATCGTTCGGCGGCCTTCTACGAGAAGGCGCTCGGCTTCCGCCTGACCGACCGCTCCGCGGCGATGGCCTTCGTTCGCTGCAATTCGGACCACCATGCCGTCGTGATCGCTGCGGCGAAGGTCAACGGGCTCAACCACGTCGCCTTCCTGATGCCGACCTGGGAAGGCGTGATGCGCGGTGCGGGCCGCATGATCGATGCCGGCCATCCGATCGCGTGGGGCGTCGGACGCCACGGCCCCGGCGACAATGTCTTCGCCTACTTCATCGATCCCGTCGGCACCGTGATCGAATACACCGCCGAGGTGCTGCAGGTCGACGACGACTACGTCGTGCGCGGGCCGGAGCATTGGGTCTGGCCGCCCGGCCGCACCGATCAATGGGGCATCGCGCCGCCCAAGGCCGAGCACGTCAAGGCCGCGCAGCTCGCGGTCGGCTACGCCGCCTGACTCGCTTTCCAACTCCAGAGTTTCCAGATCCATGTCCGCCACGTCAGATCACAAGCATTTCGAGGTCGTGATCGTCGGCTTCGGTCCGACCGGCGCCATCGCCGCGAGCCTGCTCGGTATGCAGGGCATCAAAACGCTCGCGATCGACCGCGCTGTCGAGATCTACGACAAGCCGCGCGCGATCGCGCTCGATCACGAGATCATGCGGCTGTTCGACAATCTCGGTATCGCCGAACAAGTCAGCCGGTACGTCGCGCCGTTCCCGGCGTCCGAGCATTTCGGCGCCCAAGGGCAGTTGATCCGCCGCATCGACATGGTAGGCCCGCCCTATCCCCTCGGCTACACGCCGAGCATGGTGTTTACCCAGCCGCCGGTCGAGCAGGTGATGCGCGATCGTGCTCGCCGCTGTCCTTCCGTCACGGTCGAGCTCGGCACGACCCTCGTCACAATCCGGCAGGATGCGACGGCGGCGGCCGTCGTGCTGCAGCGGGCGGACGGTACAGTTCGCGAGGTCACCGCCGACTACGTGATCGGCTGTGACGGCGCCTCCAGCACCGTGCGCCAGCAGCTCGACATCAGCTTCGACGATCTCGATTTCGACGAGCCGTGGCTCGTGGTCGACCTCCTCGTCAACGACAGCGGCGTCGGCAAGCTGCCGAAGACAGCCGCTCAGTTCTGCGATCCCGCGCGTCCGACCACCTACATCGTCGGCCCCGGCAACCATCGCCGCTTCGAGATCATGCTGCGAGCGGGGGAAGACCGCCACGCGATGGAGCAGCCGGAGCAGGTCTGGCGTTTGCTCTCACCCTGGCTCAGGCCCGAGGACGCAACGCTGTGGCGCGCGGCAAGCTATCGCTTCCATGCGCTGGTCGCACGCCGCTGGCGCCAGGGGCGCGTCCTGCTCGCCGGCGACGCCGCGCATCAGCAGCCGCCCTTCATCGGCCAGGGCATGTGCCAGGGCCTGCGCGATGCAGCCAATCTGTGCTGGAAGCTCGCGCGCGTGTTGCGCGGCCAATCGACCGCGGCGCTGCTCGACAGCTACGAGATCGAGCGCAGCACGCATGTGCGCGAGCTGACCACGCGCATCAAGGCGATCGGCCGCGTCATCTGCGAGCAGGATCCGGAGGCCGCAGCGGCGCGCGACGCGCGTATCCTTGCCGAAGGCGGCGGCGCGCCGCGCACCATCACCCGGCAGGAGATCGTGCCGCCGCTGACGCAGGGACTGCTCGCGACCAAGGCAAATGCGGCCAACGGCACGCTGTTTCCGCAGCCCTGGATCGTCGGCGACGGTGGGCGGGCCCTGCTCGATACCGTGGCCGGCACCGGATGGCGGCTCGTCCTCGACGGGCGGGGTGCGCTGAACTCGAGCGCGATCGACGCTGCGACCCGCGACGCCGGGATCAGTCTGATCGCCATCGGCGGTCACGGCCTGCACGAGGAGAGCGCCGTCGTCGCACGCTGGTTCGAACGCCACGGCTGCGGCGCCGCGCTGGTGCGACCCGACCATTATGTCTACGGCGTCGCGACGGACGCGCCAGGGCTCGCCGCGCTGCTGAGCGAGCTGAACGAACGACTGCACTCATCATAACAAGAGACTATCAAACGGGGAAACGCCATGACGACATCATCGGACACCGCTAGATCCAGTATGGGAGGACGCGCGATCGCCGTCCTCATCATGCTGTTCCTGTTCCAGACGCTGAACTTCTTCGACAAGCTGGTATTCGGCCTCTCGGCCGTGCCGATGATGAAGGAGCTGGGCTTGAGCCCCAAGGAGTTCGGGCTGATCGGCAGCAGCTTCTTCCTGCTGTTCTCGCTGTCGGGGATGGCGGTCGGCATGTTCGTCGTCGGCCGCTTCCCGGTGAAATGGCTGCTCCTGATCATGGCCGGCGTCTGGTCGGCGACGCAGATCCCGATCTTCTTCTCCGGCTCGATCGCCGTGCTGGTGATCTGCCGCATCATCCTCGGCGCCGGCGAAGGGCCTGGGCTGCCGACCGCGCTGCACGCCTGCTACAACTGGTTTCCCGCCGACCGGCGCAGCGTGCCGAGCGCCGTGGTGCTGCAGGGCATCAGCGTCGGCCTCTTGGCCGGCGGTCCGATCCTGACCTATGTCATCGTGAGCTATGGCTGGCGCACCGGCTTCCTGTTCTGCGGCCTGCTCGGGCTGGCCTGGATGCTCGGCTGGTTCTTCATCGGCGGCGAAGGACCCTACTCCGCCCATGCGCCGGAGGCTGCGGCGGCCAAGGACAAGGCGTTGCCGGCGCGCGTGCTGTGGGCCGATCCGACCGTGATCGGCGTCATCATCATGTCGACCGCGTCGTACTGGATCGTCGGCATGTCCGCGACCTGGCTGCCGCCCTATCTGCAGCTCGGGCTCGGCTACAAGCAGGTCGATGTCGGCTGGATCATCTCAGGGATCTATCTGTTCCAGTCGCCGCTGCTGCTCGGCGGCTCCTGGCTGACGCAAGTTCTGCAGCGCAAAGGCTTCAGCTTGCGTGCCTGCCTCGGCCACGCCTCCGGTCTCGCGCTGCTCGCCGCCGGCTGCGCACTGCTGTTGAGCATCGTCACCTCGGGCCCGCTGCAGCTCGCCTGTATCGCGATCGCCTTCGCCGCACCGAGCCTCACCACGATCTTCGGCCCCGTCGCGCTCGGCGCCGTGGCGCCGGCGATCCAGCGCGGCCGGCTCATCGTCGTGATCTATTCCGGCAACGCGGCATCCGCGCTGGTGTCGAATGCGCTCACCGGCTGGATCGTCGGCGAGGCCGGCGGCAACGCGCCGCTTGGTTACGCCCACGCCATGACCTTCACCGCCGGCGTGCTGATCGTTGGCGCCATCTCGGCCTTCGCGCTGATCTTCCCGGAGCGCACCATCGCGCGCTTCGCGAAATCGGCGCAAGAACCGGCTTCTCCCTCCGCCGTAGCGGCGGTTTCGACCTGAGGACATCGGATGAGATTTGCAAGCTTCACCATCGACAATGCGCCGACCTGGGGACTGGTCGAGGGCACTGACATCGCCGATCTCGGTGCTGTCCTGCGCGACCGCTTCCCGGATCTGAAATCGGCGATCGCAGCGGACGCGCTGAAGGAAGCGGCTGCAGCGGCCTCGGGCGCAAGGCGGTATCCGCTCTCGGCCATCAGCTTCCTGCCGGTGATTCCGAACCCGGACAAGATCCTCTGCATCGGCCTGAACTACGAGACGCACCGCAAGGAGACCGGCCGCTCCGAGGTCGAGAACCCCACGGTGTTCGGCCGCTTCGCCAACAGCCAGACCGGGCATCTCACCGACATCATCCGCCCGCGCGTCTCGACCGATCTCGATTTCGAGGGCGAGCTCGCCATCGTCATCGGCAAGCCCGGCCGCTACATCCCGCGCAGCGAGGCTTGGCAGCACATCGCCGGCTATGCCTGTTACAACGAGGGCAGCGTGCGCGACTTCCAGCGTCACACCCACCAGTTCACGCCGGGGAAGAATTTTCCCGCGACCGGCGCGTTCGGCCCGTGGCTGGTCACGCCGGACGAGATCGACGATCTCGGTCCGCTGCGGCTGCAGACCCGACTGAACGGCGAGGTGGTGCAGGACGCCACGATCAGCCAGATGATCTTCGATATCCCGCGCCAGATCGAATACTGCTCGTCGTTCACCCGGCTCGAGCCGGGCGACGTGATCGCCACGGGGACGCCGGGCGGCGTGGGGTCGCGCCGAACACCGCCGCTGTGGATGAAGCCGGGCGACGTGGTGGAGGTCGAGATCGACCGCATCGGGCTGTTGCGGAACGGCATCGCCGACGAGGCGGTGTAAGCGCCCCTGATGTTCTTGACCGTCATTCCGGGGCAGCCCGTCAGGGCTGAACCCGGAATCTCGAGATTCCGGGTTCGATGCTTGCCATCGCCCCGGAATGACAGCCGAACAACAGTGCCTACTCAATGCGCCATCGCCGGCCCGCCGCCGAGCTTGACCTTGCGGAGCGTCAGCGCCAGCGGAATCGCCGACAGCGAGATCAGCATCAGCGCCCAGTAGACGTCGACATAAGCGAGCAGCGACGACTGCATCTGCACGGTCTGGCCGATCCAGGCGAGCGCCTGCTGCTGCGCCTGGACCAGCGAGCTGCCATGCGCGGTGAAGTAATTGGTCACCTGGTGCAGCGTGTCCTGATAGGCCGGATTGGATGGAATCGCATTCTCCACCAGCCGGCTCTGGTGGAACTGCCCTCGATGCGCCAGGATGTTGGCGGCCAGCGACACGCCGATCGAGCCGCCGGTGTTGCGCGCGGCGTTGATCAGCGCCGAGGCCTGGTCGGTCTTCTCAGGCGGAATGCCGTTGTAGGACGCGGTCGTGATCGACAGGAAGATCAGCGGCAGGCCAATTCCGATCAGCATGCGGGATTCGGCGAAGAACCAGAAATCCACATTGGCGTAGACCCGGGTGAGGTCGTACATCGCGAACGCCACGACGGCCGCGCCCGTCATGATCATGTATTTCGGCTGCACCTTGCCCGAGAGGCGTCCGACGACGAACATCATCGCCATCGTGACGAGGCCGCCCGGCGACAGCACGAGGCCGGCCCAGGTCGCGGTGTAGCCGAAATCCTGCTGCACCATCTGCGGCAGCATCTGCGTGGTGCCGAGCAGGATCGCGCCGGTCGCCAGCATCACCAGGAAGCTGGCGCCGAACTGGCGCGACGCCAGCATGCGGACATCGACCGTCGGATTTTTCTGGTTCATCTCCCACGGGATCATGGCGATGAAGGCCGCGACGCAGACCGCGGCGGTCACCATGATGAATCGCGAGTCGAACCAGTCGTCCTCAAGGCCCCGGTCCAGCATCAGTTCGAGCGCGCCGAGAAATGTCGCGACCAGCACGAAGCCGACCACGTCAAAGCCATGCGCCTGCTTGCGCCGCTCGGCCGTGACCTCTTCTGGCTCCTTGAGGATGAGCCCGATCAGGATCATCGCGGCGACGCCGACGGGGCCGTTGATCAGGAAGCACCAGTGCCAGGAGACGTTGTCGGAGAGATAGCCGCCGAGCGTCGGACCGACGACGGGCGCGACCACGACGGCGACGCCGAACAGCGCGAACGCCTGGCCGCGCTTTTCCGGCGGGAAGGAGTCGGCGAGGATCGATTGCGCCACCGGCACCATGCCGCCGCCGCCGAGGCCCTGCATGATCCGGAACAGCAGCAGCACCTGCAGATTCCAGGCGAAGCCGCACAGCACCGAGCTCAAGGTGAACAGGCCGAGGCACAGCAGGAAGAAGGTCTTGCGGCCGAAGCGCTTGGCGAGATAGCTCGAGGCGGTCAGGATGATCGCGTTGGACACGAGATAGGTCGTCACCACCCAGGAGGATTCGTCCTGGCTGACGCCCATGCCGCCGGCGATATAGGGCAGTGCGACGTTGGCGATGGTGGTGTCCAGCACCTCCATGAAGGTCGCGAGCGCCACCAGCACCGCGATGATCCACGGACTGCCTGCGGATCGCGACGCGGCGAGAGGAGCAGCCTCACTCATGGCCGACCTCTCTCACAGCACGGCCTTCAGCCGCTCATAGAGCGACGGCTTGGGATCGACGCGAACGGTCGGCACCACCGACATGCCCGGGCCGAGCGCGACGTCCGTCGGCGGATCGTCCATGTCGATCTTGACCGGCACGCGCTGCACGATCTTGACGTAGTTGCCGGTCGCATTCTGCGGCGGCAGCAGCGAGAACGCCGGGCCCGAGCCGGACTGCACGCTCGCGACATGGCCGCGGATCTCGCGCTCCGGATAGGCATCGATCTCGAGGGTCACGGGCTGGCCGGGCCGCATCTCGTCGAGCTGGGTTTCCTTGAAATTGGCGGTCACCCAGACGTCATCGGGCACGAACATCGAAAGCGCCGTCCCTTGTGCCGCGAACTGACCATCGGCGGCGCTGAGATTGACAATGCGGCCGGACTGCGCCGCGGTCACGGTCGTGTACGACAGATTGAGCTGAGCCTGGTCGCGCTGGGCCTGCGCCTGAGCGAGATTGGCGTCGGCGCTCTCGTGCTGCGCCTTCAGCGACTCCAACTGGCGTTGCGCGACCGAGAGGTTGGCCTGCGCCGAGGTCAGCGCCGCCTTCTGCTGCTGGAGCTGCGATGTGTATTGCTGCTCGCTCTGCACCGTGCCGGAGCCGGTGCGGGCGAGGTCCTGATAGCGCTTGGCCTGCTGCTCTGCGAAGGTCAGCCCGGCCTGGGCCTGCTCGACCTGGGCCTGGCCCGCGGTGATCTGCGCCTGCTGCACGTCGATCTGCGCATCGATGTTGCGGATCGCCGCCTGCGCCGACTTCACCTGCGCATCGGCCTGCGCCAGCGCGGTCTTGTAGTCGCGATCGTCGATGCGCGCGATCACGTCGCCGGCCTTGACGTGCTGGTTGTCGGTGACCGGAACGGCGGTGATGTAGCCGGAGACTTTCGGCGCAATAGAGAACTGGCGGGCCGCGATGAAGGCGTCGTCGGTGGTCTCATAGTGACCGGCCGCATCGTAGTAGACGTAGCCGCCGGCGCCGACGGCGAGCAGCAGCACGAGACCCAGCGCTGCCCCGAGCGGATGCCGCCGGATCAGGCTCCTCCGGGACCTCTCCTGGCGCTGCCCGTGCTCCGTCGGCGGCGGGCCGGGCTCCGCAGCCGGCGCCTTGGCCTCGATCTGCTGCCGAGGCTCGCCGGAGGCATCCCCGCGCCATTGCCGCACGGCCCGATCGCGGGCCGAGACCGCCGGATCGTCGTTGGCCGCCGATGGGACCTCGGCCGATGACAGAGCTTGCTGTGTCATCACGTCTCCTTTAATAGAACGGAACCGTTTCGTTTCTAGAATTGGGGGTGAGGCAGGTGGGACGCAATGGCGAGCCGCGATGCGGACGGCTAAACTTTTCGTCATTGAAGGCCGCCGGCGCGCGTTCCGCTGCGCCTTCACCGCAGTCCGCCGTCAGCAACGTCAACTGCGTTCCGCCGCCGCGGTTGCAGTCTCACGTCATCGCGATGGCTCGATGAACTCGGGCAAATACAACACGCGCACACGGCTGCCGCCGGCGGCGCCGGCACCGCACGTCCGGCCGGCGCGCGGCACCGGCCCCTGACGGCGTTCTCAGCGCGCCGGCTCCGGCCCGGCGAGACGCACGGCGAGAGCCAGCGCGCCGATGACCGGCGGCACGACGAAGCACCAGCTGCCCAGCCGCACGAACAGCAGCGCGGCGGCGCCGCAGCCGAGCGCAAAGGCGAGCACGTTGATGGCCATCTGCATGAGCCGCGCCGGCGGCGACGCCTGGCCCTTGTCGCCGACATAGATCCTGTCGGCGAGGTCGATCATCACCTGCGTGGTGGTGCCGGTCATCAGGGTCGAGGGCGGCGAACTCGGCAGATGGATCCGGTGCACGGCATTCTGGATTGCCATCGCCGCGACCAGCACCATGCCGGTGATGATTGCCTCGCGGCTGTCGCCATTGTGGAACGGGCCGAAATGGATGGCGAGCACGGCGCCGAGGACGAGCAGCACCAGCTTGACGCCGATCAGGATCTCGAAGGCGCGTGACCACCGCCGCGACAGCAACGTGCCGGTCAGCCGCGTCGCGATCACGACCACGCAGAACACCGGCAGCGCCAGCAGCTTGGCTATCGCGCCCGAGGTCCCGAGCGCCAGCGCCGCGCCGAACGTCACGAAGTTGCCGGTAACATGCGCCGTGAACAGGCCCTGCAGCGCCAGGAACCCGGCGGTGTCGACATAGCCGGCATTGACGCTGAGCAGCAGCGGCACCACGTTGCGGGACTCGAATTGCGACATGTCGTCCTACTTTCGTTGCTCAGAGCGCGTATTTCAATTCGATGCCGATGTAGTCGGAGTCATGGCCGCCGGCGCGGCGCAGCGTCTGGCCGATCTCATAGTGCACGGCTTCCAACGCTCCGGTGAGGTTGGCGTTGAAGCGATAGTCGGCGCGCAACTGCGCATAGACGCCGGACCACGAGCTGCCCTGCCCCGCGGTGCCGGCGACCGCGACATTGGGCTGGACGTAGATCGCGTCCGCATCGGTCACGCGCCATTGCAGGCCGATCGCGGCCATGAATGACAGCGCGGCGGTCGGCTTCACCGTCAGCGACGGCTTGAGATGGATCAGGTTGGTGTAGCCGGTGAAGCCGGCCAGCGTGAAGTAATAGCCGTTCGGGAACAGCGGATTGAACGTCTCGACCCTGTTGTCGCCGGGATGGCGGTCGCCGGAGGCGCCGTCGAGCTGAAGGCCGATGCGCGGCTGCCAGGCGAGGTCGGCGAAGGTGTAGCCGGCGCGGGCGCCGGCGCCCCAGGCGCGGATCTGCTTCGCCCCGACCGAGCCCGCCTGCCCCATCGCCTCGAGATCCCAGTCGAAGCCCGCGAGCTTGCCGGCGAAGCGGATGTCCAGCACGTGGCGCTGCTCGAGGCCGGCTGCGTCGAGGAAACGCGCATTGTCGCGCTGATAGTAGGAATAATACGACGACAACTCGTTGGTGCCGAGCACCTGGCGCTCGACGCGGAAGGTGTGGAACAGGAACGATCCGTTCGACGTGTCGTCGAACGGACGCACCAGATTATATTGCACCGGCTGGCTGACGAAGCCGATGAAGCGCCATGGGCCGCTTTCCCAGTCGGCCCACAGCGCATCGAAGGACTGGCGCACGTTCGGTCCGTCGCGCGACGACACGAAGCGCTGCAGGTCGAAGTCGAAATCCTGCCGCCCGACCCGGGCCTTGAACGTGCCGCTGTCCGTCGTATTGACATAGGCGAGGAAGGCGAGCCGGAGGTCGAGCGGGTCCTGGTCGACGGACGTGATCTTGGCCTTGCCGAAGGCACGGTCGTCCTCCAGCTGGACGAACAACTGCCAGTTCTCGTTGAGATGTGCGTCGGCATGGATCTGCAGCCGTTGCAGGACATGCTGATCGGGTCGCGTTCCACCGATGCCGAAGCTCGCGGCATCCAGGCTCTCGAACCGCTCGCGCAGGTTCATGCCGAACGAGACGTAGCTCTGCGGATGGTCCTGCTGCAGCGGGATGTACTTGATCGGATCTGATGGCGCCGTGCGCAGCGCCGGATCGGCCAGCACCGACCAGTCCTCCTGCCAGCGGTTGGTGCGGATCGCCGGACGCGAGGCGTTGTCCTCGGCGAAAGCTGGCGTGGCTGCACACAGCGCGCTGAGCAGCGTACTCGCGACCAGGGTCTTTCTCAGGAGCCACGCCATCCATGACCTCTCAGGAATCGCCGCAGCATCCTACTTCAATGGCGCATGGATCTCCGCGACATAGCCGCCGGGGAACTGCACCACCGCCTGCTCGCGCCCGTCCGAGTTGAACGGCTCGACCACCACGGTGGCGCCCGCTGCCTTTGCCTTGTCCAGGGTCGCCTTGAGATCGGCGACCTCGTAGCCGGTCGTCTCGCGTCCGAACGGATACGGCAGATGGCCGTCGGTGACGAGCACGGTCATGCGGCCGAACACCGATGCGATGCGGATGCGCCGATAGTGATCATTCGGGCGGCCGATCTCGACGCCGGGCGCCTTGGCATCGTCGGAGACAACCTTGCCCTTCGAGAAACGCAGGAAGGCGCGGGTGAAGGCCTCGGCGCGATCGGGCGAGACATAGACGCGGTTGTCCGGAACGGTCTGGAACGCAGTGTAGGACGGCTTGGTCGTGTGCCAGTACAGCTGCATGTTGACGCCGCCCGGCCATTGGATCACGGCATCACGTCCGATCGGATCGGGGAATGGCGCGACCAGCACGTCGGCGCCGGCGGCCTTGGCCGCCTTGATCGCCGCGTCCAGATCGGTGACCAGATAGCCGGTGCGTTCGGCCCCGAACGGATACGGAATTCCGGTCTTGAAGCCGAACAGCGACACCGTGCCGACTGGCGTCTGCAACAGCTGCGAGGTCGTGCTGCTCGGAGCAGGCGTCACGGTCGCAACCACCTGCTTGGTGCTCTGGCCGCCGAAGGTGGCGAGGAAGCTGGTGGCGAACTTCTCGACATCGTCCGGCGCGACATAGACATGCGTGGTGTCGTATTGCGCGCCCACGCCGATCAGCGGCGGCGCGTCCTTGGCGAACGCGGGCGCGGCGAGCAGCGTGGTGGCGATGACGGCGCCGAGCAGATGACGGGAACGGACCATGACGACCTCGAATGAGCAGATGTGGATCAAGCGCGGTGCGTGCGCCGGGAGATGATCGAGACGAGCACGAGGCCGGCGATCAGGCCGAGATGCTCGAAGAAGGCGTTCAGCGCCATGAACCGGTCATGGCCGGACATGTGCCAGAAATCGTTGGCGGCGAGCATCGCAACGAGCGTGAGCACGCCGAGCGCGCCGGCGCCGAGCCAGACGAACCGGTTCGCGATGACGAGCACCGAGCCGATCAGCTCGACGGCGATCGCGGCCGCCGCCCACAGCGCCGCCGGCTCCAGGCCGAAATGCGCCTGCTCGGCAATCGCGCTCGGGAAGTCCATGAACTTCTGGACGCCGCCGATCAGATAGGCTGAAACCAGCGCGACCCGCGCCGCGTGCCACAGCCAGCGCCAGTCGAGCACCGCGGCGATCGGCCGTGGCGTGTCGGACATCCCCGCCATCTCAGACCGCCCAGCAGGCGCAGCCGAGCGCACCCCAGAAGCTCTTGAGATCGGAGACCGGCAGGCTGGAGGACCATGCCCGCGCGTGGTCATGGCCATGCACGCCGCATGCGCTGGCGCAGCCGCACATCTGCATCGCCTGGGCGCGGACGCCGCCGTGATCGTCCTTCTCCAGCCAGGCGCCGTAGCCGCCGAAGCGGCGCACCGGCGACCACTCCGGCATGGCCGGCGGCGGAGCGGCGTCGTCCAGCGGCTTGAACGCGGCGGCGGCGTAGACGATGCGGCCGCCGACCATGGTGAGGTCGCTGGTGATGTCGGCGATCTCGGCCTCCGCACAGGAGAAGAAGTCGCGATCCGGCACGATCAAATCGGCGAACTGCCCGACCGCAATGCGGCCCTTCCTGCCTTCTTCGTTGGAGAACCAGGTGACGTTCTCGGTCCACATCCTGAGCGCGGTCTCGCGATCGAGGCAGTTGCGCTGCGGATACAGCCGCAGGCCACCGACGGTGCGGCCGGTCACCAGCCACGACAGCGACACCCAGGGGTTATAGGAAGCGACGCGGGTCGCGTCGGTGCCGGCGGAGACCTTGACGCCCTTGTCGAGGATCTTCTTCACCGGCGGCGTCGCCTCGGCCGCGCCGAAGCCGTAGCGCTCGACGAAGTACTCGCCCTGATAGGCCATGCGGTGCTGCACGGCGATGCCGCCGCCGAGCGCCGCGATGCGGTCGATCGATTGGTCCGAGATCGTTTCGGCATGGTCGAAGAACCAGTGCAGACCCTCGAGCGGCGTATCCTGGTTGACTTTCTCGAACACGTCGAGCGCGCGCGAGATGGTCTCGTCATAGGTCGCGTGCAGCCGCCACGGCCACTTGTTCTGGACCAGGATGCGCACGACCTCCTCGAGCTCGCCTTCCATCTCGGCCGGCATGTCCGGCCGCGGTACGCGAAAATCCTCGAAATCGGCGGCAGAGAACACCAGCATCTCGCCGGCGCCGTTGTGGCGGAAATAGTCGTTGCCCTGCTTGTAGGTCGAGCTCTGCGTCCAGCGCAGGAAGTCGTCTCTCTCGCCCTTTGGCTTCTGGGTAAACAGATTGTAGGCGAGTCGGATCGTGAGCTCGCCGTCATCGGCCAGCTTCTGGATCACGGCGTAGTCGTCCGGATAGTTCTGGAAGCCGCCGCCGGCATCGATCGCACCGGTGACGCCGAGCCGGTTCAGCTCGCGCATGAAGTGCCGCGTCGAGTTGAGCTGATAGTCGAACGGCAGCTTTGGACCCTTGGCCAGCGTCGCGTAGAGGATCGCGGCGTTCGGCTGGGCGAGCAGCAGGCCGGTCGGATTGCCCTGTGCGTCACGCGCGATCTCGCCGCCTGGCGGCTGCGGCGTATCCTTGTCGTAGCCGACGGCACGCAGCGCGGCGCCGTTCAGGATGGCGCGGTCGTACAGATGCAGCAGGAACACGGGCGTGTCGGGCGCGACGGCGTTGAGCTCGTCAATCGTCGGCAGCCGCTTCTCGGCGAACTGGTGCTCGGTGAAGCCGCCGACCACGCGCACCCATTGCGGCGGCGGCGTGATCGCGACCTGGGCCTTGAGCATCGCCATCGCGTCCGCGAGCGAGCGCACGCCGTCCCAGCGCAGCTCCATGTTGAAGTTGAGCCCGCCGCGGATGATGTGCAGGTGATTGTCGATCAGCCCCGGCAGCACGCGACGGCCCTTGAGATCGATGATCTTCGTTCGGGGACCGGCGAGCTTCATCACGTCCTGCTCGTGGCCGACCGCGGTGAAGGCGCCGTCCTTGATCGCCACCGCGCTCGCCGTGGGATTGGACCGATCGAGCGTCGTGAACAGGCCGTGATGGAGGATGAGATCGGGGTAATCGCTCATGAGGCCTTCTCATTCTGGGCGGTAGAATTGGTCGTCTCTGCCCGGCCGTGGTGGCCGGGCAGCAGGCCGAAGATGTGCGTGGCGCAGGCCGCCTTCTGCCACGCGGCAGCAAGCGTGGTCCCGTTCAGGAGCTGCTTGCCCACGGGGATCACCTGCTCTCCGACGAGGATGCCGAGCAGGCCGACCAGCGCCACCAATGGCGGCGCCGGCGAGCGGACCTGAAGCAGGCTGTAGATCACGCCGACCAGCAGCCCTGCCCCGAGCGAAAACAGATAGATCTTCATCGTTCGTCCCGGGACTACTTGGCCCCGCCCTCCGAGGCGTGCTCTCCAAGCGCCCATTTGGAGAAGCGGATCTGGATGCCGTAGGGCGAATGCGCCTTCAGGATCTCCATCATGCCGTCATAGGTCTCGGCACGCGCCCAGTCCTGCTGCAGCTCGAAGGCGAACTGGCATGAGGTGATCGGCACCGCGCCGGCCTGCACCGCGCGGTCCATCGCCCTGTTGTGCGCTTCGAGCGACAGGTCGCCGCAGGCATCGGCCGGGATGTAGATCTCATAGCCTTCGCGCAGCATGTCGAGCGTCGGGAACAGCACACAGGCCTCGGTCCAGAGTCCCGCGATGATGAACTTCTTGCGACCGGTGGCAGCGACCTGCTTGCGGAAGCCGGCATCGAGCCAGGAGTTCATCGCCGTGCGGTCGACGATGTCGTGCTCTGGAAACAGCTCGGTCACCTCCGGCATGAAGGGACCGGAGAACGAGTCCTTGGCGACTGTGGTGAGCACGGTCGGAATCTTGAACAGCTTGGCCGCCTTGGCGACGATCTGGATGTTGTTGAACACGCCGAGGCGGTCATGAGACTGCACGCCCTGATACATCGCGGGCTGATAGTCGATCAGCGCCACGGCGCAGTTCTGCGGGGTCAGCATTTCGAGCTTGGACACGAGGTTCTCCTTGAAGGGTCGAATCGATCAGGTGAGAGACGCTCGCGGCGCCAGCGTGGTTGGCGCGAAACGCCGCCACGAGAAGACACCGAAAGCAATGAACATAGCGAGCGTGACGAGCTGAGCTGCGGCGAACGGCGGCTCGCTCTGCGTCGGCGCCAGGACATTGAGCACGCCGATCTTCTGGAACGACTGCACGATCGCGACGAAGACGTTGAGATAGAGCGAGAGCAGCGCGGTGACGACGTAGACCCGTCGCCACCATCCCGACAGCGCGAACGCATAGAGTGCGGCGCTGGCCGCAATCAACAGCGCGAGCAGGATGATGCCGATGATGCGCGGCGGGTCGAGACCGAACGGCGGCAGCGGAAAGCCGGTCACGCCGGTGAGGAAGGTCGTGACCAGGAACAGCGCCGCCCAGGCCGCCAGATGGCGGCCTGCCAGCATGCCGGCGAGCATGACGAGCCCGGTCGCGATTCCGATCAGGCTCAGCACCACGTGGATCTGAAGAAACAGGGCCGTCGGAATTCCCCAGGTCATGCAAGCCTCCTCTGATCAGCCCTTGATGAAGGTCAGTAGGTCGGCGTTGATGGTCTCGGCTTCCGTGGTCGGCATGCCGTGCGGAAAGCCCTTGTAGGTCTTCAGCACGCCGTTCTTCAGCAGCCTGGCCGACAGCGGCGCGGAATCCGCGTAAGGCACGATCTGGTCGTCCTCGCTGTGCATGACCAGCACCGGCAAGGTGATCTTCTTGAGATCCTCGGTGAAATCGGTCTGCGAGAAGGCGACGACGCCGTCGTAGTGCGCCTTGGCGCTGCCCATCATGCCCTGCCGCCACCAGTTCTGGATCACGGCCTCGGACGGCTTGGCGCCAGGCTTGTTGTAGCCGTAGAACGGCCCAGCGGCGACGTCGCGATAGAATTCCGCGCGGCGCGTGGCGACCTGGGTCTGAAAGTCGTCGAACACCGACTTCGGCAGCCCGCCCGGATTGGCCGCGGTCTGCAGCATCAGCGGCGGCACCGCGGCGATGATGGCAGCCTTGGCCGCGCGGCTCTCGCCATGGCGCGCGAGGTAATGCACCACCTCGCCGCCGCCCGTGGAATGGCCGACATGGATCGCGCGCTTGAGATCGAGATGCGCGGTCAAGGCCGCGAGATCGTCGGCATAGTGGTCCATGTCGTGACCGTCGGCGACCTGGGCCGAACGACCATGGCCGCGGCGATCATGGGCGATGACGCGAAAGCCGTGATTGAGGAAAAACAGCATCTGCGCATCCCAATCATCCGCTGACAGCGGCCAGCCATGGCTGAACACGATCGGCTGGCCGGAGCCCCAATCCTTGTAGTAAATCTCTGTGCCGTCATTGGTTTTCAGAACGGGCATGATTTTCTCCTGCGCGCCAGCCATGCGGTCGCACCAACGAATTTCGTGTCGCGATCGCCAATACCCGGTGCTATGCAATCTCATGTGCATCTGCACAATGACCCGAGGAGGCCAAAGCACTGGCCCCAGAAGGCCAAGGGATGGCTCAGCAGATTCGAACCACATCGTCGTCCTGGATGCGCGGCGTCGCGACGACGCTGAACGAGCAAGGTCTGGATGCGGCCGCGCTGTTCGCCGACGTAGGCCTCTCGATCGACGATCTCGACGATTGCGATCGCCGCTGGCCGACCGAGGCGCTGAGCCGGTTGTGGGTGCTGGCGGCCGAGCGTTCGGGCAATCCGGACATCGGGCTGGCAAAGCTCGATGCGCCGCGACCTGACAACTATGGCGTCGCCGGCTATGCCATGATGTCGAGCCCCACGCTCCTCGCCGGGCTGACGCGACTGATCCGCTACATGTGCCTGGTGAGCGACGCGGTGACCATCACGCTCGAGCAGGGCAATGGCGGCCGTTGGGTGCGGACCGACGTGTTCGGCGGTGAATGCCCGATTCCGCGGCAGCGCTATGACTACGGCGTCGTCAATCTGCTCAATCTATGCCGGTGGATGCTGGATCGTCCGCTGACGCCGCTCGCCACGCGTTTCTCGCATGCGGTGCCGCTGTCGATCGCGTGCTACAACAGGGCGTTCCAATCCCCACTCGAATTCGATGCGCCATTCAACGGCTTCCTGGTGTCGGATCAGGATCTCGCCTGCAAGCTGACGACCTCGGCGCCCGAGCTTTCGGCAATCCACGATCGGATCGCCGACGAGGCGCTGGAGCGTCTGGTCAAGGCCGACACTGCGTATCGCGCCCGCGCAGCGATCGTCAGGCTGCTGCCCGACGGCAGCCCGCTGCGCTCGGCCATCGCAGCCGAGCTGGGCTTGAGCGACCGAACCTTCCAGCGCCGGCTGGCGGACGAAGGGCTCTCCTTCAGCGATCTCGTCGACGATGTCAGGCGCGAGCTCGCCCAGCGCCATCTCGCCGATTTCCGCATGACGCTCACCGACATCGGCTATCTGCTCGGCTATGCCGACCAGAGCACCTTCTTCCGCGCATCCAATCGCTGGTTCGGCGAATCACCGGGCGAATACCGCTCGCGGCTGATGGAGGGCGTGCGGCGGGAAGTCGCTGTCGCGCGCGGGCCATGATCCGCCGGCGGGAGACGCCTTCAGACGCGTTCTTCAGAACATCCCGTTGGGATTGGCCGACTGCTCGGGAACGGGCTGCACCGAATCCCAATGCTCCTCGATCTTGCCGTCCTTGAGACGGAAGATGTCGACGATGGCGTTGCCGCGTGTGCCGGGCTCGCGGACGGCGTGAACGCGCAGCACGACGAAGTCGCCGTCGACATGCACCTGCGTGATCCTGCTGTGCGACTGTGGAAATTTGGCCTTCAGAAATTCGATGAACTTGCGAAATCCCTCCGGGCCGTCCTCGGCATTCGGATTGTGCTGGATGTAGGTGCCGAGATATTTCGACGCCGCCTCGAAATCCTTGCGATTGAGGCCCTGCTCATAGAAGTCGAGCACGATCGCCTTGTTGCGCTCCTCCTGGGCCGAATAGGCCCGCTGAGCCAGCACCGGTGTTGCGACCGTGGCGAACAGCACCGCGGCCACCGCGGCGAAACGCGTCATCATTCCGTCATCTCCCCCGGGGCGCAGACATGATTCAGCCGTTGTCCACCCCAGCTATTTCGGCTGTCGCCAGCTAAGCGGACTTCCCACGGGAAGTGACCTCAAAGATGAGTGACCTCAATAATAGCGGTGGAGATGATGCACCGGGCCGTGGCCGTGTCCGACCGTGAAGCGATCGGCAGCCGCGATCGCGCCGGAGATGAAGGCCTTGGCGTTGCCTACGGCCGCCTCGAGGCTCTCCCCCTTTGCCAGCCCGGCGGCCACGGCCGACGACAGCGAACACCCCGTGCCGTGGGTGTTCGTCGTGTCGATGCGCGGCGACGGCAATGGGATGCTGGTTGCTGATGTGATCAGGTAATCGGTGCTGTCGGCGCCCTGCCCGTGGCCGCCCTTGATCAGCACCGCCGGACAGCCGAGCGCGAGCAGCCGGCGGCCTTGCGCCGCGATCGCCTCGTCCGAGGTCGCGACCGGCTCCTCCAGCAGCGCGGCCGCCTCGGGCAGGTTCGGCGTGATCAGCGACGCCCGCGGGATCAGCCCGCGGCGCAGCGCGTCGATCGCATCCTCCGGCAACAGCCGGGCGCCCGAGGTTGCGACCATCACCGGATCGAGCACCACGTGCCGCGGCCGCCAGCGCGCGAGGCTTGCCGCAATGGCGTCGGCAATCGGCGCCTGCGCCACCATGCCGATCTTGACCGCGCCGACCGCGAGGTCATCGAACACCGCATCGATCTGCGCGGCGACGAAATCGGGCGGCACCAGATGCACCCCGGTCACGCCCCTGGTGTTCTGGGCGGTCAGCGCCGTCAGCACCGAGGCGCCATAGACGCCGAGCGCCGCGAAGGTCTTGAGGTCGGCCTGGATACCGGCTCCCCCGGAGGAATCCGAACCGGCGATGGTAAGTGCGACGGGGGTGCTCATGCCCCCTTCCTAGCGCGGGCCGGCCGCGCCCGGCAAGCAGGCCGGCCCACCGGAGAAAGCGTATCGACTTCGTCGGAAAACGCTATATTGAGGCGAAAGATGCCTTCCGGAGACAGCCCGCAATGGTTCCCTTCTTCGTCCAGATCAAGTGCAAGCTTGGCCAGTCCTACACGGTCGCCAATGCGCTGGCGGAAGCCGAGATCGCCTCCGAGATCTACTCGACGGCGGGAAATTACGACCTGCTGGTGAAGTTCTACGTCGACAATGCCACCGACATCGGCCACTTCGTGAATGAGAAGGTCCAGATCCTGCCCGGCATTCAGGACACCCACACCATCATCACGTTCAAGGCCTTCGGCGCCACCTGACGAGGCGCGCTTTCTCACCCGGCGCGGCCTGCCCGTCGGGCGCCTGCCTCAACACCTGCCTCACGACAAAGGCGCCCGTCGTGACCGACGGGCGCCGAGGTCCTGAAAATGGGTCAAGCATGGTTTCGTCATGAAAGACGGTGGCGGCCGGAGACCGTTGTCCGCCAATTCGCACCAGTGGGCCGGAAAGCCGGACCTTTCGATCGTGAGGGGCAATGGGGGGACCGTCGAACGGCCCGGCTTTCCCTTCGGCAACTTGGCGACAGGCGTTCTATAGCGGGTACGCGGAGCACCGGGTCAAGGCGGGCGGCCGATCCGATACGGTCGATCAAGAAGTTGAGACGAAAACTCAAGAATGACTGCGGCGCCGCGTGAAGAGTGAGATCAAAGCCGTTTCGTCCCTGCTGCCGAGCTACGGCTTTTGCGCCGCGCAGATGGACACCGAGGCGAACATTGCGGCGTGGCGCGAGGCCACGTCGACGTTCTTCGAGGTCGACCAGCTCGCGGCCGGCGAGGCCGCTCCGTTCAGCGCGGACGTGCTGTCCTATGCGCTGGGCTCCGTGCTGCTGGGATCGGCCCGTGCGAGCGGCCAGCGGTTCCGGCGATCGGCCGAAACCGTCGCCCGCAGCGGCGTGGATCACATCATCCTGCAGCTCTACGTGAACGGCAGCTATGAGGGCGTCGCGGGCGCCTCGCCGATCCGGGTCGAGGCCGGCGACCTCTGCGTGCTCGATCTCGCCCAGACACTCGAAACGCGCGCGACACCGTTCGAGAACGTCACGTTGGTGGTGCCGCGTCCGATGTTCGATGCGCGCCTGCTGCAGCTCGACGACCTGCACGGCCTGGTGCTGCCGCGCAGCGGCGCGCTGGCGCCGCTGTTGGCGCGGCATTTCGGCGCGCTGCTCGACTGTGCGCCGCGCATGAGCTTCGACGAGTGCCAGGCCGCGGTCGAGGGCACGATCGCGCTGATCTCGGCGTGCCTGCGCGGCGAGCTCGAACGCCGCGATGCCGACCGCAGCGTGACGCCGGACGCCTCGCTGCTCCGCGTCCGCCAATATATCGAAGCGCGGCTGTCGAGCCCTGAACTCAGCGCCGACGCGGTGGCGCTGCATTTCGGGATGTCTCGCGCGTCGCTCTATCGCCTGTTCGCGCCGATCGGCGGCATCGCCGACTACATCCGCAGCCGCCGCCTGCACCGCGCATTCTTCGATCTCGCCGGGACGGGATCGCGGACGCAGCGCATCAGCGAGGTCGCGCGGCGCTGGCAGCTCGGGACCGATGCGCATTTCACGCGGCTGTTCAAGGCCGCCTACGGCATCACGCCGAGCGCCGCGCGCGAGGCCGCCATGCTGGGCTCGCCACGCCTGCCGGTCGACGCGGACGCCGAAACCGCCTCGCCGCTCAGCCGTTGGATGCGAGGGATAGCAGCGCCCCGGACCGGGGAATGAGCGCGACGACGGCCGCCGAGTGCGGGTCGTCGTCCTCGGATGCGTCGTCCTCAGATGCGTCTTCCGCCGGCTGCGGCTCGTCGGCATCGGACGCAGCGCGCGCGATCTCCAGATGCTGCTCGAGCTGCTCGACCGGCATCGGCCGGCCCAGCAGATAGCCCTGCGCGAAGTTGACGCCGAGGGCGCGCAGTTGCACCAGCTGCTCTTCGGTCTCGACGCCTTCGGCGGTGATCTGGATGCCAAGCCCCCGCGCCAGCGTCACGACCGAGGAGATGACGGCGGCACTTTCGTCGCGCACGCTCAGATTGGCGACGAAGGACTTGTCGATCTTGATCTTGTTGAACGGGAACGCCGTCAGCGAACGCAGCGACGAATAGCCGGTGCCGAAATCGTCGAGCGCCAGCGAGATGCCGAGGCCCTTCAGCCGGTCGATGAAGCTCTCGTTCTCGGCCGCGCGCTCCAGCAGCACCGACTCCGTGATCTCGATCTCGAGACGCTTCGGATCGAGGCCGGACCTCGCGAGCGCCGACTGGATGACGTCGAACAGTTCGGCCTGCTTGAACTGGACGGGCGACAGATTGACGGCGATCTTGACGTCGTCCGGCCATGCGGTGGCGTCGTCGCAGGCGCGCCCGATGATCCATTCGCCGAGCGGCACGATCAGGCCGGTCGACTCCGCAAGCGGGATGAACTTGTCCGGCGGCACCAGCCCCTTGACCGGATGACGCCAGCGCACCAGCGCCTCGACGCCGCGGCGCTCGCGCGTCTCGGCGTCGTAGAACGGCTGATAGTGCACCTCGAACTGGCACTGCGCGATGGCGTCGCGCAGATCACCCTCGAGCGTGTTGCGCGCCTCGAGCTCGGCCGACATCGCATCGTCATAGAGCGTGTAGCAGCTGCGGCCGGCGGATTTCGAGCGGTAGAGCGCGAGGTCGGCCTTCTTGAGCAGGTGCTCCTGGTCGCGGCCGTGCTGGGGCGCGAGCGAGATGCCGATGCTGGTGCCGATCTCGACCCGTTGCCCGCCGAGCTGGAACGGCTCGGCGATCAGCTTGGTGATGCGCTGCGCAAGCTCGATCGCGGCGGCGCGCTGGTCGGCGGATCCGGCCTGGATCAGGGCGAACTCGTCGCCGCCGAGCCGGGCCAGCACGTCCTCGTCGCGCAGCTGCGATCTCAGCCGCTGAGCGACCTGCACCAGCAGTTCGTCGCCGGCGCCATGGCCGAGCGAGTCGTTGACATTCTTGAAGCGGTCGAGGTCGAGCAGGAAGACTGTGAAGCGGCCGCTCTTCTCGTCGTTGATGCGCTCCATTTCCTCGAGGAAGAAGGCGCGGTTCGCAAGGCCCGTCAGCGCGTCGGTCTGCGCCAGTTCGAGCACGCGGCGATTGGCGAGCGCGAGCTGCAGGGCGTTGCGGCTCGACAGCGCGAGATACACGGCGAGGAAGATCGTCGTCGCCATGCCGGCCGCGTACAGCGCCAGCGCGCGGTTGTGGCTCGCCATCAGGCTGCCACCGGCGGGCGCCGCCTGGAACACCCAGTCGGCATCGCCGATGCGCAAGGTCGTCGACCAGATGCTGGGGTCCGCGGGCCAGCGCTGCGGGTCCACGCCGGAGGCGTTGATCACGCGCTCGGGCGGCAGAAGGTTGATCGCGAGCGCCGGGCTGTTGGGATTGTTCGCGCGCACCGACTGCAACAGCGTCGGCAGGTCGAACACACCGATGATGAAGCCGCTGAGATTGCGCCGGCGGTCGGCGACCGTCGTGCGCGACGTCCCCTTGGCGTAGACGGGGATGCCGATCATCACGGCGTTGTTGCGCTCGTTCTGATTGATCAGGTTCTGACGCGTGCGCAATGCGCCGATCACGTCGTAGTCGCGCGACTGCTCCAGCACGGCGCGATGGTCGGGAATGCTCCAATAATCGAGACCGTAGACCGGCGAGGTCTTCGCCTCGGTGGAGAAGTAGACCGGATAATATTCGTCGCTCTCCGGCGCCACGGTGCCGTCGGGATACGACTTGATGCGAAAGGCGGGAACACCATCGGTGATCGCTGCCGCCTCGTATTCGCCACGCTCCTTGCGCTTGATCCGCGGCAGCCACGCCAGGCGCAGCATGCCGCGATGCGCCTCGAACAGGCGCGCGCTGAAGGTCTGGTACTCGCTGCGGGTGATGTCGTCGTTGGCGGATTCGAAGCGGGTGCGCAGCGCGGTCAGCCGGCTGACATATTCGTTGACGCCGTTCTGGACCAGGATCGCCTGAGCTTCGGCCACGCCTTCGAAATCGGTGCGCGCCAGCCGGTTTTCCCAGCGTCCCACGGCAACCGTCCCGACGACCGACAGCACGACGCCGACGCATGCCGCGATGATCGCAGGGCGATAAAGCCGGTATCGCGATAGCGACGCGCGCAGCCTCTCGCGCCCGCTACCGCTGCGAGCATCATCCTTTTCCTGCAGCGTCGGTGCGCTGTACTCTTCAACCTGCAATATGGCCCCCGCCAAACGGCTGCCCGTCACCACGATGCGGCCGATGCTGGCCGCGGTAAGTTAAGGACGGTCAAAGATGATCCGTCGTGGCGTACCAGAAACCGGGCTTGGTTAACGGCTGACTGTTGAGGGCCGCCCAAAACGCGATCAAGCGCGGGCCACGTCTTTAGCGAGGTCTTCATTCAACACGCCTAGACTGAGTTGTCATCAAGCGTACTCGTGCATCGAAGATCGCAATGAACTGGTTTTCAAGCCTTCGGATCTCCATCGTTCTCGTCCTGATCGCCGGCGTGCTGCCGCCCGGGTCTGCGCGCGCCGACGAGCTCGGCGTCACCAACGACTCCATCATGTTCGGCCAGGTGGCGGCGCTGGAGGGCCCGTCGGCCGCACTGGGCCAGGCGGCGCGCCAGGGATTGCTGGCGGCCTTCAACGAGCTCAACGCCAAGGGCGGCGTCTACGGCCGCAGGCTGAAGCTGGCGAGCCGCAATGACGGCTACGACCCCGATCGCTCGGTGGTCGAGACCATCAAGCTGATCTACGAGGACAAGGTGTTCGCGCTGATCGGCGCCGTCGGCACCCCGACCGCGATGGCCACCGCGCCGATCGCGGCGTCGAACGACGTCCCCTTCATCGGGCCGATCTCGGGCGCCGAATTCCTGCGGGCGCCCGAATTCCAGAACGTCGTGAACATCCGCGCGAGCTACGCGGCCGAGGCCGAAGCCACGATCAAGTATCTCACCGAAGAGCTTCACCTCACCCGCATCGCCATTTTTTATCAGGATGACTCGTTCGGCCGCGACGTGCTGGCCGGCGTGAAGACGCATCTCGATCGCCGCGGCCTCGAGCTCGCGGCCGAAGGCACGTTCGAGCGCAACACGCGCGCGGTCGGCGCGGCGCTCAAGGTCATCCGGCGCGCGGAGCCGGAAGCGGTGATCCTGGTCGGCACCTACGGCCCGTGCGCCGAGTTCATCAAGATGGCGCATCGCAGCGGCTTCAATCCGACCTTCACGGCGGTCTCCTTTGTCGGCGGCAATGCGCTTGCAAAGGAGCTCGGTCCGGAGGGACGCGGCGTTATCGTCTCCGAGGTGGTCCCGTTTCCGTGGGACACCGACCTCCGCGTCGTCGCCGACTACCAGGCCGCGATGAAGACGCTCGATCCGAGCCAGACGCCGGATTTCATCGGGCTCGAGGGCTACATCACCGGCCGCCTGGTGGCCCGCGCCCTGGCGATGACCGGGCCGAACCCGACCCGCGCCGAGCTGCTCCGCATCATCAACGAGGTCGGCCAGTTCGACATCGGCGGACTGGTGGTCAGCTTCGGCAACGCGCGCAAGGAGAATCCACCGCCGGTATCGCTGACGGTGATCCAGAGCGACGGCAGCTTCAAGCCGATCTGACCTGAGTGCGCGCGCTCGCCGAACTGATCAGCTTGCCGGCTTCTTCGGCTTCGGCGGGCCTTCCACCGGCGGCAGCGATTTCAGATAGACCGCCATCGCCTTGCGATTCTCGGGCGTGAGCTGCGAGGTGTTGCGGATCACCCGCGCCATCGAGCCGCCGGCGCTGTCGCCATCGGGCAGCTGTCCGGTCTCGAGGAAATAGCTGATGTCGCTCTCGCTCCAGTCCGCCAGGCCCTTTTGGGTGATGTTCGGCACGAAGCCCTGACCTTCCGGATCCGGCCCGCCCGCCAGACGCTGCGCCGAAACGATACCGCCGAGCGCGTTGCGCGGGCTGTGGCACTCGGCGCAATGGCCGAACGTATTGACCAGATAGGCGCCGCGATTCCACTCCGCCGGGCGCGAGGCGTTGGCGGCAAACGGCCTGTCGTCGAAGAACAGCAGCTTCCAGACCCCGACGGTGCGACGGATGTTGAACGGGAATGGCATGTCGTGCGCGCGCGAGGCGCCGGCGACCGGCGGCAGCGTCTTCATGTAGGCGAAGAGATCGCGGACGTCGTCGATCTTCGCCGCAGCGTAGGAGGGATAGGGAAATGCCGGGTAGTAGTGGCTGCCGTCCGGCGACACGCCCCTCACCACCGCATTGACGAACTCGGGCTCGCTCCAGCGCCCGATACCGTCAGTGGGATCGGGCGAGATGTTGGGCGCATAGAAGGTGCCGAACGGCGAGCTCAGCGGCAGACCGCCGCCGAGCTTCAGTCGATCCGGCTGGTTCGGCACCGCGTGACAGGACGCGCAGCCACCGATGTTGAACATCTCCTGCCCGTTGGCGAGATCCGGCGCGCGCGTCGCCGCTGCGAGCGTGATCGTCGACGGCTGGGTCAGCCACCAGAACACCGCCAGGCCGGCGGCGCCGAGCACGCAGAGAGCAAGCAGGAGGCGGCGTAGCATGGTGGCTCCGTCACAGCAGGAGGATATCGTCGGCCCGGCGATCATCACCGGAGCTCGGCGGCGCCGTGATACGTCAGGACGCCCGCGCGGCGCAAACAAACGGGGGCGGACGCAATGTCGCGTCCGCCCCCGTTGATGGCTGGTCAGATCAACTGTTCTTGAGACGGAAGGTCTCGTGGCAACCGCCACATTCCTTGCCGATGCCCGGCGCGGTCGCCTTCAGGCTGTCGAGATCCTTGATCTTGGCCTTGGCCTCGGTGACGACCTTGCCGAAGCTCTCGATCTTGGCCTTGAAGCCGGCCTGGTCTTCCCAGATCTTCGGCGACGGACCGTAGTCGCCTTCGAACTTGGCGCCCTTCAGGCTCGCCGGATACATCGTCGGCAGCTTCTTGGCGGTCTCCTCGAGCTGCGCCAGAGCGGCATTGACGGCGGCCTGATCATACGGCTTCTCGCCCTTGACCATCGCGATCAGGACACCGCCGAGGTTCTTGGCGTTGGCCTTCATCGTGTCCTGGCTATGCTTGACCAGATCCTGCTGTGCCATCACGGCGCCGGCCCCTAGCAGCAAAGCTGCGACAGCCACGACAGTCCGCTTCATCAATTCGCTCCTTTGTTGTCACAATCCCGTCCAGCCCACCTGGACGGGTCGCTTGGGTGGTCAACCCCTCAGCCGGCGGGTTATTCCGGAATTGAGGCGGATATCGGAGGAGATCCGGGGGGAGAGTACTCAGAGACTATGACGGCGATGCTGCTCCCGGATCGCGATCCAGACGCGCTCCGGGGTCGCAGGCATGTCGATGTGATCGATCTTGTACTCGCGCCAGAGGGCTTCGACGATCGCATTGACGACGGCCGGACAGGAGCCGATCGCGCCCGCTTCGCCGGCGCCCTTGACGCCCATCGGATTGGTCTTGCAAGGCACGTTGTGGGTCTCGAAGGTGAAGGAAGGCGCGTCGGCGGCGCGCGGCAGCGCGTAGTCCATGAAGCTGCCGGTGACGAGCTGGGCGTCGGAGTTGCTGTAGACCACCTGCTCCATCAGCGCCTGGCCGATGCCCTGCACCGCACCGCCATGCACCTGGCCGGCCAGCAGCAGCGGATTCAGCGTCACGCCGAAATCGTCGACGATGACGTAGTTGACGATTTTGATGATGCCGGTCGCCGGATCGATCTCGACCTCGGCCACATGCGTGCCGTTCGGATAGGTGCCATCGGCGCTGGCGAAGGTGGCGCTGCCGTTCAGCTTGGCGGGATCTGTGCCCGGACGCTTGGCGAGATCGGCAAACGAGATCGCGCGGTCGGTGCCGGCGACGCGGATCACGCCGTCGGCGATCTCGAGATCGCCGAGGCCGGCCTCGAGCGCTTCGGCAGCGATCTGCTTGAGCTTGTCGCCGAGCTCATGGGTGGCGCGCTGCACGCTGACGCCGCCGGAGGGAATCGAGGCCGAGCCGCCGGTGCCGAGGCCGGTCGCGATTTCGGCCGTGTCGCCCTGATGGATGTGGACGCGCTCCGGCGGCAGGCCGAACTGCTCGGCGACGATCTGGGCGTAGGCGGTCTGGTGGCCCTGCCCGCTCGACTGCGTGCCGATCAGGATCGTCACGTCACCATTGGGATCGAGTCGCACTTTGGCGGTCTCCTCGCCCATGGTGCCGCAGACCTCGACATAGCTCGCGAGCCCGATGCCGCGGATCAGCCCGTGCTTCTTCGCAGCCTTGGCGCGCTTCGGAAACTCTTTCCACTGCGCGATCTCCATCGCGCGCTTGAGGTGCGCGTTGAAGTCGCCGGAATCATAGACCTTGCCGGTCGCGGTCTTGTAGGGCAGCGCACGCGGCGGAATGAAGTTCTTGCGCCTGATCGCATCGACTGACATGTCGAGCTTGCGCGCGCAGGCATCGACCAGGCGCTCGATGACATACGCCGCCTCGGGGCGGCCCGCGCCGCGATAGGCGTCGACCGGAACGGTGTGGGTGAAGATCGTGCGCACCCGGCAGTGGAACGCCTGGATGTCGTAGAGCCCCGGCAGCATGCCGGCGCCGCCATGCGGGATGTAGGGCGCGAAGGTCGAGAGATAGGCGCCCATGTCGCCCATCAGGTCGACGTCCATGGCGAGGAACTTGCCGTCCTCGGCCAGCGCCATCTTCGCCGTGGTGACGTTGTCGCGGCCCTGCGCGTCGCCCATGAAATGCTCGGAGCGGTCGGCGGCCCAGCGCACCGACTTGCGCAGCCGCTGCGCGGCGACCGCGAGCAGCGCATACTCCCGGTAGGGAAACAATTTTGTGCCGAAGCCGCCGCCGACGTCGGGGCAGATCACCCGCATCTTCTCGGTCGGGATCTTCAGCACGTTCTGGCAGAGGATGTCGCGCAGCCGGTGGCTGCCCTGGCTGCCAGCCGTCAGGGTCAGATGATCGCGCTTGGTGTCGTATTCGCAGACTGCGGCGCGCGTCTCCATGAAGCTCGCCACCACGCGCGGATTGACGATGCGGATCTCGGCCACCGTATGCGCTTTCGCGAAGGCCGCCTCGGTCGCGGACTTGTCGCCGATCGAGACGTCGAACAGCACATTGCCCTTGTGTTCGGCCCATACCTGCGGCGCATCCGGCTTGATCGCGTTCACGACGCCGGTCACGGCCGGCAAGGTCGTCCACTCGACCTTGATCGCCTCCAGCGCGTCGCGCGCGTGATCCAGCGTATCGGCGACGACGAAGGCGATGGCATCGCCGACGTGGCGCACCTCGTCCTTGGCGAGGATCGGATAAGGCGGCGCGGTGAACGGATCGGTCTCGAGATTGAACAGGCAGGGCAGCCCACCGAGCTCCGCAGTGTCGGCGGCGGTCAGGATCAGCGCCACGCCCGGCAAGAGCCGCGCCTGGGTGACATCAATGGTGAACTTGGCATGGGCATGCGGCGAGCGCAGCACCAGCGCATGCAAGGCGGCAGCCGGCGCCAGATCATCGGTATAGCGGCCCTTGCCGCGAATCAGCGCGTCGTCCTCTTTCCGGAGAACGCTTTGTCCGACGCCGAACTTGATAGGAGCTGCCATCTGGTTTCACTTCCCGCTTGCATTGTCGCGACTATCGGACGGCATATTGCAGCGGAACGAAGACTCGCGCAAACGCCATATGGCCGCCCCTGGACCCACGCGCGGTCAACTCTCCGCAGGCATGCCACCAGCTCGATGCTGCAGCGCAAACGTCAGCGCCGCACCAGGGCCTTGAGCCAGCGCGGGCCGAACAGCACCAGAATGGCGCCGGCATAAATGACGGCCCCCACCACGATCAACAGGCCGAGAACGGCTTCGTCCTGCAAGCGGCCGAGCGAAGCGAGATGGGCCGATGCCACCAACGCTGTCGCCCACAGCGCCGCCGCGAGCACCACGCCGGTTCCGGCAAATTTCAGCAGCGACATGGTGAGCCGCCGATCGAACCGCAGATAGCCCTTGTGCACGGCGAAGCCGAGCACGAGCAGCAGGTTGATCCAGGCGCCGACGGCCGTCGCCAGCGCGAGGCCGACCTGGGCGAGCGAGCCCATCAGCAGCACCTTCAGCACGACGTTGGCGGTCAGCCCGGTGAGCGAGGCCTTCACCGGCGTGGCGGTGTCCTTGCGCGCGTAGAAGGTCGAGACCGCGCTGCGGATCATCACGAACGGAATGAGGCCGACGGCATAGGCGGCGAGCGTCGCACCGGCCGCCGCGGCATCGCCCTTGGTGAAGGCGCCGCGCGCGAACATCGCGCGCGTGATGACGTCGGGCACCGCGAGGAAGGCGGCGACGAACGGCACCGAGAACAGCAAGGTGAACTCGAAGGCGCGGCGCTGCTGCTCCATGGCCCCTTCATGATCGTTCGCGGTCAGCCGCCGCGACATTTCCGGCAGCAGCACGGTGCCGATGGCGATGCCGATCACGCCGATCGGCAACTGGTTGAGGCGGTCGGCATAATACAGCGCCGAGATCGCGCCGGCGGGGAGGAACGTCGCGATGATGGTGTCGGCGAACATCGCGACCTGCGTGCCCATCGAGCCCAGCGTCGCCGGCCCCAGCGCCTTGAAGAAGGCGCGGATGTCGTCGTCGAGCTTCAGCGGCGCAAAGCGCGGCAGGCCGCCATGGCGGGCGAGATCGCCGGCGAGCAGAAAATATTGCAGGAAGCCCGAGATCAGCACGCCCCAGGCCGCGGCATGACCGACGCCGGGGAAGAACGCCGCCAGCGCCAAGGTCGCCATCATCGCGAGATTGAGGAAGATCGACGCCGCCGCCGCGCTGGCGAAACGCTGCATCACGTTGAGCATGCCGCCATACAGCGTCACCAGCGTGATCAGCAGCAGATAGGGAAAGGTGATCCGCGTCAGCGTGATCGCCAGGTCCCGCTGCGCCGGATCGTCGGTGAAGCCGGGCGCCAGGATCGTCATCGCCTGCGGCATGAACACCCAGGCCAGGATCAGCAGCACGACCTGCGAGGCCAGCAGCAGGGTGAAGATGCGGTCGGCAAACAGGCTCGCCGAGGCCGGCCCCTTCTCGCCATGGACATGCGCATAGGCCGGCACGAAGGCCGCGTTGAACGCACCCTCGGCGAAGATCGCCCGGAAATGATTAGGCAGCCGGAACGCAATGAAGAACGCATCCGCCACCGGCCCGGCGCCGAGAATCGCCGCCAGCATGATGTCGCGGGCAAAGCCGGTGAGCCGAGACAGCAGCGTATAGCCGCCGACGGTGAAGATACGTCCGAGCATGGGGGGCTTCTAGAGCATTGGGGGGCGGGTTTGAAGCGGAGAACGCGGGCGATGCCTGCTTGGGGGTAAATTGTGGCGACCCGGTCGCGGCCCCCTCTCCCGACTTGCGGCCAGCGCCAGCACATATCGTCTCGGATCTTGCGCTCCGCCGGCTGGCAAGCATGCTCGGGCCGATGTCCGACCTCCGGTTCGCGGACACTTGAGACATGTCAAATGGGTCATGTCCCGACCAAGGTAGGCATGCAATGTGGCGTTGTTAGAAGCTTGGTTCCCAGAGTGAGCTACTCAACTCTCGCATGGTTCTTTGTGGCGGCAATTGCCGTTCACAACGCCGAAGAGGCCGTTTGGTTGCCGGGATGGTCGGCAACGGCTGGGAGATGGCACCATACCGTAGGAAGCAGTGAGTTTCGGTTTGCGTTGGCGGTGTTGACGCTGGTGGCAGCGGTCGCGGCCGTTCTCGCGAATTTGCAGGGCAAGCAAAGTCTCGGATCCTACTTGTTGTGTGGCTACGCACTGGCCATGCTGCTGAACGTCGCCGTCCCGCATGTTCTGTCGACACTGGCGATGCGCCGCTATGCGCCGGGGACTGCAACTGCAGTGCTCATCAATTTGCCGGTCACCGCCACGCTGCTGCGAACGGCGTTGGCGGAGGGCTACATTGACAGCGGCACGTTCGTTTGGGCCGGACCGCTGGTCGTGATTGCCATCGTTGCCCTCATCCCTGTTCTCTTCAGAGCTGGCCGAGTGATCAACGGTTCGCGGTAGCCAACGATCTTTCGCTCAGCCCGTAGGGCCGATTAGTACTCCGGATGTCGATGCGCTCATCGGGGCGAGGCTTGCTGCGAGCACGCAACTCACCGCCGTCATTGCGAGGAGCGTCAGCGACGAAGCAATCCAGAGTCGCACGCTGGGCTCTGGACTGCTTCCGCCGTCGCCCTTCGGGCTATGGCGGACAAGTCGCTTCACTCGCAATGACGATGAGTGTGCCGATGCGGCGTCAGCACGAACAACACCGGAGAAGGCGCCAGATGCGTGCCAAGCACTCCGCTGTCATCCCGGACAAGCCGGCCGACGCGAAGCGGCGGCGGGCGCTGATCCGGGATCCATACGCCGTGCGGCCGATGGGGCGCGTGGATCGGGCCGCCTGCCCGTTTCAGAGATCACGCGGTATGGGTCCCGGCGTTCGCCGGGACGACAGTGTGATTTGGGGCTGCCAACGGGGCAGATCGCCCGCCGGCGCTGTGAGCCGCGCCGCAGCAAGCGGCGTGACGTCAAGGATGCGTAAGGCCTCAGGCCCGGACTGCGCCGCGGACGACGTCGATGATGCGCCCTTGCGTCGGCTCGTCGAGATAGGCGTGCATCGGCAGGCTGATGACATCGCTGGACAGCTGCTCGCTGACCGGCAGGCCGCCATCGGCGCTCGGGAAGATGCGGTAGGCGGTCTGCTGATGCATCGATTTCGGATAGTAGATCGCGGTCGGAATGCCCTGCGCCTTCAGCGCGGCAGCGAAGGTGTCGCGGTCGACGCCCTTGGGCAGGCGGATGGTGTATTGCGCCCAGACCGAGGTGCAGCCCTCGGCGAGGCGCGGCACCTTCACGACGTCGGCCAGCGCCGCGGTGTAGCGCTCGGCCACCGCGTTGCGCGCGGCGATCTCGTCCTCGAAGATCTTGAGCTTCTCGATCAGCACCGCAGCCTGGATGGTGTCGAGCCGCGCGGTGAGGCCGAGGCGGACATTGTCGTATTTGTCGCTGCCGCCACCATGGGCGCGCACGCTGCGCAGCCGCTCCAAGAGGCCAGCATCGTCGGTGAGGATGGCGCCGCCGTCGCCGAAGCAGCCGAGCGGCTTGGCCGGATAGAAGCTGGTGGCGGTCGCGAGCCCGAAGGTGCCGATGCGGCGGCCCTTGTAGCTGGCACCAAAACCTTGGGCGGCGTCGTCGAGCACGAACAGGCCTTCGGCTTGCGCGATCGCGGCGACCGAATCGTGGTCGGCGCTCTGCCCGAACAGATCGACCGGGATCACAGCCTTCGGCTTCAGGCCGAGCCGCTTCGCGGTGGCGATGCCGCGGCGGAGCGAGGCCGGATCGATGTTGAAGGTGTCCTCCAGCACGTCGACGAACACCGGCGTGGCGCCGGTCAGTGCCACCGCCTCGCCGGTGGCGCAGAAGGTGAAGGACGGGCACAGCACCGCGTCGCCGGGGCCGATACCCTGGGCCATCAGCACCATCAGCAGCGCGTCGGTGCCGCTGGAGCAGCTCACGGCGTATTTGGCGCCGCAGAATTCAGCCAGCTCCTTCTCGAGCTGGATGATTTCGGGGCCGCCGAGAAACTGGCAATGCGCGAGCACGCGGGCGACGGCGTCATCGAGCGACTTGCCGAGCCGCTGGCGCTGCGCGGCGGTGTCGATGAACGGAATGGGCTGATGACGCAGGTGCTGGTTCATGAGCTCTGACACATGTTCGCAAACGGAAATGAGGATGAAGCGAAGGCCGGGCCGGCTAGCCGGCCGCGCGCAGCTTGGTGGCGGCGGCCTCGGCCGGGCGATGGCTCGAGGTTTCCAGGCACTGCGTGGCGATCGCCAGACTCGCGACGCCCTCGTCGCCGGTGACGGCGGGCGACGTGCCCGAGCGCACCGCATGCAGGAACGCGATCAGCTCGGCGCGGAGAGGCTCGTCATGGCCGACCGGGAGATGCCGCATCGAGTAGCTGCCGTCCGGCTTGAAGCCGAAGCATTCGGTGACCTGGCGGGTGAGCAGGTCGCCCATGATGTACTTGCCGCGCGTCGCCACGGTGACGTTGCGCGCCTTGAACGGCGTCAGCCAGTTGGTGTTGATGTGGGCCAACACGCCCGATGCGGTGCGGAACTGCAGAAGCGCGATGTCCTCGCGCTCGGCGACCGCGCTGGAGAGCTGCGGCTGCACCTCGATGATGTCGGACTCGGTGAACCAGCGGATCAGGTCGATGTCGTGCACGGCGAGGTCGATGACGACGCCGACATTGGACATGCGCGGCGGGAACGGGCCGACGCGGGTGATCGCGATCGACAGGATATCCTCGCCGGCGATCGCCTTCTTGATCGCGGCAACCGCCGGATTGAAGCGCTCGACATGGCCGATCATCAGGGTGACGCCGGCGCGGTGCGCGGCCGAGACGATCTCCTTGCCTTCCTCGACCGTGGAGGCGATCGGCTTCTCGACGAGCAGATGCACCTTGCGGGCGATGCAGGCGAGCGCGAGCTCGTGATGCAGATGGGTCGGCGCGGCGATCGTCACGGCGTCGACGCCCTCGGCGACGAGCTCATCGAGCGTCTCGAAGGTCGGGCAGTTCGCAAGCTCGGTGACGCGGCTGCGATGCGCCGGCAGCGGATCGACGACGCCGACGAGGTGCACGTCGGGCAGACCGGCGAGCACGCGGGCATGATTGCTGCCCATCACGCCGGCTCCGATCACGCCGACTCGCAGCGCCTGCCTCAGCTCGGCCTTGTGGCCCGCCCCCTTGGAACTCATGTCATCGACCCCATCAATGTCCCCGGATTGCGACGTCACGGATTGGCCGCAACGGTTAACGAACGGCAAATCACCGGTCGAAGCTCTCCTAGCATGCCGCTTGAAGCGAGGCGAATGCGGAAACCCTTTTCAGGACACGATTTGATTCAGAAAGTTACATCGGGTGCGGACGAAAAGCGCTGTCTCTTGAACGGCGTGCACGATGCCCTTCACGTGTGGCGAGCGCCCTGCTCACGCGTCACGACAGGCCGCGAAGGTAACCGTCGATGCGTCTTCACGCCTGCGTGTTGGCTACGGCAGGAGGTAACACGGTGGAGCCCGCCGGCGAAGGAGATCACGTCACATCGCGGGAGAACACCCATGACCCTCAGCCTCGCCTCGCTCCGCTACGCCTCATCCTTCGCCGTGCTGCTCGCCTCGCTTGCCCCGTGGTCGCCGTCGGCGGCCGCGGTGGATCGGCCCGTCGTCATCGAGCTCTTCACCTCGCAGGGCTGCTCCTCCTGCCCGCCTGCAAATGCCTATCTGAACGAGCTGGTGCGGCAGCGCCGCGACGTGCTGCCGCTCGCCTTTCACGTCACCTATTGGGACCGGCTGGGCTGGAAGGATCCGTTCTCGCTGCCGGCCGCCACCGACCGCCAGGCCCGCTACGGCAGCCGCTTCGGCGACGGCTCCTACACGCCGGAGATCGTCGTCGACGGGGTGACGGGTCATGTCGGCTCCAACAGGGCCGAGGTGGGAGCCGCGATCAATCGCGCCAGGGGCGCGAGCGCGACGGCGGCGCGGCTCAAGCTCGCACGCAATGGCGACAGGCTCACGGTCGAGGTCGGCGGCGGTGAAGGACGCGGACGCCTCCTCCTGGTCGGCTTCGATCATCGGCATGAAACGGCGATCCGCCGCGGCGAGAATGGCGGCCGCACGCTGGAGGAGCTCAACGTGGTGCGCTCGGTGCGCACGCTGGCAGATTGGAGCGGCGCCGCGCTGCGCCTCACCGAGCCGATGCCGGAGGGCGAGGATGCCGCCGTGATTCTCGAAGCGGCGGACGGGCGCATCGTCGGCGCGGCGCGATTGTAGTATGCGGTCAGGAGGAGGCGCAGTACCGGTGCCAGAACTGGCGGTAGCCCTCCTCCACCTTGCGCGTGTAGGTCTCGACATTGCCGGCGGCCGAGTTGGCAACCATGGCCGGCAGTTCAGCACGCAGCTTCGCCAGCGTCGCGGGTGCGGCAGCATATTTCAGCGCGATGGCGATGTAGCCGTCATCGTCGGAGGCCACGAAGTCGCCGAGCCCGACCGCCGTGTTGATCGCCGCGGCCGCGCGCGCCGCCGCGCCGTGGCCGAGCTTGGCGATGACGGGGACGCCGGCCTGCAGCGACTCCCAGGTGCTGACGCCGCCGTTCTGCGGGAACGGGTCGAGCGACATGTCGATGCCTGCGAACTGCGCGATGTGCTGGTCGCGCGTCGACAGGCCGAGGCAGGTGATGCGCTCCTGCGCGATGCCATGCGCCACGAACCGCGCGACGAGACCGTCGCGCAGCAAGGGCGCATCGAGCGCGCCGTTCTTGACGACGATCCGCGAGCCCGGCAGCGCGCCCATCAGGCGGGACCAGAGCGCGAGCGCAGGCTCGGAGATCTTGTCGATCCGGTTGAAGACGCCGAACGTGACGGTGCCGTTGCGCAGCATCGGCAGCGGCGTCGGCTGCCATCCCGGCAAGGGATCGGTGGTGATCACGGCCGGCAGATCATAGACCCGCTCGGCAAACAGCGGACGCACAGCCTCCGGCACGGTCACCGGATCGGCGAAGAAGTAGTCGATGGTCGGAAGCCCCGTGCCGGTGCCGCTGCCCCACGCCGTGACCTGCACCGGCGCCGGCTTGCGCGCGAACACCGGCAACCGGTTGCCGGCGGAATGGCCGGAGAGGTCGACGAGGATATCGACCTGATCGGCCTCGATACGGTCGCTCAGTTCCTCATCGGACATCTGCCAGGCGTCGACCCAGAGGTCGGCGGCAGAACGGCATCGCTCGGTCGTGCCATCCTGCAGCGGCGAGCAGGAATAGCAGACGACCCTGAACGCCTGATGGTCGTGGTGGCGCAGGACCGGCAGGAACACCAGGGCAGCCGAGTGATTCCTGAAATCGGACGAGACGTAGCCGATGGTGAGCCGCCGCTCCGGATCGCGGTCGCGGACCGGCGGCGGCCGGCGCGTGATCTTGCTGCCGATCCTGGTCCACCATTCCCGGCGTACCGCCTGATGCTGAGCGAAATCGGTATCCGGCATGAAGTCGAGCAGGAAGATCTTCGCGGTAATCGCATCACCGAAATCCGGCTTGATCTCGAGCGCACGCTCGAAGTGCTGCAAGGCCGTCGCGAGATCGCCCTGCTTGCAGAAGCATTCTCCGAGCCAGGTCCAGGCAACCTCCGACTGCGGGTTCTGCTCCAGCACCTTGCGGCAGGCATCCATCGCCGGCGCGATATTGTCCTTGATGGCGCTGAGCTGCGCGAAGCCCAGGAGCGCGACGTCCAGCCGCGGATCGAGCGCCAGCGCGGCCTCGAAATCGGGCATCGCCTTGTCGAAACGTCCGGCCTGCTGATGCAGCCGGCCGCGCTGCGCCAGCACCTGCGCGGCGTTGGGTTTGATCGCAAGCGCGGCGTCGAATGCCGCGAGCGCCTCGTCGGAATGGCGGAGATTGATGCTGGCGAGTCCCTTGCCGAACATCGCCTCCATGTGACGCGGGTTGAGCGACAACGCGCGATCGAAGCTCGCATTGGCCTCTGCATTGCGGGCGAGCGGAAGCAGCGCCATGCCGCGATTGCAATAGGCGTCGGCATAGTCGGGCTTGAGCGCGATCGCCCGGTCATGCGCGGTGATCGCCTCCTCCGGCCGCCCCAGGCGCATCAGCGTGTTGCCGAGGCCCGTGAGCGCCACGAGCAGATTCGGCTTCAGCGCGATCGCCCGTTCCTGGCATTTGCGCGCCTCGTCGAAGCGCTTGCGGTTGAACAGCGCGAGACCGAGATTGGAGAGCGCCTCGGCATGCCGCGGCTCGATCTCCACGGCCCTGGTCAGGGCCTGCTCGGCGAGGTCGAGCTGGCCGCCGTCGAGCGCCGTGACACCGAGCAGGTGCAGCGCATCGAAATGGTCGGGAAGCAGTGCCAGAATCTGGCCGCAGATCGCCTGCGTCTCGGCGTGACGGCCGGCACGATACGCCGCCACGGCGCGCGGCATGAGCTCATCGGCCTGCTTACGATGCTTCTTCTGCAATCTCGCATTCTGGAAGGCACGAGAGCCGACATTGCTTGCCAAAAGACTTGCCTCCATGAGGAGCGTGCAGATCGCGGGAACGCGGTGAACTCACATGCGGCACGAGCGGATGCCGCGACACAAGAACTATCCGGCGCAATGGCGGCGCCAGAACAGGCGATAACCCTCCTCGACCTTGCGCGCGTAGGTCTCGACATTGCCCGCGGCCGAGCCTGCGACCATCGCCGGCAGAGCAGCCCGCAGCCTGGCGAGCTCCGCCGGCCGAGAGGCCCACTTCGCGGCGAGCGCAACATAGCCCTCGTCGTCCTCGGCCACGAACTCGCCGAGCCCGACCGCCGTGACGATCGCGGCTGCGGCGCGCGACGCCGCGCTGCAGCCGAGCCTGGCGATGACCGGCACGCCGGCCTGCAGCGATTCCCAGGTGCTGACGCCGCCGTTCTGCGGGAACGGATCGAGCGAGATGTCGACCTCGGCAAACTGCGCGATCTGCTGCTCGCGCGTCGACCAGCCGAGGCAGACGACCCGCTCCGGCGCGACACCATGGGCGGCGAAGCGCGCCAGGAGACGATCGCGCAACAAGGGATCATCGAGCGAGCTGCTCTTGATCACGATGCGCGAGTCCGGCAGCTGTTGCATGATGCGGGTCCAGACGATCAGCGCAGCGTCGGAGATCTTGTCGAGCCGATTGAACACGCCGAAGCTGACAAAGCCGTTGTTGAGCATCGGCAGCGGTGTCGGCGCGATGTCCGGCAACGCTTCGGTGGTGATCACCGCCGGCAGGTCGTAGACCTGCTCGGCGAACAGATGACGCACGGCGTCGGGCACCGTCACCGGATCGGCCAGGAAGTAGTCGATGGTCGGCAGGCCGGTGCCGGTGCCGCTGCCCCAGGCCGTGACCTGGACAGGTGCGGGCTTGCGGGCAAACAGCGGCAGCCGGTTGCCGGCGGAGTGGCCGGAGAGATCGACCAGGATATCGACGCCATCGGCCGTGATGCGGTCGGCGAGTTCGTCGTCCGACATCTGCACGGCGTCGACCCAGAGATCGGCGCAGGCCCGGAACTGCGCGGTCACACTGTCCTGCACCGGCGAGCAGGCGTAGCAGACGATCGCGAAATTCTGCGGGTCGCGATGCCTGAGTACCGGCAGGAATGTCAGCGCGGCCGAATGATTGCGGAAGTCGGACGAGACGTACCCGATCGTCAGGCGCCGTTCCGGGTCGAGATCGCGCTTGGCCGCCGGCCGGCGCGGGATGTCGGCGCCGATCCGCTGCCACCATTCGCGCCGCGCCGCCTGCTGGAGCGCGAAATCGGCCTCCGGCATGAACTCGAGCGTGAAGATCTTGGCGGTCATCGCCTCGGCGAAATCGGGCCTGATCTCGAGGGCGCGATCGAAATGTGCGACGGCCGAGGCGACCTCGCCCTGCTTGCCATAGCAGACGCCGAGCCACAGCCAGGCCTCCTCGGAGCGCGGATTCTGCTCCAGCACCTTGCGGCAGGCGTCGACGGATTGGGCGACGTCCTTGAAATGGCCGAGCTGGGCCTTGCCGAGCAACGCCATCTCCAGCATCGGATCACGCGCCAGCGCCGCCTCGTAGTCCGCCTTCGCCTGGTCGAAACGCCCGGCCATCTGATGCAGCCGGCCGCGCTGGGCGAGCACTTGCGGTGCACCGGGCTTGATGGCGAGCGCCGCATCGAAGGCCGCGAGCGCCTCGGTCACGTGACGCAGATTGATGCTGGCGAGCCCCTTGCCGAACATCGCCTCCATGTGGCGCGGATTGAGCGACAGCGCGCGGTCGAAGCTCTCGTTGGCCTCCGCGTTGCGACCGAGCGGAAGCAGCGCCATGCCGCGGTTGCAATAGGCGTCGGCATAGTCGGGCTTGAGCGCGATCGCGCGGTCATGCGCCGCGATCGCCTCGCCCGGCAGGCCGAGCCGCATCAGCGTGTTGCCGAGACCCGTCTGCGCGACCACGAGGGCTGGCTTCAGCGCAATCGCCCGCTCCTGGCACTTGCGCGCCTCCTCGAAGCGCTTGCGGTTGAACAGCGCGAGACCGAGATTGGAGAGCGCCTCGGCATTCCGCGGCTCGATCTCCACGGCCCTGGTCAGCGCCTGCTCGGCGAGATCGATCTGGCCACCGTCGAGCGCCGTCACGCCGAGCAGATGCAGGGCATCGAAATGGTCCGGCAGCAACGCCAGGATCTGGCCGCAGATCGCCTGGGCCTCGGCCCGCCGCCCGCCGCGATAGGCGGCGACGGCCGCGGGCATCAGCGCATCGGCCTGCTTGCGGTGCTTCTTCTGCAGCCTCGCATTCTGAAACGCACGGGAACCGACATCGCTTGCCAAAGACGGCCTCCGAATAACGCGTGGATCTACATATCGGGCTTGTTCACGCGCGACCTTGCTTCAGGCCGCGACGGATGGGCCTCAGCCGCCAGTAGCGCAATAGCGGCGCCAGAACTGGCGATACCCCTCCTCGACCTTGCGCGTGTAGGTCTCGACGTTGCCGGCGGCCGAGTTGGCCACCCGCATCGGCAGCTCCGCACGGAGCTGAGCGAGCTCGGCCGGCCGCGCCGCGTGCTTCAGGGCGATCGCAATGTACCCCTCGTCGTCCTCGGCCACCCAGTCGTCGAGCCCGATCGCCTTGACGATCGCGCCGCCGGCCCGCGACGCTGCACTGTTGCCGAGCTTGGCAACCACGGGAACGCCGGCCTGCAGCGATTCCCAGGTGCTGACGCCGCCATTCTGCGGGAACGGATCGAGCGAGATGTCGATGTTGGCGAACGCCGCGATGTGCTCATGGCGCATCGAAGCGCCGAGACAGGTGAGGCGGCTCTCGCCGACGCCGTGCGCGGCGAAGCGGGCGATCAGCGTGTCGCGCAGGAATGCATCCTCCAGCGCGCCGTTCTTGATGACGACGCGGGCGTCCGGCAACGCTTGGAGCAGCGCCGACCACACCCTCAGCACCTCGTCGGAGATCTTGTCGACGCGGTTGAAGACACCGAAGGTGACGTAGCCGTTGCGCAGCATCGGCAGCGGCGTCGGCTGCGCGTCTGGCAGCGGATCCGTGGTGATCAGCGCCGGAAGATCGTAGACCTGCTCGGCAAACAGCGGCCGCACCGCCGCCGGCACCGTCACCGGATCGGCAAAGAAGTAGTCCATCGTGGGCAATCCCGTGCCGGTCGCATTGCCCCATGCGGTGACCTGGATCGGCGCGGGCTTGCGGGCGAACACGGTGAGCCGGTTGCCGGCAGAATGACCGGAGAGATCGACCAGAATGTCGACATGGTCGGCCTGGATGCGATCGGCCAACTCATCGTCGGAGAGCTGAGATCCGTCGACCCAGCCGTCGGCCGCCGCCTTGCACTGCTCGGTGACCGAATCGACCAGCGGCGAGCACGAGTAGCAGATGACCTTGAACGCCGCGTGGTCGTGATGGCGCAGCACCGGAAGGAAGGTCAGCGCGGCCGAATGGCTGCGGAAGTCGGACGACACGTAACCGACCGTGATGCGGCGATCCGGATCACGGTCGATGGCGGCGAGCTGGCGCTGCGAGATATGCGCGCCGATCCGCTCCCACCATTCGCGGCGGACGGCCTGATGCACGGCGACGTCGGCGCCGGGATAGAAATCGAGCGCGAAGATCTTCTTCATCATTGCATCCTCGAAATCCGGCTTGATCTCGAGGGCGCGGTCGAAGTGCTGGATGGCGCCGGCCGTGTCGCCCTGCTTCGCCAGGCACGTGCCGAGCCAGATCAGCGCGACCTCCGACGCCGGATTCTGCTCCAGCACCCGCTTGCAGGCCAGCATCGCCGGAGCGATCCGCTCGGTGAGCACGCAGACATGCGCCTTGCCAAGCAGCGCCGCCTCGAGCCCGGGGTCGGTCGCCAGCGCGGCATCGAAATCGGCCTCGGCCTCGGCGAACCGTCCCATCTGCACATAGAGGCGGCCACGCTGCGCGATGACGGCCGCCGTGCCCGGCTTCATGGCAAGCGCGGCGTTGAAGGCGGCGAGCGCCTGCTCGAGGTGCCGCAGATTGACGCTGACCAACCCCTTGCCGAAGGTCGCCTGCATGTGCCGCGGCGCCAGCGCCAAGGCGCGGTCGAAGCTCAGTCTCGCCTCCTCGTTGCGCAGCAGGAGCAGTTGCGCCATGCCGCGATTGCAGTAGGCGTCGGCGAAGTCGGGCTTCAGCGCGATGGCGCGGTCATGCACCTCGATCGCCTGCGCGAACAGCTGCATGTTCATCAGGGTGTTGCCGAGGCTCGTCAGCGCCGTGGCGAAATTGGGCTTGAGCGCGACGGCGCGCTCCTGCACCGCGCGCGCCTCCTCGTAGCGCTTCATGCTGAACAGCACGAGGCCGAGATTGGCCAGGGCCTCGGCATTGCGCGGCTCCACCGCGACGGCGCGGGTCAGGGCCTGCTCGGCGAGGTCGAGCCGACCGCTGTCGAGCGCGGAGGCGCCGAGAAGGTGAAGGGCGTCGAAATGATCGGGCACGAGGGCCAGCGCCTGACCGCAGATGGCCTGGGCGTCGGCATGCCGGCCCGACCGGTAGGCCTCGACGGCCTTCGGCAGCAGGCCGTCGGCCTGCTTGCGGTTCTTCTTCTGCAGGCGCGCGTTCTGGAACGCGCGCGATCCGATCGTGCTTTGCAAGGAAGCTCTCCGGCGGACGACGTCCGGGGCTATCTAGCACGGCTCGCGTGATTCGCGGCGAGACCCCGCCCTACTCGCGGCGGTAATCGTCCTCGATGCGGATGATGTCGTCCTCGCCGAGATAGGACCCGGTCTGGACCTCGATCAGTTCCAGCAGGATCTTGCCCGGGTTCTCCAGCCGGTGCACCGCGCCCATCGGAATGTAGATCGATTCGTTCTCGTGCACGGTCTTGACCGTCTCGTTGATGGTGACCCGCGCCGCGCCGCGCACTACGATCCAGTGCTCGGAGCGGTGATAGTGCTTCTGCAGCGACAGCCGCTGGCCGGGCTTGACGATGATGCGCTTGACCTGATGACGCTCGCCATTGTCGACCGACTGATAGCTGCCCCAGGGCCGATGCACCTTGATGTGCGCCTCGGTCACTTCGGGCGCGACGGTCTTGAGCTTGGCGACCAGCCGCTTCAACCCGTTGGCATCGCGCTGGCGCGAGACCAGCACGGCATCCTGCGCCGCCACCACGACGAGATCATCGACGCCCTCGAGCGCGACCAGCGCCTTGTCGGTGACCACGTTGCAGTTGCGGGAATCCTCGAACACGGCGGTGCCGCGCGCGGCATTGCCCTGCCCGTCCTTGTCGGACAGTTCCCAGACCGCATGCCAGGAGCCGACATCAGACCAGCCGCACGACACCGCCACCACGGCGGCACGTTCGGTCTTTTCCATCACGGCATAGTCGATCGAGATCGGCTTGGCCGCCGCGAAGGCATCGGAGTCCAGGATGATGAAGCCGAGGTCGCGGCCGGCCTTGGAGACAGCGTCGATCACCGTCTGCACGCTGCCCGCATCGAACTTGCGGTATTCATCGAGCAGGACCGATGCGCGGAACATGAAGTTGCCGCTGTTCCAGAGATAGCCTTCGCGAATGTAGCGCTCGGCGGTCGGCTGATCCGGCTTCTCGACGAATTTCGCGACGGCCCGCACTTCCCCGGATACCGATGCACCCGGGCTGATATAGCCATATTCGGTGGCCGCGCGCTCCGGATTGACGCCGAAGGTGACGATGCGGCCGGCCTCGGCGGCCGCGAGCCCCTGCCGGCACGCCGCGAGAAAAGCGGGGGTGTCACGGACGACGTGATCGGCCGCGAGGGCCAGCACGACAGCGTCCTGATGGCGCGACTGGGCGAACGCCGCTCCGGCGGCGATGGCCGGGCCCGAATCGCGCCGCATCGGCTCCAGCAGGATGTCGGCCTCGATGCCGATCTCGGCCAGTTGCTCCAGCACCATGAAGCGATAGGCCAGATTGGTGATGATGATCGGCCGCTCGAAGAGATCGGCATCGGAGACGCGCAGCAGCGTGTCCTGGAACGTGGAACGGGCGCCGAACAGCGGCAGGAACTGCTTCGGCCTGACCTCGCGCGAGGCCGGCCAGAGCCGGGTCCCGGCGCCGCCGCACATGATGAGAGGAATGATGCGTCCGGTCATGAATCAACCCGTTAAATTCGGTGATAGTCGCGGTACCATTTCGCAAAACGTCCGATGCCGTCGGCGATCGACGTCGCCGGCCGGAAGCCGATGTCGCGCTCGAGGTCGCTGACATCGGCGTAGGTCGCCTCGACGTCGCCGGGCTGCATCGGCAGCATCTCCCTGATGGCCGGCCGCCCAAATTCCTTCTCCAACAACGTTATCACGTCCATCAGCTGTTCGGGATGATTGTTGCCGATATTGTAAATCCGCCATGGCGCCCGGCTGCTCGACGGATCGGGTCTGTTTCCATCCCAATCCGGGTTTCCCTGGGGCGGGCGGCCGATCAGGCGGACGATGGCCTGCACGATGTCGTCGACATAGGTAAAATCACGCCGCATCCGGCCCTGATTGAACAGCTTGACCGGCTGCCCGGCGAGGATGGCCTTCGCAAAGATGAACATCGCCATGTCGGGACGGCCCCAGGGGCCGTAGACGGTGAAGAAGCGCAGCCCGGTGGCCGGCAGGCGGTAGAGATGGCTGTAGGAATGCGCCATCAGTTCGTTGGCCTTCTTGCTCGCCGCATAGAGGCTGATCGGATGATCGACATTGTCCTTGACCGAGAACGGCAGCTTGGTGTTGGCGCCATAGACCGATGAGGACGAGGCGAACAGCAGATGCTCGCAGCCATGATGGCGGCAGCCTTCGAGGACGTTGATGAAGCCTTCGAGATTGGCGTCGACATAGGCGTGCGGATTTTCCAGCGAGTAGCGCACGCCGGCCTGAGCGGCGAGATGCACCACGACCGGAAAGCGATGCTGGGCGAACAGCGCCTTGATGCCGGCGCGGTCGACGAGATCGAGCTTATGAAAAACGAAACCCGGCTGCGCCTTCAGGATCTCGAGGCGCGCCTCCTTCAGCTTCGGATCGTAATAGGCGTTGACGTTGTCGATGCCGATGACCCGGCGCCCCTCCGCAAGCAGCCGCTGCGACAGGTGGAATCCGATGAAGCCGGCGGCGCCGGTCACGAGGATGGGATGATCTGCCATGGTCGCTCCGTCAGGGTCGCCACAGTTCGATGGCGGCGGGTTTGCTCGCGCGGTCGAGCTTCATCTTCACGTCGAGCACGAGGCCGCTCTCCTCGCGCAGCAGGCCCTGCACGAGAGCCCAGCCTCCGGCGAGATACTGATCGTGCGACACGGCCAACACCACCGCGTCGGCTGGGCGCAGCGCCTCGATCGCCGTCAGGCCGATGCCATACTCCTCGTGCACCGCCGCTGCATCGGCGAGGGGATCGGCGATCTGCACCTCGACGCCGAACGACTGCAATTCGCTGATGATGTCGATCACCCGCGAATTGCGGATGTCCGGCACGTTCTCCTTGAACGTCATGCCGAGAATGGTGACGACGCCCCCCCGGCCCTTCCGCCGCAGCAATCCGCGGATGCATTCGCGCGCGATGCGCCGGCCCATCTCGTCATTGATGCGGCGGCCCGCCAGAATCACCTCGGGATGGTAGCCCGCCTTCTCGGCGCGGTAGGTGAGGTAATAGGGATCGACGCCGATGCAGTGGCCGCCGACCAGGCCGGGGGTGAACGGCAGGAAGTTCCACTTGGTCGCGGCAGCCGCGAGCACGTCGCCGGTATCGATCTCCAGTGCCTGGAAGATCAGCGACAACTCGTTCATGAAGGCGATGTTGAGATCGCGCTGGGTGTTCTCGATCACCTTGGCCGCCTCGGCGACCTTGATCGATGGCGCGCGATGGATGCCAGCGGTGACGACAGAGCCGTAGACGGCGGCGACGATCGCGAGCGTCTGCGGATTCTGTGCCGAGACCACCTTGGTGATGGTCTCGAAGCGATGCGTCTTGTCGCCAGGATTGATGCGCTCCGGCGAATAGCCGACGTTGAAATCCGTCCCCGCCTTCAGTCCCGAGCAGCTCTCCAGCAACGGGACGCAGTCTTCTTCGACGGCGCCCGGGTACACGGTCGACTCATAGACGACGATGTCGCCGCGTTTCAGAACGGCCCCCACCGTGCGCGTCGCGGCCAGCATGGCGCCGAGATCGGGCCGCCGCGCGCTATCGATCGGGGTCGGAACGGTGACGATGAAAAAATCGGCAGTCGCGATATCATCCGGCTCGCTGGTGAAGCGCAGGCCTGGCCGGCGCAGGTCGGCCGCATCGACCTCGCAGGTCCGGTCCCTTGCATCCTTCAGCTCCGCGACCCGGACCGCATCGATATCGAACCCGATCGTCGGGCAGCCCGTCCGCGCGAACGCAGCCGCGACCGGCAGGCCGACATAGCCAAGGCCTATCACCGCAATCTTCCGGCCATGAGACATAAATTGATATTCCGGTCGTTTCGGAGGCCATTGACGCCACCCCTGCGACTGTTTAGCCACCGGTGCATCAGGACCGCAAGGGGCGGCTAAGGCTCCCCCTCGACCGGGGTCCGGCCTTGCCAGGACGGGAGTTGCGCGTATCGCACTCGGCTTGGACCGTTTCAACCAAGAGCGAAGCCAGCCTGGCATGCGTGCGTTTTTGATTCTTCTCCTCCGGATCGTGGTGTCGCTGGCCCTGCTGTATCTCGCGTTGCGCGGGATCAACTTTGCGGCGATCCGCGAACGGCTCAGCCAGATCAACATCGGCTGGATCGGGCTGGCGGTAGCCATCACGCTGGTGCAGATCTTCATCGGCGCCCTGCGGTGGCGCGAGATCTCCGCGCTGTGCGGCGCGCCGCTGACGGACCTGCAGGCGTTCCGCTACAACATGATCGGCGCCTTCTTCAACCAGACCCTGCCGTCCTCGATCGGCGGCGATGCCGTGCGTCTCTGGCTGATCGGGCGCACCGGCGCCGGCTGGCGCGCGGCCAGCTACTCGATCCTGACCGACCGCGCCGTCGGCTTCATTGCGCTGGCGCTGATCATCGTCTCGAGCCTGCCGTGGAGCTATGGCATGATCGCCGACGAGCACGGGCGGCTGGCCCTGGTGCTGGTCGACGCCGCCGCGCTGGCGGCCGGCGTCGGCTTCCTCACCATCGGCCATCTGCCGGCGGCGTGGATGAAGGCGTGGTGGCCGACGCGTCACGTCTATGCCTGCTCGGTGATCGCGAACAAGGTGATCTTCGGCCGAACCACGGCTGCGAAGATCGCCGCGCTGTCACTGTCAATTCACGTGCTGGCCGTCGTCATTGCCTGGTGCGCGGTGCGCTCCATCGCGGCGCCAGCCGCATTCGAACAACTGTTCCTGCTGACCCCGCCGATCATGCTGATCACGATGCTGCCGATCTCGATCGCCGGCTGGGGCGTGCGCGAGGCGACGATGATGGTGGCTTTCGGCTATGCCGGCCTGGCGCCGGCGGACGGCACCGTGGTCTCGATCCTGTTCGGCGCGGTCTACTTCATCGTCGGCGGCATGGGCGGGCTGGTGTGGATTCTCAGCGCCGAAAAAGGCGCCGGCCGCCTCGCCGTTCCCGCGACGGTCGAAGACTGACCTGGATCATGATGCGATTCCACGGAATCGCATCATGATCTCATCTCTTTGTTTGAGCATGATCTTTTCGGAAAACCGGTTTCCACTTTTCCGGATCATGCTCTAAGCGGCGCGCGCCCATTCGTCGTGCCAGGCCTGCGCCATCAGCACGTTCCACAGCCAGTAGGAATGATTGTGGCGGCGGCTGAGATGCTCGTCGAACATGCGCGTCACCCGCACCGGATCGAACAGGCCCTGCCGCCTCAGCCGCTCCGGCGACAGCAGGTCCGAGGCCCAGGATTTCAACGGCCCACGCAGCCACGCGTCGAGCGGAATGCTGAAGCCGGTCTTCGGCCGATCGATCATCTCGGCCGGTACGTGGCGATACAGCACCTGCCGCACCAGCCATTTGCCGCGGCCGTCCCGCACCTTCATGCCGGCGGGCACCTTGGCCGAGAACTCGACGACGTCCTTGTCGAGGAACGGCACACGCGTCTCCAGCGCAACCGCCATCGCCGCGCGATCGACCTTCTGCAGGATGTCGTCGCTGAGATAGCTGAGGGAATCCGCCAGGGTCATGCGGTCGAGCGGATCGAGCCGCGCCGCGAGCTGCCGCATCTCGCTCCCCGCCCAACTCTCCTGCTCCGTGCCACCCACCACCGTCCCGGCCGGATCCTGATCGATCGAGCACAGCGCCCGGTAGAGGCCATCAAAGCCGTCGGCGGCAATGACGCGGCCGAGCTTGGCCACCTGATCGCCGGCATGCCGAACCTTCAATCGGGCCGGCAACACCGGCTGCAGCGCCCTGAGAACCGTCTCGGCCGGCTCTGGGGCGATCGCGCCGAGAACGGCGCCAATGGCACGCCGCAGCGGCATCGGCACGCGACCAAGACGCGCCTGCAGCGCGCCGCCCCAGACATGCCTGTTGTAGCCGCCGAACAGCTCGTCGCCCGCGTCACCTGACAATGCGACGGTCACATGCCGGCGCGCGAGCTGCGCGACCAGATGCGTGGGGATCTGCGAGGAGTCGGCGAACGGTTCGTCATAGATCCGCGGCAGCTTCGGCACCACGTCCATCGCGGTCCGCGCATCGACGTACAGCTCGGTATGATCCGTGCCGAGATGCTGGGCAACCCTGCGGGCGTCCTCGGCCTCGTTGTAGCCACCTTCGGCAAAGCCGATGCTGAAGGTGCGGACCGGCTGGCTCGCCCCCGCCTGCATCAAGGCCACGATGGTCGATGAGTCGACGCCCCCGGACAGGAACGCGCCGAGCGGCACGTCCGACAGGCACTGCCGCTTCACGGCGACCGACAGCAACTGCTCCAGCCGATCGACGGCCTCGCGCTCGTCGGCGATGCGATCCTCCTGGGCGGCAGCGACGCGATCGCGCAGCGACCAATAGGGTTGCGGCAGTGGCCAGCCGCCGGGAGCCGCATCCGAGGCGAAGCTCACGAACGACGCCGGTGGCAGCTTGCGGATGCCGGTCCAGATCGTGGCAGGCGCAGGCACGTAGGAATAGCGCATGAACGCCGTGAGCGCCGCGCGGTCGAGCGACGGCGCCCAGGAGGGATGCGCCGCCAGCGCCTTGAGCTCGGAGCCGAACACCAGATCGGCGCCGCTCCAGCCGTAGAACAGCGGCTTTTCGCCGAAGCGGTCGCGCGCCAGGATCAACTGCCGAGTTTCGGCGTCCCAGAGCCCGAAGACGAACATGCCGATCAGGCGCTGAAGCGCCGGCTCAACGCCCCATCGGCTGATCGCGGCGAGCAGCGTCTCGGTGTCGGAATGACCGCGCCAATTCGGCGCGGCGCCGGCGGCCTCCAGCTCTGCACGGACATCGAGATGGTTGTAGATCTCGCCGTTGAAGGTGACGGTGTAGCGTCCGCAGGCACTGTGCATCGGCTGCGCCCCGGCCTCGGAGAGATCGAGGATCGCCAGACGGCGATGTCCGAAGGCAAGCCCCTTCGCAGCACTGATCCAACTGCCGGACGCATCGGGGCCGCGATGCGCCAGCGCTGCCGTCATCCGTTCGACGATCCCGGCCAGTTGGGCCTGGTCGGCTCCGCCGGGGCGAAACAGGCCGGCTATGCCGCACATGGTCCCCTCTCCGCCGCTTCGTCCCCCATCTGCATGGCTCAGTGACCCTCACCAGCGTCGTGCAGCAATTCCGTCTCATGATTGGCCAGGAAACCGAGGCTCGGACGGCTGGTGCCGTAGTAATAGGGCAGCCCCAGCGCACGCCTCCAGCGCGACAGCAGTCGTGCGCCATCGTGATCGCCTTCGAATTCAGCCAACCGACCGTCGGCGATGGCCAGGACCTCATCCGCCGTGTGGCGGATGTCGTCCGCCGAGTTGGTCTCCGGATGCGCGCCGCTCCGGCCCAGCACGGCTGCATCGAACACGCGCCAGCGCCAGGGCGACGTTGTCAGTTGGTGCTGCGTCAGCACGGTGCCGTCTGCCAGTCTGACGGGCTTGAGGGCAAAACGGACGTTGCTGTTCCACAGCTGGGCGTCGGTCGTGATCGCATTCACGATCGCACAAGGAATGCCGAAACTGACAGCGACATTCGTCAGCCCGGACGTCGTCCCGATGAAGGCGTGGGCGTGGCGGATCAGGTGGATGTCCATCGGCTCCGATCTGAATTCGCTCAGCGCGTAATCGATCGTGCGAGCCATCGGCGGAAGCCTCGGCGAGTTCGGACCACCGAGCTTGATGACCCATCCGCCACGGGAGGCGATCAGACGAATGGCGTCCAAAGACGTCTCGATCGGCGCATTGCGGTGGGTCTGCCCTGTGCCCATGAACTCGAAATAATGCGCTGCGTCCCGGGTGTGCAGGCACACATACCAGTCGTCGGGCTTCATGCCGTACCTGGAACGGAACGCATCGAAGCGAGCCGCAGCGGCGGCCGCACTCCGGTCGTAGGCATCACGCAACGGATGCCCTCTGCCCTCACGCTCCCATTGCTCGATGGCGATCGCACCCGCGTCCTGCCAGGGCACGACCCGCCCATCCGGCAGCCTGAACGCGTTGAAGTTCAACCCGCACCAGCGCTGCAAGGACAGCAGCTCCTCACCCAGTCGCTCCGATACGGTTTCGCCGATCACCACGACCTTGCCGAAACCTTCAAACAGCTTGAAGAAGACCGCGTTGGCGATGCTATCGGGACGGACGACGATCACGGCTTCGCCTGACCACCAGCCCAGCTCTCGCATCCGAAACAGAATGTCGAGCATGCCGAGATGGCCGATCTGCGTCGCCCATTCCTCAGGAACGAGCCGCAGCGTATCGAAGGTGAGGCCGAGCCGGTCGAGCAGACGCTTCAACTCATCAGAAAGCGGTGGCGGCGATGCCCGCAGTTCCCGCTGCGCATCCAAGGCGCGCTCATACAACCGAATTGCAATCTCGCCGCGACCGACATGCATCACGCGCTGGCCCGTGAAATTGCACAGGTCGAACAGCCGGCCGGGAGCGCCGCAGAGGAAATCGAGGCTGTTGGGAACATAGCGCGGTGAATTCCGAGCTGCGATGTTCTGGTGGGGACGGAAAAAATGCAGGCTGCTCCGGCCCGCCCAGAACATCGCGTCGAGCGCCGCAGCCTCATCCCCTTCGATCACGTCAACCATGGCCTTGTAGAAGGCGAGATCGACCGTCGCTTCGAGCTGTTCGGGCTTCGCTCCCGCCGCGGCATCGCGCGCTTCCGAAAACTCGCCCAGTTCGAACAAGGATCGAACCAGCGCGTATCTGGTGTCCGCATCATCGAACGCCAAGGTTTCGCGGCCGACAGTCCCGGCCGCCTCGCGATAGGCGCCGATGCTGCTCAGGGCTTGAATCGAAGCGCCGGGGAAGTATCGGCTGAGAGCCGTCGAAAAACGAAACTCCGGCCGAGCTGCAAGATGCGACGTCGCATAGGGAAAATAGGCCTGAGCAAGGCGCCGCCGGAGTGGAAGTCTCGCGGCGAAAGCGATGACCAGACCAAGGAACACCGCGCGTCGCGGCAGCAGATTGAGGGTCGCTCCGACTATGACGAAGACCTGGTAGACAAACCGTCGGCGGCCGCCGCGCATCGGCCTTTGCTTTTGCAGTTTCATACGACCAAGTTCCACACAACCTTGAAATCCCGGATTCCGCGCGTTCGGATCAAGGCGGAGCCTGGACGACCGGCCATTCAAGTCGCCTGCGCGCCAAGGATCACGTCTCGGGATAAGGACAGTACGCTCGCCGGGTCAAATGGGAGAATTCCCCGTGGAGACATCGCCGCCGCAAATGCCAACCAAGGATTGAGCCGATTGGATCGCAGCTATAACAGAGGTGCCGGGAATTTTCCAAGCCGAACATGGGGATGAACGCGAGCAAAACCGGATGAAATGAGAATTCAGAATCTTAAGCCCGGCGCCGATTGGTCTCGGGGAGCCCCACCTGATGCGCGAGGGCTCGGACGAAGCGTGTCGGACGACCCCGCGTGGAGCCGGCGGCTCCTCCTTGGTTGGAATTCAGCAAGATCGGCATCATTTGCCGTCGCCAGCTCCAACGGGAAATGCCCGTTTGAAAGCCGCCGTCTTGACGATCTCGCGAGCGAGATAGCTCGTAAAGATCTGCGCCCCGTGCCTGTCCAAATGGCCGCCGCCGTCGATCGTCGTCAGGCCATCGAATGGCGGCGCGATCAGTTCGATGTTCAATTCCTTCGCCAGTTCTGCGGCCTGCTGGACGCAGGACTGGCTATGCGGGACCAATGTGAGCACGGCCTCTCCGCCCACTTCATGGAGAAATCTCTTCGCATAGTCGACAATCGCGGGGGTCGTATGGCAGTCGGGATCGCGGGCCGACAGCATCGGCTTGTTGCCCAAGGCGACATAGCCCGGATTGTCATCCAGCCCCATGTCACCATCAGCGATGTTGCGATAGAGGCCGGTGGGCGAGAAATGGCCGTTCTGATACGCCGCAATCAGATCCTCGATGCGCCAGTGCAGATTGCGGCCGACCACCGTCAGGTACCCCCGTAGTCGGTTGCGCTGAACGGCGGCAATGGGCTGCTTCTGCGGACCAAGAGTGACGTTGAGGTCGTTGCTGAAGAAGTGCACGAACTGATCGTCGGCATTGATGATCCACAGACGCGGACGGATTTTCCAGCGTTGGATCACGAGCCGCGAGAACTCACCGCCGCGAATGCCCACGAAGGCCATGTTGTAGATCCCCAATCGACCGAGCACCGGCGATTGCGCGAGCGTCTGCCGGTCTACGGCATAGCTGACGAAGGACGGACCGAGAAAGACAATGTCAGCCTGCTCGGCGGCTCCGACCGATCCTCCCAGATTGCTGTAGAAGATATCCTGGTCCTGGATCTGCGGAATGCTGCGACCTCCGAAATTACGATACCAGTTGGTGTCGCTTTGGCGCGGAATCTGCAACAGCCCATCGCGCAACGTCCACGCGTCGAACGAGAAGAGCGACAAACCGAGCGAAAACGCGAACACGGCCGCCAAGCCGACAATTCCGACTGCGATGAGATAGCGCCCGAATCCGGCCGGTTCAGCTGACTTTTCCGGTGCAGACCGGCCGACTGTCGACATGACGCAATTTCCGCTCGATAGGTTGTCTCGGTGGGTGTCGTGGCCGCTGCTTTCAGCTCCGACGACGAGAGTCTAGACACGACGTCAGCCGGTGCAACAGAGGGCTTCCCACTCCTCCCAAGTTTACTTTGCGCGGGAGCGCAGACCTATCGGGATGTCATCTGCGTGATCCATCGAGGGGTTTCTTCGCCGCTGCGGTCATCGGCGAGAGTGATTGCGTGAACCCCCATCATGGCGGCGTTGGATTGGCGTCGTTGGGCCGAATTTTGAGCTGCCATAGCAGAAGAATCATTGATCGAAAAGGGTCTGCCCTGTTCGAGAGGCCGGCCGCATGTCGCTGCCGTCAGCAGGCGGCATCCCCCGAAATTCGCAGCTGGAGAGGTGCACGCAACTTGGCAGCGCCCTCAATCATTGATAAAGCAGCGCAATATGCAGCAACATCAAGAAACTTGTTATGCTCTTCACGCAGTTTGAGTTTCTGTTCCTGTTCCTGCCGGTGACCCTGGTCGGCTATTTTCTGCTGGCTCGCTTTTTCGCCGCCCCTGTCGTGCGCCTCAGCTGGCTCGCCGCGGCGTCGCTCACCTTCTACAGCTATTGGGACATTCACTTCGTCCCGATCATCCTAATCTCCATCGTCTTCAATTATACGATGGGTCTGCTGATTGCCGGACAGACCGGAAAGCTCCGCACCGGCCTGTTTTCAGCTGCCATCACGCTCAACCTGGCCGCGCTCGCGTTCTACAAATATACGAATTTCGGCATCCAGATCCTCAATGCGATCACCGCGTCGAAGCACCCCTCGCTTGCGATCGTTCTGCCGCTTGGCATTTCGTTTTTCACCTTCACCCAGATCGCCTACCTCGCCGACGTCTATGGCGGGTATTCCGATGAACGAAGCTTTGTGAAGTACGGCCTGTTCGTCACGTATTTTCCGCATCTGGTCGCCGGCCCGATTCTCCATCACCGCGAGATGATGCCGCAATTCGGCTCGGAGGAGAGCCGACGGGTTTCCATCGAGAAGGTCGCGGTCGGCCTTACGATTCTGACCATCGGACTTTTCAAGAAGTCGTTCATCGCGGACGGGTTCGGCCTGATCGCGAATCCAGTGTTCCATGCCGCCAATTCGAGCCACCTTCACCTGATGGACGCCTGGGGCGGCGCGCTCGCCTACTCGCTGCAGATCTACTTCGATTTCTCAGGCTACTCCGACATGGCGATCGGCATTTCGATCATGTTCGGGATCCGGCTGCCCTTCAACTTCGATTCCCCGTACAAGTCGCTGAGCATCGTCGAGTTCTGGCGCCGTTGGCACATCTCGCTGTCGCGCTTCCTCCGCGACTATCTCTACATCCCGCTTGGCGGCAATCGCTACGGCGAGCACCGGAGAAACACCAACCTCTTCGCCACCATGCTGCTCGGCGGCCTCTGGCACGGAGCAGGCTTCACCTTCATCATCTGGGGAGCGCTGCACGGGCTGTTTCTGATCGTCAATCATCGCTGGAGCAAATTCGTCGCGCAGCGACCGGCCCTCACCCGCCTGTCGGTGACCGCCTGGTATGCGGTGGCGGCGCTCTTGTTGACACAGTTCGTCGTGGTTCTGGCATGGGTTTTCTTCCGGGCCGACAATCCGAATGCCGCGGTCAGGCTCATCAAGGGGATGCTCGCCCTGTCCAACCCGGAGAAGATCACGGCAACGAACCTCGTCGATCCGCGCCTCATGATCGCAATCCTGGCAGGCTATGTCGCCTGTTTCACCCTGCCCAACGTGAACACGATGTTCGAGCGTTGGAAGGTCGGGCTGGACACCTACCACAACCCTCGTCCCTGGAGCATTCTGAACCTGAAGTGGCGACCGTCCCTGCCGTGGGCCATCGGAACTTCGATCGCGCTCGTGGCGGCGGTTCTGATGAACATCATCGCCGGAGACACCTCCCAGTTCCTCTACTTCCAGTTCTGAACGCGCAGGAGATGGCGAGCGACGGGCCTCGGACCCTCCCACCGACATTCGGCCTTATGAAGGCGGATATGTTCTTGTCGAAGCTGTCCAGGCGGGCGGCGTGCCGACGGCGCATCGTCCGCTTGCAGCGGCTACGCCCAGCCATTAGCCTGATTCTGGCGCAATCAACTTCCAGCACGACGCGGATTGCGAGCCAAACTCGCTTACTCCCGAAGCACAATCACCAAGGCGGGCTCGAACTTTGGCGCGGTATCTTGCGATCGTAGTGGCTCTGTTCGCCATCGTCTTCCTGCCGCTGCTGGCTGTTTTCGAATGGGTCGGCTGGCGATTGGGCGCGACCGTCCCGCTCTCGGTGCTCGCAGCCGAGCAATCGCACTCCGAACGGATGGTCTGGCTCGGCACCTTCAAGGACTACGCTCCCTACAAGCTCGAACGAATCAAACAGGTCCAGCCCGAGGTTCTGCTGGTGGGAAGCTCGCGCTGCGGTCAGGCGCGCGAGCAGATGTTCCGTCCCTATGTGGCCTACAATGCGTGCCTGACGGCCTGGCCTCTCACGCACGTTGTGGACTTCGTCGATCGCGCGACCACGGTGGCGAAGCCGCGCGTGGTCGTCGTGGCGCTGGACTACTTCCTCTTTGGCGATTTCCTCGCTGACGTCTGGCGGAAAGAGCGCACGATGGACTTCGCCCAAGGCATCGATTCGCATCGGCGGAAGCTGCACGACGTCGCGGACTTCGTCATGCGGAATCACGGAGATCTCGATGCGATCCGTTCGGCCATGATGACGCCGCAACTCGAGCCCGTTGACAACAACAGGCTCGTCGGCACCGAGGCAATCCGCGGCAAGTTCGGATTCCGCAAGGATGGTTCCGTCATGGTCGCACCACCCTATCGAAATGCGGCGGCCGAAACCTTGGCGCGCGGCGCTCAGTACGTCACCTCCTCGTTTCCGGGCGCCCCTCATCTCAGCGAACGCGAATTTGGCGAGATCGAGCGACTTTCCAGGCTTTCCCGCGAGCGCGGGTTCTCGGTGGTTGCGATCCAATATCCGTTCCTGGAGAGCGCTGGCGCCTTTCTCGACACCGACGAGGCCTATTGGCCCTATTCCGGGCTCTGGCGCGAGATCAGGAGTCCACAGACCGTCGAAAGATTTGCGCAGCTTGGCATCCAGTTCTTCGATATGAGCCGCACCGAGATATCGCGCGATTCCGGCAACTTCTTCGATCCCGCGCATCCCTCGGAAAGGGGCATGCTCAAGACCTACCTCGCCCTGCTGGACCGGACCGAGTTCAGCAAGCTGTTTCCGCGGATCGACCGCAGCGCCTTGGCAGCCGATCTCGAAAAGGGACAGGGTGAACAGTTCGATCTCTATCACTGAGGCATGCTGCGAGAGACTTGCGTCCTCCGAGGCTTTTCCGATTGGCCCGCCCACCAGCGAAGCAGTTCGTCTCTCGTCGGAGCATCCTCGGATCCATCCTCCGCCTGATTCGTCAGCAAAGATGCTGAGCATCGCGGAGAAAGGATGATGAGCTCTCCGGAAGCCGCATTCCAACGCGACCACACAACCGTAAGCTAACAGGACTGTTTGTGCTGCTGCGCACACCTGATAAAGAGACCGCTGGAAATGACCGCCGCCGGCCCCTCCATCGCTCCGATCGGGGGACCGTGCTTGTTTTTTCGCAACGAAATCAATGTCGAGCATGAAAGATGCAAATCGGAACGGGATTCGCGGTGCAGATGTGCCGGGCGACAGCGACGCTTTGCATCGGAGTTCCTCGGCCCGCGAATGACACGGTGGCCGATTATCCGACCTCAGCCCGATCGAACCGGAGGCGAATTCCTTGGATCAGGTGATCGATATGAGTGAGATGGATCTGGCCTGTCAGACTGTTCGCGCCTCCTGCGACTCCGGGCAGACGATTGCGTTCGTGTCCGGCAACTTCAACGTCGTGCACCCCGGACATTTACGGCTTTTGAAGTTCGCCGCCGAGCAGGCCGACGTGCTGGTCGTGGGCGTCAATCCCGATTCGACGCCTGGCGTGACCCTGGCGCAGGACATGCGCCTCGAAAATGTGCGTTCCATCGCCTTTGTGCACCATGTCGTGCGCTTGGAAACATCGGCGTCCGACTTCATCGCGCATCTGAAGCCGACGGTCGTCGTCAAGGGCAAGGAGTTCGAGGATCGCGCCAATCCCGAGCAGGAGGCCGTGGACGCCTACGGCGGACGGCTGATCTTCTCGTCCGGTGAACTGCGCTTTGCGTCGCTGTCGCTGCTGGAACGCGACGCCAACATCGACATCTCCACGGTCCGCAAGCCGCAGGAATTTCCCAGGCGCCACGGCTTCGAGATCGCGAATCTGAAGGATCTGCTCCGCAAGCTGTCCGGCATGCGGGTCGCCGTCATCGGCGACCTGATCGTCGACGAATATGTCACCTGCGATGCGGTCGGCATGTCCCAGGAGGACCCGACCATCGTCGTGACGCCGCTGATGACCCGCACCTTCGTCGGCGGCGCGGGTGCGGTTGCGGCGCATGCGCACGGGCTCGGCGCCGACGTGAAATTCTTCACCCTGGTCGGCGACGACGAAGCGGCGCGGTTCGCCCGCAACACGCTCGAACAGCATGGCGTCAACTTCAACGCCTTCACCGACCAGAGCCGGCCGACCACGCGCAAGCAGCGTTTTCGCGCGCTCAACAAGACGCTGTTGCGCGTCAATCATCTGCGCCAGCACGCGTCGGATGCCGACCTGCAGCGGCAGATGCTGACCTCGGTCGAGCGCGCCTTGAAGACCTGCGATCTGCTGCTGTTCTCCTGCTTCAACTACGGCTGCCTGCCGCAGGATCTGGTCGACGCGATCGCCGATCGCGCCCGCGCCCAGGGCGTGATGATGGCGGCCGACAGCCAGGTGTCGTCGCAGACCGGCGACGTCTCCCGCTTCAAGGGCATGACCCTGCTGACGCCGACCGAGCGGGAGGCGCGCGTCGCACTGAACGACTTCATTTCGGGTCTCGCCGTGATCAGCGAGCGGCTGGTCGAACGGGCCCGCACCAAGAATCTCGTGATCACGCTCGGCGCCGAGGGCGCGCTGATCAACACCATGGCGGACGGCACCTTCACCTCGGACCGCCTGCCGGCGTTCAATCCATCCCCGAAGGACGTGTCCGGTGCCGGCGACAGCTTCTTCATGGCCTGCTCGATGGGCCTGCGCGCGGGCGCCGATATCTGGCAGGCCTCCTATCTCGGATCGCTGGCGGCTGCCCTCCAGGTTTCCCGCGTCGGCAATCTGCCGTTGACGACGGCGGAATTGGTGCGGGAAATCGACGAGACCGGATTCAGCCAGGAGTAGGATGTCGTCATGCGTGCCCTCCTGCTCGCGGCGGGGATCGGAAGCCGGCTGCGCCCGCTGACCAATACGACGCCGAAATGCCTGGTGCGTGTGCACGACCGTCCATTGCTGGACTACTGGCTCGATCTCGTGTTCGAAGGCGGCATCGAGCGCGCGCTGCTCAACACACACTGGCTCGCCGAACAGGTGCGCGCGCACGTGGCGCAATCGCGCTGGCGGGACCGCATCGATCTCGTTCACGAAGATGAACTGCTCGGGACGGGCGGCACCGTGCTTGCCAACCGCGCCTGGTTCGGCGACCAGCCCTTCCTCGTGGCTCACGCCGACAATCTGACGGATTTCGACGTCGCGGGGCTGCTCGCCGCCCATCGCAACCGCCCGCCCGGCTGCATCATGACGATGCTCGCATTCCGCACCGATGATCCGAGCTCGTGCGGGATTCTCGAGCTGGACGATCAGCACAGGGTCATCGCCTTCCACGAGAAGGTCAAGAATCCGCCCGGGAACCTCGCCAATGGCGCGGTCTATGTATTCGATCCCGCCGTCATCGCCGACATCGCCGCGCTGGGAAAGCCGATCGTCGATCTCTCCACGGAAATCATCCCCAACTATTTGGGACGCATTTTCTGCGTGGAAACCAGCGGTTATCATCGGGACATCGGCAACCCGGAAAGCTTGCGCCGGGCCCATTTGGAGTTTAATCACGAACCACGCCGTGGCGGGGACGCTTGACGGGCGGGTTTCGCCGCCGGGCTGGTCACCTTCTTCTGCCAATTTGTATAAAGGTGCGCGCGACGCGCCAGCCGGCGACACGACAGGCGAGCCACGGGGATTGCTCAGATGAAGATATTCGTGACCGGAGCGTGCGGCTACAAGGGCAGCGTGCTCGTGCCGAAGCTCTTGAAGGCCGGCCATAAGGTCGTTGCATTCGACATCATGTGGTTCGGCAACTTTCTCGAGCCGCATCCGGATCTCACCGTCGTCCAGGGCGACGTCCGCAATCCCGACGCCATCGACCTGACCGGGGTCGACGCCATCATTCATCTCTCCAGCGTCGCCAATGATCCCTGCGGCGATCTCGACCCGAAGCTGACCTGGGAGATCTCCTGCCTCGCCACGATGCAGCTCGCCGATCGCGCCTATCGCCACGGCATCAAGCGCTTCATCTACGCCTCCTCCGGCAGCGTCTACGGCGTCAAGGAAGAGGAGCAGGTCACCGAGGATCTCGAGCTGCTGCCGATCTCCGAGTACAACAAGACCAAGATGTGCGGCGAGCGCATCGTGCTGTCCTACAAGGACGACATGGTGGTGCAGATCGTGCGCCCCGCGACCGTCTGCGGCTACTCTCCGCGCCAGCGGCTCGACGTCTCCGTCAATATGCTGACGATGCAGGCGCTGATGAACGGCCGCATCACCGTGTTCGGCGGCGACCAGACTCGCCCGAACATTCACATCGACGACATCACCGATCTGTATCTCTTCCTGCTCGATCATCCTGAGCACACCGGGATCTACAATGCCGGCTTCGAGAACATCTCGATCCTCGACATCGCCAGGCTCGTCACCAAGCACGTGCCGGCCGAGGTCATCGTGACGCCCTCGAACGACCCGCGCAGCTATCGCGTCAACTCCGATCGCCTGCTCGCAACCGGCTTCCGGCCGAAGAAGACGGTGGAGGACGCGATCAAGGAAATCATCGGCATGTACTCGCAAGGCCAGCTCAAGAACGACGACCGCTGGTATAATCTGAAATGGATGGAGAAGGAGGTCGTGAAATGAACGTCCTGGCCTTCAAGACCCCCGGCAGCCTGTTCGCCGACTACACCAGCCGCTTCAGCACCGTGCTGAAGGATTTCGACTGGAGCCCGGTCGAGAAGCTCGCCTATGATCTGCGTGATTGCTGGCAGACCGGCCGCCAGGTGTTCTTCTGCGGCAATGGCGGCAGCGGCGGCAACGCCAACCACCTCGCCAACGATTTCCTCTACGCGCTGTCGAAGACGCCCGGCTCGGGCCTGCGCGTGCACTCGCTGTCGTCGAACCCGTCCGTGATCACCTGCCTCGCCAACGACGAAGGCTATGATCAGGTGTTCTCGCTGCAACTCGCGGTGCTCGCGCGCAAGGGCGACGTGCTGATCACCTTCTCCGGCTCCGGCAACTCGCCGAACATCCTGAAGGCGCTCGAAGAAGGCAAGAAGATCGGCATGACCAGCTATGCCGTGCTGGGCTTCTCCGGCGGCAAGGCCAAGGCGCTCGCCGACGTGCCGATCCACTTCGCGGTCGACGACATGCAGATCGCCGAGGACGCGCAGATGGTGATCGGCCACATGATCATGCAGTGGCTGTACGCCCAGCGCGGCGACATCATCACGACGCGCGAGGTCTGACGGGCAAGGACGATGGCTGCGAACGAAAAGTACCTGATCCTCGGCTCGAACTCGTTTTCGGGCGCAACCTTCGTCGACTTCCTGGCTGCGGCCGGTCACGACGTGATCGCGACCAGCCGCTCGGACGAGCCGCATGACGCCTTCCTGCCGTACAAATGGCAGAAGCGTCCCGGCAAGGTCCGCTTCCAGCGCGTCGATCTCAATCACGATCTCGATGCGCTCAAGACGCTGCTGGCCTCGGAGCGGCCGACTCACGTCGTGAACTTCGCGGCGCAGAGCATGGTCGGCGAGAGCTGGCTGTATCCGGACCACTGGATGATGACCAACGTCGTCTCCGCCGTCCGCCTGCACGACATCCTGCGCAACTATGACGGCCTCGACCGCTACGTCCACGTCACGACGCCCGAGGTCTACGGCTCGACCGAGGGCTGGGTCCGTGAGGACGCGCCGTTCAACCCGTCGACGCCCTACGCGGTGTCGCGCGCGGCCGGCGACATGAGCCTGCGGACCTATTTCGCCAACTACCAGTTCCCCGTGGTCTTCACACGTGCGGCCAATGTGTACGGCCCGGGCCAGCAGCTCTATCGCATCGTGCCGCGCACCATCGTGGCGGCGATGACCGGGCAGAAGCTGCGGCTCGACGGCGGCGGCAAGTCGATCCGCGTCTTCATCCACATGACCGACGTGTCGGACGCGACCGTGAAGATCGGGCGCAGCGGCAAGCTCGGCGAGACGTATCACATCTCGGGCTATGAGCTGGTCTCGATCCGCACCCTGGTCGAGATGATCCTGGCCCGGCTCGGCAAGTCGTTCGAGGATTGCGTCGAGATCGGACCCGAGCGTCCCGGCAAGGATACCGCCTATACGCTCGACAGCTTCAAGCTGCGCACCGAGCTCGGCTGGCGCGACACCTTCTCGCTGGAACAGGGCATCGACGACGTCATCGCCTGGGCGCGACGTTTCGAGGATGTCATGGCCAAGCTGCCGACCAAGTACGAACATAAACCCTGATCGAGACCCCTGCGCTTCCCCGAGGAAGCGCGACTGGAGAGCACGATGAACGTTGCAGTCCGGAGCACCGCGGCCAAGCCTGACGCCGCCGCCCTGAAGGCGCAGGCCGCAAGGCTGCGCGGCAAGATCATCGAGATGTCGCACAAGGCCCAGGCCGCGCATCTGGCCTCGTCGCTGTCCTGCGCCGATGCGATGACCGCGGCCTATTGGCATGTGCTCAACATCGACCCAAAGAACCCGACCGATCCGCTGCGCGACCGCTTCATCCTCTCGAAGGGCCACGCCGCCGCGGCGCTGTTCGCGACGCTGGCGATGAAGGGCTACTTCCCGATCGAGGAGCTCGACACCTACTGCCAGGACGGCGGCCGTCTCGCTGAGCATCCGCCGGCCAACCTGCTGCCTGGCGTCGAGGCCGCGACCGGCTCGCTCGGCCACGGCCTGCCGCTCGGCTGCGGCATGGCACTGGCCGGGCGCATCAAGGGCGAGAACTACCGCGTCTACGCCCTGCTCTCGGACGGCGAGAACAACGAGGGCTCGGTTTGGGAGGCGGCGATGTTCGCCGCCGCCCAGAAGCTCGAAAACGTCTGCGTCGTCGTCGACTACAACAAGTGGCAGGCGACCGCGCGCTCCAACGAGACCCTGATGCTGGCGCCTTTGCGCGACAAATGGGCCGCGTTCGGCTGGGACGCGCACGAGATCGACGGCCATGACGTCGGCGCGCTGGCGGAAGCCATGCAGAACATCCCGAACGGCTCGGGCAAGCCGGTGGCGCTGATCGCCCACACCGTAAAGGGCAAGGGCGTGTCGTTCATGGAAGACGACAACAACTGGCATTATCGCGCCCCCACCGCAGACGAAGTGACGAAGGCGTTCAAGGAGCTCGGCCTGTCATGAGAAACGCGTTCGCTGACGAACTGACCAAGCTCGGCAACGAGGATTCCCGCGTCGTCATGCTCTCGGGCGACATCGGCAACCGCCTGTTCGACAAGTTCAAGGACAAGCACCCCAGCCGCTTCTTCAACTGCGGCGTGGCGGAAGCCAACATGATGGGCGTCGCCGCCGGCATGGCCATGAACGGCCTGCGCCCGGTCGCCTATACGATCACGCCGTTCGTGACGACGCGCTGCCTGGAGCAGATCCGCACCGACGTCTGCTATCACGAGGTCCCCGTGACGATCGTCGCGGTCGGCGCCGGCCTCGCCTATTCCGGCCTCGGCCCGACCCACCACGCCTGCGAGGACATCTCGTTCCTGCGCTCGATCCCGAACATGGTCGTGATCTGCCCGGGCGATGCCTTCGAGGTGCGCGGCGCGCTGCGCGCAGCGATGCAGCAGGACCGTCCGGTCTACATCCGCATGGGCAAGAAGGGTGAGCCTGTCGTTCACAAAGGCCCCCTCGCGGATTTCAAGATCGGCAAGGCGATCACGATCGAGGAAGGCTCCGACGTCTGCCTGCTCTCGACCGGCAACATGCTGCCGGAAGTCATTGAAGCCGCACATAAGTTGAAGGAGAAGGGCATCTCCGCCGAGGTCGTCAGCTTCCACACCGTGAAGCCGCTGGATGAGGACAAGCTCAAGCAGGCCTTCAGCCGCTTCAAGCTGGTCGCGACCATCGAGGAGCATTCGCTGATCGGCGGCTTCGGCTCCGCCGTGTCCGAATGGCTTGCCGACACCGAGACGCAGGCGAAGAAGTTTCTGCGCTTCGGCACGCCGGATGCGTTCTTCAAGAAATCAGGCGAACAGGAATATGCCCGCGAGGTGCTGGGACTGACCGGCCACCAGATCGCGGACAAGATCATCCACGCGTTGAGCTGAGACATCACATGAAGACCCAAGCTGCCCTCCTGGTCCAGACCGGCCAGCCGCTCGTGCTGGCCGAGATCGAGACCCCCGCCCTCAAGCCGGGCCAGGTGCTGGTCGAGATCGCCTATTCCGGCGCCTGCGGCACCCAGGTCATGGAGTGGCGCGGCGACAAGGGCGAGGACAAATGGGTGCCGCATTGCCTCGGCCACGAGGGCACCGGCACGGTGATCGAGGCCGGCAGCGCCGTCACCAAGGTCAAGGTCGGCGACAAGGTCGTGCTGTCCTGGATCAAGGGCACGGGCATCGAGGCTGGCGGCGCCGTCTATGACTGGGATGGCAAGAAGGTCAACGCCGGCGGCGTCACCACCTTCCAGCGCCACGCTGTCGTCAGCGAGAACCGCCTGACCCTGCTGCCGCCGGACCTGCCGATGGATGTCGCGGTGCTGCTCGGCTGCGCTGCGCCGACCGGCATGGGCGCGGTCTACAACGTGCTCAAGGTGCAGCCCGGCGACGCAGTCGCCGTGTTCGGCACCGGTGGCATCGGCCTGAACGCGCTGATGGCCGCCGCGCTGGCCGGCGCGATGCCGGTGATCGGCATCGACCCGAACCCGACCCGCCGTGCGCTTGCCCAGATCTACGGCGCAACGCATGTCATCGATGCATCCGGCGACGTGCTGGCCGAGATCAAGAAGATCGTGCCGCAGGGCGTTGATCTCGCGGTCGAATCCTCGGGCATCCCGGCCGTGATGGAGCAGGCGATCAATTCCACCCGTCAGCAGGGCGGCCGCGCGGTCGTGATCGGCAACGCCAAGCATGGCGCGGCGCTCACGCTGAATCCCGGCGTCTTCAACCAGGGCAAGAGCCTGCTCGGCACCTGGGGCGGCGACAGCGTTCCGGATCGCGACTACGGCCGCTACGGCCGGCTGCTGAGCTCCGGCCGCTTCCCGGTGCGGGATCTCTTGTCGAAGCCCTACAGCCTCGCCCAGGCCGACCAGGCGCTGCAGGATCTGGCCGCCGGCAAGGTCGGCCGTCCGCTGATCGACATGTCGCTGCGTTAAGTCCAGGCCATGCGGATCGGGATCGACTTCGACAACACGATCGCCTGCTATGACGGCGTGTTTCATGCGGCCGCGCTCGAGCGCGGCCTGATCCCGGCCGATCTCGGCCGCGACAAGAACAGCGTTCGCGACCATCTCAACGGCTCCGGGCGCAAGGACGACTTCACCGAGCTCCAGGGCTACGTCTACGGTGCCCGGATGGACCTGGTGTCGCCCTACCCTGGCTTCGCGGAGTTCGTGACCGCGGCCCGCGGCGCCGGGCATGACCTGTTCATCGTCAGTCATAAGACCAGACACCCCATTCTCGGTCCGAAGCACGACATGCATGCCGCCGCGCGCGGCTTCCTGACCGACCGCGGGCTGATGGGATCGGCCGCCAGCCAGATCGCGCCGGACCGGGTGTTCTTCGAGCTGACCAAGGACGAGAAGGTCGCCCGTGCGCATGCGCTGGCCTGCGAGGTCTTTGTCGACGACCTGCCGGAGATCCTGGGCATGACCGGATTCCCGCAAGGGATGCGCAAGGTGCTGTTCGACCCGGAGAACCAGTTCGCGACCACGGCCGTCCCTTACGAGCGCCGCGCCTCGTGGGCCGAGATCGCGGCGGATGTCGTCCGTGACCGCGGCTGAGGCCAACGCCGACGCCGCCCTGCTGGCGCTCGCCCAGCGCCTCGCCGCGCAGGCCGGCAAGGCCAGCCCTACGGGACTGACGCGGCTGGCCGGCGGCCGCAACAACCAGGTCTTCCGTCTCGACACGGCCGACGGCCCGCTGGTCCTCAAGCGCTACTTCACCGACGCTCGCGACACCCGCGACCGGCTCGGCGCCGAATGGAGTTTTGTCAGCCATGCCTGGTCGCACGGGGTCCGTGTCGTGCCGGAGCCCCTGGCCTGCGACCGCGCCGAACAGGCTGGCCTGTACAGCTTCGTCGAGGGACGCAAGCTGACGGTCGCGGAGCTGGCGCCCGTTCATGTCGATGCCGCGATCGACTTCGTGCTCGCCGTGAATGCTCCGCCCCGCCCGGCGCTGGCGGCCGGATCCGAGGCCTGCTTCTCCCTCGCCGAGCACCTCGCCACCGTCGAGCGCCGGGTGGCGCGGCTGGCGACGCTCGATGGCGACGTGCCCCATGTGGCCGACGCCCGACAGTTCGTGACCGCACGGCTGCAGCCGGCCTGGGCAGAGGTGAAGGCGACCATTCTGCGCGGCGCCGCGGCCGAAGGGCTCGCCTTCGAGACCGCCATCCCCGCCGATCAGGTCTGCCTGTCGCCGTCCGATTTCGGCTTCCACAACGCACTGATCGACGACGCTGATAAGCTCACCTTCCTCGACTTCGAATATGCCGGCCGCGACGATCCGGCCAAGCTCGTCTCCGACTTCTTCTGCCAGCCGGAGGTGCCGGTGCCGCTGGCGGTGCACGAGCATTTCATCGACCGGCTCACGGACGGCCTCGGACTGGACGCGGCCAGCGTCGCGCGCTGCCGGCTCCTGCTCGACGCCTACCAGGTCAAGTGGACCTGCATCATCCTGAACGACTTCCTGCCGCTCGGCGCCACCAGGCGCGCCTTCGCCGACACAGGCGCCTGGGCGCAGCGTTGCGCCGCGCAGCTCGCCAAGGCCGACGCCAAGCTCGACCTCATCGGCGCCACATCCGACTAACCGACATCGTAACGCCCGGAGATCTTCATGGCCTATCGCGAGTTCGTCAGTCTCGTCCACAAATCGACCAAGCGCGACTATCTCGCGCGCGTTACCCAGCGCGACAAGGCCGATGTCGCGGAGATGGCGATCAAGTACGACTACGACTACTGGGACGGCAGCCGCGAGACCGGCTATGGCGGCTACAAATATGACGGCCGCTGGCGCAAGGTCGCCGATGCGATGATCGCGACCTACGGCATCAAGCCCGGCATGCGCGTGCTCGACGTCGGTTCCGGCAAGGGCTTCATCCTGCACGATTTCCGCGAAGCCATCCCGGATCTCGAGGTCGCCGGCATCGACGTCTCCTCCTACGGCATCGAGCACACGATGGAGAGCGTGAAGCCGTTCTGCCAGGTCGGCACCGCGGCCAAGCTGCCCTACCCCGACAAGCACTTCGATCTGGTCATCTCGATCAACACGCTGCACAACCTCTACAACTACGATCTCGATGCCGCCCTGCGCGAGATGGAGCGCGTCAGCCGCGGCGCCAAGTATCTCTGCGTCGAGGGCTACCGCAACGAGCGCGAGAAGGTGAACCTGATGTACTGGCAGCTCACCTGCCGCATCTTCCACACCCCCGAGGAATGGGCCTTCGAATTCAAGCGCTCCGGCTACACCGGCGACCACGAATTCATCTTCTTCGAATGAGTGTGAGCTGAGAGCGTCGACAGGCGCTCTCGCGACGCATTGGCATCCGAGCTATCAGTCGACGATCGCTCTCTCGAACGAGAGGGCGCGGGGAAGGCCGGGAGCCTGCCGCCCCCATGGCCCGCCTGCAGAAAGAAGTGCAGGCGGCAGGTACCACAGGTTCGGCTGGGACATCCCGGCCTTCCCCGCGCGACTGGTTTTAACGGTGTCCTTCGTGCTCTCCCTGGGGATCGGCGTTCTTGCCCCCATTTTGCGACAACGCGCCTTTGGCGCGTTGCGCAGACCTCAGCGTCGAGAGGCCAGGACCACACGACTTCGCCGTCCGCGCCGATTGCGCTCGTCTGGCGCAGCCGTCACGTCCATCGCAGCACACCTCCACGTATCGTGACGACGCGTACGTCCCTCTGCATGAGGCGGGATGACGCGAGAGAACCATATTTTCCGATAAAACGAAAGAAGAATATTTTTCCCGGCAGGACTGGACAGGGGTGATGCACCTGAAGATGCGGACCAATTCGTCTTTGACGCGCACGCAGGACCGGTTCGACCATCAGCGGCGCCTCGCCGGCCGACACCCACGCAAAACGAGTGCAGAGCCCGCATGCCGCTTTTGCGATCTTTGCAAAATGTATCTATAAATTGGCGGCGGACATCGCGAACGGCGGGGAACGGGGCTGTCATGACGAAGTCATTGAAGGTGGCGATTGCCGAAGGCCTGCCCCCCCAGACGCTGTTCAAGCTGCGCTCGATCAAGCGCGCGCTGATGGGGCAGCCGCCCCCGGAACGGCCGCAGGCTGCTCCGGAGCCAGAGCCCCAGCCCGAGCCTCAACCGGCCCCCGCGCCGGTCGTCGAAGCGGTGTCGGAGCCGCGGACGCGGCAGACCGAAGCCCTGGAACGGCTCGACGCCCACAAGATCAGCGCACCGTACCTGTTCTTCGACATCGACGACGTCCTGATCCTCCCCGCCAAGGAGATCGCGCGCACGCTGACCTTGAGCGTGATGTACATCAACAGCGCCGACGTCAAAGGCGATATCGCCGAATTCGGCACCATGGGCGGTTTCACCGCACGCACCCTGGCGAACGCGATGGTGTTCGACCCGCGCTATCAGCCGAACCAGCCGCTGCGCAAACTGCGCCTGTTCGACAGCTTCGAGGGCCTGCCGGAAATCACGGCGCAGGTCGACCTCGAGTCGCAGCACGTGAAATCGGGCACCTGGTCGAAGGGCGGCTGCCGGATTCTCAGCGCCGCGGATCTGCGGACCATGGTCGAGGCCATCATCCCGCCCAGCCGGGTCGAGATCTATGAGGGCTGGTTCGCCGACACGGTGAAGCTGCTCCCGGACGACACGCGCTTTGCGCTGATCCATTTCGACGGCGACCTGTATTCGTCAACCATGGACGCGCTGGTGCCGTGCTTCGAACGCGGCTTCATCTCGAAGGGCGCCGTGCTCTGCTTCGACGACTGGAACTGCAACGAGGCCGACCCCGAGGCCGGCGAGCGCAAGGCCTGGGCCGACCTCGTCAGCCGCTTCAATATCGTCGCCAGCCATTCCGGCGACTACTCGATCCAGGGTACCAAGTTCATCATTCATTCCTATCTCGGAATGAAGCCGAGGGCTTGAGCAGCATGCGCTTCGCTTTCATTGCGTCGCGGCCCCATGCGGTCAGAGGGTGAGTGCATGAGTTGTCCCTACACCACGCTGCCCACGAGCAGCTTCTGGCGGCAGGCCGTTGCCGAGCGCAGCCCATCCGATCTCGATCCTCATCTGACCGCGCGGCTCCGCTTCGGTCCAGATCAGCGCGTCGCCTCGGCCGGCAGTTGCTTCGCGCAGCACATCTCGCGCGCCCTGAAGGAGCGGGGCTACAATTACCATGTCACCGAGCCCGCACCGCCGCATCTCACGCCCGAGCAGGAGGAGCGCTTCGGCTATGGCGCGTTCTCCGCGCGCTACGGCAACATCTACAGCACCTTGCAGCTTCTGCAGTTGCTGCAACGCGCCTTCGGAGCTTTCCGGCCAGCCGATCAGTTCTGGACAAACAGCGACGGCTGGGTGTTCGATCTGCTGCGCCCCCGCATCACGCCGCGCGGCTACGTCTCGATGGTCGAGGCCGAAGTCGATCTGAAGCAGCATTTGCAGGCGGTGCGGCGGCTCTTCGAAACCACCGACATCTTCATCTTCACGCTCGGTCTGACCGAGAGCTGGGTGTCCAAGCTCGACGGCACGGTGTATCCGACCTGTCCGGGGTGCGGCAGCGCCGGCGACTTCGACGATGCAAAATACGCGTTCCACAATCTCTCGGTCATGGAGACCACCGGCTATCTTGCCGAGGCGATCAACCTGATGTCGGCAGCCAATCCGCGCCTGCAGATCATCCTGACGGTCTCGCCGGTCCCGCTTGCGGCCACCATGGAGCCGCGCCACGTGCTGCAGGCCACGACCTATTCCAAGAGCGTGCTGCGCGTCGCCGCGGAGGAGATGGTCCGGCGCTACGACAACGTGCATTACTTCGCATCCTACGAGATCATCACCAATGCGAAGAACGCGGGAGCGTATTTCGCCGACGATGCGCGCTCGGTCACGTCCGAGGGCGTCGCGCGCGCGATGAAGCTGTTCTTCGCGCAGTTCACCGGCGAGGACGCTGGCGCAGAGGTGCGATCCGCACGTGATGACGAACGAACGCAACCGGCGGCTCCTCCGACCGCGCCGCAGATCATCTGCGACGAGGACGAGTTCTACCGCGCACTGGCCGCGAGCCGTAAACACTGAGGACGAGCGGCGGCTGCGGCCGAGCCTGTGATGTGAGGGGAAGTATCAGCGTGGACACCGAGCTCGAAGCGGTTCTGCCGGTCTATATCGTCGGCGACAGCCATTCCCTGCCGTATCGGAACATGGTGTTCCGCGAGCGCTGGACCGGCGCCTGGGTGATGGCCCGCACCAAGTACATCCCCGGCGCCACGGCGCGGGAGTTCTACGATCCCGCCACCGGCGAGTTTCATCCCGACTTCATCGCCTTCCTCGAATACGAAGGCCTGATCCGGAACGGACGCGCGACGCATCTGTCGATGGACGAGGTCGATTTCGCCATTGCCAAGGCGGTCGGCCAGGCCGTGCGGCCGCCGCTGATCATGATCACCGTCGGCGAGATCGACGTTCGCGGTCCGCTCCTGCAACTCCTCAAGGACACCCACGACTTCGTTCCGCCGTTCGCCACGACGCTGCCTCTGCTCGACAAGCCGCTGGTGCCGTGGGATCTCATCGACGAGGCGATCGAGGCCCGGCTCGGGCCGTTCGTCGCCGGGCTCGACCAGCTGGTCAAAGCCGGCTTCAAGCGCGTCTACGTGCAGAGCGTGGTTCCTCCGACCCGGCAGGAAGCGCGCATCCGCGAACTGCAGAACTACGACTGCCCGGTGTCGGTGCGCACCAAGCTGGTCCAGGCGTTCAACTGGAAGCTGGCGCAGAAGGTGCGTTCGGTGAACCTGTTCATGATCGACCGCTGGCCAGACCTGACGGACGGCGATCTGTTGCGTCCGGAGTTCGATTTCGACGGGGTGCATCTGCCGCCGAAGGGCGCCCGTCTCCTGCTCGAGGCGCTGATCGATCACGCGATCGACAGCCGCGGCCTCGTCGCCAATCATCCGCGATACGAACTGTATTATCGAATGGCGTGCGGCCTGGACCCGTTCCAGCCGACCAAGCCGAACGCAGCATGAGGACAGCATGGCCTTGGGATCGATGATCAGCACCGCCAAGCAGCGGCTCAAGGGCGGCGTCAACCAGGCGCTCGGCGCTCTCGGCTACCGCCTGGTGCGGGCCGACACGCTCGACCGCCTGAATGGACATCTCAGTCCTGACGCAGCCCCCGCAGACAAGAACGGCACGGCGCAGCCGCGCCGGCTGACGCTGCTCCCGGCCGCGAACAGCGCCCCGCCGCTGTGCACGGCCCATGCGCCGAAGTTCGATCCGCACAAGACGCCGAGCCAGCTCGCCGACAAGATCGTCGCGTTCCAGCAGAACGGCGTCACGGTGATCAGCACGAATCCGGAAAAGGCGACCATGTTCCGGGAAACCGAGAGCTTCGATCGCGACGTCAGCAATCGCCACTCGGCGTGGGACTGGGCCGGCAACAGCGTCGCCTCCTACACGCAGGATCTGCAGACCGGGATGCCGTCGGCCGCCCTCGTCGACTATCTGCACGCGCTGTTCAGCGGCGGCGATTTCGATTCCTTCTTCCGCGGTGTGCTCGGCTGCCCGGCCAAGGTCGCCAATGTCCGGCTGGTGCGCTCGAAGCCGCATGTGACCGAGGGCGTCGGCCCCCAGGAATGGCACAGCGACCACTGTCCCGCCGGCGTCATTCGCGGCGTGCTCTATCTCTGCGATGTCGACGAGCAGACCGGTCCGTTCCAGTATCGCGACGCCAATTACCGGGAGCACACGGTTCTGGGCAAGACCGGTGATCTGCTGGTGTTCGACGCAACCCGCCTCATGCATCGCGGCAGCCCGCCGTCGCACAAGACACGCTCCGCGATCGATCTGGTATTCATGCCGCGCATGCCCGACGAGGAGATGACGATCATGGTCGCCGGCATGAACCACTGGCCGGCGGACCCGTTCTTCGTCAAGCTGCCGAAGGAGCGGACCGCAGACGTCCACGACGCGCTGGCCGACGGACGCCGGGCTGCCAGCCTCTATTGACGCATGGCCGCCCGCTTGCACCAGGAATGGAGGACGGCTAAGCCAGGAGGCAGCAGGTGGGCTAGCGCGCGACGGCGCGCTCACCGCCGATGTCGACCTCTGGGTGGCCATGAGCGGGATCGCTCGGAGATTTCGGATGTTCATCCCGTTGCGGCCGGTGCATGCGGAGCCGTTACCGAGCGCGGAATCCCGTCTCGGCGTGACGCCGCCTGTTGGGCGTTGCCAGGCGAACACCCCTCTTCGGCGCAGCATCATGTCTGCGCCATCCCTCAAGGTCGTTTTGCGGTCATCGAACAGCGCCGCGTTGGAGATTTGAATGCTGCAACCGTTGAAGAATGCGCTCGCCACCTCGCTGCCGCCGGACGTGCTGTATTGGATGCGCTCGGTCAAACGGGCGATCCTGTTCCAGCCGCCGCTGCCCTGGCCCTATGGAAACGGCAGCAGCAGCGCCAGCGTGCAGGACAGGCCTCCGGCCGTCGCAATCGCAGCCCCGTCCGCCGACACGGTCGATGACGGACGCATCATCCAGGACATCGCACTGGAGAAATACAGCGCGCGGCAGCTTCCCTCGCCCGGCGCGTATTACAGCTATGCCGACGTGCTGATCCTGCCGGCACAGGAGATCGCCAAGACGCTCACGCTGTGCGTCCAGTACATCAACAGCGCCCACGTGAACGGCGACATCGCCGAGTTCGGCACGATGGGCGGCTTCAGCGCCCGCGCAATCGCCACGTCGATGGTGTTCGACCTGCAGCGCCAGCCGCTCGGCAAGAGCGCGTCCGGGGAAAACCCGTTCCGTATTCTACGCCTGTTCGACAGCTTCGAGGGCCTTCCCGAGATCACCTCGCCGGTCGACCAAGCCGCGCCGCACGTCATCTCCGGCGCGTGGGCCAAGGGCGGCTGCAAGGTGCTGGCCGCGCCGCAGTTGAGCGCGCTGATCGGCAAGATCATTCCGCCGCACCGTTTTCAACTCTACGAAGGCTGGTTCGCCGACACCGTGAAGACGCTGCCGCCCGAGACGCGGTTTGCGATGATCCATTTCGACGGCGACCTCTACCAGTCGACCATGGATGCGCTCGTCCCGCTGTTCGAGCGCGGCATGATCTCGACCGGCGCCGTCATCTGCTTCGACGACTGGAACGCCAATCGTGCCATTCCGACCACGGGCGAACGGCAGGCCTGGAAGGAGCTGGTCGAGATGTTCGCGATCGAGGCCTCCAACGGCGGCGACTATTCGGTCGGCGGCACTCGCTTCATCATCCACGCCTATCGCGGCATCCCGGCCGATCCGACCTGACGCTGCTCACGGCGGCGGCCGCTGGGCCGGGCCGAGCAGGCTGTCGATGGTGTGGCGCGCCAGGAAGATGGCCCCGGGCACCGTGAGGTGCCCGGGATCGAATGCCGTCAATTGCGAGCCGCCCGGGCCGATCCGGCTGAGGCAGCCTTCGTCGTTGCAGAACACGTCACGCACGGAGATGTAGTCGATGCCGAGCTGACGGGTCAGCTCGCGAAACAGTGCGTCGCGGCCGCGCGTCCATTCGTCGTTGGAGCGGAACACGGTCCGCTCCGGCAACACGGTTCCGGTCTGCCGGTAGTAGTCGAGCACGTTGTGCGACAGGCCGACGCCCTGCCAGCTCGGCGGCGGTCCCATCAGCACGATCTTCGCAATCCCGTTGGCCCTGAGCAGCGCGACCGTGCGCGGCAGATCCTCGCGCAGCACGGACTCGGCGTGGCCCCAGGTCGCGTCGAGGATGACGACGTCCGGCCGGAGACGGCCGATCCGCAACACGACGTCGTCGTTGATGCTCTTGCAGAACGGCCGGGCCTCCAACGTGTAGCCGATCAGCGGCGGGCAGGCAGAGGCCGTATATTGCGCGACGTCATAGCCGCGCTCCGTCGACAGATGCAGCAGCCCTGGATAGAGCGCCGCGCCGTAGGAATCGCCCCAGATCAGCAGCAGCGGCCGGCGCCCCTGCCCGGCGCAGTCGGCGCCGAACGCGGAGGCTGGTTGCAGCAGCAGCAGGCAGCGGCCGCGGCGCCAGTGCGAGGAGGTCTCGGAGCCCGAGAGCATGAAGCCCCTGATCTCCGGCGCGAATCGGACCGGCAGGCCGCGCGTGCTCGTCGCCGCGACGCCGATCGGGATCATCGCCGCCATCGCGGCCAGCAAAGACCCCGCCCGCCACGCGACGGGCGCGGCTCCGAACCTGATCGGCAGCTCGATGAAGCGATAGGTGAGGAAGGCCAGCACGGCGCTCAGCCCGAGCACCGCGAGCAGGATCCACGCCGGAGCCGCGCCGCCGAACTGCAGCTTGGTGAAGGCGATCAGCGGAAAGTGCCAGAGATAGAGCGGGTAGCTGATCAGGCCGACGAACACCAGCGCGGGCCACGCCAACACCCGCTGAACCAGCGTACCGCCGGCCGCAATCAGGGCCATGGTCGCCAGCACGGGCACCGTGGTGCGAATGCCGGGCCAAGGCGAGGCGGCGCTGAACGCGAAGAAGGCGACGGCGAGGCCCGCCACGCCAACAGCCGCGAGCGCATTGCTGGTGGCCGCACCGATCGGGCGATCGGCGCGCCGGCGCAGCCACACCGCCAGGAGCGAGCCGGCCAGCAGCTCCCAGCCCCGCGTGGTCGGGGAATAGAACGCCCACGCCGCCTCTCTTGCGGGAGTCGACAGGCAGACCACCAGGGAGCCGCACGCGAGCGCGGCCACGATGGCCGCCTTCCATGACGGCCATCGGGCGATCAGCACGAACATCGCGGGCCAGACGATGTAGTACTGCTCCTCGATGCCGAGCGACCACAGATGCAGCAGCGGGAGGCGCTCCGCACCGGGATCGAAATAGCCCACGATCTGCTCGTGCAGCATGAAATTCTCGATGAAGGCGGCGGCGCCCTTGATGTTGGACCCGAGCGCTTCCATCTCGGCGACCGGGAATACGAACCAGGCGATCACGAACGTCGCCAGCACCACGGTGATGAGAGCCGGGAAGATCCGGAGGATGCGGCGGGCGTAGAAGGTCGCGAAACTGAAGCTGTTGTCCTCGCACTGCCGATCGATGATGCCCGTGATCAGATAGCCGGAGATCACGAAGAACACGTCGACGCCGGCAAAACCGCCGGGCAGCAGCCGCGGGAAGGTATGAAAGACGAGCACGGCGACGACGGCGATCGCGCGCAGGCCGTCGATGTCGGGACGATAGAGCAGCGCGTGCGCCCGGCTGATCGGCCGCGCATGGCGATCCGCTGCGGCCGCATGATCAAGGCTTTCGGTGATCGCCATTCTCACGCATTCCCTGAAACGCTTGCGTCTTTTCCAGAGCGCCGACGAGGTCGCGGGTGAAATCAGCCGCGCCCCTGGCGTCGAGATGGCCGCCGCCATCCCAGCTCGAGTAATCCGTACGCGCCGGCAAGGCCGTCTCGACGCCGATCGCAGCCGCGATCTCGCGAACCTGGGTCAGGCAGCCGTGAAAATTGGGAACGAGGGTCAGGACCACGGGCGCGCCCAACGATTGCACGAGGTCGCGCGCATTGGCGATCACGTCGGGCGTGGTGTGACAATCGGGATCGCGCGTCATCTTCACGCCCGGATTGCCGTCGGCGAGAAAGCGCGGAAACGTGCTCATGTCGGCCGCGCCGGTGCGATCATCGCGGTCGAAGCGCGGCAGCGGTCCGGATCGCGGGCCGGTGAGCGCCTGGCGCCATGGCCGCGTCACGTCCTCGAAGCGCCAGCGCAGATTGCGCCGGATGATCTCGTAGGTCGCGCCGTAGCGACTGAGCTTCGTGCTCGGGATCGGACGGACGTCGGCGCCGAACGCGCGGGTCAGGTTGCGGTGGAAGAAGTTGCCGCCGCCGCCGCCATCGTCGGCGTTCAAGATCCACAGGCGCGGATGGAGCTGATACTTCAGCGCGATCTGCCGCGCGAACTCGCCGCTGGCAACGCCGACGAACGCCATGTTGTAGAACTTCAGGCCGTAGGGCTGCTCCAGGCGCTCGCGCATGACGGTCTCATCGAGCGCAAACGACACCAGGGATGAGCCGAGGATGATGACGTCGGCCTGGCGGGCGTTGTCGATCGACCGGCCGATGCCATGGTAGAACAGATCCTGGTCCTGGATCTCGGTGACGCTGTCGCCGCCGAAATTGCGGTACCATGACCGATCGCCGGCCCTGCTGATCGCGCTGAAATGGTCGCCGCCCTGCGCTGCCAGCCACAGGCTGACACCGCCCAGCATCGCCGCCACCAGTCCAAGCACGCTGGCGAGATAGCGGCCTCCCGCGCGGCCGAGGTCGTCGTTCCCGGCCTCGTATCCGGCGCGACCGCTCTGCTCTGTCCGACGATCCATGGTGGCCCCGGGGCGGACGACGCGGCTATTTATCGAAGCCAGGCAACGCCTCCAGCGCCTGTCTGGCAATGAAGAGGGAGCCGGGGTTAGTCAAATGGCCGCTGTCATACGCGGTCAGGTCCGATCCGTCCGCGCCGATCCGCGCCAGACAGCCGTCATCGTTGCACATCATGCGGCGTGCCGAGATGTACTGGATGCCCACGCGCTGCGCCTGCGCCTCGAGGAACTCGTCCAGCGCCCGCGTCCAATTGTCGTTGGAGCGGAATTTGGTGCGCGCCGGCAGCAGCGAATGCGTCCGGAAATAATAGTCGAGAATGTTCGCCGGCAGGCTTTCGCCAAGCCAGGTCGCCGGCGGCCCGAGCAGGACGATCTTCGGGACGTTGAGCTCCTTCAATGCCGTGACCGTTCTGTCCAGCCCGTTGCGCAGGTCGTCCGGACCATAGCTCCAGGTCGAATAGAACACGACCAGATCCGGCTTCAGCTCGGCGACCTTCTGGATGACGAAGTCGTTCGCGCCCTTGCAGAACCGCCGTTCCGGATGGACGAAACCGAGCAGCGGCGGGCAGGCGGAGGCTGTGTATTCCGCGACCTCGAATCCTCGCTCGGCACCGAAATGAGCGAGTCCCGGATAGAGCGAGGCGGCATAGGAGTCGCCCCAGACCAAAATGAGCGGATGGCGGCCGGTGCCGGCGCATTCCGGTGAGAATTCGGACGCGCTCTGATCCGGCTTCAGCAGGCATTTGTCGGCCCGCCAGAAGCGGGCCGTCTCGCTGCCGTCCAGCATGAAGCCGCGAAGCTCGGCGGGAATGCGCGCCGGCAGGCCATTGGTGCGGTCGGCGACCACGCCGACGATGCCCAGCGCGACCATGCCGCCGACGAGTCCGCCGACCTTGAGCGGCACTAGGCGCCGGCCGAAGCGGATCGGCCGCTCGATGAAGCGGTAGGTGGCCCAGGCAAGCACCAGGCTGGCCACGATGATCGCGAGCATGACCCACACCGGCACCGCGTCGATGAACTGGATGCGCGCATAGGCCATCAGCGGGTAGTGCCAGAGATAAAGCGGATAGCTGATCAGGCCGACGAAGACCGCCGGCGTCGCGGACAGCACATAACGATGCACCAGCGTGCCGCTGGTCGCGATCAGGGCGGCTGCGCCCAGCACGGGCAGCAACGTGTGAACGCCCGGATGCGGGGTGAGCCGACCGTAGCGCCAGAACGCGACCACGATCGCGAGCATCGCGGCCAGCGCGATGAGCTCGCGAACGAGCGGGACGTCGATTAGCGGCAGCGGACGAGCCTCCGCACTGCGCCCATTGACCCAGAGCGCCAGTCCCGAGCCGACCAAGAGCTCCCACGCCCGCGTCACCGGCAGATAGAACGCATATTCGGGCGCGCGCGGCTGCACGATCAGGCACGCGACGAACGACGCCGCCGCCAGCGCGACCGTGATCGCCAGGCTCCTGCGCCGCCATGAGCCGATCAGCATCAGCAGCAGCGGCCAGACGATGTAGTATTGCTCCTCGATCGCCAGCGACCACAGATGCAGCAGCGGCTTCTTCTCGGCGGCAAGGTCGAAATAGCCGACCTGCCCGAGCAGGATGAAGTTCTGGATGAAGACGGCGCCGCCCGCGATGTTGGTGCCGAGCGATTTCAGCTCGCGCGGCGGCAGGAAGAACCAGGCGATCAGGAAGGTGACCAGCACCACCGTGATCAGCGCAGGAAAGATGCGGCGGATCCGGCGGGCATAGAAATCGGCGATGCTGAACGTCTTCGACAGCATCTGCTTGTGGATGATTCCGGTGATCAGATAACCGGAAATGACGAAGAAAATGTCGACGCCGTAGAAGCCGCCGGGGACGGCCGCGGGAAACGCGTGGTAGAGAAGGACCGGCAGCACGGCGACGGCACGCAGGCCGTCGATGTCGGCGCGATAGCCGAGCGGGGTGGCGCGGGCTTCTTCCAGGGACATGTTCGGTTGGGCGAAGTTCATCGGACCGTTTCGTTTCAGGAGCGATCGAGCAGCGACGCCGCATATTTGTCCAGGAAATAGCGGGACGGCCGTGAATTGCCGAAGAATCCCTGGATGTTCACACATTTTTCCCAGGCATCGTCGACCGGCGGAATGACGGGCGCCGCCCCGGACGACAGATCCAGCACCTCCCGGGTGGTCTCCAGGATCTCGTCGGCGGAGCTCTCGCCGACCGTGAGGCCGGCCGCCTTGACCGTCTCATAGGTCGGGAACGTCCAGCGCCATGTCTCGGAGGTGACGTCGCTCAACGACAGCATGCGCCCCTCGCGCGTATGCACGGGCTTGAGCGAGAAGCGCGTATCCTTCGACCATAACAGGCCGACGGAGCTCAGCGCGTTCACCATCGCGGTCGGAATGCCGAAGCTGGTCGCGACATAGGCAAAGCCCGAGGTCGTGCCGATGAACATGCGCGCGCGGCGCATCAGGTGAATGTCCATCTCCGCCACCTGATCCTCGCTTCGCGCGTAGTCGACCACGCGCGGCATGTCCGGCAGCGGCGGCGCCTTGCGTCCGCCCATGCGGATCACCCAACCGCCCTGCTGGGTGATGTAGCGGACGGTCTCGAGATAGTTGCCGATGGTGGCACTGCGGATCGACTCGCCCGTTCCGAGGGTCTCGCCGCGCGCCTCGGCGTCGCGCATATGCAGGCACACGAACCAATCACCGGGCGCGAGCCCCCATTTCCGACGCAGCGACTGGTACAGCACCTCGGTCCTGTCGTCCGCCTTCATGCGCGCGTCATAGATGTCGCGCAACGGGAAACCCTTGCCCTCGCGCTCCCACTGCTGGAGTGCCATCGCGCCTGCATCGTTCCAGTACATCGTCCGGCCATCCTCGAACTGGAAGGCCTGATGCGAGTCACCGAGGAAAGGCGTCAGGCTGGCGAGCTCGTACCAGACACCGGGGGAAACGTTCTCACCCAGGGTGAGCGTCGGACAAATCTCGGAAAACAGCGACAGGAAAGGCTTGTTGGCGATCCGATCCTTATAGGCGAGCAGGACCGGCTGTCCCTTCCACCACCCCATGCTCCGCATCATCAGGTGCACGTTCAGATGACCATTGTGACCGATCAGCGCGCTCCAATCGGGTGAGAGCAATCTGACATCGCCGAGCTCGGCACCGACCCCGTCGAGCACGCGCTTCAGCTCGGCGGACGGCTTCGGAAGCTGACGGCGAAGGCGACGCTGCGTGTCCAGACCGCGGCTGTACACGAGAGGAACCTTGTCTCCTTCCCCGTTGTGGTAAGTCCTCAGCAGGAGTTCGCGATAAGCATAGAACAGGTAGATGTCGAGACAGACCATGCGGTCGGGCAGATATCTGGGAAGGCTTTCCCAGTACTGCCCGGACGCGTCCAGCTTTCGAAGGACGCCCGTCGAATCGACGAGACCGAGTTCCTGCATCAGGCGAACGGTCACCTCGCGGTCGCGGAAGAAATAAGGAATGAATTGCTCGACCGGGACGTCCCTCGGAACGTGATCGAACTCGACACGCCCGCGAAAAGCCCGTTCCTCATATTGAAAGTTGCGATGCTCCAACATCAGCCGGACGAAGGTCCGCATCGCCGGCGACCGCTCGGCAACCTGCTGCCAGTCGAGAAAATGAATCTGCGTCAGCAGATCCATCGAGTAGCCGTCACCGACGACGCCCGTTCCGTGCAAGGCGAGCTCGGCGATCGGGCGCTCCCCGTCCCACCTCAACCGGCGGAACAGCGGCAGCGCTTCTTTCCGGTACCCCGCGAGTAGAAGATAGAATGCAACCTCGTTCGGGTAGCGCTCCCAAACAGAGCTGTTGAAGATCCAGGGCAGGTGCCGGCCCAGGAAGGGACCGCAGAAAAAGACGAAGTGGCGGTCCAGGCCCGGATGCTGGAAGAAGTGGCGGAATTGTACCGTCAGCCAAAATCTCGCCCTGAACGGCAACACCGTGAATGCCAGATTGCGCAGAAAGTGCCGGCCCGGAAGCCGCGCGAGAAGGCGCAACAGAGGATAATATCGGCCGAATGTACGTTCCGCGCGAGTCAGGTCGTGGACCGGAGCGCTGCCGACGGGCCGGCCCTCGGTCGAAATGGTGTCGAGCGGCAAACCGCACCTCCGGCGCAACCTCGGAAACAGCAGGCAACGATTACTGTGAAGGCCCGACCCGATCAACCCGAATCGGGCGAAAGAAGCCGCCACCTCCCGTCGGAAAGCTGCCGTCCTCGCGTGTCGCTGGCGGTGGTCCGCTCAAGTCCCCCTCTCCTGACGGGCGGCGAGCGCCTGGACTGGCGGCCAACCCACGCGCGCTCTATGCTCGTGCCACGCTTGGGCGCGATCCCTGTCCAGTCCGGAAAGCTGGCAGGCCTGTTTCAATGCCGGGCGGTTGTGCTGCCGAAGCAGTGCGCCGGTGAAACCTTCGCTTTCGTCATGGGGCCTTGGAAATGTTCGTCGAGTCCGTCCACTCAAATCCAGCCGGGCATCCCGCGCCACGCCAACGCAGTCGGGTCCAGGCGTTGAAGTCGAACCTCGCCGGCCGTGCCGCGAGGGCGATCGGCTGGTTTCTGAATGCAGCCGGGCAGGAACGGGCGGAATCGTTGAAGGACCTGATCTTCGCCCTGTTGACCTTCAGACAGGCCTTCATGGTGGCGCTCGTCTTCCACCGCTATGCACACCGGAACGAGTTTGACCGGCAATTCCGCTATTTCTGCGGTCCCGACATCGAAAAAGAGATGCAATGGGTGCTCACCCGCGGCCACTCGGGTCAGTACTGCAACGAGCTGATCCTCTTCCTTCTCATGTGCGAGAAGGAGAAGCGCGTTCTGGAGCTGTTTCCCAGAATCGACTGGGACCGGGTCGATGACGAGTTCATGGAGGCGATCGGCAAGCTGACGAAAAAGCTGACATCCGGCTACTTCATGGAGCTGCTGGCGCAGGCCCACACCATCAATTGGACCGCGCTTCGTCCGCAGGACCTGCGCCGGTTTGCCGAGCTGATCAAGATCATGCTGGAGCACCGGAATTTTCGTTTCGAGCAGACGTCCTTCGAAGGACGGCAATACGATGCGCGCCGAGACGGCGACCCCGAGCCGTTCGAAGCCCCGCTCGACCGCTACGTTCCCGACTTCTTCTGCGACAAGGAGCTGATCGAGACCCTCGTCACTCAGCTCGGTCTCCCCCGGCACGACGATATCCTCGCCGCACGCGAGGACCGCGGCCAATACTGGGAGCGCTTTCCCGCCGATCATCCGCAGCGCAAGGTGTTGTCGGAGATCAACCTGTTCTACGCCTATCGCCACCTGCTGCTGACGACATATCACAGCGGCGAGGGCTTCCATGTCCCGCAGGTCTACACCAAGCTGACGGAGACACAGAAGCGGTTGCGCCGTCATCTTCCCGCGCCCAGCCCCGAGCTCAAGGCCCTTCTCAAGAAGCTCGACACTGATCTGTCGGACGTCAGGCTGCTCTCTCCGGACTGGAGCGCGCTGATCGGCCATAACGGCCATCTCAACGTTCATCTGATGATGCGCGAGATGGGGTGGTGGCAGGGCCAGCCGCTGCTCCTGGCCTACAAGGACCGGATCGCCAACAAGCCGTTCCTGTCGCTGTTCTCGGAGATCTGTCCGACGCTCACCCTGGGCGAGAACGTCACCGCCGGAGTCTGGCACGAACTCGCCAGCCTCACCCCGTTCATCGGCGACTCCCACCAGGCATTCCGCTTCGAGGACGGACGCGCGGTGTACTGGAACGATGCGGGCTCACTCGCGCTCAAGCAATGGGAAAGCCGGCAGCGAAGCTTTCCGCTGCGCGACATCTACGACCGCCGCCTGCTTTCCGACAACCGCGTCGAGCAGACGTACCAGGACTACCGGCGCAAGTGGGGCATGGCGGACGGCGACTGGTTCGTCTGCCTGCACGTGCGGGATGCCCAGACCCGGAATGATACCGAAGGCGTCGGCGAATCCATCCGCAACGCGTCGCTCGCGAGCTATCTCGATGCCGTCCGCCACATCACCGAATGCGGCGGATGGGTTGTCCGGATGGGCGGTCGCAAGGTGCCGCCGTTCCCGCAAATGGAACGCGTGGTGGACTACGCCCGCAGCGACGACGCGTTTCCGGAGATGGACATTCACTTGATGCGCCGTGCCCGCATGTTCATCGGCACGACCTCCGGCTTCGCCTATGTGGCAAGCAGCTTCGGCATCCCGACTGCGATGGTCAATGCATTGAGCTCGATCGGCCTGCTGTGGTCGACGGACACCCGCTTCGCGCTCAAGCCCGTGCACAGGGCGGATGGCCAGATGCTTTCGCTGAGCGAATGGACCTCGGAAGAGTATCGCTGGGCTTACCCTACCCATGAATCCATGGCGCGTGCCAAACTCGTCGTGAGCGAGAGCAGCTCGGACGAAATCCTGGAAGCCGTGCGCGAGGTGCTCGAAATCTCCGATCCCCGGCGGAAAGGACCCGCCCCCGGCGTGGACGGCAAATGGGAGCGTCACGTCCAGGTGCCGGGCTTCTTCGGCAGTTCGCGGCCGAGTAGGTACTTCCTCGAGAAATACGCTCAAGACCTGCTGAGAGAACCGTGAGGACAGCGCGATGCATCAAGCGATGCCGCCCGGACCTGGCGCGCACCTGAGGACGTCGGCCGCGAACAGTAGGGCCATGCTGTCGGACTAACGTTGTCGCGCCCTGGCGACCTCGGGAAGGCTCCTCGGCGGGGCCGCTCCAGGCACCAAGAATGCGCTTTCGTACTTCGCGAGATAGTGGGCACTGATCGTGCCGCCGCCGTAATAGTGAGGCGGCACAAGCTGCTCCCTCCAGAGCGACAAGAGTTGCTGCGAGGCGGTGTCGGCCGCATGTCCGCAAGCGAGATCGACGACCTCCTCGACGACCGCGAGGATTTCGTCTGACGTGTTGTTCAACGGCTGCGCTCCGTTGCGGCTGAGAACGCAGGCGTCGAACAGGCGCCAGCGCCAGGGGGACGAGGTGAGCTGCGTCTGGGTCAGCATCCTTCCGTCGGCGAGACGCACCGGCTTCAGCGCAAACCGAACAGCGCTGTTCCACAATTGCGGATCCGTGGTGATGCAATTCACGAGGGCACTTGGAATGCCGAAGCTGATCGCGACATTCGTCAACCCTGAAGTCGTGCCAATGAAGGCCTTGGCATTCCGGATGAGGCAGATGTCCATCAGTTCGGATCTGAACTTGCTCTGCGCATAATCGATTGCACGGTCGAGCGGCGGAAGTCCGGGTGAATTTGGGCCACCGAGCTTGATCACCCAGCCGCCCCTGCGGGTGATCGCGTGGATGGCATCGAGGTAGGTCTCGATCGGCGCATTGCGGTGGGTCTGGCCGGTCCCGTCGACCTCGGAATAGTGGGAACCGTCACGGGTGTGCAGGCACACGTACCAGTCGTCCGGCTTCATGCCCCAGGATTCGCGCATCCGCCGATAATCGTCCTGCACCTTCGGCGCCGCTTCGTAGATCCGGTCATACTGGTCGCGCAAGGGATGCCCGCGGCCATCCCGCTCCCACTGCAGCATGGCAAGCGCCCCGGCTTCCTGCCACGGCACGACGTCGCCGTTCGGCAGCCGGAACACATTGAAGTTCATGCCGTACCAGCGCTGCAGCGACAGCAGCTCTTCGCCGAGCGCGTGAGAGACGGTTTCCCCGATCACGACGACATCGGCGAACCTTTCGAACAGCCGAAGAAACGCCCTGTTGGCCACGCAGTTCGGACGGACGACGATCAGCGGTCTTCCCGACCACCACCCCAGGTCGCGCATTCGGAACAGGATGTCCAGCATGCCGAGGTGACCGATCTGGGTCGTCCATTCCTCGGGAAGGACCCGCAATTGCTCCAATGGAATTCCCAACCTGCGCAACAGGTGGCTGGCCTCCGCTGATATGGCTGGCGCCGCCTCGCCGAGCTCCGACTGCGCCGCGAGCGCTCTCGTGAACAGACCGATGCCGATGTCGCCAGAGCCGACATGAGTCACGCGCTGGCCGGTGAAGTTGCAGAGATCGAACAGCCTGCCCGCGGCGCCGCAGGCGAAATCAAGAGGGTTGGGATGATAGTTTCGCGCCGGCCGCGACGCCATGTTCTGATGAGGACGCATGTAGTCGGGAATACCACGGCATGCGTCCGACATGCATTCGACCGCGCGGGCCTCGTTGCCGACCATGATCTCGAGCATGCCCTTGAGAAAGGTGAGATGTATCTCCGATTCCGACCTTGCCCTCAGATCCAGCTGCGATGCCAACCGATAGGCCTTGTCGAACTCCCCGAGCTCGAAGAGCGCGCGAACCATCATGTGCGCAAGTTCCGGCGAGCGGGCTGCGAGTTGACGCCGGAGGACCAGATCATAGGCTTCCCAATCGGCTCCGATCCGAAGCAGCAGTTCCGCTGCCAGCATCGGAAAGCTCCGTCTGAGCAATCCCGAAAACCGCAGGTCAGGGTCCTTCGCCAGCAGAGACGCGCAGTGGACCTGATAGGCTCTTTGCAGCAGGCGGCGGTCGCGAAGTTCTCCGATCTCGAACAAGGCGAGGATCAGAAAGGCCAGCCGCGGCGGCAGCAGGCGCAGCAGCCTGGCAGTGCCGACAATCAGGATGCGCGCCCATCGCTGCGGCGCCAACAGAGACCGCTCTCCCCAACGCGCCGTTTCGGCTGGCAGAGTTTCCAGTGCGTTGAACAGCTCAAGGAATCCGCGTCTGCGCACAGGGCTCTGCAGAACTAGCGGCTCCTTGAAGCGCTGCATCGGCTACCCCAACTCCATCTCCGGCTCACGGCCAGCCCCCGTTCTCGAACATCCAGACCGCCCTGCGGCAGACCAGGAGAAGGCTATGCCGTTTGTCGCCTGTCTCGAATTGGCTTCAGCAATACACGCCGCATGCCTATCGGGCTGTCAAGCCAACCCACGACCAATGAGTATGATGATCCCATGAACCCACTCGGTGACCGGCAACAGCCCTGCCCTGTCGACAATCAGCAGAATTGTCGACCACAGAGCCAGCCGCTCGAGCACGAGCCGGCCGATTCCCAGCGAGATGAATACGAAAGCCACAAATCCCGCAAGCAAGGCGTTGAGGAACCCTGCGCCGACCGCAAGAAGAACACAGAAGAGGACCGTGCTCACGCAGACGGTGCGCAAGATCGATCGCAAAACGAGAACCATATCCTTCACGCAGGCGCCCCCTCTTACCAACGTTAGATCTCATGTGGCCGAACAATAGCCGCCAAAGCCCCTCAGCATCGTCTGTAGCATCTCCGCTGGAAGACTGCCCAGTCGCGCAATCCCGCTGCGGTAGAACAAAAATCTGCTGGCGTTATTGACACTGATTCGCCGGTTGAACCGAGAGGGAGTGATGCGAGCGCTCAAAGAGCAACAGCAGCGCGAAACATCACAAATGACGCGAGTTCCAGGGTCTGTGCCAGGCGAACATTTTACGTTGTCATGTTCCCGATTACACTGCTATTGAGGTTGCCTCCAGATGGCAACATCCATAGCAGCCGGCGCGCTGGACGCAGCGGCGAGCCTGAGTGTGCCCATTGATCGAGCGATCCAGCCGAGCCATGTCCACCGGACCACTATCCGGCTGCCGATTGTGCGGTCAGCCGATCTCCACGCAGGCGCTCCCGCTTGGTGAGCTCCCGGTCTGCAACCGGTTCGCGCGTGAGAACCGTGTCCAGCTTCGGGTAACCCTCGACATCGTCGCGTGCGACACTTGTCAACTCGTCCAGCTCCGCGAGCTTCCGCCACCCGAGGCGCTTGTTCCCGAGGTGCCATGGATCCGCTACCGGGAGCCGGAAGGCCATCTCGACGCCCTGGTCGGAGAGCTGCTGTCGTTGAAGCCACGGGCCGGCACCGCCCTCGGCACCGGTCCGTTCGAGGGGCCTCTGCTGGGCAGGTTGCAGGCCCGCGGGCTCACCGCGAGCGCCCTCGCGCTCGGCGCCGCCGGCGCTCCGGGGCGCTATCCCTATCTGGAAACCTGGCAGGCCAGCCTCCGCGAGGAACGGCTGGCCGCCGAAGCGGCGCAGCTTGGCACTTTCGACATCGTATCGTGCCGCTACATCCTCGAGCACACGCCGGAGCCCGTGCAGGCGCTGCAAGCGCTCAGGGTTCTGCTAAATCCCGATGGCCTGCTGCTGATCGAAGTCCCCGACAGCAGCAAGTTCCTCGCGGCGCGCGACTACTGCTTCCTGTGGGAGGAGCATAGCTGCTACTTCGTCGAGGACACGCTGCGGCGCCTGGCTGAGGTGAGCGGCTATCGCGTTCTGGCCCTGCTTCGCTATCCGGGAGCCCTGGAAGATGCCCTGGTCGCCGTCCTCACCCCGGCCGATATTCCCGCCACTCCGGTGGAGCCCCGCGGACCTTCCAGCCTGTTCCAGGTCTACCGTGACAATTTCGTCCCCGCCCGCGCGCGACTGCGCAGCAGGCTGACGGCCCTGGCCGGTCCCGACCGCGACCGGATCGCGTTGTTCGGCATCGGCCATCACGCCATCATGTTCGTCAACACCTTCGGCTTGGCCGACCTGATCGCGGTGGCCGTCGACGATGATGCGGACAAGACAGGCTTTTTCCCCCCCGGCTTCCGTACACCTGTGGTAGGCTCCCAGCGGCTGCTGGATGACGAGCGGATCAGGCTCTGCCTGTTTGCGATCGCGCCGCATATCGAGGGCAAGGTGCGTGAAAAGCTCGCGCCGCTCGCTGCCAGGGGCGTGGAATTCCGCTCGATCTACGCCGCGCTCGACAATTCGATCATGAGGGATCACGCATGACGCTCGTCCAGAAATCCCCCGAGGTATTCCTGGCCGAGGGCCCCATTTCATCGGTGGGCGCGGCCGAGATCAACACCCTGAAGGCCGCGGTGAAGGCCAGCCCGAAGCGGCGGGCCCGCATCAACGCCCATCCGGACGGCGATGACAGCCTGCATGAAATGATCATCGCGATCGATTCCAGCTCCTACATCCGTCCGCACAAGCACCCGGGCAAGAGCGAGGCGTTCCACATCATCGAGGGCGAGGTCGATATCGTGGTGTTCGACGATGACGGCCAGATCGAGCGTGTCGTCGAATTGGGGCCGCCGGGCGGTGCGCGCCCCTTCTACTATCGCATGTCGAATGCATTCTTTCACACCCTGATCATCCGCAGCGACCTGCTGATCGTGCACGAGATCACCAACGGCCCGTTCCGCCCCGGCGCCAGCGTGTTCGCCAACTTCGCGCCCGAGGACAGCGACGCCGCCGGGGCCGAGGCCTATCAGGCCGATCTCGTCCGGCGTGTCGCCGCACGGCAGGGCGTTGCCGCATGACCAGCCATGCCGTCGTGGTCGGCGGCACCCGCGGCCTCGGCCGCGTGGTCGTCGAACGCTTCCTGGCGCGCGGCTGCGCCGTCAGCGTCGTGTCGCGGCAGCGCCCGGCCGATTTTCCCGATCAGCCCGGCTTGAAGCATTTTTCCGCCGATCTCGAGCGCAGCGAGAGCTTTGCCGGGCTCTGGGGTGAGATCGCCGAGGCCAACGGCCCGGTCCGCTACCTCGTCCTGAGCCAGCGCTTTCGCGGCCAGGGCGATCCCTGGGCCGGGGAAATCCAGGTCGGCCTGACCGCCTCGCGCGACCTGATCGAGGGCTTTTCCGGCCATTTCGCTGACGATGGCGACCGCGCCATCGGCGTGGTCAGCTCGGTCTATGCCGAATTCGTCGGCAGTTCGCAGCCGGTCGGCTACCATGTCGTCAAGGGCGGCCTCAACGCCATGGTCCGGCATTACGCCGCGACGCTCGGCCGGCGCGGCATCCGCGTCAACGCGATCATGCCGCTGACCTATCTGAAGCGCGAATCGCGCATCTTCTATGAGCAGAACGAGAAGCTGATGGAGACCTACCGCAAGCTGGTCCCGCTGGGCCGGCTCGGGACGGCCGAGGAATGCGCCGACGCCCTCGACTTCCTCTGCAGCCCGCGCGCTTCGTTCATCAACGGGCAGAGCCTGTTTCTGGATGGCGGAGTGTCCACAGTCTGGCAAGAAGAGGTCGCCAAGAGCTTCGCCGGCCTGTAAAACCCGCCGCAAATTCCTCTTCGGCCGACCGTCCCGCCTGCGGGATCGCCAACCCAGGATCGACACCTCATGCAGCACGTCAAGCACAAGACCGATTGCCGCCTTTGCGGCTCGACCTCGCTCGATCACGTGCTGCCGATCAGGCCTTCGGCGATCGGCGACGCGTTCGTGACGGCGGACCGGCTGGGCGAGAAGCAGGACCTCTACCCGCTCGACTGCTATCTTTGCCTCGACTGCGGCCATCTGCAGAATCTCGACGTCGTCGATCCCGACATCCTGTTCCGCGACTACACCTACCGCACCTCGGTCTCGCTCGGCCTCGTCGAGCATTTCAAGCGCTATGCGCAATCGGTGGTGTCCTCGCTCGCCATCCCCAAGGGCAGCCTGGTCGCCGAGATGGGCAGCAATGACGGCTCGCTGCTCAAGGCGTTCAAGAACGAGGGCATGCGCGTGCAGGGCATCGACCCCGCCCGCGACATCGCGGCGACCGCCACCAAGGAAGGCGTGCCGACGATCCCGGATTTCTTCACCAGCGCGCTGGCGGCCCGCATCAAGTCGGAGCAGGGCGAAGCCAAGCTGTTCTGCGCCAACAACGTGTTTGCGCATATCGACAACATGTCCGACGTCGTGAAGGGCATCCGCCTCCTGCTCGCCGACGACGGCGCCTTCGTGTTCGAGGTCTCCTACATCGTCGACATGATCGACAACATGGTGTTCGACACGATCTACCACGAGCACGTCTCGCATCACGCGCTGATCCCGCTCGAGACCTTCCTGAACCGGCACGACATGACGCTGTTCCACGTCGAACGCACCGGCACCAAGGGCGGCTCGATCCGCGCCTTTGCGCAGCCGAAATCGACCGGCAAGCGCCCGCGCTCGGCGGAGCTGTCGACGCTGATCGCCGAGGAGGAACGGCGCGGCGTCACCAAGCCGCAGATCTACCGTGACTGGTTCGTCGCCATCGAGAACTGCAAGCGCCGGGTGCTCGCTACTCTCGACGAGGCCATCGCCGCGGGCAAGCTGGTCGCGGCCTACGGCGCCTCGACCACCACCACCACCCTGCTCTACCATTTCGAGCTGGAGAACCGGATCAAGTTCATCGTCGACGACAACCAGCTCAAGCACGGCCGCTTCAGCCCGGGCGCCCACATCCCCGTGCTGCCCTCCAGCGAGCTCGCGACGCGAAAGCCCGACATCGTCGTCGTCCTCGCCTGGATCTATGCGGACCCGATCCTGAAGCGCAACCAGGCCTACCTGGACGCAGGCGGTCGATTCCTGGTGCCGCTGCCGGAGCCGCGGATCGTCGACGCCTCGGGCTCGGTCGCGATCTGAGCCGCGGCGGCGGCCTGAGCTGACCGGTTGACAGTGCCCTCGTAACATGGTCCAGCAAGCCCCGGCGATGGGCCGCCGGCGTGGCGGGGGTCCAACCGCATTCAGCTGGTAAGACAAACACTTACGGCTCTCGCGAGGTACAAGGATGACCACCCTGACCGATGGACAGGTCGAGCGGTTCGTGGTTGCGGATCGGCGTCGCATCTCCTGGGCGCGCTGCCGCGAGGACATCGCGCCTTTCATCACCCGTCACGTCACCTGGCGCGCGCTCGCTGCCGGTGACATCCGATCGAAATACCGCCGCACCATGCTGGGCCCGTGGTGGATCACGGCCACCAACGCGATCACCGCCCTGATCATGGGCACGGTGGCCGGCCGCTTCCTCGGCGCCGACATGAAGACCTACCTGCCCCACTTCATGGTCAGCATGACCATCTGGAGCTTCATCTCGTCCTCGCTCAGCGAGGCCTGCTATACGATGATCAATGCAGGCGGCATGATCAAAGCCGTCGACATGCCGATCCTGATCCATGTCATGCGCATGGTTCAGCGCAACCTGATCATCTTCCTGCACAACATCGCGGTGATCCCGTTCATCTGGCTCGTCTATCCATGGTCGGTCGGGTTCGGAATGGTCCTCGCCATCCTCGGCCTGATGATCGTCTACGTCTTCGTCGTCAGCGCCTCGGTGATCGTCTCGATGATCTGCGTGCGCTATCGCGACGTGCCGCCCGTCATGGCGGCGGTGCTGCAGCTCCTGTTCTTCATCTCTCCGATCATCTGGGAACCGTCGAGTATCCGCGGCGGCGAGCTCATCGTCACGCTCAATCCGATCGCCTATCTCTTGTCGGTCACGCGCGGTCCGCTGATGGGCGACGTTCCCGGCCTTGCGACCTGGGCCGGTGCCATTGGATCGGTCGCGGTCCTGACCGCCGCCATGATCTATATCTACACGCGCTATCGGTCGCGCGTCGTGTATTGGGCCTGACATCATGGCCGGGAGCTCTGGATCCGCCTCGAATGACTCTCATTGAAGCCAAGCAAATCGGCATCGAATTTCCGGTCGCGCCGCCGAACGCACGATCATTCCGGCATCTGGCCATCAAGGCGGCCTCGCGCGTCGGCGGCCGGGTCTCGAAGAGCGACGGCTCGTTCCAGTTCGTCCAGGCGCTCGATGACATCAGCTTCACCCTGAAGCAGGGCGACCGGCTCGGCCTGATCGGCCACAACGGCGCCGGCAAGACCACGCTGATCCGCGTGCTCGCCGGCATCTACGAGCCGACGCGCGGCTCGCTGCGGACCGTAGGGCGTAACGTTCCGATGTTCGACATCGGTCTCGGCATGGACGAAGAGGCCTCGGGCTACGAGAACATTCGCACCCGCGGCCTCATCCTCGGGCTCTCGCCCGAGGAGATCGAGCAGCGCGTGCCCGAGATCGCCGAATTTGCCGAGCTCGGCGACTATCTGGAGCTGCCGATCCGGACCTATTCCTCGGGCATGCTGCTGCGTCTCGTGTTCTCGATCGCAGCCTCGATTCACGGCGACATCATCCTGATGGACGAGTGGATCGCGGTCGGCGACGCGCAGTTCCGCAAGAAGACTCACGGCCGGCTGCAGGACATCACGATGCGCTCGGGAATCGTCGTGCTCGCCACCCATGATCATGGCCTGCTGCGCGACACCTGCAATCTCGGGCTCTATCTCGATGGCGGCCGCGTGCGGGCCTTCGGCGCCCTGGACGACGTTCTGAAAGAGCTGCCCAAGGTTTGAGCGGCCGGGCTCGACAGCATGCGGCAGGAAGCTCGCTGAACCATGACCACGACGCCCGCCCGCGCTGCCTCCCCGACCGTTACGCTGGTCGTCCCGAACTTCAACCACGCCCACTACCTGCCCGAGTCGCTCGGCAGCATCGCGAACCAAACCCGCGCCCCCGACCGCGTCATCATCATCGACGACTGCTCGACGGATGACAGCATCGCGGTCATTTCACGCTTCGTGGCGGAACGGCCGAGCTGGCGACTGATCCGCCACGAGACCAACCAGGGTGTCGTGCGCGGTCAGAACGAGGCCCTGGCGATCGCGGACACCGAATGGATCGGTTTTCTCGGGGCCGACGATGCGCTGCATCCGGCTTATCTCGAAAAGGCGATGGCGCAGGCGACCACCCATCCCGAAGCCGGTCTGGTCTTCGCCTGCTGCGAGATCATCGGCCCTCAGGGACCGTCCGCAAAACGGATGCTGCGGCCGGTGATGCTGCCGGCTTCCGCATCGGCGATGCTGACGCCGGCCGACGTTCGCCACGCGCTGCGTTTTGGCGACAACTACTTTTCGGGCACCACCTCGCTCTACCGCCGCACGGCCTTGCAGGCGCTCGGCGGATTCGACGTCAAGCTCGGCTCGTTCTCGGACGCGTTTCTCGCCCGGCGGCTGGCATTGACCTATGGCTGCTGCTTCATCGCCGAGGCGCTCGGCTACTGGCGCATCCACGGCCAGAACTATTCGACGGCGACCGCAACCGATCCGGCTTCGCTCAACGCCAAGCTCGCGGAGATCGGCGCGCTGATTGCGCAGAGCAGGCTGTTCCCAAAGGGGTATGAGGATGTGTTCGCCCGGCGCAATCGCTTCGGCGCCGCGCGGATGGTACTGGGCGGCGATACGGCAGCGTCGGCCAAGGCAGCGCGCGTATCCGCCTTGCTCGACGGCAATGCGCTCGATACGCACCTGCTTGGGCTGATGTTGAGCCTCGGCGCAAGCGGCCGCCTTGCTGCGCTGGCTTGGATCACCTTGCGGACGCGGCCGATGTCGCTGTCTCGCCTGCTCGCCCAGGCCGCCACGCGACGGGCGATCTTGTCCACCACGCCCGGCTATCGCGCGCCATGACGGTCCGCGCCCCCTTCGGCTCTCTCCGGCGCCGCCTCGGCGCGAAGGCGGCGCCTGCGCCGATCCGCGCGATGCCGACGGCGCAACCATCGCCGCAGGCGCCGCGCAGCCGCTGGTCGCCGCGGACGTGGCTGACGACATCCGCATTTCGTCTCTACGCGTTCCTGAGCGCGCGGCGCCGGCAATTGCTGCCGCTGACCACTCGTGCCGCGAACATCGTCGACAGCAGGCTCATCGTTGCGCCGGCCGGGGCGACGCTGCTCCGGCTGATGGACCGGCAACTGGCAAGGGGATCGCGCCTTGGCCGTTTGCTGGCGCTGACGACCTCGACCACGTTGGCCGCCGCCGCGCAGGTTCATCTGGCCGCAAGCCGCAAGCCGAGCGCGCTGCGTGCGGTGCGGATCTTGAACCTGATCTTCCGCAGCAACGTGCGTGCGCGAGCCGGTGTGGGCGCGCAGGCCTATTTCACCACGCTGGCGCTGTGCAGCGCCTATGACCGGATCGTGCGCGACGTGCCACGGCCCGAGACGATCGACAGCTTCGCGATCAATTTCGCGGTCGGCGTCGCCCACATGTATCGCGACAATCTGCCGGTCGCGGCCCATTTCCTGACAGCGGCTGCGGCCTCCGGCGACGGCAACGCGCTGCGCAAGCTCGGCGCCGTCCACGCCTTGGCCGGCGACCACGTCCGGGCCGCCGCCTGCTTCAGGGCGTCGGTCGCGCGCGATCCCCGCTCGGTGATGGCGCACCAGAACTATGCCGGCGGCTATGATCCGTCGACCTACACGCCGAGCGCCTGGGAGCTGGAGCATGCCGGCGAGCTCCTGATCTACGACAATCTGATCCAGCTCGGCGAGAACTTCTATCACCAGGGCCGTTACGAGGACACGTTCCGCTGCTATCAGGCCGCGCTCGACCATCAGGACGCCTTGGCGGCCAAATGGTCGATTCCCGGCGCGCTGATCGATCGGATTGCCGGCGCCAGCAGCATCTTCGATCCCGCGCTCCCGGTCCGGCTGCTCGGCTACGAATGGGTGACGCTGATCGGCCACATCGGCTTCATCGACTGCCATTTGCGCATGGCCGCGCTCGGCATGCTGCCGCGCGCCAACTACGTCCTGCTTGCTCCGGCGAGCAAGGTGGTCAACCAACCGTTCCTCGGGCTGTTCGCGCCGCATGTCACGATCGTCGAGGACCCCGCTCTCGTCGACGACCTGCTGCCCTATCAGCGGCTGGTCGGCGACCAGTTCATCGCCGTCCGCGGCCAGGACGGCCTGGCTGAGCCATGGGCCCACGCGGCGTCGCGCGCGCAGGTCGCCTGGGCCGAACAGCGGCGGCTGCCGATCGTGAAGGTCCCATCGGAGCTGATGGACACCGGGGCTGCCAGGCTGCGCGCCGCAGGTGTCACCGCGGACTGGTTCGTCGCGATGCACATCCGCGAGGGCGGCTATCATGGCGACGGACCAGGCACCACGCGCCAGCATCGCTCCGCCAATGTCGGCGACTACCTGGACGCCATCGCCGCAATCACCTCACGCGGCGGCGCCGTGGTCAGGCTCGGCGATCGCAGCATGACGCCGCTGCGCGGCATGGCCGGCGTGTTCGACTACGCGCACAGCGACATCAAATCGGCGGAGATGGACCTCTATCTCTGCGCCGCAGCTCGTCTGTTCGTCGGCACGACATCGGGCCTGACCACGGCCGTGCAGGCGCTGGGAACGCCGATGCTGCTGGTCAACTGCATCTCCAACGACTGCCAGTTCTGGCATGACCGCACCGACTTCACCGTGCGGCCGGTCTATGACCGGCGTGGACGGCGCTACCTCTCGCTGCGCGAGACCTACCGCCAGCCGCTGCAGGCGCTGCTGATCGACACCGCCGTGCTGGCCCGTCACGGGCTCGAAATCCACCCCAATACCGCACAGGACATCACGGCAGCCGTCCGCTACAAGCTCGATTGCCTGGACGGAACCGGCAGATCCCTGCGTGAGGGCGGCCCGCAGCTCGATCGCTATCGCGCAGCGCTCAGCAGCAACCCCTACAATTTTGGTGCTGCGCTACCGGTCCCCGCGTTCCTGGACCGCCTGCCCGAGCTGCTGCACTGAACGCGTAACCCGGCCTCGGTTCGATCAACGCCCGCGACGGCCATCGCGGGTCGTTTTCCAGTGCTTCGGGGCTCCCGTTAACCTCCGAGCAAGATCGATGCCCTGTAACTTGGGATGGTCGCGATTCGGCTCGGCAGCGCGTCGATACGGTCGAGCCATGCGCCGCTCATGCGATTAGCCGGAACTGAGGCAATGCCCGGAGTGTCCACCTTACAGTCGGTCACGACCTCACCTCCGTACGACGCGGGGGTCCCTCCGCCGTCGAATCCCGTGGAGCTGCCCGACGAGGCGGTCCAGGCCCAGCTCGCGCAGGGTGACTTCGGCGGGATCGGCGCGGTCACCGCGGTGAGCGCCGGCGGACTGACAATCAATCTGCTGTTCGACACGGCGGCGATGAATGCACCGGCGAGCTTTCGCGCCGGCATTCAGCAGGCCGCCGCGATCCTCACCTCGATGATCTCGGATCATATCACCGTCAACATCAAGATCGACTATAGCGGCGTCGGCGGCGGCGCGGCGGCCGGTCCTGACGGCGGCCAGTGGATGAGCTATTCGAGCGTCAGGTCCAACCTGATCAACTATGCCAGCCCAGGCGATACCACCTTCAATGCCCTGCCGGCGGGATCCAGCATCCAGGGACAGTCCTACGTCGCGGTGTGGAATTCGCAGCTGAAGCTGTGGGGCGGCCTCGGCGCCAACGATGCAACCACCGACGACGGCAGCGCGACCTTCGCGACTGACATCAATTCAAACCTGCTGGTCGGCGTGGCGCTGCACGAATTGACGCACGCGTTCGGCCGCGTGCCCTACGGGCCGCAGCCGGACGTGTTCGATCTGTTCCGCTTCTCCAGCCCGGGCGTCCGGCTGATGACCGGCGGCGCGACGGCGGGGACCGCGTATTTCTCGGTCGACGGCGGCTATACGAAGCTCGCGGATTACGGCCAGTCCTCGGACCCCAGCGACTTCCTGAACAGCGGCGTGCAGGGCGGCAACGATCCGTTCAACGAATTCTACACCTACAGCACGCTGCAGACGCTGACGGCCGTGGATCTCAAGCAGATGGACGCGCTCGGCTTCCATCTCGTTTCCGCAACGCCGGTGACGATCGAGGCGCTGGGATCGACCAGCCTGGTGCAGCTCGGACTGAGCTACTTCCTCAATCCGGTCGGCGGCGGTACCGGACCGCAGATCAAGTTCGGCGGCAGCATCGTCCAGCCCGGACAAATGGGCGGCTGGACCCCGATCGCGGGCGAGACCAGCGGCAGCGGCTATCAGGTCGCCTGGAAGATGTCGGGGGCGGATCTCTACACGGTGTGGAATGTCGACAGCAGCGGCAACTACACCGGCAATGCCATCGGCGCCGTCTCGGGAGGCACGGCTGCATTCGAGGCGTTCGAGACGTCATTCCATGAGGATTTGAACGGCGACGGCATGATCGGCATTCCCACGACGGTCATCGAGGCCGTGGGATCGACGAGTCTCGTCCAGGCCGGCAACGGCTATTTCCTCAATCCCGTCGGCGGCGGCACCGGCCCGCAGGTCAAGTTCGGCGGCGCCAACCTGGTGGTCGGTCAGCTCGGAGGCTGGACGCCGATCGCAGCCGACGTCGTGGGCAGCGGCTATCAGATCGCCTGGAAGATGGCCGGCGCCGACCTCTACACGGTCTGGAATACCGACAGCAGCGGTGCCTATACGACGAATGCGATCGGCGCGGTCAGCGGGACCAACAGTGCGCTGGAAGCGCTGGAAACCAACCTCCACCAGGACCTGAACGGCGACGGCACGATCGGCATTCCGACCACCGTCATCGAAGCCCTGGGATCGACCAGCCTCGTCCAATCCGGATCCAGCTACTATCTGAACCCGGTCGGCGGCGGCACCGGTCCGCAGGTCACGTTCGGCGGCTCCGTTCTCGTCGTCGGTCAGCTCGGCGGCTGGATGCCGATCGCGGCGGACACCGTCGGTGGCGGCTATCAGATCGCCTGGAAGATGACGGGCGCGGACCTGTATACGGTCTGGAATACCGATAGCAGCGGCGCCTATACGAGCAACGCGATCGGCGCCGTCAACGGCACCAACAGCGCGCTGGAAGCACTGGAGACGAACCTCCATCAGGATCTGAACGGGGATGGCACGATCGGCATCCCCTCGGCCGTGATCGAAGCGCTGGGATCGACGAGCTTGGTGCAATCCGGTTCGACCTACTTCCTCAATCCGGTCGGCGGCGGCACCGGGCCACAGATCGTGTTCGGCGGCAGCGTCGTCACCGTTGGTCAGCTCGGCGGCTGGAACCCGATCGGCGCAGAGAGCTCCGGCGGCGGCTACCTGGTCGCCTGGAAGATGGCGGGAGTCGACCTCTACACGGTCTGGAATACCGACAGCGGCGGCGCTTACGTCAGCAATGCAATCGGCGCCGTTCCGGGCGGCTCGGCGGCGCTGGAGACGCTGGAGACCAGCTTTCATCAGGATCTGAACGGCGACGGCACCATCGGTGTGCCCGCGCACGTCGCGGCGAGCACGCAAGCCGTGACGCTGGCCGGTGGCCCGGACGTGGTCCTGACGGTGCCCGGCAGCTTCGGCGGCTCTCTGATCGGGTTCGGCAGCAGCGGCGATCAGATCGACCTCAACGGCATCGCCTTTCATTCGCTGCAGGCGCATTTCGACGACAGCAGCGGGCTGCTGTCGCTCAGCGACGGCGCGAGCAGCACCTCGTTGCATTTCCTCGGACCGCTGTCGCAGGACAGTTTCCGCTTCGCCAATGACGGCCAGGGCGGCACGATGATCTCGGCGGCCGCGGGTCCGGCGAGCGGCCCTGCTCCGCAGGCCGTCTCCCTGGCAGGACACGACACCTTCGTCTTCGCCGAGCATTTCGGCCAGGTCAGCGTCGCCGACTTCCATCTGGGCAGCGACGCGATCGTCATCAGCCACGACCTTTTCGCAAGTCAGGCGGCTCTGCTGGCGTCGATTCACGACGATGCGGCCGGCAACGCCGTGATCACCGATGCCGCGCAGGACACGATCACCGTCCAGCACGTCACGACGGCAGACCTGCTGACCCATTTGTCCAGCTTCCACCTGGTCTGATCGGCGCGCCAGCGGTCTTCGGGGCAGGCTGGCGGGAGCGATCCGCTGCAGCGCACGCTCCGATCTCCGCGACCGTCCGGAGCTGCCACCCCCGAACACAATCAATGGTTGAAATCGATCAAACAGATCGAACAATGACGTATGGCCGGAGCCGCCATTCTTCGGTACCATTTTATACAAGATCGAGGGGCATCACTGCGCGATGCTTCAATCCCATTTCGCCTGTCGGCCTCGAGGACAGGATCACCATCGCTGCATGCATGCTTTACCAATCTGGCCGTACCGAAGACATTCCTGACCGTTGGCGGGAAGCTGCCGAGTCCCTCATTTTCGATCCTGTTGCTGGCGGCCGTCACGAGTCGCATGTGCAGCAGCCTGCCGCGCCCGCCGAGTACGAATTCAAGCCGGCCTCCGCCATCGCGCAGACGCTGCTTGGCCCGGCCGGGCAGATCGATCCTGCCCCTCCTGCGCCGAGCGCCGATGCTCCGAGCGAGGCGCCGGGCCTCCTCGCGCACGGCGACGGCGAGGCAACGGTGGTCGCACAACTCTTCGACGTGAGCGCGCGGGCCCAGACGTCGGCCCAGGAGGCGGCCGAGCTAACGGCTCGGACGGTGGTCGCCGGCTCGACCTGGCAAGTCACCGAGACGTCCTTCCATCCGGCCCCAGCGATTGCGGGCAACGTCTCCGTCGAACCGGCGTATGCCGGGCCAAGCACCAACGAGACCGGATTCGTCCTCTCGATCAGCGTCGAGATGTGGTCAAGCGCCAGCGCATCGCTGCAGACATGGTCGTTCAGCAGCCTCGGAAAGCCCGCGACAGCGCAGGCCGGGCCGAGCGGCGCGCCCGCGCCGTCGCTTCAGGACGCAGTGACGGAAGCCATCGCCTCGGCGGTCAGTGCACAAGGTGCGACCAGCGCCCAGGTCGTTCAGGCGCTCGGCGGCAACTCCACGGGCGTGACGGGAGCCGGCATCAAGATCGGCGTCCTCTCCAGCAGCTTCAACAATCTCGGCGGCGCCGCTGCGGACGAAGCCGGCGGAGCCTTGCCTTCGGCCTCCAAGATTCAGATCCTCAAGGATATGCCATCGGGCGGGACGGACGAAGGCCGTGCGATGATGCAGGTCATCCACGACATTGCGCCTGACGCCAGTCTCGCCTTCTATACCGCGTTCCAGAGCGAACAGGACTTCGCCGACGGCATCATCGCGCTCGCCAATGCCGGCTGCAAGGTCATCGTCGACGATGTGAGCTATTCGGACGAGCCGTTCTTCCAGAACGGCGTTGTCGCCCAGGCCATTCAGACCGTTCAGGCCATGGGCGTGACCTATGTGACGTCGGCCGGCAACAACGGCAGCACGGCCTATCAGACGTCCTGGACCTCGATCTCCGGCAGCATCGGAGGAATGTACTACGATGGCAATGCGCTGAGCTTCGGCGGCAACATCGCGCAAACCATCACCGTGACCGCGGGCGCCAACCTGCTCGTGCAATGGGACGAGGCTTGGGGTCAAGCCGCGTCTCATCTCTCGGTCAACGTGTACCAGAATGGACAATATCTCGGACACGTTCCCAACAGTTATCAGAACCCGTGGATCGGCTTGCATTTCGCGGTCTCCGGCACCTACCAGATCGTCATTGCGGACGTTTCCGGCTCCACGCCATCGACGATCAAGGAGATCCTGGCAGGCAACGGCCTCCCGGTCTCCATCAGCGGCGCCAATATCGGAACTGTCTTCGGTCACGCGATGACCCCGGGGGTCATCACCGTCGGAGCCGTCGATGCCGCCAACACGCCTGCCTTTGGCGCAACACCGGTCTCGGAAAGCTTTTCATCGTCCGGCGCCGGGACCGAGATCCTGTTCGCCAACGACGGCACGCGCCTTACGACGCCGCTCCAGCTCAGCCCAGTCGTGGTCTCCGGCATCGACAACATCTCGACGACCGTCACCGGAATGACCGACTTCTACGGCACCTCCGCAGCCGCACCGAGCGTTGCCGCGATCGCGGCCTTGATCCTGACGGCCAACCCGACGCTGAGCTACGCCAACGTCTCGGAGATCCTGCAGCAGACGGCGGTGCCGATGGCCAATCCGGCGGTCGCCGGCGCGGGTCTCGCCCAGATCAATCCTGCCGTCGGATCGGCCCCCTATTTCGCCAACACCATCGTCGAGGCGCTCGGATCGATCAGCCTCGCCCAGGTCGGCGTCATCTACGATCTCAACACCATCGGTGCGAGCACATCGGTGGCGCTGCGGTTCAACGGCGCCAACGTCGTCGTTCACCAGCTCAGCAACTGGACGCCGATCGGCGTCGAAGCCAATGGAAGCGGCGGCTACGAAGTCGCCTGGACATTCCAGGGGCAGGATCTCTACACCGTCTGGAACGTGGACAGCAGCGGCAACTACATCGGCAACGCGATCGGCGCCGTCTCCGGAAGCTCGTCCGCTTTCGAAACATTCGAGACGGCGTTCCATCAGGATTTGAACGGCGACGGCACGATCGGCATTGTCAGCACGGTCATCGAGGCCGCGGGGGCCACGAGCCTGGTCCAGTCCGGCAACGGCTATTTCCTCAATCCGGTCGCGGGCGGGACAGGACCGCAGATCAGCTTCAACGGCAGCACCGTCAGCCCCGGGCAGCTGGGCGGCTGGACTCCGATCGCTGCAGAGGCCGTCGGCGGCGGCTATCAGATCGCCTGGAAGATGGCGGGCAGCGACCTCTACACCGTCTGGAACGTCGACAGCAGCGGCAACTACACGGGCAACGCCATCGGCGCGGTCAATGGCGCCAGCAGCGCGCTCGAGGCGCTGGAGCCGAACTTTCACCAGGACCTGAACGGCGACGGCACGATCGGCGTTCCGAGCACGGTCATCGAGGCCGCGGGATCGACAAGCCTGGTGCTGGCCGGGTCGAGCTATTTCCTCAATCCCGTCGGCGGCGGCACTGGTCCGCAGATCATGTTCGGCGGCAGCATCGTGACCGTCGGTCAGCTCGGCGGCTGGGCGCCGATCGCCGCGGAGCCGTCCGGCAGCGGCTATGAGATCGCCTGGAAAATGGCGGGCGCCGATCTCTACACCGTCTGGAACACCGACAGCAGCGGCAACTATACCGGCAACGTCATCGGCGCGGTTGCGGGAAGCTCCGCAGCCCTGGAAGCGCTGGAGCCCAGCTTCCACCAGGATCTGAACGGCGACGGCACCATCGGCGCCCCAAGCGTGACACCGAGCGGCAGCGTGATCGAAGCGCTCGGGTCTACCAGCCTGTCGCTGTCGGGCACGACCTACCTGATGGCGCCGGTGTCGGGAGGCACCGCAACGCAGGTCATGTTCGGCGGCAACGTCATCGTTGCCGGCCAGCTCGGCGGCTGGGCGGCGATCGCTGCGGAGGTCTCGGGCGGCGGCTATCAGGTCGCCTGGAAGATGGCCGGCGCCGACCTCTACACGGTCTGGAACACCGATAGCAGCGGCAACTACACCGGCAATGCCATCGGCGCCGTTTCCGGCAGCTCGACGTCCCTTGAAGCCCTCGAGAGCAGCTTCCATCAGGATCTGAATGGCGACGGCACGATCGGGATCCCGACCGTCAGCTCGGTGACGGCGAGCGCAGAGACGGCCACGACGTCGGGTGCGACCGACCTGGTCCTCGCCGCGCCTTCCTTCAGCGGCAATCTCATCGGATTCGGTAGCACCGCCGCTCAGATCGATCTCAAGAGCATCGCATTCACATCGCTTCAGACGCATTTCGACGAGACGAGCGGAATGCTGTCGCTGAGCGACGGGCCCAACAGCGCGTCGCTGCACTTCGTCGGCCCATTGTCGCAGGACAGCTTTCACTTCGCAGCGGACGGCCAGGGCGGCACTCTGATCTCCGGGACCTCGATCTCCGGCGCGGCATCCTCATCGGTGTCGCTGCAGGGACACGACACCTTCGTGTTCGCCGAGCATTTCGGTCAGGTGAACATCGCCGACTTTGCGGTCGGCACCGACAAGATCGTGTTCAGCCAGAGCATCTTCGCGGACCCGTCCACGCTGCAGGCCGCCATCCATGACGACGCCGCGGGCAACGCCGTCATCACCGATCCGGCACTCGACACCATCACGATTCAGCACGTGTCGACGGCCGAGCTGCTGTCTCATCTGTCGAGCTTCCATCTGGTCTGAGACCGGCGGCATTCGAGGCGTCGTCTCCGCCATTCGGCGGGCGAAGGGTGCCCGGCGGGCGGTTTCCGCCCGCCGCAGGACAGATAACGGCTCGCGCGAGGGCCGCTCTTGCCCTATACGGCGCTTCGACCATCCTACACCGTGAGTTTGATGCCCCCGCCCCGCTCCGCTTCGCCGCGCCGCCTGCTCTACGTGGCCAACGAGGATTACGCCTTCCTGATGCATCGCCTGCCGATGGCGCGCGCGGCGCGCGAGGCCGGCTACGAGGTGCATGTCGCGACCAACGTCAATGCCGGCGCCGCCGCGATCGCCGCCGAGCGGTTCGTGCTGCATCCGATCCCGTTCCAACGCGGCGGGCTGTCGCCGTCATCAGCCCTGCCCACGATCCGCGCGATCCGCGCCGTCGAGGCTGCGATCAGCCCCGACGTGGTGCATCATTCCGGATTGCAGTCGAGCGTGCTCGGCTCGCTCGCCGCGCTTGGACGCACCACTCCGGTCGTCAACGCCATGACCGGCCTCGGCTATGTGTTCACATCGGCGAGCTGGCGCTCGCGTCTGCTCAAGCAGGGCCTGCTGTGGCTGCTGCCGCAGCTCATGAACCGGACACCGAGCTGCGTGCTGGTCCAGAATCCCGACGATCGCGAGGCGCTTCAAGCCATGGGCGTCCGGGGCGACAAGATCACGCTGATCCCGGGCTCGGGCGTCGACACCGACCGCTTCCAGCCGCTGCCAGAACCGGACGGGCCGATCACCTTCGGCTTCGCAGGACGGCTGCTGACCGACAAGGGCGTCCGCGCCCTGGTCGCTGCGCACCGCATGCTGCGCCAGCAGGGCCGCGACGACCAGTTGCTGATCGCCGGCTCGCCTGATCCGGCCAATCCTGCCTCGGTCTCGGCCGAGGAGGTCGAGGCCTGGCGGAAGGAACCCGGCATCACCCTGCTCGGCCAGATCAAGGACATCACCGAGCTCTGGCGCCGCTGCCACGTGGCCGTGCTGCCGTCGCATCGCGAAGGACTTCCGGTCAGCCTGCTGGAGGCCGCCGCCTGCGCCCGGCCGCTGATCTCCACCAATGCACCCGGCTGCCGCGAGATTGCGATCCACGACCAGACCGGACTCGCCGTGCCGGTCGAGGATGCGGCGGCGCTCGCGCAGGCGATGGCGCAGCTGGCGGCGTCGCCCGAGATGCGCGCACGTTATGGCGCGGCGGCCCGTCAACTGGTCGAGGACAAGCTCTCGGCCAGGATCATTGGCCGTTCGGTGGTGGCGCTCTATGATCGCCTCATCTCGGCCGCAGAGGTCTGCGGATGATCGCCGATCCCACCGCGGTCCTTGCCGCCATCGCCGTGCTCGCGGCCGCGATGTGCGCCATCCTGATCGTGCTGTTGCGTCCAGTGCTCCAACGCTACGCGCTGGCGCGGCCGAATGCGCGCTCGTCGCACAAGATCCCGACGCCGCAGGGGGCCGGCATTGCCGTGATCGGCGCCACGATCGTTGTCGGCGGCGCGTTCGCCTCCGTGGCCGGTTTCGCGCCGCTGCTGATGCTGTTCATCGCCGTGCCGATGCTGGCGCTGGTCGGCCTGATCGACGACATCAGGCCGATCCCGGTGCTGCCGCGCCTGGTCCTGCAGGGATTGGCCGTCGGCCTCGTCGTATTCACCGCGCCTGACGATCTCAGGCTGTTTCCGATCCCGCTGGCGGTCGAGCGCACGCTGCTGCTGATCGCCGGCCTGTGGTTCGTCAACCTCGTCAACTTCATGGACGGGCTCGATTTGATGACCGTGGCCGAGGCAGTGCCGATCACGGCGACGCTCGTCCTGTTTGGCCTCTCCGGTGAACTGCCCTGGCCGGCGACCGCCATCGCTGCGGCGCTGGGTGGCGCCATGCTCGGCTTTGCGCCCTTCAACCGTCCCGTCGCAAAGGTCTTTCTCGGGGATGTCGGCAGCCTGCCGATCGGGCTGCTGCTCGGCTGGGGCCTGCTCCATCTTGCCTGGCAGGGCGACGTCGCAGCGGCGCTGCTGCTGCCGCTGTATTATCTGATCGACGCCACTTTCACCCTGTTGCGACGGATGGCACAGCGCGAGCCGTTCTGGGCGGCGCACCGCACGCATTTCTATCAACAGGCCACCGATAACGGCTTCACCGTCTGGCGCGTCGTCAGCGAGGTGTTCATCCTCAACGTCGTGCTTGCGACGCTCGCAGCCATCTCGGTCGCGCAGCGTTCCATGACGGCCGACGCCATCCTGCTCGTCTTCGGTCTCGGCGCCGTCACCTGGGTGCTGAGCCGCTTCTCGCGGCGGCGCCATTGAAGACTCAGGCCGCGCTCGAGCCGAATTCCGGCACCGCATCCTTCAGCACCGACTTGATCGTCACCGGATCATTGCGCGCGATCGCCTGATCGAGCGCCGCGATCCAGGCCTTCAGCGTCGGCATCGGCGGCTCGTTCGGGTTGGCGGCCATGATGCCGGCGACACCGATCTCGACCGGCGGCTCCTCGCTCGCAAACAGGATCTCGTTGAGGCGCTCGCCGGGCCGGATGCCCGTGAACACGATCTCGACGTCGTAGCCCGGCTGCAGGCCGGACAGGCGAATCATGCGCTCGGCCAGTTCGACGATGCGGACCGGCTGGCCCATGTTCAGCACATAGACCGAGACGTCCGGGCGCTGCGGCGCCAGCGCATGGGAGGCCGCGGTGATCACGAGATCGCAGGCCTCGCGGATGGTCATGAAATAGCGCACCATGTCCGGGTGCGTCACCGTGACAGGACCGCCCGCCTCGATCTGGGCCTTGAACTTCGGCACCACCGAGCCGTTCGACGCCAAAACGTTGCCGAAGCGCACCGAGATCAGCCGCATCGGCGGCCGTCCCGTCGGCCGGTCGGCGAGCTGGCGATCGAGCGCCTGGCAGTACATTTCGGCGAAGCGCTTGGTGAGGCCGAGCATCGACACCGGCTCGATCGCCTTGTCGGTCGAGATCATCACCATGGCCTCGGCCCCTGAGGCCACCGCGGCATCGGCCACGTTGATCGAGCCGAAGATGTTGGTCTTGACGCCCTCGCTCCAGTCGCGCTCGAGGATCGGCACATGCTTCAAGGCGGCGGCATGGAAGACCAGATCCGGCTTGAACTCGCCGATCAGCGCGAACACCCGGTCGCGATCGCGGATGTCGGCGATGCGCCCCTCGACGGCGACGGCCGCCTCGGGATCGGCCGCGAGCGCCTCGGTGATCGCGTAGAGCGCCGGCTCGGAATTCTCCAGAATGAGCAGCCGCGCCGCGCCGAATGCCACGACGCGCTGGCAGATCTCGGCCCCGATCGAGCCGCCGCCGCCGGTGACGACCACCGCCTTGCCACGCACCAGCGCTTCGAGACGTCCGTAATCGATCTTCTCGCTCGGCCGCAGCAGGAGGTCCTCGACCGCGACCGGCGCGAGCCTCGGCGCATCGCCGCTCTCCAGCGACGGCAGGCGGCTCACGATCAGGCGCAACCGGCGCGCCCGCATCAGGAAGGTTTCCGGATGACAGTCCGGATCGAACGCCGTCGGCATCATCAGGGCGCGCGCGATCGGCCGGTCGCGGCGGGCGAAGTCGGCCGCGACATCCTCGACATCGTCGATGCCGCCCAGCACCGGCACGCCGCGGATCAACTGCCCCCGGTCGGCGGCCGATGGCGAGAGAATGCCGATCGGCCAGATCCGCTTGACCGCGCCGCTCTCGATGCCGCGCAGCACGACCTCGGCGTCGGCAGCACGGCCGATCAGGAGCGCGGGGGCAGCGTCCTCGGACCGAGCGTGCCGTCGCACCCGCGTGTAGCGGAAGTAGCGATAGGCGAAACGCAGCGCGCTCAACGCAAAGATCTCCAGGAACCAATAGAGAATGATCGTGAGCTTGCCGAAGAAGAAGGTGCCGCGGACGTTCGGCGCAACGATGATGTAGTCGAGAACCAGCAGCGCCAGCGTCAGCACGGTCGCGACGCGGACGATGTTCAGCGCGTCCGGCAGCGAGATGAACCGCCACTTCGTCGTCAGAAGGCTCGAGAAGTAGAAGACGACGAAGCTGAAGGCGATGAAGTACGGCAGGATCTGCAAGAGCAGCGGCACCCGCTCCCAGAAGGTGCTGGCGCCTTCGAAGCGGATATAGAACGCCGCGAACAGCGCGACGACGCTGACCAGGAGGTCATGCGCGGCAATCAGCATATTCCGGTAGGTCAGTTGAGACGGACGCGTCATGGTTCGAGCGTCCCCTGCCCAGCATCAGGCGGCGTCCGCGATCGCCACACCATTCCGCCGGCCACGCCGACGCCGATCACGTACATCCACCCCTCGTGGAAATCGAAGATGTGGGAATTGAACAACGAGGTGAAGATGTTCTGCACGACGACGAGCAGCCCGATCCAGGGCACCAGCCCGTCGCCGCGGAACAACAGAAGGTGCACGGCCCACATCGCGTAGAGAATCACGATCCCGAGCGCCCCCCATTGGACCGCCACGTAGAGCGTCTGATTGTGCGGATTGCTGACGACCTGGCTCGAGGAGAGGTCGCGCGACCCGCTCGCGGCCAGCTCGAACAGATGACGCGTCGAGCCCGAGCCGTGCCCGATCAGCGGCGCGTCGGCCAGGAACCGCAACGACTTGCGCCAGAACTCGAGCCGCTCGCCGATCGACGTCACCGCGCGATCGTTCCTGTAGTCCTGATATTGGCTCGTGAACGTCGCCACCTTGCCCTGCAATTGCGGGGACACGGTCCATGCCGCGAGGCCCAGCGCAAGGGCAACGGCCGCGATCAGCAGGTTGGCACGCCATTTCAGGTGGATCAGCCCGAACACCGCAAGCAGGATCGGGATCGTCACCAGCGCGGTACGCGAGACAACGATGAAGATCATGTTGGCGAGGAACGCGATCATGATCGCAGTGAGCAGGCCGGCCGGAAGGAAGCGGCGGGCGCGCAGCAACTGGGCGATCGGATAGGCCAGCGCCACGGCGCAGAGCGAGAACTCCTGGCCCTGGTCGATGTAGTTCTTCACGAAGATGCCGCGATCGGCATTGGCCTTGAGCGCGAGCGCAGGATTGAACGCGACCGCGGTCGACACCACGACCATCAGCACGCAGGAGGCGAGAAACGCGGTGAAGACCCACAGGCCGCGCTCCGACCGCTGGAAATGGTAGAGCAGCGCGGGCAGCACCAGAAGCTTGGCCGCAGGTCCCACCGCGTAGAACCGCGCGCCCCATGCGACGTCCGACCACAGCGTTCCCACCAGCGCCAGCAGGAACAGCGCGATCGGCGCCAGCGCGATCGGCCGCTTCAGGACCTGCAGCAGACGCTCGACATCGAGAAACGGCACCATCGTGATCAGCATGACGACGCCGAGGATCGACACCAGCGAGGTCGACCACGGCAGCGAGGCCGCCAGCAGAATCGCCACGACATCGACCGTCGTCCGCCACGCCGCCGGATCGCGCCAGCGGCGCGCCAGCAGCGCCGGGCCGGGATGACCTGCCAGCGCGCTCATCGCGCCTCGCTCCGGGCGCGATCGACCAGCGCGGTCGTGCTGTGCCCTTTCAGGATGTCGATCAGGATCACCTCGCCGCCGCCGGCCTCGACGACCTCATGCCCCACCACCTGCTCGCGCGTATAGTCGCCGCCCTTGACCAGGACGCTCGGCCGGACCAGCTCGATCAAGCGGAGCGGCGTGTCCTCGGCGAAGATGGCGACGAGGTCCACCGCCTCGAGCGCGGCCAGGACCTCGGCGCGCGCGCGCTCGTCCTGCACGGGCCGGCTTTCGCCCTTCAGCCGCTTGACGGAGGCATCGCTGTTCAGCCCGACCACGAGCCGGTCGCAGGCGGCGCGCGCCGCGGTCAGCACCTTGACGTGGCCGGGATGCAGAATGTCGAAGCAGCCATTGGTAAAGCCCACGCGCAGGCCCTCTCCCCGCCAGACCTCGACGCGGGCGGCGAGCTCGTCATCGCTCTCGATGATCTTCTCCTCAGCGGCACGATAGGCATGCGGCAGGATCTTTCGGCGCAGCTCGGCCGATGTCACGCTGGCGGTGCCGTGCTTGCTGACGGCCACCGCCGCCGCGGCGCTCGCCATCCGCAACGCATCCGCCCAGGCGGCGCCGGCCGCGAGCGTCGCGGCAAGCACCGCAACAACCGTGTCGCCGGCGCCGGAGACGTCGCGCACCTTCACGGGATAGGCCGGCACGTGAATCGGATCGCCCTCGCGCGGGACCAGCGTCATGCCGCGCTCGCTCTGCGTCACCAGGATCGCCTCGCAGTCCGCGAGATAGATCGCATCCTGCGCGGCCGCGGCGATCTCCTGTTCGGTCTCGGCGCGGCTGCGGGTCGCTTCCGAAAACTCCTTGCGGTTCGGCGTCAGCACGCTCGCGCCGCGATAGATCGCGAGATTCGCGCTCTTGGGATCGACGATGACGCGCTTGCCGGCCTTGCGCGTCGCGTCGATCACGTTGCGCAACACGCGCGCCGTGAGCACGCCCTTGGCGTAGTCCGACAGCAGCACGATATCGGCCCGCGCGATCAGTGGCAGGATGGCCTCGATCAGCTTCTGCTCGATCTCGCCGGCCGCCGGTGCGGCGCGCTCCCAGTCGGCGCGGAGCATGTGGGTGGAGAAATGCTCGGAGACGAAGCGCACCTTGCGCGTCGTCGGCCGCGAAGGATCACGGACAAGCACGCTCTCGATGCCGCCCTCCTTGGCGAGCTCGGCCTCCAGCTGGTCGCCGGCCGCATCCTGCCCGACGAGACCGACGAAGATGCAGCGGGCGCCGAGCGCGGCGATGTTGCGCGCGACGTTGCCGGCACCGCCGATATTGGTCTCGCTTCGCTGGACCGCGATGACCGGCGCCGGCGCCTCGGGGGAAATCCGCGACACCTCGCCATAGACGAACTCGTCCAGCATCAGGTCGCCGATGCACAGCACCGTCTGGCGGGCGATCGCTTGCGAGAGATCGTCAAAGTCGAACATCAGCGGCAGTCTCGGTGCAATGGTCGGAACCAGATCGTCTAGCGGAAGCGGTCGGCGGAATCGAGATAGTTCCGGATATAGCCAGCGACCGCATCCTCGAGCGACGTGAAGCCGCCGTTGTAGCCGGCCGCCAACAGCCGGTCGACCTTGCTCTGGGTGAAATACTGGTAGCTGCCGCGAATCGCTTCGGGCATGTCGATGTACTCGATCCGCGGCGTCGCACCGAGCGTAGCATAGGCCGCCAGCATCATGTCCTTGAAGCTGCGCGCCTGGCCCGTGCCGACGTTGAACAGGCCCGAGACGGAGGGAGAGGCCAACAGCCACAGCATCACGCGGACGACGTCGTCGACATGGATGAAGTCGCGGCGCTGGTCGCCGTCGGCGATGCCTTCGCGGTGCGACTTGAACAGTTGCAGGGTGTGTCCGGCCTTGATGTCGTCGAAGCGGCGGGTCAGCACGCTCATCATCGATCCCTTGTGGTACTCGTTGGGACCGAACACGTTGAAGAACTTCAACCCGGCATATTGCGGCGGCAGCCTCTCGCCGCGCTCGGCGCGCGCGGCCACCGCCATGTCGAACAGATGCTTGCTCCAGCCATAGAGATTCATCGGCCGCAACGTCTTCAGCGCCGCCAGCGACGGCTCATCGACGAAGCCCTGCGCGCCGTCGCCATAGGTCGCCGCCGACGAGGCGTAGATGAACGGCGTGGTGTTCGCCGTACACCAGTCGAGCAGGCGCAAGGAACTGCGGAAGTTGCGCTCCATCACGAGATCGCCGTCGACCACCGTGGTCGCGGAGATCGCGCCCATGTGCAGGACGGCCTCGAGCCGGCGACCCTTCAGCCATGCGTCCAGATCGGATGGCGGTACGACGTCGGCCAGCTGCCGCTTGGCCAGGTTGCGCCACTTGCCCTCGCTGCCGAGCGTGTCACAGACCACGACATCGGTCCGGCCGGCGTCGTTCAGCGCCGCGACCAGATTCGATCCGATAAACCCGGCGCCGCCGGTCACCAGCAACATTCCGCAACCCGTCCTGATCCCGAAAACCCCGGCCCTCGCGTAGCGCATGCGGCGGCAAAGTGTAAGCGCTTTGGTGACGGCCCGCTCGGCCCACTTTACCTGCGGCGGCCGAGCGGCTACCAGCGCGCCTGAGCTAGGCAGACAAAGAATGAATTCGAATTCGGCCAAGGTCGAGGTGGACGCGGCGGACACCAGCCCGATCCTGATCATTCCCTATATGTGGATCGGCGATTTCGTGCGCGGCCACACCGTGGTGCGGGTGCTCAAGGAGCGCTGGCCGAATCGGCCGGTCGACCTGCTGGTGACGTCGCTGTGCGCGCCGCTGGTCGATTACATGCCCGGGGTCCGCTCCGGCATCGTCTGGGACCTGCCGCGCAGCCGGCTGGCGCTCGGCCGACAATGGCAGCTCGCCGCGATGTTGCGCGAACGTCGCTATCGGACCGCCCTGGTGATGCCGCGGACCTGGAAATCGGCGCTGGCACCGGCGCTGGCCGGCATCCCCGAGCGGGTGGGCTTCGTCGGCGAGATCCGCTTCGGCCTGCTCAACCGCTGGCGCTGGGGCGAGAAGGCGCTGCCCCGCTTCATCGACAAGAATGCCGCGCTGGCGCTGCCCGACGGGGCGCCGCTGCCGCCGGAATGGCCGGTCCCGCAGCTGCGGGTGCCGCCTGAGGACGTCGCGCGCTGGCGCGAGGCCAATGGCCTGGGGACCCGCCCGGCCGTGGCGCTGGCACCGGGATCGGTGGGTGCCGCCAAGCGCTGGCCCTATTACGGCGAGGCGGCCCGGCTGCTGCGCGAGGCCGGCCTCGACGTCTGGGTGGTCGGCGGCCCCGGCGAGAAGGCGCTCGCCGCCGAGATCGTCGCCGCCGGCGGCCCGGACGTCCGCGACCTCACCGGAACCGACCTGCGCAACGGTATCCTGGCCATGGCGACGGCCAGCGTCGCCATCTCCAATGATTCGGGGCTCATGCACATCGCCGCGGCGCTGGGGACGCCGACCATGGGCATCTTCGGTCCGACCAGCCCATACCATTGGGCGCCGCTGAACGGCCTCGCGGCGACGGTCCAGACCAGGACTCATATCCCCTGCCAGCCCTGCCACCGGCCGGTCTGCCGGATGAACGACCACCGCTGCATGCGCGACATTCCGGCGACCGATGTCGCCGCCATCGCCCAGCAGGTCCTTGCCGACGCGGCAATACCGGTCGTGCACCAGCTTGCGAAGCGACACCGCGCCCCATACACCGGCCCTGACGTAACCTGAGCCGCCCGCGTGACCCGCGCCCTCAACCCGATCGCCAACCATCTCGCCCGCTCCCGCGCCGCCATGGAACGCGCGGCCGACGATGCCGCGATGCTCACCAGCGCCGGGCGGATCGCAACGAAAATCATCTCTGCGCTGCGTGGCGGCCACAAGCTGCTGATCGTCGGCAATGGCGGCAGCGCGGCGGACGCGCAGCACATCGCCGCCGAGATCGTCGGCCGCTACAGGCAGGAGCGGCCCGCCTATGCCGCGATCGCGCTGACGACCGATACCTCGGCGCTGACGGGCGATCGGCAACGACTACGGCTTCGATCACGTCTTCGCCCGCCAGGTCGAAGGGCTCGGTACACCGGGCGACGTGCTGCTGGCGATCTCGACCTCCGGCCGCTCGCCGAGCATCCTCAACGCGCTGCGCAAGGCGCGCGAGCGCGGACTGGTCACGGTCGGCTTCACCGGCGCCAAGGGCCTCCCGATGGGCGAATTGTGTGACGAGCTGCTGGTGGCGCCGAGCGACGACACGCCGCTGATCCAGCAGATCCATCTCGCGACGGCGCATGGCATCTGCGAGATGATCGAGGCGGCGCTGATGCAGGACGAGGGCTAGATGACGACCGCTCAGCTCAAGCCGGCGGCGTTTCTCGACCGCGACGGCGTCATCAATCACGACGACAACTACATCGGCTCGCCCGATCGCATCCGCTGGATGCCGAACGTGGCGCAGGCGATCCGGCGGCTCAATGACTCCGGCTATCACGTGTTCCTGTTCACCAACCAGTCCGGCGTGGCGCGCGGGCTGTTCTCGGAGGATGACGTCACGGACCTGCACGACTGGATGCGGGCCGAGCTCGCGGCGCAGGGGGCTGTGATCGACGACGTCCGCTATTGCCCCTACCACACCGAAGGCTCCGTCGAGCGCTATCTGCGCGAGCATCCCTGGCGCAAGCCGGCGCCCGGCATGATCCTCGACCTGATGCAGCACTGGCCCGTCAGGCGCGAGGGCAGCTTCGTGATCGGCGACCGCGCCTCCGACATCGCCGCCGCAGAGGCGGCCGGCCTGCCCGGCTTCCTGTTTGCGGGCGGCGACCTCGACGCGTTCGTCACCGACATCATCGCTCAGACCAGCCGGCGATAGACGGCTGCGATCTTGTCGGCCTCGGCCTCGAGGCTGAATTTCTCCACCACGCGCGTCCGGGCCCGCGCGCCCATTGTCTGTGCGGCATCCGGATCCCGCATCAATGGCTCGAGCGCTGCGACCAGCGCATCGACGTCGCCGGGCGGGACCAGCACGCCTGTGACGCCATCCTCAACCACGATCTCCGCCGCGCCGGCGCGCGCCGCGACCAGCGCCGCTCCTGCCGCCATCGCCTCGATCAGCGTGAGACCAAAACCTTCGTTGCGCGAGGTGAAGGCGTAGATCGTGAGACGCTGGTACCAGCGCTGCACGTCGGCGATGTCAAGCTCGCCGGTGATGACGATGCGCTGCTCCAGGCCCGCGGCGGCGATCTGCTTCTTCAGCTCGCTCGCGAACGGCATCTGCTCCGGCGTCACGGCGCCGACCAGCACCGCGGAAAAATCCGGAAAACGCGGCAGCAGCCGGCACATCGCCGCGACGAACACGTCGCTGCCCTTCTGCGCGCGGACGCGGCCGAAGCAGCCGATGGCAAATTTGCCCGGCAGTCCGCTCTCGGCGAAGGCCGCGGCGCGATCCGCCGGCGGGGAATACACGTCGGTGTCGACGCCATGCGTCACCACCGTCGCTTCGCGCTTCAGATAGGACGCCGAGATGTCGCTGGTCGCGATGATCGCATCCATGCGGCGGATCAGCCAGCGCGTGATCCAGCTGTGATGGCGCTGCGCGGCCGAGGTGAACACCAGCTTCAACGGCCAGCCGAGCGCCCGCATGATCACGCCGACGATCATCTCGTCGTTGCGACGGGCATGCCAGATCAGCGGCCGCCGCCGGCCCCACAACTTGAACAGATCGCTCGCGCGCATCCGCGCGATCCCTTCGGGCGCGTAGGAGCCGAGCCACGCCGCGCGCACCAGCCTCGCCAGCTTCGGCGCCACCATCCGGTTGGTCGCCGTCACGCCGGAATAGCGCCGGTGCAGGTTGGGCACGATCACGTCGAGATCTGCGGCGGAAAACGGCTCGGCTTGCACACTCAACTCCAATTGCAGCGGTTCCCTATACGCAACATTAAGCATCGCCGCCAGTTCGCTATGCACGCAACAGGTCGTTCATTTCGCGGGCGTTAGTCTGCCGGAAACAAACAGGGATCGCGTCAAACAATGACCGTGCTCGTGACCGGCGGCGCCGGCTATATCGGCAGCCACATGGTGCTCGCGCTGGCGGAAGCCGGCGAAAGCGTCGTGGTGATCGACAACCTTTCGAGCGGCTTTTCCGCCTTCGTGCCCGACGGCGTGCCGCTGTTCATCGGCGATGCCGGCGATGAAAATCTCGTCGACGGCGTCATCGGCCAGCACGGCGTCGACAGCATCATCCATCTGGCGGGCTCGGTCGTGGTGCCGGAATCGGTGCGCGATCCGCTGCTCTACTACCGCAACAACACCATGACCACGCGCAGCCTGTTGAATGCGGCGGTCAAGCGCGGCGTCAGCCGCTTCGTGTTCTCCTCGACCGCGGCCGTCTACGGCAATCCGAACGAGGTGCCGGTGCCTGAGAGCGCGCCGACCCGTCCGACCTCGCCCTACGGCACCTCGAAGCTGATGGCCGAGATCATACTGCACGACGTGGCCTCGGCACATGACCTCAACTACGTGGTGCTGCGCTACTTCAACGTCGCCGGCGCCGATCCGTTCGGACGAGCCGGGCTTGCCACCGTCGGCGCGACGCACCTGATGAAGATCGCGATGGAGGTCGCCACCGGCCAGCGCGCCAAGATCGACGTCTACGGCACGGATTATCCGACCCCCGACGGCACCTGCATCCGCGATTTCATCCATGTCTGCGATCTCGCCCAGGTGCACCGCTCCGCGCTGGCCTATCTGCGCGCCGGCGGCAGCTCGGTCACGCTGAATTGTGGGTACGGCCGCGGCTATTCCGTGCTCGAGACCATCGAGGCCGTCCGGCGCGTCTCCGGCCGCGCCATTCCCGTCCAATACGCGCCGCGGCGCCCCGGCGACATCATGAGCATGGTCGCCGACACCAGCCGTCTGAAGGCGCTGCTCGACTGGACGCCGATCTATGACGATCTGGAAACGATCGCCGCCCATGCGCTGGCCTGGGAGGAGAAACTGTTCCTGGAACGCCACAGCGGCACGCTGCAGCGGGCCTCGGCCTAGAATCAACGACTTAGCCGGACGCCGGGGGGCTTGAAAAAGCCGCCCCGAGCGGGCAAGCACTGCTGTCCGCCCGGCGATTTGTCCCGGCGGCCAGGGACCAGAATGGCCGAATTTCCGAAGAAGATCACCGACGATCCCTATGGCGCCGCGATCCTGATCCGCCGCCTCGTGATGGAACAGGGCATCCTCTACTGGCGCCGCTATCTCACCGCCTTCGCGCTGATGGCGGTCTCGGCCGGCGCCAGCGCCGGCGCCGCCTACATCCTCGGCCAGGTCATCAACAAGGCCTATGTCGACAAGAGCATCCCCGGCATCGCGGTGCTCTCCGGCGTCACCGTGCTGCTGCTGTTCGTCAAGGGCGTCTCGACCTACGGCTATGCGGTGATCCTGTCGAAGATCTCGAACGCGATCCTCGCCAACAACCAGCGCGCGCTGTTCGCGAAGCTGATGAGCGAGAGCATCGGCTTCTTCTCAGAGCGGCATTCGTCGGAGTTCCTGGCACGCCTCACCGCCGGCGCCAAGTCCATCACCGACGTCCTGACCATGCTGATCAACGCGATCGGCCGCGACCTGCTGCTCTTGATCAGCATGATCGCCGTGATGGTCGCGCAGGACCCCTGGATGTCGCTGCTCGGCCTCGTCGTCGTGCCGCCGGCCATGCTGGTGCTGCGCAAGCTGGTCAAGCGCATCAAGGGCCTCGCCCACAGCCAGTTTACCGGCAATGCGGACATCCTCGAGACCATGCAGGAATCGCTGCAGGGCATCCGCACCGTCAAGGCGTTCACGCTCGAGGACGCGATGCGCGCGCGCATCGACGAGAACATCGCGGTGGTCGAGCGCAACGCCAACAAGATGGCCCGCGTCTCCAACCGCTCCAACCCGCTGATGGAGATGCTCGGCGGCTTCGCCGTCGCCGGCTGCCTGATGTATGGCGGCTATGCCGTGGTCGCGCTCAACGCCACGCCCGGCCAGTTCTTCTCGTTCATGACCGCCTTCCTGATGGCGACCGAGCCGGCCAAGCGGCTGGCGCGGCTCAACATCGATCTCAACAGCCAGCTCGTCGGCGCCCGCATGCTGCTCGAAGTGGTCGACAGCCCCGCCAGCGAGCAGCCTGACGACGACAAGCCGGCGCTGAAGCTGACGCAGGCCAGGATCGAGCTGCGCGACGTCTCCTTCGCCTATCGCGACAACGAGCCGGTGCTCAACCGCATGAGCTTCACGGCCGAGCCCGGCAAGGTCACCGCTTTGGTCGGCCCGTCCGGCGGCGGCAAGTCGACGGTGCTGGCGCTGCTGTTGCGCTTCTACGAGGCGACCGCGGGCGACATCCTGATCGACGGCCAGTCGATCGCGCAGGTCTCGCGCCGTAGCTTGCGCGAGCAGGCCGCCTATGTCGGCCAGGACGTCTACCTGTTCCGCGACTCGATCCGCGCCAACATCGCCTTCGGCAAGCCGGGCGCGACCGAGGCCGAGATCATCGAGGCGGCGAAGGCGGCTTGCGCGCACGACTTCATCATGAGCTTCCCGCTCGGCTACGACACGCCGGTCGGCGAGCACGGCACCCAGCTCTCCGGCGGCCAGCGCCAGCGCATCGCGGTCGCCCGCGCGCTGATCCGCAACGCGCCGATCATCCTGCTCGACGAGGCCACCGCGGCGCTGGATTCCGAATCCGAGCGCCAGGTGCAGGAGGCGATCGAGCATCTCTGCCAGAACCGCACCACCATCGTCATCGCGCATCGCCTGCACACCATCATGAACGCCGACGCCATCCTGGTGGTCGAAGCCGGCGAGATCGTCGAGCGCGGCCGGCATGACGATCTGTTGCGCCGTGGCGGCCGCTATGCTTCGTTCTTCCGCCTGCAACAGCGCGACATGGGGCCGAACGTCATCCCCATGACCGCGACGTCCTGACCCGCTTATTTCACCGCACCCGAGATCCATTTCATGAGCGCCTCCACCGTCATCCCGGCCTTCCCGCAGCCTTCGCTTCCCGTCGTCGGCGAAGCCGGCGTCTTTCCGGTCCGCCGCATCTGGTGCGTCGGCCGCAACTATCTCGAGCACATCCGCGAGATGGGCAATGACGAGCGCGACCCGCCGTTCTTCTTCGCCAAGCACGCCGACATGCTGGAGCCGGACGGCGCCGTGATCCCCTACCCGCCGCTGACCAAGGACATGCATCACGAGGTCGAGCTGGTGGTCGCGCTGAAGAGCGGCGGCCTCAACATTCCGACCGACAAGGCGCTCGACCACGTCTACGGCTACGCCGTCGGCATCGACCTCACCCGCCGCGACCTGCAGCTCGCCTCCCGCAAGATGCAGCGCCCCTGGGAGGTCGGCAAGTCGTTCGACCATTCCGCGCCCTGCTCGGCGATCCAGCCCGCGTCCAAGATCGGCCACCCGTCGAAGGGCAAGATCTGGCTGTCGGTCAACGGCACCGAGCGCCAGAGCGGCGACCTCTCCGAGCTGATCTGGAACGTGCCGGAGATCATCTGGAAGCTCTCCCAGCAGGTCGAGCTCGCCGCCGGCGACATCATCATGACCGGCACTCCGGCCGGCGTCGCCGCGATCGTCCCCGGCGACACCATCGAATGCGGCGTCGACGGCGTGGGCACGCTGAAGGTCTCGATCGGGCCTGCGGCGGCGTAAGCCGACGCGCCCACGGTCCTCGCAACACTTCCAAAAAGCCGCGCTCTGCGCGGCTTTTTTTGGTCTGGCGCCCAATCGCAGCCAAGCACCGGGATCACCCTCCCCTGGAGGGGGAGGGTTGCCTCACGAGGAGCGCAGCGACACGTGAGGCGGGGTGGGGTGATCTCTCCGCTCGCAACGGCGCCCGCTGAGAGATCACCCCACCCCGCTCGCCCGCTTCGCGCGCGAGCGACCCTCCCCCTCCAGGGGAGGGTGAGACCTGCTTTGCGACATTATCTGATCCACAATCTCAACGGCTGCATAGCTGATTCAGGAACGAGCACCCACGCTCTCGCGACGCATTCCGCGCCCTGCACGGCTTTCCTCATTGAAGCCCAATCGCAGCCAAGCACCGGATCACCCTCCCCTGGAGGGGGAGGGTCGCCTCACGAGGAGCGCAGCGACACGTGAGGCGGGGTGGGGTGATCTCTCCTCTGGCACCGGTGCGCGTGGAGAGATCACCCCACCCCGCTCGCCCGCTTCGCGCGCGAGCGACCCTCCCCCTCCAGGGGAGGGTGGGCACCGCCCTTGCGGCTACACTGATCCACAATCTCAAACAGCGTTCAGGCTGAGACGAGCACCCACCTTCTCGCGACGCATTCCGCGCCCGAGTGATGCTCCAATTCCCGCCCTCTCCAGATGGAGGGCGCAGGGAAGGCCGGGCGCTGGCCGCGCCCGTGGCCCGCCTGCAGAAAAAAAGCAGGCGGCAGTCACCACAGGTCTGGCCGAACACACCCGGCCTTCCCCGCGCGATGGTTTTAACAGGCTATAGCGCGCTCTTCCTGGTGCACCGGGCTTTCTGGCCACCATGTCGCGCAATGCGCTTTCGCGCATTACGCTGGATACTAGCGTCGGAGTATCAGAACCACGCGCCTTCACCGTCCGCGAGCCAAGCGCTCGTCCGTGCTCATCACACGCCGCCGCCCGCGTCCACCGCATCCCCTTGCCAACGTCCGTGACGACCGCGAACCGTCCCCTACCGTGCAACGGGATGGGCGGGAGAGTAATGCTGATTTGGGTAAGCGGGGAAGCGATTTATGTTTTTCGGAATATCTTGACAGGATTCCAGGTGAGGGATGTGATTTGCCCGACGGGTTGGATTGCGCAGAGCTTGATAACGGAGCAGATTGAACCGGCGACAGATCACCGAAATCGCTTGAGGCGAATGGCGCACCATGTTCGATGGCGTCATCATGAGTTCTCTATTCCACAACGATCATCGCGAGATTTAACTTGAAGAGCTATTTCCTCGAAGGTCTGCTGGACGAGGAAGAAGCTCGATCCGCACTATTGGAAGTGCTACCCGGCCAAACATATCCCTGGCTGCTCACTTCGGACACAGGCGATCCGATTGCATATTTCAACATTGACAAGAACGAAGATGGCGTGATTTGCGTCCAAGCGGACATTAGCGGCCGCCACTTCTCTGAGGGTGATCGAGTATTGAATGTGTTGCACACACTGCAACGTCGGCTCGGCGGCACTGTTTTGGATGACAGCTAAAAGCGAATGACGAAGGAAATTTACAATCACGAATTCTGGATAGAGCAAGCGTAGGGCAGATTAGCCGAAGGCGTAATCCGCCACTTTTCGCGATGAAGGATGGCGGACTACGCTCCGCGAATCCGCCCTGCTCGGTGCCTCACCGAAACGCCGACACCACGATCGCCCCGACGATCGCCACCGTCAGCGTGTACTTCGCCGCATAATACACCGTCCTGTTCCACGCCTTCACCTTCCGCGTGGCCAGATGAAGCTCATACAGGAACGCGTAGGGCGGATTAGCCGAAGGCGTAATCCGCCGTCCCTCCGCGGAGAAGAAGCGGCGGATTACGCTCCGCTAATCCGCCCTACTCCGCCCCTCACCGAAACGCCGACACCACGATCGCCCCGACGATCGCCACCGTCAGCGTGTACTTCGCCGCATAGTACACCGTCCTGTTCCACGCCTTCACCTTCCGCGTCGCGAGGTGAAACTCGTACAGCTTGCCGAACACCTTGTTCAGCACGCCGACATGCTCGCCCTCGACGTTCTGCGTCGCCGAGGCCTTGACGATGTGGTGGCTGACCCAGCGGTTGATCGCCGCGATGAAGCCGAGCTTCATCGGGCGCTCGACGTCACAGAACAGGATGATGCGGTTGACGTCGGTGGCGTTCTCGGCGCTGTGGATGAAGGTCTCGTCGAACATGAAGGCCTCGCCGTCGCGCCAGACGCAGGGCACGCCGTCGACCAGGATACGGCACTTGTCGGAGTTCGGGGTGACGAGCCCCAAGTGATAGCGCAGCGAGCCGGCGAAGGGATCGCGGTGGGCGCCGAGCTTGCCGCCGGGCGGCAGCATCGCGAACATCGCGCCATGGACGTTCGGGATGGCGTTCAGCAGCTCGACCGTCTTCGGGCACAGCGTGCGCGCCGACGGCAGGAAGTCGTCGTACCATTTCAGATAGAAGCGCTTCCAGCCGCTCTTGAAGAACGAGTAGAAGCCCCAGTCGTTGTTCGCCGCCGCGGCGCGGATGAAGCCCTCGTCGAACAGACGCACGGCCTCCTCGCGGATCTCCTGCCAGTTGTCGGTGAGCCTCGAGAGCTCCGGAAACTGCTCCACCGGGATCACCGGCGTGTTGGGCACAGCCGAGCCGGCATACATCAGCACGTTGTAGGGGGCGAGATAGGTGGAGTGGTCGCCGAGCTGGCGGGCGAAGCGCAGCCGCTGCTTGCCGCGGAAGTGGACGTAGATGGTGGCCCCGATCAGGATGTAGAGGCCGATGAGCTGTGGCGCGAAGAGCTGTCTGAGCATGTCCGGGACCCATGATCCGGCCGCTCAGAGCGTGTTGCGCAGATGTGTCGCCTTCTGGGCGAGATCGAAGGGGTGCTCTGATGCCGGCCAAGCGCCTCAATTTAGCCGCAAGCGCGACCGGCCGCATCCCTTCGCACGAGGGTTGTGAACGGGAATCGGGGTTGAAAGTTCTGCGGCGTGACCCGGCTGCAACAGCCGCCGGCCCCGGCTCGCGATCGCGCTAAGCCCGCGTCAGCTCCTGCAGGCCCTTGAAGGTCAGCCGCTTGGGGTCCCGGACGCCCGCCAGATACATGCGGCGGATGAAGGCGGCTACCGCGTCGCGGTCACAGCCGGTCAGGACGACGATGGCATCCACCGCGGTCTTCTGGGCCTCCATGGGACTGGTCCTCCTGGCAATGCACCCGGCACGCGCAAGCTGTCACGATGCCGATTAACATCGCGTTAACCGTGCGGACGGCCGCCGGTTCCCATGCCGCGATTCCTGCCGCCGCTCCATACGCGAAACCGCGCAGGCCGGAGCGGCCGCCGTCGAGCGCCGCAGGAGCGCCGCCGTCACACCAGGAAGAAGTCCTCCGGCGCCCCGATCAGGCGGTCATCGCCGTGCACCACGAGCTGCCGCCGCATCGGGCGCACCGGCGGTGTGATGACCCGCCGTTCGAGCTCGTTGGCGCCTGGCAACTGGTCGACGAAGCGGACGGCGAAGCCGTCGGGGAAATGCCTGATGACACGGCCGATGCAACTGCCCACCGCCAGCGGCGTGCCGATCTCCGGCTGGATCTCCGCCGAGACCGCGGCGCCCGACATCGAGGCATCGATCACGAAGCACGGGATGCAGCTGCCGTCGGCGAGCGTCAGCGCCGAATGCGGCGAGTTCGGCACGAAGCGCGCATCGCGGCGGGAATCGCGGATCGACGGATCCTTCTGCTTCTTCTCCAGCCAGACCAGCTTCTCGGCGAGCTTGGCGCGCTCGGCGCGCGTCATCTCCAGCTCGAGCAGAAAGCCGCCATGCACGGTGTCGCTGATCTCGCCTTCGAACTTGCCGAAGTCGCGGAAATACGAGGTCAGGCGATCGCCGACCTTGCCGACCACGGGCACCTCGAGCAGCGCGCGGAACGGCGACACCCGCGTGGTGCGGCATGCGAAAGACCGCAGCCGTCCTTCAGGGGAATACCAGTTCGGAAGCGTGTAGGACCCGACCGTCTGAATCCTGACCGCGCGCTGCTTCAGGAATCGAGCAACCGACATTGCACGTCTCCTCCCGAACCCATGCTGTCCCCGACGATGGCCCGGCCGACGCCGCGGCACGATATGCCTGTTACAATTTCTGCGTGCATTTTCGGTCGAACTAAATCAAATTGGGCAGAGCCGCCATGCCCGGACCGTGCGCGCAAATTGTTGAGGAAATCTGAATCCGAGACGGAAATCCCGCTCAACGGAATCGTATGTCCAACCCGTTTCTGCTTTCTAAAAATGCCGGCCCGTCGGACTACGGTGCGGCGCGGCACTTGTTCGTCGCGGGTACGAGCGGCTGATCGCATCAGCCGCGGCGCCATCGCGCCACGACGCACACCGTCTCACGATGAGCGTGCGTTCGCGTCCAACGTGATTAGTCAATGATTCATCCTAACGCGCGACCACCGAGGCGCGGCTGCAACTCACAATTTCATTCAATCTGGTGAGCAACTATCAGCGCGCGCAACCGCGCTGCGAGCAAACAGCTAACACATTCGCGTCGTTTCGCTATTTGCTTGCTAACAACCTGTTCACCACTTGCGCAATCGGTCGGCACGGCAGCTGCTGCAGCCCATGCCGTTCAATTTCGCTTATACTATTGCCGCTTAGTCGTAAGTGAGGGGGACGGCTGTCAGTCGGCTCGCGCGTCGCCCCGGGCGTATGAGTAAGCAGAGTAGTCACGCGTATGATGACCGCACGCATCGTGGTGTTAACCATCGCTCTCGGCGCGGGCGGCGTTGCGGCCTATCTGGTCAGCAATTCCGACGGCCAGCGGCAGGCGCCCGTGGCGCCGGTCGTGCAGTTGCCGACGGTCGAGGTGCTGGTCGCCAAGACCGACATCGGGCTCGGACAGGCGATCAAGCCCGGCGACCTGATCTGGCAGACCTGGCCCGAGGCCGCGAGCAACATCTTCATCCGGCGCGGCGACCGTCCCGAGGCGGCCAATCAGCTGGTCGGCACCATCGCCCGTTCGCCGTTCGTGATCGGCGAGCCGATCCGCGAGCAGAAGCTGGTGAAGGCGGACGGCTCCGGCTTCATGGCGGCGATCCTGCCCGCGGGCATGCGCGCGATCTCCACCGAGATCTCACCCGAGACCGGCGCGGGCGGCTTCATCCTGCCGAACGACCGCGTCGACGTCATCCTGTCGAAGCGCGACAAGAACCCTGACAAGCCCGGCGCCGCCGACTTCGTCAGCTCCGAGATCATTCTCTCCAACGTCCGCGTGCTCGCGATCGATCAGGCGCCGAAGGAGAAGGAAGGCCAGAACACCGTCGTCGGCAAGACGGTGACGCTCGAGCTCAGGCCCGAGCAGGCCGAGACTTTGGCGCGCGCGCGACAGGCCGGCTCGCTGGCGCTGGCGCTGCGCAGCATCGCCGACGTGAACGCCGCCGACGGCAACAAGACCGAGGCGCAGCAACAGCAGCAGCAGATGGCGCGACGGGGCAGCGCCATCGAGATCATTCGCTATGGGATCACGAGCTCGCTGACGGCGCAGAAGTGACCGAAAGGACGAGGAAGATGATGGGTGGGCATCAACGCGCAAAGTTCGGGACGTGGGTCGTCCGCGCGCTATCGACATCCGCCGTGATCGGGCTTGCGCTCAATCCGGCGCTGACGCCGGTGAAGGCGGCCGACGACAGGCCGGAGACGCCGGTGGTTTCGGTCGGCTCGTCGAAGGTGCGCTTCCTCTCGCTCGGCATCGGCAAGTCGGTGGTCGTCGACTTCCCGCAGGACGTCAAGGACGTGCTGGTCGCCGATCCCAAGGTCGCCAACGCGGTCGTCCGTTCGGCCCGGCGCGCCTACATCATCGGCGCCGCAGTCGGCCAGACCAACGTCGTGTTCTTCGACGGCGAGGGACAGCAGGTCGCCGCCTATGACATCGCGATCAAGCGCGATCTCAACGGCGTGCGCCAGGCGCTGAGCCAGAGCATTCCCGGCGTCAAGATCGACGGCGTCGGCGAAGGCGTGATCCTGACCGGATCGGTGTCGAGCCCGGTCGAGGCGCAGCAGGCCGGCGAGATCGCCGCACGCCTCGTCGGCGGTGCCGACAAGGTGGTCAACTCGATCGTCGTGCGCGGCCGCGATCAGGTGATGCTGAAGGTCAACGTGTCGGAGGTCCGGCGCGAGATCGTCAAGCAGCTCGGCATCGATCTCAGCGCCAGCCTGAACTACGGCACCGCGGTGGTGAACTTCAACAACACCAACCCGTTCACCGCCTATGGCAAGTCGCTGGTCGGCCCCAACGGCCTTTCCGCCACCGGCGGCGGCTTGTCGTCGGTCTCGGCGACGCTGCGCGCCATGGAGACGGCCGGTGTCGTCAAGACGCTCGCCGAGCCAAACCTGACCGCGATCTCCGGCGAATCCGCGACCTTCATCGCGGGCGGCGAATTCCCGATTCCCGGCGGCTATTCCTGCGATCCCACCACGCGGGTCTGCAGCACGTCGATCACCTACAAGAAGTTCGGCATCTCGCTCAACTTCACGCCCGTCGTGCTCGGCGAAGGCCGCATCAGCCTCCGGGTGATGACGGAGGTGTCGGAGCTGTCGAACGACAACGCGATCACGGTCTCCTATGCGCTGACCTCGGCCTCGACCTCGTCGGTGACGATCCCCGCGATCCGCACCCGCCGCGCCGAGACGACGGTCGAGATCCCCTCCGGTGGCTCGATGGCGATGGCCGGCCTGATCCAGAACCAGACCAAGCAGGCGATCAACGGCCTGCCCGGGCTCAACCAGCTGCCGGTGCTCGGCCAGCTGTTCCGCAGCCAGGACTACGTCAACAACGAGACCGAGCTGATGGTGCTGGTGACGCCCTATGTCGTGCGCGCCGTCGCCCAGAAGGAGCTGTCGCGTCCGGACGACGGCTTCGCGCCGGCCACCGACTCAGAGTCGGCGCTGCTCGGCCGCATGAACCGGCTGTACGGCATCGCCGCCAGGGTCGACGCGGCCACGGGGCAGCCGGCCGGCTTCGGCTTCATCATCGACTGAGATTGCGGGACGACGGGGCACGGGGGAACGATCATGTCGGCAACATCCATACCAGACGGCAGGCGCGCGCTGCGCCGGATCGTCGCCATCGCGGGGCTGGCGCTCACGCTGGGCGCCTGCAACACCACCACCGGTGAGGTCGTCGCGACGATCCCGGACGACTACAAGATCCGCCATCCGATCGCGATCGAGGAAGGCCGGCAGTCGACCGTCGTCTTCATCGGCAGCGGCCGCGGCGGCCTGACCTACCAGCAGCGCGTGGATGTCGCGGGGCTCGCGCGCTCATGGCTGCGCGAAGGCACCGGCGGGATCATGGCGGAGGTGCCGACGGGCACGTCGAATGCGCGCGCCGCGGCCGACGCCTACCGCGAGATCCGCGCCGTGCTGACCGCCGGCGGCGTTCCCTCGCACGCGATCACCCTGCGCAACACCATGCCCGACGATCCGCGGCAGCTCGCCGTCATCCGGCTGAGCTATCCGAAGATCGCCGCCGTCGCCGGTCCCTGCGGGCTGTGGCCCGACGACCTCGGGCCGAACTTCAGCAATCCCGGCTACAGCAGCAACCAGCACTATCAGAATTTCGGCTGCGCCACGCAGCGCAACCTCGCTGCGATGATCGACAACCCGGCCGATCTCGAGCAGCCGCGCTCGGAGATGGCCGCCTACACGCCGCGCCGCTCCGCGCTGTTCGAGAAGTACCGCAAGGGCGAGTCGACGGCGGTGGCGTATCCGGAGTCCGACAAGGCCAAGCTCAGCGATACAGGCAAATGATCAACGCGTCCCGTCAGAGCCAGGATGAGCAGCCCGGCCCCACCGGCCCGGCCCTCGACGATCACATCGCGCCGGTGCCGCGCGTCTCGGTGCAGGCATTCTGCGAAACCGACCAGACCTCGGCCGCGATCCTCGCCGCGAGCCAGGACCGCCGGCTCGGCAAGGCGCACATCACGATCAAGGCGGGCGGCATGCCGCGCGCCATCGAGACCTATCATTCGCAGCCGACGCCGAACGTCATCGTGATCGAGACCAGGCCCGGCGGCGACATTCTCGGCGGCCTCGACGATCTCGCCAGCGTCTGCGATCCCGGCACCCGCGTGGTGCTGATCGGCAGCCCGTCCGACGGCGTCGCCTATCGCGAGCTGGTCCGGCGCGGCGTCAACGACTACGTGCTCGGCCCGGTCGAGACCATCGACGTGATCCGCTCGGTCTGCAGCCTGTTCTCGGCCTCAGAGGCCGTCATCACCGGCCGCATCATCGCCGTGGTCGGCGCCAAGGGCGGCGTCGGCGCCTCCACCGTCGCCCACAACGTCGCCTGGAGCATGGCGCGCGACCTGACGCTGGATTCGGTCGTGATCGATCTCGACATGGCGTTCGGCACCGCGGGGCTGGACTACAACCAGGATCCGCTGCAGGGCATCGCCAACGCCGTGTTCCAGCCGGACCGGCCGGATACGGCGCTGATGGAGCGCCTGCTCGCCAAATGCACCGAAAATCTCAACCTGCTCGCCGCGCCCGCGACGCTCGACCGCGTCTATGATTTCGGCGCCGACGCGTTCGACGCGATCTTCGACACCCTGCGCATGACCCAGCAATGCATCGTGCTCGACGTGCCGCACCAATGGTCGGCCTGGACGCGGCATGCGCTGATCAATGCCGACGACATCCTCGTGGTCGCCGAGCCCGATCTGGCGAACCTGCGCAACGCCAAGAACCTGCTCGGCGTGCTCAAGGCCTCGCGTCCCAACGACCGGCCGCCGCTGTACTGCCTGAACCAGGTCGGCATGCCCAAGCGGCCGGAGATCGACCTGAAGCGCTTCGCCAAGACCGTCGAGGCCGAGCCGGTCGCGGTCATCCCGTTCGACTGCAAACTGTTCGGCACCGCCGCCAACAACGGCCAGATGATCGCGGAGATATCGGGGCTGAGCCGCACGCCAAAACTGTTCCAGGACATCGCGAACCGGCTCACGGGACGGATCGATCACAAGCCGCAGCGCGGCTCGCTGCTGGCGCCGATCGCGAAACTGCTCGGCGCGAAATAGCGCCTGAGATCATGATGCGATCCCAGGGACTCGCATCAGGATCTCATCTCCGTGTTTGAGCATGATCTCCGCGCAAACGCCTTTGGCGTTTGTCGCGAGGGAAAACCGGCTTCCACTTTTCCGGATCATGCTCTAGTCGTCGGACCGGCTGAGTGCCCGCGCCAGCGCCTTGTCGGGCTCGCCGGCCACCGGACGGTCGCGGCGCGGCGACAGCTCGCGCTGCGCGATCTTGCGGCGCTCCAGGATGCGCTTGACATAGGCGACGCTGGCGCTGGCCTGCTCCGGCGGCAGCCCCGAACGCGCGATGCTCTCGGCCTCGCTCATCCGGCCCTGCAGGCCGACGATGACGGCGAGATTGGTCCGAACCCGCGGGCTGGCATCGGGGTGCGCGCTGGCCTTGCGCAACTGCTCCTCGGCCTTCGGCAGTTCGTTCGAGAGCGCATAGGAGAGACCGAGATTGGACAGCACGGAAGGATCGTCAGGGGCGATCTTCAGCGCCGTCATGTAGTATTGCCGGGCCTCCTCGTTGCGCCCCATCTGGTCGAGCGTGGCGCCCTGCGCCGACAGGATGCGCCAGTCGGGATCCTCGGGCGAATGCGCGCGGCTGAGCACGTCGAACGCCTGCTGGAAATTGCCATTGTCGGCAAGCGCGCGGCCAAAGGCCGCCAGCAGCGCCTTGTTGCCGGGATTGGCGATCGTCGCCTGCTCGAGCACGGCGACGGCCTGCGAGCGCTGGCCGGTGCCGCGCAGGGCGCTGCCATAGCGCAGCGCCACCTCGGGATCGTTGGGATTGGCGCGGAAGCGCTCGCGGAGCTGGTCGATCTCGGCGCGCGGGTCGGCGGCGGCAGCGCGGCTCTTTTCGGGATTGCCGCCCAGTGCCCCCGTGACCTCGCTGAGATCGGTGGTCTGGCAGGCGCCGAGACCGAGCAGCACGGCCGTGAACGACAGCGCGAACGCAGCCGGCCGGAGGAGAGGGGGAGAGCGAAGGGGCCGCGTACGCATGCAACTGAACTACTTCGAGACCTGATGATCTGCACGCTGGCAGATTAACCCTAAGGTCCCGTTAAGCAGACGCGGCCGGCCCGCCTCAATCGATGAATTCGGCGCCGAACTCGCAGCCGATGCGCCAGGCCAGCCGGCACTTGCGCTGATGGTCGGGCGCGAAGACGATGGTGAACTGCGGGGGAATCTCGACGAATTCGGCGATCACCTTGACGCCGCCGTCGGAAATATCCGTGACCGTGCAGTCCCGCGGCAGGCTGCCGTTGCCATAGTGAATCTTCGCGATCCTCCTGCACAGCCGACGTTCACTCTTGCGACGGTTCGCCAACATCAACATTTCGACGTCTCACCCACTCAATCGTCCAATCCGGAGACCTCGTTTGTAGCGAGGAAACCTTGGGATCTGGCTAGCGCCAAGCCCGGAAATCCGGCGACCGGATTTGGGTTTCGTTTACCCTCAGCGGACCGGCAGCAGCACGCCGTCGAAATACGCCGACAGCCTCCCGACGTCGTCGAGCGGCAGGACGTCGGCGACATACTGATCGGGCCGCACGATCACGATGCAGCCCGCGGCGCGATCGATGCCGCGCATCGCGAAGATGTCCTGGCCGCTCTTCAGATCGGCACAGAACATCTTCTCGTAGTCGATGAGACCGTAACGGCCCTTCCGCGGCAGCAGCAGCTCCGGCATTCGTTCGAGCGCGAGTTCGCGATGCCCCTGCTGGAACACCGCGCGCAGATCGATCACGGAGTCGATGTCGGCGCCCACCTGGGTGTGGCGGCGCACGGGCGAGGCCGAATCCTCGCTGAGGAATGTGCACAGGCGGCGGATCGCGGACCCCGGCGCGGCCGGATCCTCCGCGGCCGCGAAAGCGAAGATGCGGAAGCGGCCGTCGGCTTGCACGACATGTCCGAGCTGCGCCGGCTTGGCGTCGCCGAGCCGGATGACCGGCGCCGAGTGAAAGCGCTTGCCGATGACGAAGCCGGTGGCGAGCGGCTGGAAGGTGTCGTCGCCGGTGAGGACGGAGGGCCGATAGTGCGTGGCGGTGCCCGCCGTGTAGCGGCCGTGACGGACGAAATAGTCCTGCGTCTTGGCCGCGTCGGCGCCGCCCTGCTTGGCGGCGGAGGCAAGAATTCCCGACCATTCGCGATCGAAATCGATCAGCTCCTGGGCGATGGCCCGCCGCTCCGACGAGTAGCTGTGCAGGAGCTGCGGCGCGCAACGCCTGCCCAGCACGGCGGCGAGCTTCCAGCCGAGGTTGAACGTGTCCTGCATCGACACGTTCATGCCCTGCCCCGCCTTCGGGCTGTGGGTGTGGCAAGCGTCACCGGCGATGAAGACGCGCGGCAGCCGCGTTGCGACCTCGGCCTCCGGCACGTCGTCGAACTTGTCGGTGATGCGCTGGCCGATCTCGTAGACCGACCACCACGCGACCTCCTTCACCTGAAGCGTATAAGGCGCGAGAATGCGCTGTGCCTTGGCGATCACCTCGTCGACGGTGATGTTGCGCCCGGCCACGCGCTCGCCGACCTCGAGCTTGGCAAGCTCGACATACAGCCGGACGAGATAGCCGCCCTCGCGCGGGATCACCAGCAGGCTGCCGTCCTTGGCGGACTGGATCAGCGATTTGAAGCGGATGTCGGGAAAATCGGTCACGGCGAGCACGTCCATGACGCCCCAGGCGTGGTTGGCGGAATCCCCGTGCAGTTCGCGGCCGATCGCCTTGCGCACGACGCTGCGCGCGCCATCGCAGCCGACGACGTAGCGCGCGCGCACCGTCTCCACCTGGCCTTCATGCTCCGGGTCTATGCGATCGAAGCTGACGGTCACGCCGTGCGCGTCGACGCCTGCGGCCGGATCGATCCGCAGATCACGCAGTCGCCGCGCGTAGTGCGGCTCGAGCTTCGCGGCCGAACGGCGCATCACGTCCAGGAAGAAATCGTGGACCCGAGCCTGGTTGAGCACGACATGCGGCATCTCCGACAGGCCGTCCTCGACGTCCTGCACGCGACCGCTGCGCGCGATATGCTTGCTGTCTTGGTCGCTCGGCTTCCAGAACGTGGTCTCGTTGATCCAGCACGCTTCCCTCAGCACTTTCTCGGCAAAACCATAGGCCTGGAACATCTCCATGGTGCGGCAGGCGATGCCGTCGGCCTGGCCGAGCAGCAGCCGGCCCGGCTTCTGCTCGACGATGCAGGTCCTGATGTCCGGAAAAGCGGAAAGCTGGGCAGCGAGGTTCAATCCGGCGGGGCCACAGCCGACGATGAGGACATCGGCCTCGGGCGGCAGCGGGCCGGTCGCGCCGGCGCTCGCGACACGTTCGGCCGCGTCGAAGATCTCGGGATCGCCCGGCTGGAAGCCGTTGAGATGAAACTGCACGTGACCACCCTCCCTCGCCATTCTTATTGATCAGTATGCTGATCATCAGTATGCTTGTCAAGCTGGTAACAGGAGATTCGAATTGACCGAGATGCGGGACATGCCGGGGCACCTGGCGCGCCGGTTTCAGCAGATCGCCGTGGCGGTGTTCCTGGCGGAGGTGGAAGCGGCCGGCTTCGACCTGACGCCGGTGCAATATGCGGCGCTGGCGGCGATCGCGGCCAACCCGGCCATCGACCAGATCACGCTCGCTGGCCTGATCGCCTATGACCGCACCACGATCACCGGAGTGATCGACCGGCTCGCACAGAAGGGCCTCGTCGTCCGCCGTGCGAGCGCGCGCGACCGCCGGTCACGGGAGCTGTTGATCACCGATGAGGGGAGAAGGACGCTGGAGGCGATCACGCCGGCGGTCGAGGCAGCGCAGCGGCTGATGGTGCGCGGCCTCAGCGAGGCCGAGGCGAAGGAGTTGGTCCGCCTCATGCAGAAGGCGATCGCCGCCGGCAACGATCTCAGCCGCGCGCCGCTGCGGGAGGGGGCGGCGGAGCGGTAAGCCCAAGCAAAACTGCTGGTTGCTTACCCGTCATGCCCCGGACCGGTTCCGGGCATCCGCGTTCTTCCAAGCCCAACGACATCGATGGCCGGATCCAGCCCGGCCATGACGATGTGGAGAGAGCCGCCCCAAGCTGACGTCATAGAGGCGAGCGCCGCTCGTGCCCCCCTGCCCTCACGAATACCGCATCACGCCGTCGTCGACCTTGCCGAAGCGCAGCGAGACGATATCCAGCGCGTAGTTCTGGTACAGCCGCCACGGCCGCTTGGAGCCCTGTTTCGGCAGGTCGGCGACCGCGCGCTGCACATAGCCGGAGCTGAAGCTCAGCGACGGCAGCGGCGTAACGGTGGAATCGTCATTGTGCGGCACGCATTGGCGATAGCCGTGCCGGTCCATGTAGTTCAGGAGCCGGCAGACATATTCGCAGGTGAGGTCGCATTTCAGCGTCCACGACGCGTTGGTGTAGCCGAGCGTCGCCGCCAGATTCGGCACGTCGGAATACATCATGCCCTTGTAGTTGAGCGTCTTGGCGAAATCGACAGTGCGGCCATCCACGACGACCTCGATGCCGCCGAGCACCTGCAGCACCAGCCCGGTCGCGGTGACCACGATATCGGCCTCGATTTCGCGGCCGTCGGTAAGGCGCAAGCCGCGCTCGGTGAAGGTCTCGATCCCGGCCGTCACCACCGAGGCGCGCTGCTCGCGAATGGTCTTGAACAGGTCGCCATCCGGCACCAGGCACAACCGCTGGTCCCACGGGTTGTAGCGCGGCGTGAAATGGGTGGCGACGTCGTAATCGGGGCCCAGCGCGGCGCGCACCCCGCCCAGGATCAGCTGCTTGACCCGCTGCGGCTTGCGCCGGCTGAGCTGGAAGAAATACATCCCGAACAGCACGTTGCGCCAGCGGATCAGGTGATAGGCGAGGCCAGCGGGCAGATGCCGGCGCAGCTTGTTGGCGAGCGCGTCCTGCGCCGGGCGCGACACCACATAGGTCGGTGAGCGCTGCAGCATCGTCACATGCGCGGCGGACTTGGCCATCGCCGGCACCAATGTGACCGCGGTCGCGCCGGAGCCGATCACGACGACGCGCTTGCCGGCATAGTCGAGATCCTCCGGCCAGGCCTGCGGATGCACGATGCGGCCCTTGAAATCGGCCATGCCCTTGAAGTCCGGCAGATAGCCCGACTCGTAGCGGTAGTAGCCGGAGCACATGAACAGAAAGCCGCAGGTCATCCGCACGGTCTCGACCGTGCCCTGCTCCGTCCGGCGCTCGGCCTCGACGGTCCAGCGTGCGTCCGCGCTCGACCACGACGCGCGCCGGACCCGATGGTTGAACCGGATGTGGCGGTCGATGTCGTTATCGGTCGCGGTGTCCTGGACGTATTTCAGGATCTGCGGCCCGTCGGCGATCGCCTTCGGATCGGTCCACGGCTTGAACGAATAGCCGAGCGTGTACATGTCGCTGTCGGAGCGGATGCCGGGATAGCGGAACAGGTCCCATGTGCCGCCGATCGCGCCCCGCCCCTCCAGGATCGCGAAGCGCTTGCTCGGGCACTTGTGCTGCAGATGATAGGCGGCGGCGATGCCGGAAAGCCCGGCGCCGACGATCAGCACGTCGACATGCTCTGTTGACATGAGGTGTTCCTGGCGTTTCCTGGTGCGGCTTTCTTGCTCTGGCTGCGGACAGTCGCAACCCGGCTCGTCGCTGTCAAATCGCCGGCGCATTCGTCGTCGGTCAACCCTCCTCCGCTATCAGCGGGAAACACCCTCGATACGGATCTGGTGATGAACGCTCCCCACCCGCGCGACGACAGGCCCGGCGACAGCGACAGCCGGGACGGCAGTGGTGCGCCGTCGCAGCGCATCGCCCTGGGCTTTTCGCTGTTCGCAATCGGGCTCGCAGCCTGGTCGCTCTTCCCGAGCTTTCCGGCCGGCCAGCTGATCGCGGTCGTCACCGTCATCCCGCTGGTGGCGCTCATCCTCACCTTGCGCTTTCCCGGGCGGTTCCGCATCGGCCTCGGCTCCGGCTACGGCGCCAATCTCGGCACCGGTTGCATCGTGGCGGCCGGCACGCTCGCCGCGCGCACGCTGTCGGACATCAATCTCGTCGACTGGCTGCCGCTGACAGCCTTCGCGACCGCGGTCGCGATCATTTTCCTCATCGTCGCCGCGCGGTTCGAAACCCAGCTCCGCCGCCGCGGCTGGCGGCTGCTGCTCGCCGCTCTCTTCGTCGCCGCCTATGCGTTCGGGACGCTTGGCCAGTTCAACACCGCACTCGACCGCTCGGCGCCGGCGCTGCTGCGCAGCCGTGTGCTCGCCAAGCATCTCGGCCACAGCCGGCTCGCCACGCATCAGGTGACGCTCGAGCCGTGGGGCCCGTTCGCGCGAGCCACCGATGCACATGTTGCGCAGGCGCTGTACGAAAGGTTGCAGCCGGGCGACACCGTGTGCCTGCGCCTGGGCGATGGCGCGTTTCGCATGGCGTGGTTCACGGTGGCCGCATGCCGTTGAGACCCGGCGCTGCGGCCGAGACAGGAACGGCCATTTGCGCAGCGCGGCGATGCTGCGTATCGTCGTAGCTTCGTGGCCCGCATGAGCGCAGCGATATGCGGGGCCTCACGCGCCGTCTCGATGAACCCGGACGTCGCTCCGCTCATCCGGGCGATGCGATTGCGAGCCGTTCTGCATGACCGACTTCCTGCCCCGCCCTTTCGCTGTCGATCGTCCCGACGTGCTGGAGCTCGACATCACCGCGCTCGACGCGCGCCCCGGCGCGGTGCTGGTGGCGCGCTCGCCGTTCTATCCCGGCGGTGGCGGACAATTGCCGGACCGCGGCACGATCGCGTGGAACGGGATCGTCCGCGTCGTCACCGGGTTCGAGCCGACCGCCGACGGCATCTGGCACCTGATCGGTGATGACGCCATCCCGGACGGGGCGATCGAACTGCACGTCGATCCGGCGTTCCGGCAGCGCATGAGCGAGCAGCACACGGTGGCGCATCTCGTCAACAGCGCCGTCTACACCCTGTTCGACGGCGCGCTGCTGACCGGCGTCCGCATGACCGAGACCGACGAGTTCAGCGTCGACTTCGACCTGCCCAAGGTGGCGCCGGAGCAGCTGCGCGCGGTGGAGGACGCGGTCAACGCGGCGATCTCGGACGATCGCCCGGTACGCGCCTTCGACATGCCCTATGACGACGCGCAGGCGACCGCGGGCCTGTTTCGCGCCAAATCGGTCGCCCCGCCACGCCAGGCCGACGGCCTGATCCGCATCGTCGACATCGACGGCCTCGACCGCCAGGCCTGCGGCGGCACGCACCTGGTCTCGACGGCGCAGGCGCGGCGCATCCGCATTCTCAAGGTCGACAACAAGGGCCGGCAGAACCGGCGGTTGAGGATCGGATTCGTCACGGCTTGAGAATCGCGCGGCTCGCGATGAAACGGCCGGCGTCGCAATGCACATTGTCAAACGCGTATATCATCGCTCGACGTCCGATACGATTGTAACGCAGGCGCGTCCGTGATCCCATGGAAGCTCACGTCTTCCTTGCGTTCCGCAACGTCTCCGAGGGCAACTCACCCATCATCTGGCGGTACTCGCTGGCAAAGCGGCCCAGATTGCCAAAGCCGCATTTGAAGGCGACCGACACGACGCTTGTGTTGGCATCGGGCCGTCGCAGAAGTTCAGATGCCCGCTGAAGTCGGACGCGCTTGGCAAACTGGCCGGGTGATCCGCGTCCCGACTCCGAGAACTCGCGGAAAATCGACCGGACGCTGACCCCCGCGACCGCGGCGATCTTCTCGAGGTCCAGAGGCTCGTCCCAATGTGCCTCGATATAGGACTCGACGGTATCGACAACCATACGATTGACTCGCTGGGGCGCATTCAGCAGGCGGCTGCTAAAGCTGTGCCGATTTGCAAGCAGGAGCCGGATCATCAAGCTCCGCTCGAGCTCTGCGATGGCTATCGGCGAGTAGTCCGCTCCGAACATCTGCAACTCACCGGCAAGCCTGAAAACGTCCTGGCGGACGAGAGCCATGACAGCAGGATCGGTTGGGCCTTCGTCAAAGGTCAGATTCGTATCTCTGTCATCGCCGAGCATGGCTCTCAACAGCTGGTGCAAAGGCGCGCTTTCGACCCTGACCACCAGTTGGCAGTAGCCGGCAGGAAATTCGAGATCCAGTCTTGAATCCCCGGATATCAGGGGACTCCAGGCGACGATCGCCTGGTGGCCTCGCGCAGTCCTGTATCCGGCAGTGCCCTGGATCGAGAAGAACTGTCTGTAGATCGTCGATTCCGGAAACGACACCGACGCCGCGCCCGCATATGAGCAGAACGCCAGCCCCGCGGTGCTGAGCCGCGCAAGATTGGCCTCGATGCCGAAGCTGGAGTCGGAGCTGTCGAAACGATCGACGGCGTAGATGCTGAACAAGCGATCGCGCGCGAACTCGCGATCACGCGAGCGAAACAGCGGATATCGATCGAGATATGAGATTTGACCCAAACAGCTCCTCCGCCCGATCGGCATCACCACCTGGTCAACCCTTGTGCAATCGTCAGGCGCGTGAGCACAAGGCCGTGCGTTAGGGCACGTGGCAAGCACGAATTTCATTCAGTTCCACGGTTCGGACAACGTCCCGGCGCGAGGGGGCGTACGATTTTCGCGGTGATAACCGAACACCCCGTATTGTTACGGACAGAATGCGGCCTCGCGGGGCTGGCCGTGGTCTGCGCCGGGTCGTCCAATGGCTCGCTCGGAACAACGGCGTACCAAGCGGCCAAATGCGATGGGTATCGGGGTCATCGGAGCGGCAGCATACGGCCGATCTGTCGGGGATCGGACAAATACTTGGATAATTCGATTCGACTACGATCCGCTCACTCTGGACCAGAGTCGGGCCTCGCGGCGGCGTTTGGCCCCAGCGAACCAAGGTCCTGGAAATCGACAGACGTGCATGTGCCGAAACCCCGGCAGAGCAGACCTAGAGAGGAAAGAGAATGTTCGGCCGCAGACACGCCAAGGGTGACGCACAGGCCATGCTCGACGCGATCAGCCGCTCGCAGGCCGTGATCGAGTTCAACATGGACGGCACGATCATCACGGCAAACAAGAACTTCCTCGATACGCTCGGATACCGGCTGGATGAGATCCAGGGCAAGCATCACAGCATGTTCGTGGCGCCGGCCGAGCGGGACAGCGCGGCCTATCGCGAATTCTGGGCGGCTCTCAACCGCGGCGAATTCCAGGCCGCAGAATTCAAGCGGATCACCAAAGGCGGCGGCGAGGTCTGGATCGAGGCGTCCTACAATCCGGTTCTCGACGGCAACCGCCGACCGGTGAAGGTGGTGAAGTTCGCGACCGACATTACCGCGAAAAAGCTGCGCAGCATGGCGGACGGCTCCAAGATCGCTGCCATCGATCGCGCCCAGGCCGTGATCGAGTTCAAGCTGGACGGAACGGTCGTGACGGCGAACCAGAACTTTTGCGACGTTCTGGGTTATCGGCTCGACGAGATCCAGGGCCGGCATCACAGCATGTTCGTCGAGCCGTCACAGCGCGACAGCGCGGCGTATCGCGAGTTCTGGACGGCCCTCAATCGCGGCGAATATCAAGGCGGCGAATACAAGCGCATCGGCAAGGGAGGCAAGGAGGTCTGGATTCTCGCCACCTACAATCCCATGCTCGATACCGCCGGCAAGCCGTTCGGCGTGGTCAAGTTCGCGACCGACGTCACCGCGCAGAAGCTCAGGAACGCGGATCTAGCCGGCCAGATCGATGCGATCGGCAAGTCGCAGGCTGTGATCGAGTTCAACATGGACGGCACGATCATCACCGCGAATGACAATTTCCTGCATGTGCTCGGCTACACCCTGGCCGAGGTCAAAGGCAAACATCATAGCATGTTCGTGGAGCCTTCGGAGCGCGATGGTGCCGCATATCGCGAGTTTTGGGCCGACCTGAACCGGGGGCAGTATCAGGCGGCGGAATACAAACGCATCGGCAAGGGCGGCAAGGAGGTCTACATCCAGGCCTCGTACAATCCGATCCTCGATCTCAACGGCAAGCCGTTCAAGGTCGTGAAGTATGCGACCGACGTCACCAGGCAGGTGCTGGTGCGCATAGGCAACGAGCGCGTCCGTGCGATGATGGAATCCGTCGCAGCAGGCTCCGAGGAGTTGAACGCGTCTGTGCGGGAGATTTCCGAAGCCATGACCAAGTCCCGCGAGACGGCGATGGGCGCCGTCGGTCAGGTGGCATCCGCCGACGGCCAGGCGCAGCGGCTGTCCGAAGCCACGCAGGCGATGAGCGGCATCGTCGAGATGATCAACAACATCACCGGGCAGATCAACCTGCTCGCGCTCAACGCCACCATCGAATCCGCCCGCGCCGGCGAAGCCGGGCGTGGCTTTGCGGTCGTCGCCGCCGAGGTCAAGAACCTCGCCAACCAGGCCAAGCAGGCCACCGACAAGATCGCCCAGGAAATCGAGAACCTTAACGGCATCTCGGGCGACGTCGTGACGGCGCTCAACTCGATCAAGCAGGCGATCAACAGCGTCAGCGAATACGTCACCTCGACGGCGGCGGCGGTGGAAGAGCAGAGCACGGTGACGAACGAGATGTCGTCCAGCATGGCCCGCGCCGCAGCCGAAGCTCAGGCCTTGGCCGCCCGGACCGCGGCTTAGCTGCGCGCGACCAGGGCGGCGGAGCCCGGCGGGCCGCCGCCCCATTAGCGATCGAATGCGGGCGTTCACAAGAAGGCGCTGACGAGAAGACCGTGGCCGACATCATTCATTTTCCTGCTCCCGATTCCTCGCGATTCGTCGAACAGCACGCCGTGGCGGCTTGTCGGGCGCTCCTGCGTCCCCAGACCGAACGCCTCCAGCAAGAGTTGCAGCAGTGGCGCAACGCCTTGGATGAGTTGGATCAGCACATCGGCGCGGCCCCGTCATTCGCCGCGCTACTGTCTGAAAGCGCAAAGGTGCGCGAGCTCATCTCCGCTGCCGAAAGCGCGCTGGACGCAATCTTCTGAGACCAGGCGGTGATCGCCGCGGCACGGCTGAGGTTGCGCGGCGACGCGCACCGCCAGGATTGCCGCCAACAAGCCAGCGGGACGACAGCAGTCCCAGTCGCCGCCGCAAGGTCACGGCCGATGCAAGATCACGTCGAATCCTTCCTCCGGGGTCGGCGCCACGAAGTATGAAGTGAACAGGTCGAACTCCTCGTCGGTCACGGTGAAGGCGTGGCGGCCTTCTGCGTTGCGCGCGCGCAGCCGTGCCTTGCAGACCTCGTCGGGGACGTCGAGGTGATGCAACTGGTGCGGCACGCCGGCGGCTTCGAACAGACCGCGCATCCAGGCGCGGCTCGCCGGCGTGTTGGCGGGGAAGTCGAGCACGACCGAAACGCCGGCTCGCAACAACGCGACGACGTGCGGCCCCATCACGCTGCGCAGCCGTGACGAATTGCGCACGTAGTCCGCCAGGCTGCTCTGCTCGCCGGGATAGAGCCGCGACAGCCAGTCGTCCTCGGCGACCACGACGGTGGCCGGGCGATGGCCGAGCTCCGCGGTGAGCGTCGATTTGCCGGCAGCGATCTTGCCGCACACGAGGTGCAGCGTCGGTTGGTTGGGAGACACGGATACAGACCTCGCATACGGCGCATCTTCGGGCGCCAAGAGCATTCACAGGCAATTCTCGCAGGCAGAAGCGCCCGGCCCGACGGATCAGGCCGGGTCGGTAATTCGGCTGCTGACGGCAGCGCCTGCGATGCGAATGCGGAAGGTCATGAGGATATATTTGACAGATGTCGCTGACGGCGTCCAGGCCCGGCCGTCATCCGTCGCGAGACCGCGCCGCGATTGAGTTCGACTCGCAAGAATGGCCCGCGCGCATTTCAGTCGCACCGGCCGCTCGCGAATGAGTTGAAGTCACTTCACTGTGGCCGAATTGATCCACTGCGACGGGAGTCGAGCCGGCCGCGTGTCGTCCATTGCCAACCGGATGTCCGCTCCTGTAGATAGTTGCGAGGGACGGGGGCGTCAGTCGGTGGCTCGTCAAGGGCGTCAACTACAAGGCATCGCATCAGGACGACGTGAGGCGCGCATGCGCTCGGCGCGGCGGCGCGCAGCGCTGTCGCGGCTCGGCGGCGCTCTCGTCTGGTTCGCGGCATGGGCCCTGATCTTCCAGTCCGCGCTGGCGCTCTCCGCGATGAGCGCTGCGGTTGCGGCCCCCGATGCCGTCGCCATCATCTGTCAGAGCTCCGCCGACGATCCAACGTCGGACGACATCGGCACTGCGGCCAAGCAATGCGCGAGTTGTCCGTTCTGTGCGCTCGGGCGCGGCGTCACTGTCCCGCACGTCCCCGCCGTGGCGCGGCCGATGCCGGTGGTCGTGGCGATCCTGATCGAGCGGACAGACCTCGTTGCGGCGCCTCGGCCTGCGCTCGAACTGCCGGTCGCTCGCGGACCACCGGCGGCCCTCTAGGCCGATACTCCAGACATCTCATCCCGTCACGATGCGGCCGGTCTCGTCCGCGCGCGCTGTGGGCTGCCGTCCGGCGGTCGCCGCAGCCGTGCCCGGAGCCGCCTCGTCGCGACATGTTCACGAGGCCACGGCGCGCTCGCAGCCGGGCGCCTCTCCCATTCCTATTCCGAGATCCCCTCATGGACCATTGTTCGACACCCGTCCGGCAGCGGTTGCTCCGCTCAACCACCGTGCTCACATCGCCGGCGCTGCTGGCATTCGCCCTTTCGAGTCCCGTGCTCGCGCAGGACCCATCGCAGGCTCGCTCCGCCGCCACGCTGCCGCAGGTGACGGTCGCTGTCCCGAAGCCCCGGCCGGCCGCCCGAACGGCAGTCCGCCGCAGGGGCGCACATGCGGCGACCAATCCGGCCAGCGCGCCACCGCCGCAGGCGGCCTCATCCGACGGCGTCGGCGCGCCTCCCGGCGCCACTTCGGTTGCACCGGATGACATCCTGGCGAAGCGGGCCACCACGAACGACACGGCTGCGCTGTTTGCGGATGTCCCCGGAGTCAGCCTCTATTCGGCCGGAGGGGTCTCCAGCCTGCCGGCGATCCATGGCCTCGCCGACGACCGCCTGCGCATCAAGGTCGACGGCATGGACACCATCGCCTCGTGTCCCAATCACATGAACCCGGCGCTGTCCTATATCGATCCGGCCCAGGTCGCCGCGGCCAAGGTCTGGGCGGGCATCACGCCCGTGAGCGTCGGCGGCGACTCGATCGGCGGCACCGTCGCCGTCAGCTCGCCGGCGGCCCTGTTCGCGGCGCCGGGGCAGAGCCTGCTGACCAAAGGCAGCATCGGCACGTTCTACCGCAGCAACGGCAACGTGCGCGGCGTCAACCTGTCGGCCACCATGGCCACCGAGAACTACAGCGTCAGCTACAGCGGCGCTGCGGTCAAGGCCGACAACTATACGGCCGGCGGCAACTTCAAGAACTTCACCCTGAGGAGTTCGATCACGCCGGTGCTTCCCCTCGATCAGGTCGGCTCGTCCGCCTACGAGACCAGGAATCATCTGATGGGCATCGCCTGGAACAAGGACGGCCAGCTCATCGAGCTGAAGGCGGGAGTGCAGGAGGTCCCCTATCAGCTCTACCCGAACCAGCGCATGGACATGCTGGGCAACGATGCCTACAGTTTCAACCTGCACCATCTCGGCCGGTTCGACTGGGGAGATCTGGACACCCGCCTCTATCACCAGTCCGTCGATCACTACATGGACTTCGGCGGCGATCGGCTGTTCTCGTATGGCACACTCAGCCCGCCGAACACGACGGGTGCGCGCTATCCGGTCAACGGCATGCCGATGTATACGCACACCAAGACCAACGGCCTGACCTCCAAGGCCGACATCACGCTGTCGTCCCGCGACGTGGTCCGCGTCGGCGTCGACCTGCAGACCTACCGTCTCGACGACTGGTGGCCGCCGGCCCCCGATTGCGGCGTCGGCAACTGCATCGGCGGCATGGCGCCACTGACGTTCTGGAACATCAACGGCGGCAAGCGCGACCGGGCCGGCGTGTTCAGCGAGTGGGAGGCGAAGTGGAGCCCGTCCTGGCTGTCGCTGCTGGGCGTGCGGTTCGAACGCGTCGAGACCGACACCGGACCGGTCGTCGGCTACAACATCAGCACCACGCCGCTGACATCGGGATTCATGTCCGGCATGTACGAGACGAGCTCTGTTGGCTCCCGCGCGGCGTTCAACGCCATGGATCGCTCGCGAAAGGACAACAATGTCGATCTGACGGCGCTGTTCCGGAACACGCCGAGCGCCCATCTCACCTTCGAGTTCGGCGCGATGCAGAAGACCCGCTCGCCGAATCTCTACGAGCGTTATTCCTGGTCGCGCAACACCATGGCGCTGGAGATGAACAACTTCGTCGGCGACGGCAACGGCTATCTCGGAAACCCCAATCTGAGACCCGAGGTCGCCCATACCGTGAGCTTCACCGGCGCCTGGCACAGCGCCGACCATGAGGCCGAGATCCGGCTCACGCCCTACTACACCCATGTACGCGACTACATCGATGCGGTGCAGTGGAAGGCCGCCACCAACACCGCCGCCGTGCCTGCCGTCGCCAACCAGTTCGTGATCATGAAATACATGAACCAGCAGGCACGGCTGTACGGCTTCGATCTGTCCGGCAAAGTGCCGCTGGGCAGGACGCCGATCGGCGATTTCGGCCTGAAAGGAGTGTTGAGCTATACCAACGGCCGGAATCTCGACACCGGAAGCGGTCTCTACAACATCATGCCGGTCAACGGCAGGCTGACGCTCACGCACCGGCTCGACGGCTGGGACAGCGGCCTCGAGCTGGTGATGGTAGGCCGCAAGTCCGACGTCTCCGTCGCGCGCAACGAGCTCAAGACCCCGGGCTACAGCCTGGTGAACCTGCGCAGCAACTACACCTGGCAGAGGCTGCGCATCAGCTTCGGCGTCGAGAACCTGTTCAACAAGCTCTACTACCTGCCGCTCGGCGGCGCCTATATCGGCGAGGGCGCATCGATGTCGTTCAACAAGGAGGCCGGCACCGTCGCTGCCACCGGCGGCGGCGTATCGGGCACCGCGACGATGTGGGGCACCGCCGTTCCCGGCCCCGGACGTTCGTTCTATCTGGGTGCGAACCTGGAATTCTGACGCCGGCATTCGCATCTCGCCCTGTCCCGCCAGCGGGACAGGGCGAGAGCGGGCGCCAGACGACACGGCGTCGCGACGAGCGGCACGAGCGAGACGTAACGTCGCGCATCACGCCGTCTGCGATTCTCGGCCAAAATCGCCGCTCTCACGAACTTGGAAAAGCTCTAAGAGCGATTCCAGCCGCCGCTCCGTTGACACATCGGGGCGGTTGCCGTCTCCACTGATCCCACGATGCATCGTATTTGAATTTGCTCATTGGAGGGATTGATGAGACTGACCATCGCGGCGGTGATCGGTGCCGCACTCGCCGGCTTCGCCATCTCGCCGGCTCTGGCCGACGGCTACAAGGACTGCACCAAGCTCGACAAGGCCCAGTGGAAGCCGGCCGCCGAGGCGGAAGCCAAGGCCAAGGAAGCGGGCTACGAGGTGCGCCGCTCGAAGGTCGAAGGCTCCTGCTACGAGGTCTACGGCGTCAAGGGCGGCAAGCTCCACGAGCTGTTCTACAGCCCGGAGGATATCAGCCTGAAGCACACGATCGCCAAGTAGTTGGCGCAAGCGTCGCCCAGCGTGCTGGACGACGTGACGTGAGAGCCATGCACGGCACAGCCCCCCGAGCCAGCCTGAAACGCCAGGACACCGCCGACACCGTGCAGGTCTGGGACCTGCCGCTGCGGCTGTGGCACTGGATGCTGGTCGTGCTGGTGCTCATCGCCTGGGTGACGCCGAACGTCCATGACGGCCTGCACCGGATCGCGGGCTACGCGATCCTCGGCTTGCTCGCCTTTCGCCTGATCTGGGGCATCATCGGTACCCGCCATTCGCGCTTCCGCAGTCTCAAGCTCCGGCTGCGCGCGACGCCGGCCTACCTGTGGAATCTGCGGCGCGGCAAGACCGGGCGCTATCTCGGGCTGAATCCCGCGGGCACGGCGATGCAGCTCGCACTGCTGCTTCTGCTCATCGTCTCCGCGATGACCGGCGCGATGCAGGTGACCGTGCGCTTCTTCGGCATCTGGTGGGTCGAGGACACCCACGAGGTGACGTCATATCTCCTGATCCCGCTGGTGGTGCTGCATGTCGCCGGCGTCGTGCTGGTGAGCCGCCTGCAGCGCGAGAATCTCGCCCGCGCCATGCTGACGGGGCGCAAGCTGCTGCGGCGAACAATGCAGCGCGAGCCGCAATCCAGCGCGAGAGTCGACTCATAAGCGACACACGGAACTCACAGTCGTCGACCGTTGCGCACAAGTCACAGTTCCCGCAAAAGCTGCCGACCACCCGCGCCGTGTCCTTGCACCTTGCAGCCAAGCACCGAACAATCTCAGGTATCGGATGCCTGACCGCCCCTCTCGGCAGGGGCTTGGATCTTGGGGAGGCCGGATGATGAGCTCACAGCAGTTCACCACACGTGCGTTGTGCCGATCGGTTGTCCTCGCAGGCTGCGTCATGGCTTGGCCTGCCAACGCCGCCGAGCCGGAGGCTGCAACCTCTCCCGTCATCGTGGAGGTCACAGCCTCCACGACGACGGAGCAAACAGCAGCACAGTTGCCGCCGTCAGAGCCCGCGCTGACGACCGCGTCGATCACTCCATCGGCGGTCCTGCCGGCGGACGAACAGGCCGCGCCCGGCGCGGCGACCGAACCGCCCCGGCCCACTGTCGCCAGCGCCGACCGCATCGAGATCCTCGACGAGTGCCCCAACATCGATGCCTGCATCGACCGCTATCTGTGGGCGCTGTACGAGCGCGCGCCGAAGCTCGACAAGATCCGCGAGACCGAGCGCCGCGTCGTCACGGTCAAGCGCAAGGGGCGCATGGTGAAGGTGACGCGCAGCTTCACCAAGCTCGTCGACAATGACTTCACCTGGAAGGATCCGAAGGCGGCCGAGCGCGTCGGCCGCAGCATGATGGAGTATGTGATCGGCGGCATGGACCGCGGCTTCAAGCTGAAGCTGTTTCACACCTTGCATGCCGCCGAGGCCGCAGGGCTCGCGCCCGGCATCACCAGCGGCTTCCGCGACGACTACCGGCAGGAGATCGCGAGCGGCCTGAAGGCCGCCAGCAACCGCTCCTATCACGGCGGCAGCCTGCGCGGCGGCTACGGCCACGGACTCGCGGCCGACATCGTCAGCGTCAACGGCGCGACGCGCGCACAGCGCTGGGTGGCGACCGAGGCGCTGTGGAAATGGGTCGATGCCAACGGCAAGACGTTCGGCATCGGCCGGCCCTATCTCGATCACGACCCGCCGCATGTCGGCCCGGTCGACGGCGAGGAATATGCCAAGCATCGCGCGCCGGCCGTGAAGGTGGCAGCGGCGGAGACGAAGAAGCACAAGCGGATCGCGGCACGGCCTGAGCATAATGCGGCGAAGCGTACGAAGGCGATCCGCGCGTCGGCGCTGGCCTCGCGGCGAACGAGCTGATTGTCACGTTCACCGCAGGTCGCGGCGTTCCGCTGATTTCATAGAGCGCGCCGCGATCTCCGTCCTTGCGAGGAGCAAAGCGACGAAGCAATCCAGAGTCCCGTCCACGACTCTGGATTGCTTCGCGGAGCTTGTCATCGGGCCGCGCACCCGCGGGGACAAGGTGGCTCGCAATGCCGATCGGAGGCAGGCGCAGATTCAACTCACAACTACGCCAAAGCAAGCAAAAGGCCGGGGCAATGCCCCGGCCTTCGTCGTTTCGCCGCGCGGTGCGCCGGATATCAGTAGCGGTAGTGGTCCGACTTGAACGGGCCTTCCGGCTTGACGCCGATGTAGGAGGCCTGGTCGGGGCGCAGCTTGGTGAGATTCACGCCGATCTTGGCGAGATGCAGCATCGCCACCTTCTCGTCCAGCGACTTCGGCAGCACGTAGACTTCCTTCTTGTACTTGCCGTCCTTGTTGTTGGCGTAGAGCTCGATCTGGGCCAAGGTCTGGTTGGTGAAGGACGCCGACATCACGAAGGACGGGTGGCCCATCGCATTGCCGAGGTTCACGAGGCGGCCTTCGGACAGCAGGATCATGCGCTTGCCGTCAGGGAAGGTGATCTCGTCGACCTGCGGCTTGATGTTGGTCCACTTCAGGTTCTTCAGCGAGGCGACCTGGATCTCGTTGTCGAAGTGGCCGATGTTGCAGACGATGGCGCGATCCTTCATCGCGCGCATGTGCTCGATGGTGATGATGTCCTTGTTGCCGGTGGCGGTCACGAAGATGTCGGCGCGCGGCGCGGCGTCCTCCATCGTCACCACCTCATAGCCCTCCATTGCCGCCTGCAGCGCACAGATCGGGTCGATCTCGGACACCATGACGCGGCAGCCGGCCTGGCGCAGCGAGGCGGCCGAGCCCTTGCCGACGTCGCCGAAGCCGGCGACCATCGCGACCTTGCCCGACATCATCACGTCGGTACCGCGGCGGATGCCGTCGACCAGCGACTCGCGGCAGCCATAGAGGTTGTCGAACTTCGACTTGGTGACGCTGTCGTTGACGTTGATCGCGGGCCACAGCAGCGTGCCGGCCTTCTGCATGTCGTACAGGCGGTGCACGCCCGTGGTGGTCTCTTCCGAGACGCCCTTGATCGACTTGGCGATCTCGGCGAAGTAGCCCTTCGGCTTCTCCTTGAGCTGCTTCTTCAGCAGCGCGAAGAACACCTCCTCTTCCTCGGACGCCGGCTTGTCGAGGAACGCCGTGTCGCCGTTCTCGGCGCGCAGGCCGAGATGGACATACATGGTGGCGTCGCCACCGTCATCGAGGATCATGTTGGGATGGCCGCCGCCGTGCCAGTCGAACAGCTTGGCGGTGTAGTCCCAATAGTCGACAAGCGTCTCGCCCTTGACGGCGAACACCGGAATTCCGGCGGCGGCGATCGCGGCCGCCGCGTGGTCCTGGGTCGAATAGATGTTGCAGGAGACCCAGCGGATGTCGGCGCCGAGCGCCTTCAGCGTCTCGATCAGCACCGCGGTCTGGATGGTCATGTGCAGCGAGCCTGCGATGCGCGCGCCCTTCAGCGGCTGCTTCGGGCCATACTCCTCGCGCGTCGCCATCAGGCCGGGCATCTCGGTCTCAGCGAGCGATATCTCCTTGCGTCCGAACTCGGCGAGCGAAATGTCCTTGACGATGTAGTCGTTGAAACCTGGCTTGGCGGTCATGTGGGGTTCCTGTCTGTAAAAGGCGTCATTCCGGGCGCGCGTCAGCGCGAACCCGGAATCCATCACTTCGAGATTCCGGGTTCAGCGCTGTCGCGCGGCCCCGGAATGACGGCACTAAGAGCTACACCGCACGCTTGAGCGCCTCGACGAGGTCGGTCTTCTCCCAGGAGAAGCCGCCCTCATTGTCCGGCGTACGGCCGAAATGGCCGTAGGACGAGGTGCGCGCATAGATCGGGCGATTGAGGTCGAGGTGGGTGCGAATGCCGCGCGGGGTCAGGTCCATCGCCTGAGCGGCCGCCTTCTCGAGCACCTCCTCCGGCACCTTGCCGGTGCCGTGGGTGTCGATATAGATCGACAGCGGCCGCGCCACGCCGATCGCATAGGCGAGCTGCAGGGTGCAGCGGTCGGCGAGACCAGCGGCGACGATGTTCTTTGCGACGTAGCGCGCGGCATAGGCGGCGGAGCGGTCGACCTTGGTCGGATCCTTGCCGGAGAACGCGCCGCCGCCATGCGGGGCAGCACCGCCATAGGTATCGACGATGATCTTGCGGCCGGTCAGACCAGCGTCGCCATCGGGACCGCCGATGTAGAACTTGCCGGTCGGGTTGATGTGCCAGATCGTCTTCGGCGTGATCCAGCCTTCCGGCAGCGCCTTGCGCACATAGGGCTCGACGCGCTCGCGGACCTGCGCCGAAGTCATGTCCTCGACCAGATGCTGGTGCGACACCACGATCTCGCGCACGCCGACCGGCTTGCCGTTCTCATACTGCACGGTGACCTGGCTCTTGGAATCCGGACCGAGCACCTTCTCGACACCGGCGTGGCGGGCTTCCGAGATCAGCCGCAGGATCTTGTGGGCATAGAAGATCGGCGCCGGCATCAAATCCGGCGTTTCATTGGTCGCGTAACCGAACATGATGCCCTGGTCGCCGGCGCCCTCTTCCTTGACTTCGCCGGGCTGCAGCGCGTCGACGCCCTGGGCGATGTCGGCCGACTGCGGATGCAGCAGGATCTCGATATCGCAGGTCTTCCAGTGAAAACCTTCCTGCTCGTAGCCGATGTCCTTGATGGCCTCGCGGACGACGTGCTCGATGTGCTCGTTGGTGACCGAAGCCGGGCCGCGGGTCTCACCGGCGATCACGACCTTGTTGGTGGTGGCGAGCGTCTCGCAGGCGGCGCGGATCTGCCAGGGGTCGATGCCGGCCTTCGGCCCTTCACGGTAGAACAGGTCGACGATCTCGTCGGAAATACGGTCGCAGACCTTGTCCGGGTGGCCTTCGGACACCGACTCCGAGGTGAACAGATATGACGCGCGCATCAAGCAACCCCTTCTTCGCCGCCCACGGCGGTCGTTTGTATTGATCCCTAAGGAATGTCAGTCGCGACGCCGCGAGATGACGTAGGATTCATCGTAGAACCACAGCCCGTTGTGCTTTCGCAGAACCTCTCTGGCGGCGTCGAGCGCGCGGGACGAGTGGGCCACCTCGGTCAGGCGGTCTTCCTCGATCTGCGCGACATACACCGCCGCGTTCCAGGCTGCAAAGGCCGTCGAGGTTCCGATCGCACCGGTGACCTCGTTGGGCAGAGCCTCCATCTCATACCTGAAAATCGAGCGATTGTCCGCATAGGCGTTAAAATTTAAGTCCCGCCCACTGGAGCCGAGCTCGTATTTCACGGCGCGCAATAGCTCATGGCGGCTGACCGAGAAAGGATTTTCTCCCGGCCAGACCGCCTGGATGATGTCCAGGCCCGGATCCTGGCCGTGGGAGTGGATTCCGATCAGCCGGCCGCCCGGCTTCAGCGCCCGCGCCAGCGGTGCGATGATGCGCTTGGCGCGGAAATTGACCGAGGACCGGGCCCGGTAGGGCTGCGAGGCGATGATCAGGTCGAAATTGGCCTCGACCCGACCGGCCCGCGGGATGATGCCGTCGAGCAGGAAGCGGTGATCCTCGCGATACAGCACCAAGGCGATCGGCCGCTCATAGACCGGCATGCCGGTGCGCGGGGAGACGTTGGCGCGCCAGTTCTGCTCCAGAAACGGCTTCAGCGCCGTGATCTGGGCCTCGAAATCCCCGGACGAATCGCCCTGCAGCACGACCTCGTGCCAGATCATCGAGGCGGCTACCGAAGGCGACGCCGGCGTCAGCCAGGGCGCCTCGGCATAGTTCATGTTGGTGAACACGAACACGCTGGCCGGATGCTCGAACAGCCGGTCCGGGACCTTCTCCAGTGTCAGCCTGACATCCTCGAGGCTCAGCTCCTTGCCGGCCACATAGAACGGAATGTGTGGAAAACGGCCGTGCATGGTGCGCAGGACCTTCGACAGCACGGTGCCGTCGCCGACGCCGGCGTCGAACAGCCGCAGCGCCGGCGGCCGCGGATGGATGCTGGCGAGTTCGAGACCGACGCGCTCGGCCACCACCCGCTTCTCGCTGCAGGTGTGCACGAACAGCAGGTATTTCTGACGGTTCTCGAAGAAGCGGAAATTGCTCTTGGGATCGCGCTTTTCGGGCACGACGTCGAGCCGCGGCGGCGGCAGCGTGCCAGTCGAGGCCGCGATATAGGCCTGGATGCGATCCAGCGTGTCGATGGTGATGCGCTTGCCCTCGCGCAGCCGCTGCACGAGCTTGCCGTCGTTCACGGCGCGCCGGCCGAACGTCGATTCCGCCATGTCCGACTGGCGGCAGAACTCCGTGATCTGGGCGAGCAGCTGGTCGTTCTTCATTCGGCTCGACGGGTGGGAAACAGGAGTGGGCAACGCGCCCTTGGCCCAACCTCCTAGCACCATCTGCCCACCATTGGAAAGAGCCTGAACCCGGAACCTTCCGGACGCAACAAACCGGATAGGTTCCCGCCTCTCGTCCCCCACGGTCCGTGCCGATGCGCCGCTCCCTCCTGCTGCTGATACCGCTGCTGGCTGCCCTCTGGGCGTCTCCCGGCCTCGCCCAGTCGAAGTCCCAGCTTGGCCCCCTCTGTACCACCGAGACGACGCCGGCCGACCAGATGATCGCCGCCTGCACCAAGATCATCGCGCTGAAGGTGTTCTCCGGCAGCCAGCTCGCCACGATCTATTTCTGGCGCGCGGTCGGCTGGAACAAGAAGGGCGACTACACCCACGTCATCGCCGATGCCACCGAGGCGCTGCGGCTGCAGCCGGCGCAGGCGATCTACAATCTGCGCGGCTCGGCCTATTACGACAAGGGCGAGTACGAGATCGCGATCGCCGACTTCAACGACGCCATCAAGATCGGCGCGCCGAGCGGCACGCTCTTCCACAACCGCGGCAACGCCTATCGCGGCACCGGCGACTACGCCAGGGCGATTGCCGACTATGACCAGGCGATCAGGCTGACGCCGAAATCCGCGCTGTCCTGGCAGAATCGCGGCATCTCCAAGGAAGCGACCGGCGACCTCGACGGCGCGCTCGGCGACATCAACGAGGCGATCCGGCTCGATCCGGCGCTGGCCTCGCCGCTGATCAACCGCAGCGTGATCTGGCGCGCCAAGGGCCATCTCGACCGCGCCGTTGCCGACGCCTCCGAGGCGGTCCGGCTGGCGCAGAATCCGCCGGCCAACGTGATGACACCGCCGGGCAGCGTCGTCATCTCAGCCCACGTGCATCGCGCGCTGGCCTATGAGGCCAAGGGCGAGTTCGATGCGGCCAAGGCGGATTACGCCGCGGCGCTGAAGCCCACCGCATCCGATGCCGGCAGCAAGGCCAGCCAGGCCACCGCCAGGGTGCGGCTGTCGCTGCTGTCGGAGCCGGCGGCGCGCCCCCAGCAGCGGCCGGAATCCCCGGCCCCCTCCTCGGCCGCAGCGGTGCCGACCGGGCAGCGCATGGCGCTGGTCATCGGCAACGGCGCCTACACGCACGTGCAGCCGCTGCCCAATCCGCCGCGCGACGCGCGAGCCATCGCCAGGAGCCTGCGCGACATCGGCTTCACGGTGACGGAGGGCATCGATCTCGACCGCGCGGCGATGCAGGCGAAGACGCGCGACTTCCTGCGCGAGGCGGCGCGGGCGCAGGTCGCCGTGGTGTTCTATGCCGGCCACGGCGTGCAGATCGACGGCCGCAACTATCTCGTCCCCACCGACATTGCGCCGTCTGCAGGCAGCGACGTGGTCACGGCGATGGTCGACATGGACCAGATCCTGGCCGGGCTCGACGACCAGGTCCGCACCAACATCCTGATCCTCGATGCCTGCCGCAACAATCCGTTCGCCCCGCCGGAGACGGCAGGCGCCGGCCCCGGCCGGGGTCTCAGCGCCAGCGGGCTCGCCGCACCAACCTCGCTCGGTACCGGCGCAACGTCCGGGGCCGGCACGCTGATCGCGTTCGCGACGGCGCCGGGCAAGGTCGCGCTCGACGGCGACGGCGACAACAGCCCGTTCTCGGCGGCGCTGACCCGCCACATCGGCACGCCCGGTCTCGAGGTGCAGCAGATGCTGACGCGCGTTCGCGCCGAGGTCGTGGCCGGCACCAAGAACAAGCAGGTGCCGTGGTCGAACTCCTCGCTGCTCGGTGAGGTCTATCTGGCGGCGAGATAGACCTGCGGCTGGGCAGGCGCTGCTCCAGCCCGACCGTCACGGCCCTCGGGGAGTCAGGTGCAGCATGCCCGAATCCTGATATGCTGCCGCACAATGGAGACGAAGCGTATCGCCGTCGGCCCGCCCAATCGCCGACACGATCCGCCGGCAACAAGCTCGTCTCGAAGGATCAGGGAGGCTCGCATGATCGGTCGTTTCGTTGTTGGACTTGGTCTGTCAGTCGTGCTGGCCGCAGGCCCGGCGCTCGCCGACGATGTCACCGGCGTCTGGCTGCGCGAAAGCGGCGCCTCCAAGGTCAAATTCGCGCCCTGCGGCGGCGCCGTCTGCGGCACGCTGGTCTGGATCAAGGAAGGCACCGACACTCCCGCCAAGGTCGGACAGCGGCTGTTCTCCGGGATGAAGCCGACCGGCCCCAATGCCTGGGCCGGCAGCTACAGCAATCCCGATGACGGCAAGACCTATGATGCCAAGATGACGCTCACCGGCGGCACCCTGACGACCGCCGGTTGCGCCTTTGGCGGCGTCATCTGCCGTTCCTCGACCTGGACGCGGGCGAATTAGAGCTCCGTTTGCGAATTCAGACTACGGTCGGGTCGCATCAAGGCATCGATCGTCCATATGGCAGCAAAGACGCAGGCGCGGCTGGGATTCGTGCTGTTTGCGGTGATTGCCGCAGCAGCCGCGACGTTCGTGCTGGCGCGCCGCTCCGCGACGCCGTCGGGCAGCGACCACCGCACGGTTCGCCAGCTCATCGTCCACTACAACCTGATGGCGCGCTCCGATGACCCGATCGTCGTGCTCGGCGACAGCATCGTCGAGGCGGCGACGCTGCCGGCCAGCGCCTGCGGACATCCGATCGTCAACGCCGGTCTCGCCGGCGCCGGGACGCGCAGCGACCTGGCCGGCTGGCTCAAGCCCGCACTCGGCCCGAAACGGCCGTTCGCGATCATCGTCTCCCTCGGCGTGAACGATGCGCTGACCGCCAAGTCCGACTCCGGCGAGGCCTTCGCCGGGCGCTACGAGGCCCTGCTGCGCGAGCTATCAAACCTCACCACGCGCATCTTCGTCACCGAGTTTCCCTCCGTCGAGGCGCGCGGGCCATTCACGCCGGCCATGGAGAAGGCCGCCATGGCGAACATCACCGGCTATCGCGCCATGCTGCCGGACCTCGCGAGGCGCACCGGCGCGACCTTCCTGCCCCTGCCGCCGATGGAATCGCCGTTCACGCTCGAAGGCATCCACCTGAATGCCATGGGCTATCGGTCCTGGGACCAGGCGATCCTGCAGGGAACCGAGCTCGCCTGCCGCTGATCCCGCAGGCTGCGAAAACAATCCTTCACTTCGCGCCGGCTAGGATGGGGGCGCACATCCCGTCGAGACGGTTAACGATCACCGCATGGCCCCGCTTCACACATCGACATCGCCTGGGACTCACAAGCTGCTCGGACTGGAGCTGCTGCGTTTCCTCGCCACGATCTCGGTGCTGCTGTGGCACTACCCGCACTTCGCCTACATCGCCGATGCCCCTGTCGATCTCGTCCGCAGCGAGCTGCCGTTCTACAATGTCCTGTTTCCGTTCTATGAGCTCGGCGAATACGGCGTGGTGATCTTCTGGTGCATCTCGGGCTTCATCTTCTTCTGGAAGTACAGCGCGATCATCCCGGATGGCACGGTCGATGGCTGGACCTTCTTCGTCAACCGGGTGTCGCGGCTCTATCCGCTGCATCTCGCAACGCTGCTGCTGGTCGCGGGGCTGCAGGCCCTCTATGCCGCGCAGCACGGCGTCTTCTTCGTCTACCAGAGCAACGATCTCGCTCATTTCGTCACCCAGCTTTTCATGGCGAGCGACTGGCTGCCGCCGACCGGGGTCAGCTTCAACGGCCCGATCTGGTCGGTCTCGATCGAGGTTCTGGTCTATGCGGCCTTCTTCCTGGCGCTGCGTTTCGTCACCACATCACCGCTGTTGAACCTGGCGATGATCCTGGCCGGCATCGCGAGCGGGACACTGGTCGGCAAGTGTTTCGTGTTCTTCTATGCCGGCGGACTGGCCGCCATGGTGCGGCAGAGCGTCGCCGATGCCCCGTACCGCGCGCGGCTGGAAGCGTTCGCCGCGTGCGCCGTCGTTACAATTCCGCCGGCCCTCTGGCTCTCCGGCGTTGAGCTTGCCGAGCGCTCCGCAGCGCTCCTGCTCGTTTATACACCCATCCTCTTGTTCGTCTGCGCGACGCCCATCACGCTGCCGCGGCGCACCGAAGTCCTGCTGCAGGCCGCCGGCAACATGACTTATTCGTGCTACCTGTTGCACTTCCCGATCCAGCTCACGATCGCGCTGGCTTTCGGCGCGCTTGGACGAGCGATCCCCTACGGCAGCCCCTCGTTCTGGGTCGGCTTCATGGGGCTGACCTTGACCGCGGCGTATCTCACCTATTCCGGGTTCGAGGCCCCGGCACAGCGGCTGATCCGCCGCGCGCTGCTGCGCAAAAAAGAAGCGGAGCGGATTGCTCCGGCCCCGCTTCCGCATCACTGATCAGCACGCCCCATGTCGAGGCGTGCAGTGTTCACGGCGCGCTTACTTCCCCCAGATCTCCTCGGCAAGCTCGACGCAGAGGCGCAGCTTGGCCCACTGCTCTTCCTCGGAGAGGATGTTGCCTTCCTCGGTCGAGGCGAAGCCGCATTGCGGCGACAGCGCGAGCTGGTCGAGCGGGGCGAACTTCGAGGCCTCTTCCAGGCGGCGCTTGATGTCGTCCTTCTTCTCGAGCTCGCCGACCTTCGAGGTCACGAGACCGACGACGACGACCTTGTTGCCCTTGGGCAGGAAGCGCAGCGGCTCGAAGCCGCCGGCGCGCTCGCTGTCATACTCCAGGAAATAGCCGTCGTAATTGGTATTGGCGAGCATGGTCTCGGCGACCGGCTCGTAGCCGCCCGAGGAAATCCAGGTCGAACGGAAATTGCCGCGGCAGACATGCGTGGTGATCGTCATGTCGGCGGGCCGCTCGGCGATCGCGTAGTTGATGATGCGCGAATAGATCTGCTGCAGACCGTCGGGATTGTCGCCGCGCTCGCGCGCCTTCTTGAGCTCGTCCTGCGAGCACAGATAAGCCCAGACCGTATCGTCGAACTGCAGGTAGCGGCAGCCGGCGTCGTAGAAGGCCTTCACGGCCTTGCGATAGGTCTTGCCGAGATCCTCGTAGAAGGCGTCGAGATCGGGATAGACGTCCTTGGAGATCGACTTGCGGCCGCCACGGAAGTGCAGCACCGCCGGTGACGGGATCGTCATCTTCGCCGTGACATGCGCGGTGTCGGCGTGCTTCTTGAGGAAGCGGAAGTGGTCGAGCATCGGATGACTATCCGGGAAGTCGAGCTTGCCGATCACGCGCACCGCGTCATGACGGGTCTGCACGCCGGTAAACTGGATGCCGGTGTCCGGGTGAAACAGCTCGCATCCGGTCAGCTTGGCGAGAAAGTCGAAGTGCCACCAGGAGCGACGGAACTCTCCGTCGGTGGCGAGCTTGAGACCGGTCGAGGCCTGGCGATGCACGACCTTCTCAATCTCCATGTCCTCGATCTTTCGGAGATCGTCGGCCGAGATCTCGCCCTTCTCGAGCTTGGCGCGGGCTTCCTTGATCTTCTGCGGCCGCAAGAGGCTGCCGACTTCGTCGGCGCGGAATGGGGGCTTGGTGCGTTGCATGTGCTCACTCCTTGGAAGGCGTCGATTCGTTGGATAGGGTTGTTGGACCGGCTGCGATCTGTCCTGGCTGGTTACCTGGGCAAAGCGTGATGGACTGGGTCCATCCCCTACCCCGTATCCGGTCGGTATACAATTCTATCGAGGAGAGATCGTGGAGAGGCATGGCGCAATCCATGGCCCGTGCAATGGGCTGACCTACCCTGACCTCGTTCAATGGGGCATCCTGAGGTGAACCCATCAAATCCGCCTCCAGGTGAAGTGCCATCGCGACAACGGCGCTGGCCAGCCTTCCTGCTGTAACGACCGGATCCTGCATACCGGTGTCCACGGCGGCCGCACCATACCGCCGGATCTTCCGGCATGGCCTTCACGCTGACTGCGCGAGCCACACCGTCCCTACAACCAAGGATGACGCTTCGCCCTGTAGCGTTCAAGCCCGACGATCAGGTCAATGCGCGGCCGCGCTCGCGACGCCGAGGTGCCGCTCCAATGGCGCCGGATCGGCCTTCAAGGCGCTCGACGGCGCGTCATGCACGATGGTGCCACGCTCCAGGATGACGACGCGGTCAGCCAGCGCGAGCAGCTTCTGCGCGTGCTGCTCCACGATCACGGAGCACAGCCCGCCGGCGCGACTGATGGTGCCGATCGCGGCCAGCAGCTCCTCGACGATGATCGGCGCGAGGCCCTCGGTCGGCTCGTCGAGCAGCAGCACCTTGGGATTCAGGGTGAGCGCGCGGCCGATCGCCAGCATCTGCTGCTCGCCGCCGGAGAGCTGATTGCCGAAATTGTTGCGTCGCTCCTTGAGCCGCGGAAACATCTGGTAGACGCGCTCGATCGTCCAGGGTCCCGGCTGCGCCACCGCCGTCATGTTCTCCTCCACCGTGAGCGAGCGGAAGATGTTGCGCTCCTGCGGCACCCAGCCGATGCCGGCGCGGGCGCGCTGGTCGGCGCGAAGAGCCGTGATGTCGGTGCCGGCGAGCGCGAGCTTGCCGGAGAAGCGGCGGGTGACGCCGACGATGGAGTTGATCAACGTGGTCTTGCCAGTGCCGTTGCGGCCGAGCAGCGCCAGCACCTGGCCCTCGGGCAGCTTGAGCGACATGTTCGGCAGCACGACCGCCTGGCCGTAGCCGGCGCGAAGATTTTCAATCGCGAGCAGATCGGTCATCACGCGGCCTCGCCGAGGTAGACCGCCTTGACCTGCGGATCACGCGCAACCTCGTCGGGCGTGCCTTCAACCAGCAGAGCGCCGGAGACCAGAACCGAGATGCGGTCGGCGAAGGAGAAGACGAGGTCCATGTCGTGCTCGATCAGCAGCACCGTGACGTCGCGCGGCAGCGCGGCGACGGCGGCGAGGATGTCCTTGCGCTCGCCCTCGGGCACGCCGGCGGCGGGCTCGTCGAGCAGCAGCACGCGGGGCTTGGCGGCGATCGCGACCGCGATCTCCAGCAGGCGCTGCTTGCCATAGGGCAAGGTCGAGGTGCGGTCGTTCATCACGTCGAGCAGCCGGAAGCGCTCGAGCGTCTCGGCGATCTCGGCATTGATGTCGTCGCGCGTGCCCATGCGCCGCCACCAATTGCCGCCGCCGCCGAGCCGCTCGGAGACCGCAAGCCCGATGGTCTCCAACGGCGTCAGGTCGGGATACAGCTGGTTGATCTGGAAGGTGCGCGACAGGCCGCGCAGCACGCGCTTGTGCACCGGCAGATCGGTGATGTCCTGGCCTTCGAGCAGGATGCGGCCCGCGCTCGGCTCCAGCACGCCTGTGAGCTGATTGATGACCGTGGTCTTGCCGGCGCCGTTCGGACCGATCAGCGCGTGGCGCGCGCCGGGCGCGATCTGCAGCGACAGGTCGCGGGTGACGTGAAGGCCGCCGAAATGCTTGTCGAGGCCGCGGGTTTCCAATGCGTAGGTCATGGCGCCTCGTTATCGGTGAGGGCCACCGCGGCCTTGCGGCCGGCGATCTGGCGCAGGACGAGGTTGGGCAGCCACAGCGCATAGGCGTGGATGCGGTGGCGGCCGACCAGCACGATGACGACCAGCACGAGGCCGATCCAGAACATCCAGTACTGCGGCGTGATCCACTGGAACAGTTCCTGCAACATCCGGAACACGGCGGCGCCGATCAGCCCGCCATAGAGATAGCCGGAGCCGCCGATGACCAGCATCAGCACCAGATCGGCCGAGCGCTCGAACGCGAACACGTCCAGCGAGGCGAGCGCCGTGGTCTGGGTGAACAGCGCCCCCGCAATGCCGGCATAGAACGCCGCGACGGTGTAGATCGCGATCAGGCGTTTGTTGACGGGAATGCCGACAGCGGCCGCGCGCAACGGATTGTTCTTGATCGCGCGCAGCGACAAGCCGAACGGCGAGTGTACGATGGTCCGCGCCAGCAGGAACAGCACGAACAGCACCGCAAGCGAATAGAAGAAGCCGGTCCTGCCGAACATGTCGAAGGCGAACACGCCGAAGATCGGCTGGATGTCGATGCCCTGGAGACCGTCGGTACCGCCGGTGATGTTGGAGAAGCGCTCCGCCAGCGCCTCCATCAACAGCGCGATGCCGAGCGTCACCATCAGCCGCGTCAGGTCGACGCCGCGGATGACCAGGAAGCTGGTGGCGAAGCCAAGCACGGTGGCGGCGAGGCCGGCCACGATCAGCGCCAGCACCGGCTCGTTGATGATGCCGTGCACCGAGAGCAGGCCCGCGCAATAGGCTCCGACGCCGAAGAAGGCGGCGTGGCCGAGCGAGACGATGCCGGCATAGCCGAGGATCAGGTCGAGCGACAGCGCGAACAACGCCAGCCGCAGGATCTCGGTCATGATCAGGTAGCGCGAGGGAAACGCGAGGCCAACCGCCAGCACGACGATCCAGAAGGCGAACTCGCTCCAGTGCCAGCGGCCATGCTGCCTGGCGTGAAATCCGACCTCGGCTTGTGCGTTCGTGGTCATGCGATCCTCACCGCGTCGCCGTGCGACCGAACAGGCCGTTCGGACGCCAGATCAGGATCACGATCATGATGGTGTAGATGACGAAGGGGCCGAGCTTCGGCACGTAGTATTTGCCGGCGACGTCGCCGATGCCGAGCAGCAGCGAGGCCAGGAACGGCCCGGTGATCGAGGACGAGCCGCCCACGGTGACCACGATCAGGAAGTAGATCATGAACTTCAGCGGGAAGTACGGATCGAGGCCGAGAATCTCGGCGCTGAGCGCGCCGCCCAGGCCAGCGAGCCCGCAGCCGAACGCGAAGGTGAAGGCGAACACCTGCGGCACGTTGATGCCGAGGCCGCTCGCCGCGCGGGGATCATCGACGGCGGCGCGCAGTCGGCTGCCGAACCGAGTCTTGGAGAGCACCAGCTGCAGCCCCACCGTGAGCAGCCCGCAGATCACGATGATCATCAGCCGATAGCGGCCGATGCCAACGCCGAAGACGTCGAACTGGCCCTGCAGCACGTCGGGCAGATTGATGAAGATTCGCGAGGAGCCCATGATGTAGTCGACCGCGGCCACCGTCATGAAGACGAGCCCGATCGAGAACAGCACCTGGTCGAGATGGCTGCGCGCATAGAGATGCTGATAGAGCGTCCGCTCCAGCAGCGCGCCGATCATGGCGCTCGCGACGAAGGCCAGCGGCAGCGCCGCGAAGAACGGCCATCCCATCCGGTTGACGAGCACGGCGCAGACATAGCCGCCGGCCATGGCGAAGGCGCCATGGGCGAGGTTGACGAAGTTCATCAGGCCGAGCGTCACGGCGAGCCCGCAGGCCAGCACGAACAGCAGCATGCCGTAGGCGACGCCGTCGAACAGGTTGGTGAGGATGGCGGTCATTGAGTCTAGTTTCAGTCCCCGGTCATCCCTTCATCCGAAGGGCATGCATACAACGCTTGCTCGGTCTGCGCCTCTCCCGCTTGCGGGGGAGGTCGGATCGCATCGGAACGATGTGATCCGGGTGGGGGAAATCTCTCCACATGACGCGTGTGCCGTGGGGTGCCCCCTCCCCAGCCCTCCCCCGCGGGCGGGGGAGGGAGCGCACGGTCCTCGCGCGTCCCTCGATGACGCCTATCGCGTCACTTCTTGGCCTTGCCCGGATCCTTGACGGCGTCGAAGGTCTGGAACTCGACGTTGTAGAGCTCGCCGTCGACCTTCTCGACCTTGCGGATGTAGACGTTCTGAACGATGTCGCGCGTCTCCGGATCGATCGAGATGGGACCGCGCGGGCTCTCCCAGGCCATGCCCTTCATCGCAGCAATCAGGGAATCGCCGTCGGTCTTGCCACCGGTCTTCTTCAGCGCCTCGTAGATCAGATGGATGCCGTCGTAGCCGCCGACCGCCATGAAGCCTGGACGGCTGTTGAACGCCTTCTTATAGGCCGCGACGAACTCCTTGTTCTTCGCCGACGGATGCGCCGCCGAATAGATGTGCGCAGTGACGGCGCCGAGCACGGCGTCACCCATGTCGTTGAGCAGGTCGTCGTCGGTGACGTCACCCGGTCCGATCACCTTGATGCCGCTCTTGTCGAGGCCGCGCTCGGCATATTGTTTCATGAAGTTGCCGCCCTGGCCGGCCGGCACGAACACGAACATGGCGTCCGGCTTGGCGTCCTTCATGCGCTGCAGGAAGGGAGCGAAGTCGGGGTTCGCCAGCGGAACCTTGATTTCCTCGACGATCTCGCCACCGCCAGCGGTGAAATGCTCCTTGAACGAGGCCAGCGCGTCGTTGCCGGGCGCGTAGTCCGAGGTCAGCGTGGCGACCTTCTTGATGCCGTTCTTGACCGCCCAGTCGCCGATGATGGTGGAGGACTGCGGCAGCGTGAAGCTGGTACGGACGATGTAGGGCGACTTCTCGGTGATGATGGAGGTGCCGGCCGCCATGACGACTTCCGGGATCTTGCCCTGGGTGGCGAGCGGCGCGGCGGCGAAGGCCGCCGGCGTCACGCCAAAGCCGGCGATCACGTTGACCTTGTCGTTGACGATCAGTTCCTGCGCCAGACGCTTGGTATTGTCGGGCAGCGCCGCGTCGTCCTTGAGGATGACCTGGATCTTCTTGCCGGCGACGGTGTCGCCGTTCTGCTGCATGTACAGCTTGATCGCATTGTCGATCTGCTTGCCGGTCGACGCCTGGCCGCCGGTCATCGGCACGATCAGGCCGATCTTGAATACGTCTTCGGCCCGCGCCGCACCCGACGCGAGCGCAGCCGCGGCAAGAGCCGCACTGGCGAGCGTCAGTGTCTTGCTTCGCACGAACATTGAAACTACCTCCCTGGTCGGATCAGGACCGCAGCCCCCGGCCATTGTTGTCTTAACCGTGCGATCTCGTTCACGATATCGCGGGCGCATCGCTGCGGACTCGGGACCCCGTTGTCAATGGCGATCATGGGAGGCTTCGTGAACGGTAGGTTTCCGCAACGGACCACCAATCCGTGATTGGTATATTAATACCTAAATCATCGAACGGCCAAATTTTGCCAATTGATGGCAAGTCGTTAGGGTCCAGGCCGCGGGTCGCCCGCAGCACGAAAGGTCACCCATCAATGCCGGCCAGACACCCCCACCGGACCAGACTGTTTCCGGCCGCGATGATGCTTCTCGCCATGGCCGGGCCGATCCTTTCCGGCTGCTCGTCGATCAATGAGAAGGTCGGCGCGGGGATGGGCGATCTGATGCCGCAATGGGCCGGCGGCCTGCCGGCCGACGCGCCACCCCGGCCGGGCACCGCCGAATACGACCGGTTCATGCAGGAGCGCGAGCGGCAGCGGCAGATGCCGGCCGCCGAACGCGACAAGGAGACGCAGTCCAATGCCAACGCGCAGGCGACCGTCCCCGGCCGCTGACAAGCGGTGACGACATCAATCCATGAAGACGACGGTCTTGCGGCCGTTGAGGATGACACGGTCCTCCAGGTGATAGCGGATCGCCCGTGCCAACACGCGCCGCTCGATGTCGCGGCCCTTGCGCACGAGATCGTCGGGAGTGTCGCGATGGCTGATGCGCTCGACGTCCTGGTCGATGATCGGGCCCTCGTCGAGATCGCGGGTGACGTAATGGGCGGTCGCACCGATCAGCTTGACGCCGCGCTCATAGGCCTGGTGGTAGGGTTTGGCGCCCTTGAAGCCTGGCAGGAACGAATGATGGATGTTGATGCAGCGGCCCGACAGGCTGGCGGACATCTCGTCAGACAGGATCTGCATGTAGCGCGCCAGCACGACGAGATCGGTCCTGGTCTCCTCGACCAGCTTCAGGATCGCCTGCTCCTGGTCGCGCTTGGTGTCCTTGGTGACGGGCATGTGGTGGAACGGAATGTCGCCGAAATCGAGCCCGGCATAGGTCTCGCGCGGATGGTTGGAGACGATGGCGGTCGGAATCATCGCGAGGTCGCGGGTGCGCCAGCGATAGAGGATGTCGACCAGACAATGGTCGAACTTCGACACCAGCAGCATCACCCGGCGCTGCCCGGCGCGGTCGCGCATCTGCCAGTCCATCGCAAAGCGCTCGGCGATCGCGGCGAAGCCGGTCTGCAGCGCCGGCAGGTTGACGGCGAGATCGGCGGCCGTGAACACCACCCGCATGAAGAAGTGACCCGTCTCGAAGTCGCCGAACTGCTGGGCATCGAGAATGTTCTGGCCATTGTGGGCGAGGAAGGTCGAAACGGCCGAGACGATCCCGGGACGATCCGGGCAGGACAGGGTCAGGACATATTGGTGGTCGGACATGGCGATGACGTACCGGGCGGATGATATGAGGGGAATGATGCGGCAGGCTTGGCGCCCGTTCGGGCCCTGCTCTACCACCCTCCGCGCGCTTGCGCCAACGCCCGGCGCGGGGGCAGGATGAACAAAACATCAACTCTCAAACTTCGAGCATCGCCATGGCTGACAGGCTGACCGGCAACCGCATCCTGATCCTGGAAACCCGCGAGGAGGCGCAGTTCTCGCGACTGCTCGCCGAGCAGGGCGCCGACGTGCTGCAATGTCCGATGTTCACGATCGAGGATGCGCCGGACCCGGTGCCGATCGAGGCCTGGATCCGCCGCTGCATCGAGCGGCCGTTCGATGACGTGGTGCTGATGACCGGCGAAGGCCTGCGGCGGCTGATGACCGTGGTGCGCCGGATCGGCCTCCAAGCGGAGTTCATCGCCGCGCTCGGCAAAACACGCAAGTTCACCCGTGGCCCGAAGCCGGGTCGCGCTTTGCGCGAGCTCGGGCTCGAGCCGCAGGTCACGACCGAGAAGCCGACATCCGAAGGCGTGGCTGAGCTGCTGTCGCGCTACGATCTCCAGGGTCATCGGCTCGGCCTGCAGCTCTATCCCGACAAGGACCATTCGGCACTGATCGGCGCCATCAAGGCCGCGGGCGCCGAGGTCGATCCCGTGCTGCCCTACGTCTATGACGCCAAGGCGGCGGATGCGAACATCCTCACCGCGATCGACGAGATGATCGCCGGCAAGGTCGATGCGATCGCGCTGACGAGCTCCGGCCAGCCGCGGCGGCTGTTCGACGTGGCCAGGGCGCACGGCGTCGAGGCACGCCTGCGCGAGGGGCTGGCACGCACGCAGATCGCCTCGGTCGGGCCCGTGGTGACGGAGGAGCTGGCTGCGCATGGGCTGGCGCCGTCGATCACGCCGGCGGGCGAGGCCTATTTCATGAAGCCGCTGATTTCGGCGATGGCCACGGCGCTGGGCGTGAAAGTGCCACGCGCTTCACCAAACTAATGGTGTCGTCCCGGCGAACGCCGGGACCCGTACCGCGTGATGTCTGACATGGGCAAACGGCACATTCCGCGCGTCTCACAGCATTCGGTGGTTATGGGTCGCGGCTCAAGGCCGGGACGACAGCGGAGGGTTACGCTTGCGCGTGCCCCCTCTCCTGCAGGAACGCTTGATACGCGCGCGCGATGCCGTCCTTCAGCGACGTCGTCGCGCGCCAGCCGAGCGCGGCGAGGCGCGACACGTCGAGCAGCTTGCGCGGCGTGCCGTCTGGCCGCGAGGTGTCGAAGCTGATCCGTCCCTGATAGCCGACCGTTGCCGCGACCACACGGGCGAAATCGGCAATCGTGATGTCCTCGCCGGTGCCGATGTTGACCAGCCCGGCGTCGGAATAGGTCTTCATCAGGTGCACGCAGGCATCCGCCATGTCGTCGACATAGAGGAATTCGCGCCGCGGCGTTCCCGTGCCCCAGACGACCACCTCGGGCGCATCGGCGAGCCTGGCCTCGTGGAAACGGCGGATCAGCGCCGCGACCACGTGGCTGTATTCAGGATGGTAGTTGTCGCCGGGACCATAGAGATTGGTCGGCATCACGTTGATGAAGTCGGCGCCGTACTGGCTGCGATAGGCCTCGACCATCTTGATGCCGGCGATCTTGGCGATCGCATAGGGCTCGTTGGTCGGCTCCAGCGGCCCGGTCAGCATGGCGTCCTCGCGCAGTGGCTGCGCGGCAAGCTTCGGATAGATGCAGGAGGAACCGAGAAACATCAGCTTCTCGGCGCCGTTCACATGCGCGGCGTGGATGACATTGGCAGCAATGGCAATGTTGTCGTAGATGAACTCGGCGCGCAGCGTGTTGTTGGCGACGATGCCGCCGACCTTCGCCGCAGCGAGGAACACGACCTGCGGCCTGGCGCGCGCGAACCATGCGAACACCGCCGCCTGGTCGCGCAGATCGACCTCGCCACGCGGCACCGTGAGCAACTCGACGCCTTCGCTCGCCAACCGCCGCACCAGCGCGCTGCCGACCATCCCGCGATGGCCGGCGACGAAGACACGCTTGCCGCGGAGATCAAACGGCGTGGCCACTGCTCGCCTCCCGCCGCGCGGCGCACAGATCGCTGGCGACCATCTCCTTGACCAGTTGGGCGAAGCTCGTCCTTGGTTTCCATCCGAGCTTGTCGCGCGCCTTGCTGCAATCGCCGATCAAGAGGTCGACCTCGGTCGGGCGGAAATAGGTCGGGTCGATCCGCACCACCGCCTTGCCGGATTTGGCGTCGATCCCGGTCTCCTCGACCCCCTCGCCGCGCCATTCGATGCGGCGACCGACCTCGGCGAAGGCGAGTTCGACCAGTTCGCGCACCGAATGGGTCTCACCGGTCGCCAGTACGAAATCGTCGGGCGTATCGGCCTGCAGGATGCGATGCATGCCCTCGACATAGTCGCGCGCATGGCCCCAGTCGCGTTTGGCCTCGAGATTGCCGAGATAGATCGTCTCCTCCAGGCCGGTTTCGATGCGGGCGACGCCGCGGGTGATCTTGCGGGTCACGAAGGTCTCGCCACGGATCGGGCTCTCGTGGTTGAACAGGATGCCGTTGCAGGCGAACATCCCGTAGGCCTCGCGATAGTTCACCGTGATCCAGTAGCCGTAGAGCTTGGCGCAGCCATAGGGCGAGCGCGGATAGAACGGCGTGGTCTCCCGTTGCGGGATCTCCTGGACCAGGCCGTACAGCTCCGAGGTCGAGGCCTGGTAGAACCGCGTCTGCTTCTCCATTCCGAGAATGCGAATGGCTTCCAACAAGCGCAGAACCCCGAGCGCGTCGGCATTGGCGGTGTATTCCGGACTCTCGAAGCTGACGCCGACGTGGCTCTGGGCGGCGAGATTGTAGATCTCGTCGGGGCGGATCTGCTGCACCAGCCGGATCAGGTTGGTGGAATCGGTCATGTCGCCGTAGTGCAGCAGGAACGGCACGTTGCCTTCGTGCGGATCCTGGTAGAGATGGTCGATCCGCGCGGTATTGAAGGACGATGACCGCCGCTTGATCCCGTGCACCGTGTAGCCGAGACCGAGCAGATATTCGGCCAGATACGCGCCGTCCTGGCCCGTGACGCCCGTGATCAGCGCCACGCGGCCGCTGCAGTCCTTCCCCGCCATGCTCACTCCAACACCGTCTCGGCCCTTCAAGGCCGGAGTTCCCGGTGAGCAGTCCACAGCCGAGGCCGCGGGTCAAGCTCAACGACGAACCAGCGCCGGATAGACCCTGAAGGGGCCTGCGAAAAGCGGAATCTAATCCCCGTAACAGCGCAGGCGGTCGAGATCGATGACCGTCACTCCGCCATATTCCACGCGCAGCAAGCCTTCGCGCTCCAGCGTCTTCAGGCATTGGTTTGCATTCTGCCGCGACAGGCCCGAGAGCGCTCCGATCTCCTCCTGGGTGATCTCCAGGTGACGGGTCGTATTCGGGTAGAGGATCGGGTTGAACAGCGAAGCGATGCTGCGGGCGAGCCGCGCTGTCGCATCCAGCGTGCGGCCGACCTCGACCAGGCCGATGAACTGGCCGAGCCGCTCGTTGAGCTGGGTGACGAGGAATCGGTTGAAGCCGACGCTGTTCTCGAACAGCCACATGAAGGTCGGCCGCTCCATCAGCGCGACGCGCGTATCGCGCAGCGCCACGACGTCATAGCGGCGCGGCTCGTTCTTCAGCACGCTGCCCTCGCCGAACCAGGCGCCCGCCGACATGCCGGCGAATGTCGTCGCCTTGCCGCCGCGCGACACCGTGCTCATCCGCGCGAGACCGGTGACGATCCCGGTCCAGTAGTCGAATTGGTCGCCGCGAAGGAAGATGTGCTCGTTGGCCGCAAACGACCGCTCGACGATGCCGGCCGCAGCCGTGTCGATTTCCTCGGGCTTCAGATGGCGGGACCAGGGCGCGATGCGCAGAAGGGTATCGGGAGAGATCAAGCCGGCATCTCGTCTCGTCGAAGCTCGCGGCGACCATATTGCATCGCAACAATCCTGCAGTGAATTTTGCCTGGGAATTGTCAGGCGCAAGACAATTCCTGATAGCGCTTTCCCCTATCGAGGACCACCGTCTTCGACTCGCGCCTCTGGACACGGACGAGGCGCATCGAGATGCGGCAAAATGCGCCCGCCCGGGCGGCCCGTCATTCGTCGGATGGCGCGGAACCGATGCCCGGGATAGGATTGCACCAATGCGACGAACTCAACGTCGCACGACACGATGCCTGAAGAGCGCACCAAGCGCCGAAGACAGTTCGGGAGGACGACTTGGACTATACGTTGGAAGCGCGCGGAGTGTCGCTGCGTTTCGGTGGGGTGCGAGCCCTGACCGACGTCAGCTTCGGCGTGCGCGAGGGCGAGTTGTTCTCGATCATCGGCCCCAACGGCGCCGGCAAGACCTCGATCGTCAACTGCATCTCCGGCCGCTACAAGCCGACCGAAGGCCGCCTGTTCCATCGCGGCCGCGACATCACCGGCCTGCCGCCGAGCGCGCGCGCCAACATCGGCATCGGCCGCACCTTCCAGAACCTCGCGCTGTTCCACCACATGAGCGTGCTCGACAACATCATGGTCGGGCGCCATCACCTGCTGAAGAACAATTTCCTCACCGGCTCTCTGTATTGGCTCACCGGCGCGCGGCGCGAGGAGCTGAAGCATCGCGAGAAGGTCGAGCAGATCATCGACTTTCTCGACCTGCAGTCGGTGCGCAAGGCGCCCGCCGGCACCCTCTCCTACGGTTTGCGCAAGCGCGTCGAACTGGCGCGCGCCATGGCGCTGGAGCCGCATCTGATCCTCCTCGACGAGCCGATGGCCGGCATGAACTTCGAGGAAAAGGAGGACATGGCGCGCTACATCGTCGACCTCAACGAGGAATTCGGCATGACGGTCGTGATGATCGAACACGACATGGGCGTGGTCATGGACATCTCCCATCGCGTCATGGTGCTCGATTTCGGCCGCAAGATCGCCGAGGGCGACCCGGCCGCCGTGCTCGCCGATCCTCACGTCAAGCGTGCCTATCTCGGCGAGGAGGACGAACTGCTGGTCGATCCCGACGAGGCGCCGTCCATCGCGGAGGACGCGGCATGATGGACTATGCGGGTCGCGTCAAGCAGGCCGACACCTATCCGAAGCTGCTACGGCTGAACGCGAAAGAGCACGGGACGGAGATCGCGCTGCGCGAGAAGAATCTCGGGCTGTGGCGCACCTTCACCTGGGCCGACTACCAGGCGCGCGTGCGCGATTTCGCGCTCGGCATGGTGGAGCTCGGCCTCGGCAAGGACGACGTGATCGGCATCATCGGCGACAACCGGCCGGACTGGGTTGCCGCGGAGGTCGCGACGCATGCGATCCGGGCCATGAGCCTCGGGCTCTATCGGGACGTGCTCGACGACGAGGCCGCCTACCTGCTCAATTACGGCGAGGCGCGACTGGTGTTCGCTGAGGATGAGGAGCAGGTCGACAAGCTGCTCAACCTCGCCGAGCGCGTGCCGGCGCTCAAGCACATCGTCTATTCCGATCCGCGCGGCATGCGCAAATATGACGATCCCAGGCTGCTGCCGGCGGACAAGCTCGCCGAGCTCGGCCGCAACCGGGCGGCGCGCGAGCCCGATCTCTACGACCGCATGGTCGATGCAACCGTCGGCGACGACGTCGCCATCCTCTGCACCACCTCGGGCACGACCTCGCATCCAAAGCTCGCGATGCTCTCGGCCGCGCGCGTGCTCAAGCATTGCGCCACCTATCTCGCCTTCGATCCCAAGGGACCGGAGGACGAATACGTCTCGGTGCTGCCGCTGCCCTGGATCATGGAACAGGTCTATGTGCTCGGCAAAGGTCTGCTCTGCCGGATGAAGGTCAACTTCGTCGAAGAGCCCGATACGATGATGAACGACTTCCGCGAGATCGCGCCGACCTTCGTGCTGTTCGCACCGAGGGTGTGGGAGCAGATCGCGGCCGACGTCCGTGCCGCCGCCATGGACGCCTCGCCGCTGAAGCAGCGGCTGTATCATCTGGGCATGTCGACCGGCCTTGCCGCGCTGGAGAGGGGCCAGCATTCGAGCCTTGCCGACATGCTGCTGTTCCGGGCACTGCGCGACCGGCTCGGCTTCACCCGGTTGCGCTCGGCCGCCACCGGCGGCGCCGCGCTCGGGCCCGACACGTTCAAGTTCTTCCGCGCCATGGGCGTGCCCTTGCGCACGCTCTACGGCCAGACCGAGCTGCTCGGGGCCTACACGCTGCACCCGGCCGACAAGGTCGATCCGGACACGACGGGCGTGCCGATGGCTGAGGACATCGAGATCAAGATCGACCAGCCCGACAGCCAGGGGATCGGCGAGATCCTGGTACGCCATCCGAACATGTTCCTGGGCTACTACAAGGCCCCGGAAGCCTCGGCCGCCGACGTCAAGGACGGCTGGATGCATTCGGGCGACGCCGGCTATTTCAACGAGGCGAAGCAGCTCGTCGTCATCGACCGCATCAAGGATCTCGCCGAGACCGCGCGCGGCGAACGCTTCTCGCCGCAATATATCGAGAACAAGCTGAAGTTCTCGCCGTATATTGCCGAGGCCGTCGTGCTCGGCGCCGGCCGCGAGCATCTCGCCGCGATGATCTGCATCCGCTACTCGATCATCTCGAAATGGGCGGAGAAGAACCGCATCGCGTTCACCACCTACTCCGATCTCGCCTCGCGCAACGAGGTCTACGCGCTGTTGCAGAAGGAGGTCGAGACCGTCAACGCCCACCTGCCGCCGGCGCAGCGCATCGCCCGCTTCCTCCTGCTCTACAAGGAGCTCGACGCCGACGACGGCGAGCTCACACGTACGCGCAAGGTGCGTCGCAGCGTCATCAACGAGAAGTACGCCGATATCATCGACGGCATCTATGGCGGCAAGCCTGCCATCCCCGTCGATACCGTCATCCGCTTCCAGGACGGCACCACCCAGCGCATCCGCACGACGCTGAAGGTGGTGGATCTGGGTGGACATGGCGCCATGGCGGAGGCCGCGGAGTGATGCGCCTTCTGCCACATGAGGTCGTCATGCGCGGGCTTGACCCGCGCATCCATCCTCTTCCGAAAATCTCCTTCGCGATGGATCGCCGGGTCAAGCCCGGCGGTGACGAGTGAGAACGATCATGAACACCGCCTTCCTCATCCAGCTCCTGGTCAACGGCCTCGTCGTCGGAACGCTCTATGGCGTGGTCGCGATGTCGTTCGTGCTGATCTACAAGGCGACCCAGGTCGTCAATTTCGCGCAAGGCGAGCTGCTGCTGATCGGCGCCTGGGTGTGCTGGGCATTGCTGACGAAATATCAGGTGCCGTTCTGGGTCGGCATGCCGCTGACGCTGGTCTTCATGTTCGCGTTCGGCATCGCGATCCAGGTCGTGATCCTCCGTCCGATGATCGGGGAGCCGATCATCTCCGTCATCATGGTCACGATCGGCCTTTCGACCGTGTTTCAGGCGGCGCTGAAATGGATGTTCGGCGTCAACCCCCAGCCGTTCCCGCCAGTGTTCGCCAGCACGTCCGTCGACCTGTTCGGACTTCAAATCCAGACGGTCTACGTCATGAGCCTCGTGGTATCGGTCCTGATGATGCTCGGCATGGCTTGGTTCTTCAAGGCCTCCAAATATGGCCTGGCGATGCGGGCGACCGCCTTCAACCAGCAGGTCGCGCAGTCGCTCGGCATCTCCGTCAAGAACGTGTTCGCGATGGCCTGGGCCATCTCGGCAACGGTCTCGGCCGTGGCCGGTGTTGTCGTCGCCGTGGTCAACGGCGTCTCCTCCGGCCTGTCGGCCTACGGCATCAAGGTTTTTCCGGCGGCGATCCTCGGCGGCCTCGACTCGGTCGGTGGCGCCGTGCTCGGCGGCATCATCATCGGCCTCCTCGAGAACATCGCGCAGTATGTCGACAGCCAGTATCTGCACTGGGGCAATCTGTACGAGATCGCGCCATTCTACGTGCTGATCATCATCCTGATGATCAAGCCCTACGGCCTGTTCGGCACCAAAGACATCGAGCGGATCTGAATCATGGTTGCGCGCTCCACGATACCCGCCGGCGACTTCCGCACCTCTTACGCGGCCGACACCACGATCTTCCCGACCAGAACCAGCCGCAATTTCGCGATCGCCGGCGTGATCCTCCTGTGCTTCGCGCCGCAGGTGTTCTCCGAATACTGGCTGTCGGTCTCGATCCAGATCGGCATCTTCGCCATCGCCGCACTAGGCCTCAACATCCTGGTCGGCTTCACCGGCCAGATCTCGATCGGACAGGCCGGCTTCTTCCTGCTCGGCGCCTTCACCTCGGCCTATATCAACAACACCTACGCGATCCCGGTGTTCTTCGCGATCCCGCTCGCCGGGGTGATCACAGCACTCGTCGGGCTGATTTTCGGACTTCCGGCGGCGCGGCTGAAGGGTCTCTATCTCGTCATCGCCACCCTCGCCGCGCAATACATCCTGCTCGACTTCTTCTCCCGCGCCGAGTGGTTCTCCGGCGGCTCGGTGCCGGCCTCCGCCAATCCGTTCTCGATCTTCGGCTATACGCTGCGCGGCGACCGGCAATATTTCTACGTCGTGCTGGCCTATGTCGTGGTGTGCTACCTCCTGGTCACCAACCTGATGCGCACCCGCGACGGCCGCGCGCTGATCGCAATCCGCGACCACTATCTCTCGGCCGAGATCATGGGCATCAACCTGACGAAGTACCGGACGCTGTCGTTCGGCCTCGCCGCGTTCTTCGCCGGCATTGCCGGCGCGCTCTACGCGCACTACCAGCTGGTGATCTCGCAGGAAGGCTTTGGCATCGAGCGCTCGATCCTGTTTCTCGCCATGATCATCATCGGCGGCACCGGTTCGATCATGGGCACCCTGATGGGGACAGCATTCGTCGTTCTGCTGCCGGAATCGATGGAATGGCTGAGCCACCACCTCAAGGGCGGCGCGATCGACAAGGCGCTCGCGCTCAACAACAACATCACTTTTTTGCGCGAGATCGCGATCGGCCTGATCATCATCGCCTTCCTGATGTTCGAGCCCGACGGGCTGGCGCATCGCTGGCGCCAGATCAAGACATACTGGAAGCTCTATCCGTTCTCACATTGAACTCAACCAACAGGGACCGGCGACAATCCGGCCCGAACGCATCACAGGAGGAAGCACTATGACGATGAAATCATTGCTCGGCTCGGCGGCGCTGGCGCTGCTCGCAGGCGCCTTCGCCTCAACGGCGCAGGCGCAGCAGATCGCAATCGGACATCTGCAGGATCTCTCGGGCGGCACGTCCGACGTCGGCACGCCCTATGGCCAGGCCGTGATGGACACCTTCGCCTGGGTCAACAAGAACGGCGGCATCGGCGGCAAGCAGCTCGCGGTCGACAGCAACGACTACGGCTACCAGGTGCCGCGCGCGATCGCGCTGTACAAGAAGTGGTCGGCCCCGGACAACAAGGTCGCGGCGATCATGGGCTGGGGCACCGCGGACACCGAGGCGCTGACCGGCTTCCTCGCCAACGACAAGATCCCTGACATGTCCGGCTCCTACGCCGCAGCGCTGACCGACCCTGAAGGCACCAGCGGCAAGGCCAAGGCCGCGCCGTACAACTTCTTCTACGGCCCAAGCTACTCGGACGCGCTGCGTGCCGAGCTGACCTGGGCGGCCGAGGATTGGAAGGCCAAGGGCAAGCCCGGCAAGCCGAAATTCGTGCACATGGGCGCCAACCATCCCTATCCCAACGCGCCGAAGGCCGCGGGCGAAGCGCTCGCCACCGAGCTCGGCTTCGAGGTGCTGCCGCCGCTGGTGTTCGCGCTGGCGCCCGGCGACTACAGCGCGCAGTGCCTGAGCCTGAAGAGCTCCGGCGCCAACTACGCCTATCTGGGCAACACCGCGGCCTCCAACATCTCGGTGATGAAGGCCTGCAAGAATGCCGGCGTCGACGTCCAATTCCTGTCCAACGTCTGGGGCATGGACGAGAACGCCGCCAAGACCGCGGGCGATGCCGCCGACGGCGTCGTCTTTCCGCTGCGCACCTCGGTGGCCTGGGGCGGCGATGCGCCGGGCATGAAGACGGTGCAGGAGATCTCCAAGATGTCCGACCCGACCGGCAAGGTCTATCGACCGGTGCACTATGTCGCCGCGGTCTGCTCGTCGCTCTACATGAAGGAGGCGATCGAGTGGGCTGCGAAGAATGGCGGCGCCACCGGCGAGAACGTCGCCAAGGGCTTCTACCAGAAGAAGGACTGGGTGCCCGCAGGGATGGAAGGCGTCTGCAGCCCCTCGACCTGGACCGACAAGGATCACCGCGGCACGATGAAGGTCGACCTCTATCGCGCCAAGGTGACCGGCCCGACCGATGGCGACCTCAACGATCTCATGGCCAAGGGCACGATCAAGCTCGAGAAGGTCAAGACCATCGAGCTGCCGCGCAAGGCGGAATGGGCGGGTTGGTAAGTTGCCAGGCGGCCGCTGATTCAACTCAGCAGCCGCTCCGCACGCCATCGTCATCCCCCGCGAAAGCGGGGGATCCGGTACGCCGCGGCTTCTCCACCGAGCATCGGCGGCTCTGGAATACTGGGTCCCCCGCCTCCCGCGGGGGACGACAGTGAGGTGAACGGATATGGTTGAGATCCTCGATAAGCCCAATGCAAATGCGACCGCGAGCGCAGCCCCCCTGCTCTCCGTCCGCAACATCGAGGTCGTCTATGACGACGTCATCCTGGTGCTGCGCGGCCTCAGCCTCGACGTGCCCAAGGGCGCGATCGTTGCGCTGCTCGGCGCCAACGGCGCCGGCAAGTCGACGACGCTGAAGGCGATCTCCGGCCTCTTGAAGACCGAGGACGGCGAGGTCACGCGCGGCGAGATCATGTTCGACGGCACGCGCATCGACGGCATCGATCCGGAGAAGATCGTCCGCCGCGGCATCTTCCAGGTCATGGAGGGCCGCCGCATCGTCTCCGACATGACGTCGCTGGAGAACCTCAAGCTCGGGGCGTTCACGCGATCCGATCGCGAGGTCAACCGTGACATCGAGATGGTGTTCAACTATTTCCCGCGGCTGAAGGAACGCACCGGCCTTGCGGGTTATCTTTCCGGCGGCGAACAGCAGATGCTGGCGATCGGACGGGCGCTGATGGCGCGGCCGAAGATGATCCTGATGGATGAGCCGTCGATGGGCCTGTCGCCGCTACTGGTGAAGGAAGTGTTCGCGATCATCAAGGAGATCAACAGGGATCTCGGCGTCACCATCCTGCTGGTCGAGCAGAACGCGCGCGCGGCGCTGTCGGTGGCCAGCCACGGCTACATCATGGAACAGGGAAAGGTGGTGCTCGACGGCACCGCCGACAGCTTGCGCGACAACGAGGACGTCAAGGAATTCTACCTCGGCGGCGCCGGCGACCAGCGCAAGAGCTTCAAGAACCTGAAGAGCTTCAAGCGGCGGAAGCGGTGGCTGTAGCCGAACTCTCTCCTCGTCATGGTCGGGCTTGACCCGGTCATCCACGCACGAGCCGCAACGACGAACGACGTGGATGCCCGGGACAAGCCCGGGCATGACGACCGCAAGATTCAAGGACTGGGTACGATGACCCACTACGACGCCCTCGAAACCCGTGATCCCGCAGGCCGCGAGCAGGATCTGTTCGGCCGCCTGCCCGACGTGCTGCACGCGGCGATGAAGGCGCCGGCCTATGCCGCGCTGCTGCAGGGCATCGATCCCCAGGACATCACGACGCGCGCTGCGCTCGCGCAACTGCCGGTGCTGCGCAAATCCGAGCTGCCTGCCCTGCACAAGGCGGCCCCGCCATTCGGCGGCTTCGTCGCGCAGGCGCCCGGCGCGTTCTCGCGTCTGTTCACGTCGCCGGGGCCGATCTTCGAACCGGAGGCGGCGCACAGCGATCCCTGGCGCGGCGCCCGCGCCCTGTTCGCCTCGGGCTTCCGCAGCGGCGATATCGTGCTCAATACCTTCAGCTATCACCTCACGCCAGGCGGCTTCATCTTCGACGCCTCAGCGCGCGCGCTCGGCTGCGCGGTGATCCCGGCTGGCCCGGGCAACACCGAGGCGCAGTTCGAGCTGATCGAGGCCTATCGCCCGATCGGCTACAGCGGCACGCCCGACTTCCTGAAGATCCTGCTCGACAGCGCCGCCAGCGCCGGCCGCGACGTGTCCTCGCTCAAGCGCGCGCTGGTGTCGGGCGCGGCGTTCCCGCCGTCACTGCAGGCCGAGATGAAGGCGCGCGGCATCGATGCCTATCAGGCGTTCGGCACCGCCGATCTCGGCATCGTCGCCTATGAGACCGCAGCGCGCGACGGCATGGTCGTCAACGAGGACCTGATCTTGGAGATTGTCCGCCCCGGCACCGGCGATCCGGTGGCGCCAGGCGATGTCGGCGAGATCGTCGTCACCTCGCTCGATCCCCACCATCCCTGGATTCGCCTTGCCCTCGGCGACCTCACCGCCGCCCTGCCCGGCACCAGCGCCTGCGGCCGCACCAACATGCGCATCAAGGGCTGGATGGGCCGCGCCGACCAGACGACCAAGATCAAGGGCATGTTCGTGCGCCCCGAGCAGGTCGCCGAGATCGGCAAGCGCCACCCGGAGCTCGGCCGCCTCCGCCTGGTCGTCACCCGCGCCGACGAGACCGATGCGATGACGCTGAAGGCGGAATGCGCCTCGCCATCAGATGGCCTGCAGGACGCGCTCGCCGCCAGCCTGCGCAACATCACCAAGCTCGGCGGCAGCATCGAGCTGATCGCACCAGGCACGCTGCCCAACGACGGCAAGGTGATCGCCGACGAGCGGTGAAGTCCTCGCGTTGTTCCCGTAGCAGGAAGCCCTGCGCCAGCGGCATGAGCGGGGCGGCCCGCACCACCCGCACGCAATTGTCGCCTCCCGCGCGCTCTCCTATACAGCCATGTCACGTTCTCTCGGAGTTCGTCGCATGGCCTTTCCGCGCGCGTCCAAAGCCCTGTCCCGCTTCACTGTCCTCGATTTGACGCGGGTGCGCGCCGGCCCGACCTGCGCGCGGCAGTTCGCCGATTGGGGCGCCAACGTCATCAAGATCGACGCCATGATGGAGGATGGTGGCGAGGCCCTGGGCGGCCCGCGCCGCGGTTCCGACTTCCAAAACCTGCATCGCAACAAGCGCGCGATGACGCTCAACTTGAAAGACCCAAAGGGCGTCGACGTGTTCATGCGACTGGCCAAGCGGGCCGATGTCGTGATCGAGAACTATCGCCCTGATGTGAAGACCAAGCTCGGCATCGACTACGAGGCCGTGCGCAACGTCAATCCGCGCATCGTCTATGGCAGCATCTCCGGTTTCGGCCAGGACGGCCCCTATGCGAAGCGGCCGGGCTTCGATCAGATCGCGCAGGGCATGGGCGGGCTGATGTCGATCACCGGCGCGCCTGGAGAGGGCCCGATGCGCGCGGGCATCCCGATCGCCGATCTCTCCGCAGGCCTGTCCTGCGCGATGGGCATCCTCACCGCGCTGCTCGAGCGCGAGGTCTCCGGTGAGGGCCAGTGGGTGCAGACGTCGTTGTTGCAGGCGCAGATCTTCATGCTCGACTTCCAGGCCGCACGCTGGCTGATGGAGAAGGAGGTCGCCCCTCAAGCCGGCAACAACCATCCGACCAGCATTCCGACCGGCGTGTTCAAGACTTCCGACGGCTACATCAACATCGCCGCCACGGGGGGGCGGATCTGGGAGCGGCTGTGCCAGACGCTCGGCGCGCCCGAATGGATCGACAATCCGGACTACGCGACCGCGCCGGCGCGCTCCAAGAACCGCGATGCGCTCAACGCCGAGATCAATGCGCGCACGCTGGCGAAGACGAGCGAGCAATGGGTCGCCGAGCTCAATGCCGCCGGCGTGCCCTGCGGGCCGATCTACGCGATCGATCAGATGTTCGAGGACCCGCAGGTGAAGCATCTCGGCATGGCGCAGCAGGTCGCCAGCGACGACGGCCGCGACATCACGCTGGTGGCGCAGCCCTTCACCTTGTCGCGCACGCCGAGCCGGATGGCGGCACGGCCGCCGGAGTTCGGCGAGCAGACCGAGGAGATCCTCTCCGAGTTCGGCTTCACCGACGGCGAGATCGCCGATCTCCGGCTGCACCGCGTCGTGTGAGCAGGTGCAATATGACCAAGCTGCGGCATCCCGCCGCTGTGGCCCAGATGTCACCACGTTGGAACTTCGACCTGGGCGGGATTGAGGCCAGAGGGAGACCGCGTTAATCTCTTCGCATCAGTTGATCGCGGACCCCTTCGGCCCGCGCGTGTGAGGAGTAGCCTTCCATGAGCGCGACGGAATTGAACGAGTTTCTGACGGCGATGGACATGGTGCGCGACGTCAACGCGGCCGCTCTGAATCACGTCGGCGTTTTGCCGTTCGACGAAACGATGCTCGACAACGAGTCCGACTGGTACCACATGCCGGTTGCGGAGAAGGCCCACTGAGGCTGACTCGCCTCGGGTCCGCGCGCCCGCTGACCTGCATCATCTTTGCTCGAAGCCTTCGTTCCGAAAGCTGGACGGAGGCTTTTTCTTTTCGAGGGCGACGGGATGAGCTGCGAACTCTGATCCACCGAACGCAAAAAAAAGCCCGACGCACGCGCCGGGCAAGGTGATCGTCTCGGGAGGAAACATCAGGGCGCGATGACCAGAGATCAGGCACCGCGCGTGAGCAGAACGATATCTGCCCATGAATGGAGCCTATCACCGCTCTGCCTAAAATGCTGTCATCGCAAAGACACAACCTCTGGAGAAGCACCGGACGGCTTCGAACATCGGTACGATTGTTTTGGTGTTCCCAGCCAAGTCCTATCCACCACAATCCGCGAACCAATTACGGCATGGTCCCAATCAGAAACTCGCAACTGATGCCGATGGTCGTGGGAGCCTCAGCGTGTGGCCTGTTCACCCGCCGCGTTTGGTCTGCTCGGTCCGCGAGGCTGACGCGCAGGGAGAATCTGGGCAATTCAGGTGCTCGTCGCGGTCTATCCGCAGCGTTTGAGGCAGGATCGCTGATGCCACAGCCCATGCTGCACAAGCCCGCCGCATGCGCGCCATTCGGTTGCAGAACGACCACGCACAACCGGAGGCGGAGGCTGGTTCGTATCGAATGTTGCACGACGGTCACAGGCAGCGACGAACTTAGGCCGTCTCGAAATCCACCCAAAAAATCGCAGTACCCGCCGAGGCGATCTTGGCTGCGATATGCCGTCTGGCACGATTGGAGGCGCCTGACGGCGCCTGCACGACATGGATTCAATCGCGAAGATGCAAAGGCTGACGTGCTGATCGCAAACCGATCCGGTCCCCATACGGTCTCGCGCTCGAGGCGGTTGTGCTGGTTGTCAGCGGCCGCGCTGGTCACCCCGGTGCTTGCGGCGGCGCCAGCCGTTGCGCAGGCCACCAGAGGCGGCGCCGGCGGCAGCAGCCAGGACACCTTCGCCAATGGCGGTGCCAGCTCGGCCACGGCCGTTGGAAATGTCGGCGCCAATGCACCTATTCCTACCCGAGGCGGCGGCGGTGGCGGCGCCGGCACACTCGGCGGGGCCGGCGGCAGCGATTCGACCGGTGCCGCACCGGGTGGCAGCGGCGGGATCGGTCCGGGCGCCAACGGACTAAGCGGTCAAAGCGGCTTCTCGATTCACAGCGGAGGCGGAGGTGGCGGTGGCGCACATGGCGCCGTCGTAACCACGGACACGAGCAACTCCGCAGCGCTGTCCGGCGGCAATGGTGGACGTGGCGGCGCCACCACCGGGGATTTCGGCGGTGGCGGCGGCGGCGCCGGCGGATACGGGGTGGTCGTCGATGGCAACGGGCTCACCTACAGCAATGGCAGCAGCATCACGGGAGGCAAGGGCGGCAATGGCGGCGCGGCTGCCTCGCTAAATGTCGTCGTGAATGGCTGGGGCGGCAATGGCGGCCAGGGCGGTTACGGTATCTTTCTGACGGGAAGCAGCGTCGTGCTGAACAACGCCGGCACCATCAAAGGCGGTGGCGGCGGAAATGGTGGTGACGCGCCATCCAGCACCCAACCGAATGCGAGTGGCGACGGTGGTAGTGGTGCCGCCGGCGTCGCCTTCGCCGCGGGCGGCACGCTGATCAACTCCGGCACCATCACCGGCGGCGACGCAGGCGTGGCCGGCGCGACGGATACCAGTCACTCCGGCACGGCTGGAACGGCCGGTGCGGGCGTCATCGGCGCCAATCTCGCGATCATCAACAGCGGCACGATCTCGCGCGGTAACGGCTTCGGATTGTTCGCAGCCCCCGCCGCCATCAGCTTCACCGGCGGCAGCAACGTGCTGGAGATCTGGGCGAGCTCGATCATCAATGGCAACGTCGTCGGCACCGGCACCGATACGTTCCGGCTCGGTGGCGCCGCGAACGGCAGCTTCGACGTTTCCACGATCGGCGCGACCGCACAATTCCAGGGCTTCTCGAGTTTCGTGAAGACGGGCACCGCGACCTGGACGCTGGCCGGCACGACGACCGCGGTTACGCCGTGGAGCATCAACCAGGGCGCGCTCGCGGTGTCATCAGATGCCAATCTCGGCGATGCTTCCGGCAGCATGTCGTTCGGTGGCGGCACGCTGCAATATCTCGCCGGCTTCAGCTCCAGCCGGACCGTGACCCTCAATGCCGGCGGCGGCACGTTCGATACCAACGGCAACAACGCGACACTCAGCGGGACGATTTCGGGCACGGGGGGGCTCACCAAGGTCGGCGTAGGCATCCTGACCTTGTCAGGCACCAGCAGCTACACCGGGGCGACGACCATCGACGGCGGCGTGCTCGACGTCGAAGGTGCGATCACGAACACCTCTGGGGTGACCGTGAATGCCGGCGGCACCCTGACGGGTGCGGGTCTCGTCGATCCGCCGATGACGGTCGGCATCAATGCCGGCGGCACGCTGGCGCCGGGCAATGGCACCGCCGGCTCGTCGATGACCATCGTCGGCAATCTCGCCTTCCAGTCCGGTGCGTACTATCTGGTGCAGCTCGATCCGACCACGGCCTCATTCGCGAGCGTCACCGGAACGGCCACCCTCGGCGGCGCCACCGTCAACGCCGTGTTCGGCACCGGCGGCGGCTATATCGACAAGCGCTACACCATCCTGACCACGAGCGGCGGCATCTCGGGCGGCTTCGGATCGGTGGTGAAGACCAACCTGCCCTCCGGCTTCAAGACCAGCCTGAGCTACGACGCCAACAACGTCTATCTCGATCTGATCCTCGCCTTCGCCGTGCCCGGCGGACTCAACGGCAATCAGAAGACGGTCGGCGATACGCTGTCGGCGTTCTTCGATCGCACCGGCGATATTCCCGTCGTGTTCGGCAAGTTGAACCAGGCGGGCCTCACGCAAGCGTCCGGCGAGAGCGCCACCGGCGTGCAACAGACCACGTTCAACGCCATGAGCCAGTTCGCCAGCCTGCTGACCGATCCCTTCGCACAAGGTCAAGCCAGCGGCGGGGGCGCGATCAGCTATGCTGACACATCCCGCAAGCGCACCGATGCTTTCGCGATGCTGACTGACGACAGGCCGGCCGAGTTTGCGCAGCGCTGGAATGTCTGGGCGGCGGGCTTCGGCGGCTCGCAAACGACCAGCGGCAATGCAGTCGTCGGCTCCAACGATACCACCAGCCGCATCGCCGGCACCGCCGTCGGCGCCGACTACCGGATCGCACCGCGCACGATTGCGGGCTTCGCGCTCGGCGGCGGCGGCACCAGCTTCAGCGTCAACGGCCTCGGCTCCGGCCGCTCCGATCTGTTCCAGGCCGGCGCCTATCTGCATCATCATATCGGCCCGAGCTATCTGAGAGCGGCCCTGGCCTATGGCTGGCAGGACGTCACCGCGGATCGCACCGTCACCATCTCCGGTGTCGACCGGCTGCGCGCGACCTATCAAGCCAATGCCTGGATCGGCCGCATCGAGGGCGGCACGCGCTTCGTCGCTCCCATAGGCGGCATCGGCCTGACGCCTTACGCGGCTGCGCAGGTGACGAGCTTGCGCCTACCGGCCTATGTGGAGCAGGCCATCTCCGGCACGTCGACCTTCGCACTGAGCTACACCGGCAAGACCGTCACCGACACACGCACCGAGTTCGGCCTGCGCACCGACAAGTCCTACGCGCTGGCAGACGGCGCCCTCACCTTGCGCGGCCGCCTCGCCTGGGCGCACGACTTCAATCCCGATCGTTCGGTCGCGGCGACGTTCCAGACGCTGCAGGGCGCAAGCTTCGTCGTCAACGGCGCCGCGCAGGCGCGCGACTCCGCGCTGACGACGACCTCGGTCGAGATGAGCTGGCAGAACGGCTGGAGCGCCATGGCGACGTTCGAAGGCGAGTTCTCGAGCGTCACCCGTTCCTATGCCGGCAAGGGCAGCGTGCGCTACTCGTGGTAGGAGCGGCGTAGCCGATCGAGCGCAGGCGTCCAGCTGGCAGGGCACGGGTGATCAGCGACAACCGTACTAAGCCTCGGCCTTCGCGGCCGGCGCTCCCGACTTGCTGAAGGTCGCGATCACACGATCGATCAGCGGCCAGAACAGCAGCACGATCGCCAGCGTCGTGATGGTGCCCACCAGCCCGTTCGCCCAGAACACCTTCATGTTGCCGCCGGAGATGATCATCGACTGCCGGAACGCGTCCTCGGCACGGCTGCCGAGCACCAGCGCCAAGGTGAACGGCGCCAGCGGGATCTTGATCTTCTTGAAGACATAGCCGACGACGCCGAAGCCGAGCATCAGCCAGACGTCGAACATCGCGTTCTGGATCGCGTAGGCGCCGATGGCGCAGGACACCACGATCATCGGCGCCACGGCCGCGAACGGCACGCGCAGGATCGAGGCGAAGATCGGCACGGTGGAAAGCACGAGCACGAGGCCGACGACATTGCCGAGATACATCGACGCGATCAGGCCCCAGACGAAGTCCTTGTGCTCCACGAACAGCAGCGGGCCGGGATTGAGGCCCCACACCATCAGGCCTCCGAGCAGGATCGCCGCGGTGCCCGAGCCGGGGATGCCGAGCGCCAGCATCGGCAGCAGCGCCGCGGTGCCCGAGGCATGCGCGGCCGTCTCAGGCGCGAACACGCCCTCGATGCGTCCCTTGCCAAAACTGTCCGGATTCTTGGAGAAGCGCTTGGCGAGGTTGTAGCCCATGAAGGAGGCCGCGATCGCGCCGCCCGGCGTGATGCCGAGCCAGCAGCCGATCACCGAGGAACGCAGCAGCGTCATCCAGTATTTCGGCAGGTCCTTCCAGACGGCGAGCACCGTGCGCAAGGAGATCGCGGCGGCGTGACCGCGCAGCGCCAGGCGTTCCTCCATCGTCAGCAGGATCTCGCTGATGCCGAACAGGCCGATGACCGCGACCAGGAAGTTGATGCCGCGCAACAGATCGGTCGAGCCGAAGGTCATCCGCAACTGACCGGACACGGTGTCCATGCCGACGCCGGCAAGCAGCAGACCGAGCGCCATCGCAATGACCGTCTTGTGCTTGTCCTCGCGTCCCAAGCCCACGAATGAGCAGAAGGTCAGGAGATACACGGCGAAGAATTCAGGCGGACCGAACTTCAACGCAAACGACGAGATCCAGGGCGCCAGGAAGGTGATCAGCATCACCGCGACCAGCGAGCCGATGAACGACGAGGTGAAGGCGGCCGTCAGCGCCTCCGCCGCCTTGCCCTGCTGCGCCATCGGATAGCCGTCGAAAGTGGTCGCCACCGACCACGCCTCGCCGGGAATGTTGAACAGGATCGAGGTGATGGCGCCGCCGAACAGCGCGCCCCAGTAGATGCAGGACAGCATCACGATGGCCGAGGTCGGGTCCATCGAGAAGGTCAGCGGCAGCAGGATGGCGACGCCGTTGGGCCCCCCCAGCCCGGGCAGCACGCCGACGAAGACGCCGAGCACGAGCCCAACCATCATCAGCAGCAGCGTCTTCCAGGTCAGGAGGACCGCGAACCCGTGCAGCAGCAGACCCAAGGCTTCCATGATTTCATTCCAACTGTTTCCTCGTCATTGCGAGCGCAGCGAAGCAATCCAGAGTCGAGTGCGCAGCCCTGGATTGCGTCGTCGCGTTGCTCCTCGCAATGACGGGGGAGAGACCGGTGTCAGTACCCGAACGCCGCTTCGAGCGGGCCCTTCGGCATGATCACGTCGAACACGACATCGAACGTCACGAACATCACGGCGCTGAACAGGAACGCCGTGAGCAGCGATTTCCAGATCGCGATCTTGCCGACGAGACGCATGAACCCGGCGATGAGCAGGAAGCTCGCGACATAGATGCCGAGAAACTGCATCGCGATGCAGAACAACAAGGTCGGCACGAACACGGCCATCACACGGCGCAGCTGCGCGCGCGTCACGAAAGTCTCGACCGCTTCCTTGCTCGACAGGAAGGCGGCACCGATCCCGTAAAGGCTGGCGCCGCCGAGGATCACCGACAGATAGAACGGAAAGTAGCCGGGCTCCGGACCGGTCGAGTCCCAGGACGCGCCGGTCCGCCAATTGTCCCAGGCGAGTACGGCCGCGAGCGCGAGCAGCAGCAGCGACACCGCGACGTCGACGGTCCGGGTGGAGGTGACGGCCGGAGAATTCTCCTCAGGCGCGGTCGGATCGTCGACGGCAATCTCGAGCTCAGCGTTGGACATCGATCCTCCTCATCCCCTCGCCCGCCCAGCTCACTTGGCGACGAAGCCGGCTTCCGTCATCAGTTGCTTGTTGAGCGAGCCGTCCTCTTCGAGGAACTGCAGCATGTCCTTGCCGGTGAGGAAGATCGGCTTCAGCGCCTGCTTCTCCATGTAGTCCTTGTACTCCGGTGTCTGCACCAGCTTGCTGAACAGGTCGACGTAGAACTCCTGCTGTTCCTGCGTCACCTTGCCCGGCAGGAACATCGCGCGCAGCATCAGGTATTGCACGTCCAGCCCCTCCTCCTTGCAGGTCGGAATGTCGTTCCAGGACTGCGTCTCCGTGACCTTGGTCGTGTAGGAGATGCGCTCCTTGTCGAACACGCAGAGCGGACGCACCTGGCCGGCGCGCCAGACTTCGAGATTCTCGGAAGGATTGTTGACGTTCGCTTCGGTGTGCCCGCCGACCAGTTGGGTCGCAGCCTCGCCGCCCGACTTGTAGGGCAGATAGGAGAACTTGGCTCCGGTCTTCTTCTCCATGAAGACCGTGAGCACGTGATCTTCGCGCTTGGAGCCGGTGCCGCCCAACTTGAACGGCGAGCTCGACGCCTTGGCAGCCTCGATGAACTCCTTCACCGTCTTGGGGCCGTTGACGTTGTCCCACAGCACGAACTGATCGAGTGCGATCACCGCGACCGGCGACAGCTCGTGCCAGTCGAACGGCAGCTTGGCCGACAGCGGCAGCATGTAGATCAGCGAATAGGCGATCAGGATCTTGTTCGGATCGCCGTCGCTGGACTTCATGTACATCAGGGCTTCGGCGCCCGACGCGCCGCCCTTCAGCGACACGACAACCGGCTGCTTCAGAAGATTGTTCTTCTGAATGGCAGCCTGCATCATCCGCGCCATCTGGTCTGATGCACCGCCGGCGCCTGCGGCGACGACAATCTCGACCGGCTTGGTCGGCTCCCAGCCGGCAAAGGCGGGCGCAGTTGCGAAAAAGGCCGCCGTTGCGGCCGCGATCTTGATGAGTTTGCGCACGTGTTTCTTCCCCGTTCGAAGCGCCAGCTTGCATCCTACCAGGATACTGCTGGCTTATTGTGGTCAGTTCAAGAACACAAGCATGATGCGGCCTCATGTTCCTCGGCATAAGGTCGCAAGCACGGCATTGGACTACTTGCCTTTCCAGTTCGGCGTCCGCTTGTTGAGGAACGCCTCCATGCCCTCGCGGAAATCCTCACTCATATAGGCGCGCAGGATCAAATCCTCGCCCTCGTCCCGCGACAGGGTCCGGCGAATGCGGCGCACCGCCTCCTTGGTCACCTCGAGGGTGATCGGCGCGTGCGAGGCGATGAGCCTCGCGGTCTCCAGCGCGCGTGTCTGCAGCGTCTCGACGTCAGGCACGATCTCGTTGAGCAGACCGAGCGCGAGCGCCTCCGGCGCCTCGACCAACCGTGCCTTGAAGATCAGATCCTTGGTGCGCGCCGGTCCGATCAAGGAGACCACGCGCGAGATGTTCGACATCGACAGGCAGTTGCCGAGCGTGCGCGCGATCGGAAAACCGATACGTGCCGTCTCGGTGCCGATGCGAATGTCGCAGCAGGCGGCAATGCCGGCGCCGCCGCCGGTGCAGGCGCCCGCAATCGCCGCAATCACCGGCACACGGCACAGCTCCAGCGTGCCGAGCACGCGGTCGATCCGCGCCTCGTAGTCGAGCGCATCCTGCGCGGTCTTGAAGGCGCGGAATTGCGAGATATCGGTGCCGGAGGCAAACGCCTTGTCGCCCGCACCGGTCAGGATCAGCGCCTTGATCGACCGATCGGCGTTGATGGCCTCGCAGATCGAGGCCATCCGGTCGTACATCGCGAAGGTCATCGCGTTGCGCGCCTGCGGCCGGTTGAAGGTGATCTTGGCGATGCCGTCGTCGACGGCATAGATCAGATCGTCGGAGCCGGTCACAGGCGCGGTCATCAGGCCACCTTCGGGATTGGCGCCGCCTCGCGCGCCTTCAGGACGTCCATTGCCGCGAGCACGCCACCGGCACGATGCGGCACATTGGCGAGCGCAAGGCCCATCTCGACGCCGGCGAGCGTCCCCATCAGCATCAGGTCGTTGAAATGACCGATGTGGCCGATGCGGAACACCTTGCCCTTGATCTTGTTGAGGCCGGTGCCGAGCGACATGTCGAAGTTTTCCAGCACGGTCTTGCGGAACTGATCGGCGTCATGGCCTTCGGGGATGACCACGCCGGTCAGCGCCGGCGAATGCGCCTGCGGATCGGCGCATTGCGTGTCGAGGCCCCACGCCTTCACGGCGGCGCGCGTCGCAAGGCTGTGGCGGCGGTGGCGGGCGAACACGTTCTCGTGCCCCTCCTCCTCCAGCATCTTCAGCGCCTCGTTGAGGCCCATCAGCAGATTGCAGGCCGGCGTGTACGGGAAGGTGCCGAGCTTGTTGAAGGTGATGATCTCCTGCCAGTCCCAGTAGGAGCGCATGCCGGGATTGGCCTTGGCGGCGGCGAGCGCCTTCTCCGAGACGGCGTTGAAGCCGAGGCCCGGCGGCAGCATCAGGCCCTTCTGCGAGCCCGCAACGGAGACGTCGATGCCCCACGCGTCGTGCTCATACTCCATCGAGCCGAGGCCGGAGATGGTGTCGACCATCAGGAGTGCCGGGTGGCCGGACCGGTCGAGCGCCTTGCGCACCTCGAGCGGCGGCGTTAGGCAGCCGGTCGAGGTCTCGTTGTGCACGACGCAGACGGCCTTGATCTTGTGCGCCTTGTCGTCGACCAGACGCTGCTCGATCGCCGCGATGTCGGCGCCATGACGCCAGTCGCCGGGGATGAAGTCGACGTCGAGCTTGAACTTGTCGGCGATGCCCCGCCACAGCACAGCGAACTGGCCGGTCTCAACCATCAGCACCCTGTCGCCGGGCGCGAGCGCGTTGACGATCGCGGCTTCCCACGCGCCGGTGCCCGACGACGGATAGATGATCACCGGCTGCTTGGTGCGGAAGATGCGCTGGCTGGCCGCCAGCACGGCGAATCCGAGCTCCGCGAACTCCGGACCGCGATGGTCCAAGGTCGGCATGTCCATCGCGCGCAGCACGCGGTCGGGCACGTTGGTCGGTCCCGGAATCTGAAGAAAATGCCGTCCCGTGTGCACAGTCATTGGCGTCCATCCCCGGTCATTTGGTTGGTGCGCGGACGTGGCATCCCACGCGCTGGTCGCGCTTTTCTCCCGCCAGACCGCTGGCGTCAATAAAGAAGACGCAAGCACCGATCGCTCCGGGCTGACATCCCTCAGATGCACACAAATCCCCTTCTTCTGTGCAGTGCGGCATAGCGGGACGCCCCAGCTTGCTGCACGCGGTTTGGCCTCATTTCACCGCCGCAAGCTGGCGCGGCGCATTGCCCTGCGATGGCTCATCCAGCAGCACCATCGCGGCATCGACACCGCCCGCGCGATGCGGCACGCCGACCGCACGCAGCCCCATCTCGACTCCACTCAGCGCCGCCATCAGGGTCAGCGCATTGCACTCGCCGAGATGGCCGATGCGAAACACCTTGCCCGCGACCTTGGACAGGCCCGAGCCGAGCGACATGTTGTAATTGTCGAGCACGACCTGGCGGAACTGATCGGCGTCATGGCCCGGCGGCATCAGCACGGCGGTCAGCACCGGGGAAAAATCCTTCGGCTCCTGGCACAGCACCTCGAGACCCCAATGCTCGACCGCGGCGCGGGTCGCGGCCGCAAGCCGCTGGTGGCGCGCGAACACCTGGTCGAGTCCCTCCTCGAGCAGCATGGCAATCGCTTCGCGCAGGCCATAGAGCAGGTTCGTCGCCGGGGTATAGGGGAAGAAGCCGTTCGCGTTCAGCTTCAGCATGTCCTCCCAATCCCAGAACGAGCGCGGCATCTTGTTGGCCTTGGCAACAAGGCGCGCCTTGTCCGAGACGGCGTTGAAGCCGAGCCCCGGCGGCAGCATGAAGCCCTTCTGCGAGCAGGACACGGCGACATCGACCTTCCACTCGTCGAAGCGGAAGTCGGCCGAGGCGAGACCGGAGATGGTGTCGACCATCAGCAGCGCCGGATGCTTGGCGCGGTCCATCGCGGCGCGCACCTCACCGATCCGGCTGGTCGCGCCGGTCGAGGTTTCGTTGTGCACGACCATCACCGCCTTGAGCCGATGACCGGCGTCGGCGACCAACGCCTCCTCGATGACGGCAGGGTCGACGCCACGGCGCCAGTCGCCGGGAATGAAGTCGACCTCGATTCCCCACCGCGCCGCCATCTGCCGCCACAGCGTGGCGAAGTGGCCGGTCTCGACCATCAGCACCTTGTCGCCCGGCGACAACGTGTTGACGATGGCAGCCTCCCAGGCGCCGGTGCCCGAAGACGGATAGATGATCACCGGGCTCGTGGTCTTGAAGATCGCCTGCGAGCCGCCGAGCACGGCCTTGCCGAGTTCGGCGAACTCGGCGCTGCGGTGATCGATCACTGGCATGTCCATCGCCCGCAGCACCCGCTCGGGCACCGGACTCGGGCCCGGAATATGCAAGAAATGACGGCCTTGGGGACGGGTCACGACAGAGCTCCGGGCGACGACGGCATTCTGGCACCCATAATTGCATTCAATTCTTCAGCATGCAAGAGCTCAATCGCATGCACGCACGAGGTCGACCACATCTGTAACTACCGCTACAATGCGTAAGATGAATTCCACGATTCCCGATATCGAGACGCCACCCTTGGCAGGGCCAAGCGGTCGATCCGTGCCTGCGCGGGACGAGACCTCGCTGCATGACGAGATCCTGGCGCGGCTGCGCGACTACATCGTCGAGGGCCATGTCGCCGACGGCGGACGCCTGTCCGAGCGGCAGCTTTGCGAAATGCTGGGGGTGTCCCGCACCCCCTTGCGCGAAGCGCTCAAGGTGCTCGCAGCCGAGGGGCTGGTCGAGCTGCTGCCCAATCGCGGCGCCCGGGTGCGCCCGCTCAGCGCCGCCGACATCCACGAACTGTTCGACCTGATGGGAGGCCTGGAAGGCCTCGCCGGACGCCTCGCCTGCGAGAAGATTTCAGATGAAGCGATCGCGGAAATCGAGCAATTTCATCATGATATGTACGGATTCTACATGCGGCAGGACATGCAGGGCTATTTCCGCATGAACCAGTTGATCCACCGGGCGATCGTCGACGCCGCCGCCAACGCCACCCTTCATGCGACCTATGAGAGCCTGGCGGGCCGCATCCGCCGGGTGCGCTTCTCGGCCAATTTCGCCCGCAAGCGCGAACGCTGGAGCGAGGCCATGCGCGAGCATGAGCTGATCCTCGATGCCCTGCGCCGGCGCGCCGGAAGCGAGCTGTCCGACATCCTGTTCCAGCATCTGCGCAACAAGGGCGCGGCTGCGATCGCGTACTTCGCCGAGAGCCAGCCGCCGCTGGCGGCAGCCAAGCCAGACAAGGTCGAATAACGCCGGGGATTGCGCAAATTTGCATGCAATCAGATTGACGCATTTGCGGAAATGAATGACACCGGGCGGAACAGCGCCCGCCGGACGACAGCCGGGCCCCACCAGGGATCACCATGCCGAACGCCAAAGCCGGTCCGTCCAGGCTCGAACAGAAGCTCCGCGCCGAGATGACAGGCGACGTCTTCTTCGACCGCTTCAACCGCGGCCGCTACGCCACAGACGCCTCGTTCTACCAAGTCATTCCGGCGGGCGTGGTCGTGCCGCGCACGATGGACGAGGCGCTGCGTGCGCTCGCCATCGCCCGCGACGACGGCCGCATCGTCACGCCCCGCGGCGGCGGCACCTCGCAATGCGGCCAGACGGTCAACGAGGGGATCGTCGTCGACTTCTCCAAGCACCTGAACCGCATCGTCTCGCTCGATGTCGAGGGGCGGACCTGCGTGGTCGAGCCGGGCATCGTGCTCGACGACCTCAATCGCCAGCTCAAGAAGCACGGCCTTTGGTTTCCGGTCGACGTCTCCACGGCGTCCCGCGCCACGATCGGCGGCATGGCCGGCAACAATTCCTGCGGCGGCCGCTCGCTGCGCTACGGCACGATGCGCGACAACACCATCGCCATCGACGCCGCGCTGGCCGACGGCACGCTGGCGCATTTCGGCGAGGTGGCGCGAGACCTTCGTGACGTCAGCGCGCCGGACAGCGCGCGCACGTTGTTTCGCGACATGCTGGCGCTGGGCGAGCGCGAGGCCGCGGAGATCGCCGACAGGTTTCCCAAGGTGCAGCGCCGCGTCGGCGGCTACAATCTCGACGCACTGACGCCGCGCAACGCCGCCAACAACCTGGCCCATCTGCTGGTCGGCTCCGAGGGCACGCTGGCCTTCTCCACCCGGATCGAGCTCAAGCTGTGGCCGCTGATCCGCACCAAGGTGCTCGGCGTCTGTCATTTCGGCAGCTTCTATCAGGCGATGGATGCGGCCCAGCATCTGGTCAAGCTGAAGCCGATCGCGGTCGAGCTGGTCGACCGCACCATGATCGGGCTGGGCCGCGACATCGCGATGTTCCAGCCGGTGATCGCGGCGGCGGTGCGCGGCGATCCCGACGCGATCCTGGTGGTCGAGTTCGCGGAGGAGACGAAGGACGAGAACCTCGCCAAGCTGAAGCAGCTCTCCGAGTTGATGGGTGATCTCGGCTTCTCCTGGAGCAACGAGATCTGCAAATGGGGCGGCGTCGTCGAGATATCAGACCCTGCGCTTCAGACCGCCGTCGCCGACTTCCGCGCCGCCGGCCTCAACGTGATGATGTCGATGAAGGAGGCCGGCAAGCCGGTGTCGTTCGTCGAGGACTGCGCCGTGCCGCTGCCCCACCTCGCCGACTACACCGCGCGGCTCAACGAGGTGTTCGCCAGGCACGGCACGCGCGGCACGATGTACGCGCACGCCTCCGAGGGCTGCCTGCATGTGCGCCCGGTGCTGAACCTGAAGCTGGAGAAGGACGTCAAGGCGATGCGCGCCATCGCCGAGGAAGCTTTCGCCATGGTGCGCGAGTACAAGGGTTCGCATTCCGGCGAGCATGGCGATGGCATCGTGCGCTCGGAATTCCACGAGCAGATGTTCGGCAGCCGCATCGTCGCCGACTTCAAGGAGGTCAAGCAGCGCTTCGATCCGGCGAACGTGCTCAATCCTGGCCGCATCGTCGATCCACCCAGGATGGACGACCGCTCGCTGTTCCGCTATCCGCCGGACTACCGCATCGTCGACGACATCAAGCCGGTGCTCGACTGGTCGGCCTATCCGGGTGCCGCCGGCGGCTTCCAGGGCGCGGTCGAGATGTGCAACAACAACGGCGCCTGCCGCAAGCTCGACGGCGGCGTGATGTGCCCGTCCTATCGCGCCACCCGCGACGAGAAGGATGTCACGCGCGGCCGTGCCAATACCTTGCGGCTCGCGATCTCCGGCCAGCTCGGTCCCGGCGCGCTGTCGTCCGACGAGATGATGGAGACCTTGAAGCTCTGCGTCTCCTGCAAGGCCTGCCGCCGCGAGTGCCCGACCGGCGTTGACATGGCCAAGATGAAGATCGAGGTGCTGGCGGCCCGGGCGACGACGCATGGCCTCACGCTGCGCGACCGGCTCGTCGCCTATCTGCCGCGCTATGCCGATATGGCTGCCCGCATCGCGCCGCTCGTGAACCTGCGCAATCATGTTGCGCCCCTGCGCGTGCTGATGGAGCGCGTTGCGGGCATCAGCGCCAAGCGCAAGCTTCCGGCCTTCCGCACCGACACCTTCCGCGTCGACGCCGACGCGTTCGGTCCGGCTGATGGCCGCGAGGTCGTGCTGTTCGGCGACACCTTCAACCGCGTCTATGAGCGCGAAAATCTCGACGCCGCGCTGCGCGTGCTGATCGCCGGCGGCTATCGCGTCTACGTGCCCAAGCCGGCCGACGGCGGCCGCGCCCTGTGCTGCGGCCGCACCTTCCTCTCCGCCGGCCTCGTCGACGAGGCCCAGTCCGAGCTGCAGCGCCTGGTCGAGACCTACGCGCCGTTCGCCTCGCGCGGCGTGCCGATCATTGGCCTCGAGCCAAGCTGTCTGCTGACGCTGCGCGACGAACTGCTGTCGCTGCGCAACGACGCCACCGCGAAAACAATCGGCGCACACGCGCTGCTGCTGGAAGAGTTTCTGGCGCGCGAGGCCGAGAGCGGCCGGCTGGCGCTGCCGCTCGCCCCCCTGCCCGGCAAGGCCTTGTTGCACGGCCATTGCCATCAGAAATCCTTCGCCGCCTTCAAGCCTGTCGAGCAGGTGCTGCGACTCATTCCGGAGCTCACGGTCGAGACCATCGAATCCTCCTGCTGCGGCATGGCCGGCGCGTTCGGCTATGGCGCGGAGACCTACGAGGTCTCGCTGCAGATGGCGGAGGCGTCGCTGCTGCCCGCCGTGCGCAACGCCGACGCCGCAACGTTCATCGTTGCCGACGGCACCTCCTGCCGCCACCAGATCCAGGACGGCGCCGCCCGCGGTGCCGTTCACGCCGCGCAGCTCCTGGCGATGAGCCTGGAGCGGGCGCAAGCATCAACGTAGGTCACGAGAGACCGGACGCCGCGGAGCGCGACCTCAATGTTCGTCATTGCGAGGAGCGTAGCGACGAAGCAATCCAGACCTTTTCTTTCGTCCTGGATTGCTTCACTTCGCTCGCAATGACGGATGATAGAGCCGACTTTTCATCACAAATCGCAAAGGACACCGACATGGCCGATCTCAAGCTCGACGCCGCTCGCAAGATTCTGGATGCCACGCTCGCGAAGGGCATCGAGAAGAAGCTCAAGCCGCTCGCCGTGATGGTGCTCGACGCCCGCGGCTGCCTGAAGGCGGCCGCCGCCCAGGACGGCACCAGCCTGATGCGGGCCGAGGTCGCGCATGGCAAGGCTTATGGCGCGCTGGCGCTCGGCCTCGGCTCCCGCGCCCTGTTCCAGCGCGCCCAGGAGCAGGCCTATTTCATCGACGCCGTGAACACGCTGGCCCAGGGCCGCATGGTCCCGGTGCCCGGCGGCGTGCTGATCATGGACGGCACGACGCTCGTCGGCGCCGTCGGCGTCTCCGGCGACAGCTCCGACAATGACGAGATCTGCGCCGTCGCCGGTATCGAGGCCGCCGGCCTCAAGGCCAATCCGGGCTGAGCTCCGGTCGCACCTGCAAAGCTCAGCGAGCTTTTCCGTCCCACAATCTCGAGGGGGCTGGCCGCCCTCTCGAAGCCTGATCGATCATGCGTCGAATTCCACGGCTCAGATCGCGGCTGACGGAGAATTCATTCGGCCGGCTTGACCGGCCCGAAACATTGCCGGCTGCTGCACGTTTGTACGACGGGGCGCGTGGAGAACCGGACATGCCTCGCAGACGAGCTCGCACCATCATCATCACTGGCGCCTCCGCCGGCGTCGGCCGTGCCATCGCGAACCGCTTCGGCGAGGCCGGCGATCGCATCGGCCTGATCGCGCGCGATGAGCATGCGCTGCGCGACGTCCAGCGCGAGCTGCAGGCGCGGTTTGCCCATGCCGAATACGAGGCCGTCGATGTCGCCGATGCGCAGGCCCTGTTCGACGCTGCCGAGCGGCTCGAGCAGCGCCTGGGTCCGGTCGACATCTGGATCAATGACGCCATGGAAACGGTGTTCTCGACCGTGGCCGACATCACACCGGAGGAATTCCGCCGCGTCACCGAGGTGACCTATCTCGGTTTCGTGCACGGCACGATGGCGGCGCTGCGATCGATGCGCCGACGCGGCGAAGGCCGCATCATCCAGATCGGTTCGGCGCTCGCCTATCGCGGCATTCCGCTACAGGCGGCCTATTGCGGCGCCAAACATGCGATCCGGGGCTTCACCGACTCGCTGCGGGCCGAGCTGATGCACGAGCGCTCAGGCATCACGCTCTGCATCGTCGATCTGCCCGCGGTGAACACACCGCAATTCGACTGGGCTCGCGCGCACCTTGCGCATACGCCACGGCCAATGGGCCGGCCGGTGGAGCCTGAGGTGATCGCTGACGCCGTCTATCGCGTTGCCGATGGCGGCTTCCGCGAATATTGGATCGGCTGGCCGACGCTGCTGACCATCCTCGGCAACGCCATCGCCCCGGCTTTGCTCGACCGCTACCTCGCCGCCAAGGCGATCGCCGGGCAGCAGACCGACGTGCCGCTGGTGCCCGACCGCACCGACAATCTCGATCACCCGGTTACACGCCTGCACCGTACCCGCGGCTCGTTCAGCCGTGGCGCGGCCCTGCACGCGATGCTCGTGCCCGGCGATGTGGCCCGCGCCGCGACCGTCGCAATCGGGGCCGCTGTCTTCTTTGCGCTGGGAGCGACGCTGAGCCGGCGGGGGAGGCGCTAGGCCGCGCGTTGCAACGCGGTGCTTGCGTGACACCGGCGAGATGCGCTTTTCTGCTCCGCGCTATCCATTCCCGTCCGGAGCGCCTGCATGACCATCGAAAGCATCAGCGCGATCACCATTGCCACCCATGACATGGCCCGCGCGGTCGCCTTCTATCGCGCGCTCGGCTTCGACGACATCCCGTATGGCGGCGCCGACACCCCGTTCACGACCTTCCGAGTCGGCGCGGGCTATCTCAACCTGATCGCCACGCCGGAGGACAAGCAGTGGAGCTGGTGGGGCCGCATCATCTTTCATGTCTCGGACGTCGACGCCGTCTATGCCAAGGCGCTGGCTGCCGGCTTCTCGCCCTCCACCGCGCCGCGCGACGCCGAATGGGGCGAGCGCTACTTCCATCTCACCGATCCCGACGGTCACGAATTGAGCTTCGCGCGGCCGCTCGGCAAATGAGCTAGCCGAGTTCGAAAGTGGTGACGCCGAACAGCCGCTCGATGCGTAGTGGCGCGATCGGGCCGGTGTACATCCGCGCGGTCTCGAACACCGGCTTCAGCCCGAGACTCTCCGCCAGCGCCACCGCCTCCGGGTTCATCGCCGGCACATCGAGGAAGACCTCGGAGCCGCCGATCTCGCTCAGCAGCGCCGAGACGATGGCCTCGGCATCGGCCCGGCTGTGCGCGACCAGCGGACCGATCTTAGAGCCGGTGCGGCACGGCCGGATCACGCCCCAGGCGGCAAGCGCGCCATCACGGATGACAGCGCGGCCGACATGGCCGGGGGCTCCGATCCAGGCCTGCAGGAACGCGCGGCGCGACGCCGGAAACACAGCCGCGTCGGAGGCCTCGATGCCGGCCAGCGGCACGTCGCTCAGCGCAACGAAGTCCGATCGCGCAGCAGCAGGCAGCACCGTAGCGGCCTTCCCGCCGTAGCGGACATTGGCATAGGCATATTTGAAGCCAGACTTTCGATAATTGTCCTGCTGCGCGACGACACCGTCGAGGCCGACGACACGCGATCCCGCATGCGCCATCGCAGCCTGCCAGAGCCGCAGGCCATAGCCATGCCCGCGCAGATCAGGACGTACGATGTAGAAGCCCAGAAACGCGAAGCGTTCGTCGTAGTTGACGCAGGACACCGTCGCGACCGGCACACCGTCACGTTCGGCGATGAGAAATCCCTGCGGATCGACCACGGAAAAGCACGCGGCATCGGACAGGCCGGGATTCCAGCCCTCGGCCGCCGCCCAGTCGAGGACTAGTGGAATCTCGTCAGGCCGCATCGTTCGGATGAGGAGGCCGTCGGCTGCATGGGACGAGGTCATGTCCTCATCCTCATGCCTTGAACACAGCCGCGCATCAGCAACGAAGCCTTGACTGAGGCCATCTCCACTGCTCCTGCTTCACCGTCGGCATCGCCGCGCCGATGAGACGTCGTATCACCGAGGTCGATTTGACAGCCCTTCCTAGCAGAGACATCGCGCAAAGTCCGCCTCCCTCCGTCGCGACCACCGACCGTCTTGTCAGCCTCGACATCCTCCGCGGCCTCGCTTTGTTCGGGGTAATGGCCATCAACGTCGTATTTGAGTTCCGTATCTCGATCTTCCAGCAATTTCTGCCGGCAACGACAACGCATGAGACCAGCACAATCTTCTTCGGAGGTTCATTGTCGCCAGAGATGATCGATCTGTTGTGGACCATCATCGGCGACTCGCCCTTCAATCGGTCCATCGAAGACGGTCTCGCGCGCGCCGTCTCCATGAAGGCGTTTGCCCTGTTCTCGCTGCTGTTCGGCATCGGGCTGGCCATGCAGTTCGACCGGATCGCTCCGGAGCGACGTATCCCCCTGCTGCTCCGGCGGCTGCTCGTCCTGCTCGCGATCGGCATTTTGCACCTGACGCTGCTGTGGAATGGCGACATCCTGACCGAATATGCGCTTGCCGGACTGCTCGTGCTGCCGTTCCTGTTCGCGCCAAGCTGGCTGGTGATCGCGAGCAGCCTCACCCTGCTCGGGCTGTACTTCACCGGCTGGCTGATACACATGCTGCCGCTGCCGAGCTCCGCCTGGATGATGCACAATGTCGCCGATGCCGCGCGTGTCTATGCGCACGGCAGCTTTACGCAGATCCTGGTGTTCCGGCTTTCCGAGATCAGCGCCATCGCGCCGCTGCATCTGTGGATCTTTCCGCGCACGCTCGGACTTTTCCTCGCCGGCATCGTCATCTGGCGATCCGGCCTTCTGCGCGATATGCCGCATCACCGCGTCATGCTGCTGCTGACGGCCCTGGCCGCACTCGCTGTCACGATCGACGCCGGCGCATCGCTTGCGACTGTGAGCCTGGCGCTTGCCTATGGCGCGCTGATCCTTTCAGCTGCAAGCACCATCTGGGGCGCCCTCCTGCTCGGCTGGGCGGCTCCCGTCGGCCGGATGGCGTTCACCAACTATCTCATGCAGTCCGTCATCTTCGGCGTCGTGTTCTACGGCTATGGCCTCGGCCTGTTCGGCCGGCTCAGCGTCTCGCTCGCACTCGGCATCGGCGTGGCTGTCTATGTGCTCCAGATGATCGCAAGCTGGTGCTGGCTGAGGCTGTTTCAGTTCGGCCCCATCGAATGGCTGTGGCGCAGCCTGATGTACAACAAGCTGCAGCCGATGCGGCTTCGGCCGCACTCCTGACGCGACTTCACCCGTCGGGTTACTATGTCGCACCCCGACGGGTGTTGCGCCGTCGGGCAAATCAGCTGCACATTTCCCGGCGTCACGGCCTACGAGAGGGGCGCCTCGCGATCGTCACGAGCGTTGGGCCGGTGATGCGATGGCCGTCGCGGCATCAGGCGCGTTTGCGCAAGACGACTGGTGGCGTGGCGGACGGCGAAATCGTGTGGTCCTGACATCCCGACGCTGATGTCAACTCGCGACGAGGCTTTGCTTCGCGCGGGGATGGTGGCCAGAAAGCCCGGCGCACCAGGGAGACCACGTATAAGCCGTAAGCCCGTCGCGCAGGGAAGGCCGGTAGTTGCGGCCAAACCTGTGGTCACTGCCGCCTGCTTTTCTTCCTGCAGGCGGGCATGGGGGCGGCGAGCGCCCGGCCTTCCCTGCGCCCTCTTCGTTCAGAGGGCGAAATCTGACGCAAGACTCGGACGCGAAGCGTCGCGAGATCGCGGATCCATGTATCACCCTATGTGGACAAATATTGTTGGAGCAAAGAACCTTTCCACCCCTCCACTGTCATCGCCCGCGAAAGCCGGCTATCCAGTATTCCAGAGGCCGTGGTCATCGAACCGGGAGGCCTCGGCGTACTGGATGCTCCGCCTTCGCGGAGCATGACAGCGGTAACAACAGAGCCGCCGTCACACACTCTACCCGCAGCGAGCTACTTCCCCGGCCACACCGGCTTGCGCTTCTCGGCAAACGCCCTCAGGCCCTCCTTGGCATCCTCGGTCATCGCCAGCAGCGCGATCTGGCTTTCGAGATAGGCGATGGACTCGTCGAACGACATCGAGGCGATGGCGCGCATGGCGTATTTGCCGCGGCGGATGGCGGTCGGCGACTTGTCGACGAGACGGCCGATCAGCCAGTCCATCTTGCCGTCGAGCTCGGCGGCGGGAACGACATGGTTGAGCAGCCCGGCAGCCTGTGCAGTCTTGGCGTCGAACGGCTCGCCCGTGAGCGCCCATTCGTTGACGAGACGCGGCGGCGCGATACTCTGCAAGAGGCTCAGGACCTGCATCGGGAACACGCCGACCTTCACCTCCGGCAGGCCGAAGACGACGTGATCGGCTGCGACCGCCATGTCGGTCATGCACAGCAAGCCCATGCCGCCGGCCATACAGACGCCGCCGACGCGCGCAATCGCCGGCTTGGTGGAATTCTGCGACAGCCGGAGCAAGTCCGCGTAATCGACATTCGGGCGGGAGAAATCCATCGCGAAGGCCGCGCCGGAGTTCTGCAGGTCGGCGCCGGCGCAGAACGCCTTGTCTCCTGCGCCGGTCAGCACGATCACGCGCACCTCGGGATCGTCATGCGCCGTGCGATAGCCGCGCGAGATCCCGGCGATCACGTCGCCATTCAGCGCGTTGCGCTTCTCCGGACGATTGATGGTGATCCAGAGGGCCTGCCCGCGCTTGTCGAGAATCACGCTGTCGTCGGTCATCGCCTTGCCTGTCGCTTGATGTCGGATGCGAGATTGTCGCGGGATAGCTGCCGCGGGCAAGGAAAACTTGCGTCAAGAGGCCGCGCGGCGGCCGATCTCGGCGATGACCCCGTGCAGCAGCGGACGCACCGGCTCGAACTGGCCAGTGCGCAGGAACGCGATGGTCTGCCGGAACGACGTCGGATGCACCAGCAGGCCCATGTGCGACGCCTTGATGGTGGTGTGGTCCGTCATCCCGGCGAGCTTGCAGCTCTCGACGGAGACGCGGCCGTCGTTCGGCCACGGCAGCAGGAACAGCCCGGCGATCGGATCGAGGAAGCGGTTGCCGGCGATCACGCCGATCTCGTAGTCGGCGGGTGGCAGAGAGGCGAGCGTGACGTCCTTCGTGGTCACCAATTGCAGGCCGGCTGGACCGAAATAAGCGCGATAGAGCCCGACGTTCTGCAGCCGGTCGGCAAGCTCGCTGCCGCCATTGGGCGTTCCCAACATGACGACACGGCCGAGCCGCGCCGGCCGATGCTTCGCAATCGCGACCCGTGCCAGCAGCCCGCCCATCGAGTGGGTGACGAAGTGGATCGGACCGTCGATCCTGGCTGTGAAATCGGCGATCGCCGGGCGGATGTCGTCGGCAAGAAACTCGAGCGGTTTCTTGCGGCTTTCATAGTCGAGGTTCAGCGTCGCAAAACCTGCGCGCTGCAACCGCTTTTCCAGTGGACGCAGCATCAATGATCGGCCGGCGATGCCATGCAGCAGCACAACCCCCGCGCCGCGGGGGCCACTGTGCTGAGAACGCCGGCGCAGCGATGCGATCACGCGACTTCCCGCTCCTCCGGCTCGCGCTCCGTCGTAGCGGTTGCCGCACTCGCCTCGGCAAGTGCCTTGGCGCCGACATAGTCGGTCTTGCCGGAACCGAGCAGCGGGATCTTGTCGACCACCATCACGACGGCCGGCACCGCAAGCTCCGGCGCACCTTGGCCTTTGGCCTGGCGCTGCATCGCGGAGCGTTCGGCATCCTTCTGCGTCGTGATCAGCACGATGCGCTCGCCCTTGCGCTGATCGGGGATCGACACCGCGACCGAAGCCGCCTGCGGCCACAAGGTCGCGGCGATCTGCTCGACCACCGTCAGCGACACCATCTCACCGGCGATCTTGGCAAAGCGCTTGGCGCGGCCCTTGATCGTGATGAAGCCCTGCGCGTCGATGGTGACGATGTCGCCGGTGTCGTGCCAGCCCTCCGGCAGCGCCTCGAGCACGCCGGGATTTTCGGCCCTGACATAGCCGAGCATGACATTGGGCCCCCGGACCGAAAGCCGCCCGCCCTCCTCGATGCCCGGCACCTTGTCGAGCCGGTACTCCATCAGCGGCGACAGGCGCCCGACGGTGCCGACCCGGTTGGCCATCGGCGTGTTCATCGCCAGCACCGGCGCGGTCTCGGTGACGCCATAGCCTTCGAGCAGGCGGATGCCATAACGCTCCATATAGATCTGCCGTGTCCGATCCTTGACCGGCTCGGCGCCGGCGATGACCAGCCGCAGCGTGCGGAAATCATAGGCATGAGCGGAGCGTGCGTAACCAGTCAGGAAGGTGTCGGTGCCGAACAAGATCGTGGCGCCAGTCTGATAGATCAGTTCGGGCACGATCCGGTAATGCAGCGGCGACGGGTACATATAGATCGGAATGCCCGCCAACATGGGCATCATCATGCCGCCGGTGAGGCCGAAGGAGTGGAACACCGGCAAAACATTGAACACAAGATCGTTAGCGTTGGCATCGACCCTCGCCAATGCCTGGGCGGCGTTCGCGAGAATATTGCGATGGGACAGGACGACGCCCTTTGGCGTGCCTTCGGAGCCGGACGTGAACAGAATCACGGCGGGGTGGTCGGCATTGCGGGCGACGCGCGGCCTGGTGCCGTCGATCATTCCCTTGATCTTGTCGGCCAGGCTGACCGAGGCCTTGACGTCCTCAAGATAGACCAGACGGGCCTGCCCCTCGATCGCCGCGATCAGCTTGTCGAGCTTGCCCTTCTCGATGAACGCGCGCGACGTCAGCACCGTCGCGACCTGCGCCGCCTTCATCGCCGCCAGCACGTTCACCGGGCCGGCGGAGAAGTTCAGCATGGCCGGCACGCGGCCGATCGACTGCAGTGCCATGAACACCACGGCGACGCCGGCGGAGTTCGGCAGCAACAGGCCGATGTTCTCGCCCACCATCGTCCCCTGCTCGAGCTTGCGGCTGAGCACCTGTGAGCCCAGCAGCAGCTTGCGATAGGTCAGCTTGGTGCCGAGCGGATCCTCGATCATCACCTTGCCGGTGTCGTGGTCGCGATGGGCATGGGCGAGCGCCTCGAACAGCGTTCGATCCAGCATGGCGTTCTTCACCATGGCTTCGATCATCACGTCCTGCAGCGCAGCGCCAGCTGCGTTGCGGCGGGTCTTGCCCTTGAGCGCCGCATCGATGGTGAGCTTCACCGGCGGCAGGATCGTCACCGTCACCTTGGGAAACCACGAGCGCTTGATCTGGCCATCCTTGAGATAGCTGAGATGCGAGCGCTGCGCGCCCTCGATGCGGACCGGCACCACGACGGCGCCGGCCTTGTCGGCGATCATCGCGGTGCCGTCATAGACCTTCATCAGTGAGCCCGACACCGTGATGCGGCCCTCTGGGAAGATCACCACCGGTTCCTGGCTGGCGACCAGCTTGATCAGATCGCGAGCACCGAGCGGCTTGGTCGGGTCGATCGTGATGTGGCTTACAAGTTTCAGGAAGACCTTCGCCCACCAGGCCTTGGAGATCCCGGTGTCGACGGCAAAGGTGGCATCGATCGGCAGCACCGCGTGGAGCAGCGGACCGTCGATCAGGCTGACATGGTTCGGCGCGATCAGCATGCGGGTGCCGGCCGGCGGCAGGTTCTCCAGCCCACGCACCTCAGTGCGGAACAGCGCGCGGAACAGCATCGCGCCGAAGTCGCGCACGCCCTCCCTGCCCCATTTGTTGAGCACGAACCAAACGGCGCCGAAGCTCGCCAAAGCCAGACCGAAGAAGATCCAGGCGATCGAGAGGCCTGCGGCCTGCAGACCGGCCACGCCCAGCGAGCCGACCACCATGAAGGCGGCCTGCAGCACGTTGCCGGCAGCGATGACCCGGGCGCGCTCAGTCGGCTCCGACCAGGCCTGCACCGCGGCGAAGGCAGGAACCACGAACAGGCCGCCACCAAAGGCGAACACCGCGAAATCAATCAGCATGCGCGCTCCCGCCCAGGAGCCGACGAAGGCGAGCGGCGAGAGGTCCTTCGCGGTCGCTGTCGTCCCGATCGTCCAGGACAGATCGAGACCGAGCACGCCCATGAGGATTGCGCCGATCGGCACCAGCGCGAGATTCGGCCTGACGTGGCTGAGATGCGCCGCGAACAGCGAGCCGATGGCGATGCCGATCGCGAAGACGGCGAGGCACAAGGTGACCACCCCCTCGGTGCCGCCGACGACATCCTTGACCAGCGCGGGCAGCAGCGACAGCACGACGGCGCCGACCAGCCAGAACCACGACACGATCACCATGCCGTCCCACAGCCGGGGCATGGCATGCAACGACTTCAGAAGGTGCGAGGTCGATGTCCAAGGGTTGGCCGTGATGCGCAGATCCGGTGCCGACGGCGAAGTGTGCGGAATGCGCGACGCCGAAGCCCAGGAGATCACCGCGAGGCCGATGACGGCGAGAGCGACCCATCCCATATGCGACGAGCCGGAGACGAGCTGGCCGCCGGCGATGGTGCCGATCAGGATGGCCATGAAGGTCGCACCTTCTACCAGCGCGTTGCCAGTAGCGAGTTCACCGACCGTCAATTGATCCGGCAGCATCGCGTATTTCACGGGGCCGAACAGCGCGGCGATGACACCGAACATGCCGAGGGCGACGAACAGAAGCGGGATCGAATGCAGAAAGAAGCCCAGCGCCGCGAAGCCTGCGGCAAAGATTTCCGCGAACTTGAGCCGGCGCGCCACGATTCCCTTGACGTATCGATCCGCCAGCTCGCCGCCGAGCCCGGACAGGATGAAGAATGGGAAGATGAAGACGGCGCCCGCCACGGTCACAAGCGCGTCGCCATGCGTTGCCACGGCGCCGTAGAGCAGCATGATGACCAACGCATTCTTCAAAACGTTGTCGTTCAGCGCCGAGGAGAATTGGGCCCAGAACAGCGGGGCAAAACGACGCGACGACATCAACTGCTTGATCATGATCGATTCCTGGTGTGCTGCAGCGGCTTGGCCGCAAGGACCGCAAGAGCCTGGGTTGGTGATGAAATGAAGTGGTGCCGGTGATGCATCCCGTTAGACGCGGTCATGCGGTTTCGCGTTCTGCTGTTGGTCGCCGACCAGCACGAAGAGTAGCGCGTAGGTCGTGTGCAAAAGGCTTATCCAGACCTGTAGGAGCTGGAGGGGATGTATGGAACGCAAGGACATGGTGACCGCTTCGTTGCGCCTGAGATGGGGATTCGAGACAAGGTCAGGTCAGTTCGCTCAGGTAGCGGAAGCAGCCGAATAGGCCGCCACGGCGAAGCCGGCGCCCTTCGCGCCCGGCGGCACGAAAAAGACGTTGTCCGGCCAGCCGCCTCGCTCGTCGCGCAGCGAGCAGACCGGCAACATCACAGGCATTTGCGATGCGCTCGACGCGCGCCGTCAAAAGGTGAGACGCGGACCGCGCCAGACCGTTCAGCATCACCATGGGATTGATCGAAAAAAGTTGCGGAGCGCGAGAGCTGAGAACCTGCATGGGACTTCTCCACGTTTTTGAGCGTTGCTCAAAATGCTTACAACAAATTTGAGCGACGCTCAAGCGGGGAATGCAAGAGGCCCGATAAAGGTAAAATAATCCTGTGAACGGCCCGCTCCTAGGCGTGAGAGGTGAATAACGCCTTGGAATCAAAAGGGATGTTGATAACTCGGCTTTTGCCGAGCTGGTCAGCCCGCCGATTTGCGCAGCCAGACCTTGTTGTCGTGGAAGGCAGCGCCCCCGATCGGAGCGACGGTGTCGGCTGCGGTGAGCACGTTGATGCCCCGTCCACCGATATGGGCGCGATTGGGATGGATCGATTCGGCGATCAGCACCCCGCGTTGAACTCCGTCGAACAGCCGGGCGGCAAGCGAGGTCTGTCCGCGCTCATTGCCGAGCGTGACGATGTCGCCGTCGACAATGCCGAGCGGGGCTGCATCCAGTGGATGGATCATGACGGAGGGGCCCCCTTCCCGCGCCTGCGACGATGGCGTCTCGTTGAAGGAGGTGTTGAGGAACGAGCGAGCCGGACTTGTCGCAAGCCGGAACGGATGCTGCTGATCGACCTCTTCGGTCACCGCCCAATGGTCGGGCAATGACGGCATGCGCTCCGGATTGCCCATGACGCGGCCGAATGGCGGATGAGCCCAGTCGGCCTTGAAGTGGAATTTACCGTCCCTGTGCGCGAAACCGTCGAGATAGTGCGAGGTGCGAAAGTCCGGCTGAAGGTCACGCCAGACATCGGCCTCGAGCCCGGCGATATCGCCATGGCCGCTCTTCTTCAACGTCGCATCGATCAACTCGCGCGGCGACATCTCGAAGCCCGGATGCACCGCCCGCAACCGGCGCGCCAGGCCCTGCAGCACCTCATGATTGGACCGGCACTCGCCGGGCGGGTCGATCAGCTTCGGTCCGACCGAAATGTGCTGATGGCCGCCGCCGTAATAGAGATCGTCATGCTCCATGAACATCGTGGCGGGCAGCACGATGTCCGCCATCTGCGCCGTCTCGGTCATGAACTGCTCGTGGACGGCGACGAAAAGGTCTTCGCGCGCAAATCCGTTGCGAACCAGCTCCTGCTCGGGTGCCACCGTCATCGGATTGGTGTTCTGGATCAGCATCGCCTTGACTGGCGGGCCGCCACAGAGGGCCACCGCGTCTCCCGTCAGGATGCGCCCGATCTGGGACTGATCGAGAAAGCGAGTGGAATGATCCACGGCGTCGTGGCCCTCGATGATGGACTCGTCGAAATGCCACAGCGCCGCGTTGTTGAAGAAGGCACCGCCTCCTTCGTATTGCCAGGCGCCCGTCACCGCGGGAATGCAGGATGCCGCATGCATCTGCGTCGCGCCGTTCCTGCTGCGGGTGAAGCCATAACCCAGTCGGAAGAAGGTCCGCTTCGTCTCGCCGACCAGACGGGCGAACGCCTCGATCTCGGCCACGGGAACGCCAGAAATCTGCGATGCCCATTGCGGCGTCCGCGTCTGCAGATGCGCTTCGAGTTCCGCAGGACAGTCCGTGTACTTCTCCATATAGGCGCGGTCGGCAAAGCCATCGCGAAACAGCACGTGCATCACGCCGCAGGCAAAGGCGCCGTCGGTGCCCGGGCGCAGGATGATCTTGATGTCGGCCTGCTTCATCGTCTCATTGTCGTAGACATCGATCGCCGCGATCTTGGCGGCCCGCTCTTTTCGGGCGCGCGCGGCATGAGTCATGACATTGACCTGCGTGTTCACCGGGTTCGTGCCCCAAATCACGACCAGGTCCGAGAGCGCCATCTCCCGCGGATCGACGCCGGCGATCTTCCCAGTGCCGATGGCAAAGCCGATCCGCGCGACATTGGCGCAGATCGTCGAGTAGAAGCGCGAATACTTCTTCACATGGGTGAGACGATTGAGGCCATCGCGCATCACGAGCCCCATCGTGCCCGCGTAATAATACGGCCAGACCGACTGAGCGCCAAAGTCGCGCTCCGCCTGGAGAGATCGCTCCGCGATCTCGTCCAATGCCTCGTCCCAGGAGATGCGTGCGAATTGCCCTGAGCCTTTCGGACCGATGCGACGCATCGGATGCATCAGCCTTTCAGGATGATGAATCCGCTCGGCATATCTCGCGACCTTGGCGCAAACCACGCCAGCCGTATAGGTCTGCCGTTTCGAGCCGCGAACGCGGCCGATCGTCTTCCGATCGAGCACTTCGACGTCGAGCGCGCAGGCCGACGGACAATCGTGCGGGCAGGTAGAATGGCGGATATCGACCCGAGTCTGCTGGTTCATGCCCGATTGGTAGCATCAAAGAATGCATCCGCCGAGAGCATTCGCGAGGCATTCGCACGAACGAGATTCGTGCGTGTCTGCTCCACCGCAGATTTGCTTCTGGATGTGGACAAGTCGCCGCCGACAACGGCCGATCCGGCGTTAGGGGCGAGATGAAGACGGCAAGAAAAGACGATAGGCTCTGTTGCGTGCTCGTGGTTGTTGCTGCCTGCGTACAGCGCAGTGCACCATCACGAGTCCTCAGCTGACGGCAATTTCGATTGCAAAGCCAGTTTCATATATTAATATATCAGCTGAGGAAACGAAGATGTCCGGTCGCCCCCCGAGGAAATTGGCCGCAGCGCCACGGCCCGTGGTCGCCCGCATGCGCCGCAATGGTCGCCCCCGCGGCGCGACAGCAGCGTCACGCATCTACACCGATCTCAGGTCCGAACTCGTGTCGCTCGTGCGCCTGCCGGGCGAACCGATTTCGGAAGCGCAGATCGCGACGGCCTATGGCGTCAGCAGGACACCGGTCCGCGAGGCCATTCTGAAACTCGCGGACGAAGGGCTGGTCGAGATCTTTCCGCAGTCCGGCATCTTCGTCTCGCGCATTCCGGTCGCAGCACTCCCCGAGACCATCATCATCCGAAAGTCTCTCGAGGAGACGACCGCACGGATGGCGGCCGAGCATGCGACATCGAGCCAGTTGCTCAACCTGCATGCGACCCTCGAACGTCAGCGCGAGGCCTGCGCCGCAAAGGATCGCGAAGCCTTCCACCAGGCGGACGAGATGTTTCACGCTGGCATCGCCGAGGTCGCCGGCTATCCCGGGATCTGGAAGCTGATCGTTCAGGTCAAGGTTCACGTCGACCGCTATCGTCGACTGACCCTGCCGCAGATCGGACGGATGGCCGAAGTGATCGCAGAGCACGAACCAATTCTCCAGGCCATCGAACGGCGCGATCCGGATCGTGCCAGGGCTGCCATGGCGAGTCATCTGGAACGCCTGCTCGACGACATCTCTGAAATTCAGACCAAGAATCCAGAGTATTTCGATCAACCAGGCTAACGAGATGATCGCATCGAACCTTGCGGCGACACGATCATTCCGTCGGAGAGACGCCATGAAAAGACGCGATTTCATCAGACTGAGCGTGGGCTTTGCGGGCGTTGCAACGCTGCCGCCGATCTCGGCCGCCCTTGCGCAATCGAAGGCGGTGTTCAAGGCATCCGACGTTCAGCCGCCGGGTTATCCGACGGTTGCAGCAACAGAAAACCTCGGCAAGAAGCTTGCAGCGGCAACCAACGGCAGGCTGTCGATCCAGATGTATCCCTCCGCTCAGCTCGGCGGCGAGAAAGAGACTATCGAGCAGACCCAGATCGGGGCGATCCAGATACTGCGGGTCAGCGCCGGCGCGCTCGGTCCGATCGTCGACGACGTCAACGTCGTCAACATGCCATTCCTGTTCAAGAGCATCGAACATTCTGAAAAGATGATGGACGGTCCGATCGGTCAGGACCTTCTGGACCGCGTCAGCGCCAATGCCAGCGCAAATCTCGTCGCACTCTGCTGGATGAATTCTGGCGCGCGCAGCATCTACAACACCAAGAAGCCCATCAGGACGGTCGAGGACGTCAAGGGGCTCAAGATCCGCGTGATCGGCAATCCCATCTTCATCGACATGATGAACGCGCTCGGCGGCAACGGCGTCGCGATGGGCTACGATCAGGTCTTCAGCGCGCTGCAGACCGGCGTGATCGATGGGGCCGAAAACAATCCGCCGAGCTACGTCTCCAGCAATCATTATACGGCCGCGAAGTACTATTCGCTCACCCAGCATCTCGTCATTCCGGAAATCCTCGTGTTCTCGAAGCGGTCCTGGGCAAACCTGTCGACCGACGACCAGACCTTGATCAAGAAGTTCGCGCGCGAAGCGCAGATGGAGGAGCGCGAACTCTGGAAGGCCTACGAGCGGGAAGCGATTGAGAAGGCCAAGGCCGGTGGCTCCGAGATCGTCGAAATCGCCGACAAGGCGCCGTTCCAGAAGGCCGTGAAGCCGGTCTGGGACAAATACGGTCCGAAGTACCAAGAAATGATCAAGCGCATTCAGGACATCGCATAGACCGCATGCTCGGTTCGGACGATCAAGAGGCTTACGATGGCCGGACTCTATCGCCGGGCGATCGATGCACTGTATCCCGCTTGCGTCATCGTGGGCGTAACGGCGCTCGTGCTGATCTCAGCCGTCATCCCTTGGGCGGTCTTCACCCGCTACGTCCAGAACGGCGCCGCTTCCTGGCCCGAAGCGATGGCCGTCCTGTTGTGCTGGTGCCACCAAGCCATAACGCCGTCCTTCACGCGCTCGCGCCCGGCGGAACGATCTCGATCAGCGCACTGTTCATGGCGGGTGTATTCCCGGGGCCACTGCTCGGCCTCTCGCTGATCCTGCTCTGCATCGTGATCGCCTATCGTGAGGGCCATCCCCCACGGCCAGCGGGTCCGGCCATCATCGGCTAGGTAGGACGCCGGAAACTGCCGCGCCGCCCCTACTCGTCTTCGTCTTGACCAGCCTCCGCCAATCCGCGTAGCGGCTCGGGGTTCAGAAGCACGATCGCCCCGTGCTCGAGGCGGACCCAGTCCCGCGCGGCCCATGCACGCAACTGCTTGTTGATGCTCTCCCGCGTCATGCCGACCATTTCGCTGATCTCCTGCTGCGTGATGGCTATGGTGCGGCTCGCGGCATCCAGCTTGCGCTTGTCGGTCAGGCCGAGCAGCGCACTGGCAAGGCGGCGGGGAAGATCCTGAAGGATGACCTGCTCGACCTGGTCGCTGGTCCAGCGCAGCCGATCGCAAAGCAGCTCGATGAACTTCATTGCCAGCACCGGCTGGCTCTTTACGAACGGCAGGAATTCGCGCCGATCGATGACCAGGATCTCGCAGTTCGTATTGGCCGTTGCATCGGCTGTACGTTCTCGTCCGTCGAGCACGGCGACTTCGCCGAATATCTCGCCGGCGCTGATCAGGTTCAGGATAGCATTGCGACCGTCGGGCGACGAGACACTGATTTTGACGGTGCCACTGATCACGGCATACAAGCTCGAGCCGGGATCGCCTTTTGAGAAGATGGTTGCACCGCGCTTGAGCGATGTCGGCTTGGCGTAGCGGCAGAGCTGATCGACCGCATCAGCCTCGAGTTCACAAAAAATCGGGTGCTGACGCAGCACCGACAGCTTGCCGTTGTTGGTAGGTCGGACGCTCGCCCGCTTTTCCTCAGCCACACCGCATCTCCCAGGCGTCCGAATACCGCCGCCCAAGGGAGAGGTCCAAAGCCGGTGGCCAAGGCCCCGCAAATGTCAGGGGACTATGGACACGCCTACAGCCACCAGCAAAGACGATCCCTCGGACTTGCGACCACCGATCCTCGATTTCATTGCACCTCGGAATACGGCAGATCGGCGGATTGTCCAGGAAAATGCGGCGAACGCTCAACGGCGAAGCCAGTGCCAATCGACGCCGGGGGCGTTTCCGCCGCCGAGACGGGCCGGCATACATTGTGCAACGCGTGAGCGTCGTCCAGCCGCCCCGTCGGACCAGCAGTGCTACTCTTCTGAGCGCAAGATGCCGCAGTCCAAGGGCAGCCTGTACCTCACACCCGATGCCTTGTCTGTGAATCAGCCCAAAGCAGGACCGCAGCGAACCCGACAAAAACCCCCACAACTGCAAAGCTGACGATCATAGCGTCGAGCGGCATGTCTCTCTCCCCTGTTCGAGTTTGAGACACAGTTCCCTACGGGCTGCGCGACAGTCCTTGATCCAGATCAATGCAATGCGGATTTCGCCAACGATGTCAGGCAGCAGCCATTGCTTCGGCTCGCGCCGAGTCCCGAAGCGAGACGCCCCCGGGCAGGATCGCGATGATGCCCTCCCGTTCGAGCTTCGTGAACGTTCGACTGACGGTCTCGATGGTGAGCCCGAGATAGTCGGCGATATCCTGCCGACTCATCGGCAACGGTACCATGTTAGAGGGTCCCCGAAGCTCCACCAGCCGATCCCTCCAGCCAACGAGGAATGTCGCGACCTTCTCCTCGGCTGATCGGCGCCCAAGAAGTACCATGTGATCACGCGCCTGATTCAGCTCCTGCACGGCCAGTTCGTTCATCCGGCGCAGCAGATTCGGCTTGTCCTCGGCAAACCGTCCGAACGGTCCCTTCGCGAACTGGCAGACGGTGACGGGACCGATCGCGTCAGCCGAAAATCCGTGCCGTTCCTCCGTCGTCATGCCGACGAAGTCACCGGGGAGCGCAAATCCGACGATCTGCCTGCGTCCGTCGGGGAGAAGCTTGTAGAGCCTCATGACCCCATCCAATAAATTGTAGAAGCAGGACGACGTGTCTTCCTGCGCGAAAACCGTCTCGCAGGTCGCAAAATGCGCTCGGCGGCTGAGGTGCTCGAATTCGCGCATTTCGAACTGGTCGAGCGACGCACAGACACTGAATCCCCGCACGGCACAATCGGCACAGGCCTGCCCGTGGAAATCGATTGCAACAAGAGACGTCTTCATACGGGGGCTCCGGTGGGCCAAGCGCAAAGAGAATGATTGCATTCTAACGGACGCTCGAAGTTCCGATTGATTCAAATCAAACGAACCAACAATCCGGGCCCTATCGTGGCCGCCACTCCCAACCAATGGATATCGTGAATGCAGCGGCTTGTTCTGTGCCACCTTCTCGCCGCGATTGCGTTAGCGACCCCGTCATACGCGGCGTCGACGGCGCAGCAACGCGGACAGGCTTTCGCGAAGGCCCACTGCGCAGGATGTCACGCCATTGGTCGAACGGGAGATAGCCCGTTCGAACCGGCTCCTCCGTTCCGAAGCCTCCATCTCCGCTACCCGATCGAATCTTTGGGCGAAGCGCTCGCGGAGGGGATCATGACTGGTCACCCGGCCATGCCCCAATTCCAGCTTGCGCCGCCGCAGATCCACGATCTGCTCTCGTATTTGAAGAGCTTGGAATAGCCCGATCGATTCAGAGCGCCTGTATCGTCCAGGTCAGAATCGATTTGGCAATCCGGCCGAAGGCCTCATCGAAGGCGGACACGGCATCAGCAGGATCAAGCCGGGCAACGGGCTGGTTTTCGTCAAACAGCCGAGACGCGATGGCCTTGCCGTTCTTGTCGACGAGGCGAGCCGACAGGCCAATTTCCACCGCGGCGGTATCGCCATTGATCCGGAAACGGCGGACATCGATCAGCAGCTGAAAATCCGGCTGGCCCAAATCGGATGTCCGCAGCGGAGCGTGGGCCACATCGTAGTTCTCGAAGGCATCGATCAGACGTGATTGCAACAACTTGGGGATGCTGTCAGCCCACAGGAAATCACCGAACCCGGGGTAGTCCTTTGTGGGCGTGAACAGTATGCGCTGAGTCTGCAGCATCGCCACGGCCGTGGGCTCAGGTATCGAGAGCTGACCCTTGATGGTCTTGTTGACCGGCCCCAGTTCTCTTGGCGCGCTCAGATCATAGGTGACTTTCTGTGCTGGAGCACCGCCTCCCGTCATTTTCTCCAGACCCGAGACGATTCCATCGAGCTTGCCGGTATTCCGCGCGAGGCCGTCCGAGAATGTCTTGAGGTTGGCGATCGTATCTTTGAGCGGCCCGGCATTCTCCGCAAGAACTGCGTCGACACGCCGCAGGGCGTCCCGGGCGGCCTGCGTCATGCTTTGTCCGGCGCCTGGTTCTGCAATCAAGGTCGATACGGCACTCGCCGCTCCTGCAGACGCGCCGCCCTCCAGCGCGATCACCGGCACTCCGGTCAGCCCCTGAAATTCCAACCCTACTTTGGTGTCGGCGCGCACCGGGGTCGTCGACGCCACGGAAATCGTTGCGTTGACCCGACGCGGATCGTTCGGCGCCAGACCGAGCTCAGTCACCTCGCCGACCCGGATTCCGTTGAACAGAACGGCAGCCCCGACCAGCAGGCCGGGCACCGAGCCCTCGAACTGCACGTGATAGGTCGTGCGAGGCCCGAGTCCTCCGGTGTTGTTGAGCCAGTAAACGAAGCCAAAGATCGCGACGATGGCCGCCAGCACGAAGCCGCCGATGACAGCGAAGGGCGCACGGGTTTCCATCTTTCAACTCGCTTTTGGTTGCAGCATCTGGGATCGCTTGCCGTGAAAATAGGCTTTGACCCATGGATGTTCTGATCGGAGGAGGTCGCTCATAGGACCAATCGCCACGATCCTGCCATCGGCCAACGCAGCGACACGGTCGCAGACCGTGTTGAGGCTGGCGAGGTCATGGGTCACCATGAACACCGTCAATCCCAACGTCAGCTGGAGCGTCTTGATCAGGGCGTCGAAGTCGCCGGCGGAGATCGGATCGAGGCCGGAGGTCGGCTCATCAAGAAATACGATCGCCGGATCGAGAGCGAGGGCGCGCGCCAGCGCGGCGCGCTTCGTCATGCCGCCGGATAGCTCGGCTGGGAATTTATCACCGTCCTCTGCGCGAAGGCCGACCATTTCGAGCTTGGCTATCGCGATCTCATCCATCAACTCCTGCGACATCTGCAGGCTCTCGCGCAGCGGAAACTGTACGTTCTGTTTGACCGTCAGTGACGAGAACAGAGCACCCTGCTGGAACAGAATTCCCCAGCGCTTCGCTGCAGCCTGCGTCGTCCGCTCCTCGGCGCCCCCAACGGTTGTCCCCATGACCTCAATGGTCCCGCTGCGCCGAGGAATGAGTCCGATGATCGTCCGCATCAGGACGGATTTTCCGCCGCCCGACGCGCCAACCAACCCGAGAATCTCACCGCGACGAACGTCGAGCGAAAGATTGTTCAGAACGAGCTGCCGGCCGAACCCGACAACGAGATCGGTCACGCGGATCGCGCTGGACACGCCAAGATCATCCATCGCTACATTCCAATGGACGCAAAAAACACGGCGAAAAGACCATCGAGCACGATGACCAGGAAAATGGATTTCACCACGGATGTCGTAGTCTGTTGCCCCAGCGATTCGGCACTACCTTTCACACGAAGTCCCTCACTGCAGGCAACAATGCCGATCACCAGGGCCATGAACGGCGCCTTCAATATTCCCACTTCGAAGTGCGTCACCGAGATGGCATCGTGTAGCCGGGCGATGAAGATTGCCGGTCCCATGCCGCCATAGAGCTGGGCCACCAGCCCTCCTCCATACAGGCCAGCCATCGAGCCGATGAAGGCGAGAATTGGCAAGGTCAAGATCAACGCAACGATACGGGGCAGAATCAGCACCTCGACAGGATCAAGTCCCATCGTCACCAGCGCGTCGATCTCCTCGCGCATCTTCATCGATCCAAGCTCGGCCGTGTAGGCGCTTCCCGACCGCCCTGCCACCATGATCGCGACGATCAGAACGCCAAGCTCGCGCAGGACCAGAATTCCGACCATGTCGACGACGTAAGACTCGGCACCGAAACGTCGAAAATGGAAGATCCCCTGCTGGGCGATGATGGCGCCGATCAGGAATGTGATCAACACCACGATTGGAATGGCCTGCCACCCGATGCGGTACATCTGATAGACGAGGGAGGTCACGCGCAGAGATTGAGGCCGGCGCAGCGTGCGCAGCAGCGCAAAGAACAGCGCGGCCAACATGTCCAGAAACACCTTGATGTCCTGGGCGGCCCCCAGACTCGAACGACCGAGGTCGGTGAGTTTGGCGAGGATCGGGTTCAGTCTCGGTGCCGGCTCGACGACTCGTCGATTGACCTGCCGGACCTCCTCGACGAGGCCGACGTAGTTTTCTGCTACCCCGATCATCTCGACCCGACGATCGCCCGCAGCAGCCCGGCGGCCGAGCTTCTCAAGCAACCAAGCACCGACGGTATCGATTTCGCTGACGGCCCCAAGATCGAGCTTCACGGCGGTCGCGCTGTTGATGCTGTTGCCGACAGAGCTGGTCAAGCTCTCGAGCTCTGCCACGTTCAGGGACACCCATGATCCGCTCGGACGAAGCTCGAGCACATCCTCCGTCGTCGCCGCGGTCAGTCCCGGATGAGCACGCAATTGGATGTCTCCCTCAGTCGGCGTGCCGAGGCACACCCGTTCCTAAATCGCGCCGATCTGCCTCGCTTGATCTGCGTCAATCCCGTCAGCGCAACGGGTTGAGCGAAATCAAGCATCGTGCCGAGCTACGTTCTACAGTGATTTTGACGCAAGGACAAAACATGGCCATCGACCCGACGCCCCTCCGGACCGAGCTGGAGAGCCTGACGCGAGAGCTAAGCCAGCTGTTGCGGGGCGCGGGTACGCCGCGTGACAACCCGGACGCGCAACCAGCCGCCGGAATGCTCGCTGCAGCGATCGAGGCGCTAGACATGCGTCTAAGCGAGACAGACGTTCAGGTGGAACGAATGATCAGGGATCGTCCGATCGTGGCGACGGCTTCGGCCTTCGCCCTCGGGCTTGCCGTTGGCCTCCTGCTGCGGAGAACTTAAGTGGATACCGAAAATGTCGTTAAACATTTACGCCTTCTCTGGCGGACGGACCGGGTCATTGCCGACATCAGGCTTCGGCACTTGCTCGTCGGGCTTGGCCTCCGGGCCTTTGCGGCGCTGATCGCCGTCTTTGGCCTCCTGATGTTCGAGCTGGCGGCCTATCTTGCATTGGTCCAGGTCACCTCCGCGGTCGTGGCAGCCGCGGCACTCGGAGCCTGCAATATCGCGATTGCGGCGATCCTGCTGATCATCGCATCCCGTGCACCGTCCGGCCGGGAACTCGAACTAGCCAACGAGATTCACTCCTCGGCGATGGACTCGCTGCAATTGGAAGCACGAGCTTTGCAGTCCCGAATCTCGAGCGTGGTCAACCATCCGCTCAACAGCCTCATTCCGCTGCTCATCGTTCCCATTGCGACGATGATCATCAGAACTCTCCGCTCGCATGGCGCTTCCGAAGGCGAGGCGGCGAGTCCGCCGTCCAATGACGACCACCATCCGACCTGAACCGATGGACCGGGTGAGAGGACACCGAAGATCTGAGCTTAGAGCCTGAGTTTGACATTGCAAAGGTCGCGCTCGGTTGGATCGGTTTTGACCTCGAAACCGAGATTCCTACACATCTCCAGCATGACGACATTCTCCTGCAGGACGTCGCCGGAGATCATCTTCAGGCCCTCCGACTTGGCGTATTCGATGATCAGCTGCATCAATGCCCAGCCGAGTCCGCGTCCCTTGAGATCCGACCGCAACAGGATCGCGTATTCCCCGCTCTCGTAAACCGAGTCGGAGTGAATCCTCACGACGCCGACCAGTTCGTTTGTCGCTTCATCGAGAGCCACAAAAGCCATCGCGCGCGCATAGTCGAGCTGCGTCAGGCGCGCGATGAACTCGTGCGTGAACTCCTTCATTGGAGCAAAGAATCGAAGACGCAGGTCTTCCGCAGTGACATGCTTGAGGAACTCATGAATGGTTGGCTCATCCTCGGGTCGGATCGGCCGCGCAAGGATCCGCCAGCCGTCCTTGACCTGGAGATGCCGTTCCCATTGGCTCGGATAGGGCCGAACGGCGAAATTCGACGGACCAGAGCCTTTGAATTTCGGCGGAACCCTGCCGACGGCGACGCGCGCATCGACGGCCATGACGCCGCTCTCGTCGGCGAGCAGCGGATTGATATCGAGTTCGCGAATCTCCGGAACGTCTGCTGCAAGCTGCGCAAGCTTGACCAGCACCAGTGCGACTGCATCGGGCTTGACCGCTGGGACATCACGATAGGCGCGCAGCAATCGTGAGACGCGCGTCCGCTCGATGAGGTTTCGCGCCAGATGGAGATCGAGCGGAGGCAGACCGAGCGCTTTGTCGTTGATAATCTCGACGGCGGTACCGCCCCTGCCGAACACGATCACGGTTCCGAAGGTCGGATCGTCGGCAATGCCCATGATCAGCTCCCTCGCCTTGGCGCGGACGATCATGGCTTGCACGATCACGCCGGAAATCCGTGCGTCGGGCCGAACGGCCTTCGCGCGGGCCATGATCTCGTTCGCGGCGTTACGCACGGCCTCGGCCGTAGTGAGATTGAGCACGACACCGCCGACGTCGGATTTGTGAATGATATCTCTCGACAAGATCTTGAGCACGACAGTTGTGCCTTGAGCGAACAACTGCTCCGCATATCCGACCGCCTCGTCGACCGAGGACGCAGCGAACGTCGGCACCATCGCAATATCATAGGCCTCCAGCAGGCGACTGATCTCGACCGGATCGAGCCAGGTCCGCCCGTCGGCGAGGGCTGTCGCTACAATTCTGCGGGCTGCCTCGACGTCAGGCGCAAAAGAGCTCGGCATGGCCGGCGGCACAGCGGCAAGCGATTCGACCACCTCCCGATGACGAACGAGATGCATGAAGCCGCGAACGGCATCATCCTCCGTTGGGTAGTTCGGAATTCCTGCCCCGCTCAAGGTCTCGATGACCGACTGCTCCGCACCGACCCATGCCGCCAGAACCGGCTTTGCCCAGCGCCGGTGCTGCTTTCGATAGGTACTGACGAACTCGGTGACAGCCGTGGCAATGGCGCTCGCGGATGCAATCGCGGTCTGAACGTTCATGACGAGAATTGCATCGTTGGCTCGATCGGCGAGCAGCGCCTCAAGCGCGAGCGTGTAGCGTGCGGCGTCGGCATCGCCGACAATGTCGACCGGGTTGGATCCGGACCAGGTCGGCGGCAGGATGGCGTCGAGTTTGTCGTGGATGACCGGTGAAAGTGCGGCAGGCACGCCTCCGAGCTCGACCAGTCGATCCACGGCGAGCACGCCGATCCCGCCGCCATTCGTGAGAATGGCGAGCCTCTTGCCCATGGGCGACTCCACGCGCCCCAGCGTTTCGGCGCAGTCGAACAACTCGCGCAGATCGGAGACCCGCAGAACGCCGGCCCGGCGAAAAGCCGCATCGTAGACGGCATCCGCTCCCGCCAGCGCGCCCGTATGTGTCGCCGCAGCTTGCGCACCGACGGCACCGCGGCCCGATTTCACGACCACAACCGGCTTGACCCTTGCCGCCGCTCGCGCCGCGGACATGAACTTTCGAGCGTCCTTGACGGCTTCGATGTAGAGCAGGATCGCGCGGGTCCCACCGTCCAGCGCGAAGTGGTCCAGTAGATCTGCGAGATCGACGTCCAACTGATCGCCGATCGAGACGATTCCAGAAAACCCAACACCGCGCTGAGCAGCCCAATCTACCATCCCCGCCGCGATAGCGCCGGACTGTGAAATGAGCGCCAGGCTGCCTGCAACCGGCATGTGCGCCGAAAAGCTCGCATTGAGCTTGATGGTCGGCATCATGATGCCGAGACAGTTCGGCCCAATGAGACGCATGCCGTATTTCTGCGCTGCCTTCTCGGCCTGGTCAGCGAGCGACCCCTCTCCATGCCCGAGACCCGAGGTAATGATCAGAGCCCCTGCCGTCCCCAACGCGCCTGCGCGATGAATGAGATCCGGGATCGAAGGGGGTGGCGTCGTGATCACCACAAGTTCCGGCACAAACGCCAATTCGGCGAGACTGCCAACGGCTGCGATGTTGGATATTTCCCGATAGCGGGAATTGACCAGGCCAAGCTTGCCCTCGAACCGCGCCTTGACGATATTGTCGAGAATGGCCTTCCCTACCGAGTTCGGTCGCGGACTCCCTCCGATCAGAGCGATGGAGCGAGGCAAAAGCAGGTTCCGCAATCGGTAGGTCGACATTTGCACGTCCAACATCAGTTGGTGAAAGGCGGGTGAATCCCGGAGATTGATCTTAGTTTCAATCCGCAGCGGGTCTAGCGCGACTTATCATCCCAGCATAGTGACGGATGCAATACCGCTCCGTTCCCCGACCGCACCTGCCGGCTCTGCTCGGTAGGCCGCAGTATTCGAACCAAGTCCTTGATGAGCATCAAACGATTGCCGGGCTGATTATCTTATTACCCTGCAAATTCGTCCGGGAGGCATCTCCGATGCGAGCGATGGTTCTGCGAAAGCCTGGAGCGCCTCTGCAGCCCGAGACACTCGCGGACCCCGATCCTGGTCCCGGTGAGATCCGCGTCAAGGTCAGGGCATGCGGTGTGTGTCGCACTGACCTGCATGTGTTCGACGGTGAGCTTCCCGACATCCGGTATCCGATCATCCCCGGACACGAGATCGTCGGTCATGTCGATCAGATTGGTCCTGGTGTGACGACGCACAGGCTCGGCGAGCGGGTCGGAATTCCATGGCTGGGGCATACATGCGGCCACTGCACGTTCTGCGCACTTGGTATGGAAAATCTCTGCGACCAGCCGACGTTTACCGGCTATACGCGCGATGGCGGCTATGCGACCCACACCGTCGTCGACGCAAATTATGCGTTCCCGCTCGGAGGTCTGGAGGACGACATCGCCACCGCACCGCTGTTGTGCGCCGGCCTGATCGGCTGGCGATCCCTGGTCATGGTAGGGAACGCCGAGAGGCTTGGCATCTACGGATTCGGCGCGGCCGGTCACATCGTTGCCCAGGTGGCCCGCTGGCAGGGGCGCCAGATCTATGCGTTCACCCGCGAGCACGACGAGGCTGCGCAGGATTTGGCGCGCCAACTTGGCGCCACATGGGCCGGAGCGGCGGGCCAGCGTCCCGATGTTGCTCTGGACGCGGCCGTCATCTACGCGCCGGCTGGCGAGCTTGTTCCGGCCGCTCTGCGGGCTGTTCGGAAGGGCGGCCGGGTGGTCTGCGCAGGTATCCATATGAGCGACATTCCGACGTTCCCGTATTCCCTCCTCTGGGGAGAACGCCAGGTGGTGTCCGTCGCCAACCTGACGCGGCAAGACGGTCTCGATTTCCTGCGAGTCGCGCAGCAGGCTCAAATACGGACCCATACGACGCCCTATCCGCTGTCCGACGCAAATGACGTTCTGGCTCGCCTGAGGCGGGGTGACGTCGTCGGCGCGGCGGTGCTCATCCCGGACTTTTGAATTGAACGCGGCAACACCGCCCATGGCATCACCATCCGATCAGGAACTGGTCTTCTCCTTCTTGGGCAATACCGCCCGACATCCAGGTGTCCGCCGGATCGACACGCACGCGGCTTCCGTGTTTCTGATCGGCGACCGCGCCCTGAAGATCAAGCGCGCCGTTCGGCTGCCATTTCTGGACTATTCGACGCTCGATCGGCGCAAGGCCGCGTGCGTAAAGGAAATGGAGATCAATCACCCGTTTGCTCCGGACATCTATCTGCGTGTCGTCGCCATCACCAAGGCGCCAGACGGGTCATTCGATGTCGGTGGATCCGGCACTCCGGTCGAATATGCCGTCGAGATGCGTCGCTTCGATGACAGCCAGACGCTTGATCATCTTTCTCGCCGCCAGCAGTTGGACGTCGGATTGGGCGAGCGTCTGGCAGAGACGATCGCGGCGTCGCATGCAGTCGCCGTTCGGAGCTCCTCCAATCTGTGGACGGACTCCATTCCAATCTGGATCGACGCATTCGTCGCCAGCTTTCGGACAGTCTCGCGATTTGGCGAAACGGAGGTCGAAGAACTCCGCGTCCTTTGCCACTCGGCCTTCGCGCGGCTCCGCCCCCTGCTCGAGCAACGTGCAAAGGACGGGCACGTGAAACGCTGCCATGGCGACCTCCATCTGGCCAACATTGTCCTCATTGACGACAAGCCGGTGCTGTTCGACGCCATCGAGTTCGACGACCGAATAGCCACGATCGACGTCCTGTACGACCTCGCCTTTCCACTGATGGACCTCTTGCACTTCGCGCAGCCGGTCGCTGCAAGCCACCTCTTGAACCGCTACCTCTCGACCGCGGCGCCCGACCAGACCGGAGGATTGGCTGCTCTGCCTCTGTTCATGGCGATCCGGGCCGCCATCCGTGCACAAGTCTTTGTCGCAAGGTTCGACCGCCTTGATGCTGAACACTCGGACGCAGATCGCTCCACAACGATCGAGACCGCAGAGAGCTACTTTCAACTTGCGCGCAGCCTGATTCGGCCGGCGGAGCCGAGGATGATCGCGGTCGGAGGCCTGTCGGGAACGGGGAAATCTGCGCTCGCCCGGGCTCTCGCTCCTCTCTTGGTTCCTCCACCGGGAGCAATCGTGTTGCGCAGCGATGTGCTGCGCAAGCAACTGTCTGGCGTGAAGGAAACCGAACGCCTCCCAGCTGAGGCCTATACACCGGAATCGAGTGCACGAGTCTATCGAGAGTTGACGACGCGGGCCAGCCGCGTGCTCTCACAAGGTTTCACGGTGATCGTCGACGCCGTGTTTGCACGTTCGGATGAACGGCAGGATATCCATGATCTCGCGAAACGGCTGAAGGTGCCCTTTGCCGGCCTCTTCCTCGTTGCAGATTTGCGCAGCCGGCAGGAGCGGATTCACCATCGAGTCGCCGATGCGTCCGATGCAACGGTCGGGGTTGCCGAGGATCAGGAACACTACGATATCGGCGGTCTCGATTGGCTCCAGGTCGATGCGTCAGGCACGGCTGAGACGACATTGGACCGAAGCCTTTCATTGCTCCGGGCCAGCGCCTAAGCCCGACGGGATGGTGCTCCTTGGCCGCAACATGCGGCGATCACGTGTGCACGTAGTCGCCCGGCGCGTCTCCGAGATCATTCGAACGATCTGTCCCGAGTTGCGGCGGCGCGCCCGGCGCTCCCGACTGCTGTCCGAGCCATGCTGTCCAGGCCGGCCACCACGATCCCTCCAGCTTTGGAGAGCTGCTCTGCCACTCGTCCGGCCCGAGATAAGGAGCGTCGGCAGCCTTGGTCCGCATCTGATGGGAGCGCCCCTGCTCGCCCGGCGGCGACACGATGCCGGCATTGTGGCCGCCGCTCGCGAGCACGAAAGTGACGTCAGCATCAACCTCGTAATGGACCTTGTACGTCGATTTCCAAGGCGCAACGTGATCACGCAGCGTCCCGACGACGAACATCGGCGTGTGGATATCGGAGAGCGAAACAGGCTTCCCCTCGACCCGATACCGCCCCTCGGCGAGATCGTTGTTCAGGAAGAGCTTGCGCAGATATTCGGAGTGCATCCGATACGGCAGCCGCGTCGCATCTGCGTTCCATGCCATCAAGTCGCTCGGGTTTGCGCGCTCGCCGAGAAGATAGTCGCGCGAGACACGAGACCAGATCAGATCGTTGGAGCGCAGCAATTGAAATGCGCCCGCCATCTGGGTGGTATCGAGATATCCACGCTCCCACATCATGTCTTCGAGAAAGGCGACCTGGCTTTCATTGATGAAGAGCGTCAGCTCTCCCGCTTCCGTGAAATCGGTCTGGGCCGCAAACAGCGTGATTGTCTTCAGACGCTGGTCGCCATCCCGTGCCATGGCTGCCGCCGTGATCGAAAGAAGCGTTCCCCCGAGACAATAGCCTGCGGCATGGACCGGCGTATTCGGAATGATCGTTCCGATCATGTCCAGGGCAGCCATGACGCCCAGCGAGCGGTAGTCGTCAAACGCAAGATCCCGGTCTTCCGCTCCGGGGTTTCGCCAGGAGATCATGAAAACCGTAAAGCCCTGGTCGGTCAGGTATCGGACCAGCGAATTGTGCGGCGACAGATCCAGGATGTAATACTTCATGATCCAAGCCGGTACGATCAGGACCGGCTCTGGTCGCACCTTCTCGGTCGTCGGCATGTATTGAATCAGCTCAATCAACTGATTGCGAAGCACAACCTTGCCCGGTGCGGTCGCGACAGTCTTGCCGACGACGAACTCACCATTGCTCGATATCTTTCCCGGCTGCATCACCTGCATGATATCGGCGAGCCAGTTCTGCCAGCCGAAGATCAGGTTCTCGCCACCGCTTTGAAACGTCCTTTCCAGAACTTCCGGGTTGGTCGCTGCAAAGTTCGATGGCGCTAAAATGTCGAGCAGTTGACGAATTGAAAAGTCAACGACGGCTTCGTTGGCGGGGTCGACACCACGAATGCCGGTGGTCGCCTTGTGCCACCAATCTTCTCCGAGCAGGAACGCCTGGGCGAACAAGTTGAACGGTTGGGCCGTCCATTGCGGCTTGGAAAAGCGATGATCGTTGGCCTGCGGCCTGATCAGATCCCAAGGACCGCGATTGGGATCCGCAAAATGCAATGACCGTTCGGCAACCAGCTTCGCGCCGTTCCAGGCGTCTCGGACGATCTCGATTTGACGCTGAGGCGCAGCCGCCAGATGGCAAACCCAATCCAGATACGCCATCGACAGAGCAGCCGGCGATATCCCCGCGGTGAGTCGAGCCAGCATCGCGCTGAACGCCTTGTCCAGCTCGTGGTCCTCGCGCCGAAATGCCCCGGAGCCCGCGTCGGCTTCCTGACAGAGCGACCTTGCGTTCGATGCAGCGAGCCCCCCCGCCGGCTTCAAAGAGGTCTCTACGGAGACAACGGCCTTGCTCCGGTCGTTGTCGGTTGTTCTCTCACGCTCCCGCGCCTCGAGACGCGACACACCCGCACTCTTCAGTTTCGCCACCGTTGCCCCATAAGATTCACGCTGGCATCAATCAGGCGTTGCCCGTGCTTGAAGAGTCGATCGCAATCCCGCCTGACGAAATCAATCTGATGCCGTCCACATTCCTGAACCATCGCCTGGATTCCCGTCACGGAATGCACGCCAGCCAGCTTCGACACGAACTCGGCCAGCAGATGCGTCTCCGTGCGCGCGCGATCCAGCACTTCGTTGCTGGCAAACAGAACCTCCTCCATGACGATCTGCTGCGAACCAACTAGCAGCTCAAGTGCGTGCTTGTTGGAGAGAGCGACACGTTCGGACAGTTCGGCCGTTTCGTCGGCCAGGATCTTGGTCCCGGAGAACTCGGACATAGGCACCTCTCCTCGCGCTGGATCAGATTGCCTTATAGCTGCAATTCAATGCCAAGACCTTGAGCTGCGTCAATGACGGCGGCGGCATCTCCTTTGACCTGCGTCAATTCAAGACCGTCGCAGCGGGTTACTTTTTCTTAGCTTTTGACATTGGAGTTCGCCATGCGCGCCCATCAGATCATGACCCGTCCCGTCATCACTGTCACCCCTGACACTTCCATCGTGGATGCGGCAAATATCATGCTTCAACGGCACGTCAGCGGCCTTCCAGTGGTCGACCCCGGCGGGAAGCTGGTGGGCGTCGTCTCGGAAGGCGATTTCATTCGCCGAACGGAGATCGGCACTGGGCGAAAGCGCGGCCGCTGGCTGCGATTCATTCTCGGGCCCGGAAAGTCGGCCGCCGACTTCGTCCACGAGCATGGTCGCAAAGTGTCAGAGGTGATGACCAAGTCTCCCTTGACGATCACCGAAGACGCCGCGCTGGCTGAGATCGTGGAACTGATGGAAAAGAACCACGTGAAGCGGTTGCCCGTGGTCAAGGGAGACCGGGTGATCGGCATCGTGTCACGGGCGAACCTGCTGCAAGCGGTTGCCGCGCTCGGGCGGCAGGTTCCAGATCCAACGGCCGACGACGATCACATCCGCAACCGCGTGATCGACGCCCTCGAGAAGAACGACTGGTGCCCGTTCGGATTGTCCGTCATCGTCAAGGACGGTATCGTTCATCTGAGCGGCGTCATTACCGAAGAGCGGTCGCGGCAGGCGGCGATCGTTGCCACCGAGAACATCTCTGGCGTCAAGAAGGTGCATGATCATCTGTGCTGGGTCGACACCATGTCGGGCATGTATCTGAACTCACCGGAAGACGATGAGATGGCCAAAGCCGGCTGATGGCTGCTGAGGACGCTGCCGCTCTTCTTCCGTGTCCGGCACCAGTGACGATGCCTTAGGCTCCCGGATCGTTGCGTCCGAACGCCCCTACCTGACGCAGGGCTTCGATCTCCTGCTCGGTGTACCGAAGCCTGTCGCGCAGAATTGCGGCCGTATGCTCTCCCAGCCGCGGCGCCGCCGTGGGCTCGACGGTCGGTGTGAGCTTCATGGTGATTGCCGGCTCGACGTTGGGTATCGAGCCTGCCGTCGGGTGCGGAATACGACAGGTGCGGTCGCGCATCCGGACCTCGGCCGCGTTGAACGCCTGCTCGACCGTTCGAACGTGTCCAACCGGAACTCCAGCCTGGTTCATCCGAGATATCCAGACATCCATCCGTTCCGCGGCAAGGATGTCGGCGATGAGGCCGCGCAGTTGCGCACGGTTGACCCATCTCGCTCTTCGCGTGGCAAAGCGAGGATCGCTCAGGAGATCCGGACGACCAAGTACCTCCGTTGCCAACCGGCGGTAGAGTCGATCGTTGGCACATGCGATGTAGAGCGGGCCATCTGACGCTTCAAAGACGCCGACCGTCGGAGAGTCGTTCGGCGAATTGCCCGTTCGCGTGGGGTTCACGCCGCTCATCAAATACGCCATTCCGGAGAAGCCCGTCATCGCCAAGGCGATGTCGAACAGCGCCACTTCGACGTGCTGCCCGCGACCGAGCCGCTGCCGGGCGGCAAGTGCCAGCAGGATGGCATTGCAGGCGGACATGCCGGTGGCCAGATCAACGATCGGAGGACCGGTCCGCACCGGCGGACCGTCGGCGAAACCGTTGAGGGACATGAACCCGCTTTCCGCCTGGGTGATTGGATCGAACCCTGATCGCCACGCGAATGGACCTGAGCGTCCGTAGGCCGAGATCGAGCAATAGATCAGCCCGGGATTGGTGCTGGACAGCGTTTGATAGTCCAGCCCGAACCTCTCCATGACGGACGACGAGAAATTCTCCACGACGATGTCGGCCTTGGCGATCAGCGCACGAGCGACGTCTCTGGCCTGCGGTATCGTGAGATCCAACACCATGCCGCGCTTGTTCCGATTGAGGCTGAGGAACGCCGCGCTCTCTCCGCCGAGCTCGGCGTGCTCGTATGCGCGGGTATCGTCTCCCGTGAGCGGCTGCTCGATCTTGATCACCTCGGCGCCGAAATCGGCCAGCGTCTGTGTGCACGCCGGCCCTGCGACAACGCGCGTGAAGTCGATCACCAGCAGACCCGCCAGCGCGGTTGGCGCGTCAGGCGGCCGTGGCGCACGCTCTGGCAGGGTGACCTCGGCCGGCATCCCAGAGTCCTTCCCGCTGCTTTGATCGTCTGAAGCGATCTTCCGTTAACTGCCGGGCGCGGCTTGTCTCCAACGTCCGACAACGCATGGTTAGCTCAACGACAGCCGCAAAAAAAGGCCCGGGTCAGAGCTGTCGGACCGGCTTAATTCTGCTGCAGCGCAATGCAATCCGCATAAGGCGTCGGTCGACAGCTCACCGGCCGATCATCTTGCGCCAATAGAGCGAGTTCCCCCAGGCCCAGGGCCGGCCCGGTTGGAACAACACATATCCGCACCGAATGAAATTGTTCGCGGAGACGATGTTGCAGGTCGTGTCCGAAACGATGCAATCCAGGCCCGAGCGACGCGCGCGCAGTTCGATCGCACGCATCAGCCGCCGCTGCAGGCCGTAACCACAGCGCTCTTGGAGAACACCAACCCTCGAAAGATAGGCTATGCCTTTGCCGAGGGATGACGGCACCATTCCGGCAAAGGCGACGGGCCGTCCGAGCTCGGTCGATATCCACCATTGTCCGCTCTCGAAATCGGGCAGAGGCGCGCAATCGAGGAATGCGCGCGCATGGAGCTCCTTCAAGGTGTCGAGGACGTCAGGCTCGCAAGCGTCGACCTCCCTGATGCGGAAGCGGCGGCCTCGCCGTGAGATCCTGGCTGGCACGGCATCACCTTCCGAGCACGACTTTGATGCCGAGCCAGATCGCACCGATCAGACCGGTCGCGATGACCGTGATGACGGCCTTGAACGTATAGCTCTGAGCCTGCTCCACGCTCTTGCGCCAGCGCCGCAGGTGCTGGAAATCGGCTCTCATTTCGTTGCCGACCCACTGCACGATCCAGATCGTGAACGCGTCGGCTGTGGCGCCGGCGCCCCCGATATCGACGAAGGCGCGCAACGGCAGCAGCGGATCCGCCGCCAGCTTGCCGATCCGCCCGTCGCGCTTCGCTTGCGCAAGCAGATCGGCGAAATAGGCTCCTTCGAACGCGCGCACGTAGTCGCCCTCCCAAATGTGCTCGTAACGGTCGGGATAGAGCGCGAGGTCGAGTCGGCGCTCTTCGTCAAGCACCGCCGGAAGCCACGGGTTGTCGCGCCAATTCGCCTTCACCACGACCGCCCCGTCCGGCTTGCGGCTGCGCAGGAAATCGTCGACGGCATCCGACTTGCGGCGCGGATTCCAGCTCGCCCACAGTTCCGAGCGCGGCGCGCGGATCGTCGGCCGCAGTAGCGCCAGCGAGCGCGCGCTCAGGGTCTGTGCCTCGTCGATCCAGGCGATGCGAAATCCCTCCAGCGACTTGATCGATTCCGCGGTGTGATCCTGCATGCCGCGAAAGATGATGAGCCCGTCGCCCGGCGTCGCGATGCGGTCGCTGAACGACCGAAAGCCTTGGCCGAGGCCGAGCGCCGCGATCTTGTCCTCGATCAGCCGCTTGGATGATTGCGCCAAGGTGCGTTGCGCCTCGCGAATGCAGACGGCGAGCGTACCTCGATCGGCCTGGCAGGTCTCGACCAGCAGTTCGCCGAAGAAGTGCGACTTGCCCGAGCCACGCCCACCGAACGCGCCCTTGTAGCGAGCCGGCGCGAGCAGTGGCTCGAACACTCTTGCGGTGAGGATTTTCAGCGTAGACAACGATCACCTGCTTCTGCCGGGCGGCTGCGCGGTCCACGGGCCCGACAGGAAGGGCACGGGCGGAGCCCCAGCATCGAATACGGATTGATCCGTCGGAGTCGACTGCCGCGATCGAAGACGGCGTACGGGCTGACGCTTGTCCTCGATGGTGAAGCCCGACTCGGCCTGCCTTGGCACGGCGGCTCCTTCCACCGGATTGATCCAGTCTCCAAACCGCTCATTGAAGAGGGCGGCGGGCACGGATCGCGCGCCGCTGTTTGATTGTCCGGGAAACCGTCCCAATCGCTCGGAAGGAGTGTCCGCTCCACCGCCGACGTAGGCGTAGTCCTTCTGAATTCCACGAAGGGCGTCAGGAACTGGCAATCCGGTTCGTGCCAATCTCCGCGCTTTTGGATCCTTCGCCAACGTGTCGGCTATGTCGGACAGATACTCGTAGTTGGCTTGCGGTACCGGATAGAGGTGCTTTCCGAGACCTGCAGCTTCGGTGATCCGGTTCACGATGGAAGTACAGATGCGGGGGTCTTGTGAAAAACGAGCAAGATCCCAGCCATTGTAAAAGAGAGGCTCGGCACTGAGCTTTGCGATCTCCCCACGGGCGAGATCCGCTTGCCGTTCGGTGATTGGAACTGTGAACGTTGCGTATTGGCCCTCATCCGCAACGCTGGAAAAGTCGTTCGGTGGCGCCTTTCCATCCTGCATCGAATGAGCGTCGAATCTTCCCTTGTCAGAAATCGAACCATGATGCTCTGGCCCGAATCCCGCATACACCTGCCCGGTCGGATCATTGACGACGACGGCGGCGTGCCCCGGCAGGCCGGGATTGATCTGAAATGTGAGCGAGTGTCGAGCGGCCATAGTCGCCTCCCTTTGTGTTGATAGAGATTGTTGAATGAACGCTGCGTGCTCGCTGCGAGCGCAGTTGGACGCGACATGGTGGCGCAGCTATCCATATGACGACGCCGGCGGCTCGGCGTCGGGCTCATTCATCTTGCGACCGCGAAATGTTGGAGCGGGCAGTCCGTCCTGCGCGCCGCTATGCGGATCGGCGCTCGCCGCGCAACGAGGCCACCGGTCGTCGCGCCGTGCGACTAATCCCGATGGAATCGTTTGATCAAACGGGCGTCGATCCGGTCCAGGCCAGGACCAATGCGTCTGACAGCCAGACGCCAGAGACTATGAAGCATCCATCCGAAAAGATACGACACAAGCAGGCTTACGGGGAAATAGAAGAGATAGCTATTCATCCAACTATCGATATCGAAGGGCGGATCGTGAAGACCCAAGGCTGGCCACAACCAACCAAGGATCATCCCGGCCGGAAGAACAGCCATTTCGGCTAGCAATACGCTTGACTTCAAGCCGGCGAAATATGACAGGCAGCTGAACACCAGAAAGTGCACGGCGTAGAGGGCCGAAGCGATCAGTCCCCCCTTATTAGGTCGCACAATACGCCTCCTCTACCGCGCAACGCATGCGGGCTACCGAAGTGCTGAGGCTGGTCGCGACAAGTGTCATCCGACGGCCTCCAGCCTCTGAGGCGAGGGGCGAACGAGGACAGTCGCACGAGCTGAGCTCCCCTGGAACAAAAACAGAACATCAGATTACGGAGGAATTGTCAACGGCCAGCTCCCGCGCGCCCGATTACTTCGCCAAGCGCTTTTGTGAGAATGCGAGATAGACGGTTCCAATCCGTCCATTCCAGGAGAATGGGGTCCTGACGAAATCATCGTGCGGTGACCACATGCGCTGATAGATCTCCAACCGCGTCAGGCCGGGTTTGATGGTCGCTCGAAATTGCTCTTTGGCCTCGAAGGTATAACAGCAGTCAGGCGGTCCTTTGACAATCATCTCCAGCATGGCAACGCCTGCTTCTGAATAGAGGACGATTTCAACGTCCAGACCGGCAGCGTGGAAGCGGCATACGCCGACCTTTTCGCAATCGTTGAGATTGCCGCTATCCGTCTCTCCCTTGGCTTCAACCGCATAGCTGATGAGGACATCGCTTGCGACAGCCGCGCGGCACGATAATCCGAAGAGCAACAGCCAGAGAGCAAGCAGCCGCTTCAAGACACTCACAACTCGCGCCGGCCGAGACCATGCTGATGCAATCATGTTGATGACCCGAAGATATCCAGACTGCGATTTCCCACGGAAAGAAACGACGCGGGGCGACGTTCGCATCGAGAACAAAGCTCGAACAAACGCGCGTCGGCGTCAAGTCGGCCGGCTCCGACTTTTCCTACTTGTTTGGGCGCTGCGTCCGTCTTGACACACTATTTCGGGCCGACGCGTTTTGATCTGGTTTCGCCACCGTCGCGGAAGCCGGGGTGAACAGCAAGCCGCCACTCAATTGAACGTCGATCTTCCGATCGTACGAGCGCACACGCCTCACCCACCACCGGGATCACTCATCCTCCTGTGCATCGTCCTCTCCATCCGGATGCACGATGACACGCTCGATGCGGTGGATCAGCTCGAGGGCGCCGTCCTCGCTGTTCTGCAGCGCCTGAGGCGCCTTCCCCCAACCGCGGTCGAGGATGGCGTTGGCGGCGGACACGCGCGCGGCATGTGTCGCCTTCGGCGAGCGCATCACGCCAACCAGCGTATTGATCGCCGTCTTGGTGTGGCTGCGGGCCATCGAGCGAATTTCGGTGATCGTCTTCGACATGGTCAAGTCCGGTATCATGGATGGTGAATGCGAGGTTGGTGATCGTCACGAGATCGCATCGGCGGCTGCGATCATCACCAGGCCGATCAGGGCGAGCGCGATGAGATAGGCGGTCATCTTCCTCTCTCTCCTGGGCGAAGGAAAAGTGCGGCAGATCGCAGCCGAACGCGCGATCGTTTCAGGCGCGAACCCTATCCCTCGGCTCAAGCAAGGGACCGCTGCGGGCGGAGCGACGGTCGCCACGCCCACGCGCCGGCCCGTTCGCGCGGGCCAGCGAGTAACCGGATGTTCGAAGTTGTCTTCGCGCCGGCGCGCGATGAATTGCCGGCGATCATGGTCGACAGCCGATGCCGGCCTGCGCTGCTCACGTCAAATGCCCGCGGACAACCCGGCATCATCTTTTCTGAAAATTCGATAATAACACTATGCCGGTGATTTGCCCGACGTGTCAAATTTGATCGAAATGCAGCAGTCAGGCCTTGCGATTTCGATAACCGCCGCTCCAAATCCGGTCCGAGCGAACAAAAAGCCCGCTGCCGAGTTCGCGGCGCGGGCTCTATGATTTCTTCGACGATGGCAAAATGCGCCTGATTTGCCCGACGTGTCAAGCGCAGATAGTTGCGCCGGTCGGCAACGCAACTTCAGCCCGTCGGGCACGGCCGGTGGAGGAGGTCTTCCGATGTATGTCGTTGCGGTCGTGCTCGCCGGCTTGTCCGCCCTGTTCTATGTGGCGAGCCAGCACCAGCTCGGAGCGGTCGGCGCCGATGTCTGTCAATATGGCAGCCTGTTCTGCGACAAGCCGCACTACATGATGACGGGCGCGTTGCTGGCCGCCCTCTGGGGCAAGTTCGTGAGCATGCGCTGACACGAGCCGGCGCGAAGCTTCGATCAACCCGTCAGTTCTTGATCGCGTAGAGCGGCGTTCTCACCGTCAGCTGGTAGACCGGCTTCGGCGCCCAAGCGATCTGCGCGGTGATGCCGAACAGCCGGTTGTCGTCATCGTCCATGCGGTCGAGATCCAGCCTGACCAGCGGCTGCGTGTAGGGCGCGATCGGCGTGACAGCAAGCAGCTGCGCACCGCCGAACGACTGGAGGCCGACGCGCGCGGAGACCTTCCAGTTGTTCTCCCACTGATAGAAGCCGCCGACATAGCCCGCCGTCGTGCTGCCGACATGCGCTAGCACTGAGTCGACCTCGACATGGGTATATTGAACGCCGGCGAGCCAGCCTTTCATCTCATCCGGATCGAGCGCGTATTTGGCTTCGATGACGGTGTTGAACGAGGTCGTCGCCAACGGCGCGTCCGGCACCGACCGGGTCAGCGTCGACTGCAAGGTGAGCGTCGGAAGCGCGCCGCCGTTCTGCTGATAGACATCGGCCTGGAAGCCGAGGAACCAGCTCGTGACCGCCACGTCGGACCAGCCGGACAGGCCGTTGTACGACGTGCTGCCGGTGAAGCCCGCATAGAGCGACAACGCGTCGCCGAGATCGACCGTGAGCGGGACGTCGACGCCAAGGCCCTGGTTGGTCGGAGCCGACAGTTGCGGCCGTCCTGGCAAGGCTGGACGGTCGAGCAGCTTGCGCAAGGTCGCGAGCTGCGACAGCGTCCCGAACAGGGAGGTGTCGCCAAGGCCCGTCGACAATGCTCCGCCGGGCACATAGGCGTAGTTCGTGCGGAAATCGATGTAGACGTTGGCAAGGCCCGGCGCCGCCGCGTCCGCCTCATCGTCCTTGGCAAGCGCGCCGCCGCTCGTCACCAGCGCCGCGCCCGAGACAAGAGCGAATATCCGCCGCTGCGCCCGACCGCTGCGCAGCCGCCATTTCTCGTCTGCCATGAGACTTCCCCCGGAGACCGAAAATACGCCGGTCCGGCGCGATCCTTCAAGTGCGGATCGCGCGAGGCCCACCATGGGCAGGGGAAAGCTGCCGCGGTTCTCATGCCGACGACGCCGGCTTCGCGCCTGCGGCTCGCGCGGCCATGACCTGCCGCAGCACGCGCGACAGCTCGTCGACCGAGTAAGGCTTCTGGATCAGGCTGAAACCGTGGCGGTCGCCGTCGGCGAGGACATGGCTGTAGCCGCTGTTGAGCACGATCGGGATCATCGGCAGCCGCCGGCGGATTTCCTGGCCGAGCGTCACCCCGTCCATGCCGGGCATCACGACGTCGCTGAGCACGAGATCGAAGCTCTCGGGATCCTCGTCGATCATCCGCAGCGCATCCGTTCCGCTGCGCGCGAGCACCGTTCGGTAGCCGAGATCCTCGAGCAACTGCGTGGAGAACTCGCCGATTTCCGGATTGTCCTCGACGACCAGCACATTCCAGCGCGCGGCGAGCTGTTCGGGACCCTGCTCGCTCCGCTCGCGCGGTCCCAGCGGCTTGTGCGTCAGCGGGAGCAACAATGTCAGCTTCGTGCCCTTGCCGAGCTCACTGTCGACCAGCACCCGTCCGCCGGACTGATGAACGAAGCCGTAGACCTGAGACAGGCCGAGGCCGGTGCCGCGCCCAACGCCCTTGGTGGTGAAAAACGGCTCGAAGATCCGGTCGATCTGATCCGGAGGAATGCCGGATCCGGTGTCGCTGACGGCGATGGAGACGAACGACGACTGCCCGGACCGACCGTCCTCTCGGACGATCTCGCCGCGAATGGTCAGGACGCCCTGCCCCTCCATCGCATCACGCGCATTGGCGACGAGGTTCACGAGCGCCGTCTCGAACTGATTGATGTCGACGTCGACCGGAAGCGGCCGCAATGCGAGGTCGAGTTCGATCACGGCCGGCGCTCCGAGGACGGTCTGCAGCATCTCTTCGATCCGCTCGATATGCCCCGCGGCATCGAAGACGCGGCGCTCCATCGGCGTCCGCCGCGCGAAGGCGAGCAACTGTCCGGTGAGCTTGGCGGCGCGATCCGCCGTGTCCGAGATCGCATCCACGTAGCGCCGCATGCGCTCCGGGGACAGCTGGCGCCGGCGCAACAGGTCGGCCGACGACCGGATCACGGTCAGCAGATTGTTAAAGTCGTGCGCGACGCCGCCGGTGAGCTGGCCGATCGCCTCCATCTTCTGGGCCTGGCGGAATGCCTCCTCCGCCTTGCGCCGTTCGGTCAGCTCGACCGCCTCGGGCACGATGGCGGCCACCTGTCCGGTCTCGTCCCGCACCGGCCGCATCTGGAAGTCGAACCAGCGCGGGCCGCCGACCGGCAGTTCGAGCTGCAGCTCCTGGCGCGCCCCGTCGCCGCGAGCGACGGCGTCGACCAGGGATCTGATCACCTCGGGCATGCCGGGCGTACCCGCAAACCACGGCGTCTCCCAGAATGGCAGTCCTGCGACCTCGTGCAGCGGCGCAGCGATCGCTTCGAGCGAGGTCGCATTGGCGTCCAGAAGCGTCCCATCGGACGAGAGCAGCGCTTGGAACGTGTAGCTCGCCTCGAAGATCGTCCGCAGCCGCGCCTCCTTGGCCTGCAGCTCCGCGGTACGCTCGGAGACCTGCGTCTCCAGACGCTCGTTCAGCTCACGCAGCGTGATCTCGGCCTCGTGCCGCACCCGCGACAGATCGATATTGGCGCGCACCCGCGCCAGCAGCTCGCGCGCGCTGAACGGCTTGGTGAGATAGTCGCTCGCCCCGGCATCAAGCCCCTCGACCTTGGCCTCCTCTCCGGCGCGCGCCGACAGCATGACCACAGGAATGTCGCGAAGCTGCGCATCGCTACGCAGCGCTTTCAGCAGGCCGAAGCCGTCGAGCCCCGGCATCATGACGTCGGTCAGCACGAGATCGGGGCGGCGCTGTCGGACGGCCTCCAGGGCCGCCATGCCATCGCTGACCGCCTCCACGTCATAATCCTCGCCGAGCAGACGGCGGACGTAGTCGCGCATATCAGGATTGTCGTCCGCGAGCACCACGCGATCACGGGCCGATGCCGTCGCGGAGCGAACTCCCAGGTCGTCGGATGATGACGGGTGAGGAAGCTCGAACGGCACACCGCCGTTCAACCACCCGAGCGCCTCCTCGATGTAGGCTTCGGCACGGACGTTGGTAACGGCCAGGACACGGGAAGGTCCGATCTGGCCCGCTGGCAGATGCGCCGAGCCTAGCGGAATTCGCACGGTGAAAACCGAGCCGCGGCCGAGCTCGCTGTCTACAGCGATCTCCCCTCCATGAAGCCTCACCAGCTCCTGCACGAGAGCGAGACCGATGCCGCTGCCCTCGAAGGATCGGCCGCGCGCGCCTTCGATGCGACGGAACCGTTCGAACAGGTGCGGCAGTTCACTGGGCGGGATGCCGGTGCCGGTGTCGCGAACCCTGAGCTCGGCATGATTGCCGTCAGTGGACAAGCCGATCGACACCGCGATTTCACCTTCGAAGGTGAACTTGAACGCATTCGACACCAAATTGAGAACGATCTTCTCCCACATGTCGCGGTCGACATACACCGGCTCGGACAGGGGCGTTGGGTCGATGGTGAGACGCAGGCCGGCAGGATCCGTCGCCGAGCGGAAGTTGGACACGAGCTCGGCCGTGAAAACCGCAAGATCGATCGGCTCGAAGTGCGCGGTCATGCGGCCGGCCTCGATGCGCGAAAAGTCGAGCAGAGTGTTCACGAGCTTCAACAGGCGAATGCCGTTGCGGTGGATCAGGCTGAGGACGGATCGCGCGTCGGAGGTGAGTTGGGCCTCGTCGCGGCCGAGCAGGTCTTCCAGCGGGCTCAACATCAGCGTCAGCGGCGTGCGAAACTCGTGGCTGATGTTGGAAAAGAACGTCGTCTTGGCGCGGTCGATTTCGGCCAGCGCTTCCGCCCGACGCCGCTCTGCCTGATAGGCCCCGCCATTGCTGACGGCCGCTGCAATCTGCCCCGCGACGAGGTTCAGGAAGCGGGCATAGCTCTCGTCGTAGAGACGGAACGGATTGAGACCTGCGATGAGGAATCCGCCCCGTCCGGCTTCCCCCGACGCGGGCAGCGGAAGCACAACGGCGTGCTGTGGCGGCTGACGCCATCCGCCGGTCGGAAAGCTGAGGCCGAACCGCCGCGGAAGGTCACGAACCAGCACCGCATCCTGCAGCTTCAGCGCTTCAGCCAGAGGCCACGTTTCTTCCGGCTGAATTCTCAGCCTCGGCTGAACGGCAGGATGATCGCGGTCGATGCCGGTCAGGGCCTCCAGTCGCGCCGCCTCGCCGTCCGGGTCGGTCATGTAGATCATTGCGAACGGCAGGTCGCGCGACTCCCGCGCCAAGGCGTCCGCGCAGCTTGCGCAGGCCTGATCGATGCTGCGGGCCCCGGCCCCGGCATTTGCCAGTTCGCGTAGCAACGAGAGCTGGCGCTCGCTGATCACGCGCTGAGTGTCATCGGTGTTCGCGCAGAAGATTCCTCCGGGTGATCCATCGTCGTCCGGAATGGGACTGTAGGAAAATGTGTAGTACGTCTCCTCGGGAAAGCCGTTGCGCTCCATGATCAGGAGTTGCGCCTCGACATAGGTGCCCTGATCACCGCCGCCGGCCTTGGCCAGCAACGGACCGATGTCCTCCCAGATCTCGTGCCAGACTGCAGAGATCGGTCGGCCGAGAGCCCACGGATGTTTGCCGCCGATGATGGTCTTGTAAGCATCGTTGTAGAGATAGATCAGCTCCCTGCCCCAACCGATCCAGATCGGCTGTTGGGATGTTAACATGATCCTGACGGCCGTCTTCAGGCTCTGCGGCCAACGCGCCGGCGGTCCGATCGAGGTGCTCTCCCAATCGAACCGCAACATCAGTCCGGCCAGCTCACTGCCTCCGGAAAAAAGCCTCTCGCGCTCGGCCATGCCGAGCTCCTGATCGTGCCCTGTTTGTCGCTGGTCCGGCACGCGCTCCCCCTGGTCGAAATCCGACGTGATCTGGAACGCTGGTAATCTCCTCCGGTTCCGGAGCCGGGAACAAAAAGGGGTCGTGCGACTTCGAGAGACATACACCGCCGGGGGAGCGCTGCCATGGCCACGACCATCGGATCTGAACCGAACAAGCCGAAACGGTCGCTCTGGAGCGTATTCCGGCTGTTGGGTCCAGGTCTCGTGACCGGTGCCGCCGACGACGATCCGTCGGGAATAGCGACGTACTCCCAGGCCGGCGCGCAGTTCGGCTACGGGCTGTTGTGGACGGTCTTTCTGACAGCGCCTTTCATGATCGCGATCCAGCTGGTGAGCGCGCGCATTGGCCGTGTCACCGGCAAAGGGCTGACGGCCAACATCACCGCGCTTGCGCCACGCGGCATCGTCTTCGGCCTCGTCGCGCTCCTGGTCGGCGCCAACACCTTCAACATCGCAGCCGACATTGCGGCGATGGCGGAGTCGCTGTCGCTGGTGATCGGCGGTCTCAATCATGAGCACGCGCTGATCTTCGCCGCCGGCTCGACGCTGCTCCAAGTATTCCTGCCCTACCGCCGCTACGCACCCTTCATCAAGGTGCTGACCCTCAGCCTGTTCGCCTACGTCGCGACCGCCTTGATGGTCAAAGTGCCCTGGAGCACGGCGCTGCTCGCGGCGGTTTGGCCCAGCTTCTCGACGGAGGCCAACTATCTGCTGACGGTGGTGGCTGTGCTCGGCACCACCATCAGCCCCTACCTGTTCTTCTGGCAGGCCTCGCAGGAGGTCGAGGAGATGAACCAGGGCAAGGTCGACCGTCCCTTGCGCGAGCTGTCGAAGAAGGACCACCCCGACCTCCGACGGATCAGGATCGACACCACGATCGGCATGATCTTCTCGAACGCGATCGCGTTCTTCATCATCGTGACGACCGCCACGGTGCTGCACGCGCATGGCATCACCAGGATCGACTCGGCGACGCAGGCGGCCGAAGCCCTACGCCCGCTCGCGGGCGACTTCACCTTCCTGTTGTTCGCGCTCGGCATCATCGGGACCGGCATGCTGGCGATCCCGGTGCTGGCGGGCTCGGCGGCATACGCCGTCGCCGAGATCTTCGGCTGGCACGCGACCCTGGAGGCCAAGCCGGACGAGGCGGTCGGCTTCTACAGCATCATCGCTGCCGCCACGATCATCGGCTTCGGGCTCGGCTTCACCGGCATCGACCCGATCCATATGCTGGTGTGGAGCGCCGTGCTCAACGGCATCGCCGCTGTGCCGATCATGGCGATGATGATGGTGATCGTGTCCAATCCCAGGCTGATGGGCCGCTTCCGCGGACGGACCTGGCTGATCGCCCTGGGGTGGATGGGGACAGGTATCATGGCCATCGCCGTGCTGGCGCTGCTTTGGTCATTCGTCACGGGCCGCGCCTAGCGGCCATCGCATTTTCCTTTGCGTGGGCTGCAACGCAGTTGCACAACGTCATTGGTGCAATGCGGAACGTAAACTGTGTTAACAGTCCCGTTCCCGCCATCCCGCCGCGATTGATGCCGATCAACGCCGGGCGCGCTCCGGTATGGCGGTGCTCGAACAAAGGACCTCGGAGACTGCCTTGACCCAGCCGCAACGCATGAGCGCATCGACGCTACCCCCCTATTCTCCGCGCGGACTCGCGCTGCTGCGCGATCCGCTGCTCAACAAGGGCACCGGCTTTACCGAGCAGGAGCGCGATGCGCTCGGCCTGCGCGGCTTCCTGCCCGCCGGGGTCATGTCGATGGAGGCCCAGGCCGAGCGGATCCTGGTCAATCTTCGCAGCCTGTCCAGCGACCTCGAGAAGTACGTCGCACTGAACGCACTGCATGACCGCAACGAAGCGCTGTTCTTCCGGGTGGTCTGCGACAACATCGACGAGATCCAGCCGCTGATCTACACGCCGACCGTCGGCCTCGCCTGCCAGAAATACGGTCTGATCTTCCAGCGTCCGCGCGGCCTGTTCATCTCGGCCAACGACCGCGGCCGGATCGCGGAGATCCTCGCCAACTGGCCATATCGCGCCAAGCTGATCGTCGTCACCGACGGTGAGCGCATTCTCGGGCTCGGCGATCTCGGCGCCAACGGCATGGGCATTCCGGTCGGCAAGCTGTCGCTGTACTCGGCCTGCGCCGGCATCCATCCGGAAGAGTGCCTGCCCGTCATGCTCGATGTCGGCACCAACAACGAAGAGCTTCTGGCCGACCCCTACTACATTGGGCTGCGCCAGAAGCGCCTTACGGGCGAAGCTTACGACACGTTCGTCGACGAGTTCATGACCGCGGCCCGCGCCGCCTTCCCGGGCGTGCTGATCCAGTTCGAGGACTTCGCCAACCACGCCGCATTCAAGCTGCTGCACAAATATCGCGACGACGCCTGCGTCTTCAACGACGACATCCAGGGCACGGCGGCGGTGGCGCTTGCCGGCTTGTTTTCGGCGCTGCGCATCACCGGCGGCAAGCTCCGCGACCAGACGGTGCTGTTCCTCGGGGCCGGCGAGGCGGCCACCGGCATCGCGGATCTCGTCGTCTCCGCCATGATGGCCGAGGGCCTGTCCGAAGCAGAGGCGCTGCGACGCAACTGGCTGACGGACTCGCGCGGCCTCGTCATCAAGGGGCGAGAGAACCTGCACGGCCACAAGCTGCGCTATGCGCACGACCAGGCGCCGATCGCAGACTTCCTGACCGCGATCAGGACGCTGAAGCCGACCGCGATCATCGGCGTGGCGGCGGTCGGCGGCGCCTTCACGCCGGAAGTGCTGCAGGCCATGGCCGAGCTGAACGAGCGACCCATCATCTTCGCGCTCTCCAACCCGACCTCGAAGGCGGAATGCTCCGCGGAGTCGGCCTATCGCTATACCCAGGGGCGCGCGCTGTTCGCCTGCGGCAGCCCCTACGATCCGGTCAAGCTCGACGGCAAGACCTTCGTGCCGCGCCAGGGCAACAACTCCTACATCTTTCCCGGCGTCGGCCTGGGTGCCATCGCCAGCGGCGCGCGGCTGGTGACCGACGAGATGTTCATGGCCGCCGCGCATACCCTGGCGAACTGCGTCACCGGCGCCGATCTCGAGCAGGGCAGCCTTTACCCGGCGCTGCCGCGCATCCGCGAGGTGTCTGCCTATATCGGCGCCGCGGTGGCCGGCGTTGCCTATCAGAACGGGCTCGCCACAGGGCCTGCGCCGAACGATCTGCTCGGCTTCGTCGAGTCGAAGATGTACGACGCCCGCTACTGAGCCCGAGATCGCGGATGCCTCGGGCTCACCGAGGTCGAGTGAGGAGGCATCCGCTCTATTGATCCGGAACGATCGCATTGCTCGGCGTCGGCCGGTCCGTGATCTGCTGACCGAACAGGCTGGCGACCAGTTCGACGGCGACGCGCGCGGTCTTGCCGCGCTCGTCGAGGAACGGGTTGAGCTCGACGATGTCGACCGAACGGACCAGGCCGGAATCGTGCAGCATCTCCATGATGAGATGCGCCTCGCGATAGGTCGCGCCGCCCGGTACGGTCGTGCCGACGCCGGGGGCGACCTCGGGATCGAGGAAGTCGACATCGAAGCTCACATGCAGGACGCCGTTCCGCGCACGAACCTTGTCGAGGATCCGGCGCATCAGCACGCCGACGCCGAATTCGTCGATGGCGCGCATGTCGGCGATGCTGATACGCCGGAGACGCAGCAGTTCCTTTTCCGCTCTGTCGATCGAGCGGATGCCGAACAGCTCCAACTGATCTGGGGTGATGGACGTGCGTGCCTCGTCGCCGAGCAGACCATCGAGACCCGGCTCGCCGCACAAGAACGCGGCGGACATGCCGTGCATGTTCGCCGTGATGGTGGTTTCAGGCGTGTTGTAGTCGGCATGTGCGTCGAGCCAGAGCACGAACAGCTCCCGCCCGATCTCGTGGCAATGGCGCGCGATCCCGTTCACAGACCCCATCGACAGCGAATGGTCGCCGCCGAGGAACACCGGGATGGCGCCGGTCTGCGCCAGCTCTTGACTGCGACGCGCCAGCACCCGCGACCAGCGCTGGATCTGGCGATAGTGCTTGGCCTTCATCGGGGGCTCGTCAACCTGCTCCGTCATATCGGCGATGCCGACATCGCCGTAGTCGGTGACGTCGAGCCCGAGGCTTTCCAGCACGGTGACGAGACCTGCGGTGCGCAGCGCAGCAGGCCCCATCAGCGTACCGCGGACCGACGCGCCGAGATCGATCGGCGCACCAAGGACGGCGATGCGATGTGGCGCTGTAAGGTCTGGAGAAGCCAAGACGGAATCCTTTCATCGACGGCCGGTCGCCCAGCGTAGCGCGATTTTGCACCGCATGCTTCGCCAGCGACGTCTCGGTCCATGGGAACCAATCGCATCAGCCGGCATTTTCAGGAGCACTACATTCGCCCTCGGCCGAATCGCGTCGGCACGGGGGTGCCAATCCGACGAGCCGCGGCAAGAAGGCAACGACAGTGAACAGCGAAACGTTCGAAACACCTCCACAGCCGGGCGTTGCCGAACGCGCGCTCGACACCGCGACGGACATGTCACATACACTCGGCGAGGTGGTGGGCACGCTGGGTGCGGCCGTCGACCGACTGAGCGAAGCGGCAAGGGCCGCGCGGCGGCCCGGAACCGCCCTGTCGACCATCAGCGCGATCACCCGCGAGGCGCCGCTCGCGAGCCTGTTCGTCGCCTTCCTGCTCGGGGTCACCGTCGCACGCCGGCGTTGAGGAGCGGTGGTCAGAACAGCCGCGGCCCGCGCCGGTCGAGCTGTGATTCCCATGTCAGCAGCGTGGCCGCGATGGTCATGATCGCAATCCCGGCGACACTGATCAGCAGCTGCATTGCCAGCCCGCTCGCCACGTCGGTCAGAATGACCTGGCCGAGGAAGGCCAGCAGCACACCCTGGCAATAGATCGGGAGCGAGTTCTCGCCGCACCTGATCATGGCCGTCATCAGCGGACGAATCGGCCCCTTCCAGTCCCGCGGCGCCAGCCGCGACACCACGAAGGCAAGCGCCAGGAAGTGAAAGAGCCGCACTGGCGCCAGGTGGCTCTTGTAGATCGGATAGATCAGGCCGCTGATGGCCGACGGGATCAGGTTCTCGAGACTCTTGAACTCCCAGCTGAGCGCCATCAACAGGCTGAACGCGAGATAGGTGATCGCCACGATCAACAGCGCTCGCGAGTCGAGGAGCGGACGCAGGCGCGTGGTGCCGGCACAGCCGTACCAGGCGCCGATCACGAACAGGAACTGCCAGGCGAACGGATTGAAATACAGTTCGCCGCTCGGCCACGCCGGCACCTGCCAGCTGAACAGCTGAACCATCATGTAGAGCAGGAATGAAAGCACCAGCGTCAACGTCGCGCTGGTGATCATCAGCCACAGGATGACGGGAAAGCAGATGTGCAGGATTGCGAACGTCAGCAGGATGTCGGTGTTGACGGGCGCGAATTGCAGCAGCGCCACATGCACCAGCGTGGGCCCGGGCTCGCGAAAGAAGAAGCCGGTGTTGGTCTCGTCGACGAAGCGCGTGCCGCCGCCGATCACCCAGACCAGCGCCGCATAGGCGAGCAGCAGCACCAGGAACGCCGCATAGATCTCCCAGGCGCGCCGCAGCGCCCGCACCACCGTGGTCGCCCAGCCCTGCTTCGGCAGCGCTCCGCCATAGGCGAGCATGCAGGTGTAGCCGGAGACGAAGACGAACACCTCGGAGGTGTCGCTGAAGCCGTAGTTGCGCAGCGTCAGCCACGCCAGCGAATTGTCCGGAACATGATCGATGAAGATGAACCAAAGGGCGAGCCCCCGGAACGCGTCGACCCGGAGGTCACGACCTCGGTTGCCGTTGCCGGCTGCCACGCTATCTGTCTTCGCCAGCTCTTGATCATCGGCAAGCAAGATGGACCTCGTCTCGGGATGGCGGACTAACATCGACTCCGGCATGTCGTGCCTTGATATCTCCTGCCGGCCATCGATCGGAACTCGAATCCGCCACACGCGTCGTCCGCCCTTCTGGCAGATTTCGGGCCCTTGAACGCAGCCCCCGTCTGCGTCTTCAGGCTGCCCCGCGATTTCCGCCGATTGTGCACGGCCGATATCCGCACCGGAAAAGTGTGCACGGAAGCCGGGCACCTGCGGAACATTGTCGGCATGGTGGTGTTAACCCTCTAACCATCGCGGAGCTGGCAATTGTTCCAGTCCCGTATTTGCCCGGATTGATTGTAGATTGGTTAGACATTGACTTTGAGTGGAAGTGTTGACAGGGGGGGGTTCCGTGATCCACCGAGGTGTTCAATATACCGTCGTGGCGACTGCTGAACCGGACATTTGGGAATGGCGGTACGAGTTTGGCGATCAGATCAAGACCGGACGCACCCAGACCAGACTCGCTGCGCTCGCAGCGCGGCGCGTGAAGTCGAAGATCGATGCGGCCCTCCGTGCGGCCCAGACGGGTTCCGTGTCCACGGTAAACGTTGCCGAACGGATCGGCAGGGCGAAGGCCGCATCGCATAGCCTGACCTGACATTCTGTCCTCCGGCAGTCCGGCACGCGCCGGTCGCCTCATCGTCTGTTGAGACAGATCAAGGCATCGATGCCGGCATTTGTCATGTTCAGATGATGGAAACTCTCGTTTTTCGCTGCTCCCAGACGGGATCGAACGTTCAGATCGACTTGGCCGCACCGGTTCTTGCCGACCAGTTCGATGCCTATGAGGCGGCCGCATGCCCAGCATGTGGCGGTACGCATCTCGTCAACAGGCTGAGCGGAAAGATGCTGAGCGACAGGGAGGGCTCGACATGTCCTACGTTGCGGAAGAGTTGACGATCACCGCCTCGACCGACGTGTCTCGCCCGGCCGATATGTCTTGGCTGCGCCGCGCGACCGCGCTCCTGAAGGCAATCGTCAGCCGGATCGACCTGTCCCACTTTCCCAAATCATGCTGTAATTGACGTCGAGATTCATCGACGTGCCGCGCGTGCCTGCGAGACGGAGCCGCCAAGACGCTCCTCTCCGGGGCGAAACATTCCTTCGTGAGCCACCCGCCGTCACTCCGGCGAGGTATGCCACCACCCAACAGACAAAGATCAGGAGTTCCTTGATGCACGCCTCGGTGATGAGAGTTATGGCGATCGCGATCGCGGCTGCGGCATCGACACCGGCCTGGGCCGCCGATCCGGATCACGGCGGAGATCTGGCCCGTCGCTGGTGCGCCTCGTGCCACCTCATCGAGGGGACGCAGAAGCAGGCCAGCGCGGACGTTCCCTCCTTCGCCCAGATTGCTCAGAGAACGGATTTCACGCCGGAGAAGGTCGCGTTTTTCCTGCTCGACCCGCATCCGAAGATGCCAAGCTTCCCGCTCAACCAGCTGGAGGCAGCCGACATCGCCGCCTATATCGGCAGCCTGCGAAAATAGGGCTGGGCTCTTTCGCCCGTCTCGTCCGCTCGCATCCATTCGGCGGCAGCGCTGCCGCCGAGTTCCGTCCATGCAGACCGTCGCTCCCGCGACGGCGAGGCTCGCGCTTCAGCTCTTGGGCTCGGTCGCCTTGCTCGCGGCGGACATGATGCTCGCCGTGATCGTCTTCATGTGTTCACCGGCGTTGGTGAACTGGCTGCGCAGGAACTCGGACTGGATCCGCATCGCCTCCTCGAGCTCGGTGGCGTGAACGAGCTTTCGAGCGTGCTCGAAGGCCGTCTTGATGTTCTGCTCGGTAAGAGTGAGCGCCTGCTTGGACATGTCGGCGGCAGGCCCGGGAACTGTGCCGATCGACTTGCCGGCTGCGTCGAAGAACATCTCGAATGCTTTTTCAGCCTGCGAGATGGTCTTTTCGGCCAGGTCCCGCAGTTCAGCGGGCACTTCCAGTTTGGTTTGGGTCATCGTTGCTTCCTCCACGACAGATCCAACTACCACATCCGACTCCCTGCGTCGCCGTACAAATGGATGCGGAGGAAAGCCGCCAGCGGCTGTCAGAATGCGGCTATACGTTGACGCGCAATCTGCAAAGCGTATTCGATCGAAGCGAGGTGACGATCATAGATCCGTCGCGCGCGCTCGTCCGCAACAGGCCCGAGAGCTCTCGCGCATGCTGCAGGGCAAGATCGAGGAGGAGGACAGTTTTCTCGCATCCTCCCTGACGCTGAATGCACCGACTCGCACGGTGTCCATGAGGCCAGCACCGGCCACCACAACCACCGCCTTCTGCTCAGCGCTCGCAAAGGCGGCCTCAGGAGAGAGTGTCCTCGTGCGAAAGGGAACGATGTTGGTCATTGGCCTTTCCCCTCGGCGGAGGCGGATCTGCATCAAATTTTCAGCATTATACACATGGCCTTTTACGGAAGGCTTTGAGCGCTCGCATAAGGCATGGCCGCACCGGCCTCAAAGCGAGCGGCGGGATTGACCCGAAAGCAAAGGAAAGGGCGCCGAGTCCGGCGAGTCTTGTCAGCCCCGGTTGCGGCAAGCGCCGCTCAGCCCGAGAAGCGGCGCCGATACTCCGACGGCGACACACCGAGATGCCGCAGGAACGCCCGCCGCATGCGCTCGTCGTCGCCAAAGCCCGCCCGTTTGGCGATTTCGACCACGTTTTCGATCTGGCGGCTTTCGAGTAGGAGGCGCGCCGTCTCGACCCTGAGCGCCTCGACTCCCTGTGCCGGGGTCATGCCGGTGCGGCTGACATAGGTGCGCGCAAAGGTGCGCGGCGTCATGCCGGCTCGCGCGGCCAGCGCCTCGACCCGCAAGTCGCTGGCGATGTTCTCGATGATCCAGGCATGCAGCGCACTGAACCGACCCTCGACGTCGGACGCCTGCGCCGCCAGGACGGTCGAAAACTGACTCTGGCCACCAGGACGTTTCAGAAAGACGACGAGCCGGCGCGCCACGTCGAGCGCGATCGTATGGCCGAAATCCTCCTCGATCATCGCCAGCGCGAGATCGATGCCGGCGCTCACGCCTGCGGATGACCAGACCCGGCCATCCTGCACAAAGATCGCGTCGGGCTCGACCTTCACGTTCGGAAAACTGTCCTGCAGACGGGGGCAGTAGCGCCAATGTGTCGCGGCCCGCCTGCCCTCCAGCGCGCCGACCCAGGCCAGCGCAAAGGCGCCCAGGCAGACGGATGCGATGCGCCGGGCACCGGGGAGCACCTGGCCGATCCACTGCATCACCGTCTCGTCCTGCCGCAGCTTCCAGATGCCGGGCCCCCCCGGGATCAGCAGCGTATCGACCTCCTCAGGCTTCAGGGACGAGAGTGGCGCAGTGTCGATCATCAGGCCGACATCGGTCGGCACCAGTCCGCCCTCCTTGGACACGTAGCTCAGCGCATAGCCCGGCCCTGGCAGCTCGATCTCGCTGAGTTCGGCGAACACCTGCGCCGGGCCGGAAACGTCGAGCAACGTCACTCCGGGAAAGGCAAAGATGGCCAGCCGCCTTTCGGCACTATCTCGACGCACCGCAGCACGCCGGGGAGAGTTGGCAGAATTCGAGGGCATATTGTCCTTTAAGCCATCGGAGGACCGCCTGTATAGCTCGACCTTGCAGTGGTGGAGTTCACGCGATGTCGCGCAATTTGGACGGTCGATACAGGACCATCGCCTCGCCCTGGGACGACTACACCGTCTACAGCTTTTCCGACGCGTCGGAGATCGAGCTGCCTGATCGGCAGCCGATCATGGATGCAATGAATTCGATCATTGCCATTAACTGGAAAGCAATCGAACCGCATTGGACCGCGGCCTCGTCGCCATTCACCGGCAAATACGGCCTCGTTCTGGTCTACGATCACGTCGGACTGGTCGCGTTCTCAGTCTATCGCGTGATGACCATCGCGCAGCGGCCGGCCATTTATCGCAGTGGGACCGAAGTATTACCCGCACATCAGGGTCGTGGCCTGTATGGGTTCTTTACGTCGCAGATCCTCAAGCATCACGGGTCGGCCACACCCGGCGAAGAAATTCTTTACGGATGGCGTACGCGCAACCCGATCGTGTGGGCTGCCAACGCCAAGATCTGCGAGAGAGTCGCGCCGTCGCTGCTCGATGAGACGGCGGATGCCGAGTTGCAGGCCGCCTGCGTCGAGATGTGCGCGACGATCTATCCGGGCAAGCCGCTCGAGGTGCCCCGCATGATCATGCGCGGCGCCTACGGACACATCCAGCACATCAGGCAAGACTATCACGGCAGGGCCTCGCTGGTCGAGACCGCGATGTCGCGGATCATCCCGGATTCCGCCGACGCCCTGTTCTCCGTCGGCTATGCGAGGGTGTGATGGCGGCGCTCGGACAACAAGCGGTCGCGTCCTCTCCGCTCCGGTTCCTCGATCGCGCCTATGTTGCGTGGGGTACGGTCGCGCTCGCCTACGCCGTCGCCTTCCTGCAGCGGATGTCGCCGCAGACCGTGGGCCTCGACTTCATGCGCGACTTCGGCACCGACGCCTCCGGCGTCGCGATGCTCGCCTCCAGCTACTTCTGGGGCTACACCTTGATGCAGATCCCCGCGGGCGTTCTGGTCGACCGCTACGGTGTGAAGCGTGTCGTGCTGTGCAGCATGACGGCGTCGGTGCTCGGCAGTGCCGCCTTCGCCCTGTCGCCCAGCCTGCTCGACGTCTTCGTCGCGCGCGTGGTCGTGGCCTGCGGCGACGCGCTGGTGTTCACGGCGCTGCTGAAGCTCGTCGCGCAGAGCTTTTCCGACCAGCGTTTCGGCTTGATGTCCGGCATCTCCCAGGTGTCGGGCTATGTCGGCGGCGTCCTCGCCACGACCCCGCTCGCCGCTGCGGTCAGCGGCTTCGGCTGGCGCGCCTGCTTTCTCTTCATCGCCTGCGTCGGCGTCGCGAACTTTGCCTGCGCGTTCGCGACCTTGAAATCGGCACCGGCGAACTACACCAGCCGGACGCTGAAGAGCGTCCTGGTCACAAGCTGGCATGCGCTCGGATCGGCCGCGACCTGGGGCTGCGCCATGAGCTTCGCTGCGCATTTCGCGGTCGTGACCACGCTCGCCGGGGTATGGGGCATCCCGATGGTCGCGCATTATTTCGGCATCTCGCCTTCGGCGGCCGGCGGTCCCCTGCTCGCTTTCATGGTCGGCAACGCCATCGGATCGATCTTTCTCGGCCATGCCGCGGACCGGATGCAGTCGCTCAATGCAGCTCTGATCTCCATCACCTTGCTGCGCATGCTGCTCGTCGTGATGCTGTTGCCGGCACTGGCGCACAGCTTCGGCTTCTTCTATGTCGGCGCGGTGTTCGCCGTGCTCGGTCTGGTGGCCGGGGGCACCGTGCCGCTGATCCTGAAAAGCACCAAGCATCTCTACACGGCGGAGCGCATCGGCGTCGGCGCATCGATCAATACGACGGCCGCCGGCATTTTTGCCGGACTGGCTCAGCCGGTGATCGCCTTTGCCATGGTGAGTGCGAGCGGCCTCAACCCCGACATCGGATCAAGCCTGCGCAGTGCCGCCAGCGATTCCGGCTACGCAGCCCTGATCGAAATTCTCGTTCTGATGTCGCTTCCTGGACTCCTTGGGCCGCTGATGATGAGGCGCAAATTGATACTTCGTACTTAAGCATAAGAACAGAGAGGGTCAGTATGTCGCGTTTGTATTTGAGAAGGGACGAAGCCCGATCCGGCCATCAGGCCGGCACCTGGCAAAGTGTCCTGTTTTCGGAATTCGAGGCTCAGATGAGCAGCGAAGCAAGACCCTTTCCGTGCGTATTCGGCGTCGCGGGCTATCGTCACGATCAGCTTCGTTATCTGTTTCTCGACCCCATCGACATCGACGTGCTCGGCCAGCAGCTCGCCTTGTTCGTCTCGGAGAGCCGCTCGCACGGACCCAACACCTCGCTGGTGCTGTTCACGCGCCCGCGCCCGGTCCAGACCATCAACTCTTACTACAAGAAGTTCTGGCACATCCTCGATCAGCTGGCGCGCGTCGATAGCCAGCCGTGGCCCGCCGAAATTCCCGAGACCGTCGATCATCCGATGTGGGAGTTTTCGTTTGCCGGAGAGCCGATCTTCGTCGTCTGCAGCACGCCCGCGCATGTGATGCGGCAAAGCCGCCGCTCGAGCGCATTCATGCTGACCTTCCAGCCGCGCTGGGTGTTCGAACGGATGCTCGGCACGGAGGAGGCCGCCGCCAAGGCCTTCGGCGAGGTGCGCAAACGGCTGGTCCCATTCGACACGACGGCGCCTTCGCCCCAGCTCGGACGCTACGGCAATCCGGAGGGCCGGGAGTTCAAACAGTATTTCCTCTACGACGACAACCAGCCGCCGCCGGCCTGTCCCTTCCACAAGCTGGCGCAGACCAAGCCATCGTCCATTGCAGACAAGGAGCAGGCCGCATGACCCAGATCATCGCTGGAACGAAGACCAGCTTCGCGATCGATCCCGACATCCTGGCGCTGTTGCCGACGCAGGGCTGCATCGAGCTGCAGCACGATGCGGCCGGCAAGGTTCACGCCTTCCATACCCACCCGGTCGACGAAATCCTCGTCGTGATCCAGGGACGACTCACGTTTCGTTGGGAAGGTGGCGAGCGCATCTGCACGGCCGGCGACAAGATTCTGCTGCCGGCCGGGACGCTGCACGAATCGGAAGCGCTGGATGATGCAATCTATGCGATTGCGACGCGACCTCCCGCAACCATTGCAGGTAATCGGGAGGGATGAGCTCAGGACAGAGGGCGATCGGTCTCCGAAAGGGACTCCGCGGTCAACCGCTCAACCATCTCGATCACCTCGATGCGCTGGCCCGGAGCCAGCTTCAGGAATGCCTTCAGCAGACGAAGGCTTTCCACGGCTTCGCTCGATGGGGCTCCGAGCTTCGTGTGCAGCTCCGCGATGAATGTTGAATTCTTCATCTCGCACCTTTGGCAGGAAACAGTAATGCCAGTCCTTAGCAAACGTGAAGGCCTTGCACGCAAGGTAGATACTGCAGCAATCGAGGCTGAAAGTCTCGGTCTGACGACTGCGACCCTGATCCTCAGGATGGCCCGCCTGGAAATCGACCGTGCGGAACCCGACGAGGTTGAAAGTATGCCAGCGAACAACTCTTGCAGCAAGCCGAACTGACCGGTTGGTTGATTTCGGCGTCACAATTTGAGCCTTCTGGCAGTTTCTGGCTGACGATACCAGTGGAAACGGTCGTTTACCGAACGAGGCGGGGGGATTACGGCAGCGGTAAGCTTGTCCTCCACATTAGAGGTCTTCTATAGTTTGCTTGGGGGGAAGAATGGGTTGCGGATCTCGCTCGGGATCCGTGCCCACTCCCGCGACACAGCGGCTGCAGGAAGACCATGCGCACTTATTATTTCGATATGAAGGATGGCATACCGACCAGAGACCGGACCGGCCTGGAATTTGCGACGAGTGCAGGGGCGATCGAGCACAGCCGGGATTTGGCCCGGCGCCTCCGGCACGACCCGCGCATCACCGACCGCAGGCTGTCCATCGTCGTCGTCGACGAATCTGGCGCGGAGGTTCACCGCGAGCCGGTTTATCCGGCTGCAGTGAAAGCCAGCCTGTCCTGATTTTTTCATAGGCGTGCCGGCAGTGACTGCGCGCTGACTGCTTTTTCTACTTTTCGTAGAGGAAACGAAAAGCCGAACAACTCTTGAGTGTGCATATCGGGCACGCGATCGGGCCGCTTCCGCAGCAAGAGCACCTTGAGGGCTAGACGCCCCGCCGATCCACTCCACCGGCTCTCCCCTTCCCTCGGCCGCCAACGAACGCCGCCGCTGCGCCACCGAGGGCCTATTGCTGCTTCTCCCAGAACGAGAGCAGGCCCTGGGAGGCCGAGCCGCCGATCACGCAAGGGATGCCGACGGCGACCTGCCCCAGCGCGGCGGCCGAGACACAACCGAGCGCAAGGGCGCCGACGCCGAGCTGTCCCCAGAAATCCATGTTGCGCCGGGCGTCAGAGCCCCTGGTCTTCAGCTCCTCGACGGCGGCGACGGCATCCTTGCGGACGGCGCCGAGCTGCACCGTATCGGCGGCCTCAACCACCTCCCTGAGCGGCTCCTTGACCGGTCCCGACTGCCGCGCCAGCTCCTCCCGGAGATAGTCGCGCAGGCTGGCATCGCGCACCGAATAGCTGGCAAGCGTATAGCGCGCCATGCTGCCGATCGTCAGCTTGTCGACCGTGTCGCGGCTCTTCGACCACGGCAGCATCTGCACGATGCGCTGGATCGGTACGCGCGAGCCGGTTGCGAAGTAATAACCCCAGAGGATGTCGAGCAGATCCTGGTGGGTCGCGTAGCTGAGCCGTGTGTCGAGCTTGCGCTCCTCCTTCTTGAACGGATTCTGCGTCAATGCGCCACGCAGCTTGTCCATCACGCCAGGCTTCGTTTCCTCCAAGGGGATGTCCATCAAGGTCGGCTGTGCGCCGCTCAGATAGCCGTCAATCATCACGCGGCGGCCCGGCATCTTCGGCGCGACCCTGCGCATGAGATTGCGCCAATCCGGCAGACCCGAATAAGCGATGGCACGCACGACCACCCACTCCTCCTCGGGAGGCACGGGAAAGAAGCTGTTGACGAGTTGTTCGGCCTTGGCGGGATTGGAGCCGATCGCCCCCGCGATGAAGCCGAGATAGATGCCCGCGTTCTCCGGCTCCTTGAACGTCTGCGAATGAAACAGCACCCGGACCGCCGCCGGCACATGGGCGTAGTCGGGTTTGGTGCGATAGTTGTAGATCCAGTTCTGGACGACACCGAGCGACGCGCGTGGGTCGATCTCTGGGACGACCGCAGCAGCAAGGGCTGATTGAACGAAAGTGCAAGCGATGAGGGCCAAGGCGATCGCGCGCATGGTCTGCTCCCGACAAACGTTCGCCGCATCAGCATCTGCTGGCGCGTACGGATGAGGACGATGCTGCACGCCGTTTGAATCGACTCTGCGTCGATTCTGCGGCCGCGCTCGGTTCCCTGCCGGCCACCCTTCGCAGGCGTGATCGCAGGCCCCCGAGTCTCCACGGCCTCGACATGATTTGGCCGCCCACCGGCTCTTGCATCCCGGCATGACGAGCAGGCAGATGCGCGCATGTTGACCCGAAACAGCCGTCACCGGGGAGAAGGCAGATCGCGACACGTCGCATTGATCGTTGCGACGCTGTCGGTGCTGACGTCCACGCCGCCCGCGGTGGCGGGCGAAGCCCTTGCAGTACAGGGCAATCGGCGCGTCGATGCCGACACCGTGCGATCCTATTTTCACGCTGACGCCAACGGGCGCTACGACGCCGCCGCGCTCGACGCCGGCTTGAAGGCGCTGGTTGCAAGCGGACTGTTCGACGACGTGAAGATCAGCCGCGCCGACGGACGGACCGTGGTCCGCGTCTCGGAAGCAAAAGTGCTCGATCGCGTCGCCTTCGAAGGTAACAAGAAGGTGAAGGATGCGGAGCTTACGGGCGCGGTGCTATCAAAGCCGCGAGCCGGCCTGCAACGCGCAACTGTCCAGGGCGACGTCGCCCGCATCATCCAGGCGTATCATCGTGCGGGACGCGACGACGTCCGCATCGTGCCGGAGATCATCGATCGCGGCAACGACCGCGTCGATCTCGTCTTCACCATCACCGAAGGCAGGAAGACGCCGGTCAGGGCGATCAACTTCACAGGCAACCGCGCCTATGGCGCCCGACAATTGCACGCGGTGATCAAGACCTCGGCCACCAACGTGCTGAGCTTCGTGACCGGCGGCAACGTCTACGACGCAGATCGCGTCAACGAGGACCGCGAGCTGCTGCGGCGATATTACCGTGACCACGGCTACGCCGATGCCGAGGTCACGAACGTGAGCGTCGACTATGACGCGGCAAATGGCGGCTACAACCTCACCTTTGCGATCGAGGAAGGCGGACTCTATAAATTCGCCGCAGTCGACGTCTCCTGCAACGTGCAGGGGCTGGCCTGCGACCGCCTGCGCACATTGTTGCTGACGCAGCAGGGCGACACCTTCGACCAGAGCAAGATCGACAAGACCTCGGACGTCCTGACGGCCGAACTTGGCAAGCTCGGCTTTCCGTTTGCGCAGGTCGAGCCCAGGATCGATCGGCATGCGCAGGATCGGCAGGCCGACGTCACCTTCCAGATCGAGCAGGGACGGCGCAGCTATGTCGAGCGCATCGAGATCCACGGCAACACGCGCACGCATGACGACGTGATTCGACGCGAGTTCGACGTCAGCGAGGGCGACGCCTACAACAGGACGCTGATCGACCGCGCCGAACGTCGCCTGCGCAACCTCAACTACTTCAAGACCGTCAAGATCTCGACGCAGCCGGGCTCGGCCAGGGATCGCGTGGTGCTGGATGTCGAGGCAGTCGATCAGGCGACCGGGGACTTCAGCGTCTCCGGCGGCTATTCGTCCACGGACGGATTGCTCGCCGAGGTGAAGATCGGTGACCGCAACGTACTCGGCACCGGCAACACTGCGCAGGCCACTTTCACCTACGGCCAGTTCGCGCGAGGCGCCAGCCTGTCCTTCACCTCGCCCTACGCCCTCGGCCGAACGACACCCGGCATGGAGCTGTTCGCGCGACAGAGCATGGTCAGCACATTCCAATCGTTCGGCAGCAACACCTATGGCGGTGCCCTCACCCTGGGCATGCCGGTCAGCGAGCAGACTGCCATGCTGTGGCGCTATTCGCTCTACGACCAAAGGGTGGTGCTCGCGCCGGGAATCTCGCCGGCGGCGGTGTCCCTGCCGGTTCGCCAGGCGGTTGCAGCCGGACGGCAGACGGTGTCCTCGCTCGGCAATACCGTCACCTACAGTTCGCTCGACAACAACAAGGTGCCGACCAGCGGCATTCGTTCGCAGTTGACGCAGGATCTCGCCGGTCTCGGCGGCGACGTTCGCTTCTTACGGACCACGGGCGACGTCCGCTATTATCGGTCGATCAACAGCGACCTGACCGGCATGGTGCGCGCGCAAGGCGGCTATATCACCGGATGGGGCGGCCAGCAGGCGCCGCTGCTCAACAGCTTCTTCGGCGGTCCCACCATGGTGCGCGGCTTCGCGCCGGGCGGCTTCGGACCGCGCGATCTGACGCCGGGATCGACGATGGACAATGTCGGCGGCAGCCTGTTTTGGGCGACCACGGCGGAGCTGCAGGGCAACATTCCCGGATTGCCGCAGGAATACGGCCTGCGTGCATCGGCCTTCGTCGACGCCGGAACCGTGTTCGGCTATCGCGGCCCGACCCAGAATGTCCAAGTGGCGAACAGGAACGTGCTGCGCTCCTCGGTCGGCGTCGGCATGACCTGGGCATCGCCGTTCGGACCGCTCACGGTCGACTATGCGGTCCCGATCAGCAAGGCGGCGTACGACGTCGTGCAGCCGCTCCGTTTCAGCGCCGGCGGCTTCTGAGCCGACACCGCAACATGGACGGAGCGCCGCGTCACGTCAGTACGGACTGTAGTAGTAACCAGGCGGGCCGTAATACGGACGAACATAATATGGCCGCGGTGCGTAGTACACCCGCGGCGGCCCGTAATAGACGGGTCCGGGATAATAGCCGGGTCCATAGTAATAGTAGTCGTCGTGCTGCGCGGCGATTGCGCCGATGGTTCCGATCATTGCACCCATGATGGCCAAGCCGGCGGCTGGATTGCCCCTGTAGACGCGGCGATAGCGCCGACGAGCGCTAAGATCGGTCAAATCGCCGGCTGTCGCCGTCGCGACCACCGGCTTGTTGGCCGGACCCGCCGCCCGCTCATGAGCTGACGCCGGCGCGCTTGCCACCACGGCGATGGCCGCGACGGCCGCAATTGCGATTTTTCCACCGGCCGAAGGAGATCGATATTTCCCGCTGAACATGGCATCACCCTTCACTTCACTCGTTCCCAAATACAACATGCCCGGGCGTGCAGCTTGACCTGTGTCAACTCAGGGACCACCCCGGCCGTCCGGCGGCACGTACGCATTCCGCAATCGTGCTTAGACGCGACGTCACGCCCCCTGGTTCAGCCCACCGCCGCATCGATTTCTTCGAACCGACGGCCCCCCGTCGGGAACCAATGGCTGCACACCGACGCCGTCCATCATGCCGTCGGCAACAGGAGTCCTCATGCCTTCCAGACTGACACGCCCATTCTTCAGCGCCGTCGCCACGCTGGCGCTCACCGCTTCGATGGCGAGCGCCGGTGACAGCGCGACCTCGCTGTTCAAGGTGGTGACCGTCAAGGACGAGATCGTCATCGGTCTCAATAGCGACGAGTTGGCGACGATCGGCGGCAGCGATGCCAGCGCCGTTGCGCGCGCACTGGCGCAGAAAGGCGACCTAGCGGCCTGGCAGTACAACGTTCATCGCGGCCCGAACGGCGAGCTGCAGATGACGCCTTCGGCCAAGATCGGTTTGCTGTCGCATGCCTCGCTGCGCGTCGAGCCCTACAGCACCACTTATGTCGTGACGCCGCATCCCTGAGGGAAAACGATTGTCCGACCGGCGCTCGTACCCGTCGACGACGGTACGAGCGCCGGTCGTGCCGGCCGTTAGCTCTCACCCCGACGGCCCGATCGCACGGCCCCATCGCATTTCCTGGCGATCCTGTCGGTGGACAACCCGTAGACCACGGCCAGCCGGTCCAGGCACTCCTTGAAGCGCCGGGCGAAATAATCATTCCAGCGCTGGCTGGCGAGCCCCCGCTTGTGTCCGATCCGCTCCATGGTCAGGCCATGCACCAGGACGTCATGGGTGATCGCCGCCCCGTCGGCGCCGAGCTCGCGCTCGGCGCGGTTGAGCCGCAGCACCGCCTGCCTCTGGCCTTCGGTGACCGGCTCACGCCCACGGGCGCCGTCGACGTGCTCGCGCGAGGGATCGATCGCCTGCGGGCCCCGCTCGGCCCGCTCCCAATCATTCTGGAACGCCCGTCCGGCCCGGTATTGGGCGTCATCCAGCTGCTTATGCGCGTGCAGCCGGCCGAGCGGGTCGCTGCGGACCGATCGCAACGCGACGATCTTATCACCGGGCTCGAGCGCCAGCGGATCGTCGATCTCCACGGGAATCACGTCTGCATTTCGCGGCAGGTCGTGAGCTCTGCGGTCGTGGGTCTTGGACATGCGATGGGGCTTGCTGCGTCTGGGGCGCGCCATGTCTCGTCTCCGGAAATTGGATGGGGTCGGTTCGGGTCGGGTTTGCCGCGCTCTACGCGGCCGCGACCAGCCGCAGGATCAAGGGGCCGGCGGGACGCACGGCGGCCTCCTCGGGCGGAAGCCGCGTGAGATGGTAATGCGGCGTGCAGTAGCAGGAGCCGGGCTGGCGCGGATGGCCACAAAAGGTGATGGGATCGTCGTCCCGGTCGCCGCCATAGGGATAGCGGCAATCGTTGCACTCGAGCTGGTCCAGGGACAGCAGGCGCGGGCTGATGCCGACGCAACGCAGCTTGACGGCCGCGGCGGGCTTCGCCGGGGACGGCATCGGCCGCACCGCCGCGTCGGCGCCTCGCCGTCCGGTTCGGGGCGCCGCGGACATCGACCGGGGCGCGGATCGCGCGGCTTTCGGCCCGCCCGGCGCGGCCAGCCCGATCCGCTTGCCGCGGCCAAGCGTCGCGTTCCGCGTATAGGCGGTTCCGAACTGCGCATTGAGGGCGCGCGCGATCTCGGCATAGGACCGCCCCTGGGCATGAAGCTCGCACAGCATCTTGGAATGCTGGTCTGGCCAATCTGTGGATTGCATTCTCGCCTCTTCCTTCTGGGTCGGGGCCGCCGGATCCGCCGGCTCACCCGACGGCCAAATCTTCCGATATTCCGAAGAAAAAGTCAAGCTTGAGTTCTGATTATTCGAAACATATAATCCCTTCCGAGATTCGCAAAAGAGGTCAAAGCCATGTTGGACGTTGCCATGATCGAGCGTGCACTCGAGAAGCCGGGAAAGACGAAAGGAGGGTTGGCCCGCGCCATGGGCGTGCGGCCGGGCGCGGTCTCCGAGATCCTCGGCGGCCAGCGCCTGATCAAGGCGGCCGAGATTCCGCTCATCACGGAATATCTGGAGCTCAATTCCGTCCCCATCATGGGGCGGGTCGGCGCCGGCTCGGTGATCGAGCCGGATTACGAGCAGGTGCCCGTCGAGGGCCTCGGCGAGGTCGCCCTGCCCTTCCCGATCTCCGAGGAGACCATCGCCTTCGAGGTCACGGGCGATTCGATGCTGCCGAAATACGAGAATGGCGACGTGATCGTGGTCTACCGCGAGCAGCGGCACCCGCTGTCGAGCTTCTACGGCGAGGAGGCGGTGGTACGCCTCAAGTCCGGCGAGCGCTACCTGAAGACGATTGAACGCGGCAAATCGCCGTCCGTGGTCAATCTGAAGAGCTTCAACGCCAAGCCGATCGTGGGGGTCAAGCTGGACTGGATCGGCGAGATCTTCGTCACCCTGCCACGCGGCCAGATCTCGCGGATCCGCGCCAAGGCGGCCGCCAAGTCGCGCGCCCGCGCGGCGAACAAGTAAGACTCGACGCCGGATGCAGGGGGAACGCCGCGGCGTTCTCCCTGCATCCCGCCTCCAAGGGAGGGTAGGCCCCGCGCCTGTGGCGCCGTCGTGATCGACAATTCTGAGCGACATATGGGGATGTGCGTCCTTAGCCTCGCGGCGCCCAGGCGTCCGAGTGATACAGTGGTCTCACCCTCTTCAAACGAGAGGGTGCAGGGAAGGCCGGACCTCGACTGAGGCCCGTGGCCCGCCTGCTCAAAAAATGCAGGCGGCAGGTACCACAGGTCCAGCCGGAACGATCCGGCCCTCCCTGCGCGATGGTTTTCACGGCTGCTTCGCGTTCTCCCCGGTGCGCCGGGCTTGTTGGTCACCGTCACCCACGCGGCGCTGTCAGCGCCGGCGCAGGCTTGATACCGGCATCGGGGTATCAGGACCACGCGACTTGACCGTACGAGCCGGTGTTGTTCGTCGGCGCGAATGACCACGCTGCAAACCGGCTCGCCCATCACTCCCCGCCTCCACGTGTCGTGACGACCGCGATACGCCTCTCTCCATGAGGCGGGATGCGCGTAGACAATCATGAATTCTGAAAAAGAGAAAGAAGAATTTTTCGGCCCGGCGGACCAGACCGGGGCAATGCGTTGAAGCCTCGCCCAAAACAAGCGTTTCCGCACACGTCGTCTGCAGGCGATCGAAGGCCATGAACGGACCATCGTGCGGGCGCATCGACCCTGATTCGCCCGACGGGCGTGACGCCTTGCCACCAGCCGCGCCCGGCGCCCGGATCAGTCCTCGACCCGCAGCTCATCGCGATGGACGTAGCAGTCGGCATTCGGAGGCGGCGGTGGGACAGGCTGGTCTTCCGCTATCTCGGCTCCAAGCGGTGACCCGCCCCGACGATCCACGGGCCGCCAGCGAGCGGACCCGCTGTGCCATCGCGTCATCGCCGACGTCCGGCCGGCGTTGACGACGTCGCGCAAGCGGATTGATCCCGATCAACGACCAGGCGCCGCGCCGGAGCAAACTCATCTTCAACCTGTGGCTGCACAGGCAGGACATGGGGGAAACGCCATCATGGGAAACGCCATGCGGAGATATCTTCTTGCCTTTACCTTGGTGATCGCCGCACTCGGCTTCACGTCGTCGGCGCGTGCGGGATGCTGGCCGAACGAAAACTTCCACCTCGTGTGCTGGCTGGATACCTATGGAACGGCGTGCGAAGCGCACCACGCGCTGACCAGCGTCAGAGCCGTGCTGTATCCAGAGCCGCGCTACTCGTACTATGAATTCGAGGTTTCGCACTGGTGGACGGCCCACAAGACCGTGGCCTGTCCGCCGAATCAAAAGACGACGTTCAGCGGTGTCTGGGACCGGGAAACCGGAAAGGCGGAGGAAACGGCGACCACCGGCATTTCGTCGGTGACGAGGCGAGTCTATTGCAGCAACAATCCCTGGACGGGCCAGGGGCCGCCGACGGTGCCGATCTGCTCATATCCGGCCGATGATCCGAACGTGGGACTGCCCGTCACCTCGGCGATGCTCACGCAAAGCCAGCGAGACGATCTGCTTCGCGTTCAGGAGCCGTTGCATACCCGTTGCCAGCAGATCAAGCCACTCGAGGACGAGGTGTCGTGGCTGAACGGTCGCCCCATCGTCGAGGTGGTCGCGTCCCATCATGAATATCAGAAGCTCGAATGGCATCTGTGGTTCATGGACTTCGGCGAGTTCGGACCGTGGCATGAGGTCGCGGCACCGAAGCCGAAGGGCCCTTTGATCTGGAAGGGCACGACCTATACCGAGCGCCGCATTGCGACATCGAGGCACAGATATTGGCTGAACAAGCCCGGCCGCTGGAAGGTGGTTGCGAAGCCGAAGCCGACCGCGGCGGCGGCGCAGGCGATCCCGATCAGCGTGACCACCGAATGTCCCGGCGCGACGTTCAACGTGCAGTGATGGGCGATGACGCGGTCTTCATGGCGTGCGGGAACATGCTTCCGCACGCCACGTCACATCGCCTGGACTATTTCTGCGGCTGATTCCGGTGTGGTCATGGCCGCGCAGGCTGGGGATGGAGTCGGTGAGGCGAGGATGGACCGAATCAGCCTTGACAAAATTCTGATTTAGAGAAATAATGGAGCGATCACAGTCAGCCGAAGGCGAACCGGCGCTCCATGCAGTATTTCGTCGTGATGATCGACTACGGCCGGCGCGGACGCGAGGCCGTGGTCGATCCCGAGATGACCCGGCGCGACGTCGTTGCGCGCATCGCGTCGGGGGAATATTCGAACGTCAGCTTCATCCACGAGATCGTCGACCGGTCGGTTGCGGACGTCACGGCCGATATCATGTCCGAAGCCGCCCTGCCCGAGATCGATGGGCGGGACGCCGACCTGCAGGCCGCCCGGTCCGATCACCTCCGCGACCTGCGCAAGCACGAGCGGGTTTGACCCGGCTGCGCCGGCCCTATCGGGATCTCGCGACCGGAGGACGCGCCAGATCAGACCAGAAAGACCGTCGAGCCGGTCGTCTTGCGTGCCGCGAGATCGGCGTGAGCCCGGGCCGCCTCCTTGAGCGGATAGGTCTGGTTGACCTCGATCTTTACCGCGCCAGATTTGACCACGTCGAACAGCTCGTTGGCCATCGCGACCAGACTCTCGCGCTTGGCGGCGTAGGTGAACAGCGTCGGCCGGGTCACGAATAGCGATCCCTTCTGGGCGAGCAGCCCGAGATTGAGCGGATCGACCGTGCCGGAGGACTGGCCGAACAGCACCGCGTAGCCGAGCGGCGCGAGGCAATCGAGCGATTTCAGGAACGTGTCCTTGCCGACGGAATCATAGACCACGGGCACCTTCTTGCCGCCGGTGATCTCGCCGACGCGCGCGACGAAGTCCTCCCGCGTATAGATGATGGTGTGCTCGCAGCCGTGGGCCTTGGCCAGCTGCGCCTTGTCATCGCTGGATACGGTGCCGATGACGTGAACGCCGAGATGCTTGGCCCACTGGCTGAGGATGAGGCCGACGCCGCCGGCGGCGGCATGCAGCAGGATGGTCTCGCCCGCCTTGACGCGGTAGGTCTGCCGGATCAGGTACTGGGCGGTCAGGCCCTTGAGCATCATGGCAGCGGCGGTCTTGTCGTCGATCTCGTCGGGCAGTTTCAACAGCAGCGCGGCCGGCATCAGCCGCGCCTCTGAATAGGCGCCGAGCGGCGACGAGCCGTAGGCGACCCGGTCGCCCACCTTCAGGTCCGTCACCCCTTCGCCCAGTTCCTCGATCACACCCGCGCCCTCGCTGCCCAGTCCGCTCGGAAGCTGGACCGGATAGAGCCCGGAACGATTGTAGATGTCGATGAAGTTGAGCCCGACCGCCGTGTGGCGGATACGCGCCTCGCCGGGGCCGGGCTTGCCGACCTCGATCTGCTCCCAAGCGAGAACCTCGGGACCGCCGGTCTTGTGGAAACGAATGGCGTTCGTCATGGGTTATCCTCCCTGTCGGATCGCGCGACGCTGCGCCGCTCGGCCGCGCGCCGGCCCCCCTTGCGGGCCGTTCGAGCTTTGTTTTTCCGCGACCGAACCTCGGTCATCCGTAGCCGCTGTCGGCTCGGTTTGGCAATCGGCTTTGCCAGCCGGCACAGGAACAACGTTCACCGTTCCAGCGTTCATCGGCCATAGCGTGGAGTCCGAGCCCATGCCGCCCAAACGACGCAGCGCAGTAGTCAATCCGGCCATGCTGATCGAGCTGGCCTGCCACACCTTGATGGGCATCGCCATGGGGCTCGGCTTCGCCTTCGGGCTGACCCAACTGGATGCGTTCGGCATCTCGACCCTGATCGCCCACAGTGTCGATCCGCACGCGACGCTCGTGATCTTCGTCGGTGTATTGACGCTGTCCTTTGCTGTCGGCGCAACGCTGACAGGATTCGTATTCACGATGATGGAGGAGAGATAGACCCGACGCGCGCCCAGCTTGTCATATGCGCGTCGCGCAAACCATGCAGATGGACGGCAGGTTCGACCGGCGCGGAGATGACGAAATGGCCGGACTGCTCGGTGCAAGCGATCCGCGGCTTCGCGAGGCCCGCCTCGGATCTGTGGGCGATGTTACACCATTGGGCGCGCGGCCCTCATGAACGGCTGGCTAGCTCTGTTCGCGGCCGGAGCTCTCGAGATCATCTGGGCGCTTGGCCTGAAGCATTCCGACGGCCTGACGCGCTTCTGGCCCAGCGTCGCCACCGTGATCGCCATTCTGCTCAGCTTCGCGATGATGTCGCTCGCGCTGCGCTCACTGCCGTTTGGCACCGCCTATGCGGTATGGACCGGGATCGGCGCGGCCGGGAGCATCCTCGCCGGCATGATCCTCTACAGCGAGCCGGCGGACCCGACACGGCTGATCTGCCTCACGCTGATCATCACCGGCATGATCGGGTTGAAGCTGAACTCGCCGGTCTGACACCATCGACGACCTCCGGCAGGAGCGCGACAGCTCGACGCTGCCGAACACGACCAGGGCGAGCACAAACGGCAACAGGTGATAGAGCGCGCGGAAGATCAGCAGCGCCGCCAGCAGGCGCTCCTGGTCAACGCCGCCCAGGCCCAGCAGGATCGTTGCGTCGAACAGGCCGATGCCGGCTGGGGCATGGCTGGCAAATCCAAGCAAGGTCGCGGCAATGAAGACCGCCATCAGCCGCGCGAGGTCGATGCCGAGTTCCGGCGGCATGAGGACGTACATTGCCAGCGCCGCGGCGCTGAGCTCGAACAGGCCGACCACGATCTGCAGCAGCACGGCGGGCCCGGACGGCAGTCGAACGGGCCAGCGCGCACTTCGCCGCCCGGGCCAGCTCCACACGACGAAGGCGGCAACGGCGCAAAGCAGTGCCGCGGCAACGAGACGGTTGATCGCCGGCGGCCAATATTCCATCCATCCGAAGGCATCCGGATCGATCATCAAGCTCAGGCCGAGCGCGGTGAGATTTCCGAGCCAGAAGGTCAGGCCGGTCAGGAAGCTGATATTGGCAATGTCGATCGCACCGAGCCGGTACGGCGCGTAGATCCGATATCGCACCAGCGGCGAGACCAGCGCGACCGCACCGATGCCGTGCGCGATCGGGTAGCTCGTGAAGCTGCCGAGCGCGGCGGCGCGATAGGGAATGTCCCGGCGGCCGATCGTCCGCAACGCGAACAGGTCGTAGAGCGTGAGGCTGGCGTAGGAGAGGACGATGAACGCCAGCGCCATCGCGATCAGATGAAGGTCCGTGGCCTCGACGATCGACAGAACATGAGCAAGGTCGAGCTTCTTGACGGCGCGTGCCAGGACATACACGGCCGCAGCTGCAATCGAGAGGCTCAAGGCCAGTCCGCCCAGACTGCGCAACCAGATTCTGCGGTTCGATCGCAGCGGCGGAACGTCGGTCAGGTCAGCCATTCAACGTGTTTCGCTTCAAACATGCGCCGGCCGATTCGAGCAGGACGATGGCGCCGTTTGACACACCGATGTGACAGCGGCGTTACCGTTGTGCGCTGCCCACATGGCTTAATTATCTGTTAACGACGGACGATCGTTCACCGCTACCAACACGGCGAGCTGCAATGCAGCACCACATTCGCGATCATTCAAATTTGAATTAATCGCGGGCGGGTTCGAGCGTAATGACGTGGACCGTATCAGTACGGATGCATGAAGGTCGCATCTTCGTCACGCGGACTTTCTAAGACGAGTGCCGGACGTCAACATTCGAGGCAGCATGAACGCGGAATTCGAACACGAACTCACGCCGGACCAATGGGAGACGCTGAAGGCGCTTCGCATTCCCGCGCGTGAACGCCGCAGGCTGAACGGCATGATTGTCGACGAGCTCACTGCATTTGGACTCGCCTCCATCGACAATGGCGCGGCAACACTCACAATGGCCGGCCGCAAGGTGCTCGTCAGGGGATCCTCACGCCTGCTCGATGTCGCAGCCTGATCTTTAGGAGCGCGGCCTCCCCTTTTTTGAAGAGCCGCGCTCCGAATTCACCACATCGATTTCCGCGCACGCTCGGGCCACTCGCGATCGTACGCCGCGCCGTCGATGTCGTTGGCCGTCATCGCCGCAAGGATCTGTCCCGGCGTAGGCAGTTGCTGCGGGTCGACCCGCTTGTCCGGGTTCCAGAGATCGGCACGAACGATCGCGCGCGCACATTGGAAGTAGATCTCTTCCACCGTCATGACCAGGACGGAGCGCGGCAGCTTGCCTTCCATCCGGAACGACTCCAACAGATCGGGAGCGGTCGACAGGTGACCGTGCCCGTTCACACGCAGCGTGTTGCCCGATCCCGGAATCAGGAACAGCAGCGCGATCCGCGGATCGCGCACGACGTTGCGCAAGGAATCCACGCGATTGTTGCCGCGGCGATCCGGCATCATCAGCGTCTTGTCGTCATGGATGCGGATGAAGCCGGGAAGATCGCCGCGCGGCGAACAGTCGAGACCTTCGGGACCACACGTCGCCAGCGCCACGAAAGGCGACTTCTCGATCATGATCCGGTAGTGCGGCGTCACGCGATCAGCCACCTTCGCCGTCGATGCCAGCCCCGTCTCGCCATAGATCGCCTCGAGCTGCTCAATCGTGGTGATGATCGACATGGCCGCTTCCTCCCTCGGATCCGATCGGTTCTGCGTCGATCGGTCGCTTGATGATGTCCGCCAGCCTGTGACCGTGCGGCTCGGGATCGCCGACATTGACGATCGTGACGTCCGCCGCGGTGTCTTCGCTCACCGCCCGGTGAAGACGCTCACCGATATCGCCGTCACTCGGACGGTGCCGCTTGCCGAGCCGTTCGGCGAGAACATCCGCCGGCGCAGTGATGGCGACGACGATGACGTCGGCATAGTCCCGGCGCGCGGCGGGAATGATCGTTCGCGAGACGTTCACGACCACGATGCGGCCGGCCAGGATGTCATTCTTGATCGCGCGCGGCACGCCGTAGTCGTGTCCGTGGGCCTCCCAATGCAGCGCGAACTCACCGGCGCTGAGCGCCTCACGAAAAGCGGACGCGCTCATCTCGAGATTATCCTCGAAAGCCGAGGCCTCGCGCGTGACGATCCGCCGCGGAAAAACGATCCGGTCGTCGCCAGCGCATTCGCGGCGCGCCACATTGAGCAAGGTGTCCTTGCCCGCGCCGCTCGGCCCGACCACCAGGATCAGGCGGCCGGGACCGAGCTTCGCGGGCGTCTTCGCCGATGCAACCTCGGTTTCGCTCATGCCACCCGCTGTCCTTCCCGCCAGACGCTGCGCACGACCGACAACTGGCCCGCGACATGGACGCGGATCAGGTCCGCACGCTTGCCCACCGCGATCTCGCCGCGATCATGCAGGCCGACGGCGTCCGCAGGGGCCTTGGTGACGGTGCGGACGGCCGCCGCAAGACCGATGGACGGCACCCGCTGCGGCAATTGCAGCGCGCCCATCAGCAGGCTCGACGGGACGTAGTCCGACGACAGAATGTCGAGCAGGCCCTCGTGCGCCAGGTCCACGGCGGCGATATTGCCGGAGTGAGACCCGCCGCGCACCACGTTCGGAGCGCCCATCAGAATGCTGATGCCCGCCTGGTGAAGGCCCCGCGCGGCTTCCATCGTGGTTGGAAACTCCGCGACTGCGATGCCGTCCTTGATTGCATCGGCGACGTTCTCCTCCGTCGTGTCATCGTGACTGGCCAGGGGCACGTCATGGGTCTTCGCCAGTGCAACGATGTCGCGCATGTTCGGCGCCGCATAGGCCTGCTGATAGGCGAAGCGGCGTGCGAACATCACGTCGAGCTCCGCATCGGTCTTGCCGCCGCTCTTGCCGCGATAGTAGTCGCGCAGCTTGCCTTCGTCGCGAAACTGGCGCTGCCCGGGCGTATGATCCATCAGCGACATCAGCCGCACATCCGGACGCCCCGCCAGTTGCCGCGCCTCCTCGACCACGGTCGGCATCGGCACCTCGCAGCGCAGATGCAGGAAGTGATCGGACCGCAGCAGCCCGCCGTCGCGCGCCGTCGCGATCGCTTCCGCGAGCACATTGGCCTGGCCGTCGACGCCCTCGGCGCCCTCCTCGCTCCACACCCGCAGCGAATCCAGCACCGTCGTGATGCCCGCGGTCGCAAGTTGCCCGTCATAGGAAATGACCGCAGCAACGGGATCCCAATAGACCTTGGGGCGGGGCACGAAATGCGCCTCGAGGTGATCGGTGTGCAGTTCGACCAACCCGGGCATCAGCAGGTCGCCGCCGGCATCCAGGCTGCCGGCCGGCGCCGCCCCCTCGCCCAGTTCCGCGATCCGGCCTCCGGCGATCGCCACCCAGCCCTGCTCGACGACCCGGTCGGCGAGGACCAGCCTGGCATTGCCTATCACGAGATCGGACATGTTCGCGCTCATCTGCAATTTGTCCCTTTACGCCGCCGCGGCGAATGTCATGACGTCGACCATGCGATCCGCAATCTGCGCACGGATATCGTCATCATGCACGATCGCGAGCATCGCCACCCCGTCCTTCTTCTTCGCCGCAATCAGGTCGACCACGACCGCACGGTTCGCCGCATCGAGCGACGCGGTCGGCTCATCGAGCAGCAGCACCGGGACATCGGAGATGAAGCCGCGAGCGATGTTGACCCGCTGCTGCTCGCCGCCCGAGAAGGTCGATGGCGGCAGCGACCACAGCCGCTCGGGAATGTTCAGCCGCCGCAGCAGTCCCCCCGCCCGCACCCTCGCATCGTCGCGCGGCAGGCCGGCCGCGAGCAGCGGCTCGGCAACGACATCGAGCGCAGGGACGCGCGGCACCGCGCGCAGGAACTGACTGACATAACCGATGGTCTGCCGCCTCGCATGGAGGACAAGGCGCGGCTCGGCGCCGGCGAGATCGGTCATCTCGCCGAGGTGCCGGACGCCGATGCGTCCGCCATCGCAACGGTAATTGCCGAAGATCATCTTCAGGATCGACGACTTGCCGGCACCCGACGGTCCCGACAACACGACGCATTCGCCGGCCTTGACCTGGAACGACACGCCGCGCACCACGGGCAGCGATATGCCGCCCTGCAGATGCATGGTGAAGGTCTTCTCTGCATTCTCGACATCGATCATCACGGTCATCGCATTGGGCCCAATTGCATCATGGCGGCAGGATCGAGGACACGAGGAGCTGTGTGTACGGCTCGCGCGGATCGTCGAGCACCTGGTCGGTGAGGCCGGTCTCGATCACCCGCCCCTCCTTCATGACTATCACACGATGAGACAGCAACCGCGCCACGGCCAGATCGTGGGTCACGACGATGGCGGCGAGGCCGAGTTCGTTGACGAGGCTGCGCATCAGATCGAGCAGGCGCGCCTGCACGGAGACGTCGAGTCCTCCGGTCGGCTCGTCCATGAACACCAGCCTGGGCTCGGTCACCAGATTGCGCGCGATCTGCAGCCGCTGCCGCATGCCGCCGGAATAGGTCCGCGGCGCATCGTCGATGCGGGCAACGTCGATCTCCACGCGCGCGAGCCAGGACGAGGCGGTCTGCCTGATCTGACCGTAGTGATTCCAGCCGACCGCCATCAGCCGCTCGCCGACATTGGCGCCGGCGGAGACCGCCATGCGCAGGCCTTGCGTCGGGTCCTGATGGACATAGCCCCAATCGGTGCGGAACAGAAAACGGCGCTCCGCCTCGCCAAGGCCGGCAAGATCGCGCAGCACCCCGTCCCGCATCCGATAGGACACGCGGCCCAACGTCGGAGCCAGTTGCGCCGACAGCATCTGCAGGAGTGTCGATTTGCCCGAGCCGGACTCGCCGACGATGGCGAGCACCTCGCCGGGATAGAGCACGAAGGAGACGTCGCGGCAGGCTGCCAACCGGCCGTAGCTCTTCGCAAGCCCTTCGGCGACGAGCAGCGGCTGATCGGACGCGCTGATCATCTCAGCCATGGGCGCTCTCCTTGTGCGGGGCGGCGCTCTGCTCGCCACGATGTCCGGACGCCTGGCGGCCCTCGCAGTAATCGGTGTCGGAGCAGACGAACATGCGGCTGCCCTTGTCGTCGGTCACGATCTCGTCCAGGTAGGAATCCTCCGCGCCGCACAGCGCGCAGGGTGCATCGAACTTGTAGCGCGTGAACGGATGGTCCTCGAAATCCAGCGAGACGACCGGCGTATAGGGCGGAATGGCATAGATTCGCTTCTCGCGTCCCGCACCGAACAATTGCAGCGCCGGGCAATTGTCCATCTTGGGATTGTCGAACTTCGGCGTCGGCGACGGATCCATCACGTAGCGCGCATTGACCTTGACCGGATAGGCGTAGGACGTCGCGATGTGGCCGAAGCGTGCGATGTCCTCATAGAGCTTGACGTGCATCAGGCCATATTCGGCCAGCGCATGCATGCGGCGGGTCTCGGTCTCGCGCGGCTCGAGAAAGCGCAGCGGCTCCGGGATCGGCACCTGATAGACCAGCACCTGCCCCTCGTGAAGCGGCGCCTCGGGAATGCGATGCCGGGTCTGGATCACGCTCGCCTCTTCCGTCGACGTCGTGGTCGCGACGCCCGCGGTCTTGGCGAAGAATTTGCGGATCGAGATCGCATTTGTCGTATCGTCCGATCCCTGATCGATGACCTTGAGCACGTCGTCGGGACCGAGAATGGCGGCGGTGACCTGCACGCCGCCGGTGCCCCAGCCATAGGGCATCGGCATCTCGCGGCTCGCGAACGGCACCTGATAGCCGGGAATCGCGATCGCCTTCAGGATGGCGCGACGGATCATCCGCTTGGTCTGCTCGTCGAGATAGGCGAAATTGTAGGTCGGCGCGTTCATTCCGCAGCTTCCTTCAATTCGGGAGCGGCCTTGGCCTCGGTGAACTCCTGGCGCAGCTTGCGCAGCAGTCCGAGCTCGGACTGGAAGTCGACATAATGCGGCAGCTTCAGATGCTCGACGAACCCGGTCGCCTGCACGTTGTCGGAGTGCGACATCACGAACTCCTCATCCTGCGCCGGCGCGACCATGTCCTCGCCCAGCTCGCGTGCCCGCAAGGCGCGGTCGACGAGGGCCATCGACATCGTCTTGCGCTCGCCCTGGCCGAAGGCGAGGCCATAGCCGCGCGTGAAGCACGGCGGCTCGGTTGCCGCCCCCTTGAACTGGTTCACCATCTGGCATTCGGTCAGCTCGATCGATCCGAGCGGCACCGCGAACCCGACCTCCTCGGCCGCGAACTCGACCTCGACTTCGCCGAAGCGGATTTCGCCGGCGAAGGGATGGTTGCGGCCGTAGCCGCGCTGGGTCGAGTAGCCGAGCGCGAGCAGAAAGCCCTCATCACCGCGTGCGAGATTCTGCAACCGCAGATCACGATCCGCGGGAAAGCTCAGAGGATCGCGGGTGAGATCGCCGACCGGCGCGCCAACATCGGCTTGCGGCGACGGCTCGATCAGCCCGTCCTGTCCGAGAATGTCGGTGACACGCGGCGTCGGCGCATTCGGCGCCTCGGCACGGGCCGGCGGCTCCGGCTCGCCGCCGGCCGCCAACTGCGGATCGAGCAGCCGATGCGTATAGTCGAAGGTCGGCCCGAGCACCTGGCCGCCCGGAATGTCCTTGAAGGTCGACGAGACGCGCCGCTGCACCCGCATCGCACCGGTGTCGACCGGCTCGGTCGCACCGAAGCGCGGCAGGGTCGCGCGGAAGGCACGCACCAGGAAGATCGCCTCGATCAGATCACCGCGTGCCTGCTTGATTGCGAGCGCCGCGAGCTCGCGGTCGTACAGCGAGCCCTCGGTCATCACGCGATCGACGGCAAGCCCCAACTGCTCGGAGATCTGCGCCAGCGAAAGTTCGGGCACATCGCGATCACCCCGGCGTTCATGCGCCAGCAGCCGGTGCGCGTTCTCGATGGCGCGCTCGCCACCCTTGACGGCAACATACATGCCTCACTCTCCTGCGGAAACGAGTCGGGTCGTTCGCGGGATGGCGACGATGGACGAGCCATCGACCAGCACCACATCGACACCACGCGGAAACAGCTTCTCATTGATCGACAGCCGCTCGAACAGATCGGCGGGTGCCACCGTTGCGCGGAACGATGTCGTCCCGTCGATGCCAGGACCGCGCAGCTTGAACGCCGGCCCTCCGGACAAGCTCGGCACCTGCAGGATCAGCGTCGTCGAGCGATCAGGGTATTCAGCACTGCCGAGCGCGAATGAATTCAGATCAGGCAGCGCTTCGGGGTCCGCCGCCACCGCAAAGCAGGCGAGCGCGGCATCGGCGACGATCGGCGCCCCGGTGTGAAACTTGAGCCAGGCGCCGACCTCGGGCGTGCCGGCGAGCGGCGCATCGAGCCAGATCGGCGTATCGTGATCGAACAAGGTCAACGCGATCGCGGCAGCACCAGGCATCAACGACGACGGCCGGCCGACATCGCCCTCGACCTGCCGCACATTGCCCGGACGCGCCATGGCCTCCATGACGGTACGGAAGGTCGATTGCGCGGACAGGACATTGTCGGCGAAACCAGGCTGCAGATCGGAAGCGGCAGCAGCCATCAGCCTTCTCCTCGCACCATCGTATAGAAATCGACACGCGTGGCCGCAGCCTCCTCCGCTCGATGCTCCCGCGATGCGCGCATCAGCTCCTGCAGCGGCGCGACCACCTGAGTCTCGACCGATCGCGCATGGCTCGACGACTGGATCATCGCGTCACACAGCGCCATCAGACGCGCCTTGCCGGCATCTCGTCCGAGCACATAGCCGAACCCGACCTCCCCGCTCTCCAGCCGCACCGCGGCGCGCGACACCGTCGCTTCGCCGACATTGAACGGCGCACCATCACCGCCGATCCGGCCCCGCAGCATCACGAGACCATTCTCCGCCGGACGCAGGTCGCGATACTCAGGCAGCGCCAGTCCGTCGAGCCTGGCGCGGATGTCCGCATGCGAGGCATGCGCCAATACCCGCATCGCCGTCCTGCGCCGGTCCTGCATCGCGGTCTCGCCCTCCATCTTCACCCCGAACTTGCTATCGCGAAGTTGTCTATGTTAATAGACAACTTCGTAACGAAGCGCCATGACTGTTTGATGACATGGGCGTGATTTTCAGGTCTCGCAGCGGAGAACCGCAGATGAGCATGCAGGGCGCCGACTCGGGCGTGGCACTGTGGCGCCGGGTGGCCGACGGCATCGAGCGCGACATCGCCGACGGCCGCTTCGCGGCCGGCACCCGCCTGCCCGGCGAGACCGAGATCGCCGAAACCTACCGCGTCAACCGTCATACGGTGCGTCGCGCGCTCGCGACCTTGGCCGAGCGCGGCCTCGTGCGCGCCGAGCGCGGCAGCGGCACTTATGTCGAAGCGCCTCGCCTGTCATATCCCCTGAGATCGCGAACCAGGTTCTCCGAGATCGTGGGCGCCGGCGGGCGCGAGCCGCGCGGACAGTTGATCGCAGCGTCCGAAGAGTCGGCGACGCGCGAACTCGCGCACGAGCTCCGACTGAAGACGGGGGCGCCGCTGGTCCGAATCGAGGCACTGCGTCTTGCCGACAAGACCCCCATCTGCGTCAGCACGTCCTGGCTGTCGTCCGAGCGATTTCCCGAGGCCGGCCACATCTTCGCTTCGCTCCGCTCGATGACGGCGCTGCTTGCGCATTACGGCATTCGCGACTATCGCCGCGGCGCGACCAGGATCACGGCGGCCATCGCCGACGCGAGCGACGCCGCACGGCTCGACCTCGCGCTGGGCCGTCCGGTGCTGGTGGTCGACAGCACCGACATCGATGCCGATGGGACGCCGCTGGTCAGCAAGCGCTCGCGTTTCGCGGCGGAGCGCGTGACGTTCGAGGTCGAGAGCTAGACCAGACCCCGCCGCCTCGCTTCGTTCTTGCGCGCTCAGTCGATGAGCGTGCCGTCCTGATTGAAGAACGGATGCGGCCCGTCGAAATCCCCGATCGGCACCTGATGCGTGACGACCGTTCCAAATCCCGGTCCTGGAAACCAGGCATGAAGGTGAAAGGCCGGTGGCTCGATCCGGAAGGATGGCGGGCGAAGCTCGGCCAGGTCGAGCGCGACGGCATGGTTCGGTGCCGGGCAGATCGTGCAGGGGATGCCCGCAAACCGGGTCAGCGTCGCGCGATGAACGTGACCGCACCCGATCAGTTGCACCCGCGGATGGCGCGTGAGGACGGCCGCGAGATCGTCGGCGTTGCGCAGGTTCTGCCGGTCCATGTGCCAGATGCCAGTGGCGAACGGCGGGTGGTGCAGAAACAGCAGGGCCGGCCTTTCGCTGGATCCGGACAGCGCGGCGTCGAGCCATTGCAGACTCGCTTCATCGAGCTCGCCATGCGGATGGCCGGGCACGCTGGAATCGAGCAGAAGCAGATCGAGATCGGCCAACTCCACGCACCGGTTCAGCGGACCGGTGGGCTGACCATGCAGAGCGTCCGGAAACGCCGCGCGCATCAGCTCGCGTGAATCGTGATTGCCGGGCACGGCGACGAATGGAGTTTCGAGCTCGGCGAGAAGATCCTTGAGATGATCGTACTCGGCCGACAACGGCGTATCGACGAGATCGCCGGAGATCACCACCAGATCGAGCTTCGGCTCGAACCGGTTGAGCTCCGTGATGCAACGGGTCAACGCGCGCGCCGTATCGACGCGGCAGTAGGCGAGCCGGCCGGGCGCCTTGATGTGCAGGTCGGATATCTGGGCGATGACGACGGGGCTCTTGGTCATCAGCAGATCAGCCTTTCTCCGGCAACAGCCGAATGGAGTCCGGTGCAATCCGCAGGCCGATCCGCTCTCCCGCAGCGACACTGATCGAATTCGGCGCGTCCACGGTCAGTGCAATTGAGGCGGCGTCGCGGACGATGATCCGCTGCCGGTCGCCGACAAAGCGGACGCTGTCGACGACGCCAGTCAGACTCGATGCCGCGGCATCGACGATCCCGATCGTTTCCGGCCGAACCATCGCCACCGCCAGGTTACGTGGACCGGGATCGGCGATCGGCTGCCGACCTCCCGGCAGAACGAGCTGGGCGCCGTCGATCGGCGCCTCGATGATGTTGGCCGCGCCGACGAACTCCGCGACGAATCGATCGGCGGGCGAGAAATAGATCTCGCGCGGCGTCCCGATCTGGGCGATGGCGCCCTTGCGCATCACGACGATGCGGTCGCCGAGCTCCATGGCTTCAGCCTGGTCATGCGTGACGTAAATCGCCGTGATGCCGAGCATGCGCAACAGGCCGTTGAGCTCGCCGCGCAGGCGCTCTCGCAAGGCCGCATCGAGCGCGGTGAGCGGCTCGTCGAGCAGCAGCACGCTCGGCCGTATCGCGACCGCGCGCGCCAGCGCGACGCGCTGGCGCTGGCCGCCCGAGAGCTGATCGATCCGCCGATCTTCCAGGCCGGCGAGGTTGGTCAGCGTGACCAGCTCCGCGACCCGCACGGCGCGCTCCGGCTTGGGCACGCCGCGGATCTTGAGCCCGTAGCCGATATTGTCCGCGACGGTCATGTTGGGGAACAGCGCGTAGGATTGAAACACCATGCCGACATTGCGCTTCTCGATCGGCTGCCTCGTCAGATCCTTGCCGCCGAACAGCACGCGCCCGCCCGCATCGGGTGTTTCGAGCCCGGCCACGATCCGCAGCAGCGTGGTCTTGCCGCAGCCGGACGGCCCCAACAGCACCAGCGTCTCGCTCTGCGCGATGTCGAGCGTGGCGCGCGCGAGCGCGCAGGTCCCGTCGGCAAAGGTCTTGCCGCAATTCTCCACCTTGAGAGCGGCTCCATGCCGGGTCATCGTGCTCACCTCAGGCTTCCTCTCTCGCCGATCCATTGCATGGCCACCAGCAGCGGGATGATCATGACGAAGAAGATCAGCGTGTAGGCGGACGCGACCTCGAGCCGCATCGATGCGTAGCTGTCGGCGAGGCCGACCGGCAATGTCTTGGTCAGCGGCGTATGCAACATCCAGGTCAGGTTGAACTCTCCGAGAGATAGTGTCACCACCATGAGGCTGCCCGCCAGGATGCCGGGCGCGGCGTTGGGAACGATGACGTCGATGAAGCGGCGCCATGGCGCGGCTCCGACCGATGCGGCACCTTCGTCGAGCGACTTCACGTCGATCGTCGAGAACACCGCCATGACGGACCGCACCATGAATGGCATCGTAAAGATCACATGGCCGGCGAGGATGAACAGCCATGAACGGCGGAAGCTTCCCGCCCCGCCATAGGTGAGCAACAGCGCGAGCGCGATGGCGAGCCCGGGAATCGCGAGCGGCAAGGTGATGATTTCCTCGACCAGCCGCGCCAGCCGTCCGCCGCGAACGTACAGCGCATAGGCAGCGGGAACACCGACCACGAGCGTGACCGCCAGCGTGCCCAGCGCGATCAGGATCGATGCCATGATCGTGCCCGCGTAGAGCTCCCAGACCTGGGCCACCCACTGCAGCGTCACGCCGGATTGAATGCCGCGGAAGTAGTTGACGGTCACGCCCGCGGCGATCGAAAGGCCGGCCGGCACGGCCAGGAAGGCGGCGACCAGCAGTGTGAACAGCAGTTGAAGGATGAAGATGGCTCTATCGCGCACGTGCCTACCCTGCCGCTGCCACCGAGCTGCCGGCGAAGGAGCGCGCCAATGCGAGCATCAGCCAAGTCATCAGGCCAAGGCCGACCGAGAGCGCCGCCGAGGTGGCCAGGTTTCCGGCCAGCGTGAATTCCGTGTAGATCAGCATCGGCAACACGTCGATGTTCGTGGCCAAGGTGAATGCCGTTCCGAACGCGCCCATCGCCGTCGCGAACGCGATTGCGCCGGATGCGATCAGCGCCGGGGTCAGTGCCGGCAGAATCACGTCGCGCAGCACGGCCCAGGGGCTTGCGCCGAGCGATCGGGCTGCCTCCTCCAGACCGGGGTCCAGCTTCTGCGCGGCAGCCATGATCGTGAGGATCACCCGCGGAATCGAGAAATAGAGATAGCCGAGGAACAGCCCGTAGATCGAATAGGCGAATACGAGCTTGTCGCCGGTGAGCCGGGACGAGACCTCGCCGATCAGCCCCTGACGGCCAGCCAGAAGGATGATCATGAAGCCGACCACAACGCCCGGAAAAGCGAGCGGAAACGTCAGGATCGCAACCAGGATCGCGCGGCCCGGAAACCGGTGACGCTGCAGAAACAGGCCGGCGATCGTCGCGATGATCAGGGTCGCGATCGTGGTGGCCGCCGCCAGCGCCAGCGTGTTGAGGAGAGTCGTGCGGTAGCGCGGTTCGAGAATGATCGCGAGATATTCGGTCAGACCGTGCGGTCCCTCGGCGCCGGTCGCGAGCAGCCTCGCCATCGGCAACAGGAAGAATGCCGCGGTGACGGCCGCCAGGGGCAGCAGGCAGAGCCGGACGAAGGATTTGTGCGACATGTGATCAAGTGCACCTCCGCCGGATCGTCTCCGGCGGAGGCGCGGTGCTCCTTCAGCGGACTTCGGACAGATAGCGATCGACAAAGCCCTTTTGCGCAGCTTCCATATCGCCCCAGTTCACGCTCTTGGCGCGGGCGTAGTCGCTGTCCGGCAAGAACTTGTTCTTCACCGAGTCCGGCAGCTCGATCGGGCGCGCCGGACGCAGATAGGCATTGGTCCAGATCGCCTGCCCCTTGTCGGAGAGCAGATAGTCGATCACCTTCTTCGCCTTGTCCTTGTCGGGCGCGTTCTTCACAAGGCCGACGACATAGGGAAAGACCACCGAGCCTTCGCAGGGAATCACGAACTCGAAATTGCCCTTCTCGGTATATTTCGCGCGGTAGGCGTTGAAGTCGTAGTCGAACAGGATCGGGATCTCGCCCGAGACGACACGCGCATAGGACGTCTGCTTCGGCACGATCGGATCGTTCTTGCGCAGATCCTTGAAGAACGTAAGGGCTGGCTCGAAATTGGCCTGCGAACCGCCGAGCGCGAGGTTGACGGCAACCGCGCCGACATAGCCGACGGCCGCAGAGCTCGGATCGAGGTAGCCCACCATGCCCTTGTAGTCGGGTTTGAGCAGGTCCTTCCAGCAGGCCGGAACGGGCTTGCCGCCGAGCGCGTCCTTGTTCACGAACAGGCCGAGCGTGCCGGAGTGGATCGTGGTCCAGTAGCCGTCCGCATCCTTCAAGCCGGCGGGGACCTGATCCCAGTTTGCGGGCTTGTAGGCCTCCAGCGCGTCCTGCGTCTTCGCCTTCATGCCGAAGGTGACGCCGAAATAGCCGATGTCGCCGACCGGATTGCTCTTCTCGGCGAGGATCTGCGCAAGCGCCTGGCCGGAGTTCTTGTTGTCGTGTGGAATGTCGTAGCCGAGATCGGTCTTGATCGCCTTGAGCATCGAGGCCCAGTCGGCCCATTCCGGCGGGCAGTTGTAGCAGATGACGTCCGCGGCCTTGGCCGGCTGCCATGATGCGGCAACACATAGCGCGAGCAGCGCGAGAACGAGGCGAGTGAGCTTCATGAAGACGGACTCCGTATGTCCTGGCATGGCAGCCAGTTCCGGAGCTTCCCCTAAAGGCGGCACATGAAGGATTTGCGACAGTCGGTGCAGCACACACAGCCGGCACCGCATCCTGATCGTTCGTAGGCGAACGATCGCAACCTTCGGATGCCACTCCGGTCAGGCGATGACGCGGCGGCCGATGATCGCAAAGCGCAGCTTGCCCGAGATCCAGTCGATCACAGCCACCGCCACGAGGATCATCAGGATCAGGAACGACACTTTCTGCCATTCCAGCACGCGGATCTGCTCCGCCAGCTGCAGCCCGATGCCACCGGCGCCGACGATGCCGATGATGGTCGCCGAGCGCGTGTTGGATTCGATGAAGTAGAGCACCTGGCCGGCAATCACGGGAAGAACCTGCGGCAGCAGGCCGAAGCGGATCTCATGCAGCGGGCTGCCGCCGGCGGCGCGAACGCCCTCGACCTGCCGCCGGTCGGCGCTCTCCATCGCCTCCGAGAACAGCTTGCCGAGCGCTCCGAAATCCGAGACCGCAATCGCCAGCACTCCGGCGAACGGCCCGAGGCCGACGACATTGATCCAGACCAGCGCCCAGATCAGTGTGTCGACGCCACGAATGGTGTCGAACAGGCGACGCACCGGAAAACGGAAGATCGCCGACGGGATGATATTCCTGGCTGCAAGCAGGCTGACCGGAAGAGCGAACACGGCCGCCAAGGTGGTGCCGAGCACCGCGATCGAGAGCGTCTCGCCGAGCGCCTTGAGATAAATCGGAAGCGATGAGCCGGGATCCGGCGGCAGCATCATCCGCGCGATCCAGCCGAGCTGGCCGAGGCCGGACAGCATCCGCGACGGCGAGAAGTCGAGATCGACCAGACCGAAGACGAAGATCGCCACGGCCAACGCCAGCACGAGCGGCGTTGCAAGGCGTGCGGATAACGGCCGATTGAAGATCTGCGGATAGCGCTCGGCGAGCTGCTTCGGGTCGGGTGAGCCGGAGATACTCATGTGCGGGCCTCCGAGCCGAACAGGCGGCCGCGCAGCCAGCCGGTACCGATGTCGATCAGGAACACGGTGACCACGATCATGACAAGAATGGCGCTGACGTCGGAATAGTAGAACTTGCGGATCGCGACCACGAGCTCCTGGCCGATGCCGCCGGCACCGACGAAGCCCATCACGGACGCCTCGCGCACGTTGATCTCGAAGCGCAGCAGCGTGTAGCTGGAGAAGCCGGCGATGACCTGGGGCAGCACGGCAAAGCGCATGCAGGACAGCCAGCTCGCGCCGGTGGCGCGCACGCCCTCGACCGGCTTCATGTCGGCGTTTTCGACGACCTCGGAGAACAGCTTGCCGAGCGCACCGCTCGAATGAAGGGCGATGGCGAGGACGCCCGGGATCGGCCCAAGCCCGAAAGCAATGACGAAGATCAGCGCGAACACGACGCTCGGAACGGTGCGGGCGAATTCCAGGAGCCGGCGCACCGTGAAGCGGATCCACGGCGCGGGCGAGGTGTTCTCGGCGGCGAGGAAGTTGAGACCGAATGCGACGAGCATTCCGGCCGTCGTGCCGACGTAGCTGATCAGCAGCGTCTCTGCCAGAAGCTTGATCCACTTCTTGAAGCCCCAGAACCATTCGGGCAGATTGGTCCAGACCCGCTGCCCGTCGTCGAGCGTGAAGATGCGATCGAAGTAGCTGATGAAGTTGCCGAAGTAGGTATAGAACGTCCGCAGATTGACCTCGGCACCGATGGCCGCGGCGAAGAGCACCGCCAGGAATACCATGGCGGACAGGGCAAGACGCAATCGACGGCGCGAAACGGCCCGCCGATAGGTCTCGTTCAGAGCCGCAAGCTGCTGGCTCGGAAGGATCGAAACGGCAACAGCCATCGGCTTCGTGCTGCTCTTGGTTCGGACGTGTGAGGGATTCTTCAACGGACGAGCCGGGCCCCACGAGACCCGGCTCACCATCGATGGATCGTCGATCAGGACGCCTTCTTGCGCAGGCTGTCGACGAATTTGATCAGGTCGATCGTGCCATCCCAGTCCTTCGTCGTGGCAGGGTGGAAGCCCTTCTTCTGGCCGTCGGAGAGACGGTCGAAGGCGACCTTGTCCTTGATCGGCGCATCGAAGAAGGCCTTGGCGATCGCCGATTTCAGATCGTCCGGCAGGTCCGTGTTGTAGGCGTAGGGGCCGTTGATGATCGGCGCCGACTTGTGAATGATGCGGAAGTCGTCCTTCTTCATCGGCGAACCGTCAGCGTTCTTCAGCATGCCCTTGGTCAGCATCTGGGCCAACGTCGAATCGTTGTCGCTCGTCCATTGGTTGGCCGCGATGTCGACAGTCCCCTGGGAAAGGGCCAGCACCGCGTTCTCGTGGCTGCCGGTGAAGACAACCTTGCCAAAATACGTCTCGGCGTCGGTCACGCCCATCTTGTTGAGCTCGAAGCGGGGCACGTTGTTGCCCGACGTTGAGTTCGGATCGACGAGGCCGAGATTCTTGCCCTTGAGGTCTTCGACCTTCCGGTACGGGCTGCTCGCCTTGACGAAGAACACCGAATAGTAGCCGGTGCTGCCGTCGGAGTTGATGTCGTTGGCGAAGGCATCGGTCTTGACCCCGGTGAGCCGGGCGCGGGCAAACGACGCCGAGCCATAGCTCGCGATGTGGATGTTGCCGGCGCGCTGGCCTTCGATCACGGCCGCATAATCGTTGGCGATACGCAGCGTCACCTTCACGCCCAGCTCTTTCGAGAGATAGTTCACGAAAGGCGTCCAGCGCTCGGTGACACCCGAGGCGTTCTCTGCCGGGACCACGGCGAAGGTCAGCTCAGGATACTTCGCCTTCCAGTCCTCGGCTGACGCCGAGGCCGTGAAAGCCAGCGCAGCGACGCCCGCCAGAACGATGCGACGATTGATCATAACATACCCTCTTGTTGCAGTAAGTAACAGGTCTCGCCCCCGCGCCATGCGGAAGCTCGAGCTTGCAGAAATCCGCGTCTCAGGCCACGGCCGCTTCGCCGAGTACCGGCACCGTTGCCGCCGGTGCCGGATGGATCGAACCCATCACCTCGTCCGCCTCGAGATCGTAGAGTTCACGTGCGATCTGCGCCGTCAGCGCCGACGGCACGTCGTCGAACACGATCCGTCCGGTCGCCATGCCGATCAGGCGATCGCAATAGCTGCGCGCCAGATCGAGCGAATGCAGATTGCAGACGACGGTGATGCCGAAATGCTTGTTGATGCGCAGCAACGCGTCCATCACGACCTTGGTGTTACGGGGATCGAGCGAGGCGATCGGCTCGTCTGCGAGAATGATCTCGGGGTTCTGCACCATCGCGCGCGCGATCGCGACGCGCTGCTGCTGCCCGCCCGAGAGCTGATCGGCGCGCTGCGCTGCGAGGGAGGCCATGTCGAACTGCTCGAGCGCGGACAGCGCCATGGCGACATCCTCCGCCGGCCAGAGCTGCGCCAGAGAGCGCCACGACGGGATTTCGGCGAGCCGCCCCATCAGCACGTTCGTCAGCACGTCCAATCGGCCGACCAGATTGAACTGCTGGAAGATCATCGCGGAGCGCGCGCGCCACTTCCGCAGGTCACGGCCGCGCAGCGCCGTCACGTCGAGATCCTTGAAGAGGACGCGCCCGCCGCTCACCGGGCTCAGACGATTGATGGACCGCAGCAGGGTCGACTTGCCGGCGCCGGAACGCCCGATCACGCCGACGAAGCTGCCCGGTGCAACAGAGAAGGATGCGTTGTCGACTGCGGCTTTCATGCCAAAACGGCACGTCAGGCCATCCACCACCAGCATTGAATTCTCCAGACGCCTCGCTTCGGCCTATCGCTAACGTTTGGATTCTACAGTTATGTGACAGCGACACTGCAGCGCCACACCCGTCCACATGCCGGTCACAGTCATGCAGATGTCACGCCTCTGTCATAGGGGAGATCCAACACCCTCACAGGCGTAGAGACGGGACGCAAGATGGCCGGCAAGTCGCTTTCGATTGAACCTACCGTTGACCCTTCGGCCAAGCTCCAGGACGTGACGCTCGGCGCCTATTGCGAGATAGGCGCCCGCACCATCCTGCAGGAGGTGACGATGGGCGACTACTCCTACGTGGTCAACGATTCCCAGATCACCTACACGAGGATCGGGAAGTTCTGCTCGATCGCGGCGATGACCCGGATCAATCCGGGCAACCACCCGATGCAGCGGGCGACGCAGGCCCATTTCACCTATCGCGCCAGCGCCTATTTTCCAGGAGAGCCGGACGATGCGGAGTTCTTCGCCTGGCGGAGAGAGCATCATGTCCAGATCGGACACGATGTCTGGATCGGCCATGGCGCGATCGTGCTGCCGGGCCGCAACATCGGCACCGGCGCGGTGGTGGCGGCTGGCGCCATCGTCACCAAGGACGTTCCGGCCTATACCATCGTCGCCGGCAATCCGGCGCGTCCGATCAAGCGCCGGTTTCCGCACGAGGTCGAGCAGCGGCTGCTGGATCTGGCGTGGTGGAATTGGAATCACGAGGCGCTGCGCGCGGCGCTGCCGGATTTCCGCAAGCTCGCGATCACCGCGTTTCTCGACAAATACGAGGCTGCCCTCGACGCGCGCGTCGCGGTGCGGCAGAGTGCCGCCCCATGACCGATATCTCCATCTCGCGGGGCCGCTGCCTCGTCGATACTGACCTCGTCGACACCTCCTTGATTATATCCGGCGGCATTGTCGCCGGCGTCGGGACACCGGGACGCCGGTCGGGTCTCGAACTCGATGCGGAGGGACTCACCGTGCTCCCCGGCATCGTCGACATTCACGGCGATGCGTTCGAGCGCCAGATGATGCCGCGCGCCGGGGTCGATTTCCCGACTGACGTTGCGCTGATCGACAGCGACCGCCAGGCCATCAGCAATGGCATCACCACGGTCTTTCACGCGACGACCTGGTCGTGGGAGCCGGGCCTGCGCAGCGCCGACAATGCGCGGCGCCTGCTCGAATCGATCGAAGCGCTGCGCCCGCGGCTCGCAGCCGACACGCGCTTCCATCTGCGCCACGAGACCTTCAATCTCGACGACGAGGAGGAGATCGGGTGGTGGCTCGCCGACCGGCGCGTCGACCTGTTCGCCTTCAACGACCACATGGATTCGACGGTGGCGAGTCTGGACAAGCCGCACAAGCGCCAGCGCATGGTCGACCGCACCGGCCTGCCCGGCGCGGAGTTCGACCAGTTGGTCGCGCGCGTCGCCTCTCGCGCCGATGCCGTTCCGGCCTCGATCGCGCGGCTGGCCGAGATCGCTCGCACGGCTGGTGTCCGTATGCTGTCGCACGACGACGACAGCCCGGCCATGCGCAAGGCGTTTCGCAGCCAGGGCGTGACCATCGCAGAGTTTCCGGTCAACGAGGAGACTGCGCGCGAGGCCGCCCAGGGCGGCGACGCCATCGTATTCGGCGCGCCCAACGTCGTCCGTGGCGGCAGCCATACCGGGTGGACGAGGGCCAGCGACATGATCGCCAAGGGCCTCTGCTCGGTGCTGGCCTCCGACTACTACTATCCCGCACCGTTGCTGGCAGCGTACCGGCTCGCGGCCGAGGGCGTTCTCCCGCTGGCGCGCGCCTGGGATCTGATCTCGGGCAGCCCTGCACGCGCAGCCGGGCTGGCAGACCGCGGCACGCTCGCTGAGGGCCGCCGCGCCGATATCATTCTGGTCGACGACCGCGTGCCGTTGCGCCCCCATGTCGTCGCCGTGATCGCGTCCGGCCGGCTGGTCTATCTCACCGAGACAGACCGGCTGAACGCCCGGCCGGCGCGTGTCATGGCGGCGGAGTAGCGAACCATGGCCAATCTTCTGCGCTATGCGATCTATTATGCTCCACCAGCGACGGCGGATCTGGCGGAATTCGGCGCGAGCCTGCTCGGATACGACGCGTGGAGCGGCGATGACCGCAGCTTTCCGAGCGAGATCGTCCGCGCGCTTCCAGACTGGGCTGAGCTGACCGCAGACCCGCGCAAATACGGCTTTCACGCGACCTTGAAGGCTCCGTTCGAGCTGTCCGATGCGGAGAACGAAGCCGCGCTCCGCAGCGCCTGTGCCGCGTTCGCGGCCACGCCGCGAGCCGTCCCGGCCATCCGTCCGATCGTGGACGCGATCAGCGGCTTCATCGCGATGATCCCCGGCGAGCCGTCGCCGGCGCTGCAACAGCTCGCGGCCGATTGTGTCCAGGCGTTCGAGCCGTTCCGCGCGCCGATGACCGCTGATGATCGCGCCCGCCGCAAGCCGGATCTGCTGACACCACGGCAGCGCGATCATCTCGATCGTTGGGGTTATCCCTATGTCATGGAGGATTTCCGCTTCCACATGACGCTGACCTGCCGGCTGTCCGACGAACGGCGCCGGCCGATCCTGATGATGCTGCAGGAGAGATTCGCGGCACTGTCACTGACAGAGCTCCGGATCGACAGGATTGTGCTGTTCCGCCAGGCCAATGCCCACGAACGTTTCCGCATCATCGGAGACTGGCCGCTCACGGTCGTCCAGGGGGGATAGCGGCGTCAGCTCGGCATGGCCTGCATAGTGCGGCGGCGCCTCGCGGTCGAAGACCGAGAGTGGCGGCGAGATGTCGGCGCGCTCCCGCGGCAGGGCTCCCCATCCTGCCGCGAGCGCGGCTGAGGTCGCGAGAAATCGTCGATCGATCGACAGGCTCGCGCTTGCATTTGGTGCCGAGACAGTTTCGCTCATGGTGATGAACTCCTCCCAGGCCGATGAAAATCTGCGAGGAGACTATGGTCGGGTCATCGCGCAGCAAGGCGAAATAACAGACGCGATCTGCTGAAAAGCTGACAACACTGTGCGCCGTGCGACACCTTGCACCGTGCCGCGGCGTGATCTGCCGACGGCTTGTCGCCTTGCTGCCGCTTAGCGAGTCGCCGTGGTCAAACGTGCATCGCGACGAAGGCGATAATGTCAATTTTGCCACTTCGGCCGCACAAAGAGATTGCACGTCGGGCGTCGTCGAGACCGTCAACACGACGTCGCATGGCGCTTCGACCAAGCGGATATCAACCTCATTTTGCCGTCGCGACGACGCGCGCGCTCCGGCTGTCGCCGCTCGATGTCCGATCGCAATGTCACGAAGCCGACTCTCCAAGCCAGCTCCATCCAAAAGCTCCCCATCGCCACGGCCTCGCACTCGCAGCATGTTGCCGCCAAGTGTCGGGTTTTCGACAATCCACTGATACTAAAAACGAATGGCATATCGCTTGCAATGCACAATGCGCCTCGCTATTGCAGCGCAATAATTTTCTTGGAGTGCCCCAATGCTCGGAATCGGAAGCAAGCTGCCATCGTTTGAAATCGTCGGCGTGAAACCCGGCTTTCATCTTCAGGAGGAGAAGGGCGAGAGCGCCTTCGAGACCCTGACCGAGACCAGCTTCCCTGGAAAGTGGAAGATCATCTTCTTCTATCCGAAGGATTTCACCTTCGTCTGCCCGACCGAGATCGCCGAGTTCGCGCGCCTGGCGAAGGACTTCGCGGACCGCGATGCCGTCGTGCTCGGCGGCTCGACCGACAACGAGTTCTGCAAGCTCGCCTGGCGCCGCGACCACAAGGATCTGCACAAGCTGCCGATCTGGCAATTCGCCGACACCAAGGGCGCATTGGTCGACGGCCTCGGCGTCCGCTCGCCCGACGGTGTCGCCTATCGCTACACCTTCATCGTCGATCCCGACAACACCATCCAGCACGTCTATGCGACCAACCTGAATGTCGGCCGCGCTCCGAAGGATACGCTGCGCGTCCTCGACGCGCTGCAGACCGACGAGCTCTGCCCGTGCAACCGCGAAGTCGGCGGCGAGACCCTGAAGGTCGCCTGATCATGTCGATCGAGCAGCTGAAGGACCAGATCCCGGACTTCGCCAAGGACGTCAGGCTCAATCTGTCGTCCATGGTCTCCGACGAGACGCTGTCGCCGCAGGCCAAATATGGCCTGCTCGTCGCCTGCGCGATTGCGACTCGCAATCCGAGCGTCGTTGCGGCCTTCGAATCGGTTGCGGCCGCGCAGCTGTCGCCCGCCGCTTTGGCGGCGGCGAAATCGGCCGCCGCGATCATGGCCATGAACAACGTCTACTACCGCTTCGTGCACCTTGCCTCGAACAAGGAGTACGCGACGATGCCGGCCCGGCTGCGGATGAACGTCATCGCCAACCCCGGCGTCGCCAAGGCCGATTTCGAGCTGTGGTCGCTCGCGGTGTCCGCCATCAACGGCTGCGGCACGTGCATCGATTCGCACGAGAAGGTCCTGCAGGATGCGGGCGTGCCCGCGGCCACGATCCAGACCGCCGTGCGCTTTGCCGCCATCATCCAGTCGGTTGCCGTTGCGATCGAAGCCGCTGGTGTGTCCGTCGCGCTGGCGGCGGAATAAGAATCGATCGGATATGTGAATGCGGCCGGCATTGTCCGGCCGCATTTGTCTTTCGCCATTTCTCGCCTGAGTTGCAGAATTTCCCGGCGCGCCTGCAACTCCTCGGTCCGCTAAGCCCCTGACCTCGCGGCAAAGTCGAGATGGCTGCGGCATCCTGATACTCCAACCGATCTTTCCGCAAAGCGCAGAACTCGCCCCCGGTCTCGCGCATTGCGCGTAGTCACCGATGCGGCGCGCCGGGAAATTTCCATCAAATAGCCTTACCTACTCACCCTTCCCGACAAGAACATTGATCAGCTTAGGGACCAAGCAACATCGATTGTGACCAGGGCGCGCGAAAACAATGGCGTGCATGTCGGAAGGAAACCGGACCTGTCGGTCTCGACGGAAGCGTTGATGCAATGTCCCCGATGTCGCATCATGTGCGCTTCGGTTGGACCGCGCGCGCCCGACGTCCTGAAGCTATCTCCCACGACCCGTTCGTCGGAGACAGGAGGCTAGTGATGAGTGCTCCAGATCAGAACGATCCGGCGAAACCAGCGCCGCCCTGGGCGAACGAAGAGCTCCGCAGATATGCGCCGCGCCGCCGCCAGACGGAGGCCGGCCCGACGGCATTCGATCCGCCCGCCGACGGCATCCCCCTGCCGCATCATCTGGTGTCCCGGCCAAGCTCCCTGCCGGCCCGGCCAGCGGCCCTTGACCTCGACGATGAGGAGGCCCACCGTGCCTGGAGCGCGAAGCTCGATCCCGTGGTGATGCCCCTGCCGCCGGAGGATCCGGACAAATCGTTGCGGCTGAGTAGCATCATCAAGATCGGTGCCGCCGTCGGCATCGCGGCCTCCATCGCCATGATGGTGGTCAACATGGTCTCCTTCGACAACAGCGCAGCGACACCGGGTGGCAAGAGCCCGATCATGCCGACCGCCGTGCTGGAAAGCCTGGCCCAGATCGATCCTGCGGAAGCCAAGGTCGCCCAGGACGACCCGCCGCAGACGGTCGCCGCGCTCGCGGCTCCCAGCGGTACAGAACTGGCGATGCGGCCATGGCCCTCGACGCCGACGTCGCCAGCGCCAGCCGCGGCAGCACCGGCGGTCTCGCCCCCCTCCGCTGCGCTCCCGATGGCCTCGCCTCGCCCGACCGTTCCGCTGCCGCGAGACGAGGTCGATGCGCTGATGAAGCGCGGACGCGACCTGCTCGCCGCGGGCGACGTCGCCAGCGCGCGCCTGATCCTGACGCGGCTTTCCGACGCCGGAATTGCGGACGCCTCCCTTCTGCTCGCGCGCACCTATGACCCGGCCGAACTGACGAAATCGCGGTTGCTCGGTGCTGTTCCCGACGCAGCCAAGGCGCGTACCTGGTATCTCAGGGCTGCGGAGCAAGGATCGCCGGAAGCCAGCCGACGCATCTCGGCTGCGCGCTAACGCATAAATCTCGAAGCGCTCGAGACGCGACCCGGACCGCTCCCTGCGAGACGGGCGGCCGCGATCTGCTGCGCCCGAGAACCAAATATCGATGGGAGGACTGATGATGCACGGCATCCATGCTGCAGTTCGCGCCGGCTTGGCCGCCAGATGGAGCCGACGTCGCAGACCACGGGATGCAAAGATCAGCCCCCCTCGAGCAGCCGCATGCCTCGCCCTGGCTCTGTCCGCTCCGCTGGCGCTGACCGGACATCAAGCGGTCGCCGCGGACAACGAGATCCGCATCGGCAACACCATGCCCTACAGCGGCCCGGCTCTCGCCTATGGCGTCATCGGCAAGACGATCGCGGCCTACTTCAACAAGATCAATGCCGAGGGCGGCATCAACGGCCGGCGCGTCAACTTCATTTCCTACGATGACGGCTATGCGCCGCAGAGGACGGTGGAGATGACGCGCAAGCTCGTCGAGGAGGACAACGTCCTGCTGATGTTTGCGAGCCTGGGCACGGCTCCCAACCTGGCGGTGCGCCCTTATCTCAACGCCAACAAAGTCCCGCAATTGTTCGTGGCATCCGGCTCCTCGCAATGGGACCAGCCGCACGACTTTCCGTGGACCATGGGCTTTCAGCCGAGCTACCAGGCCGAGGCGCACGTCTATGCCCAGTACCTGCTGGAGACCCACAGCCGCGGCAAGATCGCAATTCTCTATCAGGACGACGATTTCGGAAGGGATTACGTCAAGGGATTGAAGGACGGCCTGGGCGGCAAGCTCCCGATCGTGGCGGAAGCCGGCTACAAGGTCACCGACGCCAACGTCAATCAGCAGATCGCCACGCTGAAGGCCTCCGGCGCCGACATCTTCTTCGACGTGACCACGCCCAAATTCGCCGTGATGGCGATCCGCCGCGCGGCCGAGCTCGGCTGGCGTCCGGACCACATCATCTCGACGGTCTCGGAATCGGTGTCCGCCGTGATGCAGCCGGCCGGCCTGCAGAATGCCGAAGGCATCCTGTCCGCGGGCTATTACTACGAGGGCGAGGAGGCCGCGGCTGCAGGCGATCCATCCTACCGCGAATGGTCCGCCTTCATGGACCGCTATCTGCCGGACGTACCGAGGAGCAATGGTCTTGCGACCTTCGGCTACCTCGCGGCAAACGCGATGGTCGCAGTGCTGCGGAGTTGCGGCGACGACCTGTCGCGCGACAATATCATGAAGCAGGCGGCATCCCTGAAAAGCCTCAAATTGCCGATGCTGACGCCCGGCATCACCGTCAACACCAGCCCCCATGATCACGCGCCGCTGGAGCAGATGCAGATGATGCAGTTCACCGGCGGCAAGTGGCAGCGCTTCGGTCCGGTCCGGAGCGGTATCGATCCCGGCAGCGTCAGCGATTCCTTCAAGACCATCTTCCGTTACGGCACGGCGAAGCGCGATCTGGCCAACCAGCTGAATGCCAATACCGTCACGCTGATGACCGGCTCGTTCGGCAGCACCTACGCCAATATGGGCGCGGACCTCGCATCCGCGCTCGACAAGGGGACGGAGTTGCGCATCCTTCCCGTGATCGGCCGCGGCTCGGTGCAATCGGTCGCCGACATCCTGCTGCTGCGCGGCGTCGACGCCGGCATCATCCGCAAGGACACCTTGGCCTTTCTCGAGCGCAAGGACTTCGCCAACAACATCCGCGAACAACTGGTCTATGTCACCAAGCTGTTCAACGAGGAGATGCACGTGCTGGCGCCGAGATCGATCGCCAGCCTGAGCGAGCTCGACGGCAAGACCATCGCCGTCGACCTGCCCGACGGCGGCACCTTCGTCACCTCGATCAACGTGTTCGAGCGCCTCGGGATCAGGCCACATCTGCTCTATATCGAGCCGCGGCTGGCGCTGGACATGCTGCGCAGGGGCGACATAGACGCCATCATCACGGTCGAGGGCAAGCCGGTGCAATGGCTGAGTCAGGTCAGCGATCCCAATCTGCATCTGGTGCCCGTCGACTACGACAAGGCTCTGCACGACGACTATCTGCCGGCGCAATTGTCCGCCGAGGACTATCCGAACCTCGTCGGCGCCTCGGCGCCGGTGAACACGATCGCGGCCGAGGCCGTGCTGGCGTCGTTCAACTGGCCGGCCGGCAGCGACCGTCACCGCCGGCTGTCTCTGCTGGTCGAAGCCTTCTTCAGCAACATGCAGACGCTGCAACGGCCGCCATACCACCCGAAATGGCAGGAGGTGGCGCCGCTGGCGCCGATCGCCGGCTGGACACGGTTCAAGACGGCACAGGACTGGCTCGATCGCAATACGCCGCCTCCCCAGATGCTGGGGGCGAACGCACAGGCCAACGATCTGCAGGCTAGCGGCGTATCGGCCGATCCCCGGCTGTTCCGTGAATTCATGGAATGGCGAGCCAACCGCCAGAAGCGCGCCGCTCCGCGGCACCCACAGTAGCCGGGTCGTGCGGTCAAGCCGTGGCCGTGGCCGAGGCAGGGCTGATCCGCACCTGCACGTCGCAGGGACGCGCGAGGTAGGGCGCCGAGGTGACCAGCACGTCTGCCCCCGCCGCAGCATAGGCAGCGGCGTTCTGCGCATTCACGCCACCCGCGGCCGCAATGATCGGCCGCCGCGGCAGCGCCGCGCTGATGGCGATACGCTCCGTCAGCGCAGCGATGTCGGCAGGCGAAAATTTCTCGGCCTGGATGACGTCGAAGCCGGCCACGGCGGCGGCGACGGCCTGCTCGACCGTGGTGACCTCGATCACGAGCCGCTTCTCCGGCGCGCTCCGCCGCAACCGCTCGGCGACATCGGCAAGCGGCGCATCGCCGAGAAACGCCCGGTGTTCCGGAAACACCAGCACCGACTCCGACAGGCCGAGCCGATGCATCACCGCGCCACCCGCCTTCACCGCGGCAACGGCGAACGGCTTGGTTCCGGGGACGTTCTTGCGCGTGCAGGCGACCACAATGCCAGGCCTGATCGCGCGCGCCGCGCCGACGATCGCAGCCGCCCCGGTGGCGACGCCTGACCAGATCTCGATGAGCGTCTGCGCCACCTTCCAGCTCCGCAACAGGCCGGCCGCCGTGCCCTCTGCACGGAGGATCGGAGCCCCCTCCTCCAGTACCATTCCGCTGCCGGCGAACAATTCGACATGGCAGCCCGTGAGCTCGATCAAGGCCGCCGCGTCCTCGGCCAGGGCCAATACCATGCGGCCGCGCGCAGCGAAGTGCATCAGGCCCGGCTCGGCGCCGATCCCGAGCGTCTCCGTCGTCAGGTCGCCATAGGGGACATCGTCGCGGAGCAGCGCTTCCAGATCATGGTGCGTAGCGGTGGTCGGCGCGCGCGACATCTGCTCTTTCTCCACAGGCTGCATCCTCTATATAAACCCTGGTCGCCGCCCGCCCCCGATCGCCAGGCCCCGCATGATCCCGCACGATCTTCCTGCTTCCGCCGAGCCCAATCAGCCCCGTCTCGCCGCCATTCTCTACGGACCGGGCGACGACGCCGATGCCTTGCTGGACGCCTTTGCCCAGGAGCTGCTGCAACGGGGCGTCCGCGTCGGCGGCATCGTTCAGCGCAATACGAGAGACGAAGTCGGCAAGAAAAGCGGAATGGACGTGATCGATCTCGCCAATGGCGACACGATCTCGATCTGTCAGGACCTCGGCACCGGATCGACAGCCTGCAAGCTCGACACCGCAGGCCTTGCCGAAGCCGGCATGGCCGTTCACCGCGCCATCGCGGCCCATGCCGACCTCATCGTGATCAACAAGTTCTCCAAGCAGGAGGCTTCCGGAAGCGGGTTGCGCGGCGAGCTGGCCGACGCAATCACGTCGGGGATTCCGGTGCTGACGGCCGTGCCGCAGAAATGCATCGACGACTGGCGGACCTTTGCGGGCGATTTCGGCACGCTGCTCCAGCCGTCGCTTTCCGCGATGGAAACCTGGTGGCTCGACCTGCGCGCGCGACAGGCGTCGCGCGGCTGATCGGCGCAGCAATTCGGCGCCACGCTTCTATTTGCCGATCATCACATCCGACGACTTGATGACGGCGGAGACGCTGTCGCCGACGGCAAGCGCGAGTTCGTCCACCGCCTCGTTGGTGATCGCCGAGAAGACTGTCAGTCCCGGGGCGAGCTCCACCTTGACGTGGGCGGTGGTCGTTCCCTTTTCAACCGAGATGATTCGTCCCGGTAAGACATTTCGTGCGCTCAGCTTCACGTGCTGTTCCTCATCCGTTGCAGCCTCGTTGCTGCTGCTCAATGTAAACAGAACGCGTGCCAGAACTCAATGACCTATATCAAACACAATACAGGATTGATGATCCGGCGCTGCGTTTGCGGCACCCCGTCGACGGCATGATCCGACGGCGTCAGCCGAACTTGAACAGCACGCCGTAGCCGCCGCGCGGATAGCTCCACTCGATGTCGCCGCTGGCCTCGCCGATGACCCGGCAGGTGCCGCATTCGATGCAGCCGTCGACCGTGATCTCGACCTGGCCCTTGTCGTTGAGTTCGTAGCAGCGTGCCGGGCAGGCCTTGAGAAGCGCCTTCAACTGCGGCGTCGGCGTGGTATGCGGACGGACCTTGATATGGGCCCGGCCGGGATCGACCTGATAGCGATTATAGAACAGCTTGTCTTCGACCCTGACTGCGACGTCCGTGCTCATGTCTGATCTCCCTCGCCTGAGCTGTTTCGTTCATTCACCAATCATCGCCACGCCCGAGCAAACCTGAAGGCGTCACCGAACAGGCCGGTCCATGACCTTGCATTCACGAAGGAGCGCACGGTGCTGCTTTCCTTCTCCTTCTTCGGCGTGCCGTCGACGCGCACGAAGTTCTGCATCGCCTTGGAGACGAGCTGCGGATAGGTCAGGAAGAAGTTCTGCGACTGGTTGTGCAGCAGCGCCGGCATGTCCTTGTATTTCTTCAGGTCCTTGATGACGAAGGAGTCCTCCAGCATCTTCTTGTAGAGCGCGAGGTTCTCCTTGGTCATCGGATCGCGGCGCGACTTCACCTGGAAGATCGCCTCGGCGGCGATGCGGCCGGAGGTCATCGCGAGATTGGATCCCTCGCGGTGGACGGCATTGTTGAGCTGGGCGGCATCGCCGACCACCACCCAGCCATCGCCGCAGAGCTGCGGGATCGCGTTGTAGCCGCCCTCGGGAATCAGGTGCGCCGAGTACTCCTTGACTTCCGACCCCTCGATCAGCGGCGCCACCGACGGATGCTGCTTGAACCGCTCGAGCAGGCCGTATGGCGTCTCGCCGGTCTTCTGGAAGTCGGAGACGAGGCAGCCGATGCCGAGCGAAATGCACTCCTTGTTGGAATAGATGAAGCCCATGCCGGTCATGCCGCGGGAAATCGTGCCGACGGCCTCGATGACGGCCCCTTCGTCGCCCTTCAGGTTGAAGCGCGCCTCGATCGTTTCGCGCGGCAGGAAGTGCATCTCCTTGACCGCGAGAGCGACGTTCTCCGGCTTCGGCCGCTCGCGCAGGCCGGCGCGGGTTCCGAGCAGGCCGTTGACGCCCTCGGCCAGCACGACGACGTCGGCATGGATCTCACCATCGCGCCGATCGGTTCTGACGCCGATCACCTTGCCATAGGCATCCTGCGCGAGCTCGGTCACGGTGGTCTCGCACAGCACGGTGGCGCCAGCCTCCTTGACCTTGGACGAGAACCATTTGTCGAACTGGGCGCGGATGATCGTGTAACGGTTCGGCTTTTCCTCGTTGAAGTCGTCCGACTTGTAGTGCAGGCCGACATGCGACTTGTCGTCGAGCATCCAGAAGCGCTGCTCGACCAGATGGCGTTCCAGCGGCGCTTCCTCGCGGAAGTCCGGAATCAGCTTCTCCAGCATGTCGGCGTAGAGGATCGCGCCCTGCACGTTCTTGGAGCCGGAATACTCGCCGCGCTCGAGCTGCAGCACCTTCATGCCGCGCTTGGCCATGGTCAGCGCAGCCGCATTACCGGCCATGCCGGCACCCACGACGATCGCGTCGAAACGTTCCTCGATCATTGCCCTGCTCCCTCTCTGGTGCCTAGCTTGCGATGCGATCGCGCGAATGCGGCGACAGACGCGCGCGGAATGCCTCCGTCAGCGCGGGCAGCAGCCGGATCGCATCGGTGACGATGCCGACATGCGCGAAGTCGAAGATCGGCGCGTTCTTGTCGGTGTTGATGGCAACGATCAGGTCGGCGCCCTCGACACCGACCCGATGCTGGATCGCGCCGGAGATGCCCGCGGCGATGTAGAGCTTGGGCCGAATGGTCTTGCCGGTCTGGCCGATCTGGCGATCCGAGGTCACCCAGCCCTTCTGCACCAGCGGCCGCGAGCAGCCGAAGTCGGCGCCGAGCACCGCGGCGAGCCCCTTGACGAGCTGGAAGTTCTCCGGCGAGCCAAGCCCGAGCCCGCCCGCCACGACGATGTCGGCATAGGCGAGATTGGACTTGGCGGAATCGCGATCCGGAATGAAGGACAGCACCTTGGTGACGATGTCCTCCTCGACGAGACCGAGCTTGTGCTCGATGATGCGACTGGCGGGTTTCTCGACGCGGTCCGGCATCGGCATCACGCGCGGGCGGACGGTGGCCATCTGCGGCCGATAGTTCAGCGTGTAGATCGTGCAGAGCAGCGAGCCGCCGAAGGTCGGACGCGTCGCGGCCAGCGAGCCGTCGGCATCGACGTCGAGCTCGGTGCAGTCGGCGGTCAGACCCGTGAGCAGCGTTGTCGCGACGGAGCCGGCGAGGTCGCGGCCGAGCGTGGTGGCGCCGAGCAGCAGGATCTCCGGCTTGAAGGTGTTGACGACGTCGGTCAGCGCCTTGGTGTAGGCTTCGTTGCGATAGTCGGTGAGAACGCCGTCCGCGACGATGTAGGCGAGATCGGCGCCATAGCAGAACGACTCCGCGGCAGCATGCTGCACGGCTTCTCCGGGAGGACCGATCACGACGGCCGCGAGATCGACCTTCAGCTTGTCGGCGAGCTTGCGTCCGGCGCCCATCAGCTCCCAGGATACCGGGTGGACCTGGCCGCGCTCCTGCTCGATGAACACCCAGACGTGCTTGTAGGCCTTGAAATGCTCGGGCAGCTCCTTCTTGGTCGCGGCGCGACCGGCTGCGGCGGGCGGTGCTTTGGTGGGTTCGCTCATGATCGTCGTCCCTTGGTCCGTCAAAAGCCGTCTGGATCAGAAGCCGTGCGCTGACGTCGTCAGGTCGGCTTCGAGCTTCGGCTGCCGCTTGAACAATTCCTCGATCAGGGCGTCGGCCGGCGCGCGACTCGAGAAGTCGACCATGGTTGCCTTCTCCGCCCGGGCCGACGGCGCGAAGACCCGCTTCACGATGGTCGGCGAGCCCTTCAAGCCGCACTTCGAGATGTCCTCGACGCCGGCGTCCTTGGCGCTCCAGGTGACGATCTGAGCGCGCGCCGCACGGAGCGCATCGGCCATGGCGCCGCGGCGGATCTCGTTGGTCGCCTCCAGCATCGTCACCAGGCACGGCAGCTTGGTCTTCAGCACTTGAACGCCCCCCTCGGAGCGGCGCTCGGCTTCGATGGTGCGCGCGACAGGATCGACCTCGCGGATCTTCGCCACGTAGGTCAGCTGCAGCAGGCCCAGCCGCTTGGCGATGCCCGGGCCGACCTGGGCGGTGTCGCCGTCGATCGTCTGCTTGCCGGTGAACACGATGTCGGGCGCGCCAAAGGTCTCGCTGACCTTGCGAATGGCTGTCGCCAGCGCATAGGTGGTTGCCAGCGTATCGGCGCCAGCGAAGAAGCGATCGGTCAGCAGCACGGCGCGGTCGGCGCCGTAGGTCAGCGCCCGGCGCAGCGAGTCCTCGGCGGACGGCGGTCCCATGGTCAGCACCGTCACTTCGCCGCCGAACTTGTCGCGCAGTTGCAGCGCCGCCTCGAGCGCAAACAGGTCGTAAGGGTTGATGATGGTCGGCACACCCTGGCGCATGATGGTGTTGGTCACCGGATGAACGCGGATCTGCGCGGAGTCCGGAACCTGCTTGATGCAGACGACGATATGCATGCGATCACTCCGGGTGTGTAGTCCTGCGATCAGGACAGCAATTGTCGTACCAGTTTCGGCCGCGATGATTATTGGCACGGATTCAACACCTTGGCGCATGAACCCGATCTGCTTCTGAAAACTCGCCGACGAGGTCCGACACGTCGCAAGCAACACGCGTCGGGAATGCGACAGGAACTTGAAAGCGCACGGCTCGCTTGAACGCAGAAGCGCCGCCAGTCGTGCTGGCGGCGCTGGTGGGAGCGATCGTCAGTTCATGCGCTACTTGAGCGTCGTCAGCGACACGAACGGCTTTGGAGCCGGCTTCGGCGGCGCCACCGCCTCCTTGAGCACCTTGAACACCCGCTGATCGAGCGGCGTCGAGACGAGGAAGTCCTGATAGGCCTGCTCCAGGAACGATTTGCAGCGGGCTGCGACGTCCTCACTGGAAACGCCGGAGAAGTCCTCGCTGACGAGGTACTGCCCCATCCGGCGGAGGATATGCAGCCGGCAGACGTTGAGCACCTTGGGATCGTAGTCGACACCGAGCAGCTTGAAGAACTCCTCGGCCGCGGAGGTCTTCTTCAGTTCGTCCAGAACGTTCGGCGTTGCCGCAGTCATTGCTTTGCTCCTTGACTCGAAATCGGATCAACCTCGCAGAGAGAGGTCGGCGCCGGAGGCGGCGGTCCCTGACGCATCCTCTGCCTGGTGTGAGCGAGCTGCGCCTCGAGGAATTCGATCCGGTCCAGCATCACGGAAAGGGCTTCACCGACCGGATCAGGCATCAAATGATGGTCCAGATCGATCCGTCCGACGGTCCGCCGATGGGTGAACTCAGGCCGCACCACCTTGGCGGGGATCCCGACCACCGTGACGTCGGGCGGCGTGCTCTGGATGACGACGGAGTTGGCACCGACGCGGGTCCGCGGACCGATGGTGATCGGTCCGAGAATCTTGGCGCCGGCGCCGACGACGACACCGCTGTCCAGCGTCGGATGCCGCTTGCCTGGCGACCACGACGTACCTCCCAGGGTGACGCCGTGATACAACGTGACATCGTCGCCGACCTCCGCGGTCTCGCCGATCACGACGCAGGCGCCATGATCGATGAAGAAGCGGCGGCCGATTTCGGCGCCCGGATGAATGTCGACATTCGACAGGAAACGTCCGAGCCACGACAACAAGCGCGCCGGAAAACGCCAGCCGCGGATCCACAGCCGATGCGCCAGGCGGTGCCAGATCAGCGCGTGAATGCCGGGATAGGTCAGCAGTGTCTCGATTTCGCTGCGCGCCGCCGGATCGCGCGAGCGGACACACGCAATGTCCTCGCGGATCAGGCGAAGCAGCGAAGGCCGGCTCGCCTCGACGACGATCGGCTCTGCAATGGGGGTATCGACGATGTCGCTCATGATCAGGCAAAGCTCGCCAGCGGGTGATCGCAGACTTCGCGCCAGATGGCCGCAACGGCCTCCTTCGGCACCGGCCCCTTGTGAGCGACGGCATGCCTGCGCACCCGCGCCAGGATGCGCTGGGCCTGGTCGGCGCTCGCCGGCAGCCGCAAATCCGACAGCAACGAGGTGATCGCCGACAGCCCGGAATGCTTCCCGATCACGATCCGATTGGAGCGGCCGAACAGTACCGGATCGAGCGCCTGGTAGGTGCGCTGATCCTTCAGCAGGCCGTCGACGTGAATGCCGGATTCATGGGTGAAGACGTGCTCGCCAACGATGGCCTTGTTGAGTGGAATGGCGCGTGCCGCGGCGGCCGCCACGACATTGGCGACGTGATCGAGCTCGGCCAGCACGATGCCGGTCTCGCGCCGGTAGAGCTGCCGCAGCGCGACCGCGACCTCTTCCAGCGGGGCATTGCCGGCACGCTCGCCGAGGCCGATCACGGTGACCGACGCATGGGTCGCGCCCGCCTTGACCGCCGCCAGCGTGTTGGCGGTGGCAAGACCGAGATCGTCATGGCCGTGAAACTCGATCTCCAGGTCCGTGGTCGCACGCAAGGCGCCGACCAGGGCTGACGTCGCGTCGGGATCGAGCACGCTCAGTGTATCGGCGACGCGGAAGCGTCGGGCACCGAGCGACTTCGCGGTCGCGATCACCTCGGCGAGAAAGCCGACATCGGCGCGCGACGAATCCTCACCGCCGACGGCAACGGCCAGTCCGCGGCTTCGCGCATAGCCGACCACGCGCTTGAGCAGCTCCAGCGCGGCGCTGCGGCTGCCGCCGAGCTTGGCGGCGATCTGCACGTCGGATGTCGGGATGGAGACATTCACCATCGAGACGCCGGCCGCGATCGCCGCATCGACATCCGCCTCGCGCATCCGGCACCAGCCGATGATGGTCGCGGGCAGACCGGCCTCGACGATCGCCCTGATCGCCGCGATCTCGTCGGCCCCCATCGCCGGCGTGCCGGCCTCGATCTCGGGAACGCCGGCACGGGCGAGCGCACGAGCGATCGCGACCTTCTCGCCGAGGGCGAAGGCGACGCCCGGCGCCTGTTCGCCGTCGCGGAGCGTGGTATCGTTGAGGATGACCCGGGGCATCGGGCTCCCCGAGGCTGTGCCCCCGTGGGCAGAGCCGGCATCTCGGGCATTCCTAGACCCGCGCTGTCCGGAGACGTCTGGCATTCACTCGCTCCGTCGCAACCTGTGTGCGGCCGCCAGAAGCACGACGCTCCGTTGCGGCCTGCCATTCACTCAGCAACGGCCATGCCACCGCCGGACACCACGCCAACCAATTGAATATCTGATTGTTTTTCCAACGCCCCGAATTGTCGGATTCGTAACAGCGTCGGACATCGAACGTCGAACGTCGACGCAGAGAGACATGCCCGCGCAGCGCCTGGACCGCGTGGCGACCTGCGCTGCCGTCAGGCGTGACGCCTGCGGCGCAGATGAATGACGATGTCGATCCGCTCCATGCCATAACCCGGCAGCGGCTCGGGCATCTGCTCGAACGCGACCTGTCCGGGCACATCGACGAGCGCGCCTTCGTCCTCGTAGAAGAAGTGCGGGTGCACGGTCGTATTGGTGTCGAAGAACGATTTCGAGCCGTCCACGCCAATTTGGCGCAGCAGGCCCAGCTCCACGAACTGGTTGAGCGTGTTGTAGATGGTGGCCTGCGAGATCTTCATGCCCGAAGCAACGGCTGCGGCATAGAGCGCGTCGGCGGTGATGTGGCGGTCACCGCCGCCGAACAGAATCCGGCTCAGTTGCTGACGCTGCTGGGTGGGGCGCAACCCGGCCCGGCGCAGCGCGTCCTCGCATCGACGCATCAGGATCTCGCCAGCTTCGCAGGTCTCCGCCTGAGGACAACGTCCGCCGTCGGAGTTGCACGGGGATCCAAGCTGGCTGTCCATCAACATCATCACGGTCCTCGAACTCACATCGCGGCGCCCGCCGCCTCCTGCAGCGCCACCTCGCGCCGCCGTTCGGCCATCCGGCTCTCGCCGCTCTCCTCGCCGAAGCAGAGCTGGAAGTCGTTGCACTGGGTACAGACCGGCGTCGTGCACATCACGAAGCCATCATCCTCGCACAGCATGCGGTAGAAGAAGCGCTTCCAGCGCATGTTGCTGGTGTTGCGGCTCGCCAACGGCGCGAAGTGGCGCATCAGCAGGCGCGACAATTCGGAGCGCTCGCGCAGGCCCAGGTCTTCCCAGAGATGGTTGGGCTCCATCGCGCGACGCGCCACCATGGCCGCGAGCCAGCGGCCTACCTCGCCGTCCGTGGAGCGCTGCGCGGCGAGCAGATCGCGCACCATCGTGATTTCGTCCTCGTCCGGCGCGGCCACGGCCCCGGTGATCGGCAGCCATGAGGAGTCGATCGAGGCTGCCGGAAACAACTGCGCCAGCAGTGCGATCAGTTCGACGGTCGAAAGCCCCGCGCGCTCCGCCAGCGCGCCATGCTCCATCGCTGAAACGGCGAGAACGGATGCGATGACGTGACGATCGAAACCGATGTCACTGTCGATCAGCGCCTCGTCGGGATCGACGCCGGTCAGCAGGCGGTAAATCTGGCGGCCGTGATGCCGCGCGTTCTCTTCGCAGGAGCCGTTGCGCGGCGACGGTTGCAGGCCGGCAGCGACGGACTCCGAGACGCCCACGATTGCGATGGTCATAGCTTGATCCCCTGCCGCGCGCCGACGGGACATGCGATGAGGTACCGGCCTTCCGACGGGAGGAAGGCCGGTACCAAGACTGCTTAAGCCGTTGCGGCGAGTTCGGCGGCAGTCTTTCCGATCTGGGTTTCGTCGACGGCCTTCATGATGCCGTGCTCCATCAGCATGTCCTCGAGCTCGTCCATCGTGATCGGGGTCGGGATGATGCCCTTGCCGCCGTTGTTGTGGATCTTCTGCGCCAGCGAGCGGTAGTGCCCGGCCTGGACCGAATCCGGCGCATATTCCAGCACGGTCATGCGGCGCAGCTCGGCGTGCTGCACGATGTTGTCGCGCGGCACGAAGTAGATCAGCTGGGTGCCGAGCTTCTTGGCGAGAGCCTCCGCCAGCTCCAGCTCCTTGTCGGTCTGACGCTCGTTGCAGACCAGGCCGCCCAGGCGCACGCCGCCGGAATTCGCATATTTCAGAATGCCCTTGGAGATGTTGTTGGCGGCATACATCGCCATCATCTCGCCGGACATCACGATGTAGATTTCCTGCGCCTTGTTCTCGCGGATCGGCATCGCGAAGCCGCCGCACACGACGTCGCCGAGCACGTCGTAGGACACGTAGTCGATGTCCTCGTAGGCGCCGTTCTCCTCCAGGAAGTTGATCGAGGTGATGACGCCGCGGCCGGCGCAGCCGACGCCCGGCTCCGGACCGCCGGACTCGACGCAGCGGATGTCGCGATAGCCGACCTTCATGACCTCCTCGATCTCGAGGTCCTCGACGCTGCCCGCGGCAGCGGCCAGGCTCAGGATCGTGTCCTGCGCCTTGGCGTGCAGGATCAGGCGGGTCGAATCCGCCTTGGGGTCGCAGCCGACGAT